>NZ_JBWBAQ010000004.1:0-585539 GCF_056108365.1 Yoonia sp. SWMV100 | reverse complement strand
AGCCTTAGCGCATAGGGACTTTCAGAAAGCCTACCTGACCTGGGATTGCGGTTGATCCTCGTTTAGGTCGCAACCGTCCTAAAACTAATCTTTCGCGCAAGCAGCCATTGGCGCAGCCGTAGCGAAATGGCGCTTCGTCCGCAAAGCGGACGCTGGGACTAATTGCCATGAACGGCAGCTAAGTCCGCACAGCGGACATTCATGGAGCCATCAAACACAATCTGTGTTTCAACTCTAACTATCTAGGATAAGTGGCGCGGTTGACGGGGCTCGAACCCGCGACCCCCGGCGTGACAGGCCGGTACTCTAACCAGCTGAGCTACAACCGCGCATCGTATCAAAATCACAAACGTAAGTAGTGGCGCGGTTGACGGGGCTCGAACCCGCGACCCCCGGCGTGACAGGCCGGTACTCTAACCAACTGAGCTACAACCGCGCATCTACTTTCCGGTCTGTGACCGAACGTGGGGTGCTTCTATGTCTGCGCCCCGCCCCCGTCAAGCGGTCAGTTGCGCAAAAATGCGACATGGCGAAAGTTTTCTAACCTCTGCGCAATTGGGGCACATTCACGGCAGCGGAATATAGTCTTTATTATCGTTCGGAGGCAGCTGAAAACGACCGTGTTGCCAGTCACCCGCACGCCACGCTTCTTTGGCCGCATCAATCCGATCACGGCTTGATGCCACAAAATTCCACCAGATGAATCGGTCGCCTTCCAAGGTGGCACCACCCAACAGCATCAACCGCGCGCCTTGTGGACCCGCGGTCACGCTGATGCGGTCACCGGGACGAAACACCAGCATTTGACCGGCCTCGAACACCTGCCCCGCGACGGTAACAGCCCCCTGCAACACATATGCGCCGCGGTCCTCGTGATTGTCGGGCATCGGTAGACTGGCGCCGGGATCAAGGCGCGCGTCAATATAAAACGTCTCGGACGGGGTCGCGACGGGGGCTGTCACCCCGTATGCTGTCCCCATAATCACCCGCACCTCTTTTCCTTCGTCCTGTAAATAGGGCAGGCCGGATTTGGAGGTATGGTGAAATGCTGCGGGCCCGTCCTCTGCGCCTTTGGGCAAAGCGATCCATGTCTGGATGCCAAACATCGGCTGTGGGGCCGTCTGGCCGGGTCCATCCATACGTTCCGAATGCGTGATTCCCTTGCCCGCGACCATCAGGTTCATCTCTCCGGGTGCAATCCATTGATCCGACCCCAGACTATCGCGGTGATGCAACGCACCCTGATGCAAGTAGGTGACCGTCGCCAAACCAATATGCGGATGCGGCCGAATATCAAGCCCCTGCCCCGTCATGAATTCCACCGGACCAATCTGATCGAACAGGATGAACGGACCTACCATCTGGCGCCGCGCCGTCGGCAAGGCGCGGCGTACGGCGAACCCGCCCAAATCACGCGCACGCGCAACAATCACAGTTTCAATCTGGTCGACACCATCACCAATCGGGATATGGGCATCTAAAAGCGGGCTCCAACTCATGTGATCATTCCCATGTTAAGGTCCCGTATACCTTAACCCAAAACCGCCGCCGCGCTATCTGCGTCGCTGCACATCGTATCTATAAAATTGGGGAATGGTGGGTGATGAGAGGCTCGAACTCCCGACATCTTCCGTGTAAAGGAAGCGCTCTACCAACTGAGCTAATCACCCGATGTCGCGTCATTTAGGGTATGTTGCGGGCGGACGCAAGCCTAAGTCAGCAAGTTTTCGACACCATTTTTCAAATGATACACGCAGCCCTGCCCACCGTGGATCGTGGTCCCCTCTGTCGCCTCTGCGCCCACGACCAAACCGCGCAGCGCGCGCCCGGCCACACCATGCGTGACCAATACCGCGGGCCCCTTTAAATCATACAAAAAAGAGCGGCAGCGCGCCTCTACACTGGCTATCCCCTCGCCATTCGGGGCTATTTCATATTGCGCCATATACGGGTCGGGCGCGTCAGGCATGGGCAGGTCATCGCGCAGCAACCCTGACCAATCGCCAACACAAATTTCACGCAAGCGGTCGTCGGTATGAATATCAGCCGCGATTCGTGCCAAAGCGATTCCCGCCGTTTGCACCGCACGCGCCTGCGGACTGCAGAAAAACGTAAACCCGGCCAAATCACGCGATTCGAGTATTTCGCCCTGTCGCGTCGCATCCTTGATGCCTTGTAAGGTCAGCGGCGAATTCAACGCGCCTTGCATGCGCCCCTCTAGGTTCCATTCGGTTTGACCGTGACGCAAAATATAAAGTTCCGGATAGTCCAATGGATACCTCACTTGGTCTGGTTAAAATGGGATAGTTTCACAAAAAAGCGCGCAAACATCCACAATGTGATGCATGCGCGCATTTGCTTTTTGCGTTGATGGGGGACTATTCGTCGTCGTCGTCACCGGACGGCGCATCTGCAACCACGACCGTTTTCGGTGTGCGCAGCCGCAGGGTCAACATGGTTGAACCGCCATCAAGCTCTTTACTTTTGATAATGCGCACGCGGCCCAACGGCGGCAAAATCAAATCTTCGCCGTTCATCAGTGCTTCGGCGATTTCTGCCAATGCAGCGTCAACTGCAGGTTTGACATCGCGTTTCTTAAGGCCACTACGCGCCACAGTACGATCCATCAGGTCCGGCTTTTTCATCAGCGCAGGCGCATCAGCGTGATCAGTATCCTGGGCATCCGTATCGTTAACCATGTTCATTCCTATTCCCATTGCGCAGCGCATTCACCGCTTAGCGAAAACTGTATCACTCAATCGCAACCAAAGAAAAGGCCCGCCACAAACGCGAAAAGGCGCGGTTTTTAACCCGCGCCTTCTTACCGTTCAGTGCATCAGATCAGTGTGCGCGCGCGCCTTCACCACCCGTACCGGCCCGCAGAGCTGCAGCCGCGGCTTCTTCGGCAGCTTCATCCCATTCGATCGGCTCTGGTTTCCGAACCAGTGCATGTTCCAGCACCTCGGACACGTGTTTGACGGGAATGATCTTTAGCCCCTCTTTCACGTTGTCCGGGATATCCGGCAGGTCTTTGGCGTTTTCTTGCGGGATCAACACCGTCGTGATCCCACCCCGCAACGCCGCCAAAAGCTTTTCTTTCAAGCCGCCAATCGGCATTGCGTTCCCGCGCAGCGACACTTCACCCGTCATCGCAATGTCTTTGCGCACCGGGATCTGCGTCAGTACCGACACAATCGATGTCACCATCGCCAAACCAGCCGAAGGGCCATCCTTGGGGGTTGCCCCGTCCGGCACGTGGACGTGAATGTCGATCGTGTCAAACTTCGTCGGTTTCACACCGATTTGCGGCGCGATCGACCTGACGTAGGACGACGCTGCATCAATCGATTCCTTCATGACATCGCCCAGTTTCCCGGTCGTTTTCATGCGACCTTTGCCCGGCAAACGCAGCGCCTCGATGTTAAGCAATTCGCCACCCACCGATGTCCACGCCAACCCGGTCACGACACCGACCTGATCCTTTTCCTCAGCGAGCCCAAAGCTGTAGCGCTCCACGCCCAAGAAGTCGTTCAGATTTGCGGCGCTGACTTCAATCAGCTTCGCCTCTTTCTTGACGATCTTGGTCACAGCTTTGCGCGCAACCTTGGCCAATTCACGTTCCAGATTTCGCACCCCGGCCTCGCGTGTATACACGCGGACCATCGCCAACAGTGCATCATCTGCAACCGTAAACTCTGCAGGCTTCAACCCGTGGTTTTTCATGACCTTTGGCAACAGGTGCTGCTTGGCGATTTCGACCTTTTCATCCTCGGTGTAGCCCGACAATGAAATGATCTCCATCCGGTCCAGCAACGGCCCCGGCATGTTATAGCTGTTCGCCGTGGTCAAAAACATCACGTTCGACAGGTCATATTCGACCTCAAGGTAGTGATCCACGAATGTGGCGTTTTGTTCCGGGTCCAACACCTCAAGCATCGCCGACGCCGGGTCGCCCCGGAAATCCTGACCCATCTTATCGATTTCATCGAGCAAGATCAGCGGGTTCGTCGTCTTTGCCTTCTTCAGCGCCTGAATGATCTTACCGGGCATCGACCCGATATAGGTCCGGCGATGACCACGGATTTCAGATTCGTCACGCACACCGCCGAGCGAGATGCGAATAAATTCGCGCCCCGTAGCTTTGGCGACCGATTTACCAAGGCTGGTTTTCCCCACGCCCGGAGGGCCGACCAAACACATGATCGGACCCTTCAGTTTGGCCGAACGCTGTTGTACAGCAAGGTATTCAACAATGCGTTCTTTGACCTTTTCAAGGCCATAGTGGTCGTTATCCAGCACCTTTTGGGCGTGGTTCAGGTCTTTCTTGGTGCGCGATTTGACACCCCATGGCAGCGCCAGAATCCAATCCAGATAGTTGCGCACAACCGTGGCTTCGGCAGACATTGGCGACATGTTCTTGAGCTTCTTCAGCTCTGCGTCAACCTTTTCGCGCGCCTCTTTGGACAGCTTTGTTTCGGCGATTTTCGCCTCAAGCTCGGCCACTTCATTCTGGCCCTCTTCACCGTCGCCCAGCTCTTTTTGAATGGCCTTCATTTGCTCATTCAAATAGTATTCGCGCTGGGTGCGTTCCATCTGGGACTTCACGCGGGTCTTGATCTTTTTCTCGACCTGAAGAACGGACATTTCGCCCTGCATCATTCCATAGACTTTTTCCAGCCGTTCAGACACGGATAGCGTTTCCAAAAGCCCCTGCTTCTGGTCCACTTCAATGCCCAAATGTCCGGCAACAAGATCGGCCAGTTTGGCAGGCTCTGTTGCTTCACCGACAGCGGCCATTGCCTCTTCGGGGATGTTTTTCTTGATCTTGGCATAGCGTTCGAATTCGGCGGCGACATTGCGCACCAGCGCCTCTTCTTCAGCGGCCTCACCTGTGGTTTCTTCTAGGTATTCTGCGGATGCCTCAAAGAAATTCTCGTTCTCGATAAATCCGGTGATAGTCACCCGCGAGCGGCCTTCGACCAACACCTTTACGGTGCCATCGGGCAATTTCAGCAGCTGCAGAACATTGGCGAGAACACCGGTTTTATAGATGCCATCCTGCGCAGGATCGTCTTCTCCGGCGTCAATCTGGCTGGACAGCAGAATTTGTTTGTCGTCCTGCATCACCTCTTCCAAGGCGCGCACAGACTTTTCACGTCCCACAAACAGCGGCACGATCATATGTGGGAAAACCACGATATCGCGCAGCGGCAGGACAGGGTAAGATGAACTCAGTGGTTCTTGCATGTTTACTTCCTTTATTGGCAAAACGCCCTGACCCCGCTTTGCGGCAGCCGATGGGTGTTTCCTCTTGCCCGGTATATGTGGGGTGACTGCATTGCGCTTTCAACCAAACATAGTGTTGCTTCAGGTCCAGACTGCCTTTGTCCGGCGGCAGCCGCAACCATACAAACGTAAAAACCTTAAGACAGCCTGACAAAACACGTGATTTTGCGCGTGTAGCGGGAATAGCTAAACTTTTTGTGTACGCGATCAGATCGGTTCGACATCGCCCATCGCCCGCCCTGCATGAAAATCGGCCTCCCAAGCGGCGAACTGCCCGACTGCAATCGCGTCACGCATCCCCTGCATGATATCCTGGAAATAATGCAGGTTATGCCATGTCAGCAGCATCCCGGAAATCATCTCCTGCGCCCGGAACACATGGTGCAGATAGGCGCGTGAATAATTGGAACAGGCAGGACAGGTGCATTTGTCATCCAGCGGACGCGGATCGTCCATATGGCGCGCGTTCTTGATATTCAGCACGCCGCGGCGGGTGAAGACTTGACCAGTGCGCCCCGACCGGCTGGGCAACACGCAATCCATCATATCAATGCCGCGTTTGACGGCGCCCACAATATCGTCGGGCTTGCCCACGCCCATCAAATACCGCGGTTTATCAGTGGGCAATTGATCGGGTGCGAAATCCAGCACGCTGAACATCGCCTCTTGGCCTTCGCCCACGGCCAAACCACCAACGGCATAGCCATCAAATTCGATATCGCGCAGGGCGGCCGCGCTTTCGGCGCGCAGATCTTCTTCCAGTCCGCCCTGCTGAATGCCGAACAGCGCATGTCCGGGCCGATCCCCGAATGCCGCGCGCGACCGCGCCGCCCACCGCATCGACATTTGCATACTTTCGTTGATCCGGGTGCGATCTGCGGGCAGCGCAGGGCATTCGTCAAAACACATCACAATATCAGAGCCAAGCAGCTTTTGGATTTCCATCGACCGCTCTGGTGTCAATTCGTGCTTGGACCCGTCCACATGCGATTTGAACGTCACACCTTTTTCCGTGAGCTTGCGCAGCCCTGCCAGCGACATGACCTGAAACCCGCCGCTGTCGGTCAGAATCGGTTTGTCCCAATTCATGAACTTATGCAGGCCACCCAACCGGTCAATGCGTTCGGCGGTGGGGCGCAACATCAGGTGATAGGTATTGCCCAGCAAAATATCTGCCCCCGTCGCAGCCACGCTTTCAGGCATCATCGCCTTGACGGTGGCGGCGGTGCCGACTGGCATAAACGCAGGTGTCCGGATATCGCCACGCGGCGTGGAAATCACCCCGGTGCGGGCTTTGCCATCAGTGGCATTCAGGGAAAATGAGAAACGGTGTGTCATAGGCTCTCTTCCACGATCTGTATGAAAAAGCCAAGAGGGGTGTCCAACGTCAGGGCATTTTGACGTGGCGAAATGCATCCACACGCGGACCCGATCATGTGGGATACTGCAAACTCTGAATATAGATGTTGTCAGCGATGACCGTCATAAATTTTAAACACCTTCACGGGCAGGCTGCCAGTCGCGTGATCAAAGACCATTCAAACGCCGCGTCACACCCGCCCCTGTGGATAAGGTTTTGGTTGTCTTGGCGCGGGTCTGCTGCTCTACGCGCCGCTGAAACATTACTTGGAAAATCCGATGCCGAATCAACACTTACCATCCGAAGAAGAATTCACATTCGGTTGGGAAGAATGGGTGTCTCTGCCTGGTCTTGGGCTACCTGCCCTGCGCGCCAAGGTCGACACCGGCGCGCGAACCTCTGCGCTGCATGCCTTTGAAATCGAACCCTTTGGGCCCGCTGCAAAACCGTTGGTGCGGTTCAGCGTTCATCCGGTCGCTGGCCGCGACGATATCGAAATTTCCTGCTCTGCGCCGCTGCTGGAACAGCGCGATGTGACCAGTTCCAACGGCGAAACCGAAACACGGTATGTCATTGAAACACTGATCGAAGTTGCCGGAAAAACCTGGCCGATCGAGGTCACATTGACGGATCGACGCTCTATGAGTTCGCGGATGCTGCTTGGGCGGCAGGCGCTTGGCCCCGAAATCACCGTACACCCAAGCGAGCGGTTCTTTCAGCCGCAGCTTGATTACGATGTCTACCACAAAACCCGTCGCAGCCCCGCCACCAAACGCAGCCTGCGCATCGCCGTGCTGTCGCGCGAAGACAACTTTTCGACGCGCCGCTTGATCGAAGAAGGGCACGCGCGCGACCACGTGGTCGAAGTGATCGACACCACCCGCTGTTACATGGCGATCAACCAGAACGCCCCCGCCGTCTATTACGATGGCAAACGGCTGCCCCGCTATGATGCCGTGATCCCGCGCATTGGCGCATCGATTACGGCTTATGGCACTGCGGTGGTGCGGCAATTCGAAACTATCGGCACGTATTGCGTCAATTCCAGCGACGGCATCGGCACGTCACGCGACAAACTGGCCGCGCATCAGGTGCTTGCCCGCAACCGGATCGGTATGCCCGCCACCGCGTTTGCATCGTCCCCCAAGGATACCAACAACCTGATCGGCCTTGTCGGCAAGGCGCCCCTGATCGTGAAACTCCTTGAAAGCACCCAAGGCAAAGGCGTGGTGCTGGCCGAAACCCCAAAAGCCGCCGAAAGCGTGATTTCCGCGTTTCGCAACCTGCGCGCAAACTTTCTCGTGCAGCATTTTGTCAAAGAAGCCAACGGCGAGGACATCCGGTGTCTGGTGATCGGTGGCAAAGTGGTCGGGGCAATCAAACGCAAAGCCGCCGAAGGCGAATTTCGCTCTAACCTGCATCAGGGCGGCGCCGCGTCCAAAGTAAAGATCACCAAAGAAGAACGCGAAACCGCCATCCGCGCAGCCACCGCGCTGCATCTTAATTTTGCGGGCGTCGATCTGTTACGCGGTGACGACGGCCCCAAGGTGCTCGAGGTGAACTCATCCCCCGGACTCGAAGGCATCGAAACCGCAAGCGGGCGCAATATCGCCGGCGCCCTGTTCGACGAAATCGAAAAACGGGTCCACATGCGGGCGCCGCGTCGGCCCAAGGCGCGGTAATCATCATGGTGCGGACACGCCGCACCCTTTACCTCATGCCACGCAATCCCTATATGTTTGCTCAGGAATGCAGGAAGACAGGTCATGACAGACACAAACGCACAGCTTGAAGGCGCGCCACTGATTGCGCCATCCTCGACAGATCACCCGCTGTATGATGATATCGTACAGGCCTGTCGGTCCGTCTATGACCCGGAAATTCCGGTCAATATCTTTGACCTTGGTCTTATCTACACGATTGATATCAAAGAAGATAATGCAGTTGATATCGTCATGACCCTGACCGCACCCGGATGCCCGGTCGCCGGCGAAATGCCCGGTTGGGTCGCCGACGCGGTCGAACCCCTGCCCGGCGTCAAGCAGGTCGATGTCGCGATGACGTTCGAACCGCAATGGGGCATGGAAATGATGTCCGACGAAGCCCGTCTTGAACTGGGCTTCATGTAAGTAGACTTGTTTGGGGCGTTGATGCGCCCTACCTTGGCTTCAAAGGAGACTGTTCATGTTTGGTATTCCCGGCAAGCAAGCCGTCAGCATCACCCCCAAAGCAGCTGCAAAAATTGCGGCGCTCATGGCAAAAGACAGCCATCAAGGGCTGCGCATTGGCGTCAAGAAAGGCGGCTGCGCAGGCATGGAATATACCATGGATTATGTCACCGACATTGATCCACTGGACGAGGTTGTCGAACTGGACGGCGCAAGGGTGATGATCGCTCCGATGGCGCAGATGTTCCTGTTCGGCACTGAAATCGACTATGAAACGTCACTGCTCGAATCCGGTTTTAAGTTCCGCAATCCCAACGTCGTTGACGCCTGCGGCTGTGGCGAATCCATTAAATTCGACGACAGTCTGACCGCTAAGGCATAAGGTTTGTTCAAATGCACGTAAGTCTCGGAAAACCGTTTTTCGAGATGAGCGCGCGCATTGATCAGATGGCCTGATCCAATCGGTGCCAGATTTGCATCGTCGTTGGGGCTGAAAAACAGCGGCACCGATATCGTGCATGGTCAGGCCCGCAGACCCGTCGGTGGCCAACAATGTCAGACAGCCATCATCTGTATGCGCCGCAATCCCGAAATCATCGGCACCGGCCCACGCCGGGCGTTCAGGGTAATAATTCCCCCGCAGTAACGCCACCCGGCGATCAAAAAGCAGGCGGAAATATGCGCCGTCCTCGCCCGCTGTATCGGCAATGGCGCGTAGCAAATCCAATGCACAATCTGTAGCGCGCACAATAGGCGCGCAGGACGTCGGCAAAGCCCGCGGGCGTGTCCGGCCGCCGCACAACCTGCTTTGTCCCCTGCGATCAGCGCGGCAGCGTCAATGCGCACAATACCCTGATCTGTCATCACAGCCCTTCCGATCCAACTGTACAGTTGATAGCAATAAACAAACTTTGACAAAAGGACGGACCGATGCCGCGTAAAATTGCCGCTGGAAACTGGAAAATGAACGGGCTGCGCGCCGACTTGGGCGTGCTCGATACGCTGGCGCAGCAGCATGCGGTCGCGACAGTCGATATCGTGATCTGCCCGCCGGCCACTTTAATCGCGGCCTGTTCCGCCCTGCCCTTTGGCATCGGCGGCCAAGATTGCCACACTGCCACAGCTGGCGCGCATACCGGCGACATCAGTGCGCAGATGCTGGCAGATGCCGGTGCCCGCTACGTGATCACGGGCCATTCGGAACGCCGCGCCGACCACGGGGAAACCGACGCCACGGTCGCCGCCAAATCAATCGCCGCCTACGCCGCTGACCTGACCGCAATCATCTGCATCGGCGAAACCCTGTCCCAGCGCGAAGACGGCACCACCCTGTCCGTTATCGACACCCAGATTGCCGGATCGATCCCCGACAGCGCCACGGCTACAAACACCATCATCGCTTATGAACCGGTCTGGGCAATTGGCACCGGCAAAGTCCCCACGCGGCCCCAAATCGCCGAAGTCCACGCCCACATCCGCGCCCGTCTGATGGCGCGCTTTGCCGATGGCGCGGATTTCAGCATTCTCTACGGCGGGTCGGTCAAAGGCAGCAATGCCGCCGATATTTTCAGCGTCCCCGACGTCGACGGGGCATTGGTTGGCGGCGCCAGCCTAAAGGCCGAAGATTTCAGCCCGATCATCACCGCGCTGGAAGCGAACTGACGGTCCAACGCACCATTTCAAATGCTGGCCAATCGCAATTGCATTGGCCAGCAGTTTCACAGCCCAGCCACAGACAAACAAGACCGCGCCGCAAGCTGTTGATCGACCGCTAAGCAGGCTTAGCTGGCCTTCCCAGCTGCTGTCTATTTTATATGAAAAAGCCGCCGACAGATATCTGCCGGCGGCCTTTGACCGTGATATTTGGTGCAGGACCTATTTCACGATGATCTCTGGCCCCATGAACAGGGTCGGGAGGTACGTCGAGATGATCGGCACGTAAGTGATGATGATCAAGAACACGAACAACACGGCCAAGAACGGCAACGCAGCGCGGACCACCGCCATCAGCGGCATCGACGCGACGCCCGATGTGACGAACAGGTTCAACCCAACTGGCGGTGTGATCATCCCGATTTCCATGTTCACGACCATGATGATGCCCAAATGGATCGGGTCGATCCCCAATTGTAACGCAATCGGAAACACCAATGGCGCCACAATCACGATCAAGCCTGAGGGCTCCATGAACTGCCCACCGATCAGCAGGATCACGTTGACCATGATCAGGAATGTAATCGGCCCCAACCCCGCGCTCAGCATGATATCCGCGATGTGCTGCGGGATTTGTTCGTCGGTTAAAACGTGCTTTAGCAGCAGCGCGTTGGCGATGATGAACATCAAGGTGATGGTCAGTTTGCCGCCCTCGAACAGGGTCGCACGGGTATCTTTGTGAAAGAACCCTGTGATCAGTGCCCAAGGTTTTTGCAGCAGGTTTGAACGGGTCGTCACCGCCTCTGTCATGCCCAGCACCGGCAAGTTGCCGTCCGCATCACGCGCCGCCAGCGGCCCCATATCGCGGTAGATAAAGGTCGCAACGATAAAGGCATAGACGGCGGCAACGGCGGCGGCTTCGGTTGGGGTAAACGCACCGCTTTTCCAGTAGATGCGGAACCCGTCGTCAAAGCCGGCCCAAGGGTGGCCATAGATGCCGCCCATGATGATGACGATCAGTAACAACCCCCATAGCGCGTCACGAAAGCTGGCCCAGATTTCGCCCCAGCCATGCCATTCGCCTTTGGGCATGTTTTTGATCCGCGCCATGATGTAGATGGTGACCATCAACATCACACCTGCCAGAATGCCGGGGATCACACCCGCCAAAAACATCCGGCCAACCGATACGTCCGTGGCGGACGCGTAGACCACCATCACGATGGACGGCGGGATCAAAATGCCCAGCGTCCCGGCGTTACAGATCACGCCGGCCGCGAATTCTTTGGAATAGCCCACTTGCGTCATCGCCGCGATCACAATGGACCCGATCGCAACCACCGTTGCAGGCGACGACCCCGACAGGGCCGCAAACATCATACAGGCCAATACCCCGGCAATCGCCAGACCGCCTTGCAAATGACCCACGCAAGCAATCGCAAACCGGATGATCCGTTTTGCCACGCCGCCCGTCGACATAAACGACGACGCAAGCACAAAGAACGGGATCGCAAGCAATGTGTAATGACCTGCCATCGCCAAATACAGCGATTGCGCGACAGCCGCTAATGACGTGTCGGAATACAGCAGTTGAAAGATGATCGAGCTGACACCCAGCGCCACCGCAATCGGCACACCGATCAGCAAAAAGCCGATGATCATCAGGAAAAGAAATAAGACTTCCATGATCTTAGGCCCCTTTATTCATGTTAGAAACTTCGGCCACAGCGTCTTCGGCTTCGTGGCTGACGATCAGGCTTTCGGATGCACCTGTCCAAATACGCCACACGGCTTGGACCACCCGAAACAGGATAAGTACGGCGGCAATCGGCAAAATCGTATAAGGGATCATCCGCGGCATCTTGGCATAACGTTCGCCGTAGTTGATCCAGTCTTCCAGAAACCGCAAAAAGCCGGGCATCGGGATCTGGTCGGTTTCAAAGAAACTGCGCCCGCGCGCATCGGTGTCAAAGCCGGTGGGGAACCAACTGCCCGATGTGGGCGGCAGATCGGCAAACGGGGCCCATTGATCCCATGCGCCCTTAAACAGCAAAATCGCATAAAAAATTGTGATTACGCCAGCAACCAGCGCCACCACTTTGCGCGCACCGGGGGGCAGCATATTGGTGATCGCGTCGACGCCCAGATGGGCCGTCACTTTGAACCCGTACGCCACACCAAAAAGGACCAGCCATGCAAACAAAACAAGCGTGACCTCTTGGCTCCAGATGATCGAAAGATTGAACCCGTATCGCAGCACAACGTTGGCAAAGGTCAGCAACGTCATCAGGCCAATCAGCAGCCCGATCATGTTTTCCTCAAACCCGTGTACGGCACGACCAACCGGCCCAGAGGGCGTGTATTTCCGGCTCATGATGTGTGGTTCCCTATAACAAAGGGCGGACTGCACCCGCAGCCCGCCCTTAAATTGATAACCTTAGTTGGCTTCGTTGATCAGCTGTGCGGCGTCGATGTTTTCTTGACCGACTTCTTCAGCAAACTTCGCCCAAACAGGTTTCATGACATCCAACCAGACAGCACGCTGTTCTGGTGTCAGCTCGACGATGGTGCCGCCCGCATCCAGGATCGACTGACGCGCGGTCATATCGACCTCTTTTACCGCAGCGTTGCGCTCGGCTGTGACCTCGTTCAGGATCGTGATGAACTGGTCGCGCACGGCCGGATCTAGGCTGTCAAGAAAATCGACAGACGCGACGACCATGTAATCCAGAACGCCGTGGTTGGTTTCGGTGGTGCCGTCCTGCACTTCAAAGAACTTCTGGCCGTAGATGTTCGACCATGTGTTTTCCTGACCGTCGACAACGCCGGTTTGCAGTGCGCCGTATACTTCAGAGAATGCCATTGGCTGTGGCGATGCGCCCAAGGCTTCCATCTGCGCAACCAGCACGTCGGAAGGCTGTACGCGGAATTTCAGACCGTTTGCATCCGCAGGTGAAATCAGCGGCACATTGGCCGAAAACTGTTTCATGCCGTTGTGCCAATAGCCAAGCCCCTGCAAGCCGCGGCGCTGCATCGCGTCCAGCATGTTCTGGCCGGTTTCGGATGCCTGGAACGCGTCAACCGCGTCGATGTTTTTAAACATGAACGGCAGATCGAACAAACGGTAGGCTTTGGTGATGGATTCGAACAATGAAAGCGATGGCGCGGCCAGTTGCACGTCGCCGCGCAGCATGGCTTCGATCACTTGCTCGTCGGTATACAGTGTGGAGTTCGGGAAAACCTCCATACACATGGTGCCGTCCATTTCAGCGTTCACACGCTCGGCCAGCAGGCTTGCTGCGATGCCTTTGGGGTGCTTGTCTGTGTTTGTGACGTGGCTGAACTTTACAACGATCTCGCCATCGTCACAGCCCATCGGGTCTGCATATGCGGCTGATGCGATCACGGACATCGCGGCCATTGCGGCAGCGGTTTTCAGAAAAGTCATATTTTCTCCTCCCAAGAGAATGTTAGGCATGCCCGATGCGTCGGGCGAACGTCGCAACCAAACAGCGGCGTGACTGGGGATGCAAGGCACTTAAGATAAGGTAAGCATCATGCCTCAAGCCACTGTAAACATGACATTTATACAAAGTTATAAATGTTGGTCAAAAAACGGCGTGCGGATTTCCACACGCCGCTTTGCGCTAACAGTGCGGAAATCCGCACATTTTTTCAGCACCCAGAATCTATTGGTTCCGAAAATCATCCGCGCGCAGACCGTGCTTGGCCAGTTTATCATAAAATGTCTTGCGCGGCAGTTGCAGGTCTTTGACGACCTCGGTCGCGCGTCCGCCATGACGCTGCAAGGCAGCAATCAACAAAGACCGTTCCACCTGTGCCATCTGCGCCACCAAACCGCCCGCAGCCTGTTCATCATTTTCGTCCAACCCCAATGCAAACCGCATCGCGACATTCATCAACGCGCGGGCATTTCCTGGCCAGTCTTGGGCCATCAGGCGCGCCGTATGATCGGCGGTGATCACGGGCGGCGTCAGGTTTGCCTGCTCGCAGGCCTGCGCCACATAATGGTGAAACAGCACAGGAATATCCTCGGGTCGTTCATGCAGCGCCGGAATACGCACCCGCATCAGATCCAGCCTGTAAAACAGTTCAGGGTTAAACTGCCCAGCGCCCATCGCGTCTTGCAAGCTGCGCGTGGTCCCGGCAAGCACGCGTGCGTTCCCGCCCGCCTCGAGCCGATCCAGCAACGCTAACTGCATATCCGGTGTCAGACCCGTAATTTCATCGAAATACAGCGTCCCATCCAATCCGTCACTAAACGCCGCGTGCAACCCCGGTGCATCCAAAGACGATGCGGCCCGTTTGATGAACGGGCGTGATGCGGCGGCGGACAACAGGTGGATCACCTCAGCGACCTTAGATGTGCCTGACCCCGGCTCACCCAAAATCAGAACCTCGGTGCCAGCACGTGCGGCTGCCCGCGCCTGATTGCGCAAATCATCCGCCATTTTCGATCGGCCAAACAACATCCGCGACGCGGCATCGCCCGCCTCAAGCTCTGATTTCAGACGGCGATTTTCCAGCACAAGTCCGCGTGCGCGCAAGGCACGCACCACAACAGAAACAAGGTTCTGTGGCGCGCAGGGCTTTTCCAGAAAATCATAGGCCCCCGCAGACATGGCGCGCACAGCCATCGGAATATCTGCTTCTCCGGTCAGCAAGATCACCGGTAATTCCGGGTCAACTTCGCGCACATAATCCAACAGGTGAAACCCGTCACGGCCCGGCATCCGAATGTCGGATACGATGACGCCTGCGAAACCACGGGTCAGTTGGTCCTTTGCTTCGACGAATGATCCGGCCAGTGTCGGTGCAAGGTCGGCCAGTTCCAATGTCTGCCCCAATGCCTCGCGGATATCGCGATCATCATCTACCAGTAACACGCGTGTCGTCATGCGTCGCCCTCTTGCGCAACCGTATCCAATTCCACCGTGAACACGGCCCCACCATCTGGGTGATTGCGGCCACGGATCATGCCGCCAAAGCTTTGCACCAGACCGTAAGAAATGGATAGCCCCAGCCCCATCCCTTCGGCGGCACCGATCGCTTTGGTGGTATAAAAGGGTTCGAATATTTTCTCGGGCTCGGTAATGCCCGGGCCGGTGTCACGCACGGATACGGTGGTGCGGTCCGCGGCTTGCGTTAAACTGATGGTCAACTGCCTTGGATCACTTTCTTCCATCGCGTCCATCCCGTTTGACACAAGGTTCAAAATCACCTGCTGCAAACGGACTTCGCCGCCACGCACGATCATGGGCGCATCGGGCCGATCCCAAACCAGCGCGATTTTGTCCTGGACCGCGCGCGGCGTCACGATCTCAAGCACCGCATCGATCACCCCGACAATATCCACGTCCTTTGGCGGTTCCGCCTCTTGCCGGGCAAAGGCGCGCAAGTTGGTGATGATCCGGCCCATCCGGCGGGCCAGTTCAGAAATGCGGCCAAGGTTCTGCGCCGCCACATCCGGCTTGCCCCGCTCCAGAAACCCTTGCGCGTTTTCTGCAAACGACCGGATAGCGGTCAGCGGTTGGTTCAACTCGTGACTGATCCCCGCCGACATCTGCCCCAGCGCCGACAGCTTGCCCGCCTGCACCAGATCATCTTGGGCTTTTTGCAGCCTGACCTCAGCCGCGGTGCGATCCGCCACCTCGCGGCGCAAATTGGCATTCAACGCACGCAGTGCCGTCGTGCGGTCACGTACCCGCCGTTCCAGGCGCATGTTCAACGCAGCCAGTGACCGCCGACGCTGGGTCGCAACAGACAACAGCAACCCGAACGTCAGACACACCGCCGCAACCACCGCCGCTTGCAAGGCTGCCAGCTTGCGTGCAGGGGCCACGTCCACCAACACCTCGCCGCGCATCCCGATCACAGGCAGATCCAGTGTAACATGCAAGGCGTCGCGCGGCAGATACCTGCCGCCATCCACGCGCCACAGATCAAATCCTGCGGTCACCCGGTCGGCATACCCAACAAAAGGGGTGACTTTATCAAAAGGGTAACTATCCGACCCCGGCACGGCGGCATTACGTGCGCTGAAAATCAGTTCGGACCGGTTCGACAAGAACACAACCCCGTCGGTATCGGTAAAAAACAAGGCCGGGCGGGCACCGCGCCATGCGGACTCGACCGTTTCAACATCTGCATAGACCAGCACAACACCAATCACCGGACCGTCATCGGCAAACACAGGGGCCGCAAAGACAAAGGCGCGCCGCCCGTATGCCTCACTGTAGAGATGATGAAATCCCAACGCCCCGTCCAAGGCACGCGCCAAGTAGGGTCGCCCACGATGATCGACGTTCGGGGCACCCTCTGTCGCGGCCAATGTGACGCCGGTCTTGGCCACCAGCATGATATCCAGCGCACCCGTCTTATCCGCAATCTCTTGCAATACGGACTGCACTGCACCTGTGGGATTTTGCCCCGCAACCACTGCCTGCACCTGCGGGTGATCTGCCGTCAGCACCGCCAATTCGCGAAACCGGCGCAGTTCGCCCGTCAAACGATCCGACGCAAGCGCCAGATCTGCCTCGGCGCGCTGCTCAAGCGGGCCAAGGGCGGCAACATACCCATACCACCACACACCGCCTGCAAAACCGACAACAGCCGCCAAAAAAGCAGCGATTACCAAATGCCGTAGTCTTAAAAATCGTCCCATAGCACGCAACTTATCGACGCCCACTTGCATTGACCAGACAGGCGCGGCAAAGCTGCGCCATGCAACGTTTTTCCCAGTCCCCGACAGACCCCGCCTTCGTCCAAAACCCCTACCCGTTTTATGACCGCACCCGTGCGGGCGGCGACTTCTTTTGGTGGGAGGATTACAACATGGCCTGCGCGGTGTCGCATAGCGCCGTGCACGCGGTGCTGCGCAACCGGCAAATGGGGCGTGAATGCCCGCCCGAACTGGCGCCCAAAATCCCGCCCGCGCTGCAACCTTTTTACGACGTCGAAGCGCACTCCATGCTGGAACTGGAACCGCCGACGCACACGCGACTGCGGTCACTGGTGCTGCGCGCCTTCACCAGCCGGACGATTGCGGCCCTTGGGCCCGACATCACCCAGCTTTGCCATGATCTGATCGACAGCTTTCCAACCGGGCCGTTCGACCTGCTTACCGCTTACGCACAGCCTGTGCCTGTCGTCGTCATCTCGCGGCTACTGGGTGTCCCAGAAGACCGCGCCGATGATCTGCTGCGCTGGTCCAACGCGATGGTGTCGATGTATCAGGCCCGGCGCACCCCCGAAATCGAAGCCGCCGCCATCGCCGCCACCAACGATTTCACCGCCTTTATGCGTAGCTACATCACCAAGCGGCGCAAAACGCCGACCGACGATCTGATATCGACCCTGATCGCGGCCGAGGAAAACGGTGAAAAGCTGTCCGAGGACGAGCTGATCACCACCTGCATCCTGCTGCTGAACGCCGGACACGAGGCCACAGTGCACACGCTAGGCAACGGGGTAAAAACCCTGCTTGAACTTGATATTCGCGAAATTACAGACCCCTGCGTCGAGGAAATCATCCGCTTTGACCCGCCACTGCATATGTTTACCCGCTGGGTCTATGACGATGTGCAGATCGGTGACCAAGCCTTCAAGCGCGGCGACCAGATCGCCTGTCTGCTTGGGGCCGGCAACCGCGATCCGCGCGCCTATGACAATCCAAATACCTTTGATGCGGCCCGCAAGGGACCGCAAAACACCAGTTTCGGCGGCGGCATCCACTTTTGTGTCGGCGCGCCATTGGCCCGGCTGGAACTGCGCATCGCCCTCGAAACGCTGCTTAGCCGTTGCCCAAACCTGCAACTGGCACAGGCGCCCCGCTACGGGGACGTCTTCCACTTTCACGGACTGGAGCAGTTGATGGTTCGGGTCGCAGATTAGCGGCGAAGCCCGGATATGGGTGGGCAGCGCGAACGGCCCCCGCCTGATGTTCGCCAAATCGCCCACACGCGTTTTGCGGGACTTGTCAAACACGGCCCCAAGACAAGCACGCCATTCAAACACATAGTGACGTTTTTAATGCGCGCCTGTTGTGTCCCGTTTCTGGGACACAGGCAGTACCGCTACATTCCCTAGGTGTTGGAAATGGGGATGGCCCGGGCCATTTTACACGGCAAACTTAAATCCGGCGGTTTCTGTGCATATCAATTTTCCGTCCGTCGCAACATTACATTCGCGCAAAGCGTGTGTTTCGTTAAAATTTTCCACTTGAGAATTCGCGGCACCCTTCCTAAGCTGGCACAATATTTAGCTTCAAGGGGGGATCGTTAGCAAAATGGCAACAGAGTTTTCGCTATTCTATCTAGGCACAGCGCCAGAGATCGACACCATTGAAGGCAATCTGACGTCCGAGAACCATACCGCGTTGGAGGGGTTGGTTTTCGGTGGTCCGGGCGACACGATTTCCGGCAACCTTCAGACGCTGTCGCCTGATCCCACCAACTCTTACACTGGCGGCGCGAACGCCACCTCTTATGGGGCGGACAATCAATCCGAGAACGAGACGTTCTCGATCGATGGGGGTGCTCTGCAAACGCACGACACCACCATGCTCTATAATAACACTGTGATCACATACAGCGACGGACAAACCGTGACTGTCAATGCGATCGTAATGCAGGACACCAACGGAAATCTGTATCTGCTGCCACCGACAACCGGTCCCAACGCCTATTCGGACGCACTTGAGGCCAAGCCGATCGAATCGGTCACCCTTGGCACGGCAGCTCCATCTGGAGGAACCGACACCTATGGCATGACCGCAAGCCGTTACCTTCTGGAATTCAACTACGTTGACACCGACGGTGACGGCGTCATCAATTCCGACGACATCGACGATGATGGTGATGGCATTCTTGACGTCGATGAGGGCGTCACCTCGGAAGTTACCAGCACAATCACGGTCACCTTCGATGCCGACCCGTGGTCTGCAGTGGACCCCAACACCTGGGAACTTCGGGATGCTGATGGCGTCTTGATCGCAAGCGACACAACGATCGCAAACAGCACCTCTGTAACGGTGACCGTCGCTGCGACCGTAGGGGGAGACTACACATTTACGGTGTTCGATGGATTCGGCGACGGTCTGTCCGGCTCTTTCGAATCCGCCTTCTACAGTGTGCAGGTGGACGGTGTCACAGTCATCGATTCAGGCCAACGACCTAACTTTGGCACCCAAGCCACTCATACATTTTCGATCACACCCGAAGAGACATACACCGACACTGACGGCGACGGCGTCGCGGACCATCTGGATCTGGACAGTGACAATGACGGGATCACTGATAACGTCGAGGCGCAGACCACCTCGGGTTATGTGGCGCCTACGGGTATTGATAGTGACGGTGATGGGCTTGACGATGCTTATGAGACCGGCGGCCTTGCCCCGGTGGACACTGACGGGGACGGAATTGCGGATATTCTGGACACTGACAGCGACGGCGATGGCATCAGCGATACCGACGAAGCCGGCCACGGTGTAACGCAGGCCGCCATCGATGCCTCTGCCGATACGGATGGCGACGGAATTGCGGATGTCGTGGACGACGTGGTCGGGTACGATGCCAACGACGCCGATATTGACGGCGCGGGCAACTTCACGCTTGCCGATACCGACAATGACACCGCCCCCGATGGCACCGGCGCGGTGCCCCTTACCAACGATCTAGACTTCCGCGATGTGATCTGTTTTTCACGCGGCACAATGATCAGCACCAAGCGAGGCGAAGTCGCAGTAGAGGACATGTCAGAAGGCGACCTGGTTTTAACCGCCGATAATGGCTACCAGCGGCTAAGGTGGATCGGCAGTCAAATGGTGACCGCACAACGTCTGGACGATGAACCAAACCTGCGGCCGATTAAGATCAGCAAAGGTGCCCTAGGGGTTAACACGCCGTCCAGCGACCTAGTGGTTTCGCCTCAACACCGTGTTCTCGTGCGCTCCAAGATCGCCAGCAGAATGTTTGACACTCCCGAGATATTGGTGGCTGCCAAGTTCCTTCTGTCTGTAGGCGGCGTGTCCGAGGTGACCGATTGCGACGGCGTGGAATACTTTCATCTTTTGTTTGACCGCCATGAAGTGATCTCGTCTGATGGGGCATGGACAGAGAGCCTGTTCACTGGTCCACAGGCGTTGAAATCGGTCGGGCCGGACGCCCGCGCGGAAATCATGGCGCTTTTCCCGGAACTGATTGTACGCAATTACGCGGCGCAACCTGTTCGCACGCTGGTTTCTGGTCGCAAGGGGCGCAATTTGGCGTCTCGGCACGAAAAGAACCAAGTTGCATTGGTTGATTAGGCCGACCACCCCGCATCATGGATAGCCACGCAGCTACACCCAGCTGATATGAAAGCAACGCGTGATGCGCGGCAAACTATCAGGGAAACGTGGGCGAAGGTCGGCATTTCTGAACGGGTGTCTGGATCAAGGACATGTCGAAACCGAGGCGCGGCCCCTACGCAATAGCCCGCTGTGCAAGCACCTGTCAGGATTGCGGCCGTGCGATCAGTTACTGCACCTTAGGACTTTGGCAGTCCCTTGGGACGCATCAGTCGTTTTTGCGCGGCAATTCGGAAGGGTGCATTTGGCGCCCCAAACCCGGTGTAACCGTCCTTTCGCTGCACGATTTCAAAGAATATCCCACCGGCAAAGGGCCTTGAATAAAATTGGAAAAATGCGCCACTGGCGTCTTCGTCATACAAGATATTTCCCGCCCGCAACGCGGCAAGCAGTGGCGGCGAAAGGTCAAAGCGCGCCGTCAAATCAGCGTAATAATTGTCCGACATTGGCAACGGCTTGAACCCAAGATCATGCATCGCCGCAGAGGTCGCAAAAATGTCTTGCGTCGCCAAGGCAATGTGCTGCACCGACGCCCCGAAACTGTCGGCAAGGAAATTACCCGCCATCGTGCGATGTGTTTCTGCACCGTTCAGAGTGATCCGGAACGTTCCCCCCGGCGTCTCCAAGGCCTGACTGCGCACCAACCCGTCCGGGTCCACAACATCGACCATCGGTGATTTTTTCATGTCAAACAGCGATGTATAAAACAAAGACCAACTTAGCATCTCGTCATAACTCATGGTCTGGGCAAGGTGGTCAACACGCTGCAGCCCCGCCCCTATCTGCGGTTGCGCGGCGCCGGCAAATTCAATATCCCACACGGAATTAAGGTCGCTGGCGCGGTCGATAAAGTGCAACACGCTTCCGCTCAACCCACGGATGGCAGGAATATCGAGTTCACCCGGCCCCGTCGGCTGCGAGAACGGGCGCGCACCCAGACTGATTGCGCGTGTCACAACATTTTCAGCGTTATCAACGGCGAGACCAATGTCACACACGGTGGTGCCATGCATGGCAAAGGCGCTACTTGCATAGCCAATGGTGTCTCTGTTGACCACGAATTTCAAATCAGATTGGGTCCATAGCGACAGGTTCTTGGCAATGTGATCACCTGACTTGCTAAAACCAAGTGTCTGCAGCACCGCTTCAAGATCATCCGCCTCGGTTCCACGCGATGCAAATTCGATGAATGACACGTTTTCGACAGCGGCGCGTTGGGGCATGACATCAAACACTTGGTTTGCGCTTGGCTCTTCGCGTTTCACGTCATCCATCAGCGCGATCAGCGAACGAAACCCATCCTTCGCAATGTTTTTCGGCTGCCCGCCGCGAAACTGGTCGTTGAATATCTCAAGCGAAAACGGCCCAGCGTAACCTGTCGCAACAACAGCTTTAACAAAGTCTTTTACCGCCAAATCGCCTTCGCCCGGCATATTGCGAAAATGGCGCGACCAGTACAGTAAATCCATGTCAATCGCAGGCGCATCCGCGAGTTGGACAAAGAAAATCTTGTCACCGGGAATGCGTCGGATCGTGTCAGGATCAATTTTCCGCGAAAGCGTGTGAAAGCTGTCCAGTATCAGACCTACGCTGTGGTGATCGGCACGCCGGACGACCTCCCATGCGTCGCGGTGATCGTTGATGTGTCGTCCCCATGCGAGCGCCTCAAACCCGACACGCAGGCCGCGCTTGGCGGCGCGTTCACCCAGCGCATGAAAATCTTGCGCAGCACGGTCGATGCCTCCCAATGCCTCCGGGTGGCAGGACGAACACACCAACACAAGGTCGGTGCCGAGGTCTTGCATCAAATCAAATTTGCGCTCAGCGCGATCAAAGGCTTTGCCGCGCAGGGCTGTGGGCAGACCTTCGAAATCGCGGAACGGTTGGAATAGCATGATTTCCAATCCCATTGATCGGATCAGGTCACCCACCTCGCGGGGGTTCCCATCGTGGGCGATGAAGTCTTGTTCAAATATCTCGATCCCGTCAAAGCCCGCCTCTGCAATTGCTTCCAGCTTTTCTGGCAGGTTTCCGGAAATAGAGACGGTCGCAATTGACGTTTTCATAGCTCTGGTCCTTGAATTTCTGCCCGCAATGCGACCAGATCAGCATCTCTTCCAGAAAATATCTTCCACGCATCCACACCCTGTCCGAAGAACAGTTCATAGCCAGAAATGACGGACAGCCCTGCCCGCGCGGCATCTTGGATAAACTGGGTCTCGACCGGGGTGTATACCGCGTCAAATGCCCACTTCGCACCGTTCATATGCGCGGCCGCCAACGGGCTGCCCCCAATCCCGACCATGCCAAGTGGCGTACAGTTGATAATGCCGTCGGCACCCTGCGCGGCCACCACGGGATCATTGTGGACTTCGATCTTACAAGACGTTCCCAATCCGCGCAGGGATGTCGCAAGGGCGATCGCCTTGTCTGGGTTCAGGTCGACACAGCGGATGCAACTTGCGTTTAGACCGATCAACCCGAAGGCCACCGCTTTTCCGACACCACCTGTACCGATCAAGCAAACAGTGCCAGCGTCACCTTGGCCCAGAATGTTCCGGTAGGCCGCCATAAAACCAGTGTAGTCGGTGTTATACCCAATCGGCCCTGTATCCGCGAATACCACCGTGTTTACGGCGCCAATGCCCCGCACAAGCGGATCGATCACGGTCACACGTGATGTCACCTGCTCCTTGTAGGGGTATGTCACATTGATCCCACGAAATCCGGTGTCCTTGGCCTGGTCAAAAACCTCGTCAAATGTCAGCCCGAGATCCTTGGGGATCAACCGGTCGTAGACAACGTCAAGACCAACCAATCGCCCGGCAATCCGATGAAGGCGTGGCGATTGCGACCGTGTGATGTTGTCGCCAATCAGCCCAAGATGCAGATCAGGTTTCATGCTTTGAACACCTTCTTTTTTGCCGCGGCCCATAAAGGTGTCTGGCTGATGAAAATCAGAATTACAGCAGTGAATAAAGTCAGCGAAAGCGGGCTGCTGACAATACCCGCGAAAAACTTTGGCAGGCTCTCGCGTTCGGATATGATCGCGCGCCGCCAGTTATCATCAAGCAATCGCGACAAGATCACACCAAGGATCACAGGGCCAAGCGGATAGTCGTAATGCTTCAAAAAATAGCCCAGAATACCAAAGCCAAGCATCCAATAGATATCGGTGATTGCGTTATTGACCGCATACGCACCAACGATGGACAGCAATAAGATCAAAGGTATTAAAACCGCACGCGGCATCTCGACGATCTTGGTGAACACGCGGATCCCTGTCAGGCCAAAAACCAACATAAAGACGTTTGCCATCGCAAGAGAGCCCACGATAAACCAGAACATATCTGGCTTATCGATCATCAGCATCGGACCCGGGTTCAAACCGTGAATATACAGCGCACCGATCATGATGGCCGTGACGGCGTCGCCCGGAATTCCAAGCGTCATCATCGGAATAAATGCACCGCCCACGGCAGCATTGTTTGCGGTCTCAGGCGCGACCAGACCCTCCATTGCCCCCTCGCCAAAGGGAACCTTGGGGTTTTTGGTCACACGCTTTGCATGGTCGTAGGCCATCAGCGCGGCAATGTCGCCACCGGTTCCCGGCAATGCGCCAATGATGACCCCGATGCTGGATGTTTGCAGCGACAGCGGCAAATAGGTGCGGATCACGCGCCACGACGGCACAATCTTACTGATCTTTTGTTTTATGGCTGGCGTATCAAGGTGGTGAAGTTGGTGTAACGCCTCAGATACACCGAACATCCCGATCATCACCGCGATGAAAGACACGCCTCCGCGCAACAGTTGCGTGTCAAAGGTGAAGCGTTCGGTGTACGTTAACGGGTCCATTCCCACCGCACCGATCGCGATACCAAAAGCACCGGCAAAAATGCCCTTGAGCAGGCTTCCACCCGACAGCGATCCGACAAGCAATATCCCCAAAACAGCGAGCAACATATAGTCGCGGGGTTGGAAGCTGAGTGCGAAATCGGACACCAGCGGGGCCGCGACTGCAAGAACGGTAATGCCGATCAAACCGCCGACAAAGGACATCACTGTTGTGACGCCAATGGCAGTACCTGCTTCTCCCTTTTGTGCCATCGGATAGCCATCCATCGCCGTGGCAATCGCAGACGGCGCACCCGGAATATTAAGAAGGATCGCCGTGCGCGACCCGCCGTAAACACCCCCCATGTAGATACCGATCATCAGCGCGATGGCAGGCTGCACATCCCATGAAAATGTGAACGAAATCAGAATTGAAACAGCCATTGTGACCGACAAGCCAGGAATGGCACCAACGTAGATCCCCGCCAGCGTTCCCAAGCCCACCAACACCATCAGCTGTGGGTGTGTCCAAACCGTGAGAAAATAGGAAAGCGTCTCGGGCATCACTTTTCCCCCGCGAAAATGTGGCGCATCCACGCCAATATTTCACCCTCTGGCACGATACCCGCGGGCATCAACACGGTGAATACAATCCGAAATACCAAATAGATGCCCAACAGGCATGCCAGACCTACGATTGTCGCAAAAAACCACGACCGACGGCTGAGATATTTGATCGTCACCAGCAAGAACACGGCGGAGGTCGGCAAAAAGCCAAGTGGCTTCAGTGCAATTGCGTAGGCAATCAACAGCGCCGCGATAATGGCGATCCGTGGCGGCATGATGTCGACGAAAAACTTGCCTTGCGTGTCGGGCGTGGCACGCGATGTTTGATAAAACACGAGGGACGCCGTGATGACCATGACCAGCGTTGTCGCCATGGGAATTGCTCCGGGCGCGCTCAGTGCTTCGAATTTTGAAATGCTGTATGCGCTGACCAATAGACCGATACTGGCGATCGTCAGGAAAGCAGCGAATGCAAGTTCACCAGACTTGCGTTTGGCGGGGTGTTTCATGGCGACCTCGTGCAATAAGACGGCAGTGTGCCAACGGTCATCGCATTGATGTTGCGGTAACAATTGTTGTCGGGGTGCGGCGCATAGGGGGCCGCAATCGGCCCCCTAAAAAATCATTCCGGACGTTCAATACCAAAGTCAGCGGGCGATGCTTTGGTCAGACCAGCGTCGTTCATCAGCCACGCAGTGTTTTGCTGCCACTTTGTTAAAAAAGCCTGCGCTTCATCGCCAGAGATGTTCATCATTGTAAACCCGCGACCATTCATCAGGTCGATAAAGTCCTGCGCCTCTGCGCCCGTGGCATATGCCGCGGAAAGGCTTGCAATCACATCGTCAGGCGTCCCGTTCTTTACGAACACGCCAAAGAACGGACCCCAGGGCAGGAATTTTTCAAACTCGGGGTTTGTCGACGTGATGGTTGGGACATCAGGCAATGCCGCGTTGGGTTCAATGTCGAACACCGCCAGCGGCTTCATTGTACCTGCACGGATTCCCTCGACGGAGGCCCCAAGAACAGCAGGCATCACGTCGATGGCACCACCTTGCAAGGCAGTCAAGGCCGGGCCATCACCATCGTAGGGAACAAAGATCACATCGAGTTCGGTGCCCGACGTGATCATGGCGGTTACGACAGACGGGAGGCCGCCAGGGCCTGTTGACCCGAACTTCACTTCGCCGGGGTGTGCCTGAATATAGGCGATCATTTCAGGGTATGTATCAAAGGGCGCATCAGGACTGGACACCAAAATCGGCGTCCCGCGTGCAAGCAGATTGATCGGCGTAAAGTCTGTATAATCTTTGTCACCAAGCCCCATGACTTTGTACAGCATCGGGTTTTCGGCGCCCATCAGCACGGTATACCCGTCCGCCTCTGCATCCACCACGTAGTTTAGCGCAATCGCGCCCACCCCGCCCGTCATGTTCTGCATGACAATGGACCCACCAAGAACCTCTTCTGCATGTGGCGTTACGGCCCGCATCACGGTGTCTGTCGATCCGCCTGCGCCCCACTGAATGATGCCTTGAATTTCTTTTGTTGGATAACCCTCGGCTGTTGCAACGGACGTGCTAACGCCAAGCGCAACAACGGCGCATATCATCTTAAACGACATTTCTGCCTCCCCTATGTGTTTTTGGCTCTCGAATCGCTCCTCGCCTCGAAAGCCGCAAACGCATTTATGTACCCACGGGTTAATTTGTCAATAAATGTTCACACGGGTTAAATTGATGCTATACACCGACGGCAAACACTTATCAGGGGCAAATTCGATGGACGTCGATAAGCAAAGCGATTCCAAAGCACGCAAAACGTCGTGGAAGAAAGACCCTGCCGCAGTGCAAGAAAATATCCTTGAAGTCGCGACCCAGGAGTTCGCAGCCCACGGGCTGACCGGCGCGAATATCAACGAAATCGCCGAAAAAACATCAACGTCGAAACGGATGATTTACTACTACTTTGGTGACAAAGTCGGCCTTTATTGCAAAGTGCTTGAAGGCGTCTATTCTTCATTGCGCAACAGCGAAGATCTGCTTGAGGTTGGCGGGCTAGAGCCGGTCGAAGCTTTGCGCACCCTCGTTCTTGCGACGTTTGATGCCCATGTGCGCTCGCCCCAATTCATCCGTCTGGTCATGATCGAAAATATACATAATGCCGAGTATTTACGTAAATCAGAGATCGTACCACGCCTGAACCGCTCGATCATCGACAAGCTGATCGACGTCTGTGATCGCGGCAAAGCAGCAGGATTATTCCGCGAAGGAACTGATCCACTGCAACTTCACTGGCTCACCAGTTCGTTCAGCTTTTATAACATCTCAAATCGCGCCACATTCACCGCGTCTTTCGGGCCGTCGCTCTTTGACACCGCGATGCAAGCGCAGCTAAAAGTCCGGGCCACGGATATGGTGCTGGCCGCCGTTGTGATTGGCTACGAACCCACATCATGGAACTGATTAAAATGGGTTTCGCGTGACTTCTATTCATGCCCGATCAACCCATCAGCGCGGCATCGTTCCGATGCTTTCACCCGTATAGGTCGCCACCAAATACGCGCGACGCTATGCTACAGCGGCAATGCCACCGTCGATTTAATTTCCTCCATCGACAGCAACGCGGTGACGTTATGCACCTTCACCTCTGATATCAGCGCTTGATAGAATGTGTCATAGGCACGGGCATTTTTGACCCGCACCTTCAGGATGTAATCAATATCGCCGGCCAGACGGTGTGCCTCTTGCACTTCGGGGCGGGATTTCAGCGCCTTAAGGAACTTTCCCTGCCAATCCGCGTCATGTTCCGACGTGCGGATCAGCACGAAAAAGCAGGCCTCGAATCCCAGCGCTTCTGCATCCAGCAATACCGTCTGCTGTCCGATGATTCCCGCATCGCGCATTTTGCGGATTCGGTTCCACACAGGCGTTTTCGAAGAGCCTACATTTTTGGCAATTTCGTCCAGTGACTGCGCCGCATCCGCCTGTAAAGCCGCTAAAATTTTCCGGTCTGTTGCGTCAATCCGTACCGACATTCTGAATTCTCCAATTTCGCAGGACAGGCGGTCCAAATTTGGCAATTGCCAGAACAAACTTCCTTAAACGCCGCCTAGGGGAAGCAAATAGCAGAACGATGTTCTATATTAAAGACAACAAATCAGAGGTCCCTATGCAGCACTTTCCCATCTTCCTAGCCGTTGCAGGCCGCCGCATTGTCCTTTCGGGCGGTGGCGATGCCGCTTTGGCGAAGCTGCGGTTGCTTCTCAAGACCGAAGCCAGACTGACAGTCATCGCCGCTGACGTGGCACCCGAAATCACCCGCTGGGCCGCTGATGGCAAACTGACAGTCATTCGCCGCGCGATGGCACCTGGTGACGCGATTTGCGCTGCGCTGTTTTATGCGGCCAACGAAGACGACGTCGAAGATGCCCGTGTCGCAGCCATCGCCCGCGCCGATGGTGCCTTGGTGAACATCGTCGATAATCTGGCCGATAGCCAATTCATCACACCTGCCATTGTGGACCGCGACCCGGTGACGATCGCCATCGGCACCGAAGGCGCGGCCCCTGTTCTGGCCCGCGCGATCAAAGCCGACCTTGAGGCGCGCCTGCCCACGTCGCTTGGCACCCTGGCGCGTATCGGAAAAACGTTCCGTCATGCGGTCGACGTCCTTCCAATGGGTAGAAAGCGGCGCGATTTCTGGTCTGCATTCTACTTTAATGCCGGGCCAAAAGCCATTGATGACAAAGGCACAAGCGCCGTCATCCCAACATTGGAAACCTTGCTGGATGCTCACATCATGGCGACCGCAAAATCAGGGCATGTTGACCTTGTCGGTGCAGGCCCCGGCGACCCCGAACTGCTGACCCTCAAGGCGCGCAACGCGCTCGACAAGGCGGATGTGGTGATCCACGACCGGTTGGTCACGCCCGAGATTTTGGAACTCGCCCGCCGCGAAGCGATCATTATCGATGCCGGCAAAGAAGGTTTTGGCCCGTCGATGTCGCAATCCGATATTGACGCGCTGATCGTGCAACATGCGCAACACGGCCACCACGTTGTCCGGCTGAAGGCCGGAGATCCAACCGTGTTTGGCCGCCTGGACGAGGAAATCGAAGCACTGGAAGCCGCCGACATCAGCTACCGCATTATCCCCGGTATCACGGCCGCGTCGGCAGCTGTTGCAGGGATCGGGCAAAGCCTGACAAAACGGGGCCGCAATGCATCGGTGCGCCTGATCACGGGCCATGACACCAAAGGTTATGCCGATCAAGACTGGCGCGCGCTTGCCGTCCCGGGCGAAGTTGCAGCGATTTATATGGGCAAGAAAGCTGCCCGGTTTATCCAAGGGCGTCTGCTGATGCACGGTGCCGATCCGGCGACTCCGGTGACGATCATTGAAAACATCAGCCGCACCAACCAGCGGGTCATCGCGACCACGCTGGGTGAACTGGAACCCACAATGACCCATGCAGACCTGACCGGCCCTGCCATCACATTTTACGGCCTTGCCCCGCGCGACGCCGCTGCTCAATCGCAAAAACTCAAGGAGTTTGCATAATGTCCCGTGCATTTTCACCCAAAGTCATCACCGCCAATGCGCTACTGGAAGGTGACGCCGTTTGGCTGACAGAAGATGACCGCTGGACCCGCGACATCAAAGAGGCCGAATTGATGACCGATGAAGCCCACGCTGATCTGCGCCTGCTAGAAGCCCAAGCACGCCAGGATGAAATTGCGGGCGTCTATCTGGCGGATGCAAAATCCGGCGAGGACGGCCCAGAGCCAACCCACTTTCGCGAAACATTCCGCACACGCGGTCCGTCAAACTATGCCCACGGCAAACAAGTAGAGCTTTAATTATGTATGTATACAACGACTTCGACGAAGCTTTTGTCCGCGAGCGTGTTGCCCAATTCCGCGGCCAAGTTGAACGCCGCATCGACGGATCACTGACCGAAGACGAATTCAAGCCTTTGCGCCTGATGAACGGTCTGTATCTGCAACTGCACGCCTACATGCTGCGCGTTGCAGTACCTTACGGCACCCTGAACGCACCGCAGATGCGCCAACTGGCGTACATTGCTGATAAATGGGACAAGGGCTACGGCCACTTTACGACGCGTCAAAACATTCAGTACAATTGGCCTGCACTGCGGGACGTTCCCGATATGTTGGCCGCTTTGGCTGATGTCGGGATGCACGCGCTGCAGACGTCTGGCAACACCATCCGCAACGTCACCGCGGATCATTTCGCGGGTGCCGCCGCTGATGAAATCGCTGATCCGCGCCCGGTGGCCGAACTGCTGCGCCAGTGGTCGACCGACCACCCGGAATTCCAGTTTCTACCGCGTAAATTCAAGATTGCCGTGTCGGGGTCAACACATGACCGCGCCGTGATCCGTGCGCATGATATTGGCTTGCAAATTGTGCGCAATGACGCAGGCGAAATCGGCTACGAGGTGATCGTGGGGGGCGGGCTTGGCCGCACGCCGATGGTGGGCAAAACATTGCGCGCCTTCTTGCCGCAAGCGGACCTGCTGCCCTACTGCGAGGCGATCGTCAGCGTTTACAACCTGCTGGGACGCCGCGACAACAAATATAAAGCGCGGATCAAAATCACGCTGCACGAAAATGGTGTGGAAAAGATTCGCGAACTGGTCGAAGACCGGTTTACCTCTATCCGTCGCGAATTTTCCGGCATCGATCAGGCGTGGCTGACACAAATCGAAGCCGCATTTGCTGCGCCCGCATTTGTGACGAAATCAACGGATGGCTACGATGCTGCGCGTCAGGCAAACCCGGCATTCCGGTCGTGGTCGGACACCAATCTGGCCGCGCACAAGCAGCCCGGCTATGCCATCGTGTCGATCAGCATCAAAAAACATGGCGCGACCCCCGGTGACGCGACATCCGACCAGATGCGCGCAATGGCAGACATCGCAGAGGCCTATGGCCACGGTGAACTGCGGATCAGCCACGAACAGAACGTGATCCTGCCGCATGTGCATAAATCTGACCTTCCTGCCGTGTACGCAGCCTTGCGTGCGGCGGATCTGGCAACCGCGAATGTCGGGCTGGTCAGCGATATTATCGCCTGCCCCGGCATGGATTATTGCGCGCTGGCCACCGCACGGTCGATCCCCATCGCGCAAGAAATCGCAACCCGTTTTGATGAGCTAAAGATTGAACACGACATTGGTCAGCTCAAAATCAAAATCTCGGGCTGCATCAATGCCTGTGGCCACCACCATGTGGGGCATATCGGCATTCTCGGGCTCGACCGCGCTGGTGTTGAAAACTACCAGATCACATTGGGCGGCGATGGCACCGAAACAACAACAATTGGCGAACGTGCCGGTCCCGGTTTCAGCGCCGAAGAAATCGTGCCCGCCATCGAACGTTTGGTCACAGGATATTTGGAGCTGCGCAATGACGCTGATGAAACATTCCTACAAGCCTACCGCCGCTTGGGGCTTTCCCCATTCAAAGCAATCCTTTATCCAGCCGAGGACCAAGCAAATGCCGCATAACGACGTCGCAGAGCGCCGTAATGTGTTGCACCGCGACAGCGATGCGCAGAGCATTCTCGGCCATGTTCTTGATGACGTTGAAATAGGGAAGGTCGCGGTTGTGTCGTCTTTTGGCGCCGAAAGCGTCGTGCTTTTGCACATGGTGTCGCAAATCAACAAAGACACGCCAATCCTGTTTCTGGACACAGAGATGCTGTTCGACGAAACGCTGCAATATCAGAAAGATGTCGCTGAAAAGCTGGGACTGACCAACGTCCAAGTTATCACGCCGTCCCGCGAAGCGCTGCTGCGCGAGGATGTCGACGGGCTGTTGCATCAGGCGGATACCGACGCTTGCTGCGATCTGCGTAAAACCCGCCCGCTTGAACTTGCGTTGCAGGGGTTCGACGGCTGGATCACCGGGCGCAAACGTTTTCAGAACGGGCAACGCGCCGCTCTGCCGCTTTTTGAAAAAGAAGCAGGCCGGATCAAGGTTAATCCGCTTGCGAATTGGGGCCCGGCGGACCTTCAGGCCTATATTACAGAACACAACCTGCCCCGGCATCCGTTGGTGGCGCAGGGCTATCCATCTATCGGCTGTGGCCCTTGCACAACCCGTGTGGGTGAAGGCGAAGATCCGCGTGCAGGCCGCTGGCGGGATAGCGACAAAGAAGAATGCGGTATTCACTTTGAAAACGGCAAAATGGTACGGAGCGGAAAAGCAGCATGAGTGTGATTGTTACAGACAATGGATTTGGCGTCGAAGATTGGGTGCACGGCTTTGTTGCCCGCGACGATGCGGCGGCAAACGGGATGCAAGGCATTGACCTTCCGTCTGACACTGCGCCTGACACGTTGGCGTCGCTTGCGAACGCGCCGATGATCCGCATCGACTTTCCGTCATTTGCTGATGGGCGCGGGTTTACGCTGGCGTCCATTCTGCGCCGGGCGGGTTTCACGGGGCGTCTGCGCGCGCGCGGTCATGTGATCGCCGACCAATACGCCATGGCGCGCCGGTCCGGTTTTGACGAGGTCGAAATCGACGATGCGCTTGCGGCACGTCAGCCCGAAGACCAATGGCTGTTCCGCGCCGATTGGCAAAACCACAACTATCAGGCCCGAATGCGCGGATAACCCCCTTTCCCTGATCCATTTCAATGTCTAAACCGGAGGGCGGCCCGATAAGGGTCACCAATGTAAATTATGACCGAGCAAACACCTGTGACCCTAGCAACTGCCAAAGCTGTCCCCACCCTGCCCGACGCCCAAACGGTAACAGAGGTCAAACACTATACTGACAACCTGTTTTCCTTTCGGGTAACACGCCCCGCATCACTGCGGTTCCGGTCGGGTGAATTTGTGATGATCGGCTTAATGGGCGACCCGAACCCCGAAACAGGCAAGCAAAAGCCGTTGCTGCGTGCTTACTCCATTGCATCCCCATCTTGGGACGAAGAACTGGAATTCTATTCGATCAAGGTCCAAGACGGGCCGCTGACATCCAAGCTGCAGCACATCAAACCCGGTGACGAGATCATTTTAAAGCCGAAACCTGTGGGAACACTGGTCCATGACGCACTGTTGCCAGGCAGTCGGCTATATTTTTTCGCGACCGGGACGGGCTTTGCGCCGTTTGCGTCGCTGCTGCGCGAACCCGACACGTATGAGAAATACGACGAGGTGATCATCACGCACACATGTCGCGATGTTGCTGAACTGACTTACGGTCGCGACCTGATTGAAGGCATCAAAAAAGACGAGCTGATGATCGAGTTGCTGGGCGAAGAAAATCTGGCCAAGATCAAATACTACCCGACAACCACACGTGAACAGAGCCCAAAGATGGGCCGGATCACGACGCTCATCGAAAATGGGGAATTGTTTGCGGATCTTGGTGTGCCACCGCTGAACCCGGCAACCGACCGTGCGATGGTCTGTGGGTCGCTGGCCTTTAATCTTGATATCAAGGCACTGATGGAAAAGGCCGGGTTACACGAAGGTGCGAATTCTGAACCCGGCGAATTCGTGATCGAAAAGGCGTTTGTCGGATAACATCGGTAGACCATCAAATTAAAAAGGCCGCGTCAGAACTGACGCGGCCTTTTGTATTGCGGTCAGATGGGATTACTCGCGACCCATCATACCTTTAAGTTGGTCCAGAACGCTTTGCAGAAGTTCTGGATTGTCTTTGGCAGCGGTTAGCGCAGTTGTGATTGTTGTTTTCTGCATCTCTGACAGGTCAGATCCTGCAATCAGCTCCATCACTTTGTCAGCGTCGAAACCATCGGTCGACAAAAGGTCTGCGACTTCTTCCGGTGACATTTCATCTGCTTCAGAAACTGCCGTCATATCAATCTCGGCCGAAGGCGATGATACTGCGGCTTCGGCTGCCGCAGCGGCGGCAGCTTCATTTGCAGCAGCAGCTTCTTCTGCGGCGACAGTCGCCGCTTCGAATTCAGCGGCAATTTCGGCCGCTGCAGCTGCAGCTTCCAGCTCAGCCGCGGCGGCGGCAGCGGCAGCGGCTGCTTGGTCGGCGGCAGCGGCAGCAGCCGCTTGTGCTGCTTCTTGTGCGGCTTGCGCTTCCAAGGCCGCTTGTTCTGCTTGGGCGGTTGCCCCCGTCAGCACACCAACAGCGGCGGCAGGACCACGTCCTTCGACGGCATATTGATAGCCAAAGAAACCAAGCACGGCCACAATGATCAAAATCGCAATTGCTCTCATGGATTTCTACCTTTCCAGTTTGTATTTTGGGTCAATTCGACCCTCATCGCGGATATGTCAGAAGCGCGTCGCAAGGTGAAGTGGTATTAGCGGGGAAAAACTCTTGTTTATACGCAGTTTTGCGGGTTGAAGAGCGGGCGCTGGCGGTCTATTTTACGCATCACCCATTTGGAACAATTAAAGGATAAAGACCATAGGACGCAGACCTCATAACGCCCCACCGCAACGCGATTCAGGGGCACGGATCAACGGAAGTATCCGAGGAAGCGAAATTCGCCTGATTGGCGCAGACGGTGAAAACGTAGGGGTTGTCACCCCAGCGCGTGCGCTTGTCATGGCAGAAGAAGCAGGACTTGATCTTGTCGAAATCTCGCCCAATGCGACGCCGCCCGTGTGCAAGATCATGGACTATGGCAAATTCAAATACGAGACTCAGAAAAAGGAAGCTGAGGCGCGTAAGAAACAAAAGATCATCGAGATCAAAGAAATCAAGTTTCGTCCGAATACTGACAGCAATGACTACGAAGTCAAAATGCGTAACGTGTTCAAGTTTCTTGAAAATGGCGACAAGGTTAAAATCACGCTGCGTTTCCGTGGCCGCGAAATGGCCCACCAAGATCTGGGTCGTCAATTGTTGGAACGTGTCGCCGAAGACACGAAGGACGCCGGGAAAGTGGAAAACTTTCCAAAAATGGAAGGCCGTCAAATGGTTATGCTTATCGGACCGCTTCCGAAATAGCAGGCACCATCACTGGATGACAAAAGGCCCCCGCGAAAGCGAGGGCCTTTTTGCATTTGCGGTCGGGGTATACTGCCGCGCCGGATGATGTGCGTGTCACGGCGTCTGCAATACGTTTGACGTAAAAAGGCCCGCGCGATGGCGCGGGCCTTTTGGTCCGTGATTTCGCCTTAGTTCAGCAGCGACGTAATGTTGCGGATCGATGCCCGACGGTTTTCACGCTCTGCCGACAGTGTTTGAACCTTCAAGATGCTCTCGCCATAACCTTGGGTAATCAGGTTTTCGGGTGGAACGCCAAAGTATTCCGTCATCGCAAGCGCCACTGTTTCCGCGCGGCGGTCAGACAAAGCCAGGTTGTATCCTGCGTCACCAACCGCATCGGTATGCCCTTCGATCAGGAACACCTGGCTTGGATCCTCGCTGATGATTTCAGCGATAGCGCGGCCTAGATTGGTAAGTTCCTCGGCTTGGCTTGGGTCAATGGCGGCGGAACCCGACGCGAATGTCACCGTGTCCAACTGCACCTCTGGGGCAAGTACGCGCACCTGCTCGATGTTACGAATCTGACGCAACGAGAAAGTACGCTCCAACTGTGTGCTTTGTTGCACCATCAAGGCACGACGCAAGGCTTCGACGTCCGACTGCGACGCACGCGTTTCAACCACTGTTTGGGCCGGCAATTCACTTACGACCACGGCTTGCGATTCTTGGGTGTCATCGAACAGTGACACTTGGGTCCCATCTTCCAAAATGCGTGCCCGACGCAGGACGCGACCGTCACTGCTGCGAATGGTCACGATTTGCGTGCCATCGGCGCGGGTTACAACAGTCCGTGTTGACCCGTCGTCAAATGTGCGCGTCTGGACCTGCGCACCCGGTTGACGCAACAGCACATCGTCGTCCTTTAGAACGACCAGCTCTCCGTCACGTTCGACCACGACACGGTCGCCACTGTTCGATACAACGGCATCGCCGTTATTCAAAACAGACCCGACCACGGCCGCGCCAAGACCCAAAAGCAGCGCTTTTTCAAAGTTGCTCAGACCGCCTGTCTGGCCGCCACCCTGATTTGATTCAGCGCGGGCTTCTCCGGTTGCTTTGGTCGTGAAATCCTCGGAGCTGCTGCGCACGTCTTCCGCGCTCAGCTCTTCAACTTCAACATCTTCGGCCACCCCGTCTTCGGCCAGATCAGCACTGTCCATTTCCGCTGCGGCAGCGGCAGGTGCAGTTTCTTCTTCGATAATGATATCTTGCTTCACCTCGGCTTCAGCTTCGGCTTCGGCGTCGACTGTCGCGGCTGGGGTGGTTTCTTCGGCGGGTGCCTCTGTCGTTGCAACCGGCTCTGCGGGTGCTGCCTCTTCAGCGGTGGTTGCCGTCGCTTCCGGCTCTGCGGTCACCTCGTCGGTGAGCGGCACAACTTCTTCACCAGGCATGTCGGTGCTGGTCTCTGCATCTGCCGCCGGGCTTGCAGTTTCGGCTTCTGGTTCAATCTGCGGCAGCTCCGCCTCGATTACGGCTTCGGCGTCTGCTTCGGGCGCGTCTACCACAGGTTCATCAGCGACGGGCTGTTCTGCCACTGGCTCTTCGACGGCGGGCGTTTCTGCAACCGGCTCTTCAACAATCGGCTCTTCAACAACGGGCGCTTCCGCCAAAGGTGCGTCTTCCATCGGCGCATCTGCAAGCGGCGCGTCAGTCGGCACCATCTCCGGATCCAACGTCACGGCCTCTAAGGCATCCTGATCCAGTGCGATGTCACCGTTTACGTCAAGACAGGGAAAAACCGGTGCTGCCTCTACATCGGTCATGTCGACACAAGATTCGAGCGCGTTCAGATCAATCGTAATGTCCTGCGCTGCAAGCGGGCTTGCGGTCATCGCAAAGCTCAACACGACAGATGTCGTCGATTTTAAATATGATTTTCCCATGGGACCCTCGTAAAGTTTTATCTCCTAATTGGAGACGTCTCAGTGGAACGCACTGACACGCACTTTAGTTCCCGATCCATTTCAAATCAGCGGCGATGGCGCATTCAGCGGGACGCGCTGACCGCACGTGCAGTCATCACCTTTACAAGGTGCGCCCGATACGCGGGCGATCCGTGCAGGTCGCCAATCATTTCATCGGCAGAGACCGTCAAACCATCCAGTGCCGCAGCCGAAAAATCAGATGAAAGCACGTCTTCGGCGTCTTCCCAACGGAACACGCCGTTTTCAGATGCGCCGGTCACGGCAACCTTTACCTGATCTGCGAACCGGGCGACAAAAACCCCCACCAGCGCAAAGCGCGACGCGGGTTGGACGAATTTTTGGTAGCCAGCGACGATCGGTACCGGAAAGCGTATTTGGGTGATAATTTCACCATCGTGCAAAGCTGTCGCAAACATCCCTTGGAAAAAATCATCCGCCGCAATTTCGCGGCGGTCGGTAACGATTGTGGCACCTGTGGCCAGAACTGCCGCTGGATAACAGGCGGACGGATCGTTGTTGGCGACCGATCCACCGATTGTGCCACGGTTGCGCACAGCGGGATCGCCGATGTGGCTGGCCAGATGTGACAGCGCGGAAAAATGCGCCTTGGCCTGTTGGGCAACAGTGTGATGCGTTGTTCCCCCACCGATACACACGTCCCCGGCATCATTTACGCAAACGCCGGTCAATTCGGGAATCGCCGTTAGGCTGACAAGCGTTGCGGGCATCGCCAACCTTGCCTTTAACGCTGGAATCAGGGTTTGCCCGCCACCCAGGATCTGTGCGTCTTCTTTTTCAAGCGCCGCAACGGCATCCGCCAGAGTTGTCGGTTGTTCCATATCAAACGCGTACATCTGAACCCTCCTGAACAAGGTTGCTGACATCTTGACCGGATGCCGCCATCACGGCCTTAACGATGTTATGATAGCCCGTGCACCGGCAAATATTGCCTTCCAGATACGCACGTACCTCCGTTTCGGAAGGCGTGGGGTTTTCCTTTAAAAGCGCGGCAGTCGTCATAATCATACCGGGCGTACAAAAACCACATTGCAATCCGTGATGGTCCTGGAATGCCTGTTGGATCACATTCAGCGTACCATCGGCATTCTCTTGCCCTTCAATCGTTGTGACCTGCGCACCGTTCGCTTCGATTGCGAACATTGTGCATGATTTGACAGCGGTACCGTTCACATCAATCACGCAGGCCCCACATTGGGACGTATCGCACCCGACATGCGTCCCCGTAAGACGCAGATCATTGCGCAGAAAATCCACCAGCAGTGTGCGGTCTTCGACATCTTTCGACACAGATTTTCCATTCACGGTCATCTTTATCGCTGTCATGTGTTCATCCAGTGTTGTGCGTTGCATGATCAGAGTAAATCACGCCGCGCCCCGGTTGAGAACCGCAATCTTGCCCGCGCAACCGGCAGTCATGACAGATATGCGCACATAGTCGTCGGTAAGACTGTATTTCGGTGCCCATTCCCCGCGCTCAAACCGGACATAAACGCGCCCACGGTGATCGGCTTCGTCTATGGCCAGCGTGATCGTTTGATCGGCGGGTCAATGGCCGGGATCGCATCACCGGGCAGCTGTGAAATTTGGGCAGATATAACCCGCAATCTGACCGTTTTTATTTGGCCTTGCGCAGCGTTTGGGTGATCTGCGCCATAATGCTCAGCGCGATCTCTGCCGGGTGCCGCCCGCCAATATCCAAACCCACAGGCGCATGGATCCGCGCAATTTCTTGATCTGTAAAACCGACAGCCTTCAACCGTTCAACCCGTTTGGCGTGCGTGCGCTTTGACCCCAGGCTTCCCAAATAGAAAATTGGCGATTCAAGCGCTGTCACAATTGCCGGGTCATCCAGTTTGGGATCATGGGTCAATGTGACAACCGCTGTACGCGCGTCCAACTTTAGCGATCGCAGCGCTTCGTCGGGCCAGTCTGCCAAAATCACTTCGCCCGGAAAGCGATCTGCGGAGCCAAATGCGGCACGCGGATCAATCAACGTCGGGCGAAACCCGCAAGCACGCGCCATGGCGACCAACGGCTGGGCAATATGGACCGCGCCCACCACAACCAGACGCAGCGGCGGGTTGTGAACCGCCACAAATGTATGGCCGTCTTCCATGACACCCGATTGGTCCAAACGAAAGCGATCAGGATAGCTGGATGCCCCCACTAAGCGCGATCCGCCGCCTGCCAGATCGGTGACATAGGCGACAGGTTCAGCACGGTCACGCGCAGCGACCAAGCGTTCAAGCACATCAATCGGCAATGCATGCCCCACCGGTTCGACCAGAACACGGATTTTACCGCCACATGCCAGCCCCACAGCAAAGGCCTGGTCATCGCTGACACCAAATTCCAGAACCCGCGGCAGACCGTCAGCGATGGCGTCAACCGCTTCGGTGACCACTGCTCCTTCCACGCATCCGCCAGAAACCGAACCCGCCATCGCACCATCCGCATCGACCACCAGTTGGCTGCCAACCGGACGCGGCGAAGAACCCCACGTTTGAACGACGGTCGCAACAGCAACCCCTCGGCCCGCACGATGCCAGTCAAGTGCGGTCATGGGCAGATCATCGTCTATAAAGGTCATTGTTATCCTTACTGTTGCTAGCAATGTGGATTTCCAGGCCGCACAACGCCGAGATTGCAGCGCTTTGACGCGTCTTGCAAGCGCGCTGCGGTGCCAGACCAGACCGCTGACTAATCCTTAGCCAAAAAAAGATCGAAGTCGAAAAAAGGCACCAATGTGATAGAAAACAAAACCATTGACGCCGCACTATCTACAAACACTTTACAGCAGTCTTATTGGTTCACTTCTGTCAGCATTAAGTTGATTAACTCACCCAGTTTTGCCGTATTTCACTTGTATCTCGGGCGCGAGTAAGAAGTTGGTGATGCGATGGTCGACCGGCCCCTGCCTTTTGAGAGTAACTTGTTTGATCTAACGCCAAACGCATGGCTTGGACGCATTGACGACCTGTGCGACCAATTTGGTTTCTTTGAACAGTTAGGGGCGCAACATTGTGCCGGCTTTTTAGAAGCAGGCAACAATCTGATCGTTACATTTGAAAATGCTGAAGATGTGCGCGCGCACAATGCCCGTGCCGAACCGCGTGGCTTTGAGCATGCGCGCTATGACGGTTGGTCGCATCTGTCCATCATGTCATTCACCCAGAGCTGGTTTCGTGACAGCGCCATTTTCGATTTTTTTGACCGCATGGTGGACGACGGGTTTTTTGAGGACTTTGAAACCATTGTTTTTTACGGCGCTGGCGCTGGCGGATATGCCGCTACGGCCTACTGTGTGGCGGCGCCCGGCGCAACGGTACTGGCGCTGTCTCCCCAAGCCACGTTAGCAAGACAGCTTGCGGGTTGGGACTGGCGTTTCATACAGCAACGGCGGAATGATTTCTGTGGAAGATACGGTTTTGCACCGGATATGATCGAAGGCGCCGGACAGGTCTTTGTCGCCTATGATCCCCATGTACACCTTGACGCGATGCATGCCGCCCTGTTCTACAAACCGCATGTGACCATGATGCCCTGCCCTCTTCTGGGGACAAGGATTGATCATGCTTTCGACCGGCTTGGCATCCATGACGTCCTGCTAAGGTTGGCGATGGACGGGTCTTTGGATGCAAAACGGTTCCGTCAACTTCTGCGCGCGCGCCGATACGATGACAGCTATGCGCAATCGCTGATTACCCATCTTACGGACACAGGTCATCGGGACATGGCAAAGGCGATATGTCGCTACAAGGAGCAACGCAGCAAAAACCCGTATTATACCGACGTTTTAGCCGCGCTTTCGGGCGATTAAAGAACGTAAATATCGCGGAATACGTAACGAACGATGTCGGTGCGGGCGATGCCCTTTGCGGCAAGCTCTTCGTCACTTAGTGCTTCAAGGCGACGGACTTGCGGGCTCCGGTCTTGGGCTTCGACAACCCGGTGAAAGGCTGTCGAAATACCGGCTGCGATGAAAGCAAAGAAACCGACGGACGGACGGGACGCTTCTGTGGCTGTGAAAAAGGTCATTGTTTGCTCCTGCAAGGTGCGCTTCTGTTGCACCCATTATAAGTCACAAACGTTGACCTAAAAATAGCCAATGCTGCAATGCCGCATTGCACTGGCCGCATAGCATCAGGCGGCGTTGTTTCGCGCGTCCAGCACTTTCTTGATCGCGGAAATAATGCGCGCGCCAAAATAACCCAAAACACCACCGGCAGTGACCCAAAAGGCTGTGCCGCTGTAAAAAATGGCTGCGGCAATACCTGCGCCCAGCATCGCAACCATAAACGCCACAAGCCGCTGCTCGGAGGGGGCTATCACGATATGATCTTTCAGCATTCTGGTCAGCGGCGCCGCAACCAGACTGTCAATTTGCGGTGTAAAAAAACCTGCGGCGACGGCGATGATGAAACCAATCATGGTATTTCTCCGGTTATAAGCAAAAGTTAACAGTTTATATCAATATCTCTGTCGCAGACTACAAGTACTATCATAAATCCTATGGTCATGAACGGCGCAAACGTGTAACTCGGCAACATGCCTGAAAGAGATTTGACCACACTTACGATCCGCCGCCCTGACGATTGGCACCTGCATCTGCGGGATGGAAATATGCTGCGTGCGGTGCTGCCTGAAACGGCGCGCCATTTTGGCCGCGCCATCATTATGCCGAACCTTGTTCCGCCAGTGGTGACCGCCGCACAGGCCGCCGCATACCGCGACAGAATTATGGCGGCCCTGCCGGGCGACATGCGGTTTGAACCGTTAATGACGCTGTACCTGACGGAAACTACCGACCCTGCCGATGTGCGCGCAGCCTTTGAAAGCGGGGTCGCAAAGGCGGTCAAACTTTATCCTGCAGGCGCCACCACAAATTCGGCGTCGGGCGTGCGCGACTTTGAAAAAGTCCGCCCCGTTCTGGATATGATGGCCGAAATCGGCATGCCACTTTGCGTGCATGGCGAAGTGACCGACAGCCACATCGACATCTTTGACCGCGAAGCCGTATTCATTGATAAAGTACTGAACCCTTTGCGCAAAAAAGTCCCCGACCTGAAGATTGTGATGGAACATGTCACGACCGAGGACGCCGTGGACTATGTGCGCGATAATCCTAAAAACCTCGCTGCCACGATCACGACCCATCATTTGATCATCAACCGCAACCATATTTTGGCTGGTGGCATCAGGCCGCATTATTACTGCCTACCCGTGGCAAAACGCGAAGCGCACCGGGTTGCTTTGGTACAGGCTGCCATATCGGGAGATAAACGTTTCTTTCTAGGGACTGACAGTGCGCCGCATACCGATCCGGCCAAACTTCAGTCGTGTGGTTGTGCTGGGATATTCACAGCCCCCAACACCATCTCGTGCCTTGCAGAAGTGTTCGAAGCAGCCCGTCAGTTAAAAAAGCTAGAGGCGTTTACGTCGCTCAATGGCCCTCGGTTTTATGGCCTGCCCCCAAATGAGGACACTATCACATTACGCAAGGGCGACCCGGTGTCGTATCCCGCATATATCGCCACAGTCGACGGTCCGGTGACGGTTTTTGATCCCGGTTTCGAACTGCATTGGCACGTAGAACCATAAGACCCGGCCCCTATGGGCGTGTATTTTTGACAAATAAGAAACAATAGGTTCGTGCCATGATCCCGACATCTTTCCCCACCAAAGAAGAAATCGCCCGCCTGACAGCAAGCATGCTGATTGAAATCGGCGCAATTGATTTCAACGCGACCGATCCATTTGTCCACGCGTCCGGCAAGCAAGCCCCTACGTATGTCGACTGTCGCAAGCTAATCTCATATCCCCGTATCCGCGCAACGCTGATGGACTTTCTCGCCGTGTCGATCATGCGCGAGGCCGGCTTCGAGGCGTTTGACAACATTGCTGGGGGTGAAACAGCCGGCATACCGTTCAGCGCCTTGATTGCGGAACGTCTTGCCCTGCCAATGACCTATGTGCGCAAAAAACCCAAAGGTTATGGCCGCAATGCCCGCATCGAAGGTGTGATGACCGAAGGTCAGCGTGTCCTACTGGTCGAAGACCTGACAACCGATGGCGGATCGAAACTGTCGTTTGTGGATGCGATCCGCGAGACAGGGGCCACCTGTAACGCAACTGCCGTGATCTTTTTCTACGGGATTTTTGATGGGGTTGAACAAACGCTTGCCGATCATGGCGTGCAGTTGATCAGCCTGTGTACATGGTGGGATGTGTTGGCCGAAGCCAAAGCACGCAAGGCCTTTGACCCGCAGACCCTTGCAACGGTTGAGACGTATTTGCGTGACCCTGCTGCCTGGAAACCTGCGTAAACTTAACCACAGCCTGTGGATAGTTCGTCCTAAATACGGTGGTTGTGCAACCCACAGCCACCGCTATGTTGATTTTATCTGCGCACCTGCTTGGGTCGTAGAAAGTTATCCCACCTTATCCACATGCAAAGGCAGTACCCATCGTACGTGCGCATTGCTACAACACACCCTTGATTGGTGAGAGACAGACATGAACGAGATTACTGCATTCAATCCAACCGGTGTCGCAGAGGCCAAGCTTGACTTGATGCCCCACTCGATCGAGGCAGAACAGCAGCTGTTGGGTGCTATTCTTACCAATAACGACATCTTCGACCGTGTGGCCAGCCTGATCGGTCCCAAGCATTTTTATGACCCCGTCCATGCGCGCATCTTTGAAACAGCGGCCAGCCGCATTTCAAAGAACATGCTGGCCAGCCCGGTCACCCTTAAGACCTTTATGGAAGACGACGAGGGCCTAAAAGAACTGGGCGGCCCCCCCTATCTGGCACGCCTCGCCGGTGCCGCGATTTCGGCCTTTGCCGCGCGCGACTATGCCCAAATGATTTACGATCTGGCGACACGCCGCGAGTTGATCCAATTGGGCCGCAATATCGCTGACAAAGCCGCCAAGCTGGATGTCGAAAGCGAACCCAAAGAACAGATCGTCGAAGCCGAACAAGCCCTTTACAGCCTTGCTGAACAAGGCACATCCGAACAGGGTTTCCAAAGCTTTCTGCGCGCCGTCACCGAAGCCGTCAATGTGGCCAACACCGCCTACCAACGCGAAGGCGGGCTGGCGGGGATCTCGACGGGTTTGATCGATATGGATAAAAAGCTTGGGGGATTACACAAATCCGACTTGCTGATTTTGGCCGGGCGTCCGTCGATGGGGAAAACCTCGCTGGCCACCAACATTGCATATAACATCGCCAAGGCCTATCGCCGCGGCACCTTGCAAGATGGCAGCGAGGGCGCGATTGACGGCGGTGTCGTCGGGTTCTTTTCCCTCGAGATGAGCGCAGAACAATTGGCAGGCCGGATTTTGGCCGAAGCGTCCGAGATTTCATCGCATAAAATTCGTCAGGGCGACATGACCGAAGGCGAATTCCGCCGCTTTGTCGATGCCGCCAAAAGCCTTGAATCCTGCCCGCTGTTTATTGACGACACCGCAGCAATTCCGATCTCGCAACTGGCCGCGCGCGCACGCCGATTGAAACGCACACACGGGCTGGATGTGCTTATCGTCGACTACTTGCAGCTGGTACGCGGCACGTCGGACAACCGGGTACAGGAAATTGGCGAAATTTCGATGGGCCTGAAGGCAATTGCCAAAGAACTGAACATCCCTGTCATCGCGTTGTCCCAGCTATCACGTCAGGTGGAAAGCCGTGAAGACAAGCGCCCGCAACTTTCCGACTTGCGGGAATCAGGGTCGATCGAGCAGGACGCCGACGTCGTTATGTTTGTGTACCGTGGTGAATATTATACCGAGCGTGAAAAGCCCGAAGATTCCAACCTTGAAGCCATGGGGGCTTGGCAGGAAAAAATGTCGAGCCTGCACGGCAAGGCCGAAGTGATCATCGGCAAACAACGCCACGGCCCCATCGGCACCGTTGAACTGGCCTTTACTGCCGAATTCACCCGCTTTGGCGATCTGGTGAAACCATGGCAAAGTGGTGCAATTGAGGAATATTAGGCTGTGCTAAACCGCCAATGCGGTCGGGCGCAACGCGATGTTGCCGCACCTGAGGCAACCGCCCCCGATCCGGCGACCCCAAGCGCGTATTCTTGGGGCGGGCGAACCGAAACCGATGCACCGCGTCTTTCCGCACAAGCAAGGACCGCACGACCACCCCAAAAGGGCGGCGTTTTTCCGCCGTTTCCATGACGTTGTGCCCCAAAAGCATCTTTTGGCGCGATACTGTGATGCGGCGATTGTTTAACCACTTGCCCGACCGCCTGCCCCCTGCCAAAAGGTCGACATGAGTACTGGACGCCTGACTATCGACCTTGACGCTGTCGTCGCCAACTGGCGCGCGCTGGACGCCATGACAAATTGCAAGACCGCTGCGGTGGTCAAAGCTGACGCTTACGGCGTTGGCGCAGAAAATGTGGGCAAGGCCCTGTTCAAAGCCGGTGCGCGAAAATTCTTTGTGGCCGTCGCAGAAGAGGCCGTTGTCTTGCGAACGGCGCTTGGGCCTGGGCCGGAAATCTCGGTTTTTTCGGGGCATATGCGTGGCGACACCGATCTGATTCGCGAACTTAACCTGACCCCGATGCTCAATTCTGTTGAACAGATGACGCAGCATTTCGAAACGCTGCCCGGCCACCCGTTTGGCATCCAGATTGATACGGGCATGAACCGCCTTGGGATGGAGCCAGAGGAATGGGGCGCGGTTGCTGACCTGGTACTCTCGCAAAATCCGACACTGGTCATGAGCCACCTGTCATGCGCGGACGAACCGGACCACCCGATGAATCCGCATCAATTAGCCATTTTTAAGCAGCTGACTGACGGCATTTCTGTGCCGCGGTCACTGTCGGCGACGGGCGGCATCCTGCTCGGCACCGACTACCATTTTGATCTGACACGCCCGGGCATCGGTCTTTATGGCGGACATCCATTTACCCAAGCCACGCCGGTCATCGAACTTGATCTTCCGGTCGTGCAAATCCGGGACGTGGCCGCAGGCGAAGTTGTCGGTTACGGCAACAGCTGGCAAGCCGAGCGTCCGTCGCGGATCGCAACCGTGTCCGGTGGCTATGCGGACGGGCTGATGCGCGCGTTGTCCGACAAGGCAACACTGTTTCACGGCGATATCCCCTGCCCTGTTGTGGGCCGCGTATCGATGGACCTGATCACAGTGGATGTCACAGATCTGCAAGACAGCCCCGAACGGTTGAATTTGATCGGACCGAACCAGTCGGTGGACGATCTGGCCAAGGTTGCCAATACCATTGGCTATGAAATCCTGACGCAATTGGGCGCACGCTATCACCGGCGTACATACGGTAAATAGATGTTGAACGTGCTACGGGTCGCTAATCTGGCGCTCTTGGTGCTGTTTCCGATTGCGTGGTTTGCCCCGTTGATGCGGGCCGGGTTGCTGCCGTTGTTCGGACTAAGCGAAATCAGCGTCATTTCCGGTATGCAGGCTTTGTGGGAAAGCGATGTCGCACTGGCACTTCTGGTGACGTTCTTTGCGCTTTTTGCACCTTATCTGAAGACGATCGGGCTGGCGTTGATTCATTTCAACATGATGCGCCGCAAAGTGCTGCCCGCGCTTTCTTGGCTGGGAAAGCTGGCGATGGCAGACGTGTTTCTGGTCGCGCTTAATATCGTGGTGATCAAGGGCGTCGGCTTTGGCAAGGTCGAAACAGCGTGGGGCCTGTATCTGTTCACGGCGTGTATCCTTGCGTCGCTTGCCATCTCTTTCTTGACGTCAAAGCACGTTCAAAAATCGAAATTCCCCGCCTAACGGGAATACAACCGATTATTTCCCCGTTTCTCCGCGCGCGGTATCACGTTCATGTGATCTATCGATCTCACATGGAGGAATCATCGTGAAAAAAGAAATCGCGGAATTCATCGGTACTTTCACACTTGTTCTGTTTGGCTGCGGTGCAGCAGTTATCGCTGGCCCAGATATCGGATTGACCGGCATCAGCTTTGCATTTGGTCTTGCACTGGTTGGGATGGCTTATGGTATCGGCCCGGTGTCAGGCTGTCACATCAACCCTGCTGTATCTCTGGGCGCGGTGGCGGCTGGACGCATGACGATGCCGGAAGCGATCCGTTATATCGTTGCGCAGGTTGCTGGCGGTATTGTTGCAGCCTTGGTCCTGATGATCATTGCAACGGGTAAGGCAGACTATTCTGTTGCGCAAAACGGTCTTGGTCAAAACGGCTGGGGTGCGGGATATCTTGGCGAATACAATATGGGCGCAGCATTTGTGTTCGAAGTGGTCGCCACGTTCTTGTTTATGGTCGTGATCTTGGGGTCGACAGGCAAAGGCGCATCCGCCGGGTTTGCAGGCCTCGCGATTGGCTTGGCGCTGGTTGTGATTCACCTTGTCGGCATCAATGTAACTGGTGTTTCAGTGAACCCTGCGCGTTCCATCGGGCCAGCGTTGTTCGCCGGGGGCCATGCGATTTCACAGCTTTGGCTGTTTATCGCAGCACCGATCATTGGCGCTGTTGGTGCCGGTCTGTTGTTCAAGACCGGTAAGCTCGACGCGTAAGTACAAAACAGGTATGGCCGCCCGATATTGTGGCGGCCATACAGTTACCCATTGCCGCACACCACGATCTGGGCCAAAAGGTGAACATGGCAAAAGAACTTACTTTCTCCTGCTCGGCATGTGGCGCGGCCTTTGGTAAGTGGTCCGGGCAATGTGATGCGTGCCAAGCTTGGAACACAATTACCCAAAGCAAAGCCCTGTCCAGCGGCCCCAAGGGGAAATCACTGGGCAGTATGCGCGGCAAACCGATCCCGCTGACCGACCTTGCGACCCAAGAAGCCGAACCACCGCGCACAAATGCCGGGGTTGCCGAACTTGACCGCGTTTTGGGTGGCGGTTTGGTCAAAGCATCGGCACTTTTGGTGGGTGGGGATCCGGGAATCGGCAAATCCACGTTGCTGTTACAAGCTGCTGCGCGATTTGCACGTAACGGACTAAAGGTCATTTACGTGTCGGGCGAAGAATCCAACGCCCAAGTCCAAATGCGGGCCCGCCGTCTAGGGTTGGAAAACAGCCCTGTTCTGTTGGCCTCTGAAACGAATTTGCGTGACATCCTGACGACGCTTGAGGTTGAAAAACCTGATCTGGCGATCATCGATTCTATCCAGACCATGTGGGCCGACAATGTCGACAGCGCCCCCGGTAGCGTCAGCCAAGTGCGATCATCAGCGCATGAGCTGACAACATTTGCCAAACGCAACGGCATGTCCGTCATCATGGTCGGGCATGTCACCAAAGATGGCACGATCGCCGGTCCGCGCGTGGTTGAACATATGGTTGATACCGTGCTTTATTTTGAAGGCGAACGCGGCCATCAGTTCCGTATTCTACGGTCTGTCAAAAACCGGTTCGGTCCTGCGGACGAGATTGGGGTTTTTGAAATGACCGGCAAAGGGCTGGCAGAGGTTAAGAATCCTTCTGCGCTGTTTTTGTCAGAGCGCGGCAAACCAGCGCCCGGTTCAGTCGTCTTTGCGGGCATTGAAGGCACCCGACCGATGCTGTGCGAGATACAGGCACTTGTGGCACCTTCGCCACACAGTCAACCGCGGCGTACGGTGGTCGGATGGGACGGTGGACGGCTTGCAATGATCCTTGCCGTCCTCGAATCCCGCTGTGGTGTCCCCTTCACCGGATTGGACGTTTATCTCAATGTAGCAGGGGGTTTGCGGATCAATGAACCTGCTGCGGACCTCGCAGTTGCGGCGGCACTGATGTCGGCGCGCGAAGACGCGACACTCCCCGCAGAGGCTGTCATTTTCGGGGAAATCAGCCTATCGGGCGCACTGCGTCCGGTGTCGCAAACGGAAAATAGATTGAAAGAAGCGCAAAAACTTGGTTTTACAACAGCAATTGTCCCGCAACAGGCTAAACAGCCAGCGGTGTCTGGCTTAATCTTGCGTGAAGCGACTGATTTGGCCGGATTTGTAGAAGACGTATTCGGCGCAAGATAGCGCCCGAGCAGGAGACAGACCATGGAAGGTTTCACACTTGTCGACGCGGGCGTCGCCGGCATAATCCTCCTATCAGGCATTTTAGCCTACAGCAGAGGCCTTGTCCGCGAGGCACTTGCGATCTTGGGGTGGATCGGCGCCACGATCGTCGCGTTCATCTTTGCAGACCAGGTTGAACCTTTGGTCCGCCAGATTCCCATTTTGGGCGACTTTATTGGTGACAGCTGCGAATTAGCGATCATTGCGGCCTTCGCTGCGGTGTTTGCAGTCGCTTTGGTAGTCGCCGCGATTTTTACGCCCCTGTTTTCGAGCGTTGTACAACGGTCTGCGATTGGCGGCGTTGATCAGGGGCTCGGGTTTTTCTTTGGCGTTCTGCGGGGCATCTTGTTGGTGGCGGTTGCATTCTTTGTGTACGACACCGTGTTTGCATCCCAGGAATTTCCCGCCATTGACGACAGCCGCTCTGCACAAGTTTTCGCGCAGTTGACCGGACGGATCGAAAACCAAAATCCGGAAGAAGCATTGGGCTGGATCAAAGAACAATATCAGCAGCTGGTCGGTAGCTGCGGCGCGCCTGCTGAATAATTAAAGCGGCTTCGGGTCGTATCAAAGTCACCGCCACGTGCGGTGACTTTTTCGTTTGCGTGGCCAAAAACCAGCCGATGCGACGCAATCTAAAATTTTCATGCCATAAAGTTATGATCGTTTCGTGACACTGCCCGCTTGAGCGACTAAGAGGGGGCATCAAACCCTAATCGGATTCGGAGCTGCCCCCTTGTCCAGCCAAATGCCCCCCGCCCATCCTTTTGACGATGATAAACTGCGGGAGGAATGTGGCGTTTTTGGCGTTGTCGGCGTGACCGATGCATCAAACTTTATCGCACTCGGCCTTCACGCGTTGCAACACCGCGGTCAGGAAGCCGGCGGAATTGTCACACATGACTTTTCGACCGGCTTTAATCAGGCCCGCCGCATGGGGCTGGTCCGCGATAATTTCACCTCTGCCGAGATGATGGCCCAACTACCCGGCCCGATCGGTATCGGGCATGTCCGCTATTCCACCGCAGGCAACAAAAGCCAGCAAACTGCCATCCGCGACGTTCAACCATTTTTTGGTGAATTTTCGATGGGTGGCGCCGCGATTGCCCATAACGGGAACATCACGAACGCCCTCGCCTTGCGCAAAGAATTGATCGAGCGCGGATCGATTTTCCAATCCTCGTCGGACAGTGAATGTATCATCCACCTGATGGCCCGGTCGATGGGACGCACGATACCCGACCGCATGGAAGAGGCGTTGCGCAAAGTCGAAGGCGCGTTTTCCATCGTTGCGATGACCCGGACCAAATTGATCGGCTGTCGTGACCCGCTGGGCGTACGTCCGCTGGTGCTTGGCAAGGTTGGCGATGGCTGGGTGCTGTCGTCGGAAACCTGCGCGCTTGATATCATCGGCGCAGAATTGGTCCGTGAAATCGAACCCGGCGAAATGGTCGTGATCACCAAAGACGGCGTCCAAAGCCATTTTCCATTCCGTCCGGCAAAGTCGCGGTTCTGCATCTTTGAACACGTGTATTTTAGCCGCCCTGACAGTATCTTGGGCGGTCGCTCTGTCTATGAAAACCGCGAGAATATTGGCCGCGAGCTGGCCAAGGAAGCCCCGGTTGAGGCAGATCTGGTCTGTCCTGTACCCGATAGCGGGACACCTGCGGCAATCGGGTATTCGCTGCAATCAGGGATTCCCTATGCCATGGGGATCATCCGGAACCAGTATATGGGCCGGACCTTTATCGAACCGTCCGAAAGCATTCGTAACATGGGTGTGCGGCTCAAGCTGAACGTGAACCGTGCGCTGATTCGCGGCAAGCGGGTCATCTTGGTCGATGACAGCGTGGTCCGCGGCACAACAAGCCGCAAGATCAAGGAAATGATTCTGGATGCCGGTGCCGCCGAGGTCCATTTCCGGATTGCGTCGCCACCAACCGCGTGGCCATGTTTCTACGGCGTCGACACCCCGGAGCGCGAAAAACTGCTGGCCGCCACAATGACCGAAGACCAGATGCGCGACCATTTGGGCGTCGACAGTCTGAAATTCATCTCACTGGACGGGCTTTACCGCGCTGTTGGTCAGGCCGAAGGCCGTAACCCCAAATCCCCGGCCTATTGCGACGCCTGTTTTTCAGGTGAATACCCGGTCCCACCACGCGATATGCTGGAAAAAGGCTTTAAGGCGAAAATCGCGGCAGAATAACCAGTACGGGTCGCATGTCGCAATTTTTGGTCGCAGGCATGTGAGCGATCGCAACCAATTTGTTACAATGCCTGTGTAATTGGTCGCAAACTTTACGGAGCACGCCATGACCACCGTTATCCATCACAACCCTGCCTGCGGCACCTCGCGCAATGTTCTGGCCGTGATCCGCGCGAGTGGCACCGAGCCAGTGGTGATTGAATACCTGAATACCGGCTGGACACGCCCACAGTTGCTGGCGCTTTTTGCCGCAGCGGGTTTGACACCGCGCACCGCACTGCGCACCAGCAAATCCCCTGCCGAAGAGCTGGGGTTGCTTGATCCGAACGTGTCCGACGACGCGATCCTCGATGCCATGCTCGCGCACCCGGTTCTGGTCAACAGGCCGATCGTCTGCACCCCCAAAGGTGTGGCCCTGTGCCGCCCATCCGAAGCGGTGCTGCCGCTGCTGGAAATCCCGCTGACGACCCCCGTCTATAAAGAAGACGGAACGGAAATTATTCGTCCGTAGCAAAGCCGCCGGTCGCGCTCTCGATAACGTTACGTTGCAGGGGTTTCGTGCTGATCAAACCCGTGTCATGCGCTATGCGAAAGCAATCGACACGGTACACACCAATGACAGACCAAACACCCGCCAATGTCGCGGCATCAGCAACAGAAACCGGCGTTCTGACGATGGACAACCTCACTGTGATTGGGGTGATGGATGGCGGCGAAACGCCCGCCGCGTTGGTGCGTTCTAGCGAAGGCGAAATTGTGCGGGTCACCCCCGGAGAGATCGTTTTTGGCGTGCTGTTTGCAGCCATCGGCGATGATCAGGTGGTGCTGACCGATTATGCCGGAACCCAGCATGTGTTGACCGTTCCGCGCAGCTAGGTCTTGACCTTGTGCGCGGTTCACAGCAAACCGCAGACATGACAAAGATAGCTCTGATCACTGGCGCGTCACGCGGCCTTGGGGCGGCTCTGGCCAAAGCGCTGGCGCCAACTCACCATATCATCGCCGTCGGCAAAACTGTCGGCGCGCTTGAGGAATTAGATGATGCCATTCAGGCAGCAGGCGGTCAAACGACGCTTGCGCCAATGGACATCACCGTTGACGCGGCCATGCAGCAGTTGTGCCGCAGCGTTTTTGACCGGTGGGGTAAGCTGGACCTTTGGGTCCATACCGCAATCCATGCGGCCCCCTTGGCACCTTCGGGGCATATCGGCCCGAAAGACCTGACCAAATCCATCGCAATCAATATCGAAGCCACTTCGCGGCTGATATCGTATGTCGCGCCGCTGCTGGGTCTAACCGGCCAGGCGGTATTCTTTGACGACCCACGCAGCGGCGAGAAATTTTTCGGCGCTTATGGTGCAACCAAGGCCGCACAAATTGCGCTCGCGCGCAGTTGGCAGGCAGAAACCGTCAACACGGGGCCAAAGGTACAGGTTTTATCCCCTGCGGCGATGCCAACCGCGACACGTGCGCGATTTTTCCCCGGTGAAGACCGCAGCGTCTTGATGGACCCCAATCAAGAGGCCGCCCGGCTTCTGCCGCAGATCATTGGCGGCTAGGTCGACATAAACGCCCACCAAGCCAGCATTTTCCGCGACATCCTACCGCGAACTTGAGTCCTTTGCGCCACAACTAGTAAATCGCGGGTCCGACAGCGGACCTGCGGCTTGCCGCCCCGTGTTTGCTCGCCTAGGAACAAGCTGGACGACGAGGGAACATGTCAATGCGCATTCTGATCACCAATGACGATGGTATTAACGCACCGGGCCTGAAAGTGCTGAGCGCGATCGCGCAGGAGATCGCAGGACCCGAAGGCGAGGTTTGGACTGTCGCACCGGCGTTCGAACAATCTGGTGTCGGCCATTGCATCAGCTACACGCATCCAACGATGATTGCGCAACTGGACGACCGCCGCTTTGCCGCAGAGGGGTCACCTGCGGACTGTGTGATTGCCGGGCTTTACGACGTGATGAAAGATGCGTGGCCCGATCTGGTATTGTCAGGTGTCAACCGCGGCAACAATGCGGCTGAAAATACGCTTTATTCCGGGACAATCGGCGGCGCAATGGAAGCAGCCCTACAAGGTATCCCCGCGATTGCACTGTCCCAATACTATGGCCCCGCAAATGCCAGTCTGGCAGATCCCTTTGATGCGGCGGTGAAATACGGGGGGCGCGTCATTCAATCTTTGCTCTCGCCTTCGCTGTGGGATCAAGAAGATTATCGCCTGTTTTACAACGTCAACTTTCCACCAGTCGCGGCCGCAGATGTCAAAGGCACCGTCGCAACAAGCCAAGGGTTTCGCACCAATAGTGATTTTACCGCCGAGGCCCAGACATCCCCAACCGGGCGTAAATTCTTGTGGGTCCGAAGCGGGCCACAGCACGAACCCACTGCCCCCGGCACCGATGCCGCCGCAAACCTTGATGGGTATATTTCCATCACGCCGATGCGCGCGGATTTGACCGATTACAAAATGATGTCCGCTTTGAAGGCGGTGTTAAAGTGACCTTTGACGCCGCAACCAAGATGCAGTTTGTCTATGCTTTGCGCAGCAAGGGGATTACCGATACCCGCGTGCTAACCGCGATGGAACAGGTTGACCGCGCCGCCTATGTCAAAGGTATTTTTGCCGATCGCGCCTACGAGGATATGCCGTTGCCGATTGCATGCGGGCAAACCATTAGCCAGCCATCGGTTGTCGGACTTATGACCCAAGCATTGCGGGTTACTGCACGTGACAAGGTCCTAGAGATCGGAACCGGCTCTGGTTATCAGGCGGCGATACTTAGCAAATTGGCGCGGCGCGTTTACACCATCGACCGCTTCAGAAGCCTGGTACAAGCGGCGCGCACGACTTTTGACGAACAGGGTATCAGCAATATCACCAGCTTTACTGCGGACGGCAGCCACGGGCTGATCGAACAGGCCCCATTTGATCGCATTCTGTTGACCGCCGCAGCAGAAGACCCGCCCGGCCCCCTGCTCGCCCAGTTAAGGGTCGGTGGGATCATGGTTTTACCGGTGGGGCAATCGGACACAGTCCAAAGCCTGATCCGCGTCACCCGGCTGGAACATGGCTTCGACTATGACGAATTGCGCGCAGTGCGGTTTGTGCCCTTGCTAGAAGGGCTGGGACAAGAGTAAACTCTAAAAAAAATGAGGTACGCTCTTGGCAACAAGAGACGGCCAGTCATAAGGAGCGGTAAGATGGCCCATGGGCGAAGCACAGTGCGACAGGTTTTGATGGCAGGGGTGGCGTTGGCCGCCCTCGGTGCATGCGACGACTTCGACCCCGATGTGCGCGGCATTGGCAACGGGTTTGATACGTCAAATTCCGTTCTAAATATGCCCAATCGGCCGCGCCCGGATGACCGCGGTGTCATTTCCTATCCCAATTATCAGGTTGTGGTTGCGCGGCGCGATGACACCATTCGCGGGATCGCAATCCGGCTTGGGCTCGATGCTAACGAATTGGCATCGTACAACGGGATTGAACCCGATGTCATCTTGCGGCGGGACGAAATTATCGCTTTGCCTTCGCGGGTTGCAGAACCCTCCGGACCCAGCGCTATAACCCAGCCCTTTGATGTGGCTGCGGTCGCGACCACTGCGCTTGACCGCGCAGAGGCAAGTGGCGGCGCGGTCACTGCCACACCTTTGGAACCCGTCACAACCGCGGCGGCCGTGCCAACGACACCAGCTGCGGCCCCTGCCGGCGCAGAACCGATCCGCCATCAGGTGGCGCGCGGCGAAACTGCGTATTCCATATCGCGGCTTTATAATGTGCCAGTCACGGCGATTGCTGAATGGAACGGGCTGGACAGCGCCTTTACCATCCGCCAAGGGCAATTTTTGCTGATCCCGCAGGGCGGCACACGGCCAGCCGCGACGCCGCAGCCTGTCAGCGCACCCGGCCAAGGCACAGTGACACCCGTCCCCCCCAGCGCAGCAACACCACTGCCCGCTGCACCCGTCGCGACGGCACCTGTTGCCGCACCTGCAGCGCCGGATCTGGGAACCAGCACACCTGCGCCCGCCACCAGCAGCACGCGGATGGTCGCACCGGTTCAAGGCAGCATCGTGCGCGCCTATGCCCCGGGCCGTAACGAAGGTATCGATATCGCGGCCCCTGCAGGCACTGACGTGAAAGCAGCAGATGCAGGCAGCGTGGCGGCCGTGACAGCCGATACCAATGGCGGCTCTGTCGTTGTCATCAAGCACAGCGACGGTCTGCTGACGCTTTATACGCAGATGGACCGCTTGACCGTGGCCAAAGGCGATACGGTGAGCCGGGGACAAACAATTGGTAAGGTGCGTGCAGCAGAGCCAAGCATCCTTCACTTTGAAGTCCGTCGTGGCCTGCAGAGTGTCGATCCAAGCGATTATCTGCCGTAATCGCGCTTGTGTCGTAGGGTGGATAGGGGTCCACCCTATGACAGGCGTACCCCACGGCGACCTGCCAAATCCGTAAAGAACTGCCATGCCACGCGGCCCGACCGGCTGCCGCGTGTCGCCTGCCATTCGATCGCGTCGGCGCGCAGCGTCGCATCGTCAATAGCGATCCCATATGCGTCACAATACCCACGGATCATCGCAAGATAATCATCCTGATCACACGGATGAAACCCAAGCCACAATCCGAACCGATCAGAAAGCGATACTTTTTCCTCGACGGCTTCGGCGGGTGAGATCGCTGTGGATCGTTCGTTTTCGATCATATCGCGCGGCATCAGGTGGCGACGATTTGACGTCGCATACAGCACGACATTTTCTGGCCGCCCTTCGATCCCGCCGTCCAGAACCGCCTTTAGCGATTTGTAATGCGCATCATCATGGCCAAACGAAAGATCATCGCAAAACAGGATAAACCGTTCGGATGCATCCCGTAGCAGGTTCAGACAACGGCCAATGCTGGGCAGGTCTTCGCGCTGTACCTCGACCATCTTAAGCGTCGGATAATCTGCCTGCAAAGCACCATGTATCGCCTTGACAAGGCTTGATTTTCCCATCCCCCGCGCACCCCAAAGAAGCGCATTGTTGGCTGGCATTCCCGCCGCAAACTGTGTGGTGTTGGCCATCAGGGTATCACGTGACCGATTGATACCGATTAACAGTTCGACTGGCACGCGGTTCACCTGCGGCACGGGTACCAGACGATCCGGGTCCGGATGCCAGACAAAGGCCGTCGCGGCGTCAAAATCTGGTGCCCCCAAGGGCGGCGGACGCATCCGTTCCAGCGCGTCCGCTATCCGTTTCAGGGTTTTCTTGGTCACTTTGGCGCGTCCTCGTCCGCACCGTCACCGTGGATTTCATCGTCCCACAGGCCTTCAGCACGCAGCTTGGCTTCGCGTATACGCTCCACCCGAGCGACCAACTGAATGGATATTTCGTACAAGCCATAGACAACGACGAACAAAATCACCTGACTGATCACATCGGGCGGCGTTGCGACCGCTGCCATGATCAGGATGCCAACCACGGCATATTTGCGTGTGCCACGCAAACCACGGGCAGATACCAGCCCCGCCTTCCCCATCAGGGTCAACAAGACCGGCAGTTGGAAACATAATCCAAAGGCCACAATGAATTTGATCGTCAAGTTAAGGTAGGCCTTGGCAGAACCCTGGAACAAGATACCCGCCGCTTGTGTCGCACTGTCTGTCCCCGTTTCAAGCGTACCTGGCTGTTGAAACCCCAGAAAAAATCCGAAGGCCAAGGGTGTGATCACGAAATACGCGAACGCTGCGCCAAGAAAGAACATGAACGGTGACGCGATCAGGAACGGCAGAAACGCGCCCTTTTCGCTTTTGTAGAGGCCCGGCGCCACAAACCGCCACAGTTGATAGCTGACCATCGGAAACGACAGCATCAAACCACCCAACAAAGAGATGGAAATCGCAACAAAAAAACCTTCTTCCAGCGCAATGAATTGCAGGTCGCAGGCCTGACCGCGTGCGGCAAGCGCGTCACACAGCGGATATGTCAGAAAGTTAAACACCGGGTTCCAGACCGTGAAACAAATGATCATGCCCACGATAAATGCGAGCAGGGATTTGATCAGTCGCGACCGCAGTTCGGTCAGATGTTCGATCAACGGCGCGGCGCTGTCTTGGATTTCGTCAGTCGCGCTCATTCTGCTTCACCCTTGGGATTTTCTGCCACGGCTGCCTCTGCGGCCTCACGGGATTGACGGTCGGTTGCCGCCTTCGCCATTGCGTCGCTCATCTTTTCTTTGACGGCCTGGCGTTCCGGCGACAGCGGCGTGGCCGGGGCTTTGGTCATCCCGGTCGCTTCTTTGATCTTGTCGACACCAAATTTTTGCGGGTTGGCGGCGGCTTTGATCGTCTTTGAAATGTCGTTCACGCCCGCTTCGTCGGCGGCCGCTTCCATCGCACGGGAAAATTCGCGCGCCATGCCGCGGGCCTTACCAGTAAACTGCCCCAAGGTGCGGAACATTCCTGGCAAGTCTTTCGGCCCGATCACAATCAGGGCCACGATGCCAATCAGCACCATTTCGCTCCAGCCAAGGCCAAACATGAACGATTATCCTTCTAAGACTTTAAACTTTGTCTTTTTCTTCATCCGGTGTCACATCGCGCGCAGACGCCATGCTGTCGTCGATTTCCTTCTTGCCGTCATCAACACCTTTTTTGAACGCGGTGATGCCTTTACCGACTTCGCCCATCAGGCTGGAAATCTTGCCACGGCCAAACAGCACCAGCACGACAACGGCGATGAGTAGAAGGCCCGGCAGGCCAATATTGTTCAACATTTACTTTCTCCTCTGGCGGGCCACTGACCCGTTTTGTCATTCGATCCCTTTACAAATACGGCGCGTCGACGGCCATGGAAAGCGGGAAATGCGCATATTGACGCTGCGAAGATGCCTTTTTTAGAAGGGTTTACGCGAACTTGTGACAAAAACTTGTCAGTTGACAGAAAATTGTCAAAACTGTCCCGAATCGAAAGGAACCCGATGCGCCGCGCCGACCGACTAATGCACCTTGTTCAGCTATTGCGGGATGGAAACCTGCACCGCGCCCAGACCCTGTCTGACGCAGTGAACGTGTCGTTGCGCACCATCTACCGCGACATGGAAACGCTTGCGGCGTCTGGCGTCCCGATCGAGGGAGAGCGCGGGATCGGTTACCGTGTCACCGCAGCAATCACCCTGCCCCCGCTGAATTTGACAATGACGGAAGTTGAGGCGCTGCATATTGGCCTGAACGCGGTCGCCTTAAGCGACGACAAAGACCTGTCACAGGCCGCAAGGGCACTGGCTGCCAAACTGGACGCTGTCATGCCCGAAGACCGCAGTCGCGCCCCTGCAAGTTATGGGTTTGCGATTTATCCGTTCGCGGATGCCGCACGCGGATTTCAGCACCTGCCAAAATTGCGGCAGGCCATTCGCACCCGGCAAAAGCTTGCGATCACCGTGCAAGGCAGCGAACGGACGGTGCGGCCCTTGCAGTTGGATTACTGGGGCCGGCTGTGGACCTGCATTGTCTGGTGCGAAAACGCAAAGGACTTTGACGAACTGCGCGTTGATCAGATTGCGGTTCTTCGCATCCTTCCCAGTCTTTTTGTGGATGAACACGGAAAGTCCCTGGCCGATTTTCACGCGCGGTGCGTGCGCACGGGGCTTTAGTACGTGGCCCCCGCCCGCTGCCCCCTTGGGCAGTCGTTTTGACACAGACCCGCAAACCCTTGCCCATGTGAATGCGGCGCACCTTACCAAAAGCGCGCCGCATCTTTATTCTTCACCGGAAAACCGGCGCTGGAAATGGTATGTGCCGCTACCAACCAAGAGCTTTGCGCAGCATATTCAACGCCACAATGATCAAAAATATCCCGAAAATCCGCTTGAGCGGTTTTGGGTCCAGACGGTGCGCCAGTGCTGCACCAAAGGGCGCTGTGATCAGTGTCATGGCGACAATCAGACCAAATGCCGCTAAGTTGACCGCGCCCACCGTGAATGGCGGCGCAATCGCCATATCGACAAACAAGAACCCGGCAACCGACGGCACGGCGATTATCACACCAAAACCTGCAGCAGTCGCCACCGCCCTGTGAATTGGAATACCAAACAGCGTCATCGTGGGCACCCCGAAAGACCCGCCGCCAATGCCCATCAATACCGATAGAAATCCAATCAGTGGCGACAGGACGGCACGCTTGATGCCCCGCGGCATCTGCGCACCCAGACGCCAGTGACTTTGGCCGAATGTCATATAGAGGCCCACGGTGATCCCAAGGCCGCCAAAGATGCTTTGCAAAACCACCGACCGCAACGATGACACGACCAACACACCAATCAGCGCCCCAATGGCAATCCCGGGCGCCCATGTCTTAAGAATGTCCCACTCCACGGCGCCCTTTTTATTGTGGGCCATGACCGACCTTGTTGAGGTCACAATAATTGTCGCCAGCGATGTCCCAAGGCACATCTGCATCAGCTGGGAACTGTCATACCCCAAAGCGCTAAAGGCATAGTAAAAAGCTGGCACCAAGATGATACCGCCACCGACCCCCAAAAGTCCGGCCAGAACGCCTGCAAAGGCACCGATGACCAGCAGCATCACTGCCATTTGAATAAGAAGCATAGTATCGGGCATTAGACTGACCTTTGATAGTTTGGTTTGCATCGTAGTAGCGGATGCGCACTGGTGCGGCTAGCCGCATAAAAACCGCTATTCTGGTGTTGCGAAAGCCGTCACAAATTCCAATGCATCCAGAATAACCTGAGGGCCAGCATTGTCTTGATGCACATTCTCGGACAAGTGACGACGCCAGCGGCGCGCCCCGGGCAATCCTTGAAACATGCCCAGCATATGCCGTGTAACTTGCCCCAAGCGGCCACCCTGTGTCAGATGGTTTTCCACATACGGCAGCATTTCGTGCACAACTTGCGCAGCCGTTTTTTCACGGGGATCGTCGAAAATGCGGACGTCAGCCCGAAGCAATACGTCACAGGGATTATGGTAGGCCGCACGCCCTATCATGACACCATCCATGCCGCGGTCCAACAGGTCTTGTGCTTGATCCAAGGTTGCGATGCCGCCATTGATCGACAGGTTGAGATGCGGGAATATTTCCTTCATCTGTAGGACAAGATCATAGTCCAGCGGCGGAATATCCCGGTTTTCCTTCGGGCTTAGCCCCTGTAGCCATGCCTTTCGCGCATGCACGGAAAACCGGTCAACACCGGCTGCGGACACGCGCGTCAAAAATTCCGGCAGCGTCGTCGCGGGGTCCTGATCATCAACGCCGATGCGGCATTTGACAGTGACGGGCACATCGACAGCCCGGATCATTGCGGTGACGCATTCGGCCACCAGTTTGGGGTCCTCCATCAAGACAGCCCCAAAGCTGCCCGATTGCACCCGATCAGACGGGCACCCGCAGTTCAAATTGATTTCTGAATACCCGTAATCCGCCGCGATACGCGCCGCTTCGGCCAGTTCCGCGGGGTCTGACCCACCCAGTTGCACAGCAACAGGCTGCTCTGCGCTATTAAAACCAAGCAAACGGTCACGATCACCGTTGATCACGGCCGGTGCTGTCACCATTTCGGTATAAAGCAATACATGACGCGACATCAATCGATGCAAATATCGGCAATGCCGGTCGGTCCAATCCATCATGGGTGCAATGGACAATCGCGCTGCCGCAGTGGCTGCGTTGTTGGGCATTCCTCATTCTCCTATTGGTCCACGATCCGGTTGCGGGCACTTGTTGCACACATACTGCACATAAATTGACGCAGTCCAGCCCCCCGAAGGGCAACATATGGTCAAGTGGTGGTCAGTTTCATTCACATCATCGCCATATGGCGATGACTGTATCAGCGATCAACACCGCTGCATTGCGCGCTGCTGCGGTGCGTCGCGCGATTGATATCTCTCAATCCATCAGCACACATCTTTGGCAAAACTTTTTCTATACGGAACCCAACTGCGCGCAGTCAGGATGATCAAGATGACCCAACACCGCATCCACAAGGCAACGCAGACGTCGAATATGACTGACTATGATGCGACAAAAGACAGTTTTACATGGCAAGATGCGCAATCAAATCTGGACGGTTTGCCCGGCGGCCACCTGAATATTGCCCACGAGGCCATTGATCGCCACGTTACCGCAGGACACGGCGCACAGGTCGCCCTGCGTTGCATTGCCAAATCGGGCGTGCGCAAGGATTTCACGTACGAAGAAATGCAACACCTATCCAACAAGTTCGCAAATGTGCTGCGCGCCCATGGTTTGCAACCCGGCGATACGGTCTATACTTTGCTGGGCCGTATCCCAGAGCTTTATATTGTGGCGCTTGGTGCACTGAAGGCTGGTTGCGTATTCTGCCCGTTGTTTTCGGCCTTTGGTTCAGAACCGATCAAGGCCCGCATGCGCATCGGCGGTGCCAATGCTCTGATCACAACAACCCAACTTTACAAACGCAAGGTCGCGGGTATCAGACGTGATATCAATACCTTACGCCATGTATTTACCGTTGGCGGTGCGGTTGCCGATACCGTCGACCTTGCGCCACTTATGACGGACGCAAGCGCCGATTTTGACACTGAACTGACAGCGCCAGAGGATACTGCCCTTGTTCATTTTACGTCCGGCACCACAGGCAAGCCCAAGGGTGTCGTGCATGCGCATCAGGCCGTTGTTGCACACGATACGACGGGTCGCCTCGCGCTCGATTTGCGGCCCGGTGACATCTATTGGTGCACGGCTGATCCCGGTTGGGTTACGGCGACGTCCTACGGGATCATTGCTCCGCTCACCAATCGCGCAACATTGATCGTCGATGAGGACGCGTTCGATGTCGCGCGGTGGTACGACATTCTGCAAACCGAAAAAGTGAACGTCTGGTACACCACCCCGACCGCCATTCGTATGCTGATGCAAGCCGGAACCAAAGCCATCGGCGACCGGGTGTTTGCGCAACTGCGCTTTATGGCAACCGTGGGCGAACCCCTAAACCCCGAAGCCGTCATGTGGGGCATTAAAACATTCGGCATGCCCTTCCATGACAACTGGTGGCAGACTGAAACTGGGGCCATTATGATCGCCAATTACGCGTCGATGGATGTCGAGCCGGGATCAATGGGCAAGCCCCTGCCCGGTGTCATCGCGAGCATTGTCGAAGTGTCGGGCGATCAGGTCACCGAACTGACCGAACCGATGATAATGGGCGAACTTGCCCTGCGCCCTGGCTGGCCGTCAATGGTGCGCGGATACCTGCACGAGCAGGCGCGTTACCAGAACTGTTTGAAGGACGGTTGGTATCTTAGTGGTGATCTTGCGATGCGCGATGCAGACGGGTATTTCTGGTTTGTGGGGCGCGCGGATGACGTGATCAAAAGCGCTGGTCACCTTATCGGACCTTCCGAGGTGGAAAGCGCGTTGATGCAGCACCCCGCCGTGGCCGAGGCAGCAGTGATCGGCCTTCCTGACGAAACCGCGGGGCAGCTTGTCAAAGCCTATGTCACCCTTAAATGCGGCACCAAGGCGACCAATGCATTGCGCCTTGAACTTATGGGATACGCCCGCAGGCTGCTTGGCCCCGCCATCGCCCCAAAAAACATCGCCTTTCGCCAAAACCTGCCCAAGACCCGCAGCGGAAAGATCATGCGTCGCATGCTGAAGGCGCGCGAAATGGGATTGCCGGAAGGGGACATTTCGACGCTGGAACGTGACGAAAGATAAAATGCACACCAAACTCCGCCTTGATGCAAGGCATGTTCGAAGACAAATGTGCCAAACCCTATAAACCGCCCCCGCGTTGCGACGTCTGTCGAACGATCGGGGCTATGGGAGCGCGCAAGCGCGTGCCGTTCATCTGACCGCCGTCGCGCTGTCGCTTGGCGTGACTGTCATCGGCGCGGGCGCCTCCCCGTTGCGTGCCGCGCCTTAAGATCACCGCTTTGCCAACGCACATCGGACGCCTAGCAGCCAAGTAGCACCCCCACCGTAGATGGGGCCGCGATTGTGATGCGCCCGGGACATATTTGCACGAAATCTAGAAAAAGGCGCAGCCGTCCGCGTGTTCCACGTTCGCGTGAGCCTACGCTTGCTTATCGCGCATAATAATACGCGCCGAGGCTGCCGATAAACGTCAACATCACCAGCACGGAATCCGACCCAAGCATCCCTAATTTCGGTTTGCGCCGCACGATCAGCCCGACCAGATAAATAGCCGTCACCGCGATCCCAAATGTTAACGCAAGGCTGACCGTTTGCGACGTACCCTGCAAAATTGCCCCCCCCCGATAAAGAACGTCAGCGGGAAATACCAACACAAGCATGATCAGGTTACTGCCGAAAATATTCGATATCGCCATCGTATACGCCCCCATGCGGGCAGCGGTGATGCTTGTGGTCAGTTCCGGCAACGACGTCGCCGCAGCAAGCAATGTCACCCCGATAAAACTGGCCCCCAGCCCCGACTGCGCGGCGATCCTTTCTGCGAAAACGACCAGTAATAGACCAAAGACCAGGATTGCAAAACACGCTGCGATGGCTTGAATAATCAGGCTTTGATTGCGTGCTTTTCCATCATCTGCCTTGGTGAATAACGGGCGCTCTTCGGTGTCGGGCAGGTCAACTGGCACCCAGTCACTGGAACTATCGTAGCGGCGCAAAATCCAGATCGTGCTGATGTACGCGAGAGCGACAACAATGCTGCCCAGCCCGACCTGAAACACCACGATCGTTTCACCAAGATTTATGATAATCAGCGTGATCGCCAGCAAAAGCACCAGCAAAGTCGCTTCAAGCGCGTGGTTGGCCTTGCGGGGATAGCTGGTAATCGCACCGCGCGCCCAGAAATCGGCCACACCCAGAATGGCGGTTTGCAGCGCGATCCCTCCAAAGAGGTTGTTGAGGACAAGATCCTGCACCTGACTGACCGCCGCCGACAGGGTTGTTGCAACCTCGGGCAGTGAGGTGGCGAGCGACAGCATTAACAGACCGACCAGCGATTTCGCCAGTTTGTAGCGGTCAGCCAATGCGTCAGCAAGATAGGCCAGTCGCGCACCTGAAAACCAGACAACACCCGCGCAAAGCGCGAAAACCATCAAACTTTGGATCAGCGTTGTCACAGGAATTTCCATGCTCTTTGCCTGACCGATTTTCGCATCACCGCTTTGATTTACCTCAATCACGGGGCGACTGGGCGCGGTATAACGCTGTAAACACGAGGCTTCATGATGTTCTCAAATACTTTCAAGATTTTTTCTTTGGGTGGTTTCGACATCAAACTGGACCCAAGCTGGTTTCTGATCGCGGGACTGATCACATGGACGCTGGCGACCCAATATTTTCCTGCCACGTTGCCCGATCAAACCGGGATCACCTATGTCACCCTTGCCGTCATCGCGATGCTTGGGTTCTTTGGATCGCTATTGCTGCATGAATTGGCCCATTCCTACGTTGCTCGCCAATTTGGCGTGCACATCGTGGGGATCACCTTGTTTTTGTTCGGGGGCGTTGCGGAGCTCAAAACCGAAGTGCCGTCGGCCAAGGCAGAGGTGTGGATCGCCCTTGCCGGCCCCGCCATGAGCATCGGATTAGCCGCCGTGTTTATGGTCTTGCGCGACGTGGGCGGGTTAATTGGCCAATCCCCTGCCAGCATTCTGGCCTACCTTGCGACGATCAATTTGGTCATTGCGGTCTTCAACATGTTTCCCGCCTTTCCGCTGGACGGCGGCAGGGTGCTGCGCGCCTATTTATGGCACCGCAACGGTGATAAGCTGCGTGCAACACGAACCGCCGCGCGTTCAGGGACTTTCTTTGGATATGCGCTGACGTTTGTGGGGGGGCTTGCCTTGTTCGGCGGCGCCGCGACAACGGGCCTCTGGTATATACTCATCGGCTTTTTTATCTTGGGTACCACGCGCTCTGCCTATGAACATCAACTGTTGCAAAGCACCTTCGCCGACAAGACCGTGGGCGAAATGATGATCCGCGATCCCGTCGTGACATCGCCTGACCTGACACTGTCAGAATTCGTCAATCAGGTCATGCTCAAGCACCGCGTGAGCTTTGTCCCGATTTTAGCAGACGGCGTGCTGATCGGGCAGATCGACAAAAGTGTGCTGTCATCCATTGACCGCGAAAACTGGACGAGTACGCGTGTCGGCGACGTTTTCGCAGGTTTGGACTATGCCACGACGGTCGCGCCGCAAATGCCCATTCCCGATCTGCTGGCCATCATTGCGCGCACCGGTCAGCGCAAATTTCTAGTGACGCAGGATCATCAGTTATCGGGGGTGATCACGCTGGCTAACCTGATTGGCCATTTGCATTCCGCCGATGGCGCACAGCGCAGCGCCTATTGGTGACAGCTAAACAGCAAGGCGCTGATATGTCATCGCGCGCCGATGGCTTGGGTTTTCCTGCGCCTAGCCCATTCCGGGGGTGGTGCAATCCGCAGCGTCGAGGGTCAAAACAGGGTCATCGGGTCCGCATTCATCGCCAGATACGGGGTAATGTCCCTCTTGCGCGCAGCTGGCGATCAACAAAAGAGCAAGAAGCGGGATATATTTCATAACAAACCTCAATAAATGATTGTTTCTGCATCGCAAAAATAGCGGCTCAAGCCGTCACCTGATTGATGTTTGTCAAGGCAGCGGCTGTTTATCCTGAATTGACCTCGATCAACGAAGACGCTTTGGTGCTACCCTAGAAGATGAACATGAATGAAAGCGCCCCAAACACTGTCCCAAAGCCCACCCAACCGCAGATGACCTGCGCGCAGGGGGTTTTTGTACTGCGCGGCGATCTGCTGATTGGCACGGTTGAACGCCTGCAATGGCATCAAGGCATGGCCGATGTCATCGACCTGAGCGGGGTCACGCGGTTTGATACCGCGGGCGCATGGGCTGTGGTCACTTTAGAACGACGCCTGCGGGCCGCTGGCCTGGCCCCACGTATTAGCGGCGCAACAGCATTGCAAAATGATTTGCTTGCCACGCTGCGCCAGAACATGCCGGACGTGGACAGCCCCGCTGTCGCGCGTCCCAGCTTGACGGACTGGTTGGAAAATCTGGGCCGTCACGTGGCAGCGTCGGTGCAAAAAACCTTGGCAATCATCGGGTTTTTAGGGCGCGTCATGGCCACAATCGCGGGCTTATTACTGCACCCTGCGCGGATCAGATGGACAGCAATTGCCTATCACATGCAGCAGGTGGGGCTGAATGCCGTGCCAATCGTGTCTTTGATGGCGTTTCTGATCGGCGTTGTCCTTGCATTTCAAGGGGCCACACAGCTGCGCCAATTCGGAGCGGAGGTGTTTGTTGTCGATCTCATCGCGATCTCCATCCTGCGCGAGCTGGGGATACTGTTGACCGCGATTATCGTCGCCGGCAGATCCGGATCAGCCTTTACCGCCGCCATCGGGTCAATGAAAATGCGCGAGGAAATTGACGCGATGCGCACGCTTGGACTGGACCCGATCGAGGTGCTGGTCGCCCCCCGCGTGATCGCCCTTATCTTGATGCTGCCGATTTTGGGAATTATCGCCAATTTTGCAGGGCTTTTTGGTGGCGCATTGATGTCGTGGGCAGAACTGGGTGTGTCGCCGGGTGTCTTTCAATCGCGCTTGGTCAGTAATACCGACGTCTGGCATCTTGGTGTTGGCCTGATCAAAGCCCCGTTTTTTGCGCTGATCATCGGAATCGTTGGGTGTTTCGAAGGGATGCAAGTCAAGGGGAACGCTGAATCCTTGGGGCATCTGACCTCGACCTCTGTGGTGTTGTCGATCTTTCTTGTCATCGCGACGGACGCGCTGTTTTCCATTTTCTTCGCAATGGTGGAGGTATGAACAATAGTGATGCCATCATTAGCGTGCGCGGGCTTGTCACCCGTTTTGGCAATCATACTGTGCATGAGGGTCTTGATCTTGATGTGCGCCGCGGAGAGATCATCGGCATCGTCGGCGGATCGGGTGCAGGTAAGTCGGTGTTGCTGCATGCGGTGGTGGGACTGCTGAAACCGGTTGCGGGGCAGATCACGGTTTTTGGTGAAAACGTGCGTGATACCAGCGCCGATGACTACCGTCGTCTGCGCCGCAGGTGGGGTGTGATGTTTCAAGACGGTGCGCTTTTTTCATCGCTGAACGTCCAGCAAAACGTCGAAGCGCCGATGCGCGAACAGTTGGATTTGACGGCTGCGACACGCGCCGCGCTCGCTGCGGTGAAGGTGCGCATGGTGGGCCTGCCCGATACGGCACTGCCAAAAATGCCATCGGAACTGTCAGGCGGAATGCGCAAGCGCGCGGGGTTTGCCCGCGCCATTGCACTGGACCCTGAAATCGTATTTCTGGACGAACCCACTGCGGGGCTTGACCCGATCGGCGCAGCAGCTTTTGATGCACTGATCGCCCAGTTGCGTCGTGCCTTGGGATTAACCGTGTTTATGGTCACCCACGACCTTGATAGCTTGCACGCGATCTGCGACCGTATCGCCGTATTGGCAGAGGGGCGCGTTCTGGCAACGGGAACGATGGCGCAAATGCAAGACATCGATCATCCTTGGGTGCAGGCCTATTTCAAAGGGCCGCGCGCCCGCGCAGCCCTTGCTCAGAAGGGAACGAGCTGATGGAAACCCGCGCCCACTTTATTATTATCGGGCTTTTTACGGTGCTGGGAATCCTTGGGGGGTTGGGATTCTTCTTGTGGCTGGCAAGTGTCCAGATTGACCGGCAATACGCGCAATACGGTGTGCTATTTGACAATGTTTCGGGTCTTGACCAATCCGCAGACGTTTTGTTCAACGGGGTTTCTGTGGGCCGCGTCACGGGCATACGCATCTGGGAAAATGACCCCAGCAAAGCATATGTTGCGCTTGAAATCGATGCGGCGACGCCGATTGCAGTGGATACAATCGCCCAGCTTGAATCCCAAGGTGTCACAGGGGTCGCCTATATCGCATTGTCTGGCGGCGCGCCCGGGTCTGCGTTGCTAACCCCTGAAATTGACGGCCCGCCCATCATTGCGTCGCGACAATCCTCGTTTCAATCTTTGGTCAACAGTGCGCCCGAACTGATCGCGGACGCAGCCGACATCATCAGTCAGCTTCAAAAGCTGACAGGCGCGGAAAACCAAGATCACGTGCGCAGCATTCTGGAAAATGTCGATCGTGCCACCGCGAACCTGGAACAGGCGCTGACCGACTTTTCCGATATTTCCGAGACGCTGCGCGCCGCAACCACGGACGTGACGGGGTTTGTCGCGGGGTTCGAAGGGGTCGGCGCAGCGGCCAAATCCACCTTGGATGCTGCCGATACGTCATTTGCAACCATAACTGAGACATTCGAAAACGCCAATGCAGCGATCGAAACGCTAAGCCCGGCGATTGATCGGGCCAGTACAGCGCTTGATGCCATCAACACACTGATCGCAGATGATTTTGCCCCGCTGGCCAGTGATATCCGCACGACACTGACCAACGCAGACGCGGCATTGGCAAGCGCAGATCAGGCTTTTATCCGCGCAGACAGCGTGATGGAAACAGATGTGGGGCCGGCATTGGCAGACGCGCGTACCGCCCTGAATGATGTGGCCGTGACACTGTCGTCTGTCACAGCAGATGTACCCGCGATCATGACGGACCTGCGCGCAGGCGTGGCCGAAGCCCGCAGCGCAATTGCCGCCCTCGCCCCCGGCATGCGCGACTATAGTGAATTAGGTGGCGAGGCGCGCGCCGCCGTGCGCGCCCTGAACGACATGATCCGCCGTCTGAGCCAGAACCCCGCAGGATTTGTTCTGGATAACCGCGTACCCGAATACAGAAGGTAGTATGATGACACTGACAAGACGCACATTTGCATTGAGTATGCTTAGCCTGTCGGGTTGCACGGCGATCAATTCGTTGAACAATGCCGCCCTGCCCCGCGACACCTACCAATTGCAGCCTGTGGCCGTTCCACAGCAAGGCAGGCGAACATCACGTAGCCTGATGGTGGTGCTGCCGACCGCGCCAGCCGCCATTTCATCCGACCGCATCATGATCCGGCAAGACTTGCTTTCGGTGATGTACCTGCCAGACGCCCGTTGGTCTGCCGATGTTCCGCAGATGATGCAATCAGTGCTGATCCAGACCTTGGCGGGGACAGAGCGGCTTGGCTATGTTGGCGCGCAAGGCGCAGGGCCAATTCCTGACGTTGTGCTTTTGACACGGATTGACGCATTTGACGTCACCGCACAGGATGGCGGCACCTTTAGCGTCCGCATCTCTTGCGACTTGACGGTGCTGCGCGACCGCGACCAGCGCGTGCTTGGCACGCAGCGTTTTTCGCAGGCACAGGTGTTGAACAATGACCGCACTGAAACCATTGTCGCGGCATTCCAAAACCTTTTGGACGGGTTGCTGCCTGCGGCTGCCACGTGGATTCTGGCGCGGACCTGACGTTCGCGAACGGCTAAAGAAAACTGGTTGCAAGCAATAGAACGCAAGTTGCAACACCCAGATATGGAATGAACGCCGGCACGCGAAAATAATCCGCCGTAGGCGGATCGCGGTGTTTCAGGCGGATCAGCACGAGATTCACCAAGACAAAGATCACCAGTACCACCTGCGATGTGCGCGCAGCCAGCGACTCTATCGACAATGTCAGGCTCAATAGCAGGATGATCGCTGCAACACTGATTGTCGCCGTGACAGGAACCTGGCTTCGCGCTGACACCTTGGCGAACACCTGCGGCAAATGCCCCCGATCGGCCAGGCCGTAAATCACACGCGACGCCATAATGATCTGGATCAGCACGCCATTGACGGTCGCCACCACCGCGATGATCGCGAACCCGTGCAGGACCGTTGGCGGCGCCCCCGCAAATACCAAAGCAAGCGGAGCAGCCGAGGTCGCAAGTGTGTCAAGAGGAACTGCATGCAACACGGCCATCATCGTGACAACGTAAATTGCGGTCGCAAGAACCAGCGTCGATATGATGGCCTTTGGCATGGTGCGGACCGGATCTTTGACCTCTTCCGCGACATTCGCCATGTCCTCGAACCCGACAAATGCAAAGAACGCGAGCAGCGCGCCAGCGCCAATCCCTGCCCAATGCGGGCCAGTCAGGGGCGGTATCATTTGCGCCACCGTCACGCCTGACGGATCCGCCACAGCCCCGGCCCAGTATATCACGAAGACCAGCCCGCCAACTTCGATGACCGTGATCACCCCGGCGACGGTCACCGACTGCGTGATACCCCACAAAGAGATCAGTGCCATGGTTGTCACCACAACAACGGTCAGGGTCGGCGCCGCGATGCCAGTCAGCGGCTGCAGATACGAGGCCGCACCGATTGACACCGCCGCTGCGGAAATAATGCCCGACCCCGCAACCGCCAGCCCGACTGTTGTCGTCAACCACCGCAGGGAAAACCCCGCCTCAAGATAGGCTGCCTCGCCTGCACTGACGGGATAGCGCGTGGATAGCTCTGCGTATGAAAGCGCGGTGAAGGCAACAACGATCGCCGCGATCACAAAGGTCGTGGGGGCAAACAAACCCGCCTTGGCTGCCGTTGCACCGACAAGCACATAGATGCCTGCGCCAATGGTTACCCCAAGCCCGTAAAGTGTCAGCAGCGGCGCATTGAGCGCCCGTCGTAGTTTTGGGGTTCTGGTCAATCTGTTTCCAACTTGTGTGGCTTCACGCCGTTATGACGGCTGCGCGACAGGTAACATCACCTAAGGCGCGGGCCACAGTTCACGCAATTCTTGCGGCAGGCAGGCGCGCACATCCTCTACCTCGCCACGCGACACATGTGCATTGATGACGCTGAACGTGGCCTTGATATCCATGATACCTTGGTAATCAATCACCTCGCCGACTTCGTCATTGATCGCCGCGACAAATGCCGACGCGTGGCGTTCCTGAACAGGCGTCATCTTGGGCTGCCACCCCTCAAAGAACATTCCGCGCAAGATGATGGGAAGCTGCGCGGAAAACTGCGCCATCTCGTTGACGGGTAAATGATCGCGAACTTTTGCCAGCACTGTCCGCAAAAGCCTGAGAACTTCACGTTCGTTGGTCCAGCCGGTGCGCCCCGCCAAATCGTTCACCCATTCATGGGCCTCGTGGTTTGTTCGCTCGAAGACGTGGATCATGCGTGTCATTAAGAGCTCCTTTGCAGGTTAAGATGCTCACCTTGTAGACCGGTACCCCGCGCGCGGTATTGATCAAAATCAAATCGCGCAGGCCGCACCGTTGCTAAAGTGCATGTGACCGCACTGGGGCCGCATCTGTCGCCCAGCCGCAGGAGGAGCAGTGATGAAAAACCCTGAACTTGACCTTTTGATCAAGCAGCTTGAAACCACACACCCCATGAGCATCGCCGATTTTGATGGTGTTATACATGCGCTGGCGTATCTGCTGCCAGAGGTGACGACCCCAAGCGCAAATCTGATTGGCGCCACTGACCATGCCATCCAGGTCGCCGATGCGGCCTATCCCGACTGGTTTATCCAAATTCGGGGTCGCGCCAACGACAGTGACGGGCATTGGCGCTGCACCCTGCGCGAAAGCGATAGCCGCGATAGTGATGCCGCAATCGGCATCGGCCGTTCGCCAGTTCTGGGGCAGGCCGTTCTGGCGGCGGTGATCCGTCTGGCGATGGCGCAGCGGCCATAAAATGGCGGTGCAAACCGATATCCTGACGGTCACATTGAACCCGGCGGTTGATCTGGCCACGACAGTACCAAAGGTGATTGCCGGCCCAAAGCTGCGCTGTGATCAACCACGGTTTGATCCGGGTGGCGGTGGGGTCAATGTCGCACGCGCGATCTGCAAACTGGGTGGAAACGCGCGCGCGCTGATCGCGGTGGGCGGGGCAATGGGCGATAAATTACTCGCATTGCTGGCGGCCGAAGCCGTACCCGCACTGCCCGTCCGCGTTTCCGGCGAAACACGGCAAAGTTTTGCGGTGACAGATGGTAGCACTGGCGCGCAGTACAGGTTCAGCGTGCCAGGGCAGGTCCTGACAGCGCAAGACGCCGACCTTTTGCTGACTGAAATCGCAGCACACACCCCACAACACAGCTATCTGGTCGTCAGCGGAAGCGTGACCCCCGGACTGCCGGTCGATTTTCAAACGCGGATCATTGCCGCAACAGCCCAGGCCGCACCCAAGGTGATTGTGGATACATCTTATGCAGCGCTCGGTCAGTTGATCACGCATCCGACCGTTCCATTGCACGTGCTTCGGATCGATCAGGACGAGGCAGAACAGGCCGCGAACCGCACCATGCCGTCGGTCGCCGATAGCGTGAATTTTGCGGCTGATTTGCTGTCGCGCGGCGTGGCGAAAACAATCGTGATCGGTCGCGGCGCAGAAGGATCCGTGCTTGTATCCGCTGATCATCGGTTCATGTGTTATGCCCCGGTCGTGCCCGTTCGCAGCAAGATCGGCGCGGGTGACGCGTTTTTGGGTGCGCTTACTTTGGCTTTCGCCAGAGGCGATCTGCCCGATACCGCGCTGCGTTGGGGCGTGGCCGCAGCCAGCGCGACAGTGCAAACCGAAGGGACCGCTTTGTGCGATCCCGACACGGCCGCTGCACGGTTTCATGAATGCAGGCTGACGGTGATTTGACAGCCACGATTTCTGGTTGGGTGCTATAGAATAAGGTCACTGATCGGGCGTGATCAGCACAGCGCGCACGATCGCCAGGGCGCGGACCATACTTAAAGACGGATTTCTATCAGTCATGACGGGAACCACATCTGGTGTCACACCGGTGCCTGTGTTCCCGTTTTTCCTTCCGCCTGCGCCACATTGTGCAGAACTTGCACAAAACTATCGGGTGTGACTGAAATACTGTCGATCCCGAACCCCACCAACCGCTGTGCATAGGCGGGGTCATTGCTGGGTGCCTGCCCGCAAAACCCGACCTTGGTGCCCGCCTTGTGCGCCTCGCGGATGACCGTTTCGATCATCCACAGCACAGCCGGATCATCTTCGCGAAATAACTGCGCCAGCGCGTCTGAGTCCCGGTCAATCCCAAGGGTAAGCTGTGTCAGATCGTTCGACCCGATCGAAAACCCGTCAAAGCGCTTTGCAAATTCGGCAGCGCGCACCACATTGGCGGGGATTTCGCACATGACGTAGACCTGTAGATCGTTCTTACCCCTTTCCAGCCCGTTTTCGGCCATGACCGCCAAGACATTGTCGGCCTCTTCGGGGGTGCGGCAGAACGGGATCATCACGACCACATTGTCAAACCCCATCTGTCCGCGCAGCCGCGCAATCGCCTTGCACTCGAGGGCAAAGCCATCGCGGTAGCGTTCCGAGTAATAGCGCGACGCGCCGCGGAAACCGATCATAGGGTTTTCTTCGTGCGGTTCAAAATCGCGCCCGCCCAAAAGGTTGGCATATTCGTTGGTTTTAAAGTCGCTCATCCGCACGATCACCGGCTTGGGATAGCAAAAGGCCGCGATACGTGACAGGCTACGCGACAAATGGTCAACAAAGTAGTCCGGCCTGTTGTCGTATGTGGCCGTCAGGGCGGCGATCTTGTCGCGGGTCGCGGTGTCGCTGATTTTATCAAAGTTAAGCAGTGCCATCGGGTGCACCTTGACCGCATTGTTGATCACGAACTCCATCCGTGCGAGCCCGACCCCATCCACCGGCAGCCGCCACCAGCGCAAAGCTGACGCAGGGTTGGCAAGGTTCAGCATCACTTTGGTTTTTACATCCGGCAGCACGTCAACCGTCTGCTTACAAACAGTGATCTGCGATAGGCCCTGCGTGATCAGCCCTTCTTCGCCGCCCGCACACGACACGGTCACATCCTGACCGTCATGCAGCAGATGCGTGGCGTTCCCGCAGCCAACGACCGCAGGCAATCCCAGTTCGCGACTGACGATCGCGGCATGCGACGTGCGCCCACCGTGGTCGGTAACAATCGCCGCCGCGCGTTTCATGACAGGCACCCAGTCGGGATCTGTGGTTGCGGTCACAAGCACCGAACCGTCGACAAAACGCGATATGTCGGCGGCCTTTTCAATCATGCAAACCCGACCCGCAACCGCCGCATTGCCCACGCTAAGTCCGGTGGTCAGAACCGCGCCAGGATTGACGACGGTATACGACGTCAACGCCCCTGCATCGACACGCGACTGTACCGTTTCGGGCCGCGCCTGCAGGATGTATAATGTGCCGGTTTTCCCGTCGCGCGCCCATTCGATATCCATTGGGCAACCGTAGTGTTTTTCTATCACGCATGCCTGCCGCGCCAGTGTCAGGATTTCCGCGTCACTCAGCACAAACCCTGCGCGCTCGGCTTTCGAGGTCGGCACATTGCTGGGTGTGCCATTGCTGTCGTAGATCATCTTGATCTCTTTCGCGCCCAGCGCCTTTGCAAGAATGGGTGTTTTGCGATGATCATCAAGAAACGGTTTGAATACCTCGTATTCGTCGGGGTCTACGGCACCCTGCACAACGTTTTCCCCCAACCCCCATGCGGCGTTGATCAGCACTGTGTCGGGGAAGCCGGATTCGGTATCGATCGAGAACATGACACCAGAACCACCCGTGTCCGCGTGAACCATCTGCTGCACGCCGACTGACAAAGCCAGTTGAACATGTGAAAATCCGTGAATGTCGCGATAGGAAATGGCCCTGTCCGTAAAAAGCGAGGCGTAGCATTTGCGGCAGGCCGCAAGCAAAGCGGCGTCTCCGGTTACATTCAGAAAGGTTTCCTGTTGGCCTGCGAAACTCGCCTCGGGAAGATCCTCTGCCGTGGCGCTGGATCGCACGGCGACGGCGACGTCTGCCGCGCCTGCCGCCTCTGACAACCGATGGTATTGCGCTGTAATTTGTCTTGCCGTTTCGACCGGCCAATCCCCATTTAAAATGAGATCGCGTATGGCTTGTCCGGTGTCGGGCAGGGTTGCCTTGCCTGCGGTCAAAGCATCCATTCTTGCGCTGATCTTTTCATCCAGATGATTGGCCGTCAGGTAATCGCGGAACGCATCGGCAGTTGTGGCAAAACCGGGGGGTACAAGGATGCCCTTGGCCCCAAGCGCATAAATCATTTCCCCAAGCGAGGCGTTTTTGCCACCCACAATCGCAACATCGCTGCGGCGTAGTTTGGATAAATTCAAAACAAGCGGATCACGACCAGCCATAGCGACACCCTCCGAGTTGTATACGGGGGATTTTGGCGCGGCACGGCGGTGACAGACTGACATAGGTCAATCGCAATAAGGTGCCGGACCACGTCAGACAGTCGCATTCCGTGCTGCGGCGTTTCGCAACAGGCCCGTGCAAGACAGGCTGACATGACGAACAGATTTTTCGGCTCGCACGCAATCGTCAAATCCGCTCGTGAAACCTAAAGCGGAATATCGTTGGTTTCGCTGTTCCAGGCAGGCATCATATCAAGGCCCATTTTGACCAGCTTACCGGTCTGCGCCCGATATTGCGCATAAGCCGTTTCAATGAACGCAACCTGCGCGGCCTGAAGGTCTTTGGTCGATTTACAATATAGCATGTCATGCTGCGCTTTGACGTCTTCGCGGATACGGTCAGCGACGAACCTTGCCAGCTCAGCATTCATATCGGCCAGTTTTTCCAACCACACAGTACCCATCCAGCGGATCGGCCCAAGACCTGCGTCGTCGACCTGCGTCATGACCGCTTGCGCCAATTCGACAGTATCGGTGCTGACAGTGGTTTGCATATTTGACGTAGACATTTCGGCGGCCTCCAACTGTTGCGTGATCATTGGTTAGAAGGAAAATCGCGAAATGTTATTGATTTCTATCAAGTAGCTTGCAGCAGGACTTGTGAAATGATGGGGGCATGAATGATGACGTGACGAACGGTATGACCACCCAAAGGGCGAATGCTCTGCGTGCAACGTATGGCTGGAACGAATTGCCGCGACCTGCCGGGCCGTCGCCGCTGCGGATGATGCTGCGCCAGTTCACCAACATCTTCGTTGTCATCCTGATCATCGCAGCGGCATTTGCCTTTGTAATAGGAGAGCGGGTTGATACCGTCGCGATTGGCGTCGTGATCTTGTTGAACGGTGTGCTGGGCTTTGTCCAAGAATGGCGTGCCGAGACCGCCCTACAGACGTTGCGTGACATGCTGGCGCCGCAGGCAACGGTCCAGCGCGACGGGCGGCAAATGGTCATTCCTGCGCGTGATATTGTCCCCGGCGACCAGATTATCGTGGCCGCAGGCGACAGAGTCCCAGCAGACGCCGACGTCATCGCACAAACGGGCCTCTATGCCGACGAAAGCGCGCTGACCGGTGAATCCATGCCCGTTGCCAAGGACATCGGATCTGCCGGGCTGTTTATGGGTACCAACATCGTTGACGGGCGCGGGATGGGACGCGTGACAGCCATAGGCGCGCAAACCCGTTTCGGCCAGATCGCAACGTTGACAGGCGCGGTGACCCACCGTCCGACGCATTTGCAACGGCAGCTGAACCAGTTGGCCAAGCAGCTGGGCATTGTGGCCTTGATCATCGCGGCCATGATCATCGCGATCGGGGTCTTACGGGGGCGACCTATCACCGAGATGTTCATGACAGGCATTTCACTGGCGGTCGCTATCGTCCCAGAGGGGTTACCCGCAGTTGTCACAATCACAATCGCTTTAGGTGCGGCGGCGCTGGTGCGCCAAAACGCCCTGACCCGCCATTTGCAGGCCGTTGAAACGCTGGGGGCTGCTTCGGTTATTTGCACCGACAAGACCGGTACACTGACTGAAAATAAAATGTCCGCAACCGAAATCTGGACGCCAATCGGAACCTATAATGTGACGGGGACGGGTTATGACCCTACAGGCCATATCGCAACCAATGGCAGCAAACGCCGCGCGTCCAATGACCCGGCGTTGGCCGCCGTACTCGCGGTGTGCGCCGGGTGCAACCACGCGAGTTTACACCATCAGACCGGTGCATGGACCATGATCGGCAGCCCGACCGAAGGGGCATTGCTGACGCTGGCCTACAAAGGGTGGGCCGACCTGCCCGCTCCGGACACCATCATCGCCGAACAACCGTTCACCAGTGACCGTAAGCGCATGAGCGTCCTGCGACACACGCCGGACGGTCCCAAAATATTCACCAAAGGTGCACCCGAACGGCTGCAATATCTTTCGACGGCCATCATGGGTCCGAATGGGCCGGAACCGATGACACAGGCCGCCCATGCCATCATTGAAACGGCCTATACCGATATGGCCGCAAGGGGACACCGCGTGATTGGTCTTGCCGCGGGCGCGGCGCCCGACGCGACACTGCGCGAGGACACTTTGGTATTTCTGGGCCTCGTCGGCATTATCGATCCCCCCCGGCCCGAGGTCGCCGACGCTGTGGCGCAGGCCCATGCCGCTGGCGCCCGCATTATCATGATCACGGGTGATAGCCCGGCGACAGCCCATGCCATCGCGCAGGCCATCGGGTTGCATCCACAATCGATCATGACACACGAAAACCTGGCCGATTTATCGGATGCAGACCTGAGCGACGCATTGGACAGTGATACGCTTGTCGCGCGCGCAGAGCCCGCCGACAAATTGCGCATCGTGACATTGCTGCAAGGCCAAGGAAAAATCGTGGCGATGACGGGCGACGGGGTGAATGATGCGCCCGCGTTGGAACAGGCCGACGTCGGGATCGCGATGGGCATCCGTGGGACCGACGTGGCCAAAGACGCTGCCGATCTGGTGCTGCTTGACGATAATTTTGCCACCATTATCACCGCCATCCGCGAAGGGCGGCGGCAATTCGATAACCTGCGCAAATTCGTGCGCTATCTGTTGTCATCAAACGCGGGCGAGGTCATCGCCCTGTTGGTGAATATCATCATCGGCGGGCCATTGATTTTTCTGGCCACGCAGATCCTGTGGATGAACCTGATCACTGATGGTCTGACAGCCGTGGCCTTGGGGCTTGAAAAACCCGAAGCACACCAGATGGAACAACCGCCCCGCGCGGTGAACTCCCCGATACTCGGGTGGTCCGGTGTCATGCTGGTCGCGGTATTCGGGTTCTACACCGGGCTGTCCAGCCTATGGATATTCTGGCAACTTCTTCCCGTCGATGAAACGCTGGCCCGCACTTCGGCCTTTACTGCAATGGTCGTCTTCGAAAAATTCAGCGTCTTCGCCTTTCGCTCTTTGCGTGCGCCGTGCAGCCATATCGGGTGGACCAGCAATCCTTTTTTGTTGCTCGCACTTGCATTGACGTTAGGCGCGCAGGTGGCCGCTGTTTATTGGGCGCCACTCCAAACGTTGCTCCAGACCACGGGGCTTGGACTGGCGCAGTGGCTGATGATCGGGATGTTCACAGTGCCACTTCTCGTTCTTCCCGAACTTTTCAAAATGTTCACCTACCGACGCAAACCCGCCGGCAATTGAACCCGTTCACGGAAAATGCCTTGCGCAAAGTCGACGGACGCCTGCTGCTTTCGGTCCGGGCATTCACATACGGCAACAGGCGCATGCGGGGGTATCGGCCAACACACATCAGGGTGTGATCACGCCCCAGCGTTCCCAAGAAATGAAGCCCCCATTGCACTGCAAGGTTGATTTTTTCCCAATAATCGACGCGACTGTCGAAACAGGAGGTAACCCGAATGACCGATCAAAAATTGGATGCCGTCATGCTGATGGCCCTTTTGGATGCCATTCCCGATGCGGTGCTCATGAGCGATGAACGCGGGACGATAACGCGGGCCAATCCAGCGGCAGGTCGGCTTTTTGGCTACACGACGGCACAGATGATCGGGCAAAGCGTAAAGATCTTGATGCCCAAAGCGATGAGCGACCGGCACGACAGCTATATGCAAAACTACCTTGCGACCGGTCACGCACGGATCATCGGGCGCGGGCGCACCGTCGAAGGGTTGCGGCAGGACGGTCAAACCTTTCCACTGCATCTGTCGATCGGCAAAGCAGAATACGGCGGTGCGACACATTTTGTCGCGATCCTGCACGACAGAACCGCACGGGCCGCCGCAGAAGAAGCATTGGCGCGCTCTGCCCGTCTGGATGCGATTGGCCGGATGACAAGTGGGATCAGTCACGACTTTAGCAATATCCTGACGGTGGTGATCGGGAATTTGGAACTGCTTTCGGCGCGGGTCACTGGCGATGAAAATCACGCCATGATCAGCGATGCACTGGACGCGGCGGAACTGGGCGCAAAGATGACGTCGGGATTGACCACCTTTGCGCGCAAGGGCGCGACACAGACAAGCGCGATCGACGTCAACCAAGTTTGCAACGCGGCAATCGGGATGATCGAACGCACTTTCGATCCACATTATGACATTGTCACCCAACTGGGCACAGGCCTGCCACAGGTTTTATCGGACGCCACACAGCTTCAGTCGGCATTGATCAACATTGCGCTGAATGCCCGTGATGCGATGCCCGACGGCGGCAAGCTGACCATTCGGTCAGAGGTGATCAGCATTGATGACACCTATATCGCGCAAGACTTGAACGTGGACCAAGGGAATTATGTGCGCATTTCGGTGACCGACACGGGCCATGGGATAGGCCAAGACATTCAACAACGCGTGTTCGAACCCTTTTTCACGACCAAACCTGTTGGACAAGGTACCGGGTTGGGTTTGGCGATGGTGTACGGTTTTGTGCGTCAATCAAACGGACATGTCACCATTTACAGCGAACTGGGGCATGGGACCACCGTCGCGATGTATTTTCCCGCGCTTGATGCAATGCCCGCGGCCAAACAACCGACCGCAAAAGGCGCGGCGCGGCAGGCGGCGGCAGGCCAAACCGTGCTCGTTGTCGAAGACAATCCACAGGTCCGCCAACTTACGACTGCGCGGCTGCGTGCGCTTGGCTACCATGTGCACGAGGCCGCCAGCGGCGATGCGGCGGCCAACCTGATCGAGACAGGAACTGATATTGATGCAGTCTTTACCGATCTGATGATGCCGGGAGAATTGGACGGTCTGGCATTGGCCCGGCATATCGTGGCCACCTATCCGCATATCCGTATCTTGCTAACAACGGGCTACGCCGAAGATATTCTGGCGCATAGCGATCATAACGGACCGAACCACCGCATCTTGCATAAACCCTACCGTCAGTCCGATCTGGCGGCGGCGCTGTCGGCATTGTTTGATGCCGGATAAACATTGCAGCCTTCCACATCGCAGGTGAACGAATAACCAACCCCCCGGATGGTCGAGATCAGGCGCGGTGACGCCGGAATGCGTTCGATTTTTTTGCGCAGCCGGGCAATCTGGTTGTCAATGGTGCGGTCTAATGGCGCATAGCCATAGCCGCCCGTTAAATCCATCAGTTGTTCGCGCGACAATACCCGCTTTGGCCGGTCAAGAAAGACCTTTAGCAGCTTGAATTCGCCACTGGTCATTTCAACCAAGTTGCCGTCGCGGTCATATAATAACATTTCTGAAGGGTTGGCTTCCATCCCATCGAACTGCAAGCACACGCTGGTCGCTGCCAATTTATCCGCGTCGGATGCCCTGCCGGTGCGGCGCAACACTGATTTAACCCGTGCGAGAACCTCGCGGACATGGAACGGCTTCGAAATATAATCGTCCGCGCCAATTTCCAATCCAACCACACGATCGATCACATCGTCTTTTGCCGTCACCATGATGATGGGCACGGGCGATAACGCGCGCATGGCGGTTGCGACATCCAGCCCGTCATCTTTACCAAGGTTAAGGTCAAGGGTTACCAGATCGCAGCGACCCGCCGCCAATACCTCTAGCGCCGAGGCTTTGTCAGATGCTTCGCGCACGGTTATTCCTTCGCCTTCGAAGCAACGCCGCAGCAGATTTCTGATCTTTGGGTCGTCATCGACGACCAGAATAACAGCGGTTTTCACACGCACCCCGCCCCATACTTTCTGTAGCCATATCGAAACCAAGTCAGCACATTCTAACCGATGCAGGCGGCTGATACAAATTATTACAACCGGATACAGTGTGGCCGACGTCCCTGATACAACCCCAGCATAGGTTTTCTTTCAACCAACAGTGAGGGAACTGCCATGTATGTGACCGCGATACCGATTAACAACGACATCTGTACCCCGATTCCAGAAACACCCAGCATCACCCGAAATCGCACAATAACAATCAGGCCGGGCAAGCATTTATTCTTGGAAGGTGACGCCGCAGACCTGATCTACGAGGTCGCCAGCGGCGTTCTGCGGCTGACCCGGATACTGGACGACGGGCGTCGGCAGGTCATCGCCTTTGGTTTCCCCGGTGACACCGTCGGTTTCCCAAGCGACCGATTGTATCATACTGACTGCGACGCGCTTGTACCGACCACGCTTGTGGTTCATCGGCGCATCTATTTGGATGCACCCAACGGTGATCTTGCCTTGCATCAACGGCTTTTGCGGGCTGCTTTGCGTGAAATCAGCGGGATGCAGGACCATTTCATGATGCTTGGCCGCAAATCATCGACCGAAAAACTTGCATCCTTCTTACAGGTCCTGACGGCGCGTGTGGGCGAACCTATCGGTTACTTCAATCAAGTAACCCTGCCCATGACGCGGTCCGATATCGCGGATTTTCTGGGGCTGACCACCGAAACCGTAAGCCGGACGTTCACCCAGTTGCGCAAAGCGCAGATCATCGCGATTGATCACGTGAATACAATCATCGTTCTCAAACCCGGTGCCCTTCGCGCGCTCGCTTCTGGCGAATAGCACACGCGACCGCGTCATTACGAACCCCAAGCACGATGGCGGATGACTGTCGGTCGCAGCGCTTGGGCGTTTTTACAGCGCCACGCATCACGTTGGCTGCTTGGAATTGACCAATCTCAATATGCAGCAGCAGCTTGGCCCTAGTGTCGGCTTGCAACCAATAAGAGGCACACGATGAAAAACGCGACATTTCTTGCCCTGCAAGGCCCCGACGGAACCACCGCAGACCTAGCCCCGCTTGTTGCAGCCGCACAGGCGCACAATGGCCGGCTTAGTTTGTTGATCGTCGGTCCTGTGCCGCTGATGACTTATTCGATCACGGCAGCGCCTTATGCCGTACCCGTGATCCCCGAAGGCTGGCTGGGCGAACGCAACGAAATGGCCAAACGTCTGGTGGTCAAACAGAGCGAAGCGCGCGCGTTTCTGATCAAAGAGGCCCTGACTGGCGAGGTTGCCACGATTTGCGTGGAGCCGAGCGCGCTGCATGATCTTGTCGCGATCCGTGCGCTGTTTGCAGACATCTGCATCGTGCAAAATAGCCTGCGCGACAACGACGCCGCGCTGAAAAACATCATCTATGGTCTCCTTTTCGAGGCACCCGGTCCGGTCATGCTAAACGTCGAAAAGGGCAGCAAGGCTCTTGCCCCGGATACCGTCATGATCGCATGGAACGGCAGCGTTCCCGCGGTGCGGGCGGTGCGGGCTGCTCTTCCGATGTTGCGCACAGCAAAAGACGTGATCATCGCAAATTTTGACGCCGACGCGTCCCGGTGGGCCGATGGCGACAACCCCGGTGCCGACCTTGCCGTATGGCTGAGCCATCATGGCTGCGCCGTGACCGTCGAAGAATACCAATCTGGCCGCAAATCTGTGTCGCAGGCAATTCTGGCACGGGCGCATGAACATGCCGTCGATTTGGTGGTGATGGGGGCATACGGGCGCAACCGCTGGAACGAACGGTTCTTTGGTGGCACCACGGAATCGATGATCAAACAGACCGAAATGGCCGTTTTACTGGCGCATTAATCGCTGCGCGCGGTGATTTCCATACCCGACACCAAGGCGTCATTCGGGTGGGTCACAATAGAGGTTCCGGGGGATAAACCCTCGAGAACCTCGGCGAACTGCCCGTTTTGGCGACCGATGCGTATTGTCTGCTCGGTGGCGATCCCGTTGTTGGCCGTGAACACTGCCCATTCCCCACCGCGTTTAAAAAGAGCGCTTAGCGGCACTTGCAACGCATCGTCGGTCCGCCATTCCGTGATCCGCAGAAACACCGAAAAGCCGTCGCCAAGTTCGCTCCGTTCGGTCACCGGCGATGTCAGGTCGAATATCGCATCAAGCCGCTGCTCATCGATGCCCAGCGCGGAAACTTTGGTTTTCGCAGCCGGGGCGATACTGGTCAATGTCGCCGCAAGGGCTGTCGGACCACCCCAGCGTTCCACGACAGCCTGCGCACCGGGTCGCAGGCGCACGGCATCGCTTGAGAGCAGATCCGCCACAATCTCCAGCGCAGCGGGATCACCAATGCGCAAAAGCGGGACACCCGTCAGAACCGGATGTTCGCTCATGCTTTCAACGCTTAAAACAACGCCCGTTGCCGGCGCGGTAATTTGCAAGCAACAGCTTATATCGACAGACGATCCGGCGTCTGGCGCCTGCAGCATCGTTTCCGCACGGGCAAGCGTGCTTTGCGCCATGTGAATACGGGCTTCAGCGGCTTGTACGGCGGTTTCGGCCACGGCAAGCCGTTGCAATGCGTCTTCAAGCTGTGTGAGAGACGATACGTTGCGTTCCACCAGCGTTTGTGTCCGGTCGTATTGCGACTGCGCCAGTGACCTTACTTCGCGCGCACGTGCCAGATCGGATTCTGCGACATCCAATGCGGCCTTGGCTTCTTGCACCGTCGCCTGGGCTTGCAGCAGGCTGCGGCTGTCAAGCAAACTGGGGGCGGCAGGACGTACGATAGCGACCACAGTGTCCCCGGCGACAACCCGGTCGCCCACACGAACGGGTGATCGCAACGCAGTGCCGATAATGGGGCTGGCTATATCATAGATATCCTTGATGCGAGTGACGCCATCGGCGTTGATGGTCACATCCAGTGGACCGCGCGTCAGCATGTGCAAATCCACAGGCACGGGGTCGTCCTGCATGACCACATAGCCCAGCCCAACCATGACCGCGACGCCAACGCCCACCAATCCCATCGTGCGAGGTTTCCAAGTCATCGGCTACTCCCTTACTTTCATTACAGAAACGAGGTTTTGTTTATCCAAACGGCGGCGCACCACCATGACCGACCAAAAGCTTGCCAGTAACACGACAAGGCTGGCCTTTGCGTAGACGGCAGGTTCCAGAACCATCGGCAGGTTATAAAGATCGCTGGAAAAGCTGCGAAACATGCTACTGGCGATCCACGTCCCGATCACCCAACCCAGGGGTTGTGCCAGCACAGACAGCAACATGGTTTCTCCGATCAAAATGTATGACACCTCGGATCGCGTGAACCCCAGAATGCGCAGGCTGGCCAATTCGCGGGATCGTTCTGACAGCTGGATGCGCGCGCCATTATAGGTGACCCCGATCGTTATCAGCAGGGCAATGGTGATGTAGATCGCGTTGATCATGCCTATGTTTTCGGAAATGGTTTCGGAAAATGATCGACGTGTGGCTGTCATCATCACGATGCTGGCAAGGTTCGGAATGTCCTTCAGCCGGGCATGCAATTGATCCACTTCTGAATCATCAAGCGACACATTGATGACAGAGATCCGCGGCGTCTGGCGCAGCAGTTGGTTCACATAATCAAGGTCCATATAGGCCCCGATGCCAAAGTATTGCGCAATCGTATTCGTCACAACAAGCGGGTGTGATTCTTGCCGACCGCCTAGAAACTTGGCTTCGATGGTATCCCCGATCGCGACGCCCAGATGCGCGGCAAGCCGGTCAGTCAGGACAACGCCCCCCGGCGGCACCGCGACCCGATTGCCGCTGCTGTTCATCACGCGGCTCAGGTCCGTCTGGGGCTGGCTGGCCTGGATCGACGTGCGCTTTTCGCTGTTTGCGTGCCGCAATATAACAGCGTGGAACTGCTGGCCTTCGGCCTGAAGGATTGCAGGAAGGTCGGCCGCCGTTTCCAACACGCTTAATGGCATGTCACGCGAAAGTACCAGCATGGCATCCTGACGGTTGGTTTCGTAAAACGCGCTATCGATGATTTTGTCCAATGATGGCGGAAAAAACGATGGCGACACGATTGTCGCGACCGCCAACGCAATCCCCAAGAGCGTCAATCCGCTGCGCATCGGCCATCTGATCACGGCGCGCAGGATCATGATCGTCGGCTGGGATAACCGCATCGACGCCATCGCGCGATCAACAAAGCTGCGCTTGAATTGCGGCGGCGACGGGGGCTGCATCGCGATTGCGGGCGCAAGACGGGCAGCCGAAATCGCGGTGTGCGCCGCCCCCAGCGTCGTCGCCAGAAGCGCGGCAATGGCAGAGGCCGCATAAACCCATGGTGATGTGCGCATAATCAGAAACGGGAAATCAAAATACCGCGCGTATTCACCGGCCATATATTTTGCCAACCACGACCCCGCGCCCCAGCCGACACCAATCCCGACAACCGCAATCAAACCAGCCAGCATCAGATAGTGCAAAGATATCTCGAGATCGGAATATCCGACGGCCTTCAGCAGCCCGATCTGGCTGCGTTCCAGCGCGATGATCCGCCCCATCACCATACTTACCAGAAATGCCGAAATGCCAAAGAATATGGGGGGCAGCACCGATGCCATATTGCGCTGTTGCTTGATTTCAGAATCAATGAACGCATCCGAGATTTGCAAGTCCCGCCCGTATGCCCCCTGCGATCCGTAGGGGCCCAGCAACTGGTCCACCGCGTCGATTACCGCGGCCTCTTGCGTGCCCGGGCTTAACTTAAACGAGACATCATTGAATGCACCGGTCATATCAAAGGCCGCGTCAACCGCCGGCTTCGGCATCCACAAAATGCCAAATGTGGCGTTATCAGGCATCAGCGCGCCCGGGCCGATTGTATAGATGAACTCGGGCGATTGCGCCGTGCCTGTGATCGTCAGGCCGCGTTTTTGACCATTAAGGTTGGCATAGAATACATCACCCAGTTGGAAATCATTCGCGTCCGCAAAATTGGTGTTTACCATGACCTCGTCTGTCGAGGCGGGATCGGGCAGCCGGCCTGCGTTCAGGATCGGCACATTGAGACGCGGTAAACCGTCGACAGGCAGTGACAGGATTTGTCCTGTGACGCTGACTTTGCTTGTGGGGATATCAAGTACGGCATGGCCAACAGTGCGCGTTTCCACGGCCCACACGCCGTCAATCGCGGCCAGTTCCATCGCCAGACGATCCGGTGCCCGTTGCACCGCACTAAAGACATCGGCAAATCGGTTGCGTTCATAATAGGTCTCGCGGGTATCCGTAAGGGAATCATACATCCCCAATGCGGTCAGCAAGATCGCCACGCCACACGCCAGAACCAACGCGATTGCCAACGCCTGCTTCCAAAGTCGCGCAAAGTCGCGCAGCAATTTTCGATCCAGCGCGTGCATCACCAGACGATTTCGGCGGGTGCAAGGCGTTCGGCATTCGTAGACACACTGCTAATCTTGCCATCCTGAAACTGGATGACGCGGTGCGCCATGCGTTGAATTTCGGCGTTGTGGGTGATGATGACAGTCGTGGTGCCAAAGCGTTCGTTGATATCCTTGAGCACCTGCAACACCTGTATGCCGGTGCTGCTGTCCAGCGCACCTGTGGGTTCGTCACACAAAAGAATCTCGGGGCGCTTGGCGATGGCACGGGCAATCGCAACGCGTTGTTGTTCGCCGCCTGACATTTCGGATGGAAAGTGGTCCATGCGGTCGGCCAGGTCTACCAGTGCAAGCGCCTCTTCCGCGGGCATCGGATCATGGGACACATCCGTGACCAGTTGCACGTTTTCGCGGGCGGTCAGGCTGGGCACCAGATTATAGAACTGGAACACAAAACCCACGTGATCGCGCCGATAAAGTGTCAGGCCACGGTCGGGCATATTGGTCAGCTCTTGGTCGCGAAACCAGACGCGCCCAGATGATACGTGATCAAGCCCCCCCAGAATATTCAGCAACGTCGATTTACCACTGCCCGACGGACCAAGAAGCACGGTCATTTCACCTGCAAACAACTCTAGATCGACACCCGCGAGCGCGTATACCTTAACGTCGCCGGTCTGATAGACCTTCGTGACATTTTCGGTGCGAAAGACGGTTTCTGGCACGGTGTGCGGCCTTTGGGTTTGATCACAATTGCAGGGCCGAAGGTGGCATAATGCCGCCAACCCGACATTGACCAAGATCAATCGCCGCCGCGGATTGCAGGGTCATCTGTCTGCGCAATCGCACCGGGATGCCGAACGCATATCGATCAGCGGACACAACATAATCTGCTGTACGGGATCATTGCCGACGCACAGAGTTTAGGGATTGCTGGACCCTTGGGTCGCGCAGGTTAGGGCCACGAACGCGCGGACAGATTGCACAACCTTCCGAATGGCCCGCACACACCATGGCTGTGCCTTTGCGAACTATAAAATAGCGTAGAGACGCATGAGAACCGATTGTTCTTTGCGCGCGCCGACGCCGATGAACAAATGACGGTTGACCCATTCGTAGCGGCGATCACCCGTTTCAAGCCGGGCATGCGTGCGCATGTAGTAGCTGTCTGGCGAAACATCATCACCGCGCGCAATCGCCGCAATCACCGCGTCGGGGCCGTGCCGGTATCCAAAGTTGATGATTTCAATTGTCGCGCCGTCGTCCGTTTCAAACGCATAGCGCGTGTCAAGCTCTGCCAAACCATCGCTAAAAACCGTTTGCCAGTCCGCCCCCAAATTCAGGATTTTGCCGCGCAATTTTGGCCCGGACACATCCCCGCCTATAATTGGAATGATCCGGCGGACCCCAGCACGCCCCTGCCCCATCACCCGGATCGGGCCAAGCTGCACTGTCAGGTCAGCGACATGGTCTAGCTTTGGCGTAGGAAGATTCATTTCGTCGCTGCCTCTTGCATCATAATTGTTTACCAACTTAACAATATACTGTACCCAAGTCGAGAGCTTAGGATAAATTTCATGTCACGCACCACACAAACAAGACCGACTGACTTTGAATTATCGGGCGCGGCGTCAGACCTTGAAAGTCTGGTCGGCTACAACCTCAAGCGCGCATATGTCGCTGTTCAGCGGGATTTCCGCGCCGCATTAGGCGAAGGGGGTCTGGGGCCACGCCCGTTCTCAGCGCTTTCAATCGTGGTCACTTTTCCCAACATTAGCCAAAGCGAGCTTGCGCGGATGCTGGGGATCGAACGATCCGGACTGGTTGCGATCGTCGATGAGCTGGAATCAAAAGCCTACCTCGCGCGGACAACAGTGCCAGACGATCGGCGTGTCCAGGCGCTGGTTCCGACCCCTGCAGGGATTGCAGCCTACCAATCGACGCTCGCGGCTGTGCATGCACACGAAGACAAACTGCTGGCGAACTTTTCGTCTGCGGAAAAGCAGACGCTTATGATGTTACTGAATAAAATACGGCTGAACGACAGAGAGAGCTAATATGCAAAACTGGGAGGGATTTGGCGCGATTGTCACGGGAGGGGCATCGGGCTTGGGTGCCGCGACCGCCGCAAAACTAGCGGCGAGCGGCATGAAGGTGACGATCTTTGATCTGAACGCAGATACGGGTCGCACAATTGCCGACGGCCTTGGCGGCGCGTTTGCGCAGGTTGACGTGTCGGACCCGACATCAGTTGCCAATGGGATTGCAGCCGCCGAAACGGCGCATGGCACCACACGCGTTCTGGTGAACTGTGCCGGAATTGGCGGCGCATCAAAGACAGTGTCGCGCGGTCTGGCCCATGACCCTGCCCTGTTCGAAAAAGTGATCCGCGTCAATTTAATGGGTAGCTTCAACTGCGCCAGTCAAGTCGCCGCACGCATGGTCGCAGCACACCCCGTGGACGCTGACGGCGCGCGCGGTGTGATTGTGAATACCGCCTCTGTCGCCGCATTCGATGGTCAAATCGGCCAGCTTGCCTATGCCGCGAGCAAAGGTGGCATCGCGGCAATGACACTGCCAATGGCACGGGATTTGGCCGATAAGGGCATCCGCGTCTGCACCATCGCGCCCGGTCTTTTCCTCACGCCGTTGCTGCACGAACTGCCGCCTGACGTGCAGGAATCCTTGGGGGCCCAGGTTCCTTTTCCGTCCCGGCTGGGAGACCCCGCTGAATACGGCGAAATGGTCGATCACATAACGCGTAACGCGATGCTGAACGGCGAAGTCATCCGACTGGACGGCGCAATCCGCATGGCTCCGCGCTAAGACATCAGAAAGACTGAAATGACCAAAGCATCCCAAAGTGATTTCTGGACGCCCGTATTTGACTATGAGCATCGCGATGACGGCACCATCTTGATGCGTCAGACAGGCGCGTTGGGCAGCTTTCGCCCCGTGCTGGCCGACTACCTCGATCATTGGGCAGATGTAACGCCAGACACAACGTGGATCGCACGGCGTGTGCAGGGCGGCGATTGGCGTCGTATCAGCTACGCCCAAGGCCGCGATCAAGCGAAAGCGATTGGGGCGGCCTTGTTGGCGATGGGTCTTGGCCCCGACCGCCCGCTGCTGATTTTGTCTGAAAACAGCCTCGAGCATGCTTTGTTGGGAATGGCCTGCGCCTATGTCGGTATTCCTTACGCGCCCGTTTCACCGGCCTATTCACTGGTGTCCCAAGATCACGGCAAGCTCAAAGATATTGTCGCATTGCTGACCCCCGGCGCAATTTATGCCGACGATGGTGTTGCTTTTGGTGCGGCGATTGACGCCGTCGATACCCCCGGCATGGCCGTGATCACGTTGGCAAATCCCACAAAGAACGCTGTCGCATTTGATACGTTGCTTCAGGCGGACCCCATATTGGCCGATCCCGCGCGTGCCGCGCTTCGCCCGGACATGGTCGTCAAATACCTGTTCACATCCGGGTCGACGGGTTCACCCAAGGCCGTGATCAATACCAACCAGATGATCTGCGCGATGCAGGCGCTGGTCCGGGATTGCTACAGGTTCCTGACAAAATCGCCGCCCGTCGTTTTGAATTGGGCGCCGTGGAATCACACCGCAGGCGGGAATAAGGTGTTCTACCTCGTGATGACCAACGGCGGGAGCTACTACATTGATGACGGGCGCCCGACGCCGGGCAAGTTCGAAGAAACCCTGCGCAATTTACGCGAGATATCCTGCACGTGGTATTTCAACGTCCCTGTTGGCTATGACATGCTCGTCGACGCGCTGGAACAAGATCCGGCTCTGGCCGCGAACTTCTTTGGCAACCTTGGCATGATGTTCTACGCGGGCGCGGGCATGTCACAGCGCACGTGGGACCGCCTGCGGGCCGCAGGACGGGCAGCAACCGGCCAAGAGGTTCTGCTTGCGACAGGTCTGGGCGCGACCGAGACGGCCCCGTTTGCGCTCGCTTGTACGCAACCACAGGAAAAATCTGGCAATGTGGGTGTGCCTGCCATTGGTTTGACGCTCAAATTGGTGCCAAACGACGGCAAACTAGAAGCCCGCCTCAAAGGTCCGACCATCACCCCCGGATATTACCGTGATCCCGCAAAAACCGCTGACGCGTTTGACGACGAAGGGTTTTATTGCCTTGGTGATGCGCTGCGCCCCGCGGACCCGGACGACCTGTCAAAAGGGTTCTTTTTTGACGGCCGCATCGCGGAAAACTTTAAGCTGACAACGGGCACTTGGGTCGCGGTGGGCGCGCTGCGTGCAAAGTTGGTGGATGCACTGGACGGGATCGTCCGCGACGCCGTCATTACCGGCGAAAACGAAGCCGAGGTGGGTGCGCTGCTTGTGTTGTCCGAAGCGGCCGCGCAAATGCCGCCCAGCGAAATGCGGCAGGCTCTTACGCTGAAATTGGCCGCGGCAGCAAAGGCTGCGACAGGTTCCGCCAGCCGGGTGCGCAGGGTGCTTGTTCTTGATCAAGCGCCTAGTTTTGATCGTGGTGAGATGACTGAAAAAGGGTCGTTGAACCAACGCGCGCTGCGCAGCAACCGCGCCGCCCTGATTGCAAAGCTATACAGTGATGACCCAGAGGTCATCACTGTTTAACGTCGCTTAGCCAAGGCTGTCGATAAACCAGACCAACCACAATGTGATGGCCGGAAACGCGGTCAGCACAACAACACGGATCAAATCTGTAAGCACAAAGGGCAACGCCCCTTTGAAGGTTTCTTTGATCGGTGTGTCTTTGGCCATGCTGTTGATGATAAAGAGGTTCATCCCAACGGGCGGTGTGATCAACCCGACCTCGACCACGATCAAAACCAGAATACCAAACCATAGCCCAAAGTCCTGTGCGGACATGCCGAAATCCAGCACCATCATGATCGGGTAGATGATCGGCACCGTCAAAAGCACCATCGAAAGGCTATCCATGACACAACCGAAGATTAAGTACATAACCAGCACAATCGTCAGGATCACCCACGGAGACAGCCCTGCACCGCCAACCCATGCAGCTGCGGTTTGCGGCAGCTGGCTAAGGGCCAGAAAGCTGTTATAGAACCCGGCGCCCAAGATAATCAGATAGATCATCGCAGAAGCGCTTGCCGTGGCATAAATGGCCTGTTTTAGGCGCGCCCAAGACATCTGCCCAGAGGCCACGCTGATCAGGAATGTCCCTGCGGCGCCTACTGCCGCAGCTTCCGTGGGGGTGAAGACACCCACGTAAATGCCACCGACAACAACGATAAAGATCGTCAGCACAGGCCAGACCTTGCCCAAAGCGACCAAACGCTCGGGCCATGCCACACGGTCCTTGACCATCGCCGCATTGGGCGACAGCCGTACCCAGACGGATATGGCGATGATGTACCCAAGTGCGGCAAGAATACCGGGTATCAATGCCGCCACGAACAGCTTTTCAATATTCTGCTCGGCCAAGATCGCATAGATCACCAAGATGACGGATGGTGGTATCAAGATGCCCAGCGTCCCGCCCGCAGCCAACGCCCCGGTCGCAAGTGACCCCGGATAGCCGTAGCGGCGCAATTCCGGCAGGGCGACCTGCCCCATGGTTGCCGCCGTCGCCAACGAGCTTCCGCAGATTGCCCCAAATCCGGCACAGGCCCCGATAGCAGACATCGCCACACCACCACGCCGGTGTCCCAAAAAGCTTTCTGCCGCGCGAAACAGCGCCGCAGACATGCCCGACAGGGTCGCGAACTGCCCCATCAGCAAAAACAACGGGATAATGGAGAATGAATAATTCGAGAATGTGCCATATGTGACATTCTTCAGTGAATTTAGCACGGGCAGCGCCGTCCCATAGACAAGGTATGACCCGCCAAAACCCACCACCATCATCGACAGCGCAATCGGAATGCGCAAAAAAACGAGAATAAGCAGCACGGGAAATGACCACAGGGCCAGCACAAGGTCGGTCATAACTGCGTCTCCAATTCGGGGTCGTGCCACAACAGCTGTCGCACGGACCGAACGACGCAGAACCCCGCAACCACGACAAAGCAAACAGCACCGACAAGGCACGCCGCATACCCGATCCACACCGGTACCTGGGCAATCAGAGTTGTCTCGTTGTAACCTTTTTTGTCCAGCATTCCCAACCACAAGCGGTGCGCGATCAAAAAGGCGACGACCAGCATTCCACAATCAACGACGATGTTGATTATGCGGTTCATCAGGTTCGGCATTGCCGGTTTGAACAGGTCGACCGCGGCGTGCCCGGACCGGATCTGACACCACGGCAAAAACGCAAAGATCGCCGCGCCAATCCCGATCTCTGTGTAATCATAGATGCCGCGGATCGGGCCACAGCATATCCCTGCTGAATATAGCGCCCGCCCGATAATCGACACACATGTCAGTGCGACAATAGCCAAAAGTAACAGCCCGCCCGCAAGCGCCATTAACCGGGCCATGCCGTCGGCCAATCGTGAAAATGCCGGATACATGCCGACCCCATATCTGTTAAAGAAAAGGTGAAGGGGGCGACAATCCTGGCGCCCCCAATTGGGTATTACCCTTGCAGCATTTTGGTCTTTTCGTCGATCAGCGCTTTGGCGCGTTCAATCAGGGCACGACCATCAATGCCTTTTGCCTCCATCTCTGCGACCCAGCGATCAATCACCGGCTCTGCAGCCGCTTTCCAGCGCGCCACTTCTGCCTCTTCCAGAGTGATCAAGTTGCTGCCCGCATCAACCGCGATTTGGCGACCAGGCGTATCATAATCGACCATCACCTGACTAAAGGCTTGCGCCATTGCGGCACCGCTTTCCGCGTCCAGAATGGCACGCAGATCATCTGGAAGCGCGGCATAAGCAGATTTGTTCATCACCATGATAATTGTCGCGGTATACAGCGCCTCTTCGCCGCCAAATTCCGTATGGTTTGACACAAGTTCAGCTAACCGGATCGATGGCGTGACCTCCCATGGGATAACTGTGCCGTTGATCACGCCTTTGGATAGCGCCTCGGGGATCGCAGGTAGCGGCATTCCAACGGGTTCCGCACCCAATTCGGACAGCAGGTCGTTGATGATACGCGTTGGACCGCGCAAGGTCTTTCCTGCCATATCCTCCAGCTTTTCAATCGGATCCTCGGAATGGATCACACCGGGGCCATGCACCCAACCTGCAAGCACTTTAAAGTCAGCATATTCACTGTCTTGAAAGTCTTCTTCGATCATTTGCTGAAATGCCAGCGATGTCGCGATAGGGTCCTTCATCATGAACGGCAGTTCAAACACCTCGGTGCGCGGGAACCGGCCGGGGGTATATCCAACCACCGACATTGAAATATCCACGACACCATCACGCGCCTGATCCAGCAGCTCGGGCGGGCGCCCGCCCAGTGTCATCGAGTCAAAATGCTGAATTTTAAGACGTCCACCTGATGCCGCCTCAATGCGGTCACCCCATGGCTTAAAGGCATGGGCCGGCAGCGGTGCGACAGGCGCCAAAAACTGATGGAACCGCAGCGACACGTCTTGTGCAAACGCTGTGCTTGGCCCGAAACCGGCCAGTAAAGCACCTGCAGCGGTTGTTTTCAGAAAGCTTCTTCTTTTCATGATCTCTCCTCCCAAAGATTACTCATTCCACATTCGACGCCAGTTTAATCACCCGCGTCAATTTATTATTTTGTCACCGAAACTTCGGCTCCCTTTTTTCAAGGAAAGCCCGCAAACCTTCCTTTGCACCGTCAGAAGTTTGGGACATCGCTGCCGCCAGACTTTCGGTAAACATCCCGTCACTTCGCGACATGTCGCCAATGCGCGACAAAGCGTTGATCATCAGATAATTGGAAAACGGCGCGTTGTCCGCGATACGGCGCGCCAATTTCTGCGCGAGCGCCATCCCCTCGCCCTCACCGACTGAGTAGTGGGCAAGCCCAAAGGCCAGCCCGTCTTCGGCACCATAGTTACGGCCCGTCAACATCATTTCGCGCATCCGATCAGCACCCAAGATACGCCCGACACGCACCGTAGCGCCGCCGCCAACAAAGATACCACGCCGGCCTTCGGGCAACTGGAACCGCACCGACGGTTCTGCGATACGAACATGCGTCGATGTCGCGATTTCAAGGCCGCCACCGATGACCGCGCCCGTCAGAACGGAAATCACAGGCAGGCCGCCGAATTCAATCAATTCAGACACACGGTGCCAATTGCGCGAATGATAAACGCCTTCGATCGGTTGCCGGCTTTCGTGTTCAGCAAGGTCAAGACCGGAACAAAAATGCCCCCCCTCGCCTCGCAAAATAACAGCATTCACGCCCTTGGGTGGGCTGGAAAAAAACGCGTCCAGCGCATCAACCAGCGCATCGTTCATCGCATTGCGCTTGTCCGGACGGTTGAATGTGATGGTTGCGATGTCCCCATCAATTTCAACACGCGTCACGGCGTTATCCACATGCAATGCTGGCATCAAAATCTCCAAGCGACGTCATTCTTCAAAACTGTTGTATAGATTAACAGTTTTACTGTATACCATTTTTTACGCAGGACACAATCGCCGGAGGACAGTGTGGTCGATTTCAACAAAGTCAGAGCCATTGACTTCCATACGCACGCAGAGGAACCCTGCTGCGGCCATCGCGATGACGGATACAATGAATTTCAAGCAGGCATGGCTGCGTACTTTAAAAACCCGGCCGGGGCACAAGGTATGCTGCCAACAGTGCAGGACACCGCAGACTATTATCGTGAACGCAACATTGCAGCGGTGATTTTTCCCGTTGATGCCGAGCGTGAAACAGGTTTCCGGCGCTATTCAAACGAAGAAGTCGCCAGCATTTGCGCCGAAAATGACGACATTCTGATTCCGTTTGCTTCGGTTGATCCACACAAAGGCAAGGCTGGCGCCCGCGAGGTCCGTCGTCTTGTGCGCGATTTTGGTGTGCGCGGTTTCAAGTTCCACCCGACGATGCAGGGCTTTTTCCCGAATGACCGCGAAACGGCCTATACTGTGCTTGAAGCTTGCGCCGAAGAAGGCGTGATTACACTGTTCCACACAGGCCAAACGGGCGTTGGGTCGGGGATGCGCGGCGGTATGGGAATGCGCCTGAAATATTCCAACCCCATGCATCTGGACGATGTGGCCGTCGATTTTCCGGATATGCCGATCGTCCTTGCACATCCGTCATTCCCGTGGACCGAAGAGGGGCTTGCTGTGGCGCAACACAAGCCCAACGTATATTACGATATGTCCGGTTGGTCGCCAAAATACTTTCCCGAGACATTTATCCGCTACGCGAATTCAATCTTGAAGAAGAAGATGCTGTTTGGCTCTGACTGGCCCGCGATCACACCCGACCGCTGGTTGGCCGACTTTGAAAATGCCCCGTTTAAAGACGACGTGCGGCCGTTGATTTTAAAGGAAAATGCGCTGCGGATATTGGGCGAAGCACAATAACGTAGAATTTGCTTGCGGACATTGGGGGGATACCATGGCAGACCTTGCACCACTTAACGACGAAATCACGCTCGACCAGCTGAATGTCGATCCGTTCCCCATTTACCGCCGCTTACGGGCCGAAACGCCGGTTTTACGCGTGAAATCAGCGGGTCGGACATTTTTAACCAAAGCGGTGGATACAAAATACGTCAAGGACAACCCGGATATCTTTAGCTCGGACGATCCAAATACGCCAATGCAGCGGGCATTTCGTGCGCATACGCTGATGCGCAAGGACGGTGACGAACACCGTCGCGAACGTATGGCTATGGCCCCGGCCTTTAGCGCCAAAGCGATCCAGAACGACTGGATGCCACAATACGAAAAGATCGCGCATGACTACGTCAGTCGCCTGCCGCGCGGCGAAGTGGTTGACCTGTTTGCGCTTTTGTCCGGTGCCTATGCCGCCCGAGGGCTGGCGATCTTGCTGGGCATGGAAGAAGCAAGTGACGCAGAAATGCTAGAATGGTCACAAGCGCTGATCGAAGGCGCGGGTAACTTTGGCTGGCAAGACGCGCCTTTCGCCCGTTCAGATCGTGCCAACGATGCCATCGACGCGCTACTGGACCGCATTCAGGCCCGTCACCGGGCACAGCCGAACAGTTCCGCATTCTCTGCCATGCTGAACGCCGATGACCCCATCGCGATGTCACAAATCTATGCGAACATCAAAATTGCGATTGGCGGTGGTATCAACGAACCACGCGATGCCTTGAACACCATCATCTATGGGTTGCTGACCAACCCCGACCAATTGGAAGAGGTGAAACGCAACGCCGACTGGGACAAGGCGTTTGAAGAAGGCGTGCGCTGGGTTGCCCCCATTTCCGCCTCTTCGCGACTGGTGACCGAAGATACCGAAATTCGCGGTTTCCTTATCCCCAAGGGTGACACTGTGATGACCATTCAGGCCAGTGCAAACCGTGACGAGGATCTGTTTGAAAACGGGGAAATGTTTCAGGTCTATCGGGACAAGAACCCACACCAGTCGTTTGGCAATGGTCCACACTTTTGTCAGGGCACGCATGTTGCCCGGCGCGCGGTCGGCAAAGTCATGCTGCCCATCCTGTTTGACCGTTTTCCCAATATGGAAATTCCCGACACCGATGCCGTGATCTGGCGCGGCTTTGGATTTCGCGGGGCGGTTCAAATCCCGGTTCTTTTGAAATGACAGAATTTCGCGCCCCGACCGAAGATATCCTTTTTTCTTTGAACCACGTTGCTGACGCTGGCGCGATTGAAGGATGGGACAGCGCACTGGCAGAGGATATTCTTGGTCATTTTGCGCGGTTTGCCGAAGGCGTGATCGCCCCTTTGAACAGCATTGGCGATATCCAGCATGCGCAGCTGATCAAGGGACGCGTCCGCATGCCGGATGGGTTCGCCGCCGCCTATGCGCAGATGGCCACTGATGGATGGCAAGGGCTTGTCGCACCCGAACGCTTTGGCGGGATGGAGGCATCTGCGCTTCTTGCCGCGGCAGTATCCGAAGTGTTTTCAGGGGCCAACCATGCCATGCAAATGGTATGCAATCTGGTGCCGGGCGCCATTGCGACCCTGCTGACGTTTGGCAGTGAGGCCCAGCAATCTGAATGGATCCCGAAACTTGCGAATGGCACAGCCCTTTCCACGATGTGCATCACAGAACCGCAAGCCGGGTCCGACCTGTCTGCGATCCGGTGCAAGGCAGTGCACGGTCCCGACGGATGGCGCATCGCAGGCGAAAAAACCTTTATCTCGGGTGGCGATCAGGACATGTCCGCCGAGATTTTACATCTCGTCCTTGCGCGCACAGATGAGTCAAAATCCGGTCTTGACGGGCTGTCGCTTTTTCTTTGCCCGGCCCAATCCGCTGTGACAGTGACCCGGCTGGAAGACAAGATGGGGCTGCACGCGTCGCCCACCTGCCAGATGCTTTTTGACGGCGCGACTGCCGATCTGATTGGCGCCAAAGGCAACGGTCTGCGCGCAATGTTCACGCTGATGAACCACGCCCGCCTTGATGTCGCACTGCAAGGTGTGGCGCATGCCGCGCGTGCCGCACATATTGCCAGCACCTATGCAGCCGAGCGTGCGCAAGGACGGCACCCCAACAAAACCCCTGCCCTGTTGCACGACCACGCCGACGTCAAGCGTATGCTGGATGACCAGCAGCGGCTGGCCTTTGGCGCACGCGCGATGTGCCATATAACGCTGGTTGCGTTAGAGCGTGGCGATAGTCCGGAACTGTGTGAATTCCTGACCCCGCTTTGCAAAATTTTCGGGTCCGAGGCAGGCATAAAGGCCGCCGATCTTGGTATCCAGATCCTTGGTGGCTACGGCTATCTGCGCGAATATGGCATGGAACAAATCTGGCGGGACGCCCGCATCTGCGCCATATACGAAGGCGCAAACGGCATCCACGCGCGCAGCATTGCAACCCGCGGTCTGCGGTCAGATGGCGGCGCAGGTGCGTTTGCGGATTTGATTACACAGCTTGCTGACGGATCAAAAACGGTGCTAGGGCGTTTGTCCGAATGGCAGACACGGTGCCGCAAGATGACCGAAATTCCCGACCCGCTGCCATTGGCGCATGCTTTCGCACATGAAACGGCAGACCTGTTTTTTGCAGCCGTGTGGGTCCGTATTCACGCCGTCGCGGATCGCCACCCGACACCGGACACGCTGCGCCACCTTGCGCAGGCTGTTATTTAAAATCAAAGGACACCACCCATATGACTAACCCAGACGTCATCATCTCTGGCGGCGGCATTGGCGGGCTCGCTTTGGCGCTGACTTTGCACCAAATCGGGGTGTCATGCCTTGTGATCGAATCTTCACCAGAAATGCGGCCGTTGGGGGTTGGCATTAATATTCAACCAAATGCTGTGCGCGAACTGTTTGACCTTGGGTTTACGACAGCCGACCTTGATCAGGTTGGTGTGGCCGCGCGCGAATGGGCGCTTGTCGGGCTGAACGGCAAAGAAGTCTACGCCGAAGCCCGTGGTATCGAAGCCGGATACAACTGGCCACAATATGCGGCACATCGTGGCGCGTTCCATATGATGCTTTATAACAAAGTCGTCGCAACGCTGGGTGACGACTGCGTTCTACTGGGCACCCGCGTCACCGGCTATACGCAAAGCGGTGGCACGGTGACCGCCGCTTTAGCGGACGGGAATGGTGACGTGTCACAACGTACGGCGAAACTGTTGATCGGGGCCGATGGCATCCATTCTGCAGTACGTGCCCAGATGCACCCGGGCCAGCCCCCCATCCATTGGGGCGGCGCCGTCATGTGGCGCGGCACCGTGCGCGCCAAACCGATGCGCACAGGATCATCTTTTGTTGGTCTAGGAACACATCAACACCGCATGGTTATATATCCGATTTCCGCCCCTGACGCGGACGGCTATGCGATGATCAACTGGATCGCAGAAGTCACGCGCGACAATTCGGATGGCTGGCAAGAACAAGGCTGGTTCCGCCCTGTCGCAGTCAAGGATTTCATCCATCACTTTGATCAATTCCGTTATGACTGGCTGGACGTACCGCAGATGCTTGCCCAAACAGATTGCGCCTACGAGAACCCGATGATTGACAGGGATCCCGTTCCGACATGGGTCGATGGCGCGGTTGCATTGATGGGGGATGCTGCGCACGCGATGTATCCGACAGGGTCAAACGGTGCCAGTCAGGCCATCGTCGATGCACGCGTGATTGGCGCGCAACTTCTTGAACATGGCATTACCCCTGCGGCGCTGTCAGCCTATGACGCCCAATTGTGCGGGCCGGTTTCCGAACTCATTTTGCGAAACCGTGGTGCGGGGCCGTTTGGTCTTTTGAATCTTCTGGATGACCGTTGTGGCGGTGTTTTCGATGACATCGATACGGTCATCCCCCCGGCAGAGCGTACGGCATTCATGTCCGCCTATAAATCTGCGGCGGGTTTTGCGATTGATAAATTGAACGCCGCGCCGCCGACGCTGCCATTTGGTGCAAAGGTCGGCTAGGATCAGCTATCTTTCGGCACTGACCGCAACAACGCGCTGATAAAAGCCCGCGCCGCGACAGAACGCACCTCTTCGGACCGCGACATGACGCCGATGGCCCCGACGGTCGCTGTGGTATCAACATCAAGCGCCACCAGACGCCCCTCGGCCAGATCATTGGCAACGACACCGTGGCTGATAAACCAGACGGTCTGTAAATCTGCCAGTGTGGCCGTCCGACCAAAAGCGGATGACGCCGATTCAATGCGGGTTTTGAAAAGCGGTACACCCTGGGAAATGAGCAGGCGCGCGACCAAGGACCGGATCGCGGAATCCTTGGGGGGATAAAGCACCCGGAATGCGTCGATTTCTGTCAGAAGACGCACCTTGGCTGCCGGGCTGTCAGGGCGCGCCACGACAACGACCCGTTCGGTATAAAGCTGCAAAAACTCTAACCCGGTCATCGTTTCAGGTCGGCCCAAACGCCCAACCACAAGATCAAGCCCGCCATTGCGCAACCGTGTCGTCAGATCAAGATGAGGCCCCTCGTGGATTTCAACCAAGGTATCGGGGCTGTGGCTTTGGAAGTCCGTGACCGATTGCGGCAACAGGTGTGATGCAACGCTTGGCAATGCGCCTACTCTGAGCGTGCCCGCAGACGCCCCGATAGCCCGGACACTGCGCAGCCCGTGGCGCAATGCTGTGGTGCTTTGTTCGGCGTACTGCAGGAAAATTTCACCCTCTGTCGTCAGTTGAACCCCTGCGCGGCTGCGCTCCAGTAAAACGACACCGATGATGTCCTCGAGTTCTTTGAGCGTCTTTGAAATTGCGGGCTGGGTCAGATTTAGTTGCTCTGCGGCACGCTTAAGACTTTTGGCGCGGGCAATCGCGCTGAACGCACCAAGGTGGCGGAATTTGATGCGTCGGTCCATTTAGTTTCCTAAAACAGCAACTATAATCGGCAAATACTTCATTTTCTTCTCATCTTCAACATGTCAATATCCCGCTCAAAGCGGGAGGAATGTGATATGAAAACGCAAGTAGCTATTATTGGTGGCGGCCCGTCCGGCCTCTTGTTGTCGCAATTGCTGCATACCCGCGGAATAGAAAGCGTCGTTCTTGAGCGGAAAACAAAAGAGTATGTTCTGGGCCGCATTCGTGCGGGGGTCTTGGAACAGGGTCTTGTAAAGCTGTTAGAGGAAGCTGGCTGTGCCCAGCGCCTGCACGCCGAAGGCTACGTGCATGATGGCACACTGATTTCATACGGGGATGAAATGTTTCGCCTCGACTTTACGGAACATACCGGGACGCCAGTGATTGTTTATGGTCAAACCGAAGTAACCCGCGATCTGTATGCCGCGCGCGAAAAATCAGGCGGCAAAATCGAATTCAACGTGGAAAACGTGGTGATTAACGGGGCATCGACCGACACGCCTTTCGTGACCTACACGGTCGACGGCGAACAACGGCGGATCGACTGTGATTTTGTGGCGGGTTGTGATGGGTTTCACGGGGTTAGCCGTCAAACCATCCCGTTGGACGTGCGGCGCGAGTACGAAAAAGTGTACCCTTTTGGCTGGCTTGGTATCTTGTCAGAAACACCGCCGGTGAATCACGAACTTATCTACGCCAATTCCCCGCGTGGCTTTGCGCTTTGCTCGATGCGCAACGAACACCTCAGCCGGTATTACATCCAATGTTCGCTCAGCGATAAACCTGAAGATTGGACAGATGACGCGTTCTGGCAGGAACTGAAACGCCGCATCCCCGCAGATCAGGCGCAAAACCTTGTCACCGGCCCGTCAATCGAAAAATCCATCGCACCGCTTCGGTCGTTCGTCACAGAGCCGATGCGCTGGGGGCGCCTGTTTTTGTGTGGCGATGCCGCCCATATCGTGCCGCCCACAGGTGCAAAGGGGCTGAATACAGCCGCATCAGATGTCTACTATCTATACCATGGTCTGCGTGATTTTTACGAAAATGACAGCAGTGACGGCATTGATCAGTATTCAGAAAAGGCGCTGCGCCGTGTCTGGAAGGCGGAACGTTTCAGCTGGTGGTTCTCGTCGCTGATGCACCGCTTTCCCGATCAGTCAACATTCGACCTCAAGATGCAGGTCGCTGAACTGGAATTCTTACGGTCCAACAGTGCCGCACAAAAGGCGATGGCCGAAAACTATGTCGGCCTGCCCTACTGATGGCTGTTCGCATTCCTGAACCCAAGCAACCGGAGACCCGAAATGCCTGACCGCTTTGAAAAGGGTATGGCCGTTCGCAGGGCAGTTTTGGGCCACGCCCATGTCGATCGTGCCGAAGCCGCAAAAACAGACTTTGACACCGCGTTCCAGACGCTGATTACCGAAAGTGCGTGGGGCAACGTCTGGGCGTCTGATGCCATCAGCCTGCGCGAACGATCGATGATTACGCTAGCGCTGTTGGCTGCGACAAAGAATTTTGAAGAAATCCCGATGCATATTCGTGCCACAGCCCGCACGGGTGCCAGCAAACAAGACGTGATAGAAGCATTTCAGCACGTGGCTATCTATGCTGGCGTACCTGCGGCAAACCACGCAATCAAACTTGCAAAACAAACCTTTGCAGAGATGGAAGAGGATACCCAATGACCACCCGCACCCTCATTCAGCGTGATCGTGAATGGCATCCCCCGGCCCTAACCCCGAACTACAAGACGAGCGTAACGCGGTCTCCGAAAAATGCGCTTTTGTCGCTGCAAAGCACCGCAAGCGAAGTGAGCGGACCCACATTCGGGCATAGCGACATTCAGGCGGTCGATAATGATCTGATCCGCAACTACGCCAAGACAGGAGACCCGATTGGTGAACGCATCGTCTTGCACGGGCGTGTTCTAGACGAAAACGGGCGCCCCGTTCCCAATACACTGGTCGAGATCTGGCAAGCAAACGCGGGCGGGCGGTATCGGCACAAAATGGATACATACCTTGCACCGATCGATCCTAACTTTGGGGGGTGCGGGCGAACGCTGACCGATGAAAACGGCGCATATGTATTTCGGACCGTGAAACCGGGGGCCTACCCTTGGCGCAATTGGGTCAACAGCTGGCGTCCCGCCCATATTCACTTTTCGGTATTCGGGACCGCCTTTGCCCAGCGCCTGATCACGCAAATGTATTTTGAAGGTGATCCGCTGATTGCGAAATGCCCGATCGTCAATGGCATCCCTGACCAGCGCGCGATTGATCAACTGGTGGCCGCTCTTGACCTGAATGCCAGCGTGCCGCTTGATAGCATTGCGTACAAATTCGACATTGTCCTGCGCGGGCATCGTTCAACGTTTTTTGAAAACCGGCCCGAGGGGAATTGACTATGGTGCAATCGTTGAACAACCTCAAAGAATCCGCGTCGCAAACCGCCGGTCCCTACGTTCATATCGGGCTTGCACCGGGCGCCGCCGGTTTTGATATCTATCCCCACGAATTAGGCCACGACATCATTGGCCCCAACGCAAGGGGTCGAAAAATTAGGGTGACAGGCACCGTCACGGATGGCAACGGCGCGCCTGTCAAAGACGTGCTGATCGAAGTCTGGCAAGCCAATGCCGATGGTATCTACCCCGGAACGGGCGCTGTCGAAGACGGGTTTCGCGGGTGGGGACGCGTGGCACCCGATTTCGCGACCGGCGTTTTTGCGTTCGACACCATCAAACCGGGCGCAGTTGCAGGGGCGGACGGGCGGGAAATGGCCCCTCACTTAAACCTCTGGCTTGTCGCGCGCGGGATCAATGTTGGGCTGAACACACGGATGTATTTTGCTGACGAAGCCGCGTTGAACGCCACAGACCCGGTCTTGACCCTGATCGATCCACCCCACCGCCGCGCCACGCTGATTGCGGTGGGCGACGGCGACACCTACACATTCGACATTCGTCTGCAAGGCTATGGCGAAACCGTATTTTTAGACGTCTGAGGCTGACATGACCAAACCTTGTATTATCTGCGTGGCCATCACAGGGTCAGTGCCCACCAAGAACGACAACCCGGCAGTTCCAATCACGATTACCGAGCAGATCGAAAGCGCCCATGCGGCGTTTGAGGCGGGTGCCGCCATTGCGCATTGTCATGTCCGCGACGACAACGGCAAGCCGACTTCGGATCCAGATCGTTTTGCGCGCCTCAAAGAAGGGCTGGAAAAACATTGCAAGGGCATGATTGTCCAGCTTTCGACGGGCGGCCGGTCAGGTGCGGGCCGTGATCGTGGTGGCATGCTGCCCTTATCGCCCGATATGGCATCACTGTCGGTCGGATCGAACAATTTCCCAACACGGGTCTATGAAAACAGCCCCGATCTGGTGGATTGGCTGGCATCGCAAATGATCGCCCATGACGTTAAACCTGAAATCGAAGCCTTTGATTTGGGTCATATCGTGCAAGCCACCCGCATGGCTGCCGACGGGCGACTGAAGTCGCCGTTATATGTGCAATTTGTCATGGGCGTCAAAAACGCCATGCCTGCGGACGAACGTATCTTCGATTTCTACATTGAAACGCTCAATCGTCTGGCACCCGATGCACAATGGTGTGCGGCAGGGATCGGCCCCGCGCAGATCATCATTAACGAATGGGCCATATCCAAAGGCGGACACACCCGCACAGGATTGGAAGACAATGTGCGGCTTGATCGTGACACGCTTGCACCGTCCAATGCCGCACTGGTCCAGCGTGCCGTTGACCTTTGCGATAAATACGAACGGCCTGTGGCCACATGGCAGCAAGCCCGCGAAATCCTTGGTTTGCGCAGGGTTGCCTGATGGCGTTTGTCACCCTCAATGATGTGACCCTGCACTATCGGTATCGTGCAGGATCCGGCACACCTGTGGTTTTTCTGAATTCATTGGGAACAGATTTTCGCATATGGGACGCGGTCAGTGACTTGATTGGCGAAGGCACGCCAATCTTGTGTCTCGACAAACGCGGCCACGGGCTGAGCGATGATGGACCGATCACGATGGATCTGCTGATCAGCGATGTCGCTGCCTTGATCTGTCACTTGGACCTTGAACCTGCCGTTGTGTGTGGTGTGTCGGTCGGCGGGCTGATTGCTCAGGGGGTTGCGTCATCCTACCCACAGCTTGTCGCCGGGCTGGTGCTGTGCTGCACAGGCGCGAAAATCGGTGACGCCGCCAGTTGGGATGCGCGCATTTCGGCGGTCACACAAGACGGTATCTCGGGCATGGCCGATTCCATTTTGGAAAGATGGTTTTCATCTGGTTTTCGCGCCGGAAACCCCGCAAGCGTTGCAGGTTATCGCAATATGCTGACGCGCACGCCGCAAAACGGATATGCGGGCGTTTGCGCAGCAATTCGCGACACTGATTACACTGTGCCGACCGCGCAAATCACCTGTTTGACCCACTGCATCGCCGGAAGCGAAGATCAAGCAACACCACCTGATGTTGTTTTCGCGCTATCGCAACTGATAGACGGTTCGCATTATCAAAGCATCAGCGGTTGCGGGCATCTTCCGTGCATTGAGGCGCCAGATGTGGTAGCAGACGCGATCAGCAACATGCAAAAAAGGTTACGATGATAGGCGTCTTTGATCATCCCTGGTTAGGCGGGTTATTCGGTGACGCCGAGGCCAGCGGTATTTGGTCACCCAGCAGCCAGCTGGGGCATATGTTGGCGTTTGAGGTGGCTTTGACACAGGCGCTAGGGCAAAGCGGTGTGATCACGGCCGAAACTGCTGACACTGTCGCGCAACAAATCGCACATTTTGTACCTGACATAAACGATTTGCGCGACGGCACCGCGCGTGACGGGCTGCCGGTTCCTGCGCTGGTCACTCAACTGCGACATGCCGTCGGTGACAACGCCAAAGCCGTTCACACAGGTGCAACATCTCAGGATGTGATTGATACCGCGCTTGCGCTTACGTTACGCGATTTCAACGTGATTTTAGGCGAACGCCTTGATGCGATAATCAGCGCACTTGAAAATATGCGTCAACAATATGGGACGGCATCTTTGATGGGGCGCACGCGGATGCAAGCGGCCCTGCCCATTACCGTGTCCGACCGGATTGACACATGGTCGCAGCCTCTGACCGGGCATCTGGCGCGACTTGAACGGCTGGGCCCGCAGGTCACCCGGCTTCAGCTTGGTGGCGCCGTCGGCGACCGTGCCGCATTGGCACCTTTTGCCGATGAAATCGCTGCCGACATGGCCGCCCGCCTTGGCCTAGGCAACCCGCCCAAGGCATGGCATGCCATGCGTGAAAATTTGGCCGACTATGCCAACCTGCTGTCTTTGATAACCGGAACGCTTGGCAAGATCGGACAAGACATTTGCCTGATGGCGCAGCAAGGCATCGACGAAATCGCCATGCAGAGCGGCGGCAAATCGTCGGCGATGCCGCACAAGCAAAACCCGATTCAGGCCGAACTGTTGGTCACACTTGGGCGTTTTAACGCGACCCAACTGTCGGCGATGCATCACGCCATCATCCATGAACAAGAACGGTCGGGCACCGCTTGGGCGCTTGAATGGATGGTTTTGCCGCAAATGGCGCAGGCAACAGCGCGCAGCCTGTCCGCCGCAATCGCGATGTTTTCCCATATCTCGCGCATCGGAACGTGAGAACTGTGCGGGATGCGACGCCCATTTATTTTCAAAATAAACAAAACACACTTACATAATTAGCAAAATTGACCTAGATCGCTTATCCATCTAGGAGACATGCCACAAGTGTAATGTAACGAGTTTGGTGGTAAAAAATGACAGCTTTTAAAACGACGATGTGCGCAATGTTCACGGCAGCGGCACTTTTCCCGGCGGCCGCAACCGCAGATGAAATGGCGCTGACCTTTGAAAATCAGGGCGTAACCATCAGCGGCGAATTTGCTGGTTTCAGCGACAATGCGTATATCCTGGTCACGACGGTTGGGACGCTGCATGTTCCTGTAAATCTTGCCACCTGCGAAGGCAAAGATTGTGTGACACTCACAACGGCAAGCGCGAACAACTAAGAAATGTGAAGTCCCGTGTGCCCCTTCCTGCAAAGAAGGGGTACATTTTTTGCACGCGCGTTTGCCCTACGTGCCATCGCGCCCTACATGTGCTTCGTAAGCTGGCAAATATCTTGCGAGGCTAAAGGACCGAGTGCAAATGATCCCCGCCATCCCTTCTAATTCCGATCTTTCACTGATGGCACAGGGCGAAGGCAGTGGATTTGATCCCGCCAATGACCCGATCGGTTTTCGCAGCGCATTGGGCAGTTTTGTGACCGGCGTGACGCTTGTCACCACCCAAACGCCCAGTGGCCCGGTCGGGATTATCGCGAACAGCTTTGCGTCGGTATCGCTGGATCCGCCGCTTGTTTTGTGGTCACCTGCCAAAAAATCTGCGCGGTTTGCCGACTTTGCCAGCGCGCCACAGTTCACCATTCACGTTCTTGGTGCTGCGCAACGCGATCTGTGTGCGGCGGTGATCGCATCAAAACATGCTGTCCGCGACTTGCAATCCACTGGCGCGGTCGATGCGACAGTTGCGCATTTCGAATGTACACTGTCAGCCAGTCACGATGCGGGTGATCATGTCATTGTCGTGGGCCGCGTGATCCGCGCGCACCATACCGGCGTCACACCCTTGGTTTTTGCGAATGGCGTTTACGGACAGTTCAATCCGGTCGCGGGGTGAACTGATGCCCGCGAAAAACCACCATCGTGTCCGACAGTAAATCCGCCCCCACCCCATCCGCCGACAGGTGCTGCGGGGTGGCCCGCCACAAAAATCTGTCACAGCTTGGGTGCGCGGTTTATCGACATCAGCGCCGACATGCGTTGCACAACTTGCAACTCAAGCTCGGCCATCGGCGACGCGTTCAATGACGGCATCGACAGCGCAATCAAAACGCGCGGGGCATCGGATGCAAGGATCACATGCGTCGCACTGTAGCGATCAAACAGATAGGCAATATGATCGTCGGCCAGATCACCCAACTTTGGCGGCGCGGCGCGGCGAAGCACTGGCGCGACCTCAAATATATGCTGCAACGTCTCTTCTTGTAGCCCGTCGAGGCTGCGCGCGCTGATCATCGCCGCCCCTTCCACCATCGGATGCGAACGTAAACCACGCAAAAACGCAATCGGGTCGGTTGTCGTCGCCTCGGCGAGATACCGCATCAGGCCAAGGCTTTGTTCTTCGGTGCGCAGGGCCCTTGCGTCGTTCAGGATTGCCACCAAAAACAGTGCAGTCATCACTGTTGCAACGCTAAGCAACACTCCTTCGCCGTCCATTTGCGCGACTTCCCCGATCAGGACGCCCACCAAAAGTGCCGCAGAAACCATCACTGCGAAATTCACCATGACAACGCCATGGCCCAGTTGTGTCCGGCCCAAGCCCATCACCAACCAGCACAAGATCAACACACCCAAGGCCGAAAACTGAATGGGTAGCCCCAGCACTGCCATCAAAAAATCGCTTGTCGATAAGGGAATAAAAACCAAAAGCGATAGCCCAAGACGGGTCACGGTGATATTCTCTTGTGCTGACAGGCTACTGCGATCGCGCCGCAAGATCATCCAACCCGACAAACCAAACCCGATGATCTGAAAAGCCATCAGTGCATACAGTCGGTATGGATCAATCGCGCCCGTGAACGAAAGCGCACTGATCAAAAACACGAACGTACCCCAGCCAATGATCTGCTTTACAAATGGGGGCGCATGACGCCGCAGAAGGGCTTCGGTCAGCAGCAAAGCCGCCAAAGGAATGAGCGCAGCACCCACCAGGATCGGAATGCGAAACAGGCTCCAGCCTGTTAGCATGACCAGAACCCGCCCCATGAACAGCAGCATTGTAATCCGCACGCAAAACAAAACGCGGCGACTGATCGGGTCCCATCCTTTGCGTCGCCGCAAAAATACGTGAAGCGCCAGCAGTCCCAGCAAAGCAGCCAAAGACATGCAAAGTTCGATCAGTCCCGCAGGATCACTGATCATGTATCGCCCCCATGCGGGCGCAAGATGGACCAACTGCGCGTGCTGTCGGCCCAGTGAACCGCAGGCAAGATCACCCGGCGCAACGCCACCAAACCACCCGCCAGGATCAGACCGATCACCGCCGACTTTGGAACCTCGCGGCGCAAATAACCACGCATCGCCGCCAGATCCATTTCTCCCAGCTGAAGCAGGTCATCCCCACGGTCGTAATTCAACTGTGCAGCACAATAGGTGTTGAACCGTTCGTCGCGATGCTTGGGCGCGGTTTCCCATGTCTTTTTCAAATCATCCGACCCGCCGGTATAGGCATCTGTAATAACAAAACGGTCTTCATCGAACCCTGCCTCTGGACCCACGCCAAAGACATCCCGGTGCTGCGCCATGATTTGACGTCCAAGCAACAGATGGTTCAACGTGCGCCGTCCACCATCGGGCTGCGGCCAAACACCTGAAAACATCTGCGACACCATGCCGACGACGGCAGGGACTTGTGTGACGTTCGATATCCAGACTGGCCGGAACTGACGGCGGAAGAAAATAAGAAAACACGTCAGCCCGTAAAGTACCCAAGACAGGTTTTTCGACCGTTCATCTGGATCGACCATAACAAGGCCAAGATGCAGTACTTCGGTCGGGGCTGGTTTGGTGTCCAAATGCATCACGGCCAGCGCGTTGAATGCAATGGGCGTCCCATCCGCACGGCGCACAAGTGTGATGATCACCTGTTTCATTCGCGCGGCATCGCCAGAGAAAACGCCATATGTCAGACTGCCTGCGTCCAGCGTACGCGCGGCGATCGTGCGCAAATCCTGTGACAACGCGGCCAACGCGCCGTCATCCATCCACAGTCCGGGACGTTCGATGATGCGCACGTGCAGATCAGGACCAGACCGAAGGGTCACGTCCAGATAATTCCGTCCGATGGTTTTGAATAAAGTGCTGATCAAGAGGCGAAACCTGTGGCTGTGATACACAGGTTAGGCAGCCTGCCCCACAGGGGCAAGCGCCAGATTTTCCAATGCCCCCTTAGAGGTAGCGATTGACCAGATTTTCCAGACGTTCCTGGCGGCCGGAACGCGGTTCCGGGTTGGTGTTTTCGGCTTTCACCTTGGCAGTGATGCTGTCGAGGTCGCTGTTCAACAACCCTTTGCCGGCATCGGTGTCCCACCCGGCGTAACGTTCGTTGCGTGCGGCCTCTAGCTTGCCGTCTTCCAGCATTGCGGCTGCGGCTTTCAGACCAGACGCACAGGCATCCATCCCGCCGACATGACCAAGGATCAGATCCTCGGCATCCAGCGACTGACGGCGTAGTTTTGCGTCAAAGTTCGTGCCGCCGGTTGTGAACCCACCTGCCCGCAGAACTTCGTAATATGCCAATGCCATTTCAGGCACGTTATTCGGGAATTGGTCGGTGTCCCAGCCGGACTGGTAATCGTTGCGGTTCATGTCGATGGAACCGAAAATGCCCAGCTCGCGTGCGACGGCCAATTCATGTTCAAACGAGTGTCCTGCCAAAATCGCATGGCCCTGCTCGATGTTCATTTTCACTTCGCCTTCAAGGCCAAAATCCTTGAGGAAGCCATAAACGGTGGCAACATCATAGTCATACTGGTGCTTGGTTGGCTCTTGTGGTTTTGGCTCGATCAGGATCGCACCCTTAAAACCCATTTTGTGTTTGTAATCGACAACCATCTGCAACATCCGGCCCGCCTGCTGGCGTTCACGGCCCATGTCGGTGTTCAGCAAGGTTTCGTAGCCTTCACGGCCGCCCCACAGCACATAGTTTTCGCCACCCAGCTTCATGGTCGCGTCCATGCAGGTTTTGATAGTCGCAGCCGAGAACGCAAAAACATCTGGATCAGGGTTTGTCGCGGCACCCGACATAAACCGGCGATGCGAGAACAGGTTTGCGGTTCCCCACAGCAGCTTCACGCCAGTCGCATCCATTTTTTCCGCAAAGTAATCAACGATTTCTTCGAGGTTCTTCGTGTTCTCAGCAAAGCTGTTCCCTTCGGGGCGCACGTCGGCGTCATGGAAACAGAAATAGGGCACGTTCAGGATCTGGAACATCTCGAACGCCACGTCAGCCTTCAGCTTGGCAGCATCCATGGTGTCACCGAACCACGGGCGGTCAAACGTCTGACCGCCAAATGGATCACCACCCGGCCAGGCAAATGAATGCCAATAAGCCGCTGCAAACCGCAGGTGATCTTTCATCGGCTTGCCCATCACAACCTCATCGGGGTTGTAGTGACGGAAAGCGAATTCATTGTCCGTGTTCGGACCTTCGTATTTTATGGCGGGGATGCCTTTGAAGAAATCAGTCATTTCAATCCTTTCAATGCGTCATAGCTGGCGCGGTAGCGGGAGTGGGCCTGTGCAAAGCTGTCAGTCAATGCAAGGTCGGGTTCAATTGTGCGGGCGATCTGCGGAATCGTGGCGATTTCGACGCCAGCGCCGGTCGCAGCCATAAGACCAAGGCGGGCAGCGCCGAACGCCCCGCCAAAGTCACCGGAAACCGGCAATTCGACAGGAATGCCAAGGCTGGTCGCAATCGCCTGCACCCAGTAGTCGGATTTTGATCCACCACCAACGGCGATCAAACGTTTGATCTGCGTGCCGGTGGACGTCAGCGCGTCATAGTTGTCGCGGATGGCATGGGTCACGCCTTCCAGAACGGCGCGGGTCATCGCGGCCTGATCCGTTGCGTGATCCAGATGCAGGAAGGCACCGCGTATCTTTGCATCGTTATGGGGCGTACGTTCGCCGCCCAGATACGGCAGGAATAATGTCTGCCCACATGCCTGAAGCGCACCCAAACCTGCGGTCAACTTTGTCGCCGGTTGGCCAACTGATTTTGCGAACCAGTTCAGCGCGTCAGCTGCCGCCAAGATCACGCCCATCTGGTGCCACGTCCCGGGGAGCGCATGGCAAAACGTGTGAACAGCAGTCGCAGCGTCCGGTTGATACGCATCCGAGGCTGCGAATAACACACCTGATGTGCCGAGCGATACGAATGCATCGCCTGCCTTGACCACACCCACACCCACAGCGCTGGCCGCGTTATCACCGCCGCCGCCCGCAACCACAACACCTGCGGGCAGCCCCCAGCGCGTCGCAAGTTCTGCGCGCAACCTACCAGAAACGTCGGAACCTTCGACAAGGCGGGGCATATGTTCGCGTGACAGACCAGTCGCCGCCAACAATTCATCCGACCAATCACGTTTGGCGACATCCAACCAGCTTGTTCCGGCCGCGTCGGACATTTCGGCAACCGCCTCGCCTGTCAGCCAAAGCCGCAGATAATCTTTGGGAAGCAGGACGCGTTTGACCTTGGCGAAGGTCTCGGGTTCGTGCCGCGCGACCCAGACCAATTTCGGGGCCGTAAAACCCGGGAACACGATATTTCCGGTCAGCGCCCGAAAGCGGGGATTGGCGTCCAGCTCTGCCGCTTCGACGGCGGACCGGGTGTCGTTCCACAAAATACAGGGGCGCAGGACTTCGTCATTGGCATCTAACAGCGTTGCGCCGTGCATTTGCCCCGATAGGCCAATGCCACGCACTGCGTCCAACGATATTTGACTTTTCAGCGCACGGATCGCCGCGTCTGCCGCATCCAGCCATGTGGCAGGGGCCTGTTCAGACCAACCGGGTTCAGGGCGCACCGCCTCTAGCGGCGCGGTTGCCTCTGCGAGGATGGTTTGCGTATCATCGATCAAAACCGCCTTCAGGCCCGACGTCCCCAGATCCAATCCGATATACATACAGCGTCCCTCCCCGATCGTTGCGTTGTTTGGCACGGGTGTTTTGGCGGTCGGGCCCTTACTTGTCAAATTAAATTCAGCTGTCGAATTAAAAAACCACAACATCGGCCAAAATTCACGCCAAAGACACGTCAATCTTTGACAATCCCGTCATGACGGGGTCATATGGCCCGTATATAATTCAGGTGATGAACTTATGTTAGCCAATCTGCCGACCGGTGACGACTCAGCTTTGCCTGCGGGATGTGGCCCGCTGCTGCCTCAGGGCGCATCGTCGCCGAAAACCTTGCGCCAACAGATTTTCGAACATGTGCGCGCAGCAGGACGGGCGACGCGCACAGACGTGATCCGCGCGCTTGGGGTTAGCGCAGGGTCGGCGACAACCCTGACCGGCGACTTGATTGCAGCGGGTCTGTTGCGCGAAGTTGCGGGACTGCCTCGCGAAACCGGGCGGGGTCGGCCTGCTGTCGCGCTTGAGGTTGTGCCCGAACGTCACCACGTGATCGGGATCAAGCTGTCCGATGACACCCACTCTGCGGTGCTGACGGATTTTGCGGGAAATACACTTGCGGACGCAACGCTGCACACGCCGTCGCAACCAAAGTCGCTGGATGTCATTTTGACAGAAGTCGCCGATCTGATGGATCAGCTTATGACCGCTGCTGGCAAATCAGCCGCTGAAATCGCCGCCGTCGGCATTGGCCTTTCCGGAATCGTCGACCATCAATCTGGTACTGTCCCTTGGTCGCCGTTACTGGCCACCCGAGACGTCGATTTTGCCGCTGCATTTCAAGCAAAATTTGGCATGCCACTGTATCTGGACAATGACGCCAACATGTTGACCTTGGCCGAACTGTGGTTTGGCGCGGGACGATCAAAGACAGATTTTGCTGTCGTCACGATTGAACATGGTGTTGGTATGGGCCTTGTGATCGACAATCGGCTGTATCGTGGCGCGCGCGGGATGGGGTTGGAATTAGGCCATACCAAAGTGCAACTGGATGGCGCATTGTGCCGCTGTGGCCAGCGCGGCTGCCTTGAGGCATATCTTGCGGACTATGCGCTGGCGCGTGAAGCGGCCACCGCCCTGCACCATCTACCCCAAGAACACCAAAGCCCGAACGCCCTGCTTGATGACCTGTTCACGCAAGCCAAATCAGGCAACACCGCCGCCCAGATGATTTTTCGCCGCGCGGGCCGGTATTTGTCTGTCGGGCTGGCGAATGTGATTCAGCTCTTTGATCCCGCCCTGATCATCATCTCTGGCGAGAGGATGCAATACGACTATCTGTATGCCCAAGAGGTGTTGGAAGAAATGCACCATCTGACGCTGAACGACGGGCGTTCCCCGTGTCAGGTCGAAACCCACGCCTGGGGCGACTTGGTCTGGGCGCGTGGTGCGACCGCGCTCGCACTTACTGCGGTCACAGATACGGCCATCGCCGCGATCAGCTAGCGCAATTGCGGCACGGTCAGCCCGCTTGGCACCACATCAGGCACACCCAACCGGCCCTTTTGCGCGATCGGGTCGGTCAGTGTGTCCAGAAATGCCAGCAGGTCAGAAATGTCTTTTTCGTTCAGCACAACTGGTGCCATCGTGACAGCCTGCGCAATTGCCGCCGTGTCTTCAACCAAGCTGCGCCCATCATCCACCGGCAAATCAGGCAGGGTGGATTGCGTCATCTGATACCCGTCCAGATGGCGAACCGGGTCCAAATGCGCTGTCACAAAGGCGCGTAAATCGCTGTACGCGCCGTCGTGACCATAAGGCGCGGTCAGGGCGACGTTACGCAAGCTGGGTGTGCGGAACGCGTACATATCGGCAGGATCACCTGTCACGCGAAACCTGCCTTCGTCGCGGGCGTGGTTTTCAAACTTTGCAGCTTTACCCGGCCCGATTTGCGGCACACCCATCGCGTGAAACTGTTGGTCTGTCAGGAACGCGCCGCTGTGGCACTGCGCACATCCCGCATCACCATAAAACAAGGACATACCCCTCAGCGCAGGTTCGGACAGTGTCGCCTCACCCCGCAACACGGCATCAAATAGCGACGTATCTGAACGCCATTCGAATTCCATAAAAGCCGCAATCGCGTTGGAGATGTCGGTAAAGGATATTTGGTCCGCCGTCTCGATATCGTCATAGGCTGCGGCGAACTGTTGTGCATAGGCGGGAATACCGGAAACCCGGCGCGCGATAATATCCCATGCCCCGCCCGGCCCTGTCAGCACCCCCTGCCGCACAGCCTGCGCCACATCGTTTTCGGAAAAATGCCCGGCCATTTCATCACCGCTCAGAACCGGAAACATTGTCTGCGCTGACAGCAGCGACGCAAATCCAGCGACCATATCTGCGTCCAGTGGCGTGCGTAGGCCGCCGGGCCGATCCGGGTCTACCTCGATCCGGCCATCATGAAACAGGCGGGTAAATTCATGTGCGCCAAGATTGAAAAGCGCGGGCGCGTTGCGGGGAATGCGTTGTTCCGGCATGTTGTCCGGATCCGCAACGCGCTGCGTTCCCAAACCGCGCCCGCCATCACCCAGCCCCAGTGACAGCCCGTCACCTGTGCCAAACGCGGGATGGTGACAGGTGGCACACGCCACCTCTTTGTTGCCCGACAATATCGGATCATAGAATAGCTGCTGGCCTAAAATGACCTCTTCCATACGCACCGGCGCATAGTCGGCGTCCGTAATAGCTGGCGGCAAATCTTGCGCCTGCGCGGTTCCCGACAGACCCAAAAGAATGATCACGCGTAAATAAGTCATAAAGCCTCCCCACTTTGGGGCAGGATTACCACGGCTTACATTGGCACGCTATTCCATATGTTTGCGAATACGCCGCAGTGATGCCCAGACGAGCAAAACAACAAGGGGAGTCGCAACGGCAGCCAGCGTTGTTTTGCTGATATCCATCGCGTATTGCACCGGCCCAAGCATATAAAGCGCGAGGTTCAGCGCGTAATAGCTGATCGCGACAACCGACAACCCTTCGACGGTGTGTTGCAACCGAAGCTGTAGATCAGATCGTTTGTCCATGCTGGTCAACAGCGCCTGATTTTGGGCGGACCGTTCGACATCCACACGTGTCCGCAGCATATCCCCGGCCCGCAACGCCCTGTCAGAGAGGGCTTGCAGGCGCGTTTGCGTTGACTTCACGGTCCGCATCGCCGGATCGAACCGCCGCATCATGAATTCGCCAAAGGTCTGCCGTCCGGCAAACCGCACTTCGCGCAAAATGCTGATCCGCTGATTGACGATCGTCTCGTAAGCCCCTGTCGCACCGAAACGAAATGCGGTTTTTGCGATGATGTTTTCAAGCTCTGCTGAAACATCCAACAACGACTGGAGTTGCGCAGCAGGGTCCGAGGTGGAGCCGCGCATATCCTCGAGCAGGTCAGACAACGTACTGTCAATCATCGACATTTGTGGCGCAAGCGCGCGGGCGCGCAGCAGTCCCAGCATCGACATCGCCTTATAGGTTTCGATTTCGCACAGGCGCTGCACAACACGACCCACGCGACGCTTTCCGACATGCGGACGCGCAAAAACCGCGAACCGCATATGGCCAGCCGCATCAATGCGAAAATCGCCTGCGATCACCAGATCATCATCAAGCACACTGCTGATAGCCAGACTTTCTGGCACGAACCATGCTTTTGCTTTCTCGATGATCTCTTGATCATTTTCGGCGACCTCTACCCTGATAAGGGCTGATGTGACGCGCGCGCCCGGCGCTGCCGCAAGCCAATCTTGCGGGAAAACATCAAATGTCGCGACATCAAACGGCGTTTCGGCCACCCCGTCTGCTAGGATTGTATAGGTCACAAATTCGGTATGGCTTTCCCATTTCAACTGATGAGGACCGATTTGACCAAAATAATGGGTGGCCTGCGCATCGGGCAATGGCGCGTCAAACCGGTTCAACAGATCAACCAAATGCGCCATTTCGGCTGCGCGATCACGCGTTGCTGCGTTCTGCGCGGGCTTGAGTGCCAGATAGGCCGCGCGCCCCGGCGCCTTGATCGTGGGAAACGGCCGCGCGTGCAGTTCGTTGGCCATATCGTTGCGTAGCGGATGGTCGATAATAGGTGTCATAGAATAGCCTCTGGCGGGACAGTTCATTCAGGCTAACGATTTTTGCGCAGATGTAAAGAAAAACCGTTATATTGCAATTGGTTACATGCACACAACGGTATACCAGCTATGTGATGCCTGCCATATTTGGCCCAACTCACAAGCGCATCGTTTTAAATTTATGAAAATCAGCATGGACGGCATGACAGTTCACGCGCTACGCACAGCGCATGACGCGTGTGATCCTTTTTAACAAACCCTTTGATGTGCTGTCGCAATTCACCGATGCGCGCAGTCCCTCGCCGCGGCCAACCTTGTCGGCCTATATTGACGTGCCCAAAGTCTATCCGGCGGGTCGGTTGGATCGCGACAGCGAAGGTCTGTTGGTCTTGACTGACGACGGGAAATTGCAAGCCAAGATCGCCGATCCCAAACACAAGCTGACCAAAACTTACTATGCGCAAGTCGAAGGCGCGCCCGGCGATAGCGATCTGCAACCGCTGCGCGATGGCGTCATCCTGAACGACGGACCAACACGGCCGGCAAAGGTGCGCGTGATCGCACCGCCCGTGATTTGGGATCGTGACCCGCCCGTGCGATATCGCAAATCGGTGCCGGATACGTGGATCGAAATTACAATAAGTGAAGGCCGCAATCGACAGGTGCGCCGGATGACTGCGCATATCGGGTTTCCGACTTTGCGATTGGTGCGTTGGCGCGTCGGAGACTGGACATTGGATGACCTGCCCATCGGGCAGTGGCGAGATGTGTTCAAGACCGCTTAAAAGATGCCGTCAGTGGATCTGACACGCGCGTCTATACACACACACTGCCGCAGCCCGCAGGTTTGTTAGCAATCAACCAGGCCGACCCAGCCAACCCCGTCTGCCAGAGCATCAATCGGCGCCTCGTCAAAAATTTCAAACACCGTATCACCGCGTTGCATAAATTCCACATGCACCGGCTGCGGTTGCCCCGCAAGCGTATGTGACGCGACCGGCGTTGCCCCCAGACCGAGCAGGTAGGATTTTGCGGACTGCCATTCTTTGGTGCGGATCGCGAAGTGGCTATGACCGTCGCGGCGATCGGTGTCAGGATCGTTCTTTGCACAAAATTCAAATGCGCATCCTTCAGGGCCTTGGAAAAACACAAAGCGTACGCCATTGGTCCAAAATTCTGAAATGTCGCGTGGCCCGTCAGGGGTGAACCGCACATCTAAAACGCCGCCCTGATCCGCAATTTTTGACGCACAATCATCAACGCTGGCCACGTTAAACGCTACATGGTCAAGAGACAGCGGAATGAAACCATCTGGTGTGTCGCCAACGGCAACAACAAGGATACGGGCATCGCCAAAGGCCATCACACCATTGCCATCCGGTTGAAACCCGAAATAGGTTTGAAGATGAACACATCCGGCACGCGGGTCCGCAAGACAAAGCACTGGAATCACATGATTTTCCTTCTTATCCGACGCTAACAACGTCGACTGACTGATCATTAACTTGGCTGCCAGACGAACGCAGATGCCCGATCACAGGGGAGACATCACCATAGTCACGCCCGTAGCCTACAACAATATGATCCGTTCCGACCATTTTCGCATTTGTTGGATCGTATTCGATCCAGCCCTGCCCGGTTCCGCACCATGCACATACCCATGCGTGCATGGCGTCCGCACCTTCCAGACGCACGCCGCCTTCGGGGGGCAGCGTCCGCAGATACCCGCTGACGTATCCAGCGGGAATGCCCAGCGCCCGCAGCGCAAGGATCATAATATGGCTAAAGTCCTGACAGACGCCGCGCTTGTTTGCAAAAGCTTCGTAGGGGGGCGTATCCACGGTCGTCGCTTTCGCGTCGAAGGTCATGGTGTCATATATCGCCTTGCCAATACGAATGACATTTTCAGCCACAGATTTGTCAGGGTCCGACAAATTATTGGCGAAGGATGTAATTTGATCATGCGCGATCAGGCGTGGTGACGGGCCCACAAAATGCACCGGCGAACGCGGCCCGATGTCCCGACAATTCGCAAACTGCCGTTGCAGGTCTGTGATCGCCGGGGACACATCAAGCCATGCCAGCGGTTGCGATAACTGGACGCGGGCCGCCATGTTGATCACCATTTCGGCATGGGGTTCAACATGGCTTAGCGTTGTTGTGACATTTGCAAAAAAGTCGATCCCGTCAACCCGCTCTTGCGGATCAGGTGTGGTTGACACGAGGCTCGCCAGCACATTTTGGCGACCCGGGATATGCTTGGGGACAACGCGGACAATATGCCGACCATTCCCAGCGGCATTCGCATAACGATGACTGATATTCAGACGAACATCGTAAATCATACCCTAAACCAAATGCTTGTCATTCAGCGCATCCGAGAGTCTCCAGATGTCCTTTTGGATCTGCCGAAAGACAGCCGGCGTAAAGTCTTCGGGGCGGGTTGTGGCCAGTTGCGTCTCAAGTATCAGGGATTGGCGCGCCGCGTCGGTCAGGTTGTGACCTGACGCGTGGCCGGGTAGCTCGGCGATATGTTCGCGCGCACGGGTAATATGATAGCGGATGGCACGCGGATTTCTGTCGTCAGGTCCAAGCAGGTCGATGACTGAATTTGCCTGCGCCACAATCGCGTAGCGGGCGCGATGCGTGATCACACTGTCACCGATTTCCAATGCCAAATCCAACGCGCCTTCGGGCGCATCAGCCTTTGTCAATATCGCCAATAGGTTACACATATTCGCAGCCCTCTCGAGAGACAACCCGAGGCTTAGGAACCGCCAGCCGTCAGAGCGATACATGTTTTCATGCACCAGTCCTGAAAATCCGGTAATCCCGCGTAAAAGAACGCTCACTTCGCGCGGAATGTCATCAGATGTCAGGCTTTTGCCGTCCAAGATGCGCGTTTGGTCAACCAGCGCACGCAGCGCCATCATCCCGTCGGTGGAAAACCGGTCATTGATCCGCGACGCCGCATGAAGCCCGTAAAGCAAAGGATCAGCATAAAGCCTGGACATCGCACCAATATCGTCGTCGACATGCCCCATCAGGCCTTTGCGCATATAGCACAAAAGCGGTGTATCATGCGCGGCGCCATCAACAATGCGTGCATAATAGGCGCGCACAAGGCGCATATTAAGTTCTGATCGCTCCACATACCGACCAAGCCAGAACAGGTTATCAGCAGCCCTGCTGGGCAGGGTGCTAGAGCTAAGATCACGCTGCGCGACATCCCGTTCCGAGGTCAAAAGGCTGGGCTGTTGCACGGGTTTTGGACTGACCACCCAAACATCCGCAACACGGCCGCCGCGCTGCATCGCAAACGCTTTGGCGTCAGCACCTGCACTGACCCGCGCGTAGCCCCCCGGCATGACCTTCCAGCCATGACGCGTACGCCCCATGAAAATGCGAATACACATCGGGCGCGCAACCAGCTTACCGTCTTCACACACTGGTGTGGTGGATAATGTGATGGCCTCTTGGCCCACCAGTTCGCGGCCAGACGTGCGCAACATATCCGCAAGTGCGTCTGCATGGGTCGCATTGAACGCAGATGTGAACACGTTGGTGGCGGGATCGGCGACCAAAGGAACCGTCGAAAACGCTGACCCAACCATCATGCGGTCGCGGTTTTCCAACACATGTTTGCGTTCAGCATCGTGGCCGCACCACCAAGTGGCGATATTCGGCATCATCAACTTGTGCCCCAAGTGCGCACGCGCAATTTTTGGCAGAAACGCCATCAAAGCACGGGTTTCCAACACCCCTGCCCCAACCGCATTCAAGGTTTTAAGCGACTGACGGCGCAGCGCATCGAGTAAACCCGGGGTCCCCAGCATCGACGTCGGATCCAACTCCAGTGGGTCGCTCATTGCACCGGTCACGCGGTTCCACAGCAGGCTAATGGGCTTTGGTCCCGCGACGGTGCGCACCATGACGCGCCCATTCAGCACGATCAAATCCTCGCCTTCGACGAGCAACAACCCCAGATAACGCGCAATATAAGCGTGCTCTGCGTAGTTCTGGTTCATCGGGCCCGGCGACATCAACGCGATTTCACCGTCCGCTTTCCCCTTCATATCAAACAGGTTTTGTTGAAACGTCTGAAAAAAACCGGCCAACCGATGAACATTTGCATGCGCAAAAAAGTTGGGGAAAACGCGGGTCATTGCCATGCGATTTTCGATCGCAAATCCGACCGTCGAAGGTGCCTCGACCACGTCACTAATGACCCACCATTTGCCATCGGGGCCGCGCCCGATTTCAAACGAAATAGAGTTTAAAAAATAGTCATTTGCGGGCTTCACCCCCACCATGGGGCGCAACCAGGCCGGGTTCTGGCTGAGTAAGGTCGCGGGAAGTTGGCCGCTGCTGACCAACTGGTTGTCGCCATAGACGTCGCGCAGCACATATTCCAACAAATCGGCGCGTTCGATCAATCCCGCAGAAATCTGCGCCCACTCGTCCTCTTCCAGAATGACCGGAATGTGGCTCAGCGGCCATTCGCGTTCCGACGACAGCGTTTCATCGTATTGTCGGTACAAAATGCCCGCGTCACGTAAATATTGGTCGCCGCGCGCAAACCGGCTGGACAAATTCTCTGGCCCCAGTTTGCTGATATGATCGATAAATGTGGACCAGACCGGTTTCAACACCCCCTGCGCGTCAAACATTTCGTCAGACACACCTTTTTGCCGACGGTAAGACGCCAGCAAATCGGCCCGCGCCGAAGGTGATGATGTGGGCTGCGCAGCTTGCATGGTTTACAGGCCGGGCCGCCGACGCAGATCAAGGGTCATAGGAAACTCCGGATGTGGTCGTTCTGACGCTGGTTCGAATGCCCCTGTGGAATGGCCAATCGATTCAAATCGACTAAGGCGGCGTGCCTCGGCCTCGTTGCCGTTCACAGGGAATGTGTCAAAGTTACGCCCGCCCGGATGTGCCACATGATAGCGGCAGCCGCCTAACGACCGCCCCGTCCAGGTATCATAGATATCAAACGTTAACGGCACATCAACCTCCAACACAGGATGCAGTGACATCGCTGGTTTCCATGCCTTATAGCGGACAGCGCCAACAATTTCACCTGTTTTTGCCGTTGCCGTCAAAGGCACCACGCGCGTGTTCGCCGTCACGATATACCGTTCGGGATTCGCACCGGACAATTTGACCTGCAAGCGTTCGGTCGAACTGTCTGTATAGCGTACCGTGCCGCCAATGGCGCCCGTTTCGCCCATCACATGCCAAGGTTCCAGCGCCTGCCGCAATTCCAGCGTCACCCCTTCATAAGTCACTTCACCGCAGAACGGAAAGCGGAACTCGGCCTGTGCTTCGAACCAGACGGGATCGATGACCAAATCGTGGGCGCGCAAGTCACCGACCACATCCAAGAAATCCTCCCAGATGAACGCAGGCAACATAAAGCGGTCGTGCAGCGCCGTACCCCACCGCGTAAGGTTGCCGCTTATCGGGTTTTCCCAGCACCGGACGATAATCGCGCGAAGCAACACCTGCTGTGCAAGGCTCATGCGCGGATTCGGTGGCATTTCAAAACCGCGAAATTCGACCAATCCCAACCGCCCGGTTGGCCCATCGGGCGAGAACAGTTTATCGATGCAGATTTCGGTGCGATGGGTATTGCCGGTCACATCGGTCAAGGCGTTACGCAGCAAACGATCTGTAAGCCAAGGTGGCGGCGGAGTGTCGATCGTAGGTGGCCAGATTTGATCCAGCGCGATCTCAAGCTCGTAAAGACCATCATGGCGCGCCTCGTCGATACGGGGGGCCTGGCTGGTGGGGCCCACGAAAATTCCCGCAAACAAATATGACAGACTTGGATGGCGCTGCCAGAACAAGATCAGGCTTTTCAAAAGATCGGGACGGCGCAAGAACGGGCTATCAATCGGGGACGCGCCGCCAACAACAACATGGTTTCCGCCACCCGTGCCGGTGTGACGCCCGTCGATCATAAACTTGTCAGCGCCCAAACGGCATTGCCGTGCTTCTTCATAGACGGTTTGTGTTGTGTGCACACATTCATCCCACGACGCTGCGGGATGAATATTTACCTCAAGCACACCGGGATCGGGGGCCACACGGATCACGTCGATCCGCGGATCATGGGGCGGGCTGTAACCTTCGATGATGACTTTCCGACCTGTCGCTTTTGCCGCAGCCTCGACTGCTGCGATCAACTCCAGATAATCCTCAAGCATCTCGACGGGCGGCAGAAACACGCAAAGCCGTCCATCGCGCGGTTCTACAGAAATTGCAGTGCGCACACGCCCGTCCAGATCAGACAACGTTTGCTCAACGCGGTCCTGACCCGCAGGCGTATCCACGCGACTGGCGATGGCTTGCGGTCGCGGTTGCGCGACTTCAGGCACCTGCGGGTCAGCAAGCGGGACACGCGCCACGCTTGGGTCTTGCGGCATCACAAAGGGATAGCTGCCTTCGGGGATATGCGGCAGCGATCCAAGCGGCAGACGGTAGCCAACAGGGCTGTCGCCGCCGACCAGATACAGTTTTCCGCGCCGCAAATTCCACACTTCGGACAACCAGCGGCTTGACGCTTTGCTTTGCCACCGCTGCACAGGCAGAACATACCCAGAGGGTGTGCTGAGGCCGCGTTCAAACACTTTCGCGATGCGTGCGCGTTCCTCGGGGTCTTTGAGTTTAGAATTATCGGGCGTGACGTTTTCCGGCAACCGGGCTTCTTTGATAATCCACTCTGCGGGATCTTCGAACGCCGGCAGCACGTTGTCGCGGGGTACGTCAAGCGCAGCAGCGATATGTGTCAGCAGCGCTTGCGCGTCTTCGGGACCGACGTCTTCGACGGTATCTTCGCGCGCCAACAGGTCTGGATTATGCCAGATCGGTTTCCCGTCTTTGCGCCAAAACAGCGAAAACGTCCAGCGCGGCAAGGTTTCACCCGGATACCATTTGCCTTGTCCATAGTGCAGCAAACCGCCTGACGCGAATTTTTCACGCAAGCGGCGGATCATCTGATCGGCCAAGGTACGCTTGGTCGGGCCCACGGCATCAGAGTTCCACTCTGGGCTTTCAAAATCGTCTATCGACACAAATGTCGGCTCGCCGCCCATGGTTAGACGCACGTCGCCTTTGGCCAAACGGTGATCAACATCGTGACCCAGTTTATTCAGCGCATCCCATGCGGAATCTGAAAACGGCTTGGTAATCCGTGGATGTTCCGCAGTGCGCGTGACCTGCATATCAAACGAAAATGTCACGTCCGCCGCAGAGGCCACACCAGAAATTGGTGCCGCCGTGCGGTAATGCGGGGTGGCCGCCAAAGGTACGTGGCTTTCACCCGCCAGCAAACCCGATGTCGGGTCAAGCCCGACCCAACCCGCACCCGGCAAGTACACTTCGACCCAGGCATGCAGATCGGTGAAATCATGATCGGTGCCCGCAGGACCATCAAGGGCGACCAGATCGGGCTTTAGCTGGATCAGGTAGCCCGACACAAACCGCGCGGCCAATCCGAGGTTGCGCAAGATTTGCACCAACAGCCAACTTGAATCCCGGCACGACCCGGATGCGCGACCCAAGGTCGTTTCCGCAGATTGCACACCCGGTTGCATCCGAATCTCGTAATTGATGTCGCCGGCCAGCCGGCTGTTCAGCATCACCAGAAAATCGACCGTCACCATTGGATCGCGCGGAATCGTTTTCAGATAACCAGCCAGCAAAGGGCCGACAGGTTCCGTGACCTGGTAAATCTTAAGGTCATCGGCAAAATCGCCATGGTAATCGAACGGAAACTTTGATGCGCTGTCTTCGACGAAAAAGTCGAACGGATTGTACACCGACATGTCAGCAACCAGATCTACCTCGATTTTGAATTCCCGTACGGGTTCCGGGAACACAAACCGGGCCAGCCAATTCCCATAGGGATCTTGCTGGTGGTTCACAAAATGGCCCTCTGGCGACACCTTGAGCGCATATGAAATCACGCGTGTGCGGGAGTGCGGCGCGGGTCGTAACCGGATCGTCTGCGGCCCCAAAGTGACCGGTCGGTCATATTTATAGTGGGTCAGATGGTAGATGCTGGCGGTAATTGACATATATGGGTACTCCTCACACAACTATGTGAGCATTTCTGCGGCGCAGCAAGCACCATCGCGGAAATGCGCCGCAAGGCCGTCACGGAATGCCACAGATCACAATATTTCAGCACTCCACACAGCATCAGCGCCAAAATCCACCGGCGCGCATATCTTTCGGGCCGCTGACACGCGTCGGGATAGAAGGTGCAAGCTGGATATTTTCGCAGGCACGGGTCGGCAGGCAATGTCGCGCAGACCGGGTGTCCCAAACGCGCCCTATGATCGGTGACAGCGCCATTTCGAATAAAACGTCCATTGAATACCTGCACAATCGCCACTTTATTGGTGAACAACGCGCCCTGAATCAACATCATCACAAGACGTGAAGGACCCCGAATGAGTATCACCCTTGCCTTGCGTCACTTGCGCGACCGTTTCAAACCGAGTGACCGGATGCCGGTTGTCTTTCTGGGCCATGGAAGCCCGATGAACGCCATCGAAGACAATACCTATAGCCGCGCGTGGGCCGATTTGGGGCGCAGCCTGCCCCATCCCGCAGCCATTCTGGTTGTTTCTGCACATTGGATGACACGCGGGACGACCTTGGTCGATGTCTCAAAGCTGCCGCGCACCATTCATGACTTTGGCGGTTTTCCTGACGCACTGTTTGCGCAGCAATACCCTGCGGCGGGCGCACCGGACCTGGCCCGCGACGTCGTGGCCCTGCTGGGCAGCCATCGTGCGCAAGAAGATGATACATGGGGTTTAGACCATGGTGCATGGTCAATCCTGAAACGTCTATATCCAGATGCAAACGTACCGGTTTTCCAGATTTCCATAGATATGACCGCAGGGCTTGCGCATCAGCTTGAAATTGGCGCAGCGATTTCCAGTTTGCGTGAACGCGGCGTGCTGATCCTCGGGTCTGGTAATGTCGTGCATAATCTCGGGGCGATGCAATTTGATGGCCAACCACAGGACTTTGCGCTCGAATTTGATGCATTGTTTGCCGATCGCCTTTCACAGCGCGATCACGCGGCGTTGGCGGATCAAAACAGCCTCGGCGCGTTACTTCGCATGGCGCACCCCGCTGTCGATCACTACCTTCCGGCGCTGACCGTCGCCGGTGCGTCAGACAGACGGGATACACTCACGTTTATGACCGACACGATTGCGCTTGGATCTGTTTCGATGCGGTCATTTGTGTATCATCAGGCCTGAGGCATCAACTGGATGATCGGATGCAAGGGTGACGCCCATGAACGTTATCCGCCAGCCCGCGGCATCAAAAATCAACCTGCCGCTACACCGTTCATCAGTCGGGGCGTGATCCGGACGGTATCAGATTTGCAAAAAGTCTGGGGAGTTTAAACCGGAACTGCGGCACACCGGGCGATCGCGACGGGCGCGGCTATCGGTATTGACGACATAGGTCTATGACGTCAGCACGATGTCCCCGCCTGAAAAGGCGGGGACATCTGTTTTCGTTTCTTAAAAGAAGCCAAGTTTGTTGGGGTTATAGCTGACCAAAAGGTTCTTGGTCTGCTGGTAGTGATCCAACATCATTTTGTGGTTTTCGCGGCCAATGCCCGACTGCTTATAGCCACCAAAGGCAGCATGTGCCGGATAGGCGTGATAGTTATTCACCCAAACACGGCCCGCTTCGATCGCGCGGCCAAAGCGGTAGCAGGTGTTCATGTCACGCGACCAGACGCCAGCGCCAAGGCCGTACATCGTGTCATTGGCAATCGCGAGCGCTTCTGCTTCGTCTTTGAAGGTCGTTACCGACACAACCGGGCCAAAGATTTCCTCTTGGAAGACCCGCATCTTGTTGTGGCCTTTCAGGATTGTCGGTTGGACATAGTTGCCGCCCGCCAATTCGCCGTTGAACCGTGCTGCATCGCCGCCAACCAACACTTCCGCACCTTCTTCGCGGCCGATGGTCAGGTAGCTCATGATCTTGTCTTGCTGGGCCTTGCTGGCCTGCGCGCCGACCATCGTGTTGATATCGCGCGGATCGCCTTGCTTGATCGCTTGGACACGTTCGATACAACGGGCGATGAACTCTTCGTAGATGTCTTCTTGGATCAATGCGCGGCTTGGGCAGGTGCAGACCTCGCCTTGGTTAAATGCAAACAGCACAAAACCTTCGATAGCTTTATCCAAGAATTCATCATCTTTTGCCATCACGTCCGAAAAGAAGATGTTGGGCGACTTGCCCCCCAGTTCCAACGTCACGGGGATCAGGTTTTTGGTTGCCGCTTCCATGATCTTGCGGCCTGTGGCGGTCGAACCGGTGAACGCGATTTTTGCGATCCGTGGCGAACTTGCGAGCGCAGACCCGACTTCGGCGCCGAAGCCGTTGATGATATTGAGCGTCCCTGCTGGCAGCAAATCATTGATGAGTTCCGCCAGAACCATGATCGCTGCCGGTGTTTGCTCTGCTGGTTTCATGACGATGCAGTTACCCGCCGCCAACGCAGGCGCCAGTTTCCATGCAGCCATCAGAATGGAAAAGTTCCACGGGATGATCTGGCCAACCACACCCAAAGGTTCGTGGTAGTGATACGCGATTGTATCGTTGTCGATCTCGCTCATATTGCCTTCTTGGGCACGTAAAACACCCGCAAAGTAGCGAAAGTGGTCCGCAGACAACGGAATATCGGCAGCCATCGTTTCACGAATGGGTTTGCCGTTGTCCCATGTCTCTGCTGTGGCAAGAAGTTCGAGGTTCTCTTCGATGCGGTCCGCAATCTTGAGCAAAATGTTGGCGCGTTCTGTTGCAGATGTTTTGCCCCAAGCCACCTTGGCAGCGTGCGCAGCATCAAGCGCCAGTTCGACATCAGCCGCGTCAGACCGTGCACATTCGTTGATCATGCCGCCTGTAATTGGGGTGACGTTTTCAAAATACTTGCCGTTGACCGGCGGGACAAACGCACCACCAATAAAATTGTCGTAGCGCAGCTTGAACGGCGACACATATGTGCCTGCCTCGGTATTGGTCATATCGTTCATAAGGTTTCCTCCCTGATCATCCGGCTCTCCTTCCGGACTTGCATTGAGTGTGCCTGAAGCTGCCGCCGACGTCCCGATGGCGTATCAATCTGCGCTTTCATACTGTCCCAGAACTGAGACAGGTGCGCCTAACGATTGTCGAGACCAAGCCGTTTAATCCGGCGATACAAGGTGGCGCGGCCAATACCCAGCTGCCGCGCGGCCTCCGAAACATTGTTTCCGGCGCGGGCCAGCGCACGAATCACCGCATCCTTTTGTGCCTTTTCAAAGCCCGTTGAACCGTCCTCGCGGCCCAAAATATCCGCGGCGGGGCGGGCAACCAAGGCGCCGTTGCGGTTCAAACCAAAAACGCGCCGCGCCTCACGGGTAGCACCGATAACAAGATCATTCGCATTGATCGCCAACAACGTGGCGGCATCCGCATCATCGCCCTCGACCACGATAATACGTGCCGACGCATAAGATGCCCGAAAATGCGCGGCCTCGATCGCCCGCGCTGTTTGCGCAACCTGGGCCGCGATCAGCCGGTTGAACGCCTCGGTCTGGTCAGCGCGCGCTGACGACAGGTCAAGCGCACCAAGGATCTGCCCCTCTTCGCCATAAATCGGCGCGTCGATACAGCTCATCCCGATGTTGCGGGTATAAAAATGTTCGTCTTGATGAATGATGACACGCCGCTGCTCGGTCAGGCATGTCCCGATACCGTTCGTTCCTTCACGCTGCTCGCTCCAGTCTGCGCCCGAACTCAGCCCCCATGCTTCAAACGCAGGGGCATCGGCTGGCGACAGGCGTTGATCCAAGATTACCCCATCCACATCGGTCAGAAACACGGCACAACCGGACTGACCGATCAGCGAAAACAGGGCATCCAATCGGGGGGTTGCTGCGGTCATGAGCTTTTCAAGCTCTGCGCGCCGATAATTCAAGGTTGTCTGTTCGATCCGCGCAGGAGAGCGGCGCTCGTTTGGATCCAAACCGTATTTGCTAACAGAACGATGCCAGCTTGCCGCCACCCTCGACTTCGCCCCGGCCGAAGAGGATTGCGCCGCTTCCAGCACCATGTCCGCATGTGTCATCCGATTTGGCATTTTCCTCCCCTCCTCCCGTCACGATTTGGATTAGACCCAATACAGACGCAACAGGCAACACATAACATCAGCAATCAACGGCACCGATCCGCAGCCTGTTGATTGCGAAGCCCAGCTTTGCACTGGTACGGAACATCACAACCAAAGCCGCGCATGACATTTCATCACCTATCCCACGTTTGGCGGGTGCGATGATCAAAATATCTAGTCGCTTGCTTCAAAGCCGAAGATATTTGTAATGAATGATTTTCAATGTGCTCGGCAATCTGTCAGAAAAATCCAGATCCCCACGTCATGAGGCAGTTTCTGAAAAAGACGAGATTTGGTGCGGTCGGGGGGACTCGAACCCCCACGAGTGTTACCTCACAGCGACCTCAACGCTGCGCGTCTACCAATTCCGCCACGACCGCAAGTCATAAGCTGTGGCGCTTCTAGAACAGGGATCACGGCTTGCCAAGGGGCAAAACGTACAGAACGCTGCACGCAACATGCAGGGGGTGACATTTCATGGCGCGAGCGCCATATCAGTGATCAAACGAGGAGAGAAGCTGATGGTGGAATGGGTCATTTCTGATGGTTTAACCGACTATCAAAGCGCGCTCGACTTTATGGAATCGCGCGTGGACGCGATTGCGAAAGGGACGGCGGATGAATGTATTTGGCTTCTCGAACATCCGCCCCTTTATACATCAGGGACATCGGCAAAGCCCGCTGATCTGATCGACCCCAACCGATTTCCGGTTTTTGAGGCTCGCCGTGGTGGCGAATATACGTATCACGGCCCCGGGCAGCGCGTGATCTATGTGATGTTGGATGTCGGCAAGCGTGGGCGTGATGTGCGTCAATTCGTGAAAGATATGGAAAAATGGGTGATTGCGACGCTTGATACATTCAACGTCAAAGGGGAAATCCGCGAAGGTCGCGTTGGCGTATGGGTGCAGCGACCAGAAAAGCCGACCCAAGCCGACGGTAGCATTGCGGAAGACAAGATTGCCGCGTTGGGCATTCGACTGCGCAAATGGATCAGTTTTCATGGTATATCCGTCAACGTCGACCCCGACCTCAGCCATTTTGACGGAATTGTGCCGTGTGGGATCAGCACACACGGTGTGACCAGCCTTGTTGACCTGGGATTGCCTGTCACCATGACAGATTTTGATGTGGCTCTGCGTCAAGCGTTTGATCAGATCGCCTAGACTGCATTTCAATCCACCGGCTGGCCCCGTTTCAGACGCTTACCGTCGACGCCGGAACAGCGGCCGGTTCCCGAACGGAAACAGCGATTGCTGCACTTTCTGGCCATTTTCCGCTCCGCTATGCCACGGCACGCGTGTCCGCATCGGCCAGCCCGTCAAGCAAAGGCTTATCGTTTTTGACATGGCGGGCAATTAAAATACGTTGCTTGGCACCGGGGATCAAAGGGAGCGCCGGATGGCAGGTATAATCGAGATCCTGCATCACGGGGAATAATTCAAAAATCTCGTCACGCGCTTCTTGTGATACAGACAGCAGGGCCTGAGGGCCGGTGAACAGGCTTTCTGAAGGCGCGCCATTCGCAATAATGATTTCGTGGTGTTGAAACAGAAGATGAAAATAAGTGACTTCGGTCACGTCTTCATCCACAAAAATACCGGGAACATCGATCAGCTTGATTGCAGAAACCAATACATCAGAAGTCCCGAACATGCGTTCGGCAATTTTGGACGAAACCTGCATACGATGCTGACGCGAAACCAGCAAATCCTGAATCGGCAGGTCATTTCCAAGGGCCCCCTTGGTGATACGCACCGGGCGTAGCTTTGGGTTCTGGGTCAACTCCTCGTGGGTGACGTGACGCTGACCGATCCAGCGCACTTTGCGTGCCTGACCGGTTGCGGTTATCACAAGGTCACCGACTGAAATCGTCTCGATCTGTTTCAAACCATGTTGCGTTTCGATCAAGGTGCACGCGGAAAAGCAGGTGATTCCGGTCTGTTGCCAAAGTTCCGATGCGGTCACACCGTTCAATCCCGTCAGACCAGAAATCGTGCCGGTCAGTGCGATGTTGTCGCTGGCATCCACACCGACACCAATCTGGTCAAGAACGCCGTCCGCAAGGTCGGCCTCGAACTCTTTTTGGTTGGTGTAATAAGGTGTCAGGTCGATATAATCGTTGTTGGTGTCGAAATCATCATCCGCATTGGTCGCGCCTGCGCCAAAATCGGTGATCGTCAGGTCTTCGCCGTTGGTGTAGATAAAGGTATCATCACCATCACCGCCCGTTGCGGTTGTTGCGCCCAGACCGCCGATCAGCGTGTCGTTGCCCGCGCCACCGTCCAGAATGTCATCAGACCCAGATGACACCGGATCAAAGCTGAGTTCAGTCAGCTCAACCCGCTGACCCGCGGTTTCACCGTTGGCATAGCTGATGAAAATTTGCGATACGGGACCGGCAATTTGGACCATCAACGATCCGTTGGCATTGTCGGGGTTAAGGTTTACGTTGTTGTTCAGCGCAGTCGCTGTATCGTTAACCCCATCCCCATTGCTGTCAGACAGAACCATATTCGATCCGCCGGTCAACGTGACGGTTACCGGCAACCCGTCTGCATCAATGGCCGTAATTGTAATAACATCGCGCCAGTTTGCATCATCGATGTCATTGATGCGAAATGAAACGTTTTCGACCTCGTCCGGCACATCTGGGTTTTCTGGCGAAAAAGAAATCGTCGTGGTCGAGGTCGGGGTTACGCCTGCGCTCGTCGCGCCTCCGCCAATCGAAATGGTGGTGTTCGATACTTCGTCATCAAGTCCCGCAGTGTATTGCACCTCAGAATCGTTGTAATTGAACGTCGCGATCCCACCTGCTGAGGTATCTTGGAACGCATACGTAACATCGACATTGCCCGCGTTGACTGTAAATCCGTTTGACACATCATCGAAGAAATCGATGGGACTACCGTCGCCACTCGGGTCTGGGATATCACCGTAATCAACGGCGGTCGTCGGCCCCGGCGTCCCGCCGTCTCCGATCAGCGTATCATTCCCCGTCCCGCCCGATAACGTGTCATTTCCGTCACCGCCGGTCAGCGTGTCGTTACCGCCACCGCCTGTTACCGAATCCTCACCTGCACCGCCGGTCAGCGTATCGTCACCCGAACCGCCAATAATTGTATCGTCGCCACCACTGCCATCTGCGGTCAGGTTTGATGTTGTTCCCGACGCATCAATAAGCTCATCAGCGTTCGTCAACGTCAGGTCATCGACCATTTGAAGCGACTGCGTGTCGGTGATGTTGATACCGTTGTCGAAGGTGGTCGTGACGGTCAGCGAATCGACGCTGCCGATCAAATCTGTATCCGGCCAGTTCGACTGTCCAATCAGGTTGGAATCGCGCGGCACATCGTCTGGTACCGCAGCTACGCCGAAATCCTGCGTGCCAATTTGAACGCCGTTTTTAAAGATCGTATATCGGCCAGTATCGCTGATTGTGACGTTCCAAGTGGCCGTTTCACCCGCAACAATCGCGTTCGGGACTTCTAGCCGGTAACGCACACCGTCATCGTAAACCTCAAGCGCGATCGTATTTGTGTTGGCAATTTGCCCCAGCCAAATTTCATCATTGGACCCGCCAGGTCCCGTGCCAAAGTCAAAGATACGCTGATAGTTGCCGCCGGCAGGGTTGTCGAACGTTGCGACGGCGGTGGCTTCAAAAACGGTAGACATCAAAACTCTCTCTCAACGACGACAACTGACCAAAGCACAGTCTGACAGGATTTTATAAGTAGCAGGTAAACACGCGCCCTAAATGTTGCCCTAATTGATCACAAGCCACTTTTCATGGCCGCACCCCACCAATCGTTCCCTAAAATTTTGGTTCAGTAACTGCAACCTAGCCTAAAGATCAGGATGCTGGCCGCGGATCCCGTACCGAAACACCGCACACCCTGCGCCAATATATCCCATGCCGAAAAGCGCATCCTTTATTGCCCCTTTACCTGCAACAGACTAGAACCAGATCAATCTTGCGTCATTCTTCGGAATCGGCGCTTTTCAAGAGTAGCCAACACGAGGAGAGCCACAATGGCGGACGCAGCCATCCACGGCGACGCACACGAAGACAACCGGGGCTTCTTTACCCGGTGGTTTATGTCGACAAATCATAAAGATATCGGGATCTTGTACCTGTTCACCGCAGGTGCGCTGGGCTTTATCTCGGTCGCATTCACCGTTTATATGCGGCTCGAACTGATGCACCCAGGCGTGCAATACATGTGTCTTGAGGGCGCACGTTTCATCGCCAACAGCGCAGAGGTATGTTCACCAAACGGCCATCTTTGGAACGTGATGATCACCTATCACGGCGTTCTGATGATGTTCTTCGTGGTTATTCCGGCCCTGTTCGGTGGGTTTGGCAACTACTTGATGCCACTGCAAATCGGCGCGCCAGATATGGCGTTCCCCCGTTTGAACAACCTTTCCTACTGGATGTTTGTTGCCGGTGCAGCGCTGGGTGTTGCATCCATGCTATCACCCGGGGGTGATGGTCAGCTTGGCTCCGGTGTCGGTTGGGTTCTTTATCCTCCGCTGTCGACTTCGGAAACGGGCATGTCGATGGACCTTGCGATCTTTGCGGTCCACCTCTCTGGTGCGTCATCGATCCTGGGTGCGATCAACATGATCACAACCTTCCTGAACATGCGCGCGCCCGGTATGACATTGCACAAGGTGCCGCTGTTTGCCTGGTCAATCTTTGTGACCGCGTGGCTGATCCTTCTTGCCCTGCCTGTTCTTGCTGGTGCCATCACCATGCTACTGACAGACCGTAACTTTGGCACAACATTCTTCCAGCCAGAGGGTGGCGGCGACCCGATCTTGTATCAACACATCCTGTGGTTCTTCGGTCACCCCGAAGTTTACATCATCATCATCCCCGGTTTCGGGATCATCAGCCACATCATCGCAACCTTCTCGCGCAAGCCTATCTTTGGCTACCTGCCAATGGTTTACGCAATGGTTGCGATCGGTGTGCTGGGCTTCGTTGTTTGGGCGCACCACATGTACACCGTGGGCATGTCGCTGACACAGCAGTCCTACTTTATGCTGGCGACAATGGTGATCGCGGTGCCGACAGGGGTCAAAATCTTTTCCTGGATTGCGACCATGTGGGGCGGTTCGGTTGAATTCAAGACGCCGATGCTTTGGGCGTTTGGGTTTTTGTTCTTGTTCACCGTGGGTGGTGTGACGGGGATCGTCCTGTCGCAAGCCGGGATCGACCGCGTTTATCACGACACTTACTATGTTGTGGCGCACTTCCACTATGTTATGTCTTTGGGTGCTGTTTTCTCGATCTTTGCAGGTATCTACTTCTACCTGCCGAAATTCTCGGGCCGCATGGCGCCGGAATGGGCGGGCAAGCTGCACTTCTGGATGATGTTCATTGGCGCAAACCTGACATTCTTCCCACAGCATTTTCTGGGACGTCAGGGCATGCCACGCCGCTACATCGACTATCCAGAAGCATTTGCGACATGGAACTATGTATCAAGCTGGGGCGCGTTCCTGTCATTCGCATCATTCGTGTTTTTCTTGGGCGTGATCGCATACACCCTGTTGAAAGGCCAACGTGTGACCGTGAACAACCCTTGGAACGAATTTGCTGACACGCTTGAATGGACACTGCCCTGCCCACCGCCAGAGCATACATTCGAGACGCTTCCAAAGCAGGAAGACTGGGACAAATCGCACGCCCACTAAGGCAGCACACAATTACAAAGGCCCCGCAGAAATGTGGGGCCTTTTTTCGTTTTCAGCCGCGACATCAATGCCCATTGGCGGCGTAATGCAGCCTTGTTATTATGTGGTCATGCCTTACGAATGGACGCGCAAACCTTCATCAACCGACCCAAATTGGCGGCTGTCGCTCTGGCCATATCGTTCGTTGCTGCGCAAACACTTTGTGGCTTTCATGGGGGCAACCGCGGGCTTTACCCTGCTGCCACTTCTGGCACTGCTTGGGACAGGGGCAGTTTGGTTTATCCTGCCATTTGTCTTATTGGTGTTTTCCGGACTGTGGTACGCTATCGAAATTAGCTACGACCAAGGTACGGTGCTCGAAGAACTGCACGTCGATGACACCATGGCATATCTTGTGCGTCAAAGCCCGCGCGGCGACCACCAAACATGGCGGGCGAACCGTTATTGGGTGACCATCGAACTCCACCCTAAAGGTGGGCCTGTCGAAAACTACATCACACTGCGCGGTGGTGACCGCACTGTCGAATTGGGTGCGTTTCTGGACGTTGATGAACGAGCCCGGCTTTACAGCGAAATCCAAGGCGCGTTTCGCGGGCCAATTTAGCCCAATCGTGATTTCACCAAAGGCCCTGCTTTACTGAAATCCATCTGGCCGGTGTATTTGGATTTCAGGGCGGCCATGACTTTGGCCATGTCGCGGATGCTCTGTGCGCCGACATCGGCAATCGCGGTATCCACGGCTTTTTCAGCCTCGGCAGCGGACAGTTGGCGCGGCAAAAACTCTTCGATCACTTTAATTTCGGCCAACTCTTTGGTTGCCAGCTCAAGGCGTCCTGCTTCTTCGTAAGCGCGCGCGCTTTCTTGGCGCTGCTTTACCATCCGGCCCAAGATCGCCAAGATGTCGTCTTCGCTGACACCGCCTTCTTCGTTGGCTGTCCCACGCAGTGAAATATCTTTGTCTTTGATCGCAGCATTCATCAGCCGCAATGTCGAAAGACGGTCTGCCTCTTTCGACTTCATCGCATCCTTTAGGGCCTGATTGACCCGGTCGCGCATGTTCATGAGTTTTCCCGATCACGAAGCTTCAAACGAAAGGTGATCATACTGTGACTGTTAGCGTAAGACAAGCACGGCTTGCGCAACGTCATGCCTTGTTTGCAAGGGCGCGATCCGGCCTTGACCCTGCGGGCCTGCCCCCGTAAACCCGGCCCAATTTGACTGATCGGAGACATGTTATGACGCTCAAACCAACGGCCTGCTTGGCGCTTGCGGATGGCACGATCTTTTATGGTGTCGGCTTCGGGGCGATTGGCGAAACAGTGGCAGAGCTGTGCTTCAACACAGCAATGACCGGATACCAAGAAATCATGACGGACCCGTCTTATGCGGGCCAGGTCGTGACGTTCACATTCCCGCATATCGGCAACACCGGCGTTACCCCAGAAGACGATGAAACCGCAGATCCCGTTGCCGCGGGAATGGTCGTCAAATGGGACCCGACAGAGCCATCGAACTGGCGCGCCACCGAGGATTTGACCGGATGGCTGGCGAAACGCAACCGGATCGGGATGGGCGGCATCGACACCCGCCGCCTGACCCGCGCAATCCGTCAGCAGGGCGCACCCCATGTGGCATTGGCGCATGACCCCGACGGCAACTTTGACATTGCCGCGCTCGTGCAAAAGGCACGCGGTTTTGCGGGTCTCGAAGGGCTTGATTTGGCCAAGGATGTCACTTGCGCGCAATCATACCACTGGAATGAAATGCGGTGGGCTTGGCCAGAAGGTTATACGACACAAACCGCACCACGCCATAAGGTCGTCGCGATCGACTTTGGCGCAAAGCGCAATATCCTGCGCTGCTTGGCCAGCGTTGGCTGTGATGTGACAGTCATGCCCGCGACCACAACCGCAGAAGAGGTGCTTGCGCTAAACCCTGCGGGCGTTTTTCTGTCCAATGGCCCAGGCGATCCAGCGGCAACAGGTGTCTATGCCGTGCCAATGATCAAAGGCGTGTTGGACGCTGATCTACCGGTTTTCGGGATATGCCTCGGACACCAGATGCTGGCACTTGCGCTTGGTGCAACGACGATCAAGATGAACCACGGCCATCACGGCGCCAACCACCCTGTCAAAGACAATGAAACCGGCAAGGTCGAAATTACGTCTATGAACCATGGGTTTACGGTTGATGCACAGACGTTGCCAGCCGGTGTCACAGAAACGCATGTGTCGCTGTTCGATGGCAGCAACTGCGGGATTCGGGTCGAAAACCGGCCTGTGTTCAGCGTGCAGTATCACCCCGAAGCAAGCCCGGGGCCGCAAGACAGCTACTATCTGTTCGAACGCTTTGCCGCCGCGATGGATGCACAAGAACAATAACTGACTTAATTGAACTTTAATCTCTGCGCTGCATGGTCACCTTGTCGATTTAACGAGGTGAACATGCCGCAGGTCAATTGCGCGCCACTGCAAAGTGAAAACGTAAACAACACAGAATTTGGCGTATCTCTTACCCAAGAACTTGTGTTGCAGGCGCTGATTTCCCCCGAAAATGCGCAAGCGGCAGAAGGCATGGCACAGCGTTTGAACGCGCCTATTGCGGATGTGCTGACCAAAAGCTTTGGATTGTCGCATTATTCGATTGCTTTGGCACAAGCCAAGACAACAGGTGCGCAAATCATCAACCCGGTTTCCTCCCCGCCTGACCCCACGCTCGTTTTTGCGTATGGTCCGGCAGATTGTCTGCAACACGGTGTTTTACCTTGGCGAAAAATAGGGGCACATACGGTGGTCCTGTCGTCTATTCCGCATCAGTTCGACAGGCATATCGCGCGCCTGACACACCTGTTCGGCCCCGTCAGGATGGCCGTCGCGACCGATGAGCAGCTCTGCCATAGTTTGGCCAGCACCAGTAAATCGACACTGGTGGATTGCGCTGAAACGCGCACACCCGCGCATGAAAGTTGTCGGAATTGGCGCCCGAAACGCGGGATCGCTGCCGCGATCTTTCTGATAGCGTTGACGATCAACTGGCCGCTGATGAGTTTCGCTATCCTTGCAGGTTGGGCCGTCGTGACGCTCGCGGTGAGCACCCTCTTGAAAGCGGTGGCCGCTGTCATCGGCTGGAGAGAAAAGCCCGAAAGCATTCCCAATGTTCCCCCGCGCCGCCTTCCTACCATCACCATGATGGTCCCGCTATACAATGAAACCGCTATTGCAGAGCATTTGCTGGCGCGGTTGAACGCATTGAATTACCCGCACGCCTTGCTCGACATCTGCCTTGTGCTAGAGGAGTCTGACGCAACCACCCGCGCCACACTGGGCCGCACCGTTCTTCCCACTTGGATTCGTCCGATCATCGTTCCGCGCGGATCAATTAAAACCAAACCGCGCGCCCTGAATTACGCTCTCGACTTTGCGCGGGGCAGTATCATCGGAGTCTGGGACGCCGAGGATGCCCCCGCGCAGGATCAATTGATGGTGGTCGCACAGCGCTTTGATCAATGCGCGCCCGAAGTTGCGTGCCTGCAAGGCAAGTTGGATTATTATAACGCCTCTTCAAACTGGCTTACGCGCTGTTTCACCATCGAATATGCTGGTTGGTTCCGGGTCATTTTACCTGGCCTACAGCGAATGGGGCTGGCGGTCCCGCTTGGTGGCACCACCCTTTTCTTCCGGCGCGAAGCGCTGGATCGTCTGGGCGGATGGGATGCGCATAATGTTACCGAAGATGCAGATCTCGGCATTCGACTTGCGAGGCATGGCTATCGCACAGAGTTGATCGACACCGTCACCGAAGAGGAAGCAAACGGACGCGCATGGCCGTGGGTAAAACAGCGTTCGCGCTGGCTAAAGGGATATGCCATCACCTATGGCGTCCATATGCGTCATCCACTGCAGCTTTGGCGTGACCTTGGGGCGTGGCGATTTTTCGGTGTCCAAATTTTGTTTCTAGGAACGCTGTCGCAATTTGTGTTGGCCCCGTTTTTATGGAGCTTCATATTGCCGACCTTAGGCTTCCCGCACCCACTTCAGCAGGTGATGCCAACCGCCGCCTTCTGGGCACTGACCGGACTTTTCATTGCGTCGGAATGCGTCGGGTTTTGCGTCGCGCTTGTGGGATTACAAAAAGCCAAACGGACATGGCTGACCAAGTGGGCGCTGACCTTGCCATTGTACTTCCCGCTGGGCGCATTAGCCGCCTACAAAGGGCTTTGGGAGCTCGTCACCAAACCATTTTATTGGGACAAAACCGCCCATGGCGTATTACTACCCAAGGCCGCTACAACGCCGCCTCAACTGCTTGAGCATCAAGCCGCAACCGCGTGACAAAAGCCTCTGAAATATGGTCGCGCAAGGCACGGTACGCGGCCTCGCCATCACCCGCAGCAATCGCAGCCACAATCGCGGCGTGCTCTTCCAAGGTTTCCACCGTGCGCCCTTCGGCCGCAAGCGATGTCGTGGCAAGCAGGGCCATCGACCGATGCACCAAATCCAATTGCTGCACTAAAAATCGGTTATGCGATGCAAGGTGGATTTGCTTATGAAACCGCCGGTTGGCCCGGCTTAATGCGACGGGGTCACCAACTAGTTTCATATCGTCAGCCAACATATCTTGCAGCACTTTGACCTCTTCCGGGGCGGCATGACGTGCGGCGAGCCGGGCCGCCAACCCCTCGAGTTCGCCGCGCACAACATAAAGTTCCGACAACTGGGTGTGATCCAACGACGCAACAATCAATGACCGGCCATCGCGCGACAACAAAGACTGCGTTTCAAGCCGCTGTAAAGCCTCACGAATCGGCGTGCGGGACACCCCGAACCGCTCCGCGAGTTCGCTTTCTACCAGCCTGTCACCAGGCTTATATATATGGCTGTCAATCGCCTCAAGAATGAGGGCGTAAGCATCTTTATTGTTGACGCGCGGGTCATGCATAGCATCTGGCCTTAATGTGTGCGCCGACACTACCCCCGCTTTGTACCTGCGATCAACCCAATGCGATTGCATGGTCCGGCACAGACGCATAGTGTGGCGTTATGGTTGCTGAAAATTTTACACATGTGGATACATGGGTCTTTGACCTTGATAACACGCTTTACCATCCGTCGGCGGATCTGTTTGGCCTGATGGACCCCCGCTTTGCCGCTTATGTCATGCGGGTCACAGGGTTTGATGCGGATAAATCGACGCAATTGGCTAAATCATACTGGCAATCACACGGTTCGACGCTTGCCGGGTTGATCGCCGAACACGACGTTGATCCCGCGCATTTCTTGGCGGATGTCCACGATATCGACATCTCGCACCTGACCGCCGCGCCTGACTTGGCAGAGGCAATCGGCACCCTGCCCGGCCGCAAGATCGTTTACACCAATGGATCGCACAACCATGCGACCCGGGTCTTGCAGGCGCGCGGCCTATCGCATGCATTTGACGCAGTTTACGGGATGGAACAGGCGAATTTTGTCGCAAAACCGCACGCAGATGGGTTTGCCAAAGTGTTTGACTTGGCCGCCGTGAAACCAACGCGCGCCGCCATGTTCGAAGACGAGGCACGCAACCTTGCGGTACCCCACGCGCTGGGGATGCGCACGGTGCATGTGCACGATGTCGCAACCGCTGCCCCCCATATCCACCACCACACGACCGATCTTCTGGCTTTCTTGTCGCAGTTGCGCCGCTGACCCTTTTCGGCCAGGCATGATCGGCCTATGTATGTGGCATGGAACGCAAATCAACAGATATCGTCATTTCGGGCGGCGGCGTGGCCGGGCTAACCGCTGCGGCGGCTTATGGCACAGCCGGGTTTTCTGTCACGATCATTGACCCCACCCCGCCCGTGACCACAAACGACGCCGCAGGCGCCGACCTGCGGACCACAGCGTTTTTACAGCCGGCCCAAGCCTTCCTTGACACCGCAGGTATCTGGGACCGGCTTGCCCCCTTTGCCGCGCCTTTGCAGATCATGCGGATCGTCGATGCCGCCGCTGATCCGCAGATCGTGCGTGACTTTGATGCCGCCGATATTTCCGATAAACCATTTGGCTGGAACTTGCCCAACTGGCTTTTACGCCGTGAAATGGTGGCGCGCCTGTCCGCCCTTCCAAACGTTGATTTTCGGCCGGGCATCGGGTTTCAGTCGATGGTCGCGCGCACAGAGTCCGCAATTGTGACCTTTTCAGATGGCAGCCAAATCGACGCCAAACTGGTGATTGGCGCCGATGGGCGCGGATCGCCCGTACGCAGCATTGCCGGCATCGGCGTCCGCACGAAACGCTATGGGCAAAAAGCTGTTACCTTTGCAGTGACCCACGACATACCCCATTGCAACGTGTCAACCGAGGTCCACCGTGATGGCGGCCCCTTCACGTTGGTTCCGCTGCCAGACCACAACGGCAAACCCTGTTCTGCCGTCGTTTGGATGGAACACGGCCCAGAGGCCCTGCGCCTTTCGAAATGCGACGTGCCAACATTCGAGGCGGCGGCCCTTGACCGCTCTGGTGGTATCTATGGCCCCCTTTCATTGGTATCGCCACGATCTGTCTGGCCGATCATCAGCCAAGTCGCCGACCAAATCACAGCCCCGCGTGTCGCGCTGGTCGCCGAGGCCGCGCACGTCATGCCCCCCATTGGCGCGCAGGGACTGAACATGTCACTGCGCGACCTGTCGTGCCTGCTGGATCTGGCCAGCGCCAATCGCGACACCTTGGGCAGTCAAAAAATGCTTGATGCCTACGCCCGCGCCCGCCACCCCGATATCAAGCTACGGATCACCGGAATTGACCTGCTTAATCGGGCATCCATCGCAGGTGGACCCCTTGCCCAAGATCTGCGCGCCAAGGGCATCCAGATGCTGTATGGGCTCACGCCTGTCAGGCGTAAACTGATGGAACTCGGTCTTGGCGCGGGTCGCTAAAGCGGACCCAAGAGCCGTTCTTCGGACAGCAAAACATTCGCCTCAACATTTCCGACACCCGATATGGTCATGACACGACGGCGCAAAACGCGCTCGAAATCGGCCAAGTCCCGGGCAACGACACGCAAGCGATAATCATACAGGCCCAATACATGCTCTACGGATTGCACTTCGGGGATCGCGGATACGATCCGTTCGAAGTCTTCCAGACTGATCCGGCCCTTTGTGGCCAGCTTGATGCCCAAAAACACCGTCACGCCAAACCCGACCTTTTCAGCATTCAGTACCAGACGACGCCCGGCAATCACGCCCGCGTCCTGTAATCGCCGCAGCCTGCGCCATGCCGCAGGCTGACTAAGCCCCAGCTTTTGCGCCAACTGCGTGGTCGACTGATCCGCGTTCACCACCACCGCCCGCAGCAGCGCACGGTCGATGTCGTCCAAGGTCATAGTGGCAGGCTTTCGTTATTCTTGACCTGCGCAACAGTCATCAAGGCCTCGATATCTGCGATATGCGGTAGGGTCAGGATTTCATCGCGGTAAATCCGTTGGTAATCGAGCAGATCGCGCGCGATCAATGATAACCGGACATCCACCCGCCCCAGAAATGTCTGCATTTCAATCACGGCACGGACAGTGCGTGCCGCGGCCATAAATTCGTCAAAGGCGCGCGGAACGGTCTTATCCAACGTCACGCGCAAGCTGACCTCGATCGCGTACCCCAACACTCGCCAGTCAATCACGGCGCGGCTTCCTTGCAAAACACCGTCTTGGCGCAATCTGTCCAAACGGCGGGTCACGCGTGCCGGGGTTAATCCCGCCAGTGCCGCCAATTCCGGTAGCGGTTGCGCGGGGTCGCTTTGCAGCAGGCGTAAAATACGGCGATCAATGTCATCAAGCATAAAAAACATGATATTCACGAATAAGACGAATAACAATCTGCTTATTTGTTCAAATATATGAAATTCCACTCTCACCTTTCGTGCAACGGCTCGCTATAAAGCGCGACAGGACAACCCAAACCAAAGGACCGCCACCATGCGCGTTTATTACGATCGCGATTGCGATGTGAACCTCATCAAAGACAAAAAAGTCGCCATTCTTGGCTACGGCAGCCAAGGCCACGCACACGCGCTGAACCTGCGCGATTCGGGTGCGAAGAACCTTGCTGTTGCTCTGCGCGAAGGTTCGCCTTCGCAAGCCAAAGCCGAGGGCGAAGGCCTGAAGGTTATGGGCATTGCCGAAGCTGCGGCTTGGGCTGACCTGATCATGTTCACGATGCCCGACGAATTGCAGGCGGAAACCTACAAGAAATATGTGCATGACAACATCCGTGACGGTGCCGCGATCGCCTTTGCCCACGGGTTGAACATTCACTTTGGCCTGATCGAAACCAAGCCCGGTGTTGACGTCATCATGATGGCGCCAAAAGGCCCAGGCCACACCGTGCGCGGCGAATACACCAAAGGCGGCGGCGTGCCTTGCCTTGTTGCCGTACATCAAGACGCAACCGGCAAAGCCATGGAAATTGGCCTGTCCTATTGCTCTGGCATCGGCGGCGGTCGCTCTGGCATCATCGAGACCAACTTCCGTCAAGAGTGCGAAACCGACCTCTTCGGCGAACAGGCTGTTCTTTGCGGCGGGATCGTTGAACTGATCCGCATGGGTTTCGAGACACTGGTCGAAGCTGGCTACGAGCCTGAAATGGCCTATTTCGAGTGTCTGCACGAAACCAAACTGATCGTGGATCTGATCTATGAAGGCGGCATCGCCAACATGAACTATTCGATCTCGAACACTGCGGAATACGGCGAATACGTGTCTGGCCCGCGCATTCTGCCATACGCTGAAACAAAGCAGCGCATGAAAGACGTGCTGACCGACATTCAGACAGGCAAATTCGTGCGCGACTTCATGCTGGAAAACGCTGTGGCCCAGCCAACACTGAAAGCCTCACGTCGTGCAAACGACGAACACCAGATCGAAATCGTCGGCGGCAAACTGCGCGCCATGATGCCTTGGATCTCGGCTGGCAAAATGGTCGACAAAGCGAAAAACTAAGCCTGACCGTTTGGGTGGGCGCTGGCCCACAAGTTTGCATAAAGGCCCGATCGCTGATCGGGCCTTTATCTTGTCCGCTATTACATACGTACAAGCCGCAAAATCAGCCCGACAAGACGTGTTACCCGGCGCCCGTATGGCGGAAAAATCAGCGCCATCGGCAGAAACCGTTGCTGTAATACGGGGCGCATATGACTAAACGCTGCAAAACCTGTGGCACCATGCGCCGCCCCCATCCCGGATTGACCAACCCCACCAAACGGCAAATTTGGGTGTGAAAATGGCAGGACCGTGAGATTCACCCCCACAGAGCCTGACGTCGTCGCCGCGATAACCCTTTTTGCCAGCGCCCGACCGCCAAAAACATAAAGCGCAAGCGGATGCGGTGCGTCATTGATCTGCGCCAGCACGACATCCAGTTCACGATAGGGGATCACCGGCAAGACAGGGCCAAAGATTTCCGTCGTGGACACATCCATGTTGGCAGTGGTGTTCAAAAGGATCGTCGGTGTGATCTTCCGGCTCTGGGCATCGGCGGTCCCGCCAATGACCACTGCGCCCTTGCTTTTTGCGTCTGCAATCAGCCCGCGCAACCGATCCCAATGCCGGATATTTACAACCCGTGCCAGCGCCGGGGACGCAATCGGATCGTCACCATACATTGTTGCGATCCGGGCGCGCAGCGCATCGGTGAACGCCTCAGACACGCTATCGTGCACAAAAACATGATCCGGCGCGACGCAGGTTTGCCCGGCATTCATGAACCGACCCCATGCAATCCACTTGGCTGCCTGCGCGACGTTCGCGTCCGGACCCACAACCACCGGGGATTTCCCGCCAAGTTCAAGCGTGACAGGCGTCAAAGTTTTGGCCGCAGCTGCCATTACGATCTTTCCCACGGCAGGGCTGCCGGTAAAGAAAATATGATCAAAGGGCAGCACCAGCAGGTCGTTTGCCACGTCTGGGCCGCCTTGCACCACCGCAACCAGATCAGGCGCAAAACAGTCAGCAACCAAAGCCGCGATTAAGGCACTTGTCGCGGGCGTCATTTCGGAGGGTTTAAGTATTGCGCTACAGCCTGCAGCCAGCGCCGATACCAGAGGCCCGATTGCCAACATAAACGGAAAATTCCATGGTGCGATGATCAGCGCGACACCCTTCGGCACCGCCTGCACCTGTCCAGTGGTCCCGACCATCGTGACGCCAGACCAAACACGACGTGGCCGCATCCAGCGACGCAGGTGGCGCTGTGCATGGGTGATCTCTTGGATGACGGGCAGAATTTCGGTCAATCGGACTTCGGCGGGATGCTTGCCAAAATCCTGCGCCAAAGCCGCGATTATCGCATCCTCGCGGGCGATCACGGCTTGCTTCAGGGCAGTCAGGGCCGCAAGGCGGCCTTTGTGATCAAACTGTGCGCGGCGGGGCGTGACCTGCGCGGCTTGTGCATCAAAAATTGCTTTCACATCAGTCATAGCCGCATTGTTTTGATCACAAGTGGTCAGGCAAGCAAAACCTTACGTCACTGAACGGCAGGAAATAACGCGATTTCTGGGTTGCCAGTCGCGGGGATGCGGATCAAACACGGATCGATCTGACCCGGAGCAATGCACGATGACAACGCAACCCACCGTTCAAAACTGGCTGTCAATTGCGGCCCTTGGCCTGATCTGGGGCGGCACATTCATGGTGGTATCAATCGCGCTTCAGGGTTACGGGCCGCTGACTGTGGCATGCGCACGCACCACGCTTGGCGCATTGGCGATGCTTGTTCTTATGCGGACGCTACGGCGCCCCCTGCCACGGTTAACACCCCAAATGACGAAATATCTGGTTCTGATCGGGCTGCTGAATACCGCCCTGCCCTTTGCGCTGCTCAGTTGGGGGCAGCAATATGTGCCCTCGGCGTTTGCGGGAATTTCGATGGCGGCCTTACCGCTCTTCGTCCTGCCGCTGGCGCATGTGTTTTCTGATGAGAAAATGCATCTTCGCAAAGTGGTCGGCGTGATCGTGGGTTTCATCGGCGCCAGCGTTCTGATTGGCCCCGGTGTATTCCAGATTGGCACTGGTCTTGCCCCCTTGGGACAGCTCGCGTGCCTTGCCGCTGCATTGTCTTACGCCATCTCAAGCGTGATGACACGGCGATGCCCGCCGATCGATCCGATCACCATGACTGCATTGCTGCTTTGCGTCGGGGCCAGCGCACTGATCCCTACCATGCTGATCGTCGAAGGTATCCCGGCCGTCAGTTCACCTGCGTCAATGATAGCCATCGTCTTTCTGGGATTTGTCCCAACAGCGCTTGCCGCACTGATCCGGGTCCTGATTATCCGCAGCGCGGGTTCGGTATTTATGACCTTGGTGAACTACCAAGTCCCGGTCTGGTCCATCCTATTTGGCGCACTCATCCTGAATGAAACCCTGCCGCTGCGGTTCTTCGCCGCCTTGGTTCTGATCTTGTGCGGCTTGGCCATCAGCCAATACGACACCCTGCGGAAAACACTGTTTGCGGGAAATCTGACCAAGACTTAGCCACAATGTCGACGGAATGGGCCGCCAATAATATTTTGATATTAACGGGGACACGAATATGCGGTTTTGATTTTCAGGCTGAATTGTCATTATTTTTGTATTCTCCTTTGGCACACCTGCCAAGGTTCGGCGCGGCGGATATGCGGCAAGCGAAGAATTGCTATTTGTTGCACCGATGCAGATCGAGAACGATGGCGTAACCATGTCACTGTGTCATCTTGTGAAAACCAACGCCGTTATTATCGTAAACTTCTGGCGCTCGCTTGAAGGTTACGCCCTTGCTGAAAATGGCTTTATGACCGACAGCTATTACGTGCTGACCGATACACAGTTCGAACAGTTTCAGTCCGCGGGGTTGATCAACGCCGATACCCCCCAAACGCCAAAGCTATCCGTTGCGCAAGGTGACGTGGTCAGCGGTCTTTTGTCAGAGGTTGTGGGGCAACCATAGCCGGCATGACGCCCACAGGCGCGGCGTCACACCGCCGCCGCCACCTCGGCGACGATACCGTCGACGACTTGCGCGAGAAGCGCTTCGTTTTCGCATTCGGCCATCACACGGATCAACGGTTCAGTGCCGGATTTGCGGATCAGCAAACGCCCCTTGCCCGCCAATGCGGCCTCGGCGCCGGAAATCGCTGCCTGTACCGCCGCCGCTGACAGCGGGTCCTGCCCGGCAGCATAGCGCACATTTTTTAACATTTGCGGTACGGTGGTGAAAATCTGTGACAGCGCGCTGGCCTTTTGGCCCGTCTCGATCATTGCCGCCAAAAACTGCAATCCGGCAAGAAGACCATCACCCGTGGTCGCGTAATCGGTCATGACAATATGGCCTGACTGCTCACCGCCAAGGTTCCAGCCATGCGCGCGCATCGCCTCGACCACATAACGGTCACCGACTGCCGTGCGCGCAAGGTGCAAACCGCGCCCTTCCAGATACCGCTCTAGTCCGAGATTGGACATAACAGTGGCGACAAGCGTGCCACCATTCAACCGTCCCTGATCCGCCCAACGGCCTGCCAGCAGCGCCATCAGTTGATCTCCGTCGGCGACCTGACCGTTTTCGTCCAAGATCATGACGCGATCGGCGTCACCATCCAGACAGATCCCGATATCGGCGCCCTCGCGGCGGATCGTTTCCGCTGCCAGCGCTGTATTGGTCGACCCGCAACCATCGTTGATATTAACCCCGTTCGGTGAGACCCCCACCGGAATCACGGTCGCGCCCAATTCCCACAGGACCTCTGGCGCGACCTTATAGGCAGCACCGTTGGCACAATCGATCACAACCTTAAGCCCATCCAGACGCATCCCGCTTGGAAAGGTCGCCTTGATCCGTTCGGCATAGCGGAAACGCCCGTCGTCAATCCGTTTTGCCCGGCCAATATTCTTGGCCTGCGCGGGTTCGATCACGCTTTCGATCAGGGCCTCGATCTGCGTTTCGGCGGCATCAGAAAGCTTGAAACCGTCCGGGCCAAAAAATTTGATTCCGTTGTCATAGTGCGGGTTGTGGCTGGCGGAAATCATGATGCCAACGTCCGCCCGCATTGACGTGGTAAGCAGGCCCACCGCTGGCGTGGGCACCGGTCCCAACAACAGGACATTCATGCCCGTGCTGGTCAAACCTGCCGTTAATGCGTTTTCAAACATGTAACCTGACAGGCGGGTATCCTTGCCAATCACGACGCGGTGGCCATTTGATCCGTCGTTGCGGAAATAGCGCCCTGCGGCACAGCCAATTTTCAAGGCCATATCTGCGGTCATCGGATAGGTGTTCGCCCTGCCGCGCACACCATCGGTACCAAAAAATTTACGTGTCATGATCGGTCTGCCCCGTTGATCGCCCATTCCAGGTCAAGCGCCTGTTTGGTTTCAAATGTATCGTGGACACGCAAGATTTGCACCCCCTGCCGTGCCCCATGTAACGCCACGGCCACTGACCCTGCCGTGCGGTCAGTCGCAAGCGCGCCGCCGCCGATTGTCCCGATGAATTTCTTGCGCGACGCCCCCAACAAAACCGGGCATCCCAAACCGTGAAACAGCGCCAGTCCGCGCAACAATGCCAAATTGTGATCCATCGTCTTACCAAAGCCGATGCCCGGATCAACGACGATCTGCGCCCGGGACACGCCAGCGGCAACCGCCAGATCAATCCGCGCAGAAAGATAATCATAGACGTCCAGCAAGACATCATCATAGCGTGGATCTTGCTGCATTGTTTCGGGGTCACCCTTGGCATGCATCAGACAGACCGGTCGTCCGGACTGTGCCGCAACCTGCGCCAACGCCGGATCATAGCTGAATGCCGAGACATCGTTGATCAGGGTCGCGCCAGCCATAATCGCGGCCCGCGCCACCGCCGCCTTGCGCGTATCAATCGAAATCGGCACGTCGCTTTGCGCACGGATCGCGGCAATCACCGGGGCAGTACGTGCGATTTCGTCATCAAGATTAACGGTCAGGGCGCCGGGTCGCGTACTTTCGCCGCCGACATCGATCATATCCGCACCTTGCCCGACCATTGCTATCGCATGATCGACAGCGCGGTCGCAGGCGGTGAACCTGCCGCCATCCGAAAAGCTGTCAGGGGTGACATTGAGAATGCCCATGATGCGCGGGGCATCCATCATCATTCCCGAGATCGGCGCCCGTGGTGCTGTCAATCTTTCCAGCACCTCGGCGGGGACATCGTGCAAAGGCGCGGTACGGGTTTTGGTTCCGCGCTGATGGATCACCACCTGATCAAACCAACAAGTACCACCCGCAAGCCATTGGGAATGCGTGCTTTTCACGCATCCCATTCTGACAATCGGCTGATAGTAAGCATTCATGCTAAGTTTAAACCAAACTGGCTGCGTTGACGTCAGCAACCCGCACCGGCACTTGTGCCGCCGGGGCGTTGGCACCAATAACAAGCAATTCCTGCGCTTTCATCTGCTGGGCAAACCATGCGACCAAATCCACGCTGTCGCGCGGGCTGGCCGACGGACCATCGACAGCATCAAGCACGATCTTCGACGGGGCCCAAACGCAGATTTGTTTGTTTTTCATTGCCCAATCCAGCTCTGTGCGCGTCGCGACAACCATGCATCGTTTGTCGCGCCCCGCCAATACCCATGCATTTTGCTCCATCGCCAGCAAATCAATGCGGCGCTGGGTCAGGGCGTTTTCAGCTTGTGGCGCGGGTAAATCAGCGGGGCCGACACAGATGATCAGCGGGGCATCCAACGCGGACAGTTGATCGATCCAACCCGATAAATGCCCCGACGCCTGCGCCAACGTCGACAGGTAAACCACACGCGGATGCGGCGCTTCGGCGTGGGTTTGTTCGCTACCGCCAGCGCCACCGCGCGCACGAACAATCTCGACGCCTAACGCAAATGGGCCGCGATCCAGCTTTTCAATGCGCACAAAAACGCGCTCGGCTTGCGGCTCTAGCAGGATACGCTCTGCGACGCGCGCGGCAAGTGTCTCCAAGAGGTTGATCCGCTCTGCATGCAGTTCGGTCCCGATGGCTTCGGTCACTTTGTCATAGGACAGGATTCGGTCAACGTCGTCGTCGATCACCCCCAAGGGCGAAACTTCGACAACCACATTGAATCGTACGCGCTGTAATGTGCCGCGTTCTTGCTGAAACGCACCGATTTCGACTTGCACAATATAATCGCGCAAGGAAATGCGGTCACAAGGCGCTTGGCTGCTGGCCTCTGCCCGCTCACTGGGGTGCGCAAAGGCAAGGCGGATTTCGTCGGTCATTGTGCCGTCCCGTCGTTCGGTGTCATCTGGTGCCCAGATATAGGGACAGCAGCAATCACACAACCACTGCCGCGACCCTCGTCACGCCGCAAGCGGCATCAGCGATAGGCAGTGCGGACAGGCTGACGGTAAAAGTAATGCGACCCAATGGTTGCCGTGCGGGGGAAACGGCGCGCCCATGATGGACTGACTTGCTTTGTGTGGTAATGGGTTGCGCCGCCGGTCAAAACGCGCGGTGCGCCATCGATCAAGATTTTCGCGACTTTGCCAACACGTTCCCAAGCACGGGGTTCATTGATCACCTCGGCATGGCCGTCACAGGTGAACGTAAACTGGCAGGCATAGCGGCGGCCGGTTCCCTGGTTAACGACATTACAGACTGTGCTTGGGTAGGCACTGCTGTCGACACGGTTCAGGATCACCTCACCAACGGCAAACAGACCTTCAACAGTTTCGCCGCGTGCTTCAAAGTAAAGCGCCTCGGCAAGGCATTCCCACTCTGCACCACCAAGTGCGGTCGGTTGGGACGCAAGATAACTGCTATCATAAATTTCACCCGAATGGGTTTCGACACCACGTTCATCAGCAGACGGCAGGCTTGTCAAAAGATTGAGGCGGCTATCGGGAACGACGGACAGCGCTTGCCGTTCTTGCCCCAAAATTGCGCCCAAGCGGCTTGCCATCAATTCGTCAGCTGCAACATGAGAGGCCGCAACCGAAAAACACACCGCAGTTACTGCGGCAAATACTGATTTACAAAATGACATTACTTCCCGTCCAGGAGACTACGCGGATTAGCCCCACGTCGGCGAGGGTGTCTTTAGGGGAAAGATCGCCATGCGTCTACCCTGCGTTACGTAGAGTCAAAAACCGGGCAACGGTCCGCGCGAAAATGTAACATTTATGGCGCCGCAGCGCCGAGTGGCAAAAGACATCAATAGTTTTGCACAATTAGCGGCTGAACGTTTTGTCGCTAAGGGCCAATTGTGCCGCAGTAAGCCGTGCAACGGGTACACGAAACGGTGAACACGAAACATAATCGAAATTATGTTTTCGGCAAAATGCGATCGCTGTTCGGCTTCCTCCGTGTTCTCCGCAGATCGAAAGAATCACATCTTTGCGACCCAAGCGCCCCCTTTCGGCGCCCATCGCGATCAGTTCGCCGACGCCTTCGACGTCCAAAGTATGAAACGGATCTTCGGCGTAAACACCCTGCTGAACGTATGCCGACATAAAGCGGCCAGCGTCATCGCGCGACAACCCATAGGTCATCTGGGTCAAATCGTTGGTACCGAATGACAAGAACGACGCATGTTCCGCAATGTCCTGTGCCCGCAGCGCCGCCCGCGGCGTTTCGACCATGACACCCAAACTGAATTCGATCGGCACCTTGCTTTTGGCGCGCACTGCGCTGGCTACCGCATCCAGTCTGGTTTTGACCAACTCGACTTCGCGCATCGCACTGACCAGCGGGATCATAATTTCGACGGAAATATCGATGCCCGCCTTGCCCACGGCGACCATTGCCTCGAAAATCGCGCGCGCTTGCATGTCATAAATCTCGGGGATCGCGATGCCAAGCCGGACACCGCGCATCCCCAACATCGGATTGTATTCTGTCAACGCATTGACCCGCTGGACCACTTCAGGGACTGGCAATGCCAACTGCTCTGCCAAATCGCGCAGGCCTGCTTTGTCAGCGGGCAAAAATTCATGCAAAGGCGGGTCAAACAGGCGGACGCAAACGTTCTTGCCTGCCATGATCGTGAACAACTGTTGGAAATCGTCACGCTGCATCGGCAACAAACGGTCCAGCACGGCGCGGCGATCATCCGACCCTTCTGCGAAAATCATTTCGCGCATCACACCAAGCCGGTCACCTTCAAAGAACATATGTTCCGTCCGGCACAACCCGATGCCTTCTGCCTTGAAATTCCGGGCCGCTTCCGCATCAGCGGGCGTGTCGGCGTTGGCGCGCACGCCAATATCGCGAAACACATCAGCCCATTCGAGCAGGGTCTGAAACCCGTCATCCAGCGCCGCCTCAAGCATGGGCGCCTCGCCGGCCAGTATCTGCCCGGTCGTCCCATCGACGGTAATCATGTCACCAGCCGCAAATTTGCGGCCATCAGGGCCGTAAATAACACGGGCTTTGCGGTCAATCGACAACGCGGACGCCCCCACAACACAAGGCAGACCCAGACCGCGGCCAATCACCGCCGCGTGGCTGGTGACACCGCCACGCATCGTCAGCACGGCTTGGGCGGCGTGCATACCGCGAATATCTTCCGGGGTTGTCTCGCGCCGGACCAGAATACACGGCTCGCCACGCGATGCGCTGGCCTGTGCCTCTTCTGCGGTCAGCACAATCTGCCCTGCGGCAGCACCGGGACTGGCTGCAATTCCGCGCACGATCAGGTCACGCTTTGCGCGCGGGTCCACCTGACGGTGCAGCAATTCCGACAGCGCCGCAGGTTCAACACGCATCACCGCTTCTTCGCGCGCAATGATCCCGTCGTTGGCCAGTGCCACGGCAATCTGAACAGATGCGCGTGACGACCGCTGCACGCGCACAGCATCCAGAATGTGCAGCCCCCCGTTCTGGACCGAAAACTTGATCTGCATTTCTTCGCGCAACTTGCGACGGATCAGCCCCCCCGCCGCAATCAGGCGCGCCAATACGTCAGGGCAGCGATCCTCAAGCGACGGACCACGCGGGTCACAGGTCAGATACATCGCCGCTTCCGTCTCGCGGCGGCCATCACCGCCGATACTTTGGTTCTGGTAACGACCAACCACTTTGGGTGCGCCGCTGAACGTATCCACAAATTCGATAACGCCCGTGCCACATTCGCCCGGACCAAGGCCCAAGGCCATGGCTTGCACAACCAACCCAAGACCCGCATCAATCGGCGCGCCTTTGGCTTGGCGCAGCAAACGCGCCGTGGTGCCATCCCAAGCGCGCGCCATTGACCGCAACACTTCGGCCAACTGCACGGCGGGGTCTTGCGGGAACGCCGCGTCGGTTTCGAATTCATACGTGCTGAGCATGGCCTTCAGACTGGCGGCATCCGGCACATCGGGCATATAAAATTCATCCGGGTCCAACCGCGCCACATGCACAGCATAAGATTGCACAAACCGCAGATACAGCGCGATCGCGGCGCGTTCACCGATTTGATCCGTCAATTGCGCCAGCTGCGCGTCATTCATGCCGACATTCAGAACCGCGCTTGGTCCGCCCCAATCGGGGTCAAGGCTGGACGGCCGCACCGACAACAGCGGCGCCGGGCCAAACGGGGCCAGCAGCGTGGCCATATCCGGCATCTGCCCCGCGGCAATATCGCGCATCGCGCCAAAAGACAGCGCCACGGTGATCGGCACCGGCAAATCCAGCCGGATCAGGCGTTGCAGACATTTTGCCCGACCGCCATGCACCTGTGCGGACATTGGTGCGGTCGGGGTAATCAACGTCAAAGGCGCGATTTCAGTCTGTTGCTGCACTGCGGCATATCTCCATGATGTGCTTGCAGCATAGGCGAGGCACACCCCCGCCGCAAAGGAAACTTATCAGTTTTGTGTCGACCCTTCGATCTTGGTCAGATCTGCGACCGACAAACAGATATTTCTGATACGCGACAAAAGGTTAAGCCGGTTGCGACGTAAAATCTGGCTGTCAGCATTGACCTGCACAGCGTTGAAAAAAGCATCAATCGGCCCGCGAAGTGCCGCCATAGCGGTCATCGCGATGCTGAAATCTTCGGCAGCCATCGCCGGCGCGATCTTTGCATCCGCAGCATCCAGCGCCGCAAATAACGCCTTTTCAGCATCATCTTCGGCAAATTTCACATCAGCACCATAGGAATATTCAACGCCGTCTTTTTCCTCGGCTTGGGTCAGGATGTTATTGGCGCGCTTGAACCCCTGCAACAGGTTTTCCCCGTCATCGGTGGCCAGTGTCGCAGCCAGTGCCTCGGCCCGTTTGACCAGCAGGGTCAGGTCGTCATTGCCCGGCATGGCAATGCAGGCGTCGATGATGTCGTGGCGGATGCCTTTGTCCTTGAGGAAAACTTTCAATCGGTCGTGGAAGAAGGAGAGGAGGTCGACATCAATAGTATCGAACGTACCTTTAGAAAAGACTCGTTCGACACCATGTTTCCTGTGTTCATCAAAAGTCTGAAAATCCTCATTTGCAATCGCATCAAGGATCATCATTTGGAACCTATTGAGAGATGTTCCCCAGCCAAGTTGAGGAAGCAGCTTTACACGCAAACCATTCTCTAACACCAACCGAATAACGCCCAATGCTGCGCGGCGTAGCGCAAATGGGTCTTTCGAACCCGTTGGCTTTTCGTCAATCGCCCAGAATCCGGTCAGCGTGTCGATTTTATCGGCAAGCGCTACAGCAACCGACACTGGCGCGCTTGGTACGTCATCTGACGGCCCCAACGGTTGCCAATGCTCTTGGCAAGCGGCTGGCACACCGTCGTCGTGGCCTGCGGCCTGCGCATAATAGCGCCCCATCAGCCCTTGCAATTCGGGGAATTCGCCGACCATTTCCGATTGCAGATCAGCCTTGCAGATGCGCGCGGCCTCTGCCGCCAGATCGGGTTGCGCACCCACATGCGGGGCGATTTCGCGCGCCAGTGCTTCGATCCGTTTAATCCGGTCGGCCTGCGACCCCAGCTTGTTGTGGAACGTCACGTCAGCCAGCCCTGCCCCCATGCCCTCGAGGCCCACGGAATTGACGGTGCGCAGATCGTTTTCCCAAAAGAATTTTGCATCCGACAGCCGCGCCGCCAACACCTTTTGGTTGCCTGCCAGAATAGTCGCGCCATTGTCGGCGGTTTCCATGTTGGCGACGGTCACAAACCGTTCAATCCGGTTGGTTTTCGGATTGCGGACCGAGAAGAACTTTTGATGCTCTTTCATCGATGTTTGCAGCACCTCGGGCGGCAGGCCAAGGAACGCCGCGCCGATTTGCCCCAGCAGCACAACGGGCCATTCGACCAGCCCTGCAACCTCGGCCAGTAGACCGCGATCGTCAACGACCTCTAGCCCCCATGCAAATGCCTGATTGGTGGCATCGTGCCAGATCAGATCGGCGCGTTCATCGGCGCGCAAAATCACGTTCGCGCGCTTAAGCTTGGCCTCGTAATCATCAAACCCCGTCACACTAAACGCATGCGGCGCAAGGAAACGGTGCCCGCGTGTGGTGTTGCCCGCAACGATGCCGTCAACATCAAGCGGCACAACCTGCGCGCCCGCCTCGTCCGACAGAATACATATAATGGAGTGCAGCGGACGCACCCATTTCAGGGTACCTTCTCCCCAGCGCATCGATTTCGGCCACGGAAAATTGCGGATCGTGGTTTCCAGCACCTCGGCAATGATATCAGCAGCCGAACGGCCCGGCTTTGCGATCACAGCAAAATAGGTCTGACCCTTTTTATCATCGCGGATTTCCAGCGCGTCGCGTGTCACGCCAGCGCCACGCAAGAACCCTTCGATCGCTTGCTCTGGTGCGCCAACCTTTGGGCCCTTGCGCTCTTCGCGGGTGGGTTTGCTTTCGGCGGTCAGCCCGTCGATGGACAGCGTCAAACGACGCGGCGTCGAAAACGCAGCCGCCCCTGCATAGGTCAATCCAGCCGCAACCAAACCGTCCGTGACCAGTTTTTTCAGATCATCTGCGGCGCGCGATTGCATCCGTGCAGGGATTTCTTCGGAAAAAAGTTCAATCAGCAGATCAGGCATCAGTTCTGGCTTTCGGGTACGGGTGGGCAGGTGTCAGGGGCCGGATTGCCATCAAACACAACCTCGCCACAGGCGTTGATTTGGTGCCACGCATAGGCGCGACCATCGGGGTAAACGGCGACAATGCGGTCGATCCCATAGTGAATGTTTTCTGTGCCAAGAAATGCAATCGCAGTGCCGCTTTTCAGGTCCGCACCAATCTGCGCGGCGTCAAAGCAATCGAACCAGCTTGGCGCGACGCGTGGTTCTGCATCATCAACGATAACAAATGTTTCCGTCAGCATGGCCTGACTGAGCACGGTGGTGAAACACGCACGATAGCGGATCGGGCTGCTGTCGGAATCGATGGCATCAAAGCTGTCATAAATGATCGGCTCCGCCTCGCCGGTCGAAACCGACGTCAGTTCAACGCGCACATCCTCTGCGGCGACGGGCATGTAATAGGCATACACCTGAAGATAATATAGCGCGACACCCGCGATCAAAGCTAACACAGCGATCCCCACAATTGCGACACGGTTCCAGTTCATGCGTCGGTTGCTCCGCCGGCTTCGGTTTGGACAAAGGCATCTGCGCAGGCTTTGGCCAGTGCCCGTACCCGCCCGATATAGGCTTGGCGTTCGGTGACCGAAATCACGCCACGTGCGTCAAGCAGGTTAAACAGGTGGCTGGCCTTGATACATTGGTCGTAGGCCGGATGCGCCATGATGATGCGCTTGCCGGTTTTCGGATCGTCGGCGGGTACGTCAAGAATACGCTGGCATTCTGCCTCGGCGTCTTTGAAGTGTTGTAACAAAAGATCGGTGTCGGCGACGTCGAAATTCCAGCGCGCGTATTCTTCTTCGGTCTGTTTGAACACATCGCGGTAGGTCAGCGGGCTGGGCGATTGCGGGTCGTTGAACGGCATGTCCATCACGTGATCGACACCCAGCACATACATCGCCAGTCGCTCCAACCCATAGGTCAATTCACCCGAAACAGGTTTGCAGTCGTGGCCGCCGACCTGTTGGAAATAAGTGAATTGGGAAACCTCCATGCCGTCGCACCAGACTTCCCAGCCCAGGCCCCACGCACCCAGCGTCGGGCTTTCCCAGTCGTCTTCGACAAACCGGATGTCATGCAAGGAGGCGTCAATCCCGATAGCGTTCAGCGACCCAAGATACAGTTCCTGCAAGTCCGGCGGGCTCGGTTTGATCAAAACCTGATACTGATAATAGTGCTGCAACCGGTTGGGGTTTTCGCCATACCGCCCATCGGTCGGGCGACGCGACGGCTGCACATACGCGGCGGCCCAGGCTTTCGACCCCAGTGCGCGCAAGGTGGTCGCGGGGTGAAACGTCCCTGCCCCCACTTCCATGTCATAGGGCTGCAATATAGCGCAGCCTTCGCTGGCCCAATAGTTTTGAAGCCGCAGGATAATTTCCTGAAAACTGCGCGGTTTATCTGCCATGGTCGCCCTCGTCTAAGATTAAGCGTTCAATAGGGTGCTGCGGCGAAAGGGTCAATTGGGCAACGGCTGGCGACATAATGTTCGTCGTGGCGGAAAATTGTTTCGTAGGTCTTGCGTCTCTTCTCATACCCCGCCAGTCATGGGCTTGATCAAAAACGTGAAACCCGGGGGGGCTATGTTCAAAATCTTTGCGTCAATCGTGCTTTTGGGGCTTTCAACGTTGTCTGCAACTGCACAGGAAAATTTCTGGGTCCAGATTGAAGCCCGCCAAACACTGACAAGCGCACAAGAGCGTGCGCGCGCCTATGCGGCGACGACCGACAGTGTGAACGGGTTTTATTTAGGGGATGGGTTCTACGGTATATTTCTCGGGCCTTTTTCGCAGCAAAACGCGCAAACCACGCTGGAAAACCTGCTGGAGATCGGCGTCATCCCCAGCGATAGTTTCGTAAAAAACGGTCAGTTTTTCCAGCAGCAGTTTTGGCCAATTGGTGGTCGTGCGACCCCGCCTGACACCGCAACACCCACATTGCCCGCAACCCCCGATCAGCCGGTATCCACATCAATGGAAGTGGATGAAACAGTTGACCAAGCGCTGGCATCAGAGCGTCTTTTGACGCGCCCGCAAAAAGAAGACATCCAAAAAGCGCTGGCATGGGCAGGCCACTATACGGCGGCCATCGACGGGTCATTCGGCCGTGGAACGCGTGCCGCGATGGAGGCATGGCAGCAAGCGAATGGCGTTGACCCCACAGGTATTTTGACGACGTGGCAACGTGAAACGTTGTTTGAACAGTATAACAGCATACTTGAATCTGCACAGATGCGGCTTGTGCGGGACGCGGCCTCTGGCATCCAAATGCAGGTGCCCACGGGGTTGGTCGCCTTTACTGATTACAAACCCCCATTCGTCCGGTTTGACGCCAGCGCGGATTTGCCACAAGCGCAGGTATTGTTCATTTCGCAAACCGGGGATGCCGGGCGATTGGTTGGCCTTTATGAAATCATGCAAGTTCTTGATATCGTGCCAACCGATGGTCCGCGGACGCTGACCGCGACAGGGTTTGAAATCGAAGGCATCGATGACCGCTTGCACTCCTACACGATGGCGACCTTGGAAGACGGCGCAATCAAAGGGTTCACCTTGGTTTGGCCAATCAATGATGACGCCCGGCGGGTCCGGGTGATTGAAACCATGAAAGCCAGCTTTACGCGGCTCGACGGTGTTTTGGACCCGCTGATCGTTCCCGCAGGCGACGACCAGTCAATCGATATGGTATCAGGGCTTGCCGTCCGTCAGCCTGACCGTGCGCGTTCCGGGTTTTATGTATCAGATGATGGCACTGTCGTCACAACAACCGAGGCTGTCGGGGACTGCCAGCGCGTCACCTATGACGGCCAATATGATGCAGAAGTTGTCGCGCAGGATGACGCGCTTGGCATTGCCATCTTGCGCCCCGTCGCGCCAATGTCACCCATCGATACGGCATCATTCCAGCCCATGACGCCGCGCCTTCAAGACCAGATTGTCGTGGGTGGCTACCCTTACAATGGCGTTCTTGGCGCCCCGACACTGACGTTTGGCCAAGTCCTGGATATTCGCAGCCTGACCGGCGATGACCGCCTGATCCGCCTGTCGATCCTGCCCCAGCCCAGCGATGCAGGTGGGCCGGTGTTTGATAAAACTGGCGCCGTATTGGGAATGCTTTTGCCACGCATCGACGGCACCACGCAGGTCCTGCCGCCAGAGGTCAACTTTGCGATCGACGCGGCGCAAATTACGGCGCTTATGGAAAACAACGGTATCGCGCAGAAGCCCACGAGCCAAAGCATTGTCGATATTTCTCCTGTTGCGTTAACCCGACACGCAACCGACATCACAGTATTGGTAAGCTGTTGGTAGTAAACCGTCTGGTGCGCGGACATCGACCGCGCACCGGATTATGACCGCCAGAACTTGACCGAAATGATGGTCAAAACCACCATAATTTCCAAGCGCCCGATAAACATAGCCGCCGACAGGATCCATTTCGCGGTATCGTTAATTCCGACAAAATTACCTGCAGGGCCAATCTCGTTGCCCAGTCCCGGCCCGATATTGGCGATGGCAGTCGCCGCGCCCGAAACAGACGTGATGAAATCAAGCCCTGTCAATCCGAGCAATACGGACGTCACCCCCAAAAGCAAGATGAAGGCCACAAAGAACGCCATGACCGAACTCAGGACGTCTTCGCCGATCGGGCGTCCTTCAAAGCGCGGTGTGAAAATACCGTGCGGAGAGTGGATCTGCCGGATCTGCGCTTTGATCGAGGCAAACAGAATCTGGTAACGGAACACCTTGACCGAACATGCCGTCGATCCCGCACAGCCGCCGATAAGTCCCACAAAAAAGAAAATGACCACCGGGAACGTGCCCCATGTCATATAATCGGCGCTTGAAAACCCGGTGCCCGACATGACCGACACCACATTGAAAAGCGCCTCACGAAAGGCTGGTTCGCTAAACTCGCCTTCGCGGCCCCAGACCCAAGACGTCACCAGCATCACGCATACGGCGATGATCGCAAAAAAAGTGCGGATCTGGCTGTCGCGCCAAATTGGCTTGGCCGATCCAGCAAGCAATTGCACAAAGCGCACGAAAGGCAGCGCCGCGAGAACCATAAAAACCGTACCGACATAGTGCGCACCCGCGCTAAAGTTGCCAAACGAACTGTCATAATTCGCCATGCCACCTGTTGATACTGTCGTCATCGCATGCACCAGTGCATCAAATGGCCCCATGCCGGTCGCCATATAGGCAAGCCCGCACGCAACAGTCAGCCCCAGATAGATCACGGAAATGCTGCTTGCAATTTCGCCGGCGCGGGGCAGAATTTTACCCATCGTTTCAAAGGCTTCAGATCTGAAAATCTGCATGCCGCCAACCCGAAGCTCGGGCAGGAAAACCATACCGACCACAATAATTCCGACGCCCCCCAACCACTGTAGCGTGGCGCGCCACAGCTTAAGACCGTTGGGAAAATCGTCGATTCCCGCAAACGTGGTCGACCCCGTTGTTGTCAGCCCCGACATTGCCTCGAAAAATGCATTGGTGAAACTTGCATGTGTCGCGCCCAAAATAAACGGGATGGCGCCAAATAGCGGCAGCAAAAGCCAAACCAACGCTGTCAGCAAAAACGTCTGGCGCAGCGACAATCCTGCACTGACACCATTTGAACAGGCAAGCGCGACAAGGCCCCCGGTGAGCGTTGTGATAATCGCGCTTTCTAGAAATGCACTCCAGTGCGGGTCACCCGCCAGCAAATCCGCCAGCAATGGCGCGAACATCGTGAGGCCCAATGCAGCAACCAACAGGCCTAAAACATATCCCACAGGGCGTAAATCAAGCATATCTTACCATTATATTCCCTGCGCACGATGGCGAAGCCCTTTCAGACGCTGCGCTACACCAGCCACGTTTTATAGTCACTGACCAAAAGATGGGTCGGGGCCACATCCTCGTCAATTTGCGCAAAGCGACCAATGGGGTCGCGGAAAATATTGTCAGTTTCGTCGTCGTTCACAGTCGAGACTTCGCCGATCAAAACATCGCCGCCCTCGCCCCAGAACGCATGCCAATCACCGGGCATCAATGTGACGCTTTCGCCGGGCGCAAACGACAGTTTTTCGCCGGGGGTAAAATCACGCCTGATACCGTCACAAAACACGGTCCCGCCCGCGGTTTCATCAAAGTTGCCGTTGGCGTCCGATCCATACAGTTCGACCACCAACGTGGCACCGCCACGGTTGATAATATCTTCGGCCTTTATCACATGGGTGTGCATGGGCGATAACTGGTCTTGCTTTGAAATCAGCAGCTTTTCCGCGTAGCACATGCCGCCACCGCGTTGCAGATCGGCCAGCCGACCATTGCGCAAAGTAAACAGAAACAATCCCATCGCATCATAGCGCCCAGCGCCATAATCGGTGATGTCCCAGCCACAACGCGCGTCAATCACCGCTTGGGCATCTTTGGCACGCGATGAGAACTCCTTTGGTGTCCAAGAGGCCCAAGGTGGCAGCGTAAAGCCATGAGAGCGGATCATCTCATCCGCCTCTGCCATAATTTCGTTGATACGGGACCGTTTCATTCTCACCTCCTGAAACGTTTTCGGAAGTGATGCCTAAAAACGGGTCGCGGCGCAAGCAAGGCTTATGCAGACTTGCGAAGTCCGCCGCGGGCCGCCCAAGCACGGCAAGCAACACCAAAGGCATTAAACAACGGGCGTGACACCGGATCACCGGCCGCATTCCATTCAGGATGCCATTGCACCGACATCGTGAAACCTGGCGCATCTTTGATGTATATGGCCTCTGGCGTGCCATCAGGGGCGTATCCATCAATCACAACACGCGGCCCCGCGTCTTTGATCCCCTGCCCGTGCAATGTGTTGGTCATCACCTCGCGGGTGCCCATCAGCGCATGGAATGGACCATCTTGCGAAAAAGTCACAAGATGCCGGAGTTCAAATTTTTCCGCCAACGTCCCGTTCGGTGGCATGCGGTGATTGTCGCGCCCCGGCAAATCGCGAATTTCTGGGTACAACGTGCCGCCCATCGCGACATTCACCTCTTGGAAGCCACGGCAGATCCCTAAAATCGGTTGGCCACGCATCACGCAGGCACGGATCAACGGCAATGCTGTTCGGTCACGGTCACGGTCAAACGCGCCATGTGCGGCGGTTTCGGTTTCACCGTATTCCTCGGGGTGCACGTTTGGGCGGCCACCTGTAAACAAAAACCCATCGCAGCGGTCCATCAGTTCATCAAGGCACAGCAGTCCCGGGCCAGTTGGAACAATCAGCGGGAGGCACTCTGACACTTCTGCAATGGCGCGGACGTTCATTTCACCGACCGCAAATGCAGGATATTCGTCGTTTAAAAGGTGGCTGTTTCCAATAATACCAATAACCGGGCGCACGTGCGTTCATCCTTCTTGTTGGGTCTTAAATACTGCGTCCCCGCGACAAGTTAAAGTCAACATCACCGCACACCCTTCGTCGCCCATTAGCACATATCTTATTTGCAGGCATTTGCTTAATTTATGGACAACCAAGATGCAAAAAGGCGCGCCAATGGCACGCCTTTTGATACAAACGTATGAAAACTTAGGCTTCTCCGGTTAGCCCGGCCGCCTCGATTCCGGCAAGCGCCGCGATCACATCATTGTCTGATGTGTCGCCGGTCACGCCAACGGCACCGATCACAACACCTTTTTTGTCGCGCACCAACACGCCACCCGGCACAGGGATCACCTGCCCACCGTAAACACCATTTACCGCCGCCATAAAATAGGGCTGCTGTTCAGCGCGCGTCATTTGCGCCGTCCCAGCCATGCCCAGCATGACCGCACCATAAGCCTTGCCATGGGCGATTGCGAACCGACCGGGTGCGGCGCCATCTTCACGCTCGAACGCTTTGACATGCCCACCGGCGTCTAGCACCACAACGGACAAGGGCTTGAACCCCATCTCGTTGCCCTTGGTTAGGGCCTTGCGAATAATCGTGCGGGCTTTGCTCATTGAAATTTCTGACATTCTTTTCTCCTCTCAGGGTGGGCATGAACCCACCTGCGTTAATGATTGCGCTGCGCTTTGAGTTCAAGCCGACGCTTATGCAACACGGGTTCGGTGTAACCCGACGGCTGAACCCGGCCCCGAAAGACCAGATCACAGGCCGCCTGAAACGCGATCCCGTCGAAATGCGGTGCCATGGGGCGGTACGCAGGGTCAGATGCGTTTTGACCATCAACCACCGACGCCATTTTGCGCATGGCATCCATCACTTGGTTCTGGGTCACGATGTCATGATGCAACCAGTTCGCCAGGGCTTGGCTGGAAATCCGGCATGTTGCGCGATCTTCCATCAGGCCAACATCATGAATATCGGGCACCTTGGAACAACCCACGCCCTGATCGATCCAACGCACCACATACCCAAGAATACCCTGCGCGTTGTTTTCGATTTCTTGCGTGATCAATTCATCGGCCCAATCGGGATTGGTGGCCACTGGCACGGTCAAGAGGTCAGCTAATGTCCCCCGTTGGCCGCCCGCCTTGATCTCGTTTTGGCGCGCGATCACGTCAATGCTGTGGTAATGTGTTGCGTGCAACGTGGCCGCAGTGGGTGATGGGACCCAAGCACAGTTTGCGCCAGCCATCGGATGTCCAACCTTTGCAACCAACATATCGGCCATCCGGTCCGGCATCGCCCACATGCCTTTGCCAATCTGTGCTTTGCCCTGCAATCCGCAGGCAAGCCCGATATCGACGTTGCGATCCTCGTAGGATTTGATCCAGGCGCTGTCTTTCATCTGGCCTTTGGGGATCATTGGCCCGGCTTCCATGCTGGTATGAATTTCATCACCAGTCCGGTCGAGAAACCCTGTGTTGATAAAGGCCACGCGTGATTTCGCCGCGCGGATACATTCCTTGAGGTTGACAGAGGTCCGGCGCTCCTCGTCCATGATCCCCAGTTTGACGGTGTTTGCAGGTAAACCCAGCACGGCTTCGACGTGATCGAAAATTTCGCAGGTAAACGCCACCTCTTCGGGTCCGTGCATCTTGGGCTTCACAACATACATTGCACCATGCACCGAATTGCCACCGTCGTTTTGCAAGTCATGGATCGCAATCAAGGTGGTGCACATCGCATCCATCAATCCTTCGCCGACTTCGTTGCCATCAGCGTCCAAGATGGCCGGGTTCGTCATAAGATGCCCGACATTGCGGATCAGCATCAGCGAACGCCCCTTGTGGGTTTGCGCGCTGCCGTCTGGCCCGGTATACGTGACGTCCGCATTCAATTCACGGGTAAAGGTTTTGCCACCTTTCGTGACCTCTTCTGTCAGGTCACCTTTCATCAGGCCCAGCCAGTTGCTGTAGGCGACAACCTTATCTTCGGCATCGACAGCGGCGACTGAATCTTCGCAATCCATGATCGTTGACATGGCAGATTCAAGAATGATGTCGGAAATACCGGCGGCGTCTGCGCTGCCGATGGTGCTTGACGGATCAACAACAATTTTGATCAGCAGCCCATTCGCGCGCAGAAAGATTTCAGCGTCGTCATTGTGGCCCGCGAACTGTGCCGGATCTGACAGCGCCGGGACAAGCCCACCCTGTTCAACACGCAACGCGGTGATGTCCGCCCATGACCCGTCGGCCAACGGCACAACTTTATCCAGATGCGCACGGCCCCATGCGATCACACGCGCCCCACGATCAGCGTCATAACCCTTTGATTGCGGTAGGTCGCCCAAGGCATCAGTGCCGTAAAGCGCGTCATAAAGACTGCCCCAGCGGGCATTCGCCGCGTTCAGCGCAAAGCGTGCATTGGTGATGGGAACCACCAGTTGCGGGCCGGGAACCAATGCGATCTCAGGGTCCACACCTTGAGTGTCGATCGCAAAATCAGGGCCCTCCGGCACAAGGTAACCAATGTCCTCAAGAAACGCCTTGTAGGCAGCGGCATCATGCGGCGTCCCACGACGGGCGATGTGCCAGTCATCAATTCTGGCCTGTATGGTGCTACGCTTTTCTAATAACGTGCGGTTGCGAGGGCCCATTTGCGACACAAGATCGGCAAAACCCTTCCAAAAAGCATCTATTGATACACCGGTACCAGTAATTGCTTTTTGTTCGATAAAAGTTACCAGGTCTGTTGCAACCTGTAACCCATGCTTCGTCAATCGGTCTGTCATGATATCTCCCCTGCGGAAACGCGCACCGCAGATATGGCGCACGTTTGTTTCCCACCGGAGTAGACCAGAAGTTTCCTATCGGCAACAAGCCCGAATTTGACAAAGGTGTTTTGGGGAACGCGGGTTAATCGACTTGAATAATGACATCGCCGTTGACTTCACCCGGCGTGTTACCATTTTCGGCAAGAAAGAAAAACAAGCCGATCATCAAGATCAGGGCGATAGCCACAACAATCTTCATACCATAAAGTGGGCCGCGGTGGCGTTTTTCTTGCTTCTCGATATTTGTATCTGGTGCTGACATAAGATGCCTCCAAGAGTTAGGGGCTGTTGCAGCCCGGTGTGTACGGACATAACGTCTGGCCAACCGAATGGTTCAATCGAAAGGCATACCGATGCAAAACGCTGCACCGCAAACAATCTACCTGCGCGACTACACGCCCCCTGCCTACCTGGTCGACAGCGTGCATCTGACCTTTGATTTGTCGCCAAGCGCGACACGCGTAAAATCGCGGATTGCATTCCGCCCGAATCCGCATGCCACAACGCAGGAATTCTTTTTGCACGGCGAAAATCTTGTGCTGGTCTCGGCCTTAGTCGATGGTGTTCCTGTCACACCCGACATCACGCAAACCGGCCTGACGTGTGTCGTGCCAAATGCACCCTTTGTCTTCGAGGCAGAGGTCGAAATCAGCCCAGAGACCAACACCGCCCTAGAAGGGCTTTACATGTCGAACGGCATGTACTGCACCCAGTGCGAGGCCGAAGGGTTCCGCAAGATCACCTATTACCCCGACCGCCCCGATGTGATGTCGGTTTTCACCGTCCGCATCGAAAGCACGCTGCCCGTCCTTCTTTCAAACGGGAACAGTGTCGCGCAGGGTGAAGGTTGGGCCGAATGGCATGACCCCTGGCCGAAACCCGCATATCTATTTGCACTGGTCGGCGGCGATCTGGTCAATCACCCTGACAGTTTCACCACCATGTCCGGCAAAGAGGTGGCGTTGAATATTTGGGTCCGCCCCGGTCCCGACGAACAAAAATGCGCATTCGGAATGAAGGCGCTGAAAGCGTCGATGAAGTGGGACGAAGATGTTTACGGCCGGGAATACGATTTGGATATTTTCAATATCGTTGCCGTTGATGACTTCAACATGGGGGCGATGGAAAACAAAGGCTTGAACATTTTCAACTCTTCTGCCGTGTTGGCCAGCCCGCAAACAGCGACCGACGCCAACTTTGAACGGATCGAGGCGATCATCGCCCACGAGTATTTTCACAACTGGACCGGCAACCGCATCACCTGCCGTGACTGGTTCCAGCTCTGCCTGAAAGAAGGCTTGACCGTGTTCCGCGATCAGCAATTTACGGGCGACATGCGTGGTCATGCTGTCAAACGCATCAATGACGCTGTGGTGCTGCGCGCCCACCAGTTCCGCGAGGATGGCGGCCCGCTTGCCCATCCGGTGCGTCCAGACAGCTTTGTCGAGATCAACAACTTTTACACTGTCACCGTCTATGAAAAGGGTGCCGAGATCATCGGGATGCTGAAACGCCTTGTGGGCGACGACGCTTATAAAGCCGCGCTTGATCTCTATTTTGAACGACACGACGGCGATGCGGCCACGATCGAAGACTGGTTAAAGGTATTTACTGACGCGACGGGGCGCGACCTGACGCAATTTGCCCGCTGGTATGCGCAGGCCGGCACGCCACGGGTCAGCGTGAGCGATCATTATGAAAACGGCACCTACAGTTTGCACCTGTCGCAACACACGCCGCCGACACCCGGCCAAGACCACAAAGACCCCTTTGTGATCCCTGTCGCGGTGGGGCTGCTGAATGACAATGGCGATGAAATCGTCCCCACCCAAATTTTGGAACTGACCGAGGCGGCACAAACCTTCACGTTTACAGGCCTATCAGGCAAACCGATTCCATCTATTTTGCGCGGGTTTTCCGCACCCGTGATATTGGAGCGCGACCAGACAAACGCTGAACGTGCATTCCTTTTGGCCCATGACACCGACCCGTTCAACCGCTGGGATGCCGGACGGACATTGGCCCAAGACGTGCTGGTTCGCATGGTACGCGATGACGCGACACCCGACGCGGCATTCCTTGACGGTTTGGCCGCCGTGTTACGCGATGACACCCTAGACCCGGCATTTCGCGCCCTCGCGTTGTCCCTGCCGTCACAAGACGACACAGCCCAAGCGCTTGTCGATATTGGGCTGACGCCAGACCCGACCGCAATCTACGACGCGCATGAAACCCTGCGACTGCATATCGCGCAACACCTGCAAGACACCTTGCCGCGTGTGTTTGCGGATATGACTGTCACCGGACCTTATTCGCCGCAGGCAGAGGACGCTGGCAAACGGGCGCTTGGCAACGCGATCCTGGCCCTGATGACAAAATTGGACGGCGGCAAACAAGCGTCAAAACAATATGCCGACGCCGATAACATGACCCAGCAGCTTGCGGCGCTGGGGGCGCTTTTGACCATTGGTAAGGGCGCTGCCGAATTGGCATCCTTCGAAGAGCAGTGGCATCACGACAGGCTGGTCATGGACAAATGGTTCGGGCTACAGGTCGGCTGCGCCACACCTGACCGGGCTGCCGCGGTCGCAGGCAAGCTGACACAACATCCGGCGTTCACGATGCGAAACCCGAACCGGTTCCGTGCGGTTTTCGGCGCGCTCAAGGCGAACACCGCAGGGTTCCATGACCCATCAGGCGCGGCGTACGATTTGCTCGCGGATTGGCTGATCAAGCTCGATGCGCTTAACCCGCAAACCACCGCCCGCATGGTCACATCGTTTGACACGTGGAAACGCTATGACGCCGACCGGCAGACCAGAATGCGTGCAGCACTAGAGCGGATTGCGCAAACCCCCAACCTTTCGCGTGATACAACCGAAATGGTGACCCGTATCTTGGGCTGATTCACTTGAAGCCGGCAGCGGCTTCTTTTAGACACCACTTAAATTCGACCAAAGGACGCGCTAGATGCTTGATCTGACTTACGACGCCCCCGCACCCAAAGTGATCGCGGGTGCAAAGCACGACTGGGAACTCGTGATCGGGCTCGAAGTCCACGCGCAGGTCGCCACCAAAGCAAAGCTGTTTTCCGGCGCATCGACGCAGTTCGGTGCAGAGCCGAACAGCAACGTGGCGTTTGTGGATGCGGGCATGCCGGGCATGTTGCCCGTCATCAACGAAGGCTGTGTGGCGCTGGCTGTGAAAACAGGGCTTGGGTTGAACGCGCAGATCAACCTTTTTTCTGCGTTTGACCGCAAAAACTATTTTTATCCCGATCTGCCGCAAGGCTATCAGATTTCGCAACTGTACCACCCCATCGTGGGCGAAGGCGAAGTGTTGGTGGAAATGGGTGATGGCACCGCGCGCAACGTGCGCATCGAGCGCATTCACCTGGAACAGGACGCGGGGAAATCTATCCACGACATGGACCCCAACATGTCCTTCGTGGACCTGAACCGCACAGGCGTCGCCCTGATGGAAATCGTCAGCCGCCCCGATATCCGCGGCCCCGAAGAAGCCGCGGCTTATGTGCTGAAACTGCGTCAGATCCTGCGTTATCTGGGCACCTGTGACGGCAACATGCAAAACGGCAACATGCGCGCCGACGTGAACGTGTCGATCTGCCGTCCCGGCGATTATGAACGCTATCAGGAAACCCAAGATTTCAGCCACCTTGGCACGCGCTGTGAAATCAAGAACATGAACTCGACCCGGTTCATCCAAGCCGCGATCGAGGTCGAAGCACGGCGCCAGATCGCTTTGCTTGAAGACGGCAAAGAGGTTGTTCAGGAAACCCGCCTGTATGACCCGGACAAGAACGAAACCCGGTCAATGCGCTCTAAGGAAGAAGCACATGATTACCGCTACTTCCCTGACCCTGACCTGCTGCCGCTGGAAATCGAACAAGCATGGGTTGATGAGATCAAAGCAGCACTGCCCGAACTTCCCGACGCCAAAAAAGCCCGCTTTGTCAACGACTTTGGCTTGTCTGACTATGACGCGTCCGTGCTGACCGCCGAAGTCGCAAATGCGCAGTATTTCGAAAACGTGGCCGAAGGCAAAGACGGCAAACTGGCCGCGAACTGGGTGATCAACGAACTGTTCGGCCGTTTGAAAAAAGACGGCGACAAAGGCATCGAAGACAGCCCCGTCAGCGCCGCGCAACTGGGCCAGATTATCGGTCTGATCAAATCTGATGTCATCTCGGGCAAGATCGCCAAAGACGTGTTTGAAATCTGCTATACCACGGGCCGCGATCCAGAAGAGATCGTCGAAACCGAAGGCATGAAGCAGGTTACAGACACAGGCGCAATCGAAGCCGCCGTTGACGAAATCATCGCCGCCAACCCCGCCCAAGTGGAAAAGGCGCAAGCCAACCCCAAATTGGCAGGATGGTTTGTGGGTCAGGTGATGAAGGCCACGGGCGGTAAAGCGAACCCAGCCGTCGTGAACCAACTGGTCGCGACGAAACTGGGGCTTTAGATCTCGGGTCCGCGCGATATTTGATTTATGCGCGGGCTTTGCTATATCTGATCCGTGAAAAACAAAGGTGACGGAATGTCTTACGAATATATGGTCGTGCCGGCACCAACGCGTGGCGTCAAAGCAAAAGGTGCAAAAACCGCCGAGGACCGTTTTGCTATCGCGCTTGAGACGGTCATGAACAAAATGGCGTCAGATGGGTGGGACTACCTGCGGGCAGATACGTTGCCGTCCGAGCAACGCGAAGGTCTGATGGGCAAGACCACCGTGTTTCTGAATATGCTGGTTTTTCGCCGGGCCAGAACAGTGGCTGCGGACCCGAAGCCGGAACCAGTCGTTGCGAGCGCGCCTATCGTTGCACCAGCGCCTGTCAAAGATGCGGACGACGGCATTGGCGACGACGACTAATTACTGAACCTCAATCGCAAGTGCGTGGATCTGCCCGATAATGTCGGGGCCTAGCGCAGAATGAATCGCCCGGTGCCGCGCCACGCGCGACATCGCATCGAACTGCGGCGCCTTGATCACGATGCGCCAATGGCTTTCCCCTGACCCATCATCCCCTGCGTGACCACTATGTTGTGCGCTTTCGTTGATCACTTCGAGGGTCTGGGGTGAAAGTACCGACAAAGCGGTACGAATTTTTGCTTCAATTGACATTATTTTCTCTCTGCCCTCTTCAATCCTGTGCTGGGAGGTTTAAAGTCTATCGTCCGAGTCGGAAAGGTAAGACGCGCCATGAAAAAAGATGATCCCTTTGGTTTTGACATGTCAGTGTCGAGTTCCAAGAAGAAGAACCCGCGTGGGCGCCGGGGTATGTCGGGCGCATCCGAGACGTCACAGAGGGTCTGCGACCACGAAGGTTGCGAGGAATCAGGCAAGTTTCGCGCCCCCAAGTCGCCCGATATTTTGGACGACTATTTTTGGTTCTGCCAAGAGCACGTACGTGAATATAACCTGAAGTGGAATTTCTTCGAAACCACCACCGAGGCTGAAATCGCGGCACAGATGACCAAGGACCGCGTGTGGGACCGACCCACCAAGCCAATGAAGCGCAGCGTGGAAGAGCGCGCGTGGTCACGGCTGGGGATCGAGGACCCGCATCAGGTGCTGGGCGTTAACGCCACCCGCAATCCGGGACGTGGTGCCAGTGTAGGTCGGAAACTGCCGCCAACTGAACGCCGCGCTGTCGAAATTTTGGAAGCCAAAGACAATTGGTCCAAGCAGCAGATCCGTAAGGCCTATAAGGCCCTGATCAAAGTGCTGCACCCGGACATGAACGGTGGGGATCGCAGCCAAGAAGAACAACTGTCAGAAGTTGTTTGGGCATGGGATCAAATCAAGATCAGTCGCAATTTTCGCGACAAAGATTGAAAAAGGGGCCGGTTGGCCCCTTTTTTATTCACACTCAATTCAGACGGCGCCGCTTGGGATAAAGTTGCGCTTTTGAAAGGTCGCTGAGCTGTCCGATCGCGCTTAAATCTTCTTCTCGCGCAGCTCTTCGCAGTTCAATATCATGCCGCACTAACAGCAGATGTGCCATCATCACAATCCCAAACCAAGCCAGAACAAGATAGGGTTTCACGGTGAATGCGGTAAGCAAAAGGACCGGTGCAAACAGTGTCCCATAGAACGGAACGATCAGCGTGCCAGCAATCACAGCGGCCAGAAACGCACTGATACATCCACCGACCATGGCGCGCAGTGTTCCTAATCGCCCGGCCAAGGACATCCAGTTGCGCGTCGCATAAAGCGCCAAAGCGCCGCTAAATGCACCGACAATCGCAACCCACGTTTCATAGCCGACGATCGTGACGGGAATTGCCGTTGTCACATCGGACATGATCAGCATCGTCATGCCCGCGGACATCGCGCTCATCGCGCCATATGCCATTGCGAGCGCTTTGTCGCCTCGCGTTAGATGCAACATTCCAAAATACGATTTCACCATAACATTCCCCGCACTCAACAATAATAATGCTTCTTAGCGGATTTGATTGTTCACTGTCTGTGTCGAAAAACACGTCAAATCCAAGCCTAATGTCTCTTTTATGCCTTATTTGGGCTTTTCGGACAAGCGAAAATCCGCCGACACGGCCGGGGTGAAAAAGGTCAATCCTTTCAATATGCTATAACGACGGTACCAAAATATGGCCGGTGCAAAGCGTTATGACACCATCAAAAAGCGAGTCGCGCCGCCACACAACGGCCACTTTTGGCCGTGCGACAACGCAAAAAGAGTCGATGTTAGGGTTGCTACGCCTGCTGAAAAACAAGGCTGACACCGTTCAGGCAGTGGCGTTTGCCGGTGGGCTGCGGACCATCATCGAAAATGTGCCCAAGGTGGCTACCGCAGCGGCGGCAGTGACATTCGGTGCGCACAGAAAACAGACCGCGGTCTTGCTTGGTGGCAATCGCATTCGGCAGGCTTTCATAAAAGCTTGGCCAACCAGTGCCACTGTCATACTTTGCCTCAGACGCATAAAGCGGCAAGTCGCAGCCGCGGCAATGGTATGTCCCGTCAGCATTGTTCTTGTCCAAAGGCGATGATCCGGCGCGTTCGGTCGCTTCTTGACGCATCACCTGATATTGGGCATCGGTCAACATCGCACGCCATTCAGCGTCTGTGCGTGTCACCTCAAAGGTTTCTTGGGCGTGCACACGTTTGACGAAGCCCGCGCTCGCGACCGCACCGATCATAAAGTGTCGACGTTCCATTGATTTCATCCCTGTCTATTCTGGATTTTTTGGCGTGCATCGCCATGTTTCAGACGATGCACCTTGCTGTGATGGGCGGCTTGACTACACAACCACGCACTCGGACCGACGCCGCCCTTCACAACCTCTTAGCCGCTCACAGCGGGCAGCATGACTGTGTCGATCACGTGGATTACGCCGTTTGACTGCTTTACGTCGGCGACCGTTACGGTCGCGACTTGGCCTTGCTCGTCTTCCAGCATGATCATGCCGTTTTCATATGTAGCTTGCAAAACGCACCCGCCAAGCGTTGGCACGGCGTGACGCCCGCTGTCGTCCGCGATCATGCCTTGAATGGCATCTGACATCGCGTTTGCCCCAACCACGTGGCAGGTCAAAATTTCGACCAGACGGTCGGCGTTTTCAGGTTTCAGCAGATCGTCAACCGAACCGGCCGGCAGTTTTGCAAATGCGGCGTCGGTCGGGGCGAAAACCGTGAACGGGCCTTCACCGGACAGTGTTTCTACCAAACCCGCCTGAACAACTGCCGCGACCAACGTTGTGTGGATCGGGCTGTTGACCGCGTTTTCGACAATGGTTTTGGACTCGAGCATCTCGGCTCCGCCGACGGTTGGGTTCATCGCGTGGCTTGCTGCAAATGATGTGCCCGCAATGGCTGTCAGGGCTGCGGTGGCGACGATTGTTTTAGCAAAGTTCATCACTGGTCTCTCCAAATGTTGGTCCGTGGCGTTTTTGCCGCGGTCGACAGAAGCCACGCAAGGTCAGCGCAAAGAGTTTCAAAATTCGTAAATAAAAAATAGGACATTGATTTTGATACGAAAAAGGCTGCCTTGGTGTCCCAAGGCAGCCTTTTTTTGATCAGCCCACGCGTTTATATCGTGCTAAACGGTGCCGCAGCCACCACAGCACCCGTTGGCGCACCCGTGGGTGAACCGCCGGGCGGTTCGTCGCTTAGCGCCAGTAGACCACCAGCGATCAGCGTCGCCATCTGTGGTGGGATTTGTACGCGCCCTGTCGGACCTTCGGGCAATAGACCCAACGACACCGGCGCATCATTGCCGGCAATCAACCACATCTCAAGGACGCGCCCAGTGGCGGGCCCACCTGCGACCCGCTCAAGAGAGAGCGTGTTGGTATCAGGGTCGAATGTGGCGTTGACGCGCAGGCCGACGTCCTCGCCGACCAGACCGGCAATCAAATCATTGGCGCTGGGGTTCGGCGCGGGAAGGATCACGAAACCGACGGCAATAGCGAATGCGACGGCACTGACCGCGCCCGCCAAAAGGGACGTCAGGCTCCAGCGTTTTTGCGGTGCGCCAAATAACCGTGCCGCAATCGCCTGATAGGTTTTCGCGGGCGGTGTGACTGGCGCAATGCTATCAGTGAGCGACACCAAATGCTCTTGCCACAAGACAAGCTCGGCGCGCAGGGCAATATCACGGTTAATTTCAGCCTCAAAGGCGCGCGCCTCTGGCGGGGTCAATAGGCCCAACGCATATTCGGCGGCGGCCGAAAGGGGGGCATCATCGGTATGATCATCGGTCATTGTGACAGACAGTCCTTTAATTTTATCAGGCTACGACGCAGCCATGTACGGATCGTATTCAGCGGAACCTGCATCAGGTCCGCCAGATCCTGATATGTGTCACCATCAAGATAGGCACGACGCACGGCCTCGGCCCTGTCAGCGGGCAATTCATCAAGGCAGTCATTGATCTGCGCGCGTTGCGACGATGCAATGGCTTGGGCTTCCGGACCAAGCGATGGATCGGCCAGTTCGGCCACCTCGTCCAGACCTGCCTGACCCTTCTTGCGTCTGCGCAAGCGATCAATCGCGTGATTGCGCGTGATCGTAATCAGCCACGTCATCGGGCTTAGCCCGTTCGACTGATACCTGTCAGCGGCCCGCCACACCTTGATGTATACCTCCTGCAATGCGTCGTCCGCTTCAGCGCGGTTGTTCAAAACACGCAAGGTCACGCCAAAAAGTTTCGCCGAGGTCGCATTATAAAGTGCTGCAAAGGCATCCCTGTCGCCCAAGGCGATCCGGTCAATGTAAGTTTCGATATCGTCGCGTGTTGCCACATCCATCTCCTCGTCTGCATCGCAGCTAACCATAGAAGCGCCGGAAGGCCAATTAGGTTGTGCAAAGTTTGCTTTGACCTCTGGTACTTGCGGCGGCAGGCGATATGTTGCATCGATAATTCAACATAAGACGACAAAGCAAAGGCGGCGCAGATGGCTGACGTGACCCTCGATATTAATGCAAAACCGACCGAAGACATTTCGGTCCGCGAAGTGTTTGGCATCGATAGTGATATGAAAATCAAGGGGTTTGCTGACCGCACCGACCGCGTGCCTGACATTGACAGTACATATAAATTCGACCCCGATACCACTTTGGCGATCCTCGCGGGCTTTGGCTATAACCGCCGTGTAATGATTCAGGGTTACCACGGGACAGGCAAATCGTCGCATATCGAACAGGTGGCCGCGCGATTGAACTGGCCTGCGGTGCGGGTGAACCTTGATAGCCACATCTCGCGGATCGACCTGATCGGGAAAGACGCGATCAAACTGCGCGACGGTGTTCAGGTGACTGAATTCCACGAAGGTATTCTGCCTTGGGCCTTGCGCAATCCTGTTGCGATTGTGTTCGATGAATATGATGCGGGCCGCGCTGATGTGATGTTTGTCATCCAACGCGTCCTAGAGGCCGACGGCAAACTGACGTTGATGGATCAAAACGAAATCATCACGCCCAATAAATATTTCCGGCTGTTTGCCACAGCGAACACGGTTGGCTTGGGTGATACCACTGGGCTTTACCACGGCACCCAACAAATCAACCAAGCCCAGATGGACCGCTGGTCGCTCGTTGCGACGTTGAATTACCTGTCACATGACGCCGAAGCTGCGATCGTGCTGGCCAAATCGCCGCACTACAACACCGACAAGGGCCGCAGAATCGTATCGCAAATGGTGACTGTCGCCGACCTGACCCGTACCGCATTCATGAACGGCGATCTGTCCACGGTCATGTCACCTCGTACAGTGCTGGCATGGGCCGAAAACGCGCGGATCTTCCAGGATGTAGGCTATGCGTTCCGGCTGTCGTTCCTCAACAAATGTGACGAACTTGAACGCCAAACTGTCGCTGAATTCTATCAGCGCTGTTTTGACGAAGAGCTGCCCGAAAGCGCGGCAAGCCTGAGCCTGGGGTAACAAAATGGCGAACGCGCTTTGGCCGGTTTGTGCCGCATTCATCGCAGTGTCAGCGTTGCCAGCAACCGCAATGACCGCCGAGTTGGAGGACGTTTTGGCGTGCGTTGCGTTTGAAAGGGGCTTGAACGAAATGTCCCGCGCAACAAACACGTCAGACGACGATGCTGCTTATGTCGAAAATTTGGCACGCTGGAACATGATCATCGACATGACCCGTGGTGATACGACCGATGCCGAAATTGAAGCCGAAGTAACACGCGTCATGGAAAATAATGCCGCAATGCTAGACGATTTTAGTCGCGGCGAAGACACGGTTGATGCTGACGGCTACGAAGTTGGCCAAAGCATTCAGCAGTACAGCTCATTTTGCTGGCAGACCGAGCTAAAGTACCTGCCGGAATAAACAGAAATTAAGGGCGGGGATTACCCCGCCCTTTGTTTTATCCGCGCGCCGCTTTCGTCGCGTTTGCCCACCAAACCATGTCGTCAAACAGGTCTTTGGCTGCTGGCAGAATGTGATCTTCGATTGTTTCGATTTCACCATTTGCGCCCATTGGGTGCAACGCCATAAAGTCGCCGCCAGAAATATGTACCGCACCGTGAACCGGAACCATGGCCAGTTCGACACCGATTGTGCGCAGATGCTCGATCGCGCGGGCGGCACCGACCCCACCGTATCCCAGATAGCCCATCGGCTTGCGGTTCCATTCATTATAGGCTTGATCCAGTGCGTTTTTCAGCGCGCCAGTGATCGAATGGTTGTATTCAGCGGTAATGAAAATATAGCCGTCAAACTCTGCCAGCTTTTCTTGCCAGGCGATCGCCTTGGGGTCTTGGCTTGGCATCCATTTATTTGACGCCATTTCGTCAAAAAGCGGTAGATCAAAGTCACGCAAATCGACCAATTCGGCGGTCATGTCCTCGCGCGCGGCGGCTTGTTTCATCAACCACGCAGCAGGCTTGTCAGCGAAACGGGATGCGCGGGTCGATCCGATAATAACGGCGATTTTAGGAAGATTCGACATTTTAGTCTCCAATGTTTGAGCAGTCTTTGGATACAATGTGCGCCCCCGATGTCACGCACGCAACAGCGATATGTGCGCACACTCTGTGCAGGAATGCAGAGCGATTCACTTTCTGACCCCGCACGAAATACACATGAATGGCCCAGACATGTCATAATCAAGTCCGTTTTGTTTGTATGGTGTTCGGCATCGCAACCGGGAGATGACGATGAAAATGAAGATCGGGACGGAATTGCCCGCAGATTATGTGCTCGCCCATGAAGATCTGGCAGAATCTGCGGCCACATTGATTGCCCAGACGCTGCTGCCTTTATTTGCAGAAAACATGAGCGCTGAAATTGCCAAGGCCAATGTCGAAGGAATCGTGACAGAGCTGGCGTATCTTTTTGATGAAGGCGAGATCACGATTGGTGGCAAAACCTACCGTCCGCGCATCGCATTTATTGACGAGGCAGGCGTGGCTGTGCCCGGGTTTGCCGAACTGGACACACTTCACGCCTTGGTCGACGATCCTTTTGACATAGCCCCCGAAGCAAACATCATATTCGAAGACCTCGAATGATGGGGCGTTGTCGCCAGCTTTACGTCTGACGCCTCTGGTCATTGCGTGCGACGGGTTCTAGTTTACCTGTGAACGAAGGACGCTGCCGATGCAAAAACCAACCGACAACCCCGCCGACCCATTCAAGAAAGCGCTGGCCGAGGCGACTAAAGTCTTGGCCAACGACCGTGAATTGACCGTAACTTATTCGGTGGATCCGGCCGGCCAGACAGCGGATTCAATTCGTCTGCCGCAAGTGACGCGCCGCATGACCCGCGACGAAGTCCTTTTGGCGCGCGGCACGGCAGACGCCTTTGCGCTTCGTCACAAATTCCACGACCCCAAAGTCGCTGCGCGCTACATGCCGCAGGGGCAGATGGCGCGCGACCTGTATGACGCAATGGAAACAGCGCGCACAGAGGCCGTGGGCGCACAGCACATGCCCGGCACCGCCGGAAACATCGACGCCAAAATCGCGAATGAAGCGATGCGAAAAGGCTATGACCAAATCACCCAAGCATCAGACGCCCCGCTTGCGGTCGCCGCCGGATATCTGATCCGCCATCTCGCCACTGGCCGCCCCCTGCCGAAGGGCGCCGACAACGTCATGACCCTGTGGCGTGGCTTTATCGAGGATCACTGCGGCGATACCCTCGAGAATTTGTCGCATACGTTGAACGACCAGCAGGCGTTTGCGAAATTCGCGCGTCAACTGATCAGCGACATGGGATATGGCGATCAACTGGGTGATGATCCCGACAGTCTTGATGATGAAAACAACGACGAAGCCGAAGAAACCAACGACGACGATCAACAAGAACCCGACAGCACCGGCGATGACGACAGCGACGGCGAACAGGCCGACGCATCACCGGAACAGACCCAAGAAGACCAGCAAGACGCCAATCAGGCGCAGGTCAGCATGGATGATCAGGCGGATCAGGAAATGGGCGAAGAGGCAGAAATGCCCGAAGGCGAGGCCCCTCTCGAACCACCTGCCCCGCAACCTGTGTCAGATGCGGACCCGGATTATCAGATCTATACGGCCGAATTTGACGAAGAAATCGGTGCCGCTGATCTGGCAGAGCCTGCGGAACTGGAACGCTTGCGGGCCTATCTCGACCAGCAACTTGACCCGCTGAAGGGGGCAGTCAGCCGTTTGGCCAACAAGCTACAGCGCCGGTTGCAGGCCCAGCAGAACCGGTCGTGGGAATTCGATCGTGAAGAGGGAATTCTGGACGCGGGCCGTTTGGCACGGGTTGTGGCATCCCCCACAACCCCATTGTCGTTCAAGGTCGAAAAAGATACCGAATTCCGCGATACGGTCGTGACTCTCTTGCTCGACAACTCTGGCTCTATGCGGGGGCGTCCAATTTCGATTGCCGCAATTTGCGCCGATGTGATGGCACGCACGCTGGAACGCTGCGACGTCAAAGTCGAGATACTGGGTTTTACCACCAAAGCATGGAAAGGCGGCCAGTCCCGCGAGAAATGGCTGGGCGATGGCCGCGCGGCAAAGCCCGGTCGCCTGAACGACCTGCGCCACATCATCTATAAATCCGCAGATGCCCCATGGCGGCGGACACGCCCAAATTTGGGATTGATGATGAAAGAAGGCTTGCTCAAAGAAAATATCGACGGCGAGGCCTTGGAATGGGCCCACCGCCGGGTGGTCAATCGCCACGAGCAGCGCAAAATCCTGATGGTGATTTCCGACGGTGCGCCGGTGGACGATTCCACATTGTCCGTGAACCCCGCCAACTATCTGGAAAAGCATCTGCGCGATGTGATCGCGATGATTGAAAAACGCAAAGCGGTTGAACTGGTTGCGATCGGTATCGGTCATGACGTGACCCGTTATTATGAACGCGCTGTTACAATCACCGACGTGGAACAGCTGGCGGGCGCCATGACCGAACAACTGGCAAGCCTGTTTGATAGCGATCCGCGCAAGCGCGCCCGCGTGCTGGGCATGCGCAAGGCCAGCTAAGCACAGGTTTTCAAAAAATTTGAATCGCGCGGCGCTGGCCGTATCGGCAAGAAAAATCAAAGCGGGAGGCTGCAACAATGCTGCAAACTTTTGAGGCGCAATCAAGCCCCGACCAAGGTCCTCCGCGGCTGGCTGCCCTGCGTGCCCGAATGCGCGCTGAAGGCGTTGACGCGTTTTTGGTTCCGCGAGCCGACGCGCACCAAGGCGAATATGTCGCTGAACGCGACGCACGGTTGGCGTGGTTGACCGGATTTTCAGGATCAGCAGGGTTTTGCGTCGTATTGTCCGATGTCGCGGGCGTCTTTGTGGACGGACGTTACCGTGTGCAGGTGCGCGCCGAGGTTGCCGATGTGTTTACCCCGGTTAACTGGCCGGAAATACAGTTATCCGACTGGCTAAGTGAACAACGGCCAGATGGCGGTGTGCTTGCCTATGACCCGTGGTTGCATACGGTCAAGGAAATCGCCGATCTGCGCGAAAGCCTACCGCAGTTCACGCTGCGCCCCGTTGCCAACCCTGTCGACGCGATTTGGGATGACCAGCCCGCCCCGCCCGCCGCACCGTTTGTGGCACATTCACTGGCGCATTCCGGCGAAGTGCATGATGCAAAAAGGGCCCGCATCGCACAGAGTATGAAGGCAAATGCAGCGATCATTACCCTGCCCGACAGCATCGCGTGGCTATTGAATCTGCGCGGCACGGATATCGCACGCAACCCTGTGCCGCACGCATTTGCGGTGCTACACGCCACCGGCGACGTCGCGCTGTTTACAATGCCAAGCAAGACGGCCCAACTGGGGGACCATTTGGGCGCTGACGTGACAATTCACGATGTGGCTGATTTTTTGGGCCACATCGGCACGCTTGCGGGACCCGTACAGATTGATCCAAAGTCATGTCCGGCTGTTATCGCGCAAACGCTGGATGCGGCGGGCGTTGCAACGCGGCACGAAACGGACCCGTGCATTTTGCCCAAGGCAATCAAGAATTCAGTGGAAATCGACGGCGCAAAAGCCGCCCATGCGCGCGATGCCGTCGCGATGGTCCGGTTTCTGGCGTGGCTTGACGCCACTGCACCTGCGGGGGCTCTGACAGAAATCGACGTCGTGACCGCGCTTGAGGGGTTTCGCAGCCAGACAAATGCGCTGCGCGACATCAGTTTTGAAACGATCTGCGGCGCAGGGCCGAATGGTGCGATTGTGCATTACCGCGTGAATGAAAATACCAACCGTCCCGTCAAATCCGGCGAACTTTTGTTGATCGATAGCGGTGGCCAATATGTTGACGGCACCACCGATATTACCCGCACTGTGATCGTGGGCACGCCAACCGATGAACATCGGTCCTGCTACACGCGTGTGTTGCAGGGGATGGTCGCGATCAGCCGAATCCGGTTTCCCAAGGGCGTCGGCGGTCAACATCTGGACGCTTTGGCGCGCGCGCCACTTTGGCTTGCGGGACAGGATTATGATCACGGAACCGGTCACGGCGTTGGCAGCTACCTCAGTGTCCACGAAGGTCCGCAGGGCATTTCGCGCCGATCAGAGGTTGCCTTGCAGGCGGGTATGATCCTGTCCAACGAACCCGGCTATTACCGCGAAGGCGCATTTGGCATTCGGATTGAAAACCTGATTACCGTGGTCCCTGCCCCCCAGTTGCCCGGCGCGGATGACCGCAGCATGCTGGCGTTTGATACCCTGACGCATGTGCCGCTTGACCGTCGGTTAATTGATGTGACGTTGCTTTCATCTGCCGAACGGGACTGGATTGATCAGTATCATGCCGCTACAGTCGCACTTCTGGCTGACAGGCTGGATGCGCCTGCGCGTCACTGGCTGATCGCCGCATGTGCGCCATTGTGACATGAAAATGTCATAGTGCACCCATACCAATTTACGGCGGTCCAGTTGACTGCCGACTTACAGAAAAAGGATTTCGCTGATGGCTGATCATATTCAGATAACGCCTGCTCATGGAACTTGGGTTGTCCGTGCTGGCGGTGCCGTGCTTGGCGAAAGCCAGAATGCGTTGGAATTGACCGAAGGTGACTATCCACCGGTGATTTACTTCCCACGCGCCGACATTGCGATGGCATTTCTCGAGCCGACAGAAACCACATCAACCTGCCCGTACAAAGGTGACGCGTCATATTTCACGATCGTCGCAAAAAGCGGCCCGATCAAGGATGCCGTCTGGACGTATACCGACCCCAAGCCCGAGGTCGCTGCCATCAAAGACCATCTTGCGTTTTACACAAATAAGGTCGCGATAGAGCAGGTATAACCGGCTAAGAATGTTCCTCTGCCGCTGTTTCCGATAGCGCACGGTTCATCGCCTTGAGCGCATCGACCTGAAATAACGCACCCCAAAGCTCTGGCGGGCTGTCTTCATCGCCCAATGTCACAACAGGGATAAAGCTGTGACCGCCACGCTCGAACACAGGCATCGCCTGTTCAAGCGTGGCATTGCCATCAATATAAAGCCCTTCGCGAATTAGGTCCCAACACGCATCGTCTGGGGCTGCGCGCGGTGTGTTGATCGGGCGCATAATTGTGGACACCCGAAATGTTGCCAACAAATACGCCTGTGGCCCCGCCGCAAGATGGACATTGCGGCGTTCCAACTGCGTTAAAAAGAACGACCGATCCACCAGCCGCGATGACAGTGCTGTGGACAGGGATACCGCCACCATGACAGCCAAACCTGTTTGCCAGTCGCCGGTCAGTTCAAACACGATCAAGGTGGTGGAAATAGGCGCGCCCAGAACTGCGGCTGCGACCGCCCCCATTCCAGCCAGCGCATACAGCGTCCCTTCGCCCGATACATTCGGGAAAATCGCCGTGGCGATCGTGCCGAACGCGAGGCCCGTCAGTGCGCCCACCATCAACGACGGCGAAAACACCCCACCGCCCATTCGTCCGCCCATGGTAATCGCCACGGCAACCACCTTTAGGACACCAAAAATGATCGCCTCATGCAGCAAAAAGTCGCCCTTTAAGGCCGCCGACGTCGTTTCATAGCCGACGCCGATGATATGGGGCCACCAAATTGCAAGAATGCCAAGCAGGGCACCGGCGACCGCTGGCCGTAAAAATCGCGGTAACCCTGTTTCACGCTGCACAAAGCTGCCGAAATCATCGGCCCAAAATACCGCCTTCATCAAAACAACGGCAACCAAACCGCACACCAGACCCAAGATAAGAAACGCGGGCAGTTCGACATAGAATGCCAAGGCATTTTGGACCGGCAAAACGAATTCCGTAACATCACCAAAAGCCAGCCGATTGATCACTGTCCCTGCAACCGAAGCAATCACAATCGGGGCAAATGCATGCACTGCAAAATGGCGCAAAACAACCTCGAGCGCGAAAAGTGCGCCGGCTATCGGCGCGTTAAAGCTGGCGGACACGGCGGCAGCGACCGCGCATCCCAGCAGGTCACGCCCGGTGATGCCATTGGCGTTGATCCAACGGCATATCATGGTAGAAATCACAGCAGCGATATGCACCACCGGTCCCTCGCGCCCGGTAGACCCGCCCGAAGATAACGTCACCAGCGATGCAAGCGCAGACGCGATCCCGCGCCGCACCTCGACCCTGCCTTCGTTCAACGCCGCGCTTTCAACCACGTCGGCAACAGATCTGGCGCGCCCGTCATCGGTGAACCGATCTAAAATCAACCCGACGATCAGACCGCCGCAAACAGGGATCAACACGATCTGGTACCACGCAAGGCCCGCGATAAAGCTGTGCAGATGGGCAATATCGTCCGTGCCATACAACAACGATTGCAGCGCACCGATTCCAAGACGGAACAACAACGATGCAACCCCCGCGCCGATTCCGATCGCCAAGGCAATAAACCAAAACTGAATCTGGGTTGGACCACGTGTCTTGATAACACGGATTGCTTCACTGCAACTTGCTTTAGCGGTCGTAATCCCTTGGGAGATGAGTGGTTTGACGGACCGTCCCATGCAGATTGCTTTCCTACCCATTATCACATCAGCGACGCGAACGCGCTAAAGCCACGTCTATGCCATACGCATCATCTGTCCAATAGGAAGCCCCCCGGACACCTGTCTATGTTGCACCTGAGTCGCGAATCCCAGCGTGTGCGCAATAATCGCACGAAAAACGCCGTGAAACCTGCCGTCAAGTATCGCGATAACGGCGCAAAACGTCTTTTACTTTCAACAATTTAAAAATTTAGTTCATAGAAATGCGAGCGAATTCACGTTGATCACGACGCGTGTAAATTTTTTAGACTCAATTTCCTTAAGGCGCGTCCAACAGATCAATCGCCCATATCATGAAAGTCTTTATATGTTTCAATATGTTATTCACATTTCTTGGCAGCCGGACTTTGCCTTGGAAGCAATCAGCGTTGTTTTATTCATGCGCACCCAACCCTAGGGATGCAAGGATTTCATAATACAACTTAGGTAAGTTACCTTGACATACTTTGGGACAGGTTGCTCACAGCGTCGCGCATCCGCTAATTGTAACGGTGTAGGTCAGTTAGACCTAGGTGCGTAACAAGTTGGTGTGACCGTAGTTCGTTTTGAATGATCGTCGCGCGTTAAAAGAAAAGTATGTTTGCTTACTTTTCTAGGGACATTTTTGCTTGCGCGTCACGGAGGTGAGTGGCCGTGATGCGCGCTTAGTGAGTAGGTTGGGTAAACCATTGTGCTAGGGGCGGTGTACATGTGTTGCCGTAAGCGGTGATGTACGCTGCCCCTAATTCAATTCAGGGTAAGATCAATGCTTTTGCGGCTTCTCTGGCGGCATCGGTGACGCGATCCCCTGATAGCATCCGTGCAATTTCGTCAATGCGGGCATCGTAATCAAGCGGAACAACCGTTGACGTTGTTGTATCATTGTCCTGGTGTTTTTCGACACGCCAATGGTGGCCGCCCAATGCCGCCACTTGCGGCGAATGCGTCACGACAAGAACCTGACCGCCTGCGGCAAGGTCGGCCAAACGACGACCAACCGCATCTGCCGTCGCGCCACCCACGCCACGATCGATTTCGTCAAAAATCATCGTCAGCCCGGAACTGGCCTGCGTCAGGCAAACTTTGAGTGCCAGCAAAAACCGACTAAGTTCCCCGCCAGAGGCGATCTTGTTCAGCGGCCCGGCGGGTGCGCCAGGGTTGGTCGCAACCGCAAAGGCCACGGCGTCGACGCCGTCCGGTCCAGGCTCGGCACGTGTCACCTCTGTAGCAAAGACAGCACGCTCCATTTTAAGAGGCGCAAGCTCTGCCGCCATTGCCGTATCCAGCGCATTCGCGGCCTTCACGCGTTTTTCGGTCAGGTCCGTTGCACCCGCGTCATAGATCGCCTGTGCCGTCTGCAAATTCCCGGTCAGCACCTTGATGTCGCGGGCACCGTCGTCCAGCACCGCAAGCCGCCCACGCAAATCATCCGCAAACTTGCGCAGTTCGTCCGCTTGGACACCGTGTTTGCGCGCCAGACCACGAATGGCAAACAAGCGCTCTTCGATATCCTCAAGCTCCGCGGTGTTGAACGACAGTGCGTCCAGGCATTTGCTTACCCCGGTTTGCGCGTCATCCAGTGCCAGCATAGCACGTTCGATTGCCGCAAGCGGTTCCTCGACCCGCCCGTCCGCCAGATCTGCCACACCCTGTAACCAGCGGGACGCATCCGAAACCAGCCCTTCGGCGCCATTCAGGCCAAGCGCCTCAGCGGCTTTGTTGATATCGCCGCGTATCCGCGCGGCTGATTGCATCGTGCGGCGCTGCGTGTCGAGGGTCGCTTCTTCGCCCACTTCGGGCGCAAGGGCATCTAATTCGGCAACGGCATGACGCAGGTACTCTTCCTCGGCTTGGGCAGCAGCGATCTGCGCCTCGGCTTCGGCGAGCGCGTGCCGCGCCGTTGCCAACTGACGCCATGCGGCGCGCGTTTTCTGCAAGTCCGCGTCAAGTTCGGCAAAGGTGTCCAACATCTGCCGGTGTCCGCGGGGATTCAAAAGCCCGCGGTCGTCATGTTGGCCATGCAGTTCAACCAGCGTATCAGAAAGCGCACGCAGAACATCACCGCTGACCCTGCGGTCATTGACCCACGCGGTCTTGCGCCCGTCCCGCGTATTGATGCGCCTTAGGATAAGTTCGTCACCAGCACTGATTCCAGCATCATCAAGAACAGTGCGGGCGGGGTGATCGACGGGCAGGTCGAACCACGCCGTCACTTCGCCTTGGTCGGCACCTTGTCGCACCAATTCGGCGCGCCCACGCCACCCAAGTACAAAACCCAAGGAATCAAGCAGAATGGATTTACCCGCCCCGGTTTCACCTGTCAGCACATTCAGACCCGGTTGAAACGCGAGTTCCAACCGATCAATAATCAGCATGTCACGAATATCTAGGCCGCGCAGCATGGTCGCCCCTGAGTTTCTGGCCTAAATCCATTCACCGCGCAAAACCTGACGATAGATTGACGACAGCCAGTTATCACCTGACACGTCGGCCGACAGGCCCTGCCCGGTCAGCAATGCATAGCTTGACGCATACCAATCGGTCGACTGGTAATTATGCCCCAATATCGCACCGGCGCTTTGCGCCTCGTCCGTGAGACCCAGTGACAAATAGCATTCGACCAGCCGGTGCAGCGCCTCGGCGGTATGTGTGGTCGTTTGAAAATCTTCGACAACAGTACGGAACCGGGTCGCAGCGGCAGCATAGTGCCCCCGTTTAAGATAATACCGCCCGATTTCCATTTCTTTGGCCGCCAAATGGTCAAACGCCAAATCAAATTTCAGGATCGCACTACGGGCATATTCACTGTTTGGATAGGTCTCGATCACCGCCCGCAGGGCTTGCAAGGCTTGGAACGTCAGGCCCTGATCGCGCCCCACATCGTCAATCTGGTCGTAATACGACAGCGCAAGCAGGTAGGCCGCGTAAGGCGCATCTTGTTCCGCTGGGTAAAAGTCAAGAAATCGCTGCGCAGATGCGCGGCTATTGGGATAGTCTTCGTCCTTGTGATAGGCAAATGCCTGCATAATCAAGCCACGCTGCGCAAGCTCGGAATAGGGATAAAGCCGCTCGATTTCGCCGAAAGTGAAGGCCGCGTCGTCGGCTTTGCCCTGTGCAATTTGCTGTTCGCCACGCGCAAAGATTTGTTCGGCGGTCAGCGCGTCCAACGCCGCATCAGAATTGCCGCCACTACAGGCCGCCAAAAGAGCCAAGGCCACCGCTGCGCCGAAACGCACAACATTGCGTTTTATGTGCAAATTGGCTGACATAACTGCGACCTCATATTATCTGCGCTTGCCGCATGCGGCTTCGCCCACTGTTCGCGATGGGTCTAGCATAGAAAAATCGGGGGCAAAATGCCTTTTGAGCATCGCACGATCAACACTTTAACAGTTGCTTATGCAACCGCATACAGATCCGCGATGCTGACACCCACACCGGGCAAACGTGATGCAATATTTGCATCGCAATTGACCCAACGCCATGCAGTGGCATCAGCAAAAAGTGCGCGCAGCAAACGGTTGGTCATCGCATGTCCGGCACGTGCGCCGGTGTATCGACCCAAAATAGGTGCGCCAGCGGTGTACAGATCACCCAACGCATCCAGCATTTTATGGCGCACAGCTTCGTCTTGGTGGCGCAAACCGCCCGGCGTCAGTACCTTGTCGCCATCAACAACCACGGCATTTTCGATTGTGCCACCCAGCGCCAGACCATTTGCGCGCATCATATCGACATCCGCAGACCGACAGAACGTCCGGCTGTCACACAGTTCGCGCACAAACGTTCCGTTCGCCATGTTCAAGGTTTTATGCTGCTGGCCAATCGCCGCGTCAGCAAAGTCGATTTCGAAATCGATTTGTAATGTCGTCGCCGGCGCCAATTTGGCATAGGCCGGACCATCAGCGACCAACACGTCCTTTAGCACCTCGATCGCGCGCAGCGGTGCGGACAGACGGGTTATCCCGACATGAACGATGCCCCGTACAAATTCGGCGGCGCTGCCGTCTAGAATCGGTACTTCTGGGCCGTCAATGTCCACCACAACGTTATGCACACCACAGCCCGATAATGCCGCCATCAGATGTTCGATTGTTGATACAGTCACACCATCGTCATTAATCAACCGTGTGTTTAGCGGAGAAACCACAACAGAATCCCACTTTGCTTGCAACACAGGCTGCAACGGCAGATCAACACGCCGGAACACGACGCCACTGTTGGCGCAGGCAGGGTGCAGCACAACACGTACAGGGGCGCCGGAATGCAATCCGATGCCATCAAAAGTAACCTGTGATTTCAGTGTCGTCTGCACAGAGAGCCGCGCCTTTTCAGTTTCTTACGGACCCTATGTAAAAGTCTATGCGCGCGGGCTCAACTCACTCTTTGCGACGGTCTGAAACATCGTGAAGCAATTTCTTGCTGGTTTTCGGGCTGCAACTGCAAACACCTTTGCCTGAACGAAAAAAGGCCGCCTTGCGGCGACCTTTTGTTTTTTTGTGACGTTACGTTGCACTGCAGCATTGACGCCGCTTAGTTAGCCTGACGACGCAGGAACGCTGGGATTTCGATGCGGTCCTGGTCTTCGTGCGCTTCCGGCTCTTGATGCAACGGTGTGACCTGCGGCTGCACGCGCGCGGGTTGGTGTGAACCCGCCTCGGCCTGTGCGCCGGTCATGCGGTTGATCAAAGAGTTGATCCCGAAACGTGGCTTTTCGGCCTCGGCAGGTGCTTGCATGGATGCACGCGGCTGGTGTTGCGGTTGTTCATGCTGCTTTGGCACACGGTTAACGGCGGCTTGCAAACGGGCAAGCGCCTCGGCCGATGGTGTTCCGGGCGCACGTGGCGCGACGAAACTGTCAGCCTGTGTCAACGTTGGCTCTGGGCGCGGGCTGTATGCCGGCGCTGGCAGGTCATCCGCAGAGGCTGCCGGGCGCTGCTGGGCAGCGGGCGCTGGCTGCGCCGCAAACGCAGCGGGCTGGCGCGCTGGTGCTGAAGTCGGCAAATCCAAGTCCTGGAACAACGAACGCTCCTGAACAGGGGCCTGCACGGCAACGGGCTCAGCGACGGGTGCCGGTGCTGGCTGCGCGGCAGGTGCTTCGGCAGCAACCGATTGTGCCAAGGGGGCAGCCATGCTGCGACGTGGCAGCGGTGTATCTGCGTTGGACACGGCGGCGTCGATGCCTGTCGCCACGACCGACACACGCATCCGGCCTTCCATGCTGGTGTCCAGCGTCGAACCGACAATGATGTTTGCTTCTGGGTCGACCTTTTCGCGAATTTTGTTCGCTGCTTCGTCGAGTTCGAACAGTGTCAAATCGTGCGAACCAGTGATGTTGATCAGGACGCCTTTTGCACCAACCAGACTGATTTCGTCCAGCAGCGGGTTCGCAATCGCCTTTTCGGCAGCCTGGACCGCGCGGTTTTCACCCTCGGCCTCGCCAGTACCCATCATCGCCTTGCCCATTTCGTCCATTACGGCGCGAACATCAGCAAAGTCGAGGTTGATCAGGCCCGGACGGACCATCAGGTCGGTCACACCTTTCACACCTTGGTACAGAACGTCATCTGCAAGGGCGAAAGCTTCGGTAAATGTCGTATTTTCATTGGCCAAACGGAACAGGTTCTGGTTCGGAATGATGATCAGCGTATCCACGACCTTTTGCAGGGCTTCGATACCTGCATCAGCCTGCTTCATGCGCTTTGCGCCTTCGAACTGGAATGGCTTTGTGACAACGCCAACAGTCAGAACGCCCAATTCACGGGCTGCTTGCGCGATGATTGGCGCCGCACCTGTCCCGGTGCCGCCCCCCATCCCGGCAGTGATAAAGCACATGTGCGCGCCCGCAAGGTGGTCAACAATCTGTTCGATGCTTTCTTCTGCCGCAGCAGCGCCAACAGTTGGGCGTGCGCCTGCACCCAAACCTTCGGTGACCTTCAGGCCCATCTGGATTTTGGAGCTTGCACGCGATTGCTGCAAAGCCTGTGCATCGGTGTTCGCAACAACGAACTCCACGCCCTCAAGCTCTTTTTCAATCATGTTGTTAACGGCGTTTCCGCCCGCCCCGCCAACACCAAAAACGGTGATCCGAGGTTTCAGTTCTTCGTGCCCAGGGAGGGAAAGATTCAGTGCCATAACGTGATCCGCCTGTTTATTATGAGCCCGTCCCACCGGGCGCCTGACTGCTTATTATCGCGATCTTAGCCGCATGATGCCGAAAGGTCACGGGGAAAACACAAAAATGACACCAAATCTGGACATTTTTTACGCCTTTCCCGCTTGATTTCGGGCTATCGGCGATATCTTGCGTATTACCAGTTATCCTTAAACCATTTTACGGCCCTTTTCAGCGATCGCGCGGGATAGCGATCTGCTGGAATTTCAAAATCCCACCATTCATCTTGCGGGTTGGCGGCGAACAATGTCAGCCCGACCGCGCTGGAAAACGCCGGACCGATGGCAGCCTGCGGAAGACCCTGCACCCGCAGCGGACGCCCTAGCCTGACTTGCTGGCCCAAAATCTTACTCGCCAATCCGTCAAGGCCCGGTATTTGGCTGCCGCCACCGGTCAGCACGATTTGTTGGCTTGGCAGATGTTCAAATCCTGCGGCATCCAGACGGGTCCGGACCTCTTCCAAAATCTCTTCGACGCGGGGGCGCATGATGCCGATCAATTCTGCACGCGATACTGTGCGACGGTCATGTTCCCAGTCCCCGGTGTCACCGCCGATTTCAATCATTTCACGGTCGTCCATCCCCGTGGCAACAACACCACCATAGAATGTTTTGATGCGCTCTGCGGTAGCGGCAGGAATTTGCAGCCCCATGGAAATGTCGGATGTGACGTGGTCACCGCCCATGCGTACGGAATCTGCAAAGATCATGTGCTTTTTCATAAACACCGAAATTCCGGTCGACCCGCCACCAAGATCAATACAGGCCGCGCCCAGCTCTTGCTCGTCCTCAACCAGTGACGACATCCCCGACACATAAGCCGACGATGCCAGCCCGGCCAGTTCGAGGTCGCACCGCTTGATACAATAAAACAGGTTTTGCAGCGCAGCCGCATCGACCGTCAGCATGTGCATGTCCGTGGTCAGTTTATGCCCGATCTGCCCACGTGGATCAGCAAGCCCAGACCGGTTGTCGAGCGCAAAATTGACCGGTTGCGCGTGCAAAACTTCGCGGCCCGCCCCGTAATCGGGGACATCACAATTTGCCATAACCTGGCTGATGTCTTGCTCTGTCACCATTCCGCCCGCAACGTCCAGTGCCCCGTCCAGCCCATAAGACCGCGGATGTGCGCCCGAAAGCCCGGCAATCACGTGATCGACGCGGACCTTGGCCATTTTTTGCGCCGCCTGAACCACAGTCCGGATGGCGCGCTCGGTCTCTTGCATTGCATCGACTTCGCCGAAACGCACACCGCGCGACCGGGTTGTTGCAGCCCCGATGACGCGGAACTGTGACTGACCCGCCATCGAACCCACGCCATCGACACTGCGGAATTGTTCCGGGCCATCAAACCGCAGCACCAGACACGCGATTTTCGACGTTCCCACATCAAGAACCGCGACGACACCGCGCTGCATCGCTGCTTTGCGCATTTGGCGCATTGCGCGCTGGCTATCGTATACATCGCCCATCAGTGGCTGGCCCCGTTTATTGTTACTGTTTCATTTGTACGGCGCATCGCAGCGACCGCTTCTTCGTTCATCCGCAAGGTGGGGCGGCTGGCATTGCGCATATCGACAACCACCACATCACGATCCAACATATCCTGCGCACCGTTCAGCGCGACAACACGGTCAAGCGCCTGAACGGCACCGACATCTGGAAGCAAAATGCGTTGGTCGCGGTCCAGTACAAGATCCCAGCGCCGTTCGCCCATACGGACCAGCCCGCGCACACGCGACTGCAATGGGCCTGCGCCAACGTACAGTGCGATCGCCTCTTTGATATGCTGTTCAGCGCCATCACCGGCGATCAAAGGCAGATCAGGGCGATCCGCGCGCGACGTCACAGTGCCGGACATCGCCCCATCCCCGTCGATCAACCGCAAGACGCCACCGTCCCGCCACAATGCCGCAGGCACCCGCGGCACCAAACGGATTTCCAGCGTACCCGCAGGACCAACACGCACCGCCGCTGATTTTACCGGATCCAGCATCTCGATTTCGCGGCGCGTTTGCTCGAGATCGAGATCAAAAGACGAAACAGGGAACGCGGTCGGCAAAAGCGCGATGACCTGTGTCATCGTCGCCTGATCAGCACCGGTAATTGTAAACGCCTTGACCATAAACTGCGGACGGGTTTGAAAGCTTTGCTTTGTTGCCTCGATCTTGGCGACAACTGCGGCGCGGTTTTCGGCCTTTGAAAAATGTGACCCCGCGATTGCAGCGATCAGCAAGATCGGCAAACCAACCCGCACGGTGCCGCGAAAGCCCGGCGTGAGCATCAGGCGCTGATAGCGATATCCCAAACGCGAAGGCGCAGGATCATAAGGAGCGTTGTGCGCAGGGCGCCGGATCAAACGTCGCATGGCGACACCTCATGCACCCAAACACACGCTTCCTGCGCGGACGCCAGATTGGCGCGCCCGGCATCGGTCACGATCACTTCACATGTTGTGTCCCGCAAAGCTGTCTCGGAATCGCGCCGACAGTGCCGCACATCAAAGCGCGCAGCAACAACCAGACCGAATTCGTCTCCACCTTTCGGGTTTGCCCTGCTCGACATACCCTACCGCCTCTTTCGCGGGTCTTTGCGACCCGTCATTTAGTGTGATCCTTTGTGGATCAGTCCATTATTTGGCCATTTATTTTACGGGGTCGGCTTCCAAACGGTGACCCACCCGCATAATTTCCCACTCTAGCGTGATTGCTTGCGAAGCGTAAACCTTTTTCCGCACGCGTTCGCCCAAATCTTCAAGATCGGCGGCAGTCGCCCCACCCGCATTGGTTAGAAAGTTCGAGTGTTTCTCATTCATCACAGCCCCGCCAAGGGTCGCGCCGCGCATTCCGGCATTGTCGATGACTTTCCACGCCTTCAGGTCATGCAGATCATCCGCACGCCCCGTGCTTGAAAAACCCGCAGGATTGCGAAACGTAGAGCCCGCGGTGCGGTCTTTGGTGGGTTGGCTTTCGTCGCGTTTGACCAACTGATCGGCCATGCGGTCTGCCAGTGCTTCTGGATCACCATGGGGTGCCGCAAAGCGTGCGCCAACAACAATTGCCCCGTCAGGAAGAACGCTGCTGCGGTAGGCGAATTTCAGCGCGTCGGCGGGCATCTCGGTCACCTTACCATCACGCAAGACAACAGTTACCGATGTCAAAACGTCGGCGACATATGACCCGTAGCAGCCCGCATTCATCCGGACTGCGCCGCCAATCGTGCCCGGAATGGTCCGTAAAAATGTCAGATCGCGCCCAGCGTCTGCCGCCTTACGTGCCACATGCGCATCCAATGCGGCAGCCCCGGCCACCACCTCGTCGCCCACGACGTCAATCGCGTTAAAGCCGCGCCCAAGCCGGACCACCACGCCGCTAATGCCACCATCGCGCACGATCAGATTGCTACCGACCCCCATCGGGAACACAGGAACAGTTTCGTGCAGCGCCCCCAAAAACGTGGTCAGGTCATCAAGGTCGGCAGGCTGAAACAAAACCTCTGCCGGGCCACCGACGCGCATCCATGTCAGGTCTGCCAAGGGGCGGTTGGCAGTCAGCGTGCCACGTACATTTGGCAGATCCATGCTGCTCCCTCTCAATCACATTTTTTGGCTTTTTACTGCCAAGGTGCCCACATGTAAAACTAAGACCCGCGCGTTTTTTGTTTGATCCACCGAAACAGGTAATAAATCGGCCACCGCACAACCGAGGCACCAGAAACCAGAACGACCAACCCGACCAAAATGTTATGCGTGACGGCGACCCAAATCACCAACGGGATGCCCAGACCGATCAGGATGTAGGCGCGCTGCCAATGGTTGTCCCGTGACGGGACCAAGCGCATGACGATCGCGACGACCCACCACAACAAAACCGCAAAAAGAGGGTCGATCACACAACTACCTTCGTGTCCAGCCGGTCCGCGACAGGGGGTACTGCGCCTGCGTTGCGCAACACCCACAACCTTCTGATCCAAACAAAAACCTGCACCGCGCTTCGCCGTTACGCCTGCAGACGTTCCGGTAAACGGTTGGCCCACGCGCTGATCGTCCCTGCGCCAAGGCAGACAACCATATCACCAGGGTTACACTGCTCGCGTACAAGCCGTTCCAGATCTTCCTCGGATTCGACGCTGCGTGCGTGGCGATGCCCGTGCCGGATCAATCCAGCCACCAGATCATCGCGTCCCGCGCCTGGAATCGGGTCTTCGCCCGCCGAGAAAATATCAGAAATGCCAACGACATCCGCGTCGTTAAAGCACGTACAGAAATCTTCGAAATGGTGCGAAAGACGGCTGAACCGATGCGGTTGGTGCACAGCAATAACGCGGCCGGATGTCGCCTGACGCGCAGCTTTGAGGACTGCGGCAATTTCAACAGGGTGGTGTCCGTAGTCGTCAATGATGGTGACGCCGTTGACTTCACCAACTTTGGTAAACCGGCGGTTCACGCCCTTGAACCCGGCCAACGCCGACCGAATTTCGTCTTTCTTCATGCCCAGATGACGTGCCACACCAACAGCGGCCAAGGCGTTCGATACGTTGTGATCGCCCGGCATCGGAAGCACGCAGCCTTCGATCACTGTACCTTCGTCCTGAAGCGCGATGTCAAAATGCGCCTGCCCTGCCTTGTATGTCAGGTTGATCGCCCGCACGTCGGCTTGGGCGTTAAACCCAAATGTCTTCACACGGCGATCGGTAATCCGGCCGACAAGCGCCTGCACTTCAGGGTGATCAGTGCAGCAAACCGCCAAACCGTAGAACGGAATGTTCGACACAAAATCGTAAAATCCTTGGCGCAAATTTTCGATGGTGCCCCAATGCTCCATGTGTTCAGGGTCAATATTGGTGACAATCGCAATTGTCGCAGGCAGGCGGTTAAAGGTGCCGTCTGATTCGTCGGCCTCGACCACCATCCATTCGCCTTGGCCCATACGCGCGTTTGATCCATAGGCATGAATAATCCCGCCATTGATCACTGTGGGGTCAATTCCGCCTTCGTCCAGCAGGGCGGCAACCATTGTCGTGGTGGTTGTTTTACCGTGGGTGCCGGCAATAGCGATGTTGGATTTCAGGCGCATCAATTCCGCCAACATTTCGGCACGGCGCACGACGGGCAAACCTTTGGCGCGGGCCGCGTCCAATTCAGGATTGCCCGGCTTGATCGCGGATGAAATCACAATCACATGTGCGCCTTCTAAATTTTCGGCGCGCTGACCTTCAAAAATTGTCGCGCCCAGCGTTTTCAGGCGGTCGGTAATTTTGGACGCCTTCAGGTCAGAACCCTGCACCGTATAGCCATGGTTAATCAGGACTTCGGCAATCCCGGACATCCCAATGCCGCCAATCCCCACAAAGTGGATCGGACCAACATCCAAAGGCAATTTTGTTGCAGCATTCATCGCGTGGCTTCCATCCATCATTATTGGGCCTTCGGGGCAAGTTCTTCGACCAGTTTCACCAAGCGCGCCGTCGCGTCTGGCACACTACAGGCAACAGCGGTCTGCGCCATTTTCCGTGAGGCTGCGTCATCCGACAAAAGTTTTTCAAGCATTGCGGTCAGCGGCGCGACCTCGAATTCGGGTTCATGCATCATCACCGATGCACCGCTATCTACCAATTGGCGGGCGTTTGCTGTTTGCTCGTCACGCACCGCTTGGGCGTAGGGCACCCAAATCGCGGGCCGGCCAATAATGCTGACGTCTGCAACGGTTGACGCGCCCGACCGCGAGATGACCAACTGCGCCTCGGCCATCCGGTCGGGTACATCGGCAAAAAACGTCTGCACATCCGCCGAAATCAGTTCGTTGCGGTAGTAATTTGTGACCCGTTCCAGATCCTCTGCACGGGCCTGATGACTGACGCGTACGTTGCGCCGGATATGTTCGGGCAACGCAGAAATGGCAGGCGGCACAATATCCGACATGATCCGCGCGCCCTGACTGCCACCCAAGACCACGATAGACATCGGGTAGTCACCGGGCGGAATATAGGGGGCGCCTGCCCGTTCAAGCACAGCCGCACGAACCGGGTTACCCGTGTGCACGCCTTCAACGCCGGATGGCAGCGCGGTTGGCCACGTGCCGCAAGCGACCTTGTTCACACGCTTGGCAAACAACTGGTTCACGCGCCCCAAAACACCGTTTTGTTCGTGGATCATGCGTGGCACCCGTAATGCCCACGCGGCCGTCATCGCCGGAATGGCCGGATACCCGCCAAAGCCCACGACAACAGCGGGACGGTCCCAAAGCATCCGCCATTTGGCCGCAGCAATTCCGCCTAAAATACGAAACGGCACCGCAATTTTTTGCACAATGCCGCCACGTGCAAACGTCGCACTGCCAACCACATTGACCGCGACCGCATCCGGGAAACCGGACGTATACCGGGCGCCGCGCGCATCGGTTGACAGGCGCACGCGCCAGCCTTTTTCCAACATCGCTTCGGCCAGAGCTTGGGCGGGGAACATATGACCGCCCGTGCCGCCTGCGGCGATAATCAGCAGTGGTGCTTTCATCGGTTTGCCCTACGTAATAAAATGTCGCCCATCGCGCCTTGCGGTCGCGACCGGGTAAAGGCCAGCAGCATCCCAACAGTAATGCCGCCCGCGATCAACGACGACCCACCATAAGACACAAACGGTAGCGTCATTCCCTTGGCAGGAAGCAGCCGGACGGCAACGCCCATGTTGATCATCGCCTGCACGCCGAATACACAGGCCAGCCCCGTACCCGCCAGACGGATAAACGGGTCACGCTCTTTCATCAGACGCAACAATGACCGCACAACAATCACGGTATAAAGTGCGATGATCACAAGAACGCAGATCAAACCGTATTCTTCGGCAGCAACGGCGATGATAAAATCGGTGTGCGCATCGGGTAGCGACCATTTGACCTGCCCCTCACCGACACCGACCCCAAAAAACCCGCCTTCGCGAATGGCATTGGTCGCATAACCCAGCTGCGTTGTGGGGTCGATTTCCGCGGATAAAAACCCGTCAATTCGGCGGGCAAAATGCTCGGACGCGCTATAGGCAAAGGTACCGCCAACAACAACCAACCCCGCAAGCACGATCAGAATAACCATGGGCGCGCCCGCCACAAAATACATAACACCCCACGAAAACAGGATCAGGCAGGCTTGCCCAAAGTCGGGCTGCATCGCGAGGATCAAAACAATCACGATCGTCAAAGCAAAGGAATACACCTTACCGGGTGGCCCCCCCAACTGCTGCGACGCCGCAAAAAGCCAAGCGGACATGACGATAAATCCCGGCTTCAAAAATTCGGAAGGCTGCACCGACGCAAAGCCAAGCGAATACCAGCGTGTTGCACCTTTGCCAAAATCGGTTCCAAACACGGGCAGCATCACCAAGGCCGCAAACGCCCCCAAGAACCCCATAACGGCCAGACGCCGCACCAGCGTTGGTGACATCATCGACGTTGCAAACATCACAACCATCGCCAATCCGCCAAAGAACGCCTGGCGACTGACATAGTAAAACGGCGGAAGGCCATTTTTGGACGCCAAAGGCGGCGACGACGCCAGCCCCAACAGCAAACCGATACCAAACAAGGTCAAGATGCAGGACAAGGTCCATTTATCAATTGTGCGCCACCATCTAGGTAGAACTGGGTCGCCGGATTGCACCGGGACCGCCCCAAAGACCATTTCCGTCATGGATCACCGCCATACTGCCTCAACCGCCCGTTTTCCGGGTCTGGGGCAAGCATAGCGGCGATTTGCAGATGATTCCACTTAAAAACAGCGCCCGGCTTATTTCCTGCAAATACAGATTTCGGGCTGCGACGCCGCACCATGAACGTGAACATCCTTGCGCCTGATTGGTTTCCACGTCACATCGGGTGGCATGAAAATAAACACTTTGATCATAGGCGCAGGTGCTGCTGGCATGATGTGTGCCGCACATGCAGGTCCAGGCACACTGGTCGTCGACCACGCCAAAGCGCCGGGCGAAAAGATCCGTATTTCGGGTGGAGGGCGCTGCAATTTCACCAACATGCAGACCAGCCCCGCGAATTTTATCAGCCAGAACAAACATTTCTGCAAATCCGCGCTGAAACGTTACACACAGTGGGATTTTATTGCACTGGTCGACCAATACCGCATCGCGTGGCATGAAAAGACGCTCGGGCAGCTTTTTTGCGATGACACCGCGAAAGACATCGTTGCGATGCTGCGCGCAGAGATGGACAAAGCAGGCGCACAGCTATGGCTGCAAACAGAAGTCGGCGAGATTGGCCATGACGGCCACGACTACCGGGTAAGTCTGGACAGAAACGGGACCAAAGTCGATGTGATCGCGCGCAATCTTGTCGTTGCATCGGGCGGAAAATCCATCCCGAAAATGGGCGCAACGGGGCTGGCCTATCAGATTGCGCGTCAATTCGACCTGCCTGTCATCGACACGCGGCCTGGTCTTGTTCCTTTTACCTTTGGCGAAGACCGGTTCAAACCGCTTGCTGGTGTTGCCCTGCCTGCACGGGTGGCGGCACATGACACTATCTTTGACGAAGCCGTTCTTTTTACCCACCGCGGCCTGTCCGGCCCCGCCATATTGCAAGCATCGTCTTACTGGCACGAGGGCGAACAGATCACCGTCAACGTCGATCCTTCAGCGGGCCTGTTCAACACATTGAAATCCGCACGCCAGACGCAAGGGCGCAAAGCCCTGACCACGGTCATGTCGCAATATTTGCCCGGACGGTTGGTCGATTATCTGGAAACGGACCTGCAACTGACAGGAAACATCGCCGACCAAAGCGATGCGCGGCTGCAAGACATCGCAGATCAACTGTGCAACTGGCATCTGACACCAACAGGGACCGAGGGTTACCGCACCGCCGAAGTCACCCTTGGCGGGATCGACACCGATTCACTATCATCCAAAACGATGGCCGCGAAATCCATCCCCGGTCTTTATTTTATAGGCGAGGCCGTCGATGTAACCGGATGGTTGGGCGGATATAACTTTCAATGGGCATGGTCGTCAGGCTGGGCCGCAGGGCAAGCGATTGCTGCCAAGTAAGGCAGGTTAAACCCGCCCTATGGTGCCAACGCCAATACCCGGTTCACAAAATCGTCGCCGCGTTTTTCAAAGCTGTCGTATTGGTCAAAGCTTGCTGCCGCAGGCGCCAGAAGCACCACATCTCCCGGTGCGGCGTCGGCGGCCGCCTGCGCGACCGCAACCTCCATCGTGGTGCATACTTCGGTGACGGCCCCTGTCAGCTGGCGGGCAAAATCTGCCGCCTCGCGACCGATCACATAGGCCTTTGCGACGTGTCCAAGATGCGGCAACAGCCCGTCCAGCCCGCCGTCTTTTTGCAACCCACCGCAAATCCAGCGTATGTTGTCAAAGGCTTGCAACGCCTTCGCGGCACTGTCGACATTTGTCGCCTTGCTGTCATTCACAAACTTCACGCCCGCCTTTTCCGCCACAAGCTGCGACCGATGCGGCAAACCGGGATAGCTGTGCATGGCCGCCTCGATCCCTTTCGGACCAAGCCCAATGCTGCGACACACCGCGTAGGCAGCACAGGCGTTTTGGTGGTTATGCGCCCCGGGAAGCCCCGCGATATTGCGTAAATCAACGGACGCTAACTGCCGTCCGCTGCGATATTCGGCAAGGAAACCTTTGCGGGCCGAAACGGCCCAACCTTGGGTAAGCTTGCGACCCGATGAGATTTGGATCACCCGATCATCGCCTGCGCCTTCAATCAACTGGTTGGCCAAATACCGCCCTTCGGGTTCATCAACCCCGATCACCGCACGGTCAGGCCCGCCTTCTGCAAAAAGCCGCCGTTTCGCGGCAAAATAGCCGCCCATGCCGTTGTGCCGATCCAGATGATCGGGCGAAAGGTTGGTAAAGACCGCGACGTCCGGCGTCAGCGCGCGCGCCAGATCGGTTTGATAGGACGACAGTTCCAGCACGACCACCTCGCCATCATGCGCGGGCTCGATATCCAGCACGCCGCGCCCGATATTTCCGGCCAGTTGCGCAGGGCGGCCGTTTTCGGTCAGAATATGGTGGATCAGTGCAGAGGTGGTCGATTTTCCATTTGATCCGGTCACCGCCACCACGCGCGGGGCGACATCAAAGCTGTCCCAGTCATCTGTTGCAAAGGATTGAAAGAAAAGCCCGATATCGTTGTCGACCGGCACCGATGCATCCCATGCAGCCGCGATAACCGGGTTTGGGGTCGGGTAAAGATGCGGGATACCTGGGCTGACGATCAGCTTGGTGATATCATCAAAAGCGCCGGGTTTGGATAGGTCGCGAATGGTCAGGCCTTCGCCACCGGCCGCGTCGCGTGCAGGGGCGCTGTCGTCCCAAACAACCACATTTGCGCCGCCCGCAAGCAGAGCCGCAGCTGTGGCCCGGCCAGACCGCCCAAGCCCCAGCACAGCCAGCGTTTTCCCTACATACCCCTGTACTGGAATCATCACATCGCCCCTTTGGTGTTTTGCGGCACAGTGCCGTTTGCGCCGCCAGCGTGCAAGGTGCCGCGCAATGATCGATGGTCGTGCAGCGAACCGCAGGACCTGCCCCACCCCGCCCGGCGTGACGCTGGGGCGGGGTTCGGGTTGGCGAGGCCCTAGCGCACCTTGAGCGTGGCAAGCCCGATCATGGCAAGGATCAAAGAGATGATCCAGAAGCGGATCACGATCTGCGGCTCTGCCCAGCCTTTTTTCTCGTAGTGGTGGTGGATGGGCGCCATCAAAAAGACGCGTTTACCTGTCCGTTTGAAATAAAGAACCTGAATGATCACCGACAGGGCTTCGGCGACGAATAGACCGCCTACGATGGCCAAGACGATCTCGTGCTTGGTGGCGACAGCAATCGCACCAAGCGCGCCGCCCAGTGCCAGTGACCCGGTGTCGCCCATGAACACGGCAGCGGGTGGCGCGTTATACCACAAGAAACCCAAACCGCCGCCAATCAACCCCGCGCAAAAAATCAGGATTTCGCCGGTTTGCGGCACGTAGTGCACGTCGAGATATTCGGTAAAGTCGGTCCGCCCAACCGCATAGGCGATGATCCCAAAGGTCGCGGCCGCGATCATCACCGGCATGATTGCCAGCCCGTCAAGCCCATCGGTAAGGTTGACAGCATTCGCCGCGCCCACGATCACAACAACCGAAAATGGCACGAACAAGATGCCCAGATTGATCAGCGTATCTTTGAAAATCGGCAATGCCAATTGGCTTGTCAGGTCATCGGGGTGATAGGCGGCGGCCCAATAGCCGGCGATCCCCGCGATCAAGATACCAAGCAGAATGCGCACTTTGCCCGACACCCCGGCGGTGTTTTGTTTGGACACTTTGGCGTAGTCGTCAGCGAACCCGATCGCCGCGAAAGACAGCGTTACAAACAGCACCATCCACACAAACGGGTTGTCCAGCCGTGCCCACAAAAGGGTGGATGTTGTCAGCGCGCCCACGATCAGCAACCCGCCCATCGTTGGCGTGCCGGCCTTGACGAAATGGCCTTCGGGGCCGTCAGAGCGGATCGGCTGCCCCTTGCCTTGTTTGCGGCGCAGCACGTTGATCAGGGGCGGGCCAAAGATGAACCCAAACAGCAAAGATGTCATGAACGCGCCACCAGCCCGAAACGTGATATAACGGAACAGGTTGAAAAAGTCGCCGCCATCGGAAAGTGACGTAAGCCAGTATAGCATGAGGTATTCCTATTCTTCTTGGGGGCGGCGATGCCCCAGTTTTCGGATGGCGTCAACGACAAGACCAATTTTACTGCCTGCGGACCCTTTGACCAAGACCACATCGCCCGCATCAACAAGGTGCGATACCTGACCAACCAGATCTTCGGGTGTTTCGGTCCATTGCCCGCGCTGGTGCTGTGGCAAGGCCCGCCACAAATGGTACATCAGCGGTCCTGCACAATGGATTTGGTCCAGTTTGCGCAGGTGCATGTTTTGCGCCAAAGCGCTGTGCATTTGCGCGGCGTCAGGGCCAAGCCCGCTCATGTCGCCCAAAATCGCCACGCGCCGACCTTTGACGATCCGGCCAACGTTGTCGTGGGGTTCGGACGCCGCGATCACCTCGAGCGAGGTGTCGACAGACGTCGGGTTCGCATTCAGCACGTCATCAAGCAGGTCAAGGGTTTCACCTTCGCGGGCAGCGTCCAGAACAACACGTTCGCGCGCACCGCGCCCGGCGGTTGGCTTCCAATGTGTCAGATCCAGCATCGCCATCACGGGATCAGCCCCGAGCGCGTTTACCGCAGCCAACGCGCCCAATGCGTTCATCGCAAAATGGCGCCCCGGCACAGGGAGTTTGAACAGGTAGTCCTGCCCCTGCCCCAGCGCCGAAATCACCGTGACATCGCGGCAGAGCCGCACGTTTTTCAACACCCAGTTATTTGGCCCCGCCCCAAAACTCACGGTCTTTAGGCCAGCGGCCCGCTCCCGTACAATGGTGCTGGTCGGATCGTCGCCATGAAAGACAGCGGTGCCGTTTTCGACAAGTCCTTCAAAAAGCGACGCTTTTTCAACAGCGATTGCGGTGGTGTCGCCAAAAACATCCAGATGCTCTTGGGCGATGCGGGTCAGCAGCACCACATGTGGGTTGGTCAGGCGGGCCAACGGGGCAATATCACCGGGGCGGCGTGCGCCGACTTTGATCACCGCAAAATCTGCATCGGCGGGCATGGTTGCCAAGCTCAGCGGGACCTCCCATTGATTCATATACCGCGGGCGCGGCGCATGGCATTTCCCTTGGCCCGACAGCATCACGCGCAGCATACCAATTGTCGATGCTTTGCCGACCGACCCGGTCACCGCGACGATCTGCGCGTGCGTGCGTGCGCGCCCGGCACGGGCCAGATCATTCAGCGCGGCGACGGTATCAGCCACCAGAACAGTGGGTCCGCCCGTTGTGGGGCGACTGACAATCGCAGCGGCTGCACCTTTTGCAAAAGCTTGGGCGACAAAATCGTGCCCGTCTCGCAGATGTTTCAATGCGATGAACAGATCACCCGGTTGCAACGTGCGCGTATCCACGGACACCCCCGTCGCCTGCCAATCGGCGGCGCCGATCCCCTGCGTCGCGGCGATCACCTCCGCCGCCGTCCACAGCGGTGTCATATTTTACCTTCAAGCGCGGCCACAGCCACGCTGGCCTGTTCCACATCGTCAAAGGGCATCACGCTATCCCCGATGGTCTGTCCGGTTTCATGGCCTTTGCCTGCGATCAACAGCGCATCACCCGGTTGCAACATGTGAACGGCACGCAATATTGCCTCGGCGCGGTCGCCGACTTCGGAAATCTGGTCGGTGCCACCTGCGGCCAACGCGCCTGCCATCACCGCAGCGCGGATGACGCGTGGGTCTTCGGAGCGCGGGTTGTCATCAGTCACGATCACCACATCGGCATGGGTCGCCGCCGCCGCCCCCATCAGGGGTCGCTTACCGGTGTCACGGTCGCCGCCCGCGCCGACAATTGCGATGATCCGGCCCATCACATGTGGGCGCATCGCGGCAAGCGCGGTTTTCACCGCGTCTGGCGTATGGGCGTAATCGACAAACACCGCCGCACCGTTCTCACGGGTGGCGGCCAGTTCCATCCGGCCATGCACCGTCGTGAGATGTGGCAGCGTGGCGAAAACATCCGACGGGACGCCCCCGGCGGCAATCACCAACCCGGCAGCCAAAAGCACGTTATCGGCCTGAAACCCGCCGATCAGTGCAAGGCGGGCTTGGTGTGCGTGGCCTTGCCATGTGAACAGCACGTCTTGGCCGGTGGCGTCATAGCGTTGCCCGGTCAGGCGCAAGCGCGCGTCGGGATGGCGACCAACGCCGATCACTTCTTGGCCACGCGCGGTGCAGATATCAGCGACTTCGGGGCCTTTGGGGTCATCAAGGTTGATCACGGCAACGCCATCGTCGGACAACACACGGGTGAAAAGACCCATCTTTGCGGCGAAATAGGCATCAAAAGTTTCGTGATAGTCCAGATGGTCTTGGGTAAAGTTGGTGAAACCCGCCGCCGCCAGAAGGACGCCGTCAAGACGGCGCTGATCCAGTCCGTGGCTTGACGCCTCCATCGCGACATGGGTGATGCCGTTGTGTGTAGCGTCGGCCAAAACCCGGTGCAGGGTGATCGGTTCAGGCGTCGTGTGTTTCAGCGGATGCGCCCATGCGCCTTCGACGCCGGTGGTGCCAAGGTTCACACCTGCCAGACCAAGGTGTTCCCAAATTTGCCGACAGAAGGTGGACACAGATGTTTTGCCATTGGTGCCGGTGACGGCAACAACCGTTGCCGGATGCGGCCCGAACCACAGCGACGCAGTCTGCGCCAAAGCCTGACGCGGGTCTTGGGCAATGATCAGGGCGGCAGCGGTTCCAGCCATCGCATCAGCGGCGATCAATGCCCCGGCGGCATCCGTCAGTATCGCTGTTGCGCCCCGTTCCAGCGCCCCCGCAATGAACATGGCCCCGTGAACGGCAACGCCCGGCAAAGCCGCAAACAGATCGCCGGGTTTGACGGCACGGCTGTCAACAGTCAGCCCCGTGATCTGGGCCTCGCGTCCGGCTTGCGCCGTTAGCCCCAGTTCCGTCAGTGTTTTCATCGGTGGTTCCGCCTAGTTTGAAGTGAGTGTTAAACCAGCTGTTTCGGACGTATCGACGATCGGGCGCAAGCCCAAAAGCGGTGCGACACGGCGGATCATTTCGGCAGCAACAGGCACGGCGGTCCAGCCTGCGGTGCGGCGGACCTCGCCCAGCGTATCAATGGACGGTTCGTCCAAGGTCAGGACCAGTACATATTGGGGATTACTGGCCGGAAACACGCTTGCAAAGGTCGCGATGACCTTATCGTCATAGTACCCGCCGCCGTTTTCGCGGGGTTTATCCGCAGAGCCGGTTTTGCCCGCGACTTCGTAGCCGGGAACTTCACCAAAAGAGGCGGTGCCGCGCGTCACGACCTGACGCAACATATCGACCGCAGCGCGGCTGACCTGCGCGCTGATGACGCGCGGGCCGACGGTGGTATCATGCTGGCGCAGCAAGGTAGGTTCCACGCGGGTGCCACCGTTCAGCAAGGATGCATAGGCGGTGGCCAGATGCAGTGGCGATGCGGACAATCCGTGGCCATAAGAAATGGTCATCGCAGACAGTTCGGACCAGTTCGCGGGCAACAGGGGTTTGCCGGTCGGTGCCTCGACCATCTCGACGGGGGTGGGTACAAAAAATCCGAGCGTGCCCAGAAAGTCACGCTGCCGTTCGGCACCGATTTGCATGGCGATCCGTGCGGTGCCCACGTTCGAAGATTCGACGATGACGTCCGTCACGCTGAGCGTTGGCCCGTAGTCGTGAAAATCACGGATGCGAAAGCGCCCCCATGTCAGCGGACCTTGGGTATCGATGATCGTATTGGCGTTCACCAACCCCAGTTCCATCGCTTGGGCCGTGGCAAAGATTTTGAAGGTCGAGCCAAGTTCATACACACCCTGCACGGCGCGGTTAAACAGCGGGCTGTCGGATTGGTCCCCCGTCAACAGCACGCGGGGGCGGTTGTTGGGGTCAAAGTCTGGCAGCGACACCATCGAGATGATTTCGCCCGTGTGAATGTCCATCAACACCGATGTCGCGCCTTTGGCGTTCATGATCGACATGCCGCCTGCCAGCACCTGTTCGGATGCGGCCTGCACCGTTAGATCAATCGCAAGCTCAAGCGGCGCGCCTTCGTTTGCGGGGTCGCGCAAAAAGCCGTCGAACTGGCGTTCGACGCCCGCGACACCGATAACTTCTGCGCTATCGACACCTTCGCGGCCATAGCTGGCACCGCCCAAGATATGCGCCGCAATCGGCCCATTCGGGTAAAGCCGCATTTCGCGGGGGCCAAACAGCAGGCCCGGACTGCCGATATCATGCACGGCTTGCATTTGTTCGGGGCTGATCTGGCGGCGGATCCACATGAATTTGCGGCTGCCCGTAAAATCGTCAAGCAGGTCTTTTTCATCAAGTTCGGGGAAAATCGCGGCAAGCCCACGGGCGGCATTCGCCGGATCGATCATATCTTGTGGATGCGCATAAAGCGAAAACGTCGCGAGATTGGTCGCCAAAAGCCGCCCGTTACGGTCCACGATATCGGCGCGCTGCCCGATGATCGGGTTGCCCATAGCCGTGGCGCGGGGTTCTTCGGGGACGGACGATGCCAGCGTACCCATACGCCCGCCGATGGTGATAAAGGCGCAAAAGAACGCAAGCCCAAGCACCAGCAATCGGCCTTCGGCGCGTTGGCGGGATTTATCGGCCAACGCTTCGTGGCGTTTCGCGCGGTTTTCGGCCTCGATTGCGTCAGGGTTTTCACCGCGCGCGCGCGCTTCCAGAATGCGGGCCAAAGGGCGCAGGGGGGTGCGGGTCATTGGGTTGCCTCCGCGTTTGCATCACCGTCGCTGGACAATTCGATCGAATTTTCCAGCCCTACCATGGGCGGCAATGGGTAGATAATCTGATCCACACGCCCAAAAGCTTCGGGCATAATCGGCAACAAGCCCAACCGGTCAAAGTTGAGTTCGGCCAGATCGGCCAACCGGTCGGGACGGTTCAGATAGGCCCATTCCGCGTGCAATATATTCAGCCGTTCGTGCGCGGAACCGATTTGCGCGTGCAGTTTGCGCACCTCGCGAATGGTCGCCTGTGTTTTGTAATTTTCCTGATAGGCCCAAAAAGCGAGCGCCATCACACCCAAAGCGGCTAGAACATACAACACACCACGCACTTACCTGCCCCCTTTTTGCTTTTGCATCGGCATCCCCAAATCTGCCGGGTTCACATCTTCGGCCGGGGCATCGGTACGGATCGCGACCCGAAGCTTGGCGGACCGCGACCGCGGATTGCGCGCCAGTTCTTCAGCGTCAGGCCCGATCGGTTTGCGTTTTTCAATGCGGAACGCTGGGGTGATCTGGTCCACCTCGGGCGCATAGCGGTTGGCATTGGCCGTATTGCCGGACCGCAGTTGCAAAAACCGTTTCACCATCCGGTCTTCGACGGAATGGAAGGTCACGACCGCCAATTGCCCACCCGGTTTCAATGCGCGTTCGGCGGCCATCAGGCCTTCGGCCAGTTCGCCGTATTCGTTGTTCACCGCAATGCGCAGCGCCTGAAACGTGCGGGTTGCAGGGTGCGATTGGCCGGGCTTGGATCGTGGCAAACAACCCTCGACGATTTTTGCCAGTTGCAAGGTGCTGGTCAGCGGGCGTGCAGCGACGATCGCGCGGGCAATCCGGCGCGAGGCGCGTTCTTCACCGTACAGGAAAATGACGTTGGCGATGTCTTCTTCGTCAGCGGTGTTGCACAGGTCTGCCGCCGATGGCCCGTCTTGGGACATCCGCATATCCAACGGCCCATCGCGCATAAACGAAAATCCGCGTTCGGCCAGATCCAACTGCATCGAACTGACCCCAAGGTCGAGAACGATACCGTCCAGATCAGACGCGTATTCATCCAGCTTTGAAAACGTCCCCAGCTGCATCTTGATCCGGTCGCCATAGGATGCCGCCCAGCTTGCCGCCATTTCAAACGCGAGCGGATCACGGTCAACGCCAATCACCTGCGCGGCGCCAGCGGCCAGCAGTTCGCGCGTATAGCCGCCTGCCCCAAAAGTCCCGTCAAGCCAGACCCCAGAAACGGGCGAAACCGCTGCGATCAGCGGTCGAATGAGAACGGGAATATGGGGGGCGTCATCAGGGGCAGTTGACATCATCATCCCCTATGTATCGAGCAAGCTGAGCGGGTCAAAGTCATCGCCCTGCGCTGCCAGCCAATCGGTCATGGTGTCTTCGATCTGTGCGGCGTGTGTTTCGGCCTTCCAGATTTCAAAGTGGTCACCAAGACCAGTGAATTTCAGTTCGCCATCGGTCAAACCCAGCTTCTGACGCTGATTGATCGGCATCACCGTGCGCCCGTCCTTGTCGATTTCCAACCTGATGGACTGGCCAACGATCAGACGCGCAAGACGTTTTTTATCGGCAGAGCCACGCGGCATCGCGTTGATCTGGTCCACAACTGCGGTGAATTCGCTGACGGTATATCCATGAAGTTCGTTTTTCAGGTGATCACCGTAAAGCAGGTACATCTGCGGGCACAGGCCGGGCGTCCAGTCGGGATCACCGGATTCAAGCACACGGCGAAAATCAGCGGGGATCGACATGCGCCCCTTGCTGTCCACCTTTTGGGTGTGTGTGCCTGTAAAACTGAGAACCACTGTCCCTCGGTCCTTTACCTTGTACGTCGACCGCTGATCGCGGCCCTGAATGTAAGAACGGCGGATTGCGCAACTGCCACTGCACAATCCGCCGCCTTGCCCCACGTTGGGGGAAAAGTCCGACTGCGCGTGCCACCTGGGGGGATGTCTGCTCGCTTACGCGCCGGATCTGTTTTTTGTAAAGACGAAGCCTGTATGAAACCTGCTTTTGCCGGTTGGGGTTCTTTTGCCCCGTTTGAAGTCGTGTTCGCCGTTACCGTGCCCCTGTTGTGACAGCACCGAAGGCTTCGATCAATAGTTTTTTGGGAATTCATGGAACCCGCTGGGGAATTCCGCCGACACGGACGGGGCGCGTAAATCCTGACGGGCCTCAATTGAAGATAATTGTAGCGAACAGCCCCATTTCTGACACAATATGTGGTGTTCTGGGGGGCACCCCACCGTTTCCCGCACCCTTAAAAAAAAATTCAATACGGGCGACCAAATGAGGGCCAAATCGCGCAGAGGCAGGCATGCCGTGCCACAATCAAGGGGAATAGGTGCGAATCGGAGAGAGATTCCAGACATTCCCAACCCAACGCACGATATAACCATCACGCCGTGGTGAACGTGTCACACGCCAGACCAAAGGCCGCCACGTTGGTTAACGCAGCGGCCCTTTTTTATCGCGTCATTTCTGAAAGCGGCTAAGCCATGCCGCCTGCGATGAAACGCCGTGCCAATTCGCGATAGGCGTCAGCCATCGGACCTTCGCCCGCCGCAATCGGCGTGCCGGCGTCCCCCGCCAGCCGCGTATCCAGATCAATCGGCAGCGCCCCCAGCAGCGGCACCCCGATTTTTATCGCCTCGGCAGCGACGCCGCCATGTCCGAAAATATGCGATTCGTGGCCGCAGTTCGGGCAATGGAAAGTCGACATATTTTCAATCAGGCCCAACACCGGGGTCTTGAGTGTATTAAACATGTCCAAAGCCTTGCGGGCATCAATCAACGCCACGTCTTGCGGCGTGCTGACCACGACTGCCCCGGTCAGTTCGGTTTTCTGGCACAGTGTGAGTTGCACGTCGCCTGTGCCGGGCGGCAAGTCGACAATTAGAACGTCCAGTTCGCCCCACTGCACCTGCCCCAGCATTTGCTGCAAAGCCCCCATCAGCATGGGCCCACGCCAGACAACGGCTTTGTCGGGATCGACCATCAGGCCAATCGACATCATCGTGAGGCCATGCGCCTGCAGGGGAATGATGGTTTTCCCATCAGGACTGGCGGGCCGTTTGGTGACGCCCATCATCCGCGGCTGGCTGGGACCGTATATATCGGCATCAAGCAACCCGACCCGGCGGCCTTCGCGCGCCAGCGCGACAGCAAGGTTGGAAGAGACCGTAGATTTACCCACCCCCCCCTTGCCCGACCCAATCGCCAGGATCCGGTCAACACCATTAACACGTGCGGGGCCAGATTGCGGTGTCGGGTGCCGCCCTAATTTCAACGACGGGGCTTCGGGTGCTTTGGGCGCCGGACCATGGGCGGTCAAGACAACGGAAACGGTGAATACACCGTCTATAGCCTGCACAATATCTTGCGCGGCTTTGCGGATCGGCTCCATCTTTGACGCCTCTTCGGGGTTTGCCGCTTCGATAACAAAGCGCACCGCACCCGATTCGATCGTCAATGCCCGGATCATGTCACGTGACACAAGCGTTTGCCCGTCCGGCAAGCTGAGCCGCGACAGCGCAGCTAAAATTTCATCGCGTGTGATAGCCATCCGTGGCCCCCAATTCTTAACTGTCTCATTTCAAACCAACATCTGGCATGTTTCGTGCAAATCGCAAGTGCCGGGGCGCATGTGCCGACGCGTGCAACAGATTGATGACATTAGGTCAGCTTCGCTTATGCATTTTCTGCATAGCAGCATTGTCGAAACGCATGTTGTGCAGTCGCAGCAAAATCCTTCATAAGGAGGACAACGAAGCGAAACACATCGCATCAACAGATTTAAGAGACGAGTACAAACATGACTTACCAAACACAAACACACATCGCTGGCGCATCTTTCGGGGCACGCTTTGCAGGTTTCCGCGCTGAAATCGCACAACGCCTTGCAGCACGCAAAGTGTTCACAACCACACACAACGAGCTGCAGTCGCTGAGCGACCGTGAATTGGCAGATCTGGGCATTGGCCGCTCAATGATCAAATCAATCGCACTCGAAGCCGCATACGGCAAGTAATAAGAATCGGAACTGTCGCTTCCTCCCTGAAAAGACAGTTCTGAAACGGCCCATCGCTCCTCCTCCTCCCTGAGCATGGGTCATATATAAGGTGGCGACATTCACCTCCTCCCGGATGTCGCCACTTTATACCAAGTTTCGGAAACGCCACCTCCTCCCGGCGGGACCGATATTACCGCAGCGGCGCCCACCTCCTCCCGGGCAATGTTGCGAGGACGCGCCTCGCTCTTCTCCTCCCAGAGCAGGCTGGCGCCGATCATAAAGACGACGATGCCCACCTCCTCCCGGGCATCGTCGTTTTTTTATGTTCAAATACTATTCACTGATTGCGCGCGGCGGCCTGCCTTCGCTAGGACAGTCACATGACAATGCCCCCCAGATTTCCCATTTCCGCTGATGATATCGATCAGGTTGTGACCCGATTTTATGCCGCTGTGCGCAACGACCCGACATTGGGGCCTATTTTCGCGCATCACGTCACCGACTGGCCCGCGCACGAAGCCAAGATCGCGGGGTTTTGGCGCAATGCGATTCTGTTCGAGCGGTCTTATGATGGCAACCCGATGCAGGCCCATATGCGCGCCGGCAACGTCAAGCCTGCGCATTTTGACATCTGGCTGGGGCTTTTTGATCAGACGGTCACTGATGTTCTTCCCGAAATGACCGCACAGGCGTGGTCGGCGCTGGCGCATCGAATCGGTCGTGGGCTGCGGTACGGCGTCGAGCCAACGGCGGGCGTCCCGAAACTGACTTGATCTTTGTCGGGAATGGTTCTTTCTTGCCGGTCCAACCGCATGAAATGACACGATGACATACCAATTAATGATTGCCCTGATGGGGTTCGCCTTTGCCGCGTCGATCACGCCGGGGCCGAATAACCTGATGCTGATGGCATCGGGCGCAAACTACGGGCTGCGACGCACCCTGCCCCATATGATGGGTGTGTCATTCGGCCATGCCTTTATGGTATTTATGGTTGGTGTGTTACTGTTACGGGTATTCGAAAATTTTCCTGTGCTGCAAACTGTGCTGAAGGTCGGCAGCGTGATTTATATGACGTGGCTGGCATGGAAAATCGCAAATGCCGTCCCGCCCGAGGCAACGGCAGTGGCAGGCAAACCGTTCACTTTTCTGCAAGCCGCCGCATTTCAGTGGGTCAACCCCAAGGCATGGTTCATGGCGATTACGGCCATCAGCGCCTATGCCCCGCAGGGGTACGGCGTATTTGCCGGATCGCTTTGGGTTGCCAGCATTTTTGTCGCGACGAATCTGCCGTCGGTGTCCGTTTGGGCGTTAATGGGCGTGCAGGTCCGCCGTTGGCTGGGCAGCGCCCGGCGTTTGCGCATTTTCAATGTCACAATGGCGGTGCTGCTGATCGCATCCTTGTGGCCGATGTTGATGCATTAAAACGGCACATCATCTGCCTGACCCGCCGGCACGATGAACCTTGCAACCACGTGTTTTGACCCGGCTTTATCGAATTCAATGGCAAGTTTGTCGCCTTCGATCGCGACCAATTCGCCATAGCCGAATTTCTGGTGAAACACCCGGTCGCCGATGGTGAAGGCGCTGATCGCCTGCAGGTCGATGGTGACGTTACGGGCGGGGGTTGCGGTCGTGCCATAGGTTTGGCTGCGGTTTTGCAACCGCTTCCAGCCCGGTGAATTATAGACATCGGCCTTGTGGGCGCGGTCGTGTAGGGTTGACGTTGCCGCCCCCGCAATCGCGGGTGACGCGCTGGCCGACATGCCCGCCGCGCCAAAATTGCCGCCGTATAGGCCGGGCGGTGTCAGCACATCAACGTGATCGACGGGCAATTCGTCGATGAAACGCGATGGCAGCTGCGATTGCCATTGCCCGTAGACCCGGCGGTTCGCAGCAAAAGAAATTGTGCAAATCTCTTCGGCGCGGGTGATGCCAACATAGGCAAGGCGGCGTTCCTCCTCGAGCCCCTTAAGACCGCTTTCGTCCATTGACCGTTGTGACGGGAATAGCCCGTCTTCCCAACCGGGCAAAAACACCGCCGGAAATTCAAGCCCCTTGGCGGCGTGCAGGGTCATGATGCTGACCTTTTCGCCCTGCTCTTCGGTTTCGTTGTCCATGATCAGGCTGACGTGTTCAAGAAACCCTTGCAGGTTTTCGAAATTCTCAAGCGCTTTGACGAGTTCCTTGAGGTTTTCAAGCCGCCCGGGCGCCTCGGGCGTTTTGTCGTTTTGCCAGAACCCGGTGTAGCCAGATTCGTCGAGAATCATTTCCGCCAGTTCGACATGAGTGTCAGATTCACTGCGCACCTGCGCGTGCCAGCGGTCAAGGCTATCGACCAGAATGGTCAGCTCTTTCAATCCCTTACCGCCCAACAGTTTGCCTTGGCAGACCAGACGCGCGCCTTCGACCAAGGACACGCGATTGTCGCGGGCGGTGCGTTGGATCAGTTGAATTGCCTTTTCACCCAGCCCGCGTTTGGGGGTGTTCACAACGCGTTCGAACGCCAGATCGTCGTCTTGGCTGACCGCCAGCCGGAAATAGGCCATGGCATCGCGGATTTCGAGACGCTCATAGAAACGTGGGCCACCGATGACGCGGTAAGGCAGGCCAATCGACAAAAAACGGTCTTCAAACGCGCGCATTTGGTGCGAAGCGCGCACAAGAATGGCCATGGAATCAAGCCCCACCGCATCACGACCACGGGTGCCGCGCTGCATGGCTTCGATTTCCTCGCCGATCCAACGCGCCTCTTCTTCGCCATCCCAATGGCCGATCAGGCGGACCTTTTCGCCATCTTGCACAGAGGTGAACAGGGTTTTGCCAAGCCGCCCTTTGTTGGCCGCGATCACGCCAGAGGCGGCAGCCAGGATGTGCGGCGTGGAGCGATAGTTTTCCTCCAACCGGACCACATGCGCGCCCGGAAAGTCGGTTTCGAACCGCAAGATGTTGCCGACCTCTGCACCGCGCCACCCGTAAATCGACTGGTCGTCGTCGCCCACGCAACAGATGTTTTTATGGGCCTGTGCCAACAGCCGCAGCCAAAGGTATTGGGCGACGTTGGTATCCTGATATTCGTCGACAAGGATGTATTTGAACCATCGCTGGTACTGGTTCAGCACATCGGGATGTTTCTGGAAAATCGTCACCATGTGTAGCAGGATATCGCCAAAATCGACGGCGTTCAGATCGCGCAGGCGCGCCTGATACGCCGCGTAAAGGGGGATGCCTTGGTTATCGAAGGCACCGCTGTCGGCGACGGGCACGTTTTCAGGTGTCCACGCCTTGTTTTTCCAATTGTCGATGATGCCAGCCAGCATCCGTGGCGGCCAACGTTTTTCATCGATGCCAGCCACGCGGATCATTTGCTTCATCAGGCGCACCTGATCGTCAGTATCGAGAATGGTGAAGTTTGATTTGAGGCCGACAAGCTCGGCGTGACTGCGCAACAGTTTCGCACAGACCGAATGGAACGTGCCAAGCCAGCGCATCCCGATCGCGGCGTCGGGCACGATATTTGCAACACGATCTTTCATTTCGCGCGCAGCTTTGTTGGTAAAGGTCACCGCCAAGATTTCGTTGGGGCGGGCTGTACCCGTCGCAAGAAGATGTGCGATCCGTGTTGTCAGCGCCTTTGTCTTCCCGGTGCCCGCCCCCGCGAGCATCAACACAGGGCCGTCCAATGTCAGCACCGCCTCGCGTTGGGCGGCATTCAGACCGTCAAGGTAGGCGTCACTATCGATACCCGTACGCATGGCAGGCCGCGCCATCGCCCGTTGGCTTAGCGGGATTTGGGCCGCGTTTTCGAACGCGTCAAATTCATCAAAATCATTCATAGGCTGATGATACAGGTTCGACCGGAAAAGGAAAAGTATGTTCTGGAATTGTTCTGCGCGATATTTTGCGCCCTGCTAGGTATCGTCGCGGTCCGGGTTCAGTGCCTTGCCCATCGCTGTCACGTAGCGGGAAAACTGTGTTGAAAACACGGTGATTTCGGCCTCTGTCCAGCCTTGAAAGACATCGCCAAGCAGACGCCATTTGCGCCGGGTAAAGTCGTGCAACCGGCTGCGCCCTTTATCCGTCAGGACAAGAATCGATTTGCGCGCATCGCCTTGGGCCACCGCGCGCTGCAAAAAGTCACGTGCGACCAGATCGGATACAATGCGCGATGCCCGGGACGGGTCGATAGCCATCGCTTCGGCGACGAGGCCGATGGTGGGCGGCTGCGGCGCGTCATACCAAAGACCTTCGGAAATTTTGGCGACAGCAACAAGGCCTTGCAGTGAAGCATGTTCCAGCTTGTCATCAACACCTTCGTTGATTTTCGACCAGAACTCACCCTTTTCAAGCATTCGCCGCCATTGGAAATTGGCGGTGTCGAACGCGGTCAGCGCAGCAATCGCGTCCGGCCCGAACCCCTGTTCGGTCAGAAGATCAGGCACGCCAATTACAGCGTAAGGGTTACATTTCACATTCGGTTTTTCAGTGCTCATAGTCGCTCACTACCCAAAGTCCGTGCGCAAGTCAATTATGTGACATATGCATATATATGCTGTTGACACATAATTAGGCGGACGCTAAATCTGCATTTCGACCCCCCAGTATTTGCCTTTAGGATTGCTTATGTCTCAGCCTGTATCACCGCCCGATACCGCCCGTATTCTTGACCCCGCCAGCGGTGCCCCGGCAACCACGGCCCCGGAAGGCAGTTCGGTCCGCGTCGTCATTGCATCGGTTGCGGTGTTGCTGCTTTTGGCCGCATTGGACCAAACGATCGTGTCCACCGCGCTGCCGACCATTGTCGCCGATCTGGGTGGATTGGATCACCTTAGCTGGGTGGTCACCGCCTATATCTTGGCGTCGACGGTGGTCGCACCGCTTTATGGCAAAATCGGCGACCTTTACGGGCGCCGCAACGTTGTGTTTTTCTCGGTCGGGCTGTTTTTGATTGGGTCGATCCTGTGCGGGTTGGCCACATCGATGACGTTTTTGATTGCGGCACGTGCGTTGCAAGGGTTAGGCGGCGGCGGGTTGTTTGTTTTGGCGCTGTCGATCGTAGGTGATGTGATCGCCCCCCAAGATCGTGGCAAAATCCAAGGCGTCTTCGCGGGCGTTTTTGGCATTTCGTCTGTTGCCGGACCGCTTCTGGGCGGCTGGTTTGTCGATGCGTTCTCGTGGCACTGGATCTTTTTCATCAACTTGCCGTTTGGGGTGTTGGCGCTGGTCGGGTTTGCGCTTGGGTTTAAGGCGCATCCGCAGCGGGTCCAGCACAAGATCGACTATCTGGGTGCCACCGCATTGACGGTTTCGCTGGCATCTATCGTGTTGGTCACATCGCTGGGCGGCCGCAGCCTTGCCTGGTCTGACCCGATTACATTGAGTCTGCTGGCACTGTTTTTCGTCGCCACCTTGGGTTTTATCGTGATCGAAACCCGCGCAGAAGAACCGATCCTGCCGATGTCATTGTTCAAGATGAATATCTTTTGGGTGACCTCGATCATCTCTTTGGTGTCGGGCGCGATGATGTTCGGGTCGTTGACGTTTATGCCGGTCTATTTGCAGATGGCCAAAGGCGCGACCGCCACGGAATCGGGTTTGCAACTGATCCCGATGACCTTTGGGATTTTGACCGCGTCAACCTTGTCGGGCCAATACATGAGCCGGACGGGCCGCTACCGCATTTTGCCGATCATCGGCTTGGCGATTGCATCGGTCGGGCTGTTTGGACTGACTCGTATCTCGCCTGACCTGCCTGCGCCGTATTTGTGGGCGTGCCTCGTGACTGTCGGCATCGGGATGGGCAGCATTTTCTCGGTCGTCACGACGGCTGTTCAAAACGCCGTGCCACGCCAGATGATGGGAACAGCGACAGCCGCGGGTTTGATGTTCCGCCAAGTGGGCGGATCAATTGCAGTCGCGCTGTTTGGTGCGATCTTTGCCGGGCGGATGGCCACCGCCATGGCCGGTCAGAACATCGATGGGATCGCCGACGTTGCAGAGCTTGGTCCGCAGATGCTGGCTACATTACCACCTCAGGCGCGTGCAATCATCGGCGACGCCGTGTCGCAATCGCTGCACCCCGTGTACTGGATCGCGATGGGGCTGGCGCTGACCGGTTTGGTGTTCGCTTTGTTCCTAAAAGAAAAACCATTGGAAAACCGTGTGATGCGCGCAGCAGCGGAGCATTAAGTTTAAGCGCGCCCTGTTCTTTTGGCGGGGCGCGCTTTGGCTTTTCTTGGCGACCACGATCGCGTAGATCAGGTCCATGTTTCATCTTCTTCTTCTGTCAAGTCTGGCCGGCGCCATGATCCCTTTGGGTGGGATGATTGCCGCTTTTGAAAATATCCAGCGCGACTGGTTGCGCAATGAATTGCGGCACAGCGTGGTTGCCTTTGGCGGCGGTGCGCTGCTCAGCGCGGTGACCTTTGTGTTGATCCCTGACGGCGACGCAGCTTTGGGTGATTTCGCGGTCGTCGCGTGGATCGCCGCAGGCGCGGTTTTGATGGCTGTCGTTGATGCGCGGCTCGCGCGCGACGGGTCGCAAAAGGCGCAATTGGTGGCGATGCTCGCCGATTTTGTCCCCGAAGCCATCGCACTGGGGGCTGTCGTTGCCAGCGGCAAAAGCAGCGGGCTGTTACTGGCGCTGATGATCGCGCTGCAAAACCTGCCCGAAGGCTTTAACGCCTTTCGTGAACAGCGCGACACAGGCGCGGCCCCGCGCACGATCTTGCGGCATTTTGTGGGGTTGGCCGTTCTGGGTCCGCTTGCGGCGACAGCGGGTTTTCTGCTGCTTGCAGATTTTCCACAAGTTACCGGCGCGTTGATGCTGTCGGCTGCGGGTGCGATTTTATATCTGATCTTTCAAGACATCGCGCCGCAGGCCAAGCTCGATAACCGCCATGGCCCTGCGTTGGGGGCAATTGCGGGTTTTCTGCTGGGGTTACTGGGCCACCTGATGATCAGCTAACAATGTAGTATGTCGTTAACACCACCGTGCGGCGCAAAAACACTAGCATCGTGATCAGCCAACAAATGGAGGATGCGATGGCAAAAATTCTCATGATTACGGGTGATTTCACCGAGGACTATGAAACCATGGTCCCGTTTCAAACCTTGCTGGCCTGCGGCCACAGCGTGGATGCCGCCTGCCCCGGCAAGATGGCGGGCGATTGGGTCCCAACCGCCATTCACGATTTTGAGGCGGATCAAACCTATTCCGAAAAGCGTGGACATAATTTTGCATTGAATGCGACGTTCGCGGATATTGACCCGACGGACTACGACGCATTGGTCATTCCCGGCGGGCGTGCGCCGGAATATCTGCGCTTGAATGACGACGTGTTGAACCACGTGCGCCATTTCTTTCATGCAAGCAAACCTGTGGCGGCGATTTGCCATGGCGCGCAGATTTTGGCGACTGCGGGGGTACTCAAGGGGCGGACCTGTTCGGCCTATCCGGCCTGCGCCCCAGAGGTCCGGCAATCAGGTGGAACATTTGCGGATATTGACGTGACAGCCGCCCATACCGATGGCAATCTGGTGACAGCCCCGGCATGGCCTGCGCATCCGGCGTGGATGCAGCAATTTATGGCGCTGCGTTAACCATCAGGAGTGTCCCGATGTGTGAACTTTTTATCGGCGCGGATAGCGCGAAATGGACCTGCCGCACGAAATCCCTGCGTATTGACGGGGTTGCGACTTCGATCCGGATCGAAGAATTCTTCTGGTCGATTTTAGATGAAATTGCGCATCGGGACGCGATGACGGTGAACCAGTTGATCACCCGTCTGTATTTTGAATCACGGGATGCCGGGCATGATATTGGCAATTTTACGTCATTCTTGCGGGTCTGCTGCGGGCGGTATCTGTCGCTGATCGCGGACGAAGAATTGGCGCGTAACAGTGAGACAGCGTTGGGTGATTTATCCGCCCCCGATATTCTGGTCCGCGAGGCCGCCCGCGACGGCGCCCGCCTTTTGACGCGGGCTGCGAAAAAACCGGCAGAGGACCTACGTAATCCGCTTTTCAGTGGCAAAAGCCTGCACTAGCGTCTGCGCATGAATTTACATGCCCAGTACCCCGCCATCGCCGATCTGAAATCCCGTGCACGCAAGCGCGTACCGCATTTTGTCTGGGAATATCTGGACAGCGCCACCGGGGTCGAGGCCACGCAAACCCGCAACCGCACCGCGCTGGATCAGGTGCTGCTCGAGCCATCGATATTGCATGGCGAATTCACCCCGGACCTGTCGACCACGTTGATGGGCCGCGATTACCCACTGCCGATTGGAATCGCGCCCTTGGGAATGTCGGGGTTGATTTGGCCGGGGGCGGAACAGATGCTGGCGCGCACTGCGGCACGCGAAGGAATTCCCTACACCCTGTCGACCGTGGCCAGTCAATTGCCCGAGGATGTCGGACCGCATGCGGGCGCACAGGGGTGGTTTCAACTGTATCCGCCGCGTGATCCGGAAATCCGCAAGGATATTTTGAACCGCGCAAAGGCGTCGGGGTTTCACACATTGGTGTTGACGGTGGATGTGCCGGTCGCATCGCGGCGTGAACGCCAGACCCGCAGCGGGATGACAAATCCGCCGAAACTGACCCCGCGTCTGGCGTTTCAGGCGGCGCGCCGTCCAGCGTGGCTGAATGGCATCCGCAAAACGGGTATGCCGCGCCTGCGTCTGATGGAAAGCTATTCCGATATAAAAACTGCTCTGCCGTCGAACCAGCACATTGGATATCTACTGCGCACCTCGCCGGACTGGGAATACCTGACATGGCTGCGCGACCATTGGGACGGACCGCTGGTCGTCAAGGGGGTACTGCGTGCGGATGATACCGCGCGGCTGTCCGATGCGGGCGTGGATGCAATTTGGGTCAGTAACCATGCGGGACGCCAGTTTGACGGCGCACCTGCAACCATTGACGTGCTTCCCGCCATTCGCGCCGCAACCACCCTGCCCGTAATCTTTGACAGCGGCATCGAAGGCGGGTTGGACGTGCTGCGCGCGCTGGCACTTGGTGCGGATTTTGTCATGCTGGGCCGGGCGTTTCATTATGGATTGGCGGCCTTGGGCGAACCAGGTGCAGCACATGTGTTGGATATTCTGCGCCAAGACATGATCAGCAACATGGGGCAGATCGGTGCGCGGAACTTGGCCGCTGTTTACAGCACCACCTTAGAGCGTTAGCGTCCCAGACCATCCTATTACTGACCATCCAAGGTTTATATCCTACGCGTAAGAGGCAACACATTGAGCGATGAACAGAACCCAACTTTAACACCCCAAGAGGGCGTCGCCGCCATCACGTCGCTTCTTCCGCAGGTCATTGAAATGGCGGGCAATAATGATCTCTCTGGGACTGATGACCTGCTTGATCAACTTGAGGCGGTCGTCGCGGCAACAGGGCTGGATATATCGGCTTTCACAGGCCAATTCAGCGGGCTCAGGGAACAATCTGCGAAGGCACAAAACCACATTGCAAACCAAGACGCCGCGATGTGGGCAGGTGATATGGCCCGCGGGCGGTTTCTGAATGAAAGCGGCGCCAGCATTGATCTTTCAGCCCTTGGCTTGCCTGATTTATCAACTGATACAGGGTGGGATGAAGATGCTGCGCGGGATGCGGTCTTTGACCAGCGGGGCATTGATCCCTACCAATCTTTGCAGGGCGCCGAAGTTCCGCCTGACCGCTATGGGGACATTGCCAGCGGAAAATCAGGGGCCATCGCTGCATTTATCGCAACCGGTCTTGATCCGAATACCCCCACAGGCGCGTCATTGCATACGGCGTTTCTGGCCGCACTTGACGCGCCGCATCGCAATCTTGGCGATTTGCAGGCGTTGTGCGATGCGGGTGCTGACCCCTGCCAGCTTCACGCTTGGGGTGACAACAGTTTATCATGGGCGATGGGATACCCACACCTGAATACCGTAACCGCAGACAGTGAGATGGCGATCATCCGTTTTCTTCGCATGCGTGGTGTCGATGTCAACCACAGCATTCCCGACTTTGGATCCGTGTTCAGACGCGCGCTTATTAACGGTGGTGCAGACCAAGTTGCAGCGCTGCTTGCCAATGGCGCGGACCCGACGGGCAATCTTCCCGATGACTTTCCATCAGATTTTCTTGCTGGCGCAACACCCATCATGGCGGCGGCCCCGAAACCCGATGTAATTGCTCTTTTGCTGTCGCATGGGATCGACCCGCATACACCAGATAGCAAAGGGCGTGATCCAGTTGCTTTTATTGCCGCACATGCACGTGCCGCGCGGGAAAGAGCTGATGCGTCAGACCCGTGGACAGGGGCGTTTGCCGATGCTCTTGAGACAACGTTGGCGCGCATTCAGCAGCATAGTGCGCGGCAAGCCTGAAGCACTCTGGTGCCAATGCGCCATGCGCAAAGTCGGATGGTGCGTGTCCTTCGGTGCCGTCCAGCACGTGTTTTTGCAGCAATCCGTCCGTCAGTTGACGTAGCGGCGCAGGCGCACGCGCGAAAATAGTTAGCGCTAACGTAAATTGTCGCATGGGGGCTAGACATCCGCACAGCATAGCACAACAATGCTGCAACTGCGAAGGGGACAAGCATGGCCGACTTTAAGAAAATTCTGATCGCCAACCGAGGCGAAATCGCCATCCGTATTATGCGGGCCGCGAACGAGATGGGCAAAAAAACCGTTGCCGTCTATGCCGAGGAAGACAAACTGGGGCTGCACCGCTTTAAGGCCGACGAAGCCTACCGCATCGGCGAGGGTCTGGGTCCGGTTGCCGCCTATCTGTCGATCGAAGAAATCATCCGTGTCGCCAAAATGTCGGGCGCTGATGCGATCCACCCCGGGTATGGCCTGCTGTCTGAAAACCCCGATTTTGTTGACGCCTGTACCGCGAACGGCATCACCTTTATTGGCCCCAAAGCCAAAACCATGCGCCAATTGGGCGACAAAGCCAGCGCCCGCCAAGTCGCGATAGAAGCGGGCGTGCCGGTGATCCCGGCCACCGACGTGCTGGGCAACGACATGAAGAAGATCAAAAAGCAGGCGGCCGAAGTGGGGTATCCCTTGATGCTCAAGGCGTCTTGGGGCGGCGGTGGTCGCGGGATGCGCCCGATCATGAACGAAGAAGAACTGGAAGAAAAAGTTCTGGAAGGCCGTCGCGAAGCAGAGGCTGCCTTTGGCAACGGCGAGGGTTATCTGGAAAAGATGATCATCAAGGCCCGGCACGTCGAAGTGCAGATCTTGGGCGACAGCCATGGCCAGATTTATCACCTGTGGGAACGCGATTGTTCGGTGCAGCGCCGAAACCAAAAAGTGGTCGAGCGCGCCCCTGCCCCGTATTTGTCCGGCACCCAGCGCGAACAGATCTGTAATTTGGGCAAAAAGATCTGTCAGCATGTGAATTACGAATGTGCTGGCACCGTCGAATTTTTGATGGATATGGACAACGGCGAATTCTACTTTATCGAAGTCAACCCGCGCGTTCAGGTGGAACACACAGTCACCGAAGAGGTCACAGGCATCGACATTGTGCGCGCCCAGATCCTGATTGCCGAGGGCAAGTCGCTGGTCGAGGCCACAGGGTGCGCATCGCAGTATGATGTAAAACTGGACGGGCACGCGCTGCAATGCCGGGTGACCACCGAAGATCCGCAAAACAACTTTATCCCCGATTACGGCCGCATTCAGATGTACCGTTCGGCCACCGGTCCGGGCATTCGTCTGGATGGCGGAACTGCCTATTCTGGGGCGGTAATTACCCGTTATTACGACAGTCTGTTGACCAAGGTGACTGCCCGCGCGCCCACGCCCGAAATGGCGATTGCGCGGATGGACCGCGCGCTGCGTGAATTCCGTATTCGCGGGGTATCGACCAACATCGCATTTGTCGAAAACCTGCTAAAACACCCAACGTTCCTGAACAATGAATACCACACCAAATTCATTGACGAGACACCCGATCTGTTCAATTTCAGCAAACGCCGCGACCGCGCGACGAAAATCTTGACCTACATCGCCGATATCACCGTGAACGGGCATCCTGAAACAGCGGGGCGCGCGCGCCCTGCTGCCGAAGTCAAAGCACCCAAACCGCCAGTGAAACCATCCGCGAATGTGGCCCCCGGCACCCGCAATATTCTGGACGACTTTGGCCCCGAGGCCGTTGCCGACTGGATGCGCGACCAAAAGCAACTGTTGATCACCGACACCACGATGCGTGACGGTCACCAGTCATTGTTGGCCACCCGGATGCGGTCGATTGATATGATCAACGCGGCCCCCGCCTATGCCGCGAAAATGAACCAGTTGTTCAGTGTGGAATGCTGGGGCGGTGCGACGTTTGACGTGGCCTATCGGTTCTTGCAGGAATGCCCATGGCAGCGCCTGCGCGACATCCGCGCGGTGATGCCGAACATCATGACGCAAATGCTGCTGCGCGCGTCCAACGGGGTTGGCTATACCAACTATCCTGACAACGTCGTCGAAAGCTTTGTGGCCCAAGCCGCCACATCAGGGGTCGACGTGTTCCGCGTGTTTGACAGCCTGAACTGGGTCGAAAACATGCGCGTGGCGATGGATGCCGTCGGCAAGTCCGGCAAGGTTATCGAAGGCACGATCTGTTACACAGGCGACGTGCTGGACCCTGCGCGCGCAAAATACGACCTGAAATACTATGTCGGGATGGCCAAGGAATTAGAGGCCGCAGGCGCGCATGTGCTGGGCCTGAAAGATATGGCCGGGCTGATGAAACCCGCAGCAGCAAAAACCCTGATTACCGCGCTGAAACAAGAGGTTGGATTGCCAATCCATTTCCACACGCACGACACATCCGGTGCATCGATCGCGACGGTGCTGGCGGCGACCGCTGCGGGCGTCGACTGTGTGGATGCGGCGATGGATGCGTTTTCGGGCAATACATCGCAGCCGACACTGGGATCGATTGTCGAGGCGCTACGCGGCGATGAACGCGACACCGGCCTTGATATCAACGCGATCCGCGAGATCAGCAATTATTTTGAACAGGTGCGCGCGCATTACACGGCGTTTGAATCCGGGCTTCAGGCCCCCGCATCCGAGGTTTACCTGCACGAAATGCCGGGCGGCCAGTTCACCAACCTCAAGGCGCAGGCCCGTAGTTTGGGGCTCGAGGAACGTTGGCACGAGGTCGCGCAGACCTATGCCGATGTGAACCAGATGTTCGGCGACATCGTGAAGGTCACGCCATCGTCCAAGGTGGTGGGTGACATGGCGTTGATGATGGTCAGTCAGAACCTGACACGCGCCCAAGTCGAAGACCCTGAAACCGATGTGATTTTCCCCGACAGCGTCGTGGACATGATGCGCGGCAGTCTGGGGCAGCCGCCGGGTGGATGGCCCGCCGGTATTCAAGCCAAGGTGCTGAAAGGCGAAAAGCCGATCACTGAACGCCCTGGTAAATCGCTCAAGCCGGTTGATCTGGCCGATACAAAGGCGGAATTGCAGGCCAAATTCGAAGACGTCAAAATCGACGACGAGGATTTGAATGGCTATCTGATGTATCCCAAGGTGTTCCTTGATTACACGGCGCGCCATGAAACCTATGGCCCGGTGCGCACGTTGCCGACCCGCACATTCTTTTACGGAATGGAACCGGGCGAAGAAATCAGCGCCGAAATTGACCCCGGCAAGACGCTGGAAATCCGCATGCAGGCCGTGTCCGAAATGAGCGACGACGGCGAGGTCAAAGTGTTCTTTGAACTGAACGGTCAACCGCGCACGATCCGCGTGATGAACCGGCTTGCCGCCGCCCAAAACGTCAGCCGCGCCAAGGCCGAAGCGGGCAACCCCAACCACATCGGTGCGCCGATGCCGGGTGTTGTGGCGACCGTCGCGGCAATTGCCGGCAAAAAGGTAAAAGCGGGTGATCTGTTGCTGACCATCGAGGCGATGAAGATGGAAACAGGCATTCACGCGGAACGCGATGCCCGGATCAAAGCGGTGCATGTGACGCCCGGCAGCCAGATCGACGCGAAGGACCTGTTGGTAGAATTCGAATAATGCGTTTGCAATTGGCATTGATTGCCGGGCTGGTCTGGCCCGGCATCGCCGCTGCCCAAGATGGCGGCACCCCTGTTATTCCCTTTTCCGAGAATGACAGCGTCATGAACGCGGCCATCGCAGACGCACAGGCAAGTCTGCCGTTGTTTCTGGCAAACACTTTGGCTGAAGATGGGTCCGGACCGGATGGTGGCTACCTAAAGGTCGATTTCCCTGTCGACGCCGACGATCTCACTGCCGAAGTGATTTGGGTCGGGCCGTTTTTGGCGCTAGACGCGGAAAACTATGTCGGTCTGTTGGCCAACGCACCGGTGCATATGGAAGGGCTTGCGCTTTATGATCGGGTGTCATTTACCCATGATATGATCGTGGACTGGAGCCTGCAATCGGACACAGGTCAACGCTATGGTGACTATACGACGCGAGTGATCATGCGTCAGTTGCCTACGGAGGAATCCGCGCCCTATGTTGGCATGTTTATGGAACCTGCTTACCCGGTGGATTGGGCAACGCCGACCCAATGACGCAGCACCTTGCCCTGATCGCACTGCTTGTTCCCGACTACGACGCGGGCATTGCTTTTTATGTGGGTCAGCTGGGGTTTGACCTGTTGGAAGACACCGATATGGGCGGCGGCAAACGTTGGGTTCGTGTTGGTCCTGCGGGCGCGCAGACCGCGTTTTTATTGGCGCGGGCCGTGGGTGACGCGCAAATCGCCGCGATCGGCCATCAGGGCGGTGGACGCGTCTGGCTGTTTTTGCAAACCGACGACTTTGACCGCGACCATACGGCGATGCGGGCCAAAGCTGTGCATTTCGAGGAACAGCCACGCGATGAGCCCTATGGCCGCGTGGCTGTGTTTTGTGATCCCTTTGGTAACCGCTGGGATCTGATCCAGTTTACCCAAGCACCTGCGTAATCGCCTTTTTAGTGGCGGCAACCACCTGATCGACTTCGGCCTCGGTGATGCAGAACGGTGGTGCAAATCCGATGATGTCGCCTTGGGGCATCGCGCGGGCGATGACGCCTTGTTCCAGCATGGCTGCCACGATTTGCGGACAGATTTTATCCGCATAGTCATAGGCCTGCTTGGTGTCTTGGTCTTTGACGAGTTCGACAGCACATAGCAGGCCTTCGCCGCGGACCTCGCCCAGATGGGCATGACCCCCCAGCGCGTCTTGCATCGCGCCGTTCAGATAGGTGCCCATGCGTCCGGCGTTTGTGACCAAGTCCAGTTCGTCAATCAGTTTCAGATTGGCAACCCCGGCGGCGGCACAGATGGGGTGCGCCGAATAGGTCCAACCGTGGCCGATGGGGCCGTTTTCATCGGTGCCCTGTTCCAGCACTTTCCACACTTTGTCCGACACGATCGATCCCGATAGCGGTGCATAGGCCGACGTCAGGCCTTTGGCGATCGTGATCAGGTCGGGTTTCATGCCGTAATGGTCTGACCCGAACATCGTGCCCAAGCGGCCAAAGCCCGTGACCACTTCGTCGGCGACCAGCAAGATGTCGTGTTTATCCAACACCGCCTGAATCGCCGCCCAATACCCTGCGGGTGGTGGCACGATGCCGCCCGTGCCCAGCACAGGTTCACCGATAAACGCGGCGATGGTGTCAGCGCCTTCGCGCGCGATCAGCGCGTCGAGTTCAGCAGCGCAATGGGCCGAAAACTGTTCTTCTGTCTGGGATTGGTCAGCGCGGCGGAAATAATAGGGCGCATCGGTGTGAATGACCTGCGACAAGGGCAGATCGAATTTTCTGTGAAACAGATCCAGCCCGGTCAAAGACCCCGTCATCAGGCCCGACCCGTGATAACCGCGCCAGCGCGAGATGATCTTTTTCTTCAGCGGGCGACCAAGGATGTTGTTGTAATACCAGATTAATTTGATGTTGGTTTCATTGGCATCCGACCCTGACATGCCGAAATAGACTTTGGACATATGGTCAGGTGCGCGGTCCATGATCATCTTGGACAGGGTAATTGACGCCTCGGTGCCGTGACCAACGTAGGAATGATAATAGGCCAGATCGCGCGCTTGTGCTGCGATGGCATCAGCGATTTCGATGCGGCCATAGCCGATGTTCACACAATAAAGCCCCGCAAAGGCATCCAGAAACCGATTGCCGTCGCGGTCTTCGATATGCACGCCAGACGCGCCAGTGATGACGCGGGTCGGGCTTTCGCCGCGCGCATGCATCGCCAAGTGGGTCGAGGGGTGAAAGAAATTCTCGCGGTCCCATTGCTCGAGCGGGTCGTTTTTTAACATCTTCAAGTCCTTTTTTCGGTTTTATCCGGCCTGCGGGGCCAAGATTTCGACGGCCAGCACGGCGATACAGTCGCCCGCCAAGACCAGCCCCGGGTGGTGACGCGCGGTTAGCATGCCATCCATCTGCGCCTTGATCGTGCGCGGCGGGCGGCCCGTGTAGTGGACGGGCCAGATGTGCGCGATATCATCGTTTTTGCGCACGGTGTCGCCCAGGGTCACGCTGAATTCGATCAGCCCGCCTGTATCGGCAAAGTGAAAACAATCGTCGTCGGGCTGCGTCAGCATCCGCGATGGCGCGATGTCCAGCGTCCCTTGCATGATCCCTGCATGGATCAGCAAATTGTGCAGACCTTTGCGGGCGATGCGCACCGTTTCAGGGGTGGCGGTGCCGCCGCCGCCCAGTTCGGTGGTGACAAAGGTTTTGCCCTGCCCTTCGGCCGCGTCGTCATACATGCCCAGCGCGTCGATCTCGCGCATTTCAATACTGAATGGCGCATTAAACGCATCCCTTGCGGCACGGCAGCGCGCCATCTGTTCGGAATCATCCAGAATATGCGAAGCTGCAAAAGGCAGGAAATCCAATGTCTTGCCACCAGAATGGAAATCAAGCACCACATCGGCCATCGGCAGTAATGTGCGTTGAAAGTAATCCGCAATCTTTGCGGTGGGTGTCCCGTCAGGAGCCCCCGGAAAAGCGCGGTTGAGGTTGATGTTGTCAGCGGGCGACACCCGCGTACCAGCCAAAAACGCCGGGTGGTTCATGAACGGGACGATGATGACAGTGCCGCTGATATCTTGCGCGCGCAGGGTTTGCGCCATACCGGTCAGCGCAAGTGGCCCCTCGTATTCGTCGCCGTGATTGCCGCCGGTCAGCAAGGCGCGCGGCCCTTCACCATTTTTGACCACCGTGATCGGGATCTGGATCGAGCCCCACGCGCTTTCATTGCGGCTATAAGGAAGCCGCAGAAAGCCGTGCTGCACACCGTCCTGATCAAAATCGACGGTGGGTGTGATTGGATTGTCACGCATCACTTACCCCTTCACCACGAGTGCGCGGGGGGTGTTGCACAGGCAGTCCGCCCCGGTTTCAGTGATGACAATCGGTTCAGTGATCTCTAGCCCGCCATCATCCAGCCAAAGCGCGGGCATAAAGTGAAACGTCATCCCCGGTTGCATCACGGTCTTATCGCCGGCACGGAACGACATGGTGCGTTCACCCCAATCGGGAGGATACGACAGCCCGATCGCATAGCCGCAACGGCTGTCTTTTTGGAAACCCAGCTTGTTAAGGGTGCGATTAAACGCGTTGGCCACATCTTCGCACAGGTTACCCGGGCGGGCTTGTGCCAATCCGGCATCCACGGCCTCTAGCACCGCTTTTTCGGCGTCGATATATTTTTGCGGGACTTTGCCCAAGAACAGCGTGCGCGATTGCGGGCATTGGTACCGGCGATGCGCGCCAGCGATTTCAAAGAACGTGCTTTCGCCTGTTTTCAGCAGGCTGTCGTCCCATGTCAGGTGCGGTGCGGTGGCATCCATCCCCGACGGCGCCATCGGCACAATCGCGGGATAGTCCCCCCAAAATCCGTCTGCCCCGGTGACAGATGCATGGTAAATATCGGCAATCAGGTCATTTTTACGCATGCCCGGTTCAGCGGCTTCGCGCACAACGGCATGCATTTTTTCAACAATACGTGCAGCGGCGCGCATATATGTGATTTCAGTTTCCGATTTCACGGCACGCTGCCAATTCACCAGCCCGGTCGCGTCTTGCAAGCGCGCCATCGAAAGGCCGGATTGCAGCGCAAGAAAGGCGGCGGCGGTGAAATAATAGTTGTCCATCTCAATGCCGACGCGGGCGGTGGCGAGCCCGCGGTCATGGATCAACGTGGCCAGCGTTGCCATCGGGTGTTTATCCGGGTTTTGAACGTAGGTGTCGTCATAACCAATAATATTGTCATGATGCATATATGTGGTGCGCTGCGCGCCAACCGCATCCATTGAGCGGCCCCACCAAACCGGTTCTCCTTCATGCGTCAGCAGCACGCCTTGGTGCACATAGAACGACCATCCGTCATAGCCTGTCAGCCACGCCATATTCGATGGATCGGTGACAAAAATCGCGTCAAGGCCCCGCAACACCATCTCGGCACGCGTTTTTTGCAAGCGGCCCGCATATTCAGTGGCCACAAAGGGGAGGTCTGGCATTCACGTCTCCATGGATTTCGGGTCAATATAATCTTTATGCTAAGGCGATTATCTGCAAAGATCGCGTTTACAGTGCAGTTTTTGCGCGATTTTGGGGAAATGATTAATATTTACGCCATGCTCGACAATATTGATAAGAAAATCCTGCATTACATGCAGCTTAACAACCAACTGACCAGCACAGAGCTGTCGGACCGCGTTGGCCTGTCACCCACATCAGTGCAGCGCCGGCTGCATCGCTTGCGGGCCGACAAGGTCATCGAACGCGATATTGCCGTGGTATCGCCCGCGGCCTTGGGACGTCCTTTGACCATGCTTGTGTCGGTCGAGTTAGAGCGCGAAAGATCTGACATCATTGACCGTTTCAAACAGGCAGTCCGCAATCGCCCCGAAGTGCAAAGCGCCTATTACGTCACCGGAGACACCGATTTTGTATTGATCGTTACCGCAAAAGACATGGCTGATTACGAGGCATTCACCCGCGATTTCTTTTATAACAACATGGATATCAAGGGTTTCAAGACGACAGTGGTGATGGACCGCATTAAGGCGTCGTTTACCATGCCAACGGACTGAACCCTGCAGTGGCGCATTTTTCCGAAAAATCGGCGCAAGACGGTATTTTCCCCCTTGCGCCCTGTGCAATTGCTTTATAGATCACCCCTCACGAACGGAGCGCGGGCGTAGCTCAGGGGTAGAGCATAACCTTGCCAAGGTTAGGGTCGAGAGTTCGAATCTCTTCGCCCGCTCCAACAAAACAAGGTCTCTCGGAAACGAGAGGCCTTGTTTGTTTTTACCCTCATGCATTCCAATTTTTTGTCATTTGTCCCCTTGCACGCCATGCAGAGTCTTTGTAGATCACCCTCACAAACGGAGTGCGGGCGTAGCTCAGGGGTAGAGCATAACCTTGCCAAGGTTAGGGTCGAGAGTTCGAATCTCTTCGCCCGCTCCATTTGTCACGAAAAAGGCCGCCAAACTGGCGGCCTTTCGTCGTTTCTAGGGCTGGTGTACTATTGCATCTTCGCGGCGACAGGGCGACCTTCACCGATGATGCTGACCTGCGCGATATGGTTGGACGGGCGGCGATCAAACCGTTCGAATGACCGAAAAGCAACCGCAGCGGGCGGGGCTTCGACGGCATCGTCGTCCAGCTCATCAAAATAGTCATCAAGATCGTCATCGTGGTCGTCAAATGCAACGCCGTGATCCGCCAACTGCGGCATATCTTGTGCCACATCCGCGTATGCGGGCACATCGGCGACCTGTTGATCAACCGGGTCTGCCGCAACAAAGGTTTCGGTCATATCCGCCCCGTCCCATGTAAAGTCGATGTCTTCCTCTTCGGCGGCGTCCATCATGGCGTTCTCGGCGACACGCGCGGCAATCGCTTCTTTGTTGCTGACGGCGGCCACGGCCAGCTTGCCAAGCAGCTTGGAATCCATCTTGCGGCCCACCAGCGCATACAGACAGGGGAACAATTCATAAAGGTCGTCTGTTTCTTTGCCGATCCGGTCAGTAAACAAGATGCCGCTGATATAAGGGTTGCGCCGTTCCGCAGACAGCATCAACGAATGCGTCAGTTGCCCGTTGATCCGTTCGTCCATCACGAGCAGGTCAATCGTATCCAGACGGACCAAGGCATAGGCCACCTTGTGCGATTCGACGCACAGGATTTGGAACCCTTTTTCAATCAGAACACGGGCGGTTGAAACAGCGGCATCAGCGTCACTGCGTAGGATCAGGGCTTTCATCGGATTCTCCAGATATATGACCAATTGTCATAACCTTACGAATCCAACTCTTAAATTTTGCTGAAAAGGCGCCACATTTTCCACGCAGGCTTGGCCCCTGCCCCGGAAGCGCCTATAGAAACAGGCAAACAACGAAGGACGTGCCCAATGCGGACAGCCACAATCACTCGCAAAACCGCCGAAACCGACATTTCGGTTACCGTGAACCTTGATGGATCCGGCGTCTATGACAACCAGACCGGCGTGGGCTTTTTCGACCACATGCTGGATCAGCTGTCGCGCCACGCGTTGATTGACATGACCGTGCGCGCGTCTGGCGATTTGCACATCGATGACCACCACACAGTCGAGGATGTGGGCATCGCTTTGGGTCAGGCACTGACACAGGCGTTGGGCGACAAACGGGGAATCCGGCGGTATGGCAGTTGTCATCTTGCCATGGATGATGCGCAGGTGCGGTGTGCGTTGGACCTGTCAGCGCGCCCCTATCTGATTTGCAATCTGGACTTGCCGTTCGGAAAGATCGGGACGTTCGACACCGAGCTGGTGGGCGAATTCTTTCAGGCGCTGTCTACCCACGGCGGCATCACACTGCACATCGATAAATTGCACGGGTTCAACACGCACCACATCGCCGAGGCCGCATTCAAAGCCCTCGCGCGCGCCCTGCGCGAGGCGGTCGAGACCGATCCGCGCAAGGGTGATGCGATTCCATCGACCAAGGGCAGCCTATGATCACCGCATTGATCGACTATGACAGCGGCAACCTCCATTCCGCGCAAAAGGCGTTTGAACGGATGGCCGCAGAGATCAACGCAGGTGACGTGATTGTCACCGCTGATCCCGCGGTTGTGGCCCGCGCCGACCGGATTGTGTTGCCGGGCGACGGCGCGTTTCCACATTGCCGCGCCGAACTATTTGCACGGTCGGACTTGGCTGCAGCAATTATCGACGCGGTCACCGTCAAGGCGCGCCCGTTTATGGGAATCTGTGTCGGCATGCAGATGATGGCCACCATAGGCCACGAATACGAAGAGATCCCCGGCTTTGGCTGGATCGCGGGTGATATTCGCAAAATCACGCCACAAGACCCCGCGCTTAAGGTGCCACACATGGGGTGGAATGATCTGGTGATCGACCACCCGCACCCGGTGCTGGCCGGCATTGCCACGGGTGAACACGCGTATTTTGTCCACTCTTATGCGATGCAGGTGACCAATCCGAAAGAACGGTTGGCGCATGTGGATTATGGCGGTGATGTCACTGCCATCATCGGCCGCGACAACATGATCGGGATGCAGTTTCACCCCGAGAAAAGCCAAGACGCGGGCCTGCGCATGATCGGGAATTTTCTGCGGTGGAAACCTTAGGCCCGATGGACCTGCAGGACATCTTGGATGATATTGCCGATGTGATGCGCCAATCCAGGGATCGCGGCGTTGTGGCCAGCTATATCCCCGAACTGGCAGGTGTTGACCCGACCAAATTCGGGATCAGCGTCGCGCTGCCTTCGGGCCAGGTATTCCAAAGCGGTGACGCGCAGACCCGGTTTTCGATCCAAAGCATTTCCAAGGTGTTTACGCTTGCGATGGCGCTGGGGCGGTTCGGTGACCAATTGTGGACACGGGTGGGACGTGAACCATCCGGCGAAGCGTTCAATGCGATCCTCCAGCTTGAGCGCGAAAAAGGCCGCCCCCGCAATCCGTTTATCAATGCAGGTGCGATTGTGACGACGGATGCAGTGTTGTCGGGCCATGCACCGCGCGAATTTCTGGGCGAGCTTTTACAGTTCATCCGGGCGGCGGCGCGCGACGATGATATTCACATCAATGATGCGGTGGCGCATTCCGAACAGACGACAGGCAACCTGAACCGGTCTTTGGCCTATTTCATGCAGGCGCATGGCAATCTGCAAAACCCGCCAGAACTGACTTTGGGCGCCTATTTCCACCAATGCGCGGTTGAAATGACGTGCGTGCAGCTGGCCCGCGCCGGGTTGTTTTTGACCGGCGCACCCGGCACGCCCCATCTGGTATCCAGCGCAAGACAGCGCAGGATCAATGCCATGATGATGCTGTGCGGGCATTACGATGCGTCGGGAGATTTTGCCTATCGCGTGGGCCTGCCCGGCAAAAGCGGCGTTGGCGGCGGGATCATGATCGTGGCACCGGGCAAGGCGGCTGTGGCCGTTTGGTCGCCCGGGCTGAACGCACAGGGCAATTCCAAGCTGGGGACCGAGGCGATCGAAATGCTGGCGCAGCGCACCGGATGGTCCGTGTTCGGTTAACGGGCTTTCCTTGGCGGTATTTGCACCTTAGACTTTGCCGGAAATTGCAAACGAGGCACTTGATGTATTCACGGCGCATGGCTCTTCAGGTTTTGGTATTCGGCGGGCTGGCAGCCTGTGGCAGGCGGCAGCCAGATAGCCCCCCGGTCAGCAGACATGTTGTTCCGCTTTACCCCAACGAAACGCCGGAAATGCGGGCGTTGATCAATAAATATGCGGTGGTGCACGGCATCCCAGCGAGCCTGCTGCACCGCGTGATCCAACGCGAAAGCACCTACCGCCCCGAGGCGCGCAACGGTCCATATTATGGCCTTATGCAGATCTTGCCAGCCACGGCGCGCTCAATGGGGTATCAGGGTACGCCAGAGGGTCTTTTGGATGCCGAAACCAACATCATGTACGCAGGCAAATATTTGCGCGGTGCATGGCTTGTGTCGGACGGCAACGAAGAGGCTGCTGTCGGATGGTACGCCCGTGGCTATTACTTTGAAGCAAAACGGCGCGGCCTTCTGGTGGAAACCGGGTTACGGTCGGCCTGATACCGTTCATGGCCGCGATGCCAAATGGTTGACACGATCCGCGGGCCGCGACAAAAACAAAAGCCCCCGCCGTTGCGAGGGCTTTTGACATACATCGGTTCGGGGCGAAATCCTTAGTTGATCCGCGCCCAGTTCTGGCTGGCACAGAACAGCCCGCCCGCAACGCAACCGCGCAAGCGCAGCGCATTGCCTGCAACATCCATCTTACCGATATAGATTTTGTCATTGGACGGACGCCACACCTGACCTTCGTAGGAACCATCGCCTAAAGGCACCATATCAATCACAATCTGACGACCCACATTCGGGGACTGGTATTCGCCGGTTTCGTTAAATGACCGAGTGATTGTACCACATACAGCAGCGCCACACGGGGCCATTGTGATGTGGGCATACGCACCGTCGTCGACTTCGGTCTGCCAGACACCCAGCGCCGCATCTTGCGCCGCAGCCGCACCTGCAAATCCACACGCCATTATCCCTGCAATAATCCAAGTCTTCATTTTGTACTCCTCCCTGAGTCTGGTCGGATCATGCCAATGATCTGCGATTCCGATCAAGCATGACGTTAGGTTGCGTGGCGCGTTGCAATTTGGTGACCGCCATGCATAAACGCGCCAACACATACGAAAGGCGCCCCTATGATCCTCTATCCCGCGATCGACCTCAAAGACGGAAACGCCGTGCGGCTGGTGCACGGGGACATGGATCAGACAACGGTCTTCAATGATGACCCCGCCGCCCAAGCCCGTGCTTTTGTAGATGCGGGGTGTGAATGGCTGCACTTGGTTGATCTGAACGGGGCTTTTGCAGGCGAACCTGTGAATGCCGCCCCCGTCGAAGCCATCCTTAAGGCTTGTCCGGTCCCTGCCCAATTGGGCGGCGGCATCCGCGATATGGCGACGATTGAACGCTGGCTGGACAAAGGGCTGGCGCGGGTGATTTTGGGCACGGTCGCCGTCGAAAACCCGGATCTGGTCCGCGAAGCCGCCCGCGCCTTTCCCGGTCAGGTCGCTGTCGGACTGGATGCGCGCAACGGGCGGGTCGCGACACGCGGTTGGGCCGAAGAAACCGACGTGATGGTGACCGACCTTGCCAAATCGTTCGAAGATGCCGGTATCGCCGCGATCATTTACACAGACATCTTGCGCGATGGCGCGATGAAGGGGCCAAACATTGACGCCACCGCTGCGCTGGCCCGTGCAGTCAATATTCCGGTGATCGCCTCTGGCGGGGTATCGTCAATGGCCGACCTGACCGCATTAAAAGACACCGGCGTGATTTCCGGCGCGATTTCCGGCCGGGCGCTTTATGATGGGGCGATTGATTTGGCGGCGGCGCTTGCCGTGCTCAAAAACGGGTGACCTGCGACATTTGACCATCTTCTGTGATCGCGCGGTCAGGCGTTGACTGCGCGTAAATCATAAGGTGCTGTCGACCATGCCCAAAGTCATCAAAACACCCCTGCCCGCCGCCTCGCAGATTTGGCGATTGTTCCAACAAGGCGATTTTATCGACGGATATGCGGTGCGCAGTACCCTGTCGCCACAAGAGGCCGCGCACATCGGGTTGTCGATGCCGGGATGGGCGAATGCCCTGCTTGGGCTGCGCAACGCAATCGTCAAGCCGCTGGGGCTGAAAACGGAAGCCGCTGACACCGGCGACGATGCGATCTTTCCGGTGCAGTACGCGGATGACACCGAATATGTCATCGGCACGGATGACCACCATCTTAACTTTCGGATTTCGCTGATGCGCCTTGGTGAAAATATCCACATGGCAACATGGGTCCACCGCAACAACACGCTGGGACGGATTTACCTTGCGGCGGTGATGCCGTTTCACATCCTGATCGTGCGCAATGCAATGCGCCAGATTGCGGCGGCGTCTGGACCGATTGCATCCGTGGCCCCTGCACAGTAAAGACAAGGCAAACCTTATCTCGCGCGGGCGCCCTATGCTGAAAATACGGATCATCCCCTGTCTGGACGTCGCCGAAGGGCGCACCGTCAAAGGCGTCAACTTTGTTGACCTGATCGACGCGGGCGATCCGGTCGAACAGGCGATTGCCTATAACGCGGCGGGGGCGGATGAATTGGTGTTTCTTGACATCAAGGCGACCCATGAAAACCGCGGCACGATGTTTGATCTGGCGACCCGCACCGCAGAACAGTGTTTTATGCCGCTGACCATCGGTGGCGGTGTGCGCACCCACCATGATGTCCGTGACCTGCTGCTGGCGGGGGCGGATAAGGTCAGCTTTAACTCGGCCGCGGTCGCGAACCCTGATGTGGTCGCTGAAGCCGCGATGCGGTTTGGCAGCCAGTGTATTGTGGTGGCGATTGATGCCAAAACCGTAGCCCCCGGAAAATGGGAGATATTTACCCACGGCGGACGCAAGGCAACGGGCATCGACGCGGTAGAATTTGCGCGCACCGTTGTCGCAAAAGGCGCCGGAGAAATCTTACTAACCTCGATGGACAGGGACGGCACCAAAGCGGGATTTAACCTGCCGCTGACACGTGCCATTTCGGATGCGGTTGATGTGCCCGTCATTGCATCCGGCGGCGTTGGTACGCTGGATCACCTTGTCGAAGGCGTCACCATCGGCGGCGCATCCGCCGTTCTTGCGGCGTCAATTTTCCACTTCGGCACATACACCATCGCGCAGGCCAAATCACACATGGCCGCCGCAGGCATTCCGGTACGGCTATGACACTTGATGACCTTGCAACCTTGATCGCGTCACGCAAAGGCGCCGATCCAGACACCAGTTGGACGGCAAAATTACTGTCCAAAGGCCCGGAAAAATGCGCCGAGAAATTCGGCGAAGAGGCGATCGAAGCGATCATCGAAGCCGTCAAAGGCGACAAAGACAAGCTGACGTCAGAAGCGGCAGACGTGATCTATCACCTGCTGGTGATGCTGACGGCATGTGATGTGCCGCTGGGTGACGTTGTGGCAGAGCTTGCGCGCAGACAAGGCACCTCTGGGATCGCTGAAAAGGCCGCACGCGGCTAGACCCTGTTTTCAAAAGACGCCCGCGTCAGGGGCCGCCCCTACAGGCCAAGGCGGTCTATCTCGATCTTGGGGCAGCGGTCTTGGATCACGTCCACGCCACGGGCTTCGGCCTTTGCCGCGGCCTGTTCATGGGTGACATCAAGCTGCATCCAGATCGTCTGTAGCGCGGGCCAACGCGCAAGCGCGGCATCGACAACGCCCGGAACAGCGTCGCTGGCACGGAATATATCAACCATGTCCACATCATCTGGCACAGCAGCCAAATCCGCACAAACCGTTTCCCCAAAAAGCTGCTGCCCCGCCAATCCGGGGTTTACACCAATCACACGGTAGCCCTTGGCCGTCAAAAATTGGCCGACGCGATGGCTGGGGCGCGACGCGTTGGCAGATGCGCCGACCAAGGCAATGGTTTTTGTCCGGCTCAGAATCGTGTGAAGCGTGTTATCTGCGTAATCCATACGTCATCCTAATCTGACATTCCCCCGAAAAAAAGCGCCCGGAAAAACCGGGCGCAAAGTAAGGAACGAGGGACAGTGATAAGAGGCAGGTCAGTTCCAAGACCACGCCTTCACCAAATAAGTTATGCCTTGCACGCCATAAAGTAAGGGGTGATCAGCGAAATGTGATCACGCGCGATTATCGCCCGCTTATTACCCCTTGGCGGCATACAGTGCGACCGCAGCCGCATTCGACACATTCAGTGACCCGAACGCGGCAGCCGCGTCGATTCGCACCAAGTGGTCGCATGTCTCGCGGGTTTTTTCGCGCAAACCAGGACCTTCGGCGCCCATCACCAATGCGACAGCGCGATCACGCTTGCCTTCAACGGCTGCTTCGATTGTCATCTCGGCCTCGCCATCCAAGCCAAGCACAAGATAACCCATGCGCTGCAACGCCTCGATGGTGTCAGCCAGATTGCGGACCCGCAAATACGGTTGCCGTTCCAGCGCGCCACTGGCCGTTTTGGCCAGCGCACCCGTTTCAGGGGCCGCATGGCGCTGCATCGCGACCACAGCGCGCGCGCCAAACACCTCTGCTGACCGCAAAATCGCGCCGACGTTATGCGGGTCTGTGACGCGGTCCAACAAAACAATCCGCGCCGGTTGCGGGCCGTTACCCAAGGCAATATCTTCAAGCGAACCCCAATCAAGTGGCTTCACCTCAAGCGCCGCACCTTGGTGCACAGACTGCGGATCAAGCGGCGCCGCAAATTTGCGCGGGTCAGAAATTTCGGGCTCGATCCCGCCTTTGGCGACCGCGTCGCCCAACCTTTCAAGCGCGTTGCGCGTAACCACCAGACGCAGTTTTACCCGCGCAGGGTTTTCAAGCGCATCCCGCACCGCATGCAGACCAAACAGCCAAACGGTTTCATTCGCGGCGGCACGCTTGTCTTGCTCTTTCGCAATCACCCAAGTTGGCTTTTTCATCGTTTTGTTCCATTTCTAACGCAGCTTTCCCCCGCCGATACCCGACAAAATCAAAACTGTGAAGCCTTGGCAACAAAACCAGCACTTTTGCGGTTGACGGGGCATGGGGCCACAGGTAATCAGCGCCTCAGTGGGCGACAGGCCGCAAGGTGTGGCAGGAGACTGTAACTCTCTCGCGGAGACGCACGCCTGGTTCGATTCCAGGGTCGCCCACCACTCATCACTATTAACTGCGTTAGACCGCCGATTTTAGGTTTCATTGCGCGTGTGAATTGCGCGATCTGACAACGTCAGTCTGGCGCGGTATCTTTTCCCCGGATCGTTTCCCCAGCGCATGGCGCACTGCGTCTAAAATCATCCGGGCTGCGATGGGCATGTTGAATACAGCAACGGCTTTCGACCGCAACGCGGGTCAAAAGACCCTCGGAACGGCACGAAAGGGTAACAATTCAATTGCGCTAGATGCGTGCGTTGCGACAGCTGACATCAACCGTGACATTTGCACCCTGCGCGACAATTAACGTTCGCTTTTCTTCCATGCGATCGGGGTGACGTAAACGATGCTGTCAGCGATACTTACCATGACCTCGCCGTCCTGAATGTTGACCTGAATTTTCATCGCACGGCTGGCCAGTTTCGCAAGCTCGCCGGTGTCCATCTCTGAAAAATTTGTGACTTGCAGGTTTTCAAATCGGGCGGTGCTGTTTTTGATCTTTTCCCACCACATCTCGGCTGTTCTGCCGCCATAACTGTAGACGATCACCTGATCTGATTTGCCACAGGATTGACGGACAACTTTTTCGCTTGGCAGCCCCAATGCGACCCATAGTTCAAGTTCGCCACTCAGGCTTTTTTGCCAAACGTCTGGTTCGTCGTCCGTGGACAGGCCTTTTGTCATTTCCAGCTGCTCGTGGGCGTTCAGCGCAAAGGCTAGAATACGCACCATGAGCCGCTCGTCCGTTTCTGAGGGATGTTTGGCGACGGTTAATTTATGGGTCTCGTAGTAGTGGCGGTCCATATCGGACACCGAAAGTTCAACTTTATAAATAGTGGCTTTTTGTGCCATAACCTGTCCCAATTTTATAATGATAGGGACGCCTAATACGTATGGCACCTTTGTGAAAGGGCATAAAAAATGCCGCGCGATCCAAGAGCGCGCGGCGTTACTGGTTATTGCGGGCACAGGCCACCACACTACACCGCAGGTGCTTCCTTTGCGCCGGTCATAAACGCCACAGCGTCAGACATCGTGTAGTCTTTTGGATCAATGACACACAGGCGTTTTCCCAAACGGTGAACGTGAATGCGATCGGCGACCTCGAAGACATGCGGCATGTTGTGACTGATCAAGATGATCGGGATACCGCGCGAGCGCACATCAAGGATCAGCTCCAACACCCGCCGGGATTCTTTGACGCCCAACGCAGCCGTTGGTTCATCCAGAATAATAACCTTGGACCCAAAAGTCGCAGCGCGCGCCACGGCGACACCTTGGCGTTGCCCACCCGACAAGGTTTCGACGGCCTGATTTATGTTCTGAATTGTCATTAGGCCCAATTCAGTCAGCTTATCGCGTGCCATTTGTTCCATCCGGGGACGGTCCAGTTGACGAAGCCACGTACCGCGAAAGCCCGGTTTACGCAGCTCGCGGCCCATAAACATATTGTCTGCAATCGACAAAGCGGGCGACATCGCAAGGGTTTGATAGACGGTTTCAATCCCCTCCTTGCGGGCGTCTGTAGGGGATGTGAAGTTCACCTTGCGGCCTTCTAACGTCACCTCGCCTGCGTCAGGTACAACCGCGCCGGAAATAGCTTTGATGAGGGAGGACTTTCCGGCGCCGTTGTCCCCGATCACGGCGAGGATTTCGCCGGGATAGAGATCAAAGTCACAATGATCGAGCGCGGTGACTTTGCCATAACGTTTGACCAGTCCGCGGCCTTTGAGAATGGGTTCCATTACGCTGACACCTTTCTGATCCACTGGTCCACGGCAACCGCCGCAATGATAAGCACGCCAATCAAAAGATAGGTCCACTGTGCATCTGCACCTGCAAGCCGCAGACCCAATGTAAAGACACCGACGATCAGCGCCCCAAACAGCGCCCCGAGGATCGACCCACGACCCCCGAACAAAGAGATACCGCCGATCACCACAGCTGTGATTGATTCAATATTGGCAAGCTGTCCTGACGTCGGCGACACTGACCCGATCCGGCCAATCAAAGCCCAGCCCGCAAACGCGCAAATCAACCCCGATAACATGTAAACAGAAATCAGCGTCCGGCGTACGTTCACGCCCGATAGTTGCGCCGCATCTGGGTCATCACCCACGGCATAGACGTGCCGCCCCCATGCTGTTTGTTTCAGCACGTAAGACAAAAACAACATCAGCAGCACCATAAAGATCACGCCGCCCGTCAGGACTGCACCGCCGACTTCGAACTTGGTTGCAAAAATTTGCAAAAGTGGTGCGTTTACTTCGATCTCTTGTGCGCGGATTGTTTCGTTTGCGGAGTACAAAAAGTTGCTTGCGAGCACGATTTGCCACATGCCAAGCGTCACAATAAACGGAGGCAGCTTCATCACGGCAATCAACCAACCGTTGATGTAGCCGCAGACCACCCCTGTGAGCAGGCCGAACACGACCGCAACCTCGGCCGGCAGCCCGTAGCGGAAGGTAAATTGCCCCATGACAACAGATGACAGCACCATGATCGCACCGACGGACAGGTCGATACCGGCTGTCAGGATCACCAAACTTTGGGCGGCAGCCACGATACCCACGATCTGAACCTGTTGCAGGATCAGTGTCAGCGCAAATGGAGAAAAGAATTTCGACCCCAGCAGCAAACCAAATACAACAATGGAGGCCAGCAAAACAAAAAGCGGCACCAAGGCTGGATTCACGTGCAGCGCGTGCTGTAATCTTCCAACGAAACCTTTGTTTGCGGTGGTAAACTCCGCCACAGTCTCGGCACCTCTTGCCTTGACCACGGCTTCAAAATTGTCAGTGTCGCCCGACATTGCGACCTCCCCCTTCTGTAAATGGATGTTTGACTTGCTGTAATTGAAACCCAAGGGCAAGCGTCTGCCTGCCCTTGGGGACGTTAAGTCAAACCAGGTTTAGCCCCAGCACAGGTCCGTGCCTTCGGCGACAGAAATGCTGTCAACGCCATCTGCTGGCTGATCCGTGACCAAAGCAACACCGGTGTCAAAGAAGTTTTTGCCGGGTGTGTTTTGTGGCAACGTACCGTCAGCCGCATATTGCGCAATGGCTTCGATCCCTTTGGAGGCCATCAATAACGGGTATTGCTGGGATGTCGCACCGATCACGCCATCAGCGACGTTTTGGATGCCCGGGCAGCCGCCATCGACAGAGACAATCAGCACATCGTTTTCACGGCCAATGGATTTCAGCGCCTCATAGGCACCCGCAGCCGCCGGTTCGTTGATGGTGTAAACCACGTTGATTGTCGGATCGACAGCCAACAGGTTCTCCATCGCCTTACGGCCACCTTCTTCGTTGCCCGCGGTCACGTCGTTGCCGACGATACGTGGATCGGTTTCATCGCCCCATTTGTTGGGATCACCCAAGTCAATGCCAAAGCCCTGCAAGAACCCTTGGTCACGCATTACGCCAACAGACGGCTGGCTGACGGCAAGATCAAGCATCGCAATCCGTGCGTTTGCGGCATCATCACCCAGCGAAGCAGCGGCCCACTGGCCGATCAATTCGCCAGCAAGAAAGTTATCTGTTGCAAAAGTCGCGTCAGCGGCGTCGATTGGCTCAAGCGGCGTGTCCAGCGCGATCACCAGCAAACCGGCTTCGCGGGCCTGGGTAACCGCACCGACGATGGACGATGTATCAGACGCAGTGATCAAGATACCTGACGCGCCGTCGGCGATGCAGGTTTCGATTGCCGCTACTTGGGTTTCATGGTCGCCATCGACCTTACCCGCATAGGACCGCAACGTGATCCCTGCAGCTTCGGCAGCGGCTTCGGCGCCTTCGCGCATCTTAACGAAAAATGGGTTTGTGTCCGTTTTGGTGATCAGGCACGCAGATGTGCCGTGACCGGCAGCCATTGCGCCACCCGCAGATGTGATGACAGCAAGCGCAGTACCGATAAGCAGTTTTTTCATGTTTTCCTCCCAGAAATGTCATGATGACGGGGTGACCCCCTGTTGTGACCTCCCCCCGCAATGCGAAGCGAATAAGGACAAACAACGCGATTCGGGGGCACCTGTCAATTAATTAGTTAACTTTCTTTATTAATTAAAATGGTGTATTCCACATGGCGGGAGAGCCATTTATGAAGGCTGGGATGGAGCATTCGGTCATACGATCAATCAGCGCAGGCCTGAGTCAAAAGGGTGTGCGTAACCACAACGAACGGCTTTTGCTGTCGTTGCTGCAACGTCATGGCGATATGCCCGGCAGCGATTTGGCGAAACTGTCGGCGCTGTCGGCACCGACCGTATCAACGATCCTGAAGCGTTTGGAAACAGACGGTCTGCTGGAACGCGGCGCACCAATGCGCGGCAAGGTTGGCAAACCATCTGTCCCGATGCGCCTGTCGCCTGACGGTGTCCTGTCCTTTGGCCTTAAGATCGGAAGACGGTCGGCAGATCTATTATTGATGGATTTCACTGGCAAAGTCCGCGCCCAACGGCACAGGAGCTATGCCTTCCCGACCCCATCTGACGTCTTTTCGTTTTTGGCCGACGGCATGACTGAAATTGTGGGCGCGCTTCCACCCGATATCGCAAAGCGCATTTGCGGTTTAGGTGTCGCAGCCCCGTTCGAGATGTGGAACTGGCACGACCAGATCGGCGCGCCACCGCCAGCGTTTACATCGTGGAAAGACATCGACATTCGCGGGGAAATCGCACGTTTTAGCGCGCTGCCCGTCTCACTTATGAACGATGCCACTGCTGCGTGTCAGGCCGAACATGTTTATGGGCGCGGCAAGGCATTCACCGACTACGCCTACTTTTTTTTGGGCGCCTTTATTGGTGGTGGGATCGTTCTAAATCATTCAGTGGTCGAAGGGCGCCAAGGCAACGCCGGCGCACTTGGGTCGTTGCGCAGCATCGGGCCACATGGTGAAAGCAAACAACTGGTTGATATGGCTTCGATCCACTTGCTCGAGGCGCGCTTGCAAGAGGTCGATATTGACCCGGCAATGATCTGGGACATGCCGCAAGACTGGTCCAGCATCAGCCGCTATGTCGAACCATGGTTGGGTCAGACCGCGCAGGAATTAGCCAGAGCCAGCCTGTCCACATGTGCCGTTTTCGACTTTGAAGCGATTTTGATTGATGGCGCATTCCCAGCGGAAATCAGGACCGAATTGGTGGAACGTGTGCGCCGCTATATCGTGAACCAAGACACCCGTGGATTGATCCCACCCGTCATCGAAAGCGGTACAATTGGCGGAAATGCCCGCGCGATTGGCGCGGCGAGCGGCCCGATTTTTTCACAATATTTGCTGAATACAAACGCGGGCCTTGGACAGCTTTGAGGGGCCCGCGGGCCCCTCTGCGTCGGTCAAAAAGTGCTGGTTAAAGCCGGACACCGCTGACCGTATCAAAGCGATGGGTTTTCATAGGGTCAGCTTTGAACGACAGCTTTGCACCAGTCTTTGCTGCACCTGTGCGCTCCATCTTGGCAACAAACCCCGTGCCTTGCGCCGTCGTCAAATGGACCAGCACGTATTCGCCAAGATTTTCGACCAATTCAACGGTGCCGGCCAACCACCCATCACTGTCGCCAGCAGGCACAAGGTGCTCTGGGCGAATGCCGAGCACCTGACCGTCAGCCAATTCGACGTTCGCATTATTCACATCTGCGACCTCGAAAAAGTTCATTTTTGGACTGCCGATGAACTGTGCCACAAACATGTTATCGGGGCGGTCATAAAGATCGGTCGGCGACCCGACCTGTTCGATGCGACCATCGCGCAGCACGACAATTTTATTGGCCAGCGTCATTGCTTCGACCTGATCATGGGTCACGTAGATCATCGTTGACCCAAGGCGTTCGTGCAGTTTTGAAATTTCGATCCGGGTTTGGACCCGCAAGGCAGCGTCAAGGTTCGACAGCGGTTCGTCGAACAAAAACACCTTTGGATCACGGACAATCGCGCGACCAATGGCCACCCGCTGCCGCTGCCCGCCGGACAGGTTGCGCGGGCTGCGTTCCAGATAGTCGGTGATTTGCAGAACCTCGGCGGCGGCTTTGACGCGGCGGTCAATTTCGGCCTCTGGCGTTTTCACCTGCTGCAAGCCAAACGCCATATTTTTATAGACGGTCATATGCGGATAAAGCGCGTAAGTCTGGAACACCATGGCCACTTCGCGCTTGGAAGGTGCTACATCATTGACGACCTTATCGTCGATGGCGACAGTCCCGCTGCTAATCTCTTCAAGGCCGGCAATCATCCGTAGCAGCGTGGATTTTCCGCAGCCCGACGGACCGACGAACACCACAAATTCACCGTCTTGGATATCCAGATCAATCCCGTGCATGACCTGCACCGAACCATAGGATTTGCGAACGTCACGAATTGTCAAACTGGCCATGATTGCTCCATGTCTTTGAGGGCCGCACGCAAGGTGTCAGCGAATGCAGGATAGGCAGTGGGAAGATCACCCCAAAGCTGTTGTGAGGTCACAAAATCATCGGACCCCAGCAGGGATTTCAGTGAGTCCCAACTGGGTTCGAGGTAGGAAAACGGGATTTTTCCGGCGGCGACATGCTGTGCAAAGACGTACCAGCTTGCGATGCTGCGGATGCCGTGGTGCGGCATGATGCCTTGTTGCAGGCATCCTTCCAGAGTTGGGCGTATAAAGATCGGGAATTTGGCCATGCCGTCTGCGCTGATGCGTGCGACGGTGTCGGCTATGGCTGCATTTTTAAAACGTGCCGCGATCGCGTCCAGATAATCGGCCTTGGAAAACGGCAAATCGATTGTGAGGGCGGGCAATACCTCTTGGGTTTCATATTGCCAGAAATGGTCAAACAGCGCGGGGACGCGCATCGCCTGATCAAATGTCACGATCCCGTTCAGCGCCGCCAGATACGCAAGACACGTATGCCCCCCGTTCAGGACGCGAATTTTTGTTTCCTCGTACGGGTCGACGTTGTCGGTTATCGTCACACCCACTGCGTCAAGTTGCGGCATCGGTCCGGCAAAGCTGTCCTGAAGCACCCATTGCACAAATGCCTCGGCGGCGATGGGTTGCGTGACAGGCACGCCGACGACCGCCGACAGTTCTGCCGCAAGCTCTGGCGTAGAGCGTGGTGTGATCCGATCCACCATCGAACATGGGAAGGTTACGTTTTGCGCGACCCACCCCGCGAGCGCATTTTCACCCGTCAAAGCCAGATAGGCTGCAAAGTTCGCCTTTAGCATTTTGCCGTTTTGGCGGATGTTGTCGCAGCAGCAGATCGTGAGGGGGTGCGCACCCGCCGCCATACGTTGCGTCAGCGCCGCACGCAGATATGCATAGACGCTTGTCGCGGCCCCACCGCCGATTTCCTGTGCGATCACAGCGTCAGTGGCTGACAGCGCGCCGTTCGGATCGGTGTAATACCCGCTTTCTGTCACGGTGATCGTGACCATGTGAACGCTGGGCCGCGCCAACAGCGCTTCGGCAGAGGATGCGTCTTGCGACCAATCGGCAAAGGCGACATGCGACCGGACGCGGCGCAGCGCCACGTCACCTTCGGGTGTTGTGGATTTCAGCAAATACCCGTTGTCCCACGCGGTGTGTGCGGCAAAAGATGCGGATTCGGCACCGCGCAGGTTCACGGCCGCGATCCCCCAAGCAAGGTCGCCCGTCGTCTGCATATAATCGTCGAGATATTGCGCCTGATGTGCGCGGTGAAACGCGCCAAACCCAAGGTGAACAACCCCAACTGCGCAGGCATCCCGGTCGTAAGTGGTTTCAAAAATCGTGGCATGTGCGGCACGGGTCATCAAGCATGTTCCTTTGCGGGGATGAGATCTTTGCGGGCTTTGTCACGGTAGGACGATGGCGTCATACCTTTGAGCTTTAGAAAGTGCCGGTTGAAATTTGCGAGGTTTTGAAACCCGACTTGATAGCAGATTGCGGCAACCTGTTCGTCGGTCGCATAAAGCATGCCGCAGGCCTGCCCAATGCGAACACCATTCACAAATTCCACAAAACGGTGGCCTGTGGTGGCCTGAAAATTGCGCCGGAATGTCGCCTCGGTCATGCCTGCCATTTCAGCGGCAGATTCCACCGAAAATTCGTCCGAAAAATTCTGTACAATGTGATCGACCACGTCACAGATTTTGATCTGCGCTTTGCTGCGTTTTGCGTGGTCGATCTTTTGGATCGACATTGTCTCTGTGTCCGCGTGGTCGGCCAGAATCGTCATAAAATCAAGGAACTCAATGATGCGCGTCGGGCCAGACCCGTCGCGTAGGGACGCCAACCGCGCTATGGCGTCGTCCATCGGATATCCGTTGAATTTTATCCCGCATTGCGACCGGTTGATCAGGTGTTGGGTTGGCTCAAACTCGGGGAACGCACTGACCAGCGCGCCGACCCGTTCGTGATCAAACTGGATCACCATGTCGCGTTTGGCCACGGGTTCGGTCCACACCTCGTCCGTGATCCAGTTATGTGGCAAATGCGGGCCAATCAGGAACAAATCGCCCGGCGCAAAGTCTCCGATATAGTCGCCAACATAGCTGCGCCCGGTCGTGGTCATAATCAGATGCAATTCGCATTCCTTGTGCGCATGCCAGCGACACAGCGGGTCCGGCCAGCCATGTTCAAGATAGCGCAGGCTTTCCGGGCTGTTCTGAAGCACCTCCAATTCGGGTAGGATTATGGACATGAAACCGCCCCGGTCACTTGGCGCTGGATCATTTTACCGCCCCAAATGTCAGCCCTTGCACCAGCTGTTTTTGTGCCAGCCAGCCAAAAACCACAATCGGCGCGCAGGCCAGCGTCGATACCGCGGATACCTTGGCCCAGAACAGACCTTCGGGGGCTTGGAAAGATGCAACAAAAGACGTCAGTGTCGTCGCGTCGGTCGTTGTCAGGACAATCGACCAAAACGCCTCGTTCCAACACAAGATGATCGACAAAAGCGCTGTTGACGCGATCCCGCCCCAAGCCAGCGGCATAACGATGCGCCGGATTTCGTTAAACGTTGATGTGCCGTCCATCCGCGATGCCTCCAAAATTTCTTTGGGGATTTCACGGAAGTAGTTGAACAGGATCAGCATCACGATCGGCAGGTTCATCATGGCATATATGATAACCAACAGGCCCTTGGTGTCGTACAGACCAGTTGACTGCGCCAAAAAGTAGATCGGCATCAGCACACCCACTGCAGGCAGCATTTTAGTCGATAGCATCCACATCAAAATGTCTTTGGTCCAGCGCCCGGTGTTAAAGGCCATCGAATAGGCCGCGGGGATCGCGATAAGCAGCGCCAGCGCCGTCCCCCCAAAAGCCGTGATGACAGAGTTCAATGCGAATTTGCCATAGTTGGTCCGCGACTGAATTTCCGTATAGTTTTCCAGCGTGGGTTCAAAGAACAGCAGCGGCGGCACCGCAATCGCCTGCCCTTCGGTTTTAAAGCTGGTCAGAACCATCCAGAAAATTGGAAAGAAGAACAGGCATGCCACGATCCAGGCAACAATGACTGCAATTCGGTTTTTCAGGTGTGCGCGTTGTTTATCAGTCATGTTTACACCGTCAGCGTTTTGCCAACCGCACGGATCAAAAAGATCGCAACGATATTGGCAAGAATGATTGCAAAGACACCACCGGCAGAGGCCACGCCCACATCAAAGGCTTGCTGCGATTGGATATAGATCAGGTAGGTCAGGTTTGTAGACTGCACGCCCGGTCCACCGCTTGTGGTGACAAAAATCTCGGCGAAGATAGCAAGGTGAAAGATCATCTGGATCAGGATCACGATCGCAATCGGGCGCGCCAGATGCGGCAGCGTCAGGTGAAAGAACTGTGCCCAAAAGCCAGCACCGTCCAAGGTGGCGGCTTCTTTTTGCTCTTGGTCTTGCGACTGCAAAGAGGTCATGAAAATCAGGATGGCAAAGGGCGTCCACTGCCAACTGACCATCACAATAATCGACAAAAGCGGCATATCTTGCAGCCATTCGACCGGCGTGGCGCCAATCGCGCGCGCGAAGGCGGCGAACAGACCGTTGTTGGGGTCCATCAGCATGTTTTTCCAGATCAACGCCGACACAGTTGGCATGATAAAGAACGGGGAAATCAACATAACCCTTACGATCCCGCGGCCCTTGAACGGGCGGTCAATGAGCAGGGCAATCGCAAGCCCCAAGATGACCGTGATCGCCAGGATTGACCCGACAAGGATCAATGTGTTCAGCAAAGCCGGGAAAAAAGACGGATCGGTCCAAAAGAACTTGTAGTTGGACAACCCGATAAAACCTGACCGCTCTGGGTACAGAAGGTTATAGCGGATGGTCGAAAAATAGACCGTCATCGAAAGCGGCACGATCATCCATAAAAACAGGAGAAAAATGCTTGGCGCTTGAAGCCATTTGGCAAGTGTGGGGTTCATGACCGAATTCCCTGCTGAACGGGTGAAATCGGGGGCGGCAATTGCGGCCGCCCCCAACCGGGAGGAAACTTAGTAATAGCCGGCTTTGCGCATTTCGCGGTCGGCAGCTTCTTGCGACGCAGCAAGCGCCTCCTCGACTGTGGTGTCACCAGCCAATGCAGCGGTCATTTGCTGGCCAACAGCCGTACCGATCGCTTGGAACTCTGGGATCGCCGCGAACTGCACACCAACATAAGGTGATGGGTTCAACGTTGAATCCTCGGGGTTCGCCGACAAGATCGCTTTCAGCTCGGCCTCTGCAAAAACAGCTGCGGCTTGGAAGTTTTCGTTGTCGTATGTCGACTGACGCGTCCCTGTCGGAACAGCGGCCCACCCGTTGGTTTCCGCAACAAGTTCGATATACTCTTTCGACGTCGCCCATTCGATGAACTTTTGGGCATCTTCGGCTTGGTTGGTGCCCGCAGGGATCGCCAGCGACCAAGCCCAGAGCCAGTTTGCGCCTTTTGTCGTGACTTGCTGTGGTGCTTGCGCAAAGGCGATCGTATCAGCAACTTGTGATTGTGCTGGATCGCTCACGAAGGACGCCGCGATTGTCGCGTCAATCCACATACCGCACTTGCCTTCGTTCATCAGCGCCAGAATTTCGTTGAAAGAGTTGCCGCTCGAGCCGGGAGGGCCGTAGTTGTTCAGCAGATCAACGTAGAAATTCACAGCAGCGTTCCACTCTGGGCTATCCAAAGCAGGCGTCCAGTCCTCGTTGAACCACTGCGCACCAAAGCTGTTCGCCATCGTGGTGATGAACGCCATGTTGTCGCCCCAACCCGGCTTGCCGCGCAAACAGATCCCGTACACGCCGGCGTCTTTGTCGGTCATCGCGGCTGCGGCTTCTTCAACTTTCGCCCATGTCGGATTGTCTTCCAACGTGATGCCCGCGGCATCCAGCAAATCCTTACGGTACATGATCATCGAAGATTCACCATAGAACGGTGCCGCGTACAATGTGCCGTCATGGCTTAGGCCATTGCGCATTGCAGGCAGGATGTCGTCGACATCATAGGCCTCTGAAAAATCCAGCGCTTGCAGCCAGCCGCGTTCGCCCCAGATCGGTGCCTCGTACATACCGATTGTCATGATGTCGAACTGGCCACCTTTGGTGGTGATGTCGGTGGTGACGCGGCTACGCAATGTGCCTTCGTCCAAAGTGACCCAGTTTACGGTGATGCCGGGGTTCGCCGCCTCAAACGCAGGGGTCAGCTTTTGCATTTCAATCATATGACCGTTATTCACAGTCGCAATCGTCAGCTCGCCAGCGATCGCCATTGACGCGCCTGCGACGCCAAGGGTGAGCCCCAGCGCAGTATTCCGAAGATGTTTCATATTTTCCTCCCAAAAAACGACGGGCCGCTCTTGCAGGCCGTTTACCGAGATTGAACGAAACCCGGATCACAATCCTATACGTTTTGCACAAGTTGCTATACTAAAAGTACGCGATTGACGCGAAATCCACGAATTATTGCACGTAAAGTATGACCCTCGCAGATGCAGCATCGTTTTCTAACATTTAGTGCGCAGCCGCAGCATGACCTTGTGCGGTCAACAACGGCCATCTTGGTTGCGCGGATGTGGTGCAACGGTATAGGAAAACACAGACCTTATTGCAGATGGACCCCTCATGCCGCCCGCCGCAACACCACCCGCCTCGTTCAACATTCTGATCGTCGGACAGGCCGGGCGGCTGGAATATGAGGCCGTTCTTTTCACGGCGTCGTTGCGGCGCGCCTGCCCGAATTTTGCGGGCAAACTGATCGTTGCCGAACCGCAGCCCGGCCCGAAATGGGAGGGTGATCCGCGGATATCCGGTGGCATTCGGACCGCGCTCATTGAGATGGGCGCAGAGGTGCGCGGTTTTGATACCGTGCATTTCGGCAAAGACTATCCCTACGGCAACAAGATCGAAGCGCTGAAGGTTATGCCTGCCGCAGAGCCGTTTGTTTTCTTTGATACCGACACCATTATAACGGGTGATATCACCCACATACCTTTTGATTTCTCGCGCCCGTCGGCGTCGATGCAACGCACAGGGACTTGGCCAGTCGAAGAGCTGTACTGGCCGGGATATACCGCCATTTGGCGGTCACTTTACGACCGGTTCGGTCTGGATTTTGACAGCAGCCTTGACCTGTCGCAGCCGGATGAATTTTGGGAACGATACCTTTATTTTAATGCGGGCTGGTTTTACGGGGCAGACCCCGTGGCGTTCGGACAGCGGTTCACGGAATATGCCGTTTCGGTGCGGGATAATCCGCCGCCCGAAATGGTGATCCAGCCTTTGGATCCTTGGCTGGATCAGGTGGTTTTACCGCTGGTGATCCATGCGTTTGGTGGTGGCAGGCCGGGGCCGGAACTGGCGCCTTTGGACGGGGCATCCAGTTGTCATTACCGCGTGTTACCTTTGTTCTACGCCCGCGAAAGCGATGCGGCGGTCGCAGCGCTGGAAGACATCGCCAGCCCGAACAAGGTCAAAAAACTACTGAAGCAATATGAGCCGTTCAAGCGGATGATCTATCAGGGGCGCGGTCAAAAAGTACGGGCCTTGTTCGACCAAAACAACCTGCCCCGCCACGAGCAATCATTGCGCAACAAAATCAAATCAGCCGGATTTTGGATGCGCTAAGGACGGGTGATGCTATGTGCGGAAAACATCGGGCAACCATCTGTTTTAATGCTAAAAAATCTGCGGGATTAGCGTCAAAAATGACGGTGGCAAGACGTCCGACCACTTTCGGCGCCGTGGTGGATCAACGGCGCGGGCGAGGTACGCCTGCGATCAATTGACATCTATGGCGAACGGCGGACTTTGTGGATCGGTAAGTATGCGGGAAAAGCGCCATTTTGCTGCGGTTACGCCAACTTTTGGACGGTCCTACGCAACCCAACCCAATGATTTCTTTATGTCACCGCCGATGCCGCATATCCGCGAGCACCTGCGTCACTGACGTGCTGATGGCAATGGTCAAGGGGCGCGTTACTGGACGCATCAACCAGCAATTCAAGAAATCACCCGCATTGCCCCCTTCGCGCCCGAAGCTATGATCGTTGCCGTGATCCGGAATATCATCGCAAATGGCCGGGGCAGTTGCCCGCCCCGGCCAAAGTTATTTATTCGCTGGCCATCAAAGCGCCGACAGCATACATGCCATCAGCATCCTTAACCAACATCATGGTCACGGTATCGCCCACGGCGATCTCGCCCATCATTTCTGCGCCCTCCAAAAGTGGCATGTCCATCGTCATCGCTGGCCAGCCAATTTCGGGGATAGGACCGTGGCTGACATTGACCGTGCCATCGCCCATGGAATTCACCACGGCTTGGGCGTGGACAGCGCCTTCAATCACCTCTTCGCCCATCGCCATGGCGCTGTGGTCCATTGATGAATGGTCCATGGTTTGTGCGAACGCGGTACCTGCCGTCAGGACAATGCTTGCAATGCCTGCAGTAATAATAAGGGGTTTACGCATAGAAATCTCCAGTTCTTGGTTTTGGTTTTGGTTGATGGGCCCCGACGATCAGTCGCCGGGAACCGCATTGGGGTAATTCTCAAGGTGGTGCGACGGGCCTTCCGTCATCTGGCGATTTACGCGTTTGAGCGAGGCGCGTTTCCAGATCACGTAGATTGAAGGGATAACCAGCAGCGTCAAAAGCGTCGCAGTGGCCATACCACCCACCATCGGGGCGGCAATGCGCTGCATGATCTCGGACCCTGTGCCGTGGCCGTACATAATCGGGATCAGACCTGCAAAGATTGTAGCGACCGTCATCACCTTTGGCCTCACCCGCAGCAATGCGCCTTCGAACACAACTTGTTCTACGTCCACAGCCGTCAGGCTACGGCGTTCATCTACAGCCAGTTTCGTGCGCTTTTCCCACGCAAGGTTGAGGTAAAGCAGCATCACAATAGCAGTTTCAACGGCGACACCCGCGAGAGCGATAAATCCGACGAGTACAGCGACCGAAATGTCAAAGCTTAGATACCAGATCAGCCAGACACCGCCCGCAAGTGCGACGGGCAATGCCGCCAGAATGATGGCAACCTCGGTCACGCGACTAAAGGCCATGAACAGCATTAACGTGATGATCAGCAATGTCGCAGGTGCCACAAGCGCCAAACGGTCCTGCATCCGTTCGATATACTCGTACTGGCCTGACCACGTGATCGAATACCCTGGTGGCAGTTCAACCCTTTCAGTGACCAGATCACGCGCTTCGTTCACGTAGCCGCCCAGATCACGGCCTGCGATGTCGATGAACACGAACCCCGTGCGGCGCGCATTTTCAGACCGGATCATGCTGGGGCCATCCACGACATCAATTTGCGCCAAAGTCCCCAAAGGAATGTGCGCACCTGAGGGGGTCACGACGGGCAGATCACGCAATCTCTCGGGGCTGTTGCGCCATTCCTGCGGGTAGCGCAAGTTGATCGGGAACCGTTCTAACCCTTCAACACTTTCAGACACTTGCATACCGCCAATGGCTGTTTGCACGACATCCTGGACGTTCTGCACGCTCATCATATACCGCGCCGCGGTTTCACGATCGACGTTGATCTCGACATAGCGCCCACCAACAGGGCGTTCAGCATAGGCCGATGCCGTTCCAGCGATTGTGGCCACGACCTGTTCAATTTCAATACCGATCGTTTCGATCACAGCCAGATCCTCGCCCGAAATTTTGACGCCCACAGGGGTTTTGATGCCCGTTGCCAACATATCAATCCGGTTCTTGATCGGTTGTATCCAGACGTTGGTTACGCCGGGTATTTGCACGACGCGATCCAGTTCGTCGCGAATGCCCTCCATCGTCATCCCAGGCCGCCATTCGGCTTCGGGGCGCAATTGCACCGTCGTTTCGATCATCGTCAGCGGTGCTGGATCTGTCGCGCTATCTGCACGACCCAGTTTGCCATGAACGGTCAGCACTTCTGGCACCGTGGCGATCAGACGGTCGCTTTGCTGCAACACCTCGCGGGCCTTACCGATGGACACACCGGGATAAAGCGACGGCATATACAGGAAATCGCCCTCGTTCAGTTCGGGCATGAATTCCGTGCCTATGCGTTGTAATGGCCATGCCATAGACACGACCAGCGCGATGGCCAGCGTCGTAGTCGCCCATGGCCATGCAACGGCGGCGTCAAGAAACGGGCGGTATATCCAGATCACCAGCCTGTTCAGCGGGTTCCTATGTTCGGCCATGATACGCCCGCGCACAAAGTAACCCATCAGGACCGGAACCAAAGTAATCGACAAGATTGCAGCAGCGCCCATGGCATACGTTTTGGTAAAGGCCAGCGGTTTGAACAACCGCCCCTCTTGGCTTTCCAGAACGAACACCGGCAAGAAACTAACTGCAATGATGGCCAGCGAAAAGAACAGCGCAGGTCCGACTTCTTCGCAACATTCGGTCACAATCCGCCAGCGGTTTTGAGGCGTGAGCGGTTCCCGTTCAATCCGCCTGTGCATCGATTCAATCATCACAATTGCAGCATCCACCATCGCGCCAATCGCAATCGCGATCCCGCCCAGTGACATGATATTGGCGTTCACACCTTGGAATTTCATGATGATGAAGGCCGCAAATATCCCCAATGGCAGCGACAATACGATGACCAAAGACGACCGGACGTGAAGCAAGAACGCGGCACACACCAGCACGACGACGATGAATTCCTCGGTCAGCTTTTTCTCAAGGTTCTCGATCGCGCGTTCGATCACGCCTGCGCGGTTATAAGTCGTCACAATCTCGACGCCTTCGGGCAGGTTGGGGCGTAATTCTTCAATCCGCGCCTCGACGGCCTTGATTGTGCGCAGTGCGTTTCCACCCCAGCGCAAGATCACGACGCCACCGACAGCATCGCCTTTCCCGTCAAATTCGCCCACACCACGGCGCAATTCAGGGCCAAGTCGGATATCAGCCACATCCCCCAGCGTGATTGCCGCACCGCGCGCGTTCACCATCAACGGCGCGCTTGCAATGTCGGATATTTCATCGACGTAACCGGTTGAGCGGACCATAAATTCGGCCTCGCCCATTTCGATCACGCTGCCACCGGTTTCACGGTTGGCCCCTTTGATCGCATTGCGGATATACTCCAGCGTCAGATCGTAAGCGCGCAGTTTGTTGGGGTCCACAACCACCTGATATTGCTTGACCATGCCGCCAATCGTGGCGACCTCTGACACGCCATCGACCGTCTGTAATTCATATTTCAGAAACCAGTCTTGCAGGGTCCGCAGTTCTGACAGATCGTGGTTTCCCGTTCTGTCGATCAGGGCATATTGATAGATCCAACCCACGCCCGTCGCATCCGGCCCAAGTTCCGGTGACACGCCATCGGGCAGGTTTGCCGAAATCTGGCTTAGATATTCCAGCACACGGGTACGCGCCCAATACAGATCGGTTCCGTCCTCGAACACGACATAGACATAACTGTCGCCGAAGAACGAAAACCCGCGCACGTCCGTGGCCCCCGGCACCGCCAGCATGGCTGTGGTGATCGGATAGGTCACCTGATCCTCGACCACTTGCGGTGCCTGTCCGGCATAGGGTGTTTTGATGATGACCTGCACGTCCGACAGATCGGGAATGGCATCCACAGGCGTTGAACGTATTGCCCAGACACCCGCAATGGCCATCATCATGGCCAGAGCGATGATCAAAAATCGGTTCTTGATCGATCCGCGAATGATGGCAGGGATCATTGGGTCACCTGCTCGGCCGGGGCCTCATAGCCCACCAGCGTGATCGAAAAATCGGGATTGCGGGTCATCAGCAATGACACTTCAACCCCCATTGGCAGGTCCTGCATCTGGACAGATGGCGCTATGTCAAAGTCCATCGTCATGCCGGGCATTCCGATGTCGATCATCGGGCCGTGGCTGATGTTGGCCATGCCGGTCATTGGATCAACCGCGTTAATTGTCCCCGTCACCTTCATCGGAGCCTCTGCCTGCTCGACGCCGGCCAGAACCATCGTCATCCCATCCGGGCGATCAAATGTCAGGGTTGCCTCGCTGCCGGTTTGGAGCGTCATCAGATTGACCGTGTCCGCAATCGCAAAGTCCATCGTCATCCCGGGCATACCGGTTTCAACGATCGGGCCATGCGCGATTGTCGCTGTGCGGGCCTCCAGGTTGATGCTTTCGATTGTACCTGACACGACGATTTGTGCCGCTGCCGTTGCCTCGGGCATGTCATCTATGATCGGGTCATCCATCGACCCTGACATGTCGGTGTCAGACCCCGCATCATTCGCGGGCCGCACCGCGACAATCACAAATATGCCGTCGTCATCTTTGGACAGATCAAATGACACTTGCGCGCCGAGCGGCACAGTTGCCGGATCAAACCCGACAACGGGCATGTCCATCTGCATCGCCGGCCAACCAAGTTCGGGAATGGGATCGTGGCTCATGCTGAGTTTCCCATCGGCGGTGATAGCATCAACCACCCCATTGCCTGTTGCAGCGACGCCGTCGTCTGGCCCGATATCCATCAGGTATAACAAACCGTCCGCACCACGCGCCGCACGAAACGCGACCTGTTGACCGGCCATCAGATTGCCGACCATCACGTCAGCCCTGATCGGGAAATCAGATGTCATCGCAGGCCAGCCAAGGCTGTCCAAGGCATCGTGACGAATGGTTGCCATCCGTGTTTCGGGATTGAATGCCAGCAATTCACCCGCGCCGCGTGCCGGTTCCACATCCGTAGGGGCCATCCGCATGAGGCCCGCGCTCAGCGCACTTTCACTGTCGATCAGGAACTGTGCCGAGGCCACGACCTCTTCGCCGGGGGCCAGACCTTGCACAACTTCTGTGCGTCCGCCTTCGTCGAAATCATCCCGCAAACCTGTGGTAATCAAGCGGGGCGTGAACGTGTCTTCACCGGTTTTCAAGATGACACGTTCCGCACGACCGGTACGAATAATCGCTTCGGTCGGCACCGTAAGGGCCACGCGCGTCTGATTTGGGGTCAACCGCACGGTCCCGAACATATTGGGCTTTAACAGGCCATCGGAATTATCCACGCTCAACCGAACCGGCAATGTCCGCGTCTCAGCGTCCAGTTCGGGGTAAATGTAATCAATCTGTCCCTCAAAAATCCGCCCATTCAGATGTTCGAATTCCACGCGCGCCGTCATGTCGTCGGTCAAGCGTGCGATGTCGCGCTCGAATACATCAACAATCAGCCAGACGGTCGACAGATCAGTGAGCGACACGGCCCGCGTGTTGGGCTGCAAGAACATGCCGTCTGCGGCCTCAAGCGAAATGACGATCCCGTCTTGGGGTGCGAATACCTCTAGATTGCGGGCCATCTGCCGCGTTGTGCCAATTTCGTCAATCTGGGCATCGGACATGCCTTGACTGCGAAGATTACTGCGGGAAATGTCGATGATCCGCTGGTTTCCATTCTCAAGTGCGCGGATGTATTCAGCACTGGCAAGGCCGATCTGCGGAGAGAACATTTCGAACATAATGTCACCCTTGGCGACCGTATCGCCTACGGCCCGCACGGCAAGTTCTTCAATCCAGCCATCAACCCGCGTGTGGACGTGGCTTGTCAGATGCTCGTCATACCCAACAAAGCCAACCGTCTCGATGGACTGCGCGATGTCAGACACCTGCGCAACGGCGGTGCGCACGCCGATGGCGTTGATTTCGGCTGCGGACAGTAGCACGGTGGACGGATCGCCGGTCGGTTCTTCGCCTGCATAAACCGGGATCAGATCCATGCCCATCGGGGATTTTCCCGGTGTGTCGCGGCGAAAATTGGGGTCCATCGGGGCCACCCAATACAAAATATTCTGCCCACCATCGCCGGCCATATCCGATGGGTTCAAATAAAATCGTTCTGCATAAATGCCACCGGCCAATCCGGCACCAAGGGCAAGTATGCTAAGTGCTACATAGCGTCCACTCATGGTCGTCTCCTGTGACCCGCATAACGGGTCTAAATCATGATCAATACAAAGCCGCAGCCGCAGATTTACTGCGCTGTCGGTCCAATAGCGTGATCAGATTTGTTTCGGAGGTTTGCCGAGTTGCGACACGAACGGGCCGTCGACCATCGCGACGTCCATGGTGACCTTATCAACTGCAAGAAGGGTCAAAGCAGACAGTGGCAGCAGTGCATTCAAAGGCGAAAGCGCCTGACAGGCCATCATGTTACAAACACCGGTATGATCCTCAGGGTCAGCGGTGTTGTGTGCCATATCAGCATGATCGCCAAGGCCGTCATGCATCATATGTTCGGATGGCGTAATCGCATCAGTCATGGACATGTGGGACTGTGATACCATTTGCATTGCCTGCAGCATCAAGACCCCGCAAAGCAAGATCAACAGCGAAAACCTCTGGGCTTTCGTGAGCCATGATAGAATATGAAAATTCATTCCAAATCCTTTACCGGTAACACCTAAAACTGCAAGTCAAATAAATGTTGGTCCACGCATCTGCTGAATGCTGCCGCCTATGTCGGCAGCATCATGGTGGACGTGAACGTGGCTGTTACCGCGAAAATGAGCATAATAACCCCCCATTCAACGGTGATTGTTCTGACAAGCGAACGCGCCGCACAGGGATCGCCCCGCTGAAGGCCCGGTATGAACCTCAGCTTGTTTGCGGCTGCCAACCCCAGCAGCACAGCGACCAGCGCAACTTTCAGGATCAGCGCCTGACCGTATTGCGTTTCAACCAACGCCCCGAACGACCCCACGAGGACATACGCCATGTAACCGCCCGCAACGATCAAAACAGGCACCGCAAACGATGCCACGACACCAAATCTGTGCCCAAGGTGCGCGGCGTCTTCATATGTCGCCGGGTCCAAGGCCAACCGCCTAAGCGGCATCAGGACACCAAGCCAAAGCGCGACGGCAAGCAGGTGAAGCGTCAGCGCGATGTTTAACAATGCCATGCTCTTATCGGGCACGTGTCCAACATGGTCAAACGACCAGAGCGCGATGCAACCGCCAATGGCGGCGACCCAAAGCCCGCCGCGCCCCATGAATAACCCTGTCATTAGCAGGCCGAGCCCGGTCAACCGTAGGGCCAATGCCGTGCCAACAGGTGTCGACCAAAGCAAGCCGAGCATCTCGGCGTCGGCCATCCCGCTCGCGTCGCCAGTCAGGCTTGCGCCTCGCAAAGAAAACACCAGCAGCGTTGCCAAAATCCCGAGCCCGCCAAACGCCAGCGCGAACCCACGGTAGCGTTGAAACCGGAACATCAACGCCGCGAACACTGTGCCCGCGGCAGTAAATATCCCAAGATATAGCGCAAATTTCGTGGCGATGGCCGCAACGCCCCAGACATCAGGCATCGCTATTGAACAGTAAAGCTGAAGGATCCGGTCATCGGATGACCGTCAACGCCCAACCCACGCCATTCAATCAGGTAAATACCGTCGTCCTGTTCGGACAGTGGAATGGCATAGTCCGTCATGAACCCGTCGTGTCCGCTCAAATCCAGATCGACGCCATCTGCATCGGCATGGGTCATCGTCACCCGCGTCAGCCGAATATCATTTTTGAAATCAAAGGCTAAGACCTCTGGCACCTGTGCGATGACTGCGTCTGCCGCAGGTGTCGTCGCCTCTAGGGGGGAATGCGCAGCAGCTGCACCCGCCCAAAGGCCGATCAGGCCCGCAAGTATCATCGGTTTCATGGTCATTTCCTGTTTCATGAGAGGCCGCAGTTGATCAATTGATTCCGTTGGCTTGTTGCAGTTCGCGGATGTAGGCCACGATCATTGTAATATCCGCTGTCGTCACGCCCTCGACCGGCGGCATATCACCAAAGGGCCAGTGATGCCCACGCACACCTTGCGCGGCGGCGCGTTGAAAACTGTCGTCGCCGTGGTGGCTTGGTTCATAGATCACGTGAACCAAAGGCGGGGCGACCCCGTCCTGACCTGCCGCGTTCCTGCCGTGGCACGCCGCACATTTGGCTTCAAATCCGTTTTTGCCGACCTGTGCATTTTCTGATAGAACTTGGGGAAGACTTACGTCGACAAGCGCCAGATCATCAATACCAGGTGCTAAAACAGGCGCAGCGACGTCCGTTTGGCGCGGCCAAACGGTGTAACCCACACCGCTGGCAATCAAGATAGCGACAAGCGCAACGACCGGTTTCATAACATTTTTCGCCCTTTTTGTTGGTCAGATACAGGTTCCCGTTAGGGGAAGGTCAAACGTTTTTTTGTCACAGTTCTGATAGCATGCAAATCGCCACAACCACCACCGCACGTTCTGAGGCCACGACACAAACCTCATTGATAGCTTGCTGTCTTAACCACCGCTCGAAGCATCGGGCGCTTTTAGATCATGGTTGACCTTGCACCCTCAACCTTTTGCGAAGACCCCACTTGTTTCGGCGAACCCCTTTACCTCGATCGGGTTTCCAGACGGGTCGCGGAAGAACATGGTCCATTGTTCGCCCGGCTCGCCTTTGAACCGCACCGAAGGGGCGAGGATGAAATCGGTTTGCCGGTCTTCCAGCCGTCCGGCCAGCGCAGTCCATGTGTCCAACGGCAGCACGACACCGAAATGCGGCATTGGCACCATGTGATCGCCAACTTTGCCGGTGGGCGCGTTGGCAAAGGGTTCGCCCAGATGCAGGCTAAGTTGGTGCCCGAAGAAATCAAAGTCGACCCATGTGTCGGTCGACCGCCCCTCTGTCGCGCCCAGCGCGTCGACGTAAAAGTCCCGCGCGGCATCCAGATCAGTTACGTGAAAGGCAAAGTGAAACGGCACCAGCATCGGGTAGTCCTTGTGTGAGGGCATTGAGCGCGATTTGGGTTACGCCTACACCTAGTCCAACGGTTTTCAAAGGGAGAGAGAGAATGTCAGAGGCTTCACCACTAGGTTTTGATACGTTGCAGATTCACGCAGGCGCCGCCCCCGATCCGGCGACGGGCGCCCGGCAGGTGCCGATTTACCAAACCACGGCCTATGTGTTTCGCGACGCCGATCACGCGGCAAAGCTGTTTAACCTTGAAGAGGTGGGGTACATCTATTCGCGACTGACCAACCCGACCGTGTCGGCGTTGCAAGACCGCATTGCCGCGCTTGAGGGTGGTGCCGGCGCTGTGTGTTGTTCCTCCGGTCATGCCGCCCAGATTATGGCGCTGTTTCCGCTGATGGCACCGGGGCGCAATATTGTCGCATCAAGCCGGTTGTATGGTGGCACGATCACCCAGTTCAGCCAGACCATCAAACGCTTTGGCTGGTCGGCAAAGTTTGTGGATTTCGATGATCATGCCGCCGTCAAGGCTGCGATTGATGACGACACCCGCGCGGTGTTTTGTGAAACCATCGCCAACCCCGGCGGTCATATCAGCGATCTGGACGCGATTGCGGCGATCACCGATGCGGCGGGGATTCCGCTGATCGTGGATAACACGACGGCGACCCCGTATTTGTGCAACCCCATTGCCCATGGCGCAACGTTGGTGGTGCATTCCACCACAAAATACCTGACCGGCAACGGCACTGTTACCGGTGGCTGTGTGGTGGATTCTGGCAAGTTTGACTGGATGGCCAACGACAAATTCCCATCGCTCAGCCAGCCAGAACCGGCTTACCATGGTTTGACGTTCGGGTCGGCGCTGGGTCCGATGGCTTTTACGTTCCACAGCATTGCCATTGGTCTGCGCGATTTGGGCATGACCATGAACCCGCAAGCCGCCCATTATACGCTGATGGGGATCGAAACGCTGTCGCTGCGGATGGATCGCCATGTCGCGAACGCCCAGAAGGTCGCTGACTGGTTAGAAAATGACCCGCGGATTGATTATGTCACCTATGCGGGTTTGAACAGTTCGCCCTACGCGCATCTGGTGCCAAAAATCTGCCCCAAGGGTGCAGGCGCGCTGTTCACGATCGCGGTGAAGGGCGGGTATGATGCCTGTGTAAAGTTGGTGGATAGCCTAAAAATCTTTAGCCACGTTGCCAACCTTGGTGACACCCGCAGTCTGGTCATTCATTCCGCCAGCACCACCCACCGCCAGTTGACCCCAGAACAGCAAGCCGCCGCAGGTGCAGGCCCGTCGATTGTCCGGCTGTCGATCGGGATCGAGGATGTCAAAGACCTGATTGCCGACCTTGATCAGGCACTGACGGCGGCCACAACTTAACCTATCACAATCCTGTCCGCGCCCTTGGCGTGGGCGGGTTTCTGCTATAGGCTTTGCGCGCGGGGGCAAAACGCGTTTTGCCGATCACTTCAATATGCTAGATGCGGCTTATGACCACCAATTTTGCGCTATCGCTTTTCTTTGAAGGTATTGAACTGCTGCACCGTGTTCCGCGCGGCTGGCAAGTTGTTGGCACGGCTGATGTCGAGGATAAAAACCTTGATGCGGCATTAGCAGCCCTGCGCGAAAAGGCGTTGGCGCTTGAGCCCGGCAACCTGCGCACAAAGCTGGTGATCCCGATGGACCAGATCAAATATCTGGCGATCGACAGCACGCAGACCAACCTTGATGACATTCACGCCGCACTTGACGGTGCGACGCCTTATGATCTGAACGAATTGGCGGTTGACTATGAACGCTCTGGCGGGCGCACCCACGTTGCTGCCGTTGCCCGCGATACGCTGGAAGAGGCAGAAAGCTTTGCCAGCGCGCATCAGTTTAACCCGGTCGCATTTGTGGCGGTTCCCGAACCGTTCACCTTCCAAAAAGAAGTGTTTTTTGGGGCGACCACATGCGCGGCGCAAATCGTCGGATCCGATGTCATTTCCCGTGACGACCTGCCAGTGTTGAAAGTTGGCACGCGGATCAAATCGCGTTTGCTGATTATGTCCGACCTTGTTGATGACGAACCGGAATCGCCGGGCGAATTTAATCTGGCTGATGCGCTGGCACCGTTTGTGTCGCCTCCGCCCGTCGCGGATATTGCCATTGCGGTGCCCGTTGCGCCCGAGGTGATACCACACCCAGACGTTTTGCCCGCACCAGAAGCCGTTGCCGCCCCTGCCCCACGGGCGGTCCAAATTGACCGCATCTTGCCAGAGTTTCACGCACCGGTCGCGCCAGTGGCACCACAGGTGATCCTTACCCCCGAAGCAGTGACCGTCACCCGACCCATTCTACCGGAAAATCCGGTTTTGGCGGATATCTCCGGGCTGCACAGGATGATCCCAGAGTACCATGCCAAGACAGCAAAAGCGGGACGGTTGATTTTGTCGGCAAGCGCCCCTGCGGCCAGCCGGAACATCCCGACGCTTGGGGCGGCCACACCGTTCAAGACACCGGTAACGGATTCCGCATCGCGACGAACCACCGTTATTTTCGCTGCGTTGGCAGCAAGCGTTGCCGCAGCGGCCGTATTTGCATGGTCCCAGTACAGCGCCGCGCCGATAGCATCCGTGGACAGCCGCGCCGCGGCTTCGGAAACGATCGCGCCAGTTGAATTGCAAATTGTCGCAACGCCTGACGCCGCCGTGACGGTGACAGGCGCGGATCTGGCGACGCTTGCCCCACCTGTCATCCCGACGGCCAGCATCACCGCGCCGGAGCCGGTCAATATCTTCACGGTGCCCAATACCCCCGAAGCCATCATCGTCAGCCTGCAAGACGGGTTGCCAGATATCGCAACCGCCACGCCACCACCGCCGCAAGCGGATCCGGTCGCGCAAACCAATGCCGACACGCCTGCGCCCGTCATCGGTCAGGTGTTAAGCCCGGCCGACGCCCAGGCCGCCTATGATGCGACGGGCGTGTGGCAACGCGCGCCGCGTATGATCGACACGCCCCGGATTGCCCAAGGGCCGGATTTCACGCCGCCCGCAGACCTGCCTCCAGCGACCCAGCGCGTTGCGCAAGCCCCGGCAATTCCCGACATGTCGCCTGACCTCAGCTTTGTTGCGCCAGTGAACCCGCCGTCTGCCGATGCTGTTTTTGCGTTGGATGATAACGGCCAGATCATTCCAAGCACCGAGGGCACGATCACACCCGAAGGGGCCGTAGTTTATGCGGGTCTGCCCGATTTGCGTGTCCGCGTGCGCCCGGAATTGTCCGAAGAAGATCTTGCGCGGTTTGCACCACCTGTTGCACCGACCAGCGGTGGGGTGGTTGTGATTGCAGGGGCGCCTGATGTCGTGCCTCCGGCCCGGCCGGATGATCTGGTTGCAACCCCCGAAGATCCGGCACCCACGGCAGGCGCAGTTGGCCTTGGCGGATTAAGCACACAAGATAATGCCGCCGAAGCACTGATCGCGACCGCGCCAAACAATGTCGTCCGCCCGCAGCCCCGCCCACAAGATCTGGCGGCAGTTGCACCTTTGCCCGCACCTTCTGATGCTGCCACACCGGATATCACCGCGATTATCGCAAGCGTGATGGAAGAAGACGCGCGCCAACCGTTCATTGACATGACAGCCCAAGCCGTGAGCACATCACGGCGTCCGACCATGCGCCCGCGCAACTTTGACCGGGTTGTGGCAGCCGCCCGCGCCCGACAAGCAGCGCAACCCACGCAGACCGCGTCGGCCCCCGCCGCCGCACCAGCGCCCGTTGCCGCGGCCCCCGTCGCCCCGCAAAACTATGCACCCGTCCCCGGTGGCGTGGCGCGTGCCGCGACCGAAGACAATGCCATCAACCTGCGCGAAATAAACCTGATCGGGATTTATGGCCGCCCCAGCGCGCCCCGTGCGCTCGTCCGGCTCAGTAACGGACGGTATGAACATGTCGAGGTCGGCAGTGCGCTGGACGGTGGACAAGTGACTGCCATTGGTGATGGCGTGTTGAATTATGTCAAACGCGGTCGCACGATCTCTTTGCAGGCGTTGGGCGGTTAAGCAGTGTGCGCTACGGTTGCGCATCTCGTCGCGCGCCGTTTTGACAACACCGACTTTTCCCGCATGCGATGAATACGGTCGCACATCAGCAAGAGATCGCACAATTCTGCGTGCATACCCCAAAATGGTGTGGCAGCACGTTGCGTATTCACGCGCTGACCGCCATATCTTGACGCATGGAATCTTTTCTTCTTCAGGCCACAATTTACCTTGGTGCCGCGGTTATCGCGGTGCCTCTTGCTGCGCGTTTGGGTTTGGGGTCTGTGCTGGGCTACTTGCTGGCTGGCATGGTTATTGGCCCGTTAACCGGGCTGGTTGGCACGGAATCGCAAGACATCCAGCATTTTGCCGAATTCGGCGTTGTTGTGATGCTGTTTCTTATCGGGCTTGAGCTAGAGCCGCGCGCGCTGTGGGATATGCGCAAACGGCTGGTTGGCTTGGGTGGGTTGCAGGTTGGCCTGACAACCTTGGTGATTATGGGCGGGGCAATGGGTCTTGGCTATGATTGGGCCACGTCGCTGGCGATTGGTCTGATCTTTGCTTTGTCATCGACGGCGATCGTGCTGCAGACGCTGGCCGAAAAGAAGTTGATGCAAACCAGTGGGGGACGGTCAACATTTTCCGTTCTTTTGACCCAAGATATTGCCGTGATCCCGATGCTGGCTCTTTTGCCGCTGCTGGCTGTCCCTGCAATGATGTCACTGGCCCCCGACGGGTCGATGGTGCTGACCGAAGATCTGCATGACGAGGCACATGCAGGGATCAGTCTGGTCGAAGGATTACCCGGGTGGGGTGTGACCTTGGTCACGCTTGGCGCGGTGGCGGCTATCATTCTGGCCGGTATATTTTTGATTGGCCCATTGTTTCGCTATATAAACCATGCCCGGCTGCGCGAAATGTACACCGCCTTTGCGCTGCTGCTGATCGTGTCGATTGCCGTTTTGATGGAGCTGGTCGGCCTGTCGCCTGCGCTTGGGACTTTTATGGCGGGCGTTGTTCTGGCCAACTCCGAGTTCCGCCACGAGCTGGAAAGCGACCTTGAGCCGTTCAAGGGCCTTTTGTTGGGGCTTTTCTTTATCACGGTTGGTGCCGGGATCAATTTTGAACTGCTGTTTGCCCAACCGATCTACATCCTGAGCCTGACATTGGGTGTGATGACGATCAAGGGTGTAATCCTGTATGGTCTGGGACGGTTGTTCAATCTGAAAGGCAAAAATCAGTGGCTGTTCACACTTGGCCTCGCGCAAGCAGGTGAATTTGGTTTTGTCCTTATCTCGTTTTCATTGCAGCAGGGCGTACTGACAAGTGTTTTAGCGTCGCAACTGTTGCTGGTGATCGCGCTGTCGATGCTGATCACGCCGTTGCTGTTCATCGTTTACGATGTCCTTAGTCGCCGGATCGCCGATCCCGAAGCCCCCGAGGCCGACGAAGTCGACGAACAAGGCACCGTGATTATCGCGGGGATCGGGCGGTTTGGGCAAATCGTCAACCGGCTGGTGGAAAGCGCAGGCTTTACGACTGTTGTGATCGACAGCAACCTGCAAACGGTTCAAATGATGCGAAAATTCGGGTTTCGCGGTTTTTTTGGCGACCCCACGCGCCCGGACCTGCTAAGCGCGGCAGGCTTGGACGACGCCAAAGTGCTGGTTGTCGCGATCGATGACAAATCTGCCGCCAGCAAACTGGTGGCCTATGCCCGCAAGGTCAGGCCGGATTTGCATATTATCGCGCGTGCCCGTGACCGGGTGCATGTCTACGAACTATATGCGGCGGGTGCCAACGACATCGTCCGTGAAATGTTCGATAGTTCGCTGCGCGCAGGGCGCTATGCGTTGGAAAACCTTGGTCTGACCGAATTCGAAGCCGCAGAAGCCGAAGAGATGTTCTATCATCATGACCGGAAGGCCATGCGCGAACTTGCAGAGCTGTGGCAGCCGGGCGTGGCGGTTTCCGACATCCCCGCATATGTCGCAAGGTCGCGCGAATTGAACAATGATCTGGAAACCGCGCTGGCAACCCGTCAACAGGCAGAAGAGGCCAAAAAGGGTTAGCCGCCGCTGACCCCTGCTTCTGCAAACGTCACCATCCCGGAATGGCAGGCAACTGCGCCTTGCAAAACAGCAATCGCCAGCGCGGCGCCTGACCCTTCGCCCAGACGCAAGCCCAGATTCAACAACGGGTCTTTGCCCAATGTGTTCAACAGGCGACCATGCGCGCCTTCGGCGCTTTGATGGCCGGCCACGGCGTGGTCCAGTGCGCCGGTGACGGTCTGCGCCAAGGTCGCGGCGGCAGCGCAACAGATGAACCCGTCCAAAATTACCGGGATACGGTGGTGGCGGGCTGCTGCAATCGCGCCCGCCATCGCGGCGATTTCGCGCCCGCCAAGGCAGCGCAGGATTTCCAGCGGATCATCCGAGGTATGCAGTGCCAATCCGCGCGTCACCACGTCCAATTTTCGCGCAAGCCCAGCGTCGTCGACACCGGTGCCCCGCCCGGTCCAATCCGCAGGATCACCGCCGAACAATGCGGACGCAATCGCCGCAGCCGATGTTGTATTTCCGATCCCCATTTCGCCAGTGACCAACAGGTCGCTTGCGGGGTCAACAGCCGCCCAGCCGGTTTGCAGGGCGGCGACCACGTCGGCTGTGGTCATTGCCGGACCTTGGGTAAAATCGCATGTCGGTGTATCGAGCGACAAGGCATGCACGTCCATTTTGGCGCCGAAGGCCTTGGAAAGCTGATTGATTGCTGCGCCGCCATGTTCGAAGTTGGCGACCATCTGCGCCGTCACTTCAGATGGGAATGCCGAAACACCTTGCGCGCAAACACCGTGGTTACCCGCAAAGATCACCACCTGCGGCGCGGTGATCTGGGGCTTTGCTGTCCCCCGCCATCCTGCGTACCAAATCGCCAAATCCTCCAACCGCCCCAGCGCACCGGGTGGTTTTGTCAATTGCCCATTGCGGTCTGTCGCAGCTTCGAGAGCGACAGCGTCGGTCAGTGGCGCATTGGCCAATAGGTCGCGAAATTCGGTTAGGGTCGTAAAGGGCGCTTGCATCGGAACCTCGTTGCATCAATCTTTGGTCCTGTCTAACGATCAGGGCAGCAATGAAAAGACCGCTAGGGGCAAATCGATGACCAATCGCGACACAAACCGGATTGATGCGCATGATATTGCAGCAGCGATCGGTCTTTTGACGCGGCTGCCGATCCCTGTGTCACAAGACAGGGCGATTGCACGTGGGGCCGCTGCCGCGTGGGCCTATCCGATTGCGGGGGGCGTCGTTGGCGCTATAGTGGCGGCATCCATCGCTGTTTTGATGTGGGTGGGTCTGCCCATCGGGATCGTTGCCGCATTGGCCCTGGCCGTCGGCGTCATTGTCACGGGTGCAATGCACGAAGACGGTTTGGCCGATACCGCAGATGGGTTGTGGGGGGGCTGGGACCGTACCCGGCGCCTTGCGATTATGAAAGACAGCCATATCGGGGCTTACGGCGTGATCGCATTGGCGCTGTCACTGTTGATCCGGTGGATGGCCATCAGCGGGCTGATTGTTCTGGGGGGGTACGTTGCCGCGCTGATCTCGGTTGCTGTTCTTAGCCGTGCGGGCATGGTCGTGCTAATGGCGACAATGGTGCATGCACGTGACACGGGCCTCAGCCAGAGTGTCGGCCGCCCTGCCCCGATGACCGCATGGATCACCGTCGCCATCGCGGTAGCCGTCGCATTTGTGTGCGGGCATTTGGGGTTGATCGTCGTTGCGGTGATCACGACGACCCTGTGCGGCATGATCGCGCAGGTGAAAATCGGCGGGCAAACGGGCGACATTCTGGGTGCAACCCAGCAAATCACTGAAATTGCGCTGTTGCTGGTGCTACTGACCTGAACAATTCAGCGCAGCGGCAAACGACGCACGGCCGATGTGCGCGCCAATGTCGCGCGATTGCGCGCGGCCATCGGCAAAGGTGGTCGCCATGATCCGTGTCCAATCCGCATTTGCGGTGATCATTTCCGGCCCTTGCCCACAATCACGGATGCCACCCGCGATATTGTCTTCGCCAATGCGGTGGTTGGTCAGATCCGGCACGTCCACCACGTGTATCAATGCCCCATCCTGATAACGCCAAATGCGTAGCGTCTTGGCCAGATGTGGACGGTCGATATAGGCAATTTCAATCGCACCGTCACCGTCAAGGTCAGCCGCCCCAATCGGGGCGAGCCAGCGGTGGGTCTGGCCGATATACGGGGTGCTGGCAATCTCTTCGAGCTTGCCGCGATCATTCACCCCAAAGATTAACAGCCGCGCCCCAAAGCCCCGATGTGTTTCGATCACGACGACTTCAGGAAAGCCGTCCCCCGTGACGTCCCACAAGCGCGGATGAAAATCTTCGAAAACCTGTTCTTCGGGTAGATCAATCAGCCACGTCTGAGTGGTAAGCCCCCTCAAAGTCAGGCCTGTATCAGCAGCGCCGCCTTTCGTGACGATCTCAAGCCCGCCCCATTCAACCGCATCCCCAAGGATACCGTGGTCATACCGCGTGGTCGGATCGACAAATTCCGCGCTGTCGATGGTCTGCGCCGCAGCCATGGCTGGCCATAAGGCCAAGACAACAGCGCAAAGCCGCATCAGATTTGCTTTTCAGGCATCTGTACGCGCAACCCGTCAAGCGCGTCTGTCACCTTGATCTGGCAAGTCAGGCGCGATTTCACCGGATCGGGTTGATACGCAAAATCAAGCATGTCCTCTTCCATGCCGTCTTTGGCAGGCAGTTTTTCGACCCATGCGTCATCAATGTAGACGTGGCAGGTAGAGCAGGCACAGGCACCGCCGCAATCGGCTTCGATTCCTGGAATACCGTTGTCGCGTGCGCCCTCCATGACGGTCAGCCCGTTGGCAACCTCGACGACATGTTCTTTGCCACTGTGTTCGACATAGGTAATCTTGGCCATCTGCTGTGATCCTTCGCGTTTGACAATTTTGTTTCACGCATTCCTAAACAAGCCGCCAACGCTGGGCTAGGCCAAAACGCCGTGAAACGATGCAAATTGTCGTGGGCCGAGTCGGTATATGGCGTGAAATTGTGTGGATTTCCGCACATAGCACGATGCCGAATGATGTATGACCAAAAAGATACATTTAAAATCATTATGTTACGCTGAATTCGCTATCAGGGTTGTTCCAAAGCCCCTGAAAAGGTTTCTTTGCCGCAGTACGCCATGGCGTCTGTGATAATCCAACTGGGAGGAAACCCGATGACATTCTTTAAAGCTGCAATCGCGGCAGGTTTTGCTTTGGCCGCACCCGCGGCGCAGGCCGAAGAAGCCAGCTATATCTTGGCAACCGCGTCAACAGGCGGCACCTACTATCCGGTCGGCGTGGCGCTGTCGACTTTGGTCAAGGTCAAGCTCGAGCCATCCGAAAAAATCGGTATGTCCGCGATCAGCTCTGCCGGGTCGGGTGAAAACATTCGTCTGCTGCGCGAAGGCGAAGCACAGTTCGCCATCCTTCAAGGTCTTTACGGATATTATGCGGCAACGGGGACTGGTCCTTTGTCGGAATCCGGCCCGCAGGATAACCTGCGCTCTGTCACCATGCTGTGGCAGAACGTCGAGCAGTTTGTGGTGTCGTCTGACGTGGCCACCACCGGCACAATGGCCGATATGGTCGCGCTAAAGGGCGAAGCAATGGCGCTTGGCGCGCAAAGCTCTGGCACGTTGGGGTCGAATGCGGCGCTTCTGGCGGGTTTGGGTATCGACGCCGAGACCGATTATGAACTGGTTTATGGCGGGTACGGCCCAGCAGCCGAAGCCCTGCAAAACGGTCAGGTCAAAGGTCTGGGTGCCCCCGCAGGTGTGCCAACAGGTGCGATCAGCCAGTTGATGGCTGCAGCAGGCGACGGTGTGACGATGCTGTCATTCACCGCCGAAGAACTGGCTGCGGCTGATGCGGGCCGTGAATTGTGGACACCCTACCTGATCCCGGCAGGCACATATCCCGGTCAGACAGCGGATGTGAACACGATCGCGCAGCCAAACTTTTTGGCGACAAACGCGGATCTGCCAGAAGAGAACGTCTATCAGATCACCAAGGCGATCTATGAAAACCTCGCGTTTTTGCAGGCAATCCACCCGGCGACCAAAGTGATGGCAATTGAAACAGCAATTGCGGGTCTGCCTGTGCCGCTGCACGCCGGTGCGGTGCGGTATTATCAGGAAATCGGCGTCGACATCCCGGCACGCCTGATTGCTGACTAAACGGATCGTGGCCCGCAGCTTTTGCGGGCCGCCTTTTTTCAAGGAATTTTCTGATGTCCGATGAACGCCCCGCAGAAGGTCTGGCGCTGCGCAGCTTTACCGGCGCACCAAACACTGCCCTGTCTATTTTATGTTTTCTGATTGCGGTTGGGCACGTTTACGTCGCCTTTGATCCCATCATTTCCGAACTGCAGCGCAACGCCTACCACTTTGCTGGGTTTGCGTTTCTGGCGGCGGTTCTGCACCCTGCCGCCGCGACACGCGGCAAGGCCGGGCTGATTTTTGATCTGGGTTTTGGCCTGTTGATTGCAGCTGCGGCCATCTACCTGCCCTACGCGGAAAAGGGCATTTATGACCGCGGCGTAAAATTTGTGACGCTCGATTGGGTCGCGGCCGGTCTGTGCGTGATCGGCGCCATCGAATTGACCCGGCGTTTGACAGGTTACATCATTCCACTGCTGATCATCCTTGCCCTGACCTATATCGGGTTTTGGGGCAAATATGTCGGCGGCGTGTTTTCGTTTCCGGGTCTCTCGTGGGAATCGATCGCGTTCCGCTCTGTGTTTGGCGATGACGCAATGTTCGGGACGATTGCGCGGATTTCATCCACCTATGTGTTTTTGTTCATCATTTTCGGGGCCTTTTTGCTGCGATCGGGTGCGGGGGATTTTGTGATCAACCTTGCCCGCGCAGTTGCCGGGCGCATGGTGGGTGGACCGGGGATTGTTGCCGTGATCGCGTCTGGCCTGACCGGCACGATTTCGGGGTCCGCCGTGGCGAACACGGCCTCGACCGGGGTCATCACCATCCCCTTGATGAAAAAGGCCGGTTTCCCCGCAAAATTTGCGGGCGGGGTGGAGGCTGCCGCATCAACCGGCGGTCAGTTGATGCCGCCGATCATGGGGGCTGGCGCCTTTGTCATGGCCAGCTTTACCCAAATCCCTTACGAGACAATCGTCGCGGTCGCTGCCCTGCCTGCGCTGCTGTACTTTCTGTCAGTGGCGTTTTTTGTCCGGATCGAAGCCCAGCGTTTGGGCCTCAAGCCGATGGAAAGCGACGGAGAGACATTCCGGTCGGCCTTTGCCAAGGGCGGCGCGAGCTTTGTCATTCCGATCGGCGCGCTGATCGGAATGCTGGTATCCGGCTTTACCCCCGCCTACGCAGCTGTGTTCGGTATTCTGGCTGTGATCGCATCAAGCTGGCTGACCCAGAACCCGATGGGCCCGCGTGCCGTGCTGGACGCGATGGTAATGGGCACCAAAGGCATGGTGATGACCGCTGTGCTGCTGTGTGCCGTCGGTCTTGTGGTCAACGTGATTTCCACCGCCGGGATCGGCAACACCTTTAGTTTGATGATCTCGGGCTGGGCAGGTGGCAATCTGGTCATTGCGATCGTGCTGGTGGCCTTGGCAAGCCTTGTGTTGGGCATGGGGTTGCCGGTGACGGCGGCCTATATCGTGCTGGCAACGCTGTCGGCCCCGGCATTGGCGGGCATGATCGCGGACCGGTTTGTGATCGACGCATTGGTTGCGGGGACATTGGGCGACGCGGGCAATGCGATTTTGATGTTTGGCATTCCTGACCCATCGGTGTTGATGGGGCCGCTGGCCTATGCTGACGCAGCCGCCATTATCAAGACGCTCCCGCTCGAGGTGGCCGCCCCGCTGCGTGATCTGGTAGTGCCGCAAGATGTGGCCGTGGCTGCGTTGTTGTCAGCGCATATGATCATCTTTTGGCTGTCCCAGGACAGTAACGTGACCCCACCTGTGGCATTGGCGGCCTTTACGGCAGCTGCAATTGCCAAGGCCCCTGCGATGGCGACCGGCTTTGCAAGTTGGAAGCTCGCCAAGGGTCTCTATATCGTCCCGCTGATGATCGCCTATACGCCGTTCTTGTCGGGTGACTGGCCTGTCATGATCAAGATTTTCGCTTTTGGCGTGGTGGGAATTTATGCGCTGGCAAGCGCGATCCAAGGCTGTATGGAGCGCCCGATCGGCATTCCGGTACGGGTCATTGTGGGTATTGCGGGGGCAGCATGTGTGTGGCCTGCCCCGATCTGGGTGCATTTTCTGGCATCAGCAGTGGTCGTTGCACTGCTGGTCTGGAACAAACGCGGGTTCGGATCAGCAGCGCAGACGGCCTAGTCCGCGCTGCTGATTGTTTGCCGTATTTCGGCGCAATCACGGAAGAAATTGTTAATCCTGTAGAACAAAAAACCGCCCGGCTGATACACAGCCGGGCGGTTTTCATGTCACGGTATAGCGCGTATTACGAGCGAGCGGCACGCACCATATCTTCAAGCGACGCGATGCGTTTTTTCAATGCCGCCTTTTCTTCGGTAAGCGCGAGCGTTTTATTTTGCTCATAGCCGAGTTTGACGCGGCTTTCTTCAAGATTGCTGCGCCAGAAATCGACTTCGCTGCTGGCCGCACCCAACGCTTTTTGTGAAACGCCATCATAGCGCCAGACCAACCAGCCCAGCACGATACCCAGCAAAAACGTGATGCCCATGAAGGCAAAGATTTGAATTACAAATGGAGACATCATTATTTCCCTACTGGTCTACGGGGTCTGTCACGGCGTCTTCGGCGGTGGCAGGCACGGTTTCGTCTGTTGGTTCTGATACCGCTGCGTCAGGCGCGGTTTCTTCGGCTGCTTCGGACACGCCATCGGTTGCGTCCGTCGCGGCGGCGTCTGGGGTTTCAACAATCGGTTCTTCAGCTGGCGTCATCAGCTTCCATTCAAAGGTGATGCGACGGTTGGCGGCGCGTCCTTCGTTAGTGTCGTTGGTCGCAATTGGGTCTGCTTCGCCATATCCGACCGCTTGCATCGTGTCCGCATCGACTCCAAGGCGGACCATATAGTCCAACACGGCTTTTGCACGTGTTTCGCTCAGGCGTTGGTTATCCGCCTCGCCACCTTGGCTGTCGGTGTGACCGCCAATTTCGATCATCAGACCTTCGTTTTTGCAACCGATTGCCAGATCGCGCAGTCGTTCAAGCGTAGGTACAGAACTGTCGCTGATCGTAGTGGTTCCGGTCGAAAAGGTGATCTGTGAAGTTTCCAAAAACGCACGGGCCCAGTCCATACAGACCTTTGCCAGCTCATCGGCCTCCATCGGTTCATCACCCAGACCAAGACGCAGCATTTCAATTGTCGAGCTTTGGGTGTTGACCTGTTCTGACAGGTTGCTCACTTGCGTGTCCAGCGCCGCAATTTGCGCTTCGCGCTCTGCGACCAGTGCTGTGATGTCTTCGTCGGTATTCGCCGCTGCGGCCTCAGCGACCTGTGCTTCCAGCGCGGCAATAGCGGCCTCGCGTTCGGCCAAAGTCGCGGTCAGGGTTTCGATTTCCGCGTTGGCTTCGTCTTGCTGCCCGGCGTCACCGGTCGCGGCAGCTTCGGCCTGTGCCGCCTCAAGGGTGGCGATGGCCGCATCTCGTTCTGCAACCGCTGCGGTCAAGGCCGCAATTTCGGCAATTGTATCTTCGCTCGGGGCATCACCCGTTTCAGCCAATTGCGTTTCAAGTGACGCAATGGCCGCTTCACGCTCTGCGACTGTGGCGGTCAGTTCGTCGACCTTTGCAACAAGCGCCGCGGCCTCATCGGTCGCGTCCGCAGCGGGTGTCAGGTCGGTAATCGTTGTTTCCAAGTCGGCGATGACGGCATCGCGTTCCTCGAGCGTCTTTTGCAAAAGAAGGACTTGCTCGTCCGTGCTCACGGGAAGTGCGGCCGCATCAATTGTGCCAGTTTCCAGTTCTGCAATACGCGCGGCAGCCGTGACGGCACCGTCCTGCAACGCAGCCATTTGCGCCACGATCAGGTCCATTTCAGCATCTTTTTCGGCGATGGTTGCGTTCAGCGCGGCAATGGTCGCTTGCGATTCAGCGAATTGCGCTTCGAGTTCGACAGTTTGCGGTGACACCTCAGCAACCTGTTCGGCGTAAGCAGCCAGCGCGGCGCTCGTCTCGGCGGCGTTTGCTTGCGCAGCGGCCAGATCTGCGGCCAACGCATCGCGTTCGGATGTCACTGTCGTGATTTGCGCCTCAAGCGCAGTGCCAGCCTGTTGCAGGCGTGCAAACTCTGTCGCCAAGGCGGCTTGTGTCTGCACCAGTTGCGAATTCTGCGCGGCCTGCTCTGCGACCAAAATTTCGGCGTTGGACGATGTGAACCTTGCCGCTAGAAAAAACGTGAGCGCCGTTAAAGCCATGACCACGGCAACGAGAAGTGATCTCATAAGTGTCTTCCTTGATAACCCAATTGTCCATACAAAGCGTTTTAATGCCTTTGTCCCGTCATTAAGTATCAATTTGGTCTATTTTTAGGCATAGAGGACATCACCTAGCGGAAACAGCAAATGTCCGAAACTACTGCGGGTTGATTAGCTGAGACCGCAGGCCTCACGGTGTGGCATTGCCATCAACGCAAGGAAAGGTATCGCATGACACATAAAGGAAGCTGTCTTTGTGGCGCGGTGACGTTTACGGTATCGGGTGATCTGCCAGATCCAAACGCATGCCATTGTGCGGCCTGCCGCAAGCATGGCGGCCATTATGGCGCATCAGTTGATGTGCCACGCGCGGCGCTCACTGTGTCGGGAGAGGGCAGTCTAGAGTGGTACGCGTCATCGCAGAAAGTGCGCCGTGGGTTTTGCGGGCACTGCGGGTCCACCCTGTTTTGGGATCCGGTATTGCGCGACTGGACGGCCATCGCGATGGGCGCTTTTGACGGGCCGACAGGCACAAGGATGTCGGCGCATATTTTTGTAAGCGAAAAAGCTGACTATTACGATATCGCAGATGGAATTCCACAGAACCAAACATAAATGCGGGCCGCATATCGCCACCCGCCTTTATTCGTGGGTAATAATGGTTTTATTCGTCGATTGGCAGGGCCACAAACCGTGGGTCACCGCCACGGCGCACCAGCATCAACAGGGACTTGCGCCCGCCATCTTTTGCTTCCTGGATGCGCCCTTCTAGGTCAGCCACGGTTGCGACAGCCTGTTGTCCGGCTTCCGTGATAACGTCGCCTTCAAGCAACCCTTTTGAAGCGGCTTCCGATGACGGGTTGATCGCCGTGATCACAAGCCCTTGTTCAACGGTAATCCCGAATTGATCCGTCAGATCTGGGGTAATTTCTGACAAAGTCAGGCCCAGAATTTCAGATGCAGCGGGCGCGATTTCCTCTGGCTCGCTTGAGGCAGGGAATGCCACGGCTTCGGATGTTTCACGGCGCCCCAAGATCACGACGAGCTGTTCCATGTCGCCGTTGCGCAGCACCTCGACCGGGACTTCTTTGCCGACCGGAGAGTTACCAACAATGCGAACCAGTTCACGGGTATCTTCAATCGCGATACCGTCAAAGTTGACGATCACATCGCCTGCCATCATGCCGGAATCTTCGGCAGGACCAGTTGGAACGTCAGTGACCAAAGCACCGCGGGCAAGGTCAAGACCTTCGATTGCATCAACCATGTCGGGTGTCACGTCCTGGATGCGGACGCCCAGCCAACCACGGCGGGTTTCGCCGAATTCTTTCAGCTGGTCGACGACGTTTTGCACAACGGCTGACGACATCGCAAAACCGATCCCGATCGACCCGCCGTTTGGTGACAAGATCGCAGTGTTCACGCCAACGACCTGACCGTCCATGTTAAACAACGGCCCGCCAGAGTTGCCGCGGTTGATCGCGGCATCTGTCTGAATATAGTCGTCATACGTGCCTTGCAGCGACCGGTTGCGCGCAGAGACAATCCCGGCAGAGACCGAGAAGCCCTGACCAAGCGGGTTGCCCATTGCCATGACCCAATCACCTACGCGGGCGCCATCGCCGTTGCTGTCGCCGAATTCGACGTAGGGCAGATTGTTCATATCAACCTTAAGCACGGCAATGTCCGTGTTTGGATCGGTCCCGATCAATTCGGCAGGCACACCTTCGCCGCCACCCGGGAAAAATTCGATCAGGATTTCGTCCGCGCCTTCGATCACGTGGTTATTGGTGACGATGTAGCCATCGGCAGAAATCACGAAACCCGAGCCCAGCGCGGAAGACCGCTGTTGGCCGCCACCCGGACCGCGGTCCAGATCGTTAAAGAAATCTTCGAATGGGGATCCGTCCGGCACAAGCCCCTGCGGGCCGGTCCGCCCGGCAATCACGGTGCTGGTGGTAATGTTCACAACCGACGGGCTGATCTGTTCCGCCAGATCGGCAAATGTGGCTGGCCTGTCTTGGGCGTATGTCGGCGCGACCTGCGCAAAAACAACGGCCGAGGCGAGCGCGACAGCTGCGAAACCCGCGGTAAACCAGCGGCGCGCCTGTCCCAAATCTTGTTGAATTGCGATTGCCTGAGATGTCACGGGCGAATCTCCTCTTGAGTGTGAAGGCGCGTCAATCCGGCGCCCGGTAATGCATAATGTTGTATGTGTGTCAGAAAACATTCAATACAAACTATTTCACCTCACTGTGAGAATAACACCCCCTAAATGTAAGAAAAGGGCCAGCAAAGCCGGCCCTTTTTAAGATCGCAGAAAATCTGATGCCTTATTCGCTGGACGCAGCCCCGCTGTCAGACTTGAGATAATTAAAGAACTCGTTGTCTGGCGACAGCACCATGGTTGCGTTGCCCGCTTGCAAGGCCCGTTCATACGCGGTCATTGAGCGGTAGAATTCGAAAAATTCCGGGTCAGCACCAAAGGCGTCCGCAAAGATTTCGTTACGGCGCGCGTCCGCTTCACCTTGGGCGATCTGGCTTTGACGCGCCGCGTCAGAGACAAGTTCGATCACCGTCCGGTCGGCAAGCGCCTGAATGCGCAATGCCGCTTCGTTACCGCGCGCAATTTCGTCAGCCGCTTCGCGTTCGCGTTCGGCTTTCATCCGCTCGTAGGTGGCGTTCAGGTTCTCGGGTGGCAAATCCGTGCGCTTCAGACGCACGTCAATCAGCTCTAGCCCAAGACCGCGCGCCTCTGGGATCGCGTCATTGCGGATACGCAACATCAAAGCGGTCCGGTCCGTAGACAAGATATCATTGCTGGCGACCGTCCCCAGCACGTTACGCGTTTTGTCGCGCAAAATACCGTCAAGGCGTTCGGCTGCGCGCGCTTCCGCGCCATCACCAACCGCACGGCGGAACTGTTCGACATCCGAAATCCGGTAGCGCGCAAACGCATCGACAACAAGGCGACGGTCGTCAGATGGTGTGACCTCAAGCGGTTCCAGATCACGGCTGAGAATGCGGTCATCGTAGCGCACAACGTCTTGGACAAGCGGTATCTTCATATAAAGGCCCGGCTCTGTTTTGACCGAAACAATCTGGCCAAATTGCAGAACAAGCACCTTTTGCCGCTCGTCCACGATGAACAACGACGACAACACACCAATCGCCAAGACCGCGACCGCAGGCAGGATAAATGCTGACTTCTTCATTAGTTCGAGCCTCCGGTTTGGTTGCGACGCAGTTCATTCAGCGGCAGGTATGGAACGACGCCCTGCCCGCCGCCGGCGCCCTCATCAAGCAAGATAATATCGGTCCCGCCTAGAACACGCTCCATCGTTTCCAGATACAGGCGCTTGCGCGTGACTTCTGGCGCGCGCTGATATTCAGTCAACACAGCAGAGAAACGGCTGGCTTCACCTTCGGCTTCGTTGACCACGCGGGCACGATACCCTTCGGCCTGTTCCAGAATTTGTGCGGCTTCACCACGGGCCTCGGCCACGACGCGGTTCGCATATGCATCCGCCACGTTCTGGACCCGGTCGCGTTCTTGTTCAGCGTCCTGCACCTTGCGGAAGGATGCGATGACCGGCTCGGGCGGATCGGCCTTGTTAAAGTTGACGCGCACGATGTTCACACCCGAATTATACGAATCCAGCGTCAATTGGATTTCATCAGTCAGACGTTCCGCAATCGACCCGCGATCACGGTTCAAAATCGGGGCAAGCTGGCTTTGCGCGATGATTTCGCGCATCGCCGATTCGGCAACAGCGGCAATCGTTTGTGGCGGATCAGCAAGGTTGAAAAGGTAAAGTTCAAGGTCGGAGATGTTCCAGACAACTTGAAAGTCGATATCAACGATGTTTTCGTCACCCGTCAGCATGAGACCTGCATCCAGCCCCGAACGGCTGGTGCCGATGTCGATGCTGCGTTCGGTTGTCACCGCTTGGATTTCGTAGGTCACCAGTGGCCATGGCGCAAAGTTCAGACCTTCGCCATTGGTTTCAAGAAGCTTACCAAACATAAGCTCGACCGCCCGTTCTTCGGGCTTCACGGTATACACAGACGCAAAAACCCAAAGGAGCGCAGCGCCAAACAAACCCAGACCAACCATGCCACGCGTGATTTCTGGCCCACCGCCTCCGGAGGGTGGGGTACGCCGGGCGCCGTTGTCGCCGCCGCCACCCATCAGAACGCGCAGTTGTTCGCGGCCTTTATTTACCAGTGCGTCAATTTCGGGGATGCCGGGGCGGTCTTCGCCCTGATTACGTCCGCCGTTGCGATCACGATCGTCGTCGCCGCCGTTATTATTGCCGCCACCCCAAGGGCCACCCGAATTTCCTGCCATATTCTGTCTCAGCTTCCTTTATTCTTACGTCATCCCTAGGCCATGTGTGGCTTTGGGCCAAAAAATTCAAGCGGTGCGCACCGGCGATTTCATTGTCACCAGTTCTTCTGCCATCGTTGGATGGACGGCCACTGTACGATCAAAATCCTCTTTCGTCGCCCCCATTTTTACGGCGATCCCGACCATCTGGATCATTTCACCGGCATGATCCGCGACAATATGACAGCCCAGCACCTTGCGGGTGTCGGCACAGACGATCAGTTTCATCAGCACCCTGTCCTCACGCCCGGCAAAGGCGTGGTTCATGGGCTTGAACGACGAACAATATACTTCGATGGGGCCATTGGCCGCTGCTTGTTCTTCGGTCAGGCCGACGGTGCCCAGTTCCGGCTGGGTAAAGACCGCCGAAGGGATCAATTCATGATCGACCGGGGTTGGGTTACCCTTAAACACGGTTTCGACAAAAGCCATCGCCTCGCGGATGGCGACCGGGGTCAGCTGCACACGGTCGGTCACATCGCCAATCGCGTAGATCGACGGTACTTTGGTTTGGCTGAATTCGTCGACGATCACCTCGCCTTTGCGGCCCAGCGTCACCCCGATTTCGGCAAGCCCGAGCCCGTCGGTATTGGGCGCGCGTCCTGTTGCAAACATGACCTGATCATAGACTTTTTCGGTGCCGTTCGTGGCCTTGACCCAAATCCCGTGGCCAGCAGCGGTACCGGGTAGCTGTGCAGGTTTGCCCTGATCCATCAATGTCCCGGTTTCAATACCGGCAAGGTCGTCTTTGGTGGCGGCGCGCATCTCAATAACATTGGTGCCCAGATGCAAATCAACACCTTTGGCGCGCATCCCTTCGGCAACCAGACCGCGGGCTTCGTCATCGAACCCACGCAGAATTTGGGCGCCCCGATAGAATTGCGTCACTTCGACGCCCAAGCCATTTAAAATGCCCGCAAATTCGGACGCGATATAGCCGCCGCCGACGATCAGGATGGATTTGGGCAGCGCATCGAGATTGAAAATATCGTTTGACGTGATCCCAAGTTCCGCACCTGCCATATCAGGCAGAACCGGACGTCCGCCGGTCGCGACCAGAATATGTTTGGCAGTCACATCCTGCCCTGTGGACAGGGTCACCGTATGCGCATCCTTCACAGTCGCGCGGGCGTCAAAAATTTCGACCCCGGAACCATTCAGCAGTTTGCGGTAGATCCCTTCAAGCCGGTCGAGTTCGGCGTCAAGTTTGCCGCGAAAACGCGGCCAGTTGAAATCACCATCGTCCAGATCCCAACCGTATGCACGCGCGTCCTCGAACATTTCCGAATAACCGGATGCAAAGACCATCAGCTTTTTGGGAACGCATCCCCTGATCACACAGGTGCCACCCATCCGGAATTCTTCGGCAAGCGCAACTTTGGCGCCTTGGGATGCGGCGACACGGCCAGCGCGCACGCCACCAGAGCCACCACCAATGACAAAGAGGTCATAATCAAATGCCATATTCAGGCTCCAATCGCTGTTCGCGGGTCTGGGATTAGTCCGCCAGATCCGTAAAAATATTGTCGTCGTCGCGCAGATCGAACCGCACCACTTCGGTTTCATCGTTGTTCACATCGCGGATGTCGACACGCCCGTTCGCATGTCCGACGATCACCATGTCACAGATATCTATGAATAGCCCGTTTTCAACCAAACCCGGAATTTGATTGAGCGCGAGGCTAAGCTGGTGGGGGTTACCAATCCGTTTCAGGTGTAGATCAAAGATAAAGTTGCCTTCATCCGAAACGAATGGTTGCGTCCCGTTCATACGTTGGGTGATGTCACGTCCAAGCACATCCATGCCTGTCAGTGTTTCTTCGATCAGGCGTTTGGTGATGCCGGCCCCAAAGGGGATCACTTCGACGGGCAATGGAAAGGCCCCCAAAGTATCCACTTTTTTGCTGGCGTCAGCGATGACGATCATGCGGTCACTGGCGGTCGCAACCACTTTTTCTTGCAAATGCGCCCCGCCGCCGCCTTTGATCAGGTTCAGATCATTGTCATATTCGTCGGTGCCGTCGATGGTGACGTCCAGCCATTTGGCTTCGTCCAGCGTGATCACTTCGATGCCGACTTTGCGCGCGAGCGCCGCAGTGCGCGACGATGTTGGCACGCCTTTGATTTTCAAGCCTTCATCGCGGACCATTTCGCCAAGGCACTGCACCAGCCACGCCGCAGTAGACCCGGTTCCAAGGCCGACTTTCATCCCGGATTCAACGTATTCCGTGGCTTGTTTCGCGGCGAGAAATTTTGCTTTGTCGATGGGGGACAATTCACTGGTCATCGGGTCGCTCCAAAAAAATTCCTTGTGACTTATAAGCACGTTGTCACAAAGGTGCGAGACCTGATTGCCCTGACAGGCGCCCATTCGATACGTTTTCAGGACCAACAGGTCGTATTTAAACCGCCTGCAAACATGACTTGCGCTAGATTGGCGACATGACTGACCCTGTTCGCCTGCATTATGCGCCTGACAACGCCTCGCTTTGTGTGCGGCTGACGCTGTTGGAATTGGCTGTGCCGTTTGAAACGATCTTGGTGGACCGCCGCGCCAACGCCCAAAAGTCATCGGCATTTTTGGCCCTGAATCCAAACGGCTTGATTCCGGTTTTGGAAACGCCCGACGGGCCGATGTTTGAAACGGCGGCGATATTGTTATGGCTCGGGGATCGTTATGGTCATTTGCTGCCTGCCCCAACCGACCCGGCCCGCGCCCATGCTGTGCAATGGATGTTCTGGCTGTCCAACACCCTGCACGCTGCACTGCGAATGCTATTTTATCCCGATCACTATGTAGAGGACGACACCGAGGGGCTGCGCCGTATGACGCGTGCCCGGATCACCACCCAGCTTGACCTGCTGGCAGCCGCAAAAACCGCCCCGTGGTTGGATCGCGATACACCGTCGGTTCATGCCTGTTATCTGGCGCCGATGCTGCGGTGGTGCGCGCTTTATGGTGGGGACACGGCGTGGTTCGATCTAAAGCGATGGCCGCGCCTTCTGGCCTTTGCAACCCGGTTTGAAATACGCCCGGCGGCAGTTTTGGCCGCGCAAGCCGAAGGCCTTGGTCCAACCCCGTTTTCAAAACCTTGCCTGCCCATACCACCAGAAGGAAGTGCGTTATAAATGTTTCTGTCCGTATTCGACATGTTCAAGGTGGGTGTCGGCCCGTCGTCATCCCATACCATTGGCCCCATGGTCGCCGCTGCACGGTTTCTGGATCATCTGCGCGCGCAGCCGTTCCGCGTCGTTGGTTTGCGCGCATCTTTGCATGGGTCACTGGCGTTCACGGGCGTCGGTCATGCCACGGACCGCGCTGTCATCCTTGGGCTGGCAGGGTTTCATGCCGACACATATGACGCCATCAAGGCAGACGCCGAACTGACGCGGATCAAAAGCGAAAATACTGTGCAGCCAGAGGGGCTTGGCCCGCTTCGTTTTCATCCCGCTGACGACCTGAAATTTGACTATGGGCCAGCCCTGCCCGGCCATGCCAACGGGTTGGTTTTGATGGGGACGGACGCGCAGGGTGATATACTTACCCAAATGACTTACTATTCAATTGGCGGTGGTTTCGTGCTGACGGCGGATGAATTGGCCGCAGGCAATGATACCGACAACGGGCCGCCTGTGCCCTATCCGTTTCACAGCGCCGATCAGATGCTGGTGATGGCGGCGGCGTCGGGTAAATCCATCGCCGCAATGAAACGCGCGAATGAACTGTCGCGAATGCCTCATGCCGATCTGGACAAAGGACTGGCCCGGATTTGGCAGGTGATGAATGATTGCATCGATCGCGGGCTTGTCACGGACGGGATTTTACCCGGCGGCTTACATGTGCGCCGCCGCGCCAAGGGAATCTACGACGCGCTAATGGCAGAGCGTGGCATGAACATGACCGCGCCGCATACAATCAACGATTATATGTCCACCTACGCGATGGCCGTGAACGAAGAAAACGCCGCTGGCGGACAGGTGGTGACCGCCCCCACCAATGGTGCTGCGGGTGTTGTGCCTGCCACGATACGCTATTGGCTGGACCATGTTCCGGGCGCGGTGGCGTCACGTGTTCCCGAATTTTTACTGACGGCGGCAGCCGTTGGCGGGCTAATCAAATTTAATGCCTCAATTTCCGGGGCAGAATGCGGCTGTCAGGCCGAGGTGGGCAGTGCCGCGGCCATGGCAGCAGCCGGATTGGCGGCCGTGTTAGGCGGCACACCAGAACAAGTTGAAAACGCCGCTGAAATTGCGCTGGAGCATCATTTGGGCATGACCTGCGATCCGGTCAAAGGTTTGGTGCAGGTGCCCTGCATCGAGCGCAACGGCCTAGGCGCCATCAAGGCAGTTTCAGCGGCATCATTGGCACTGCGCGGAGATGGCAAACATCTGGTATCGCTGGATGTCGCGGTGGAAACCATGCGACAAACGGGTGCTGATATGTCGGAAAAATACAAAGAAACTGCGCTGGGCGGATTGGCCGTGAACGTCCCGAACTGCTGACAGGCGCCGCCCGCAAACGGCTGCCCGATCACCTGCTAGCGGTGTTTGACGTCACGGCCCGCGCAAGGCCGATTTGATCGCGTTTGGTAAAAATGCAAGTGGCAATGTTATCAGCACCGGCCCGTCGGTTTGCACACGCACATCGCCCGCAACCTCGTTTGATGAACTGATAAAACCGACAGGATGCATCACCCGATCAGTGAAGCTCCAACGCAGTCCCGTGACACTGACGCGACATTCGGCAAGCGGCATCAATGACATGCGTGTCCCTGGTGGTGCTGTGACCGACGTTGTCCCCTGCTTTGCGAGGAAACAGACGTCGGTGCCATCAGCCAAAATCACAGCGCGGTCAGCGAAGCGGGCAAGCACATTCAGCACAGCCAGCGTGTGGTCCATCCGCCCCCCCGTAAATCCCAGCGCGACAACCATAGGTGCTGCGACCCGCGACAATGCCTTTTCAAAATCAGTGGTGTCTTGTTCCGGGATATGATGCAGCACGGCCCCTAAAGCGGCGCGCGCGTCATCTGAAATGCTGTCTAGATCGCCGATGACTGCCGCAGGTGTAATGCCCGCCGCTATCAACGTGTCTGCGCCACGATCAACGGCAATAAATCGCGCAACCATCGGTAACATAAGTGAGATCAGGTCGGCATCCACCCTTGCGCCACCGACCAAGCAGACCGTATGCTCGGATGAAACAATCAGATCATTCGCTGTCGATTTAACCGGCATTCACAAACATTCCCCAAAACGGTCACAAAATGATCTTCAATGTAACCTCATCCTGTTCTTGAATAAGGACAATCCTGAATCGTGCAGGCATCGTCTGATAACCGAAGAAAGCATAAACGTCATGAGCCAGAAAAACCAAATCCTTGATGTATCTTATGGGACGTTCTCGTGTCGGCTAGAAGGTTTCGAAGATTCGGTTGCAACGATGAAGACAGTTGTGTCCTATTTTCACGATCTGGCCGGACATAACCGATTTATGGACATGGCCCCGCAAGCGCCCGACATGGACACGTTGGCACAGTTGACCGAAGAACAGGCCGGCACTGCAGTCGAAATCGAAGGAACAGGTCAAAACGTCAGCCTGCGGGCCGCGTTTGCAGAACCTGTGGCGACCGCGCATGACGATGTTGCCGATGACGGTTGGGACGAAGATGAAGACGACGAAGATCCCATTTCGCTGACCGCAGACGATGACGAAGAAGACGAAAGCGAATACGCTGACGGTGGTGCGATGAACATCACCCAAGACGACTACGAAGAAGATTACGACGACGACTCCGAAGATGACGTTGAACCCGTTGCCGCAGAGGCCGATGTTGACGACTTTGAGGAAGACGACAGTATTGCCGCTAAACTGCAACGCATTCGCGCTGTGGTTGGTCGTGGGCATGTCAGCGCAACACCAGCATCAACCCCCGCTGTCTCTTCCATTCTTGATCTTGATGAAGATGATGATGACGAAGACGACAAACCGAACCCATTGGCGCTGCGCCTCGCGGAACTTGCAAAACGCAATGCCGAAGTGACCGCCGCTGCGCAACAAGACACCGTCGCAGATGCAGACGACGCGTTTGATGAGGACATGGACGCCTTTGCGGGCGATTTGACCGAAGACGCGACAACGGATCACACCGACACGGTTGAAGACGACGCCGAAGACAGCCCGTTGGTGCTATCGACGACACCGCACGACCCCACAGACGCATTCGAATTTGATGCAGCGGACGCCGACGGCGAAGCAGATGTTGAGGATGACGTGCCGCATTCCAAACGTGACGAACTGACGCAAAACGTCGATTCCGCAATGAGCCGGATTCTGTCCGAGACTGACGCGCAATTGAACACCCCAGAGGGACGTCGTCATCGCGGTGCATTTGCGCAACTCAAGGCCGCAGTCGCCGCAACAGAGGCAGCGCGGCAGATGGGTGACAAGGATCCAACTGTCGATAAGGACGAGCCATTCCGCGAAGATCTGAGCGCGCACGACGCTGAAGAACGCAGTGAAGCGCGCGATTCCGCACCGTTGCGTCTGGTGCAACCGCTACCTGCGGCATCCGACAGCAGGCCCTTGGACCACGCGGCCGAAAGACTGCGCCGTATCGCATCAATGAAAGAGCAATCGCATGGACCGGCCGCAGGTGGGTTTGCTGAGTTTGCTGCCGAACAGGGCGTGACGGAATTGGGCGACCTACTAGAGGCAGCAGCGGCATACATTGCGTTTGTTGAAGGCGACGAAGATTTCTCGCGACCGCAAGTGATGAAGAAGGTGCAGATGGCGTCGTCTGAAGAAATTTCGCGTGAAGACGGGCTGCGGTCGTTTGGGCGCCTGCTGCGCCAAAGCAAAATTCTGAAACTGGACAACGGGCGTTTCCAAGTGGCCGAAAACACACGGTTCCGTCCCGATCAAACGGCCTAAGGCGACATGAAAAATTAAAAAAGGCGGGGTGATTGCCCCGCCTTTTTTTTATTCCTGATCCGGATCGGGTTGCCCGATACCCTTGAATACCCATTTGAGCGGAAATATCCACGCGATCCCCAAAGTGACGTAAATCACCAGCTCAACAGGTTTGGCAAAGCCGGGCGCGATGTTCATCAAGGTGACGGCCAGCACAATATAGGCGGGCAGGCCGACCACCAGCACAAACAGCGCCAGCCGCTTGCGGGCTTTGTACCCCAGCGCCATCAGTCGGCGAAGGGGTCAGTGACAAGGATCGTGTCTTCGCGTTCAGGCGACGTGGACAACAAAGCCACCGGACATTCGATCAGTTCTTCCACCCGCTTTACATATTTGATCGCGTTGGCGGGCAGATCGGCCCAGCTGCGCGCGCCTTCGGTCGATTCTGACCAGCCGGGCATTTCTTCGTAAATCGGGGTGCAACGCGCCTGCTGGTCCGCAGCAGTGGGCAGATAATCCAGACGTGTGCCGTCCAAATCATACGCGACACAGATTTTCAGGGTCTCAAACCCGTCAAGAACGTCAAGTTTGGTCAATGAAATACCGGTGACACCAGATGTGGCGCAGGTTTGGCGCACAAGGCAGGCATCAAACCAGCCACAGCGGCGCTTGCGACCTGTTGTTGTTCCAAATTCATGTCCACGCTCGCCCAGGCGTTCGCCATCACGATCGTGCAATTCGGTTGGGAAAGGCCCTTCGCCGACGCGCGTCGTATAGGCCTTGACGATGCCCAGGACGAAATCAATCGCGCTTGGCCCCAGACCAACGCCGGTGGCCGCCTGACCAGCGATCACATTCGACGATGTCACATAGGGATAAGTACCGAAATCGATATCTAACAACGCACCTTGCGCACCCTCAAACAGGATCCGCTTGCCCGCCTTGCGGTTTTCGTTCAGCACCTTCCATACAGGCGCGGCGTATTCAAGAATGCCCGGTGCAACCGCACGCAGTTTGTCCAGCACGGCATCACGGTCGATCGGATCCAACCCCAAACCGCGGCGCAGCGCGTCGTGGTGGACGAGCGCACGGTCCAGTCGCAATTCAAGCGTGGCATCGTCGGCCAAATCAGCGACGCGGATCACACGTCTGCCGACCTTATCTTCGTAGCACGGTCCAATTCCCCGACCGGTGGTTCCGATCTTGGCGACGGAATTCTGGCTTTCGCGCGCACGATCCAATTCCCCGTGGAATGGCAAGATAAGCGGCGTATTTTCAGCGATCATCAGTGTTTCTGGCGTGATGGTCACACCCTGCGCCCGCAAAGTTTCGATCTCTCCGAGAAGGTGCCAAGGGTCCAGCACAACGCCGTTCCCGATAACAGACAATTTGCCGCCACGCACAACGCCGGAAGGCAGCGCATGCAGTTTGTAAACTTTACCGTCGATGACCAGCGTGTGGCCTGCGTTATGGCCGCCTTGAAAGCGGGCGATGATATCGGCCCGTTCAGAAAGCCAATCAACGATTTTACCTTTGCCTTCGTCGCCCCATTGCGCACCAACGACCACCACATTTGCCATAAGAAGAGTTCCCTTTTGAGCTTCAGGCCTCCTATATCGTTCCGGGCGGCCATGGGAAACACCAAATTGCCGCGCGGCGACACGGTGCTTTAGTAAAGCGTCCGCTTGTACCCTGCTTCAAGGTCAGCATCGATTTGGCGCATTTCATCGGCATCAGTGGGGGCGCCAGTGGTTTGATCGAGAATGATCTTGGAAAGTGATGGCATTTCGCTGCGGTCCTGATGCTGCGTTGCGTCCCAAAGTTTGGACCGGCGGAACGCCTTGGCGCAGTGCAAGAATATTTCCGTCACTGCGACGACAATCGCAAGGCTGGGCGTGCGGTCGTTCACCTGCATACTGGCCAGCAATTCGGGATCCGTCACCAGACATGCCCGCCCGTTCACCCGCAGTGTATCGTCGAAACCCGGAATAATGAACAAAAGCCCGACAGCCGGATTGGCAACGATATTGGCAAGCGTATCAAGCCGGTTGTTGCCGGGACGATCAGGGATGGCCAGCGTCTGGTCATCAAGGATTTTAACAAATCCACGCGGATCACCCCGCGGACTGACATCGGCCTTGGTCTGCATGTCCTGGGTGCCGATGCATAAAAATGGCGCGCGCGCGATAAAATCCCGTGCGTGTTGGTCGAACCGCGTTTGGGACTTTAGCGCCGCCAATGTGTGTGTGGGCGGAAACAAGCTGCGCAACGTCTTTTCGTCCGATACGATAAATTCGGGACGTACGGCATATTTATGCATGATCATGTGCCTTTTATTTAAGGTGCCTTTTTACCAACACCCCAAAGAGGTTACGTAATGCGCAAGCGCGCGTCCATCTTCGATTTGCTGTGCTGTCGGCGTGGGGTGGACAGGGTGGCGCCGGGGCGGCATTGTCGGGCGCAAACAACAACAGGGACGTCACATGGGTTTTGTTATTCGCTGGATTTTTGCCTTTGCGCTGCTGGCCGCAACGTATAATCCAACCCAGTGGAACGTCGTGCGCTGGGGCATGGCCAACTATGAGACCAAACTGTCGTTGGTGGTGTTGTTCGGGCTGATCCTGTTTGTCGGCTACATTATCTATTTGCGTGCAACGCTGCGGTCGATTGGCCTGTTCGGGATGTTGCTGATTCTTGCTGTGGTCGGCACCTTGCTTTGGGTGATGTACGATCAGGGTCTGATCAATCTGGATAACCCCACGCTAAATACATGGATCGCAATTGTGACGCTTTCCATTGTTTTGGCCATCGGTCTAAGCTGGTCAATCGTGCGCAGGCGCCTGACCGGGCAAACAGATGTTGACGATCTGGATGACTAACCGGTTTTTCAGGGGTTGCGACATCGTCGCGTAGCTTTTAGATACCGCTTGTTCCGAACGCCCCGAAAGGCACCTTAGATGCAAAATGTTGTCCTTGTCATTCATCTGATTCTGGCCCTGAGCCTGATTGGTACAGTTCTGCTGCAACGCTCTGAGGGTGGTGGTCTTGGCATGGGTGGCGGCGCACCGGGTTCGACGGGCGGACGCCCTGCCCCCACTGCGATGGGCAAAGTGACGTGGATGTTGGCTGTTGCCTTTATCTGCACATCGATCGCACTGACATTGCTGGCCGCCAGCAACGCATCAGTATCGTCGGTCGTGGACCGGATCGATATCACCGCACCAGACGCAGATGGAACACCTGCGCCGGGCCTTGGCGATAGCCTGCTGCCACCATCGGCAACAGATGATCCGCTGGTGCCTTCGGTCGACTAAACACTACCACTGGCCGGTCGCCCGCGACCGGCACCATTATGTTGCGGGGCGGTTGCGCGACCTGACCTTTTCCGCTATAGGTCAAACCCCGTGATACTGCGAATTTTGACATTCGCACTTCCACAATTATTGGACTTTTTCACGGGAGATTCCTGCTCATGGCGCGTTACATCTTTATCACGGGCGGCGTTGTCTCTTCGCTGGGCAAAGGGCTGGCTTCGGCCGCGCTGGGTGCGTTGCTGCAGGCGCGCGGTTTTTCCGTGCGTTTGCGCAAGCTTGACCCCTATCTGAACGTCGATCCGGGCACGATGTCCCCGTTTGAACATGGCGAAGTTTTTGTAACCGACGACGGTGCGGAAACGGATCTGGATCTGGGTCACTACGAGCGTTTCACCGGCGTTCCGGCGCGTCAGACAGATTCGGTCAGTTCTGGCCGGATCTATTTCACTGTTCTCGAAAAAGAGCGGCGCGGCGATTATTTGGGAAAAACAATTCAGGTCGTTCCCCACGTCACCAACGAGATCAAGGATTTCTTGAAGATCGGCGATGACGAGGTTGATTTTATGCTGTGCGAAATTGGCGGGACCGTCGGCGACATCGAAGGTTTGCCATTCTTCGAGGCGATCCGCCAGTTCAGCCACGACAAACCGCGCGGCCAGTGTATTTTCATGCACCTCACGTTGCTGCCGTATCTGGCGGCCAGCGGCGAATTGAAGACAAAGCCGACCCAACACAGCGTCAAGGAATTGCAATCCATCGGGATCGCCCCGGATGTACTGGTCTGCCGGTCCGAACATCCGATTCCGGAAAAAGAGCGCGAAAAAATCGCGCTGTTCTGTAACGTGCGCAAAGAATGTGTCGTTGCGGCGTACGATCTAAAGTCCATTTACGAGGCCCCGTTGGCCTATCACGAACAGGGCTTGGATCAGGCCGTGTTGAACGCCTTTGATATTTCGCCGGCCCCAGCGCCCAAACTGGATATGTGGCATGACGTCTATGACCGCATCCACAACCCCGAAGGCGAAGTCAAAGTCGCCATCGTCGGGAAATACGTGCAGTTGGAAGACGCCTATAAATCCATTGCAGAGGCCCTGACCCATGGTGGCATGTCCAACCGTGTAAAAGTGCGCATCGAATGGGTTGATGCCGAACTGTTTGATCAAGCAGATGCAGCGCCTTATCTGGAAGGCTTTCATGCAATTCTGGTGCCCGGTGGCTTTGGCGAACGCGGCACCGAAGGTAAAATCAAGGCAGCGCAATTCGCCCGCGAAAAGAAAATACCGTATCTGGGCATCTGCCTGGGCATGCAAATGGCCGTGATCGAGGCCGCCCGCAACGTCGCGGGCATGGGCAAAGCCGGATCAGAGGAATTTGACCACGAATCTGGCAAAAAACGGTTTGAACCTGTGGTCTATCACCTAAAAGAATGGGTGCAGGGCAACCACAAGATCGCCCGCAAGTTTGACGACGACAAAGGCGGCACCATGCGGTTGGGCGCCTATAGCGCGACACTGGCCGAAGGGTCGAAAGTCGCCGAAATTTACGGCACCACGGCCATCGAAGAACGCCACCGCCACCGCTATGAAGTCGATGTAAAATACCGCGATGCGCTGGAAAAAGTGGGTTTGTGTTTCTCGGGCATGTCCCCGGATGGCAAGCTGCCAGAAATCGTAGAGTGGCAAGACCACCCTTGGTTTATCGGCGTGCAGTTCCATCCGGAACTGAAATCCAAACCATTTGCACCGCATCCGCTGTTTGCGGACTTTGTGCGGGCGGCTGTCGAAACCTCGCGCCTTGTTTGATCCAAGGGCGCGGGCGCAGCCCGCACAAACGGCGTGCTGCGCCCCTGATATTTTTACGCGAAAGACCCGCTGATGCTATCCTATCAACATGGTTATCACGCTGGAAATATGGCGGACGTGCACAAGCACAGCCTGCTTGCATGGGTCATCGCGTATATGACCCGCAAAGATAAGCCGCTAAGCTATCTGGAAACACATGCGGGACGCGGGCTTTATGATCTGACCGATGACGCCGCATTAAAAACCGGCGAGGCCGAAAAGGGCATCGCACTGGCTGCGGATTGGTTTGCGTCCAGTCATCCCTATACGCAAGTTTTGCGCCGCATTCACGCCAAGCATGGCCCAAACGCCTATCCCGGATCGCCGCTGGTCGCAGCGGAATTGCTGCGTCCGATTGACACGATCCACCTGTCCGAATTGCATCCGCAAGAGTTTGCCGCCTTGCAGGATAATATGGCCCCGTATGGGGCCATCTACCGCCAGCGTGATGGCTGGGAGATGGCAATGTCACTGTGCCCGCCAGACCCGCGCCGTGGCCTGCTGCTGATTGATCCGTCGTTCGAGGTGAAATCGGATTACGACACCATTCCTGACACCATCGCAAAGCTGCATCGCAAGTGGGCTGTTGGTGTGATCATGCTGTGGTATCCGATTTTAACAGATGCCCCGCACCGCCCCATGATCAAGGCATTAAAAGACGTCTTGCCCGAAGGCGTGGTGTCCGAAGTCACGTTCCCGCCCGCCCGCCCGGGCCACCGCATGGTTGGATCAGGGTTGTTCGTGGTCAATGCACCCTACGGGTTTGACATCGAAGCCCGGCGGATTGCCCATCTCTTTCACGAAAAACTGAAAGCAATTTGACCTTTGCAGCCACTGCCGCACGGCCTATGTAAGCACTATGTTTACTGATTTCCTCAAGCGCTTGACCGCCCCCGCCGCAAAGCCCCTGTCTGATCCTGATGCCCGTTTGGCCCTGGGGGCCCTGCTGGTGCGCATCGCCCGCGCTGATGGCGATTATGCAATGGCAGAAGTAACCCAAATCGACCGGGCGCTGGCAGCCCGCTATGGTTTGACGCCCGCTGCGGCCCAAGATCTGCGCCAACAAAGCGAAGCCTTGGAGGCAGAGGCCCCCGATACAGTGCGGTTCACACGCGCGATCAAAGACGCCATCGATTACGACCACCGTGTCGGCGTCATCGAAGCGCTGTGGTCCGTTGTCTTGGCTGACGGGGTCCGCGACGAAGCCGAAGACAGCCTGATGCGCATGACGACATCCTTGTTGGGCGTCACTGACCAAGACAGCCACGCCGCCCGACTGCGCGTCAAACCCAGCTGATCGATGATTGCCAGCCTGCCGATGTACGCGCGCGCGTCCAATCGCGACGCGCACGATGCGTTTTGGGTGTTGGTGCGCAATGGACTGCGTGATCGCGGTATTGCTGCGCCAGACACGCTGGACCATGATATCAACCACATGGACAGTTGGGCACACACTGATTTGGTGCTGGGACAAATCTGCAACCTGCCTTATCGGGTCGTTTTTCGGGATCGTGTCACGCTGATTGGGGCGGCGCATTATGGGCTGCCGGACTGTGCGCCGGGATATTATTACAGCCATATTGTCGTGCGTGCGGATGAAACACGCACCGATCTGCGCGGGTTGCGATTTGCCTGCAACGAATTGTTATCGCATTCGGGTTATGGCGCCGCGCATATCTGGGCCGCGGCGCGCGGGTTCCGGTTTAGCGCACCGCTTGTTCTGGGCAGCCATCATGCCGTCATTGCCGCCATCGCCGACGGGTACGCCGATATTGCCGCGATTGATGCGCAGACATGGTGGATGGAGGCACAGGAAAATCCGCAGGTGCCACGCCTGCGGATCATCGGGCAGACACCCGCCAGCGCCGGGCAAAGTTTTATGACCCGTGGCGGGCAGGACCCGGCACCCTATTTTGCCGCTATCCACGATGCGATCACAGCGCTATCGCCTGCCGACCGCCAAAGTCTGAATCTGCGTGGAATTATTCGACTGCCGCAAAGTGCATACGATCAGCCGCTTCCGCCTAAGCCTTAGGCGTTTGCCCCTGTAATCATCAATTGACGCTGGGCGAGCGTTGCAAAAGCTGACAGAATACGCCTTACTTGCCTGTGAAATTATTGAAGCGACTGACCGTGACAGACCCTACCCCCGTTATCGAAATCCGAAACCTTCACAAAGCTTATGGTGATCTGGAGGTGCTGAAAGGCGTCGATATTACCGCGCCAGCGGGGCACGTCGTGTCATTGATCGGGTCTTCGGGCTCTGGAAAGTCGACATTGTTGCGTTGTGCCAACCTGCTGGAGGATAGTCAGCAAGGTGACGTGCTGTTTTGCGGTGAACCGGTGATCTGGAAAGGTACAGGCGCCAGCCGCCGCCCCGGCGATCACGCGCAGATGATTCGCATCCGCACCAACCTGTCGATGGTATTCCAGCAGTTTAATCTGTGGGCGCATATGACGATCTTGCAAAACGTGATGGAAGCCCCCGTGACCGTTCTGAAACGCGACAAACCAGAGGTAGAGGCAGCCGCGCGCAAATATCTCGACAAGGTGGGGATCGGCGATAAATGTGATGCCTATCCGGCGCAGCTGTCTGGCGGACAACAACAGCGGGCCGCGATTGCACGGGCGCTGTGCATGGAACCCAAAGCGTTGCTGTTTGACGAACCGACCAGCGCGCTGGACCCGGAATTAGAACAAGAGGTGGTAAAGGTGATCAAGGATCTGGCCAACGAAGGCCGCACCATGATTATCGTGACCCACGACATGCGATTGGCCGCCGACGTGAGCGACCATGTCGTATTCCTGCACCAAGGCAAAATCGAAGAACAAGGTCCGCCTGAGGCCTTGTTTGGGAACCCTCAAACCGACCGACTGCGCGGATTTCTTTCCGCCACGGTTTCTTGATCATCAAACGGGAGACATCTGATGAAAAACCTGATCCTTACAACCGCTGCACTGGCTTTGACCGCCGGTATGGCCATGGCCGAAAGCCATTCTGTTGTCCGTCTGGGCACCGAAGGCGCCTACCCTCCGTATAACTTCATCAACGATGCTGGCGAAGTTGACGGTTTCGAACGCGCTGTCGGCGACGAAGTTTGCGTGCGTGCCGAACTGACCTGTGAGTGGGTCACCAACGAATGGGACAGCATCATTCCGAACCTTGTGTCGGGCAACTATGATGCGATCATCGCGGGTATGTCGATCACAGACGAGCGCAAAGAAGTCATCAGCTTTACCCAAGATTACTATCCGCCAACCGCGTCGGCCTATGTCGCGATGTCCGATGGTGTTGATCTGACGGGTGGCGTTGTTGCCGCGCAAACATCGACCATTCAAGCGGGCCATGTTGTGGACTCTGGTGCAAGCCTGCTGGAATTCGCAACCCCGGATGAAACAATCAGCGCCCTGCGTGCCGGCGAAGCCGACGCTGTGTTCGCCGACAAGGATTTCCTCGTGCCAATCGTTGAATCGTCCGGTGGCGAACTGATGTTCGTGGGCGACGACGTGCCACTGGGCGGCGGCATTGGTTTTGGTATCCGTCAAAGCGATACCGAACTGGGGGCGAAACTGGATGCGGCCATCACTTCGATGAAAGCCGACGGTTCGTTGAACGCGCTTTTGGTTGAATGGTTCGGCGAAGAGACCGCAACTTACTAATACCGCTACATTGAGGGGGCAATTTGCCCCCTCTTTCTACCCGATTGGTGACCTCTCATTTTTAGTTTTTGTTCTGATCCTAACGTGCTTGATGGTTTGCAATGGCTCGGGTGTTACCTGACCACCGGCAAGCACATGGCGATGTATTACGCGTTTGGTACTGTTTTGCTGCTTTTGGCGATCACGGCACCTGTGGCCTTGGCCTTTGGATTTGGCGCCGCCGCTGCGGCCCGCAGCCATATCCCGCCGCTGCGCTGGTTTGGCAAAGCCTATATCGCCCTTGTGCGTGGCGTGCCCGACGTGGTGTTTTTCCTGTTTTTTGTCATCGCGCTGGATCAGGCGCTTGAATACGTCCGCCACAAGGTCAAATGCCCTGACTGGACGGAACCCGTGCGGCAGGGCAACGATTTCGTCGTCTGCGCGGCGGCAAAGCTGCCGCTGGGCAACGCGCCACAATGGGTGCATGAAACCTACGGGTTTGCGCTGGCTGTGTTGACATTTTCGATCGTCTTTGGCGCCTTTGCGGGCAACGTTCTTTTGGGGGCGATGTCCGCCGTGCCGCGCGGCCAGATGGAAACCGGCGAAGCCTATGGCATGTCGCGCAGGCAGACATTTTGGCGCATTCTGGTGCCGCAAATGTGGGTTTTTGCCCTGCCCGGCCTGTCAAACCTGTGGATGGTGCTGATCAAAGCGACCCCGCTGTTGTTCCTGCTGGGCGTCGAAGATATTGTCTATTGGGCGCGGGAACTGGGCGGGTCGAAACAGCCGCAGTTCACCGACTTTCCGCACCCCGACTGGCGGATGTGGTATTTCCTCGCACTGTTAGTGTTCTACCTTTGCTTTACCAAGCTGTCCGAAGTCGTCCTTGATCGGATCATGGCGCGGTTGACCTTTGGGCAGGCCACCTCCGGCGGCGAAGCACAACGAAAGGCCGCCGCATGAGTTGCTGGGATACCATCATGGAATTCGGGCTGCGCAGCCAAGGGATCGGCGAACGCCTTCCGCGCAGTGATTTCACCCTGTGTCAGCAATTCACGCTGATCGGGTCGGGGATGATCTGGAACATTTATTTTGGCGTGTTCGCCCTGTTTTTCGGATTTTTCATGGCGACCGCCGTCGCGTTGGGCAAAGCCGCGCGATCCCCGTTCCTGCGCAAACCATCGGAATGGTTCATCTTTATCTTCCGTGGCTCACCGCTGTTTATCCAGTTCTTTTTTGCGTATTTCCTGTTCCTCGGGCTCAAGGGCAGCTATCCGGTGTTCACCCCGCTGACGTCCGCATGGGCGGGGGCATTGGTTGTGCTGTTTTTGAATACGTCAGCCTACACGGGCGAGATATTTTACGGGGCACTGCAATCCATTCCCAAAGGCGACACCGAAGCGGCAGATGCTTACGGGTTGTCTGGCTGGTCCCGGTTCAGGCGCGTCATTTGGCCGACGATGCTGCGGCTCGCGTGGCCCGCATATACCAACGAAGCGATATTTTTGTTTCATGCGACGACGCTGGTGTTTTTTGCCGGATTTCCGATCATCCAGCAACGCGGTGATGCCCTGTATTACGCCAACTATTTCGCGGATAAAACGTTTAACCCGTTCATTCCCTATCCGATTTTAGCTGGCTATTTTGTGCTATTGTCACTAGCGGTTATCGGGCTGTTCGGGTTGGTGAACAATCGCCTCAACCGCCATCTTCCTCAAGAGCGCCGCAAGCGCCTTAAAATCAAACCACAGGTGATCAGATGAGTTGGCTAGACGCGCACCCCGAAGTGCGCAATGTGCGGTGCGGTGCGGCAGACCTGAACGGTCAAGCACGCGGAAAACGACTTCCGCGCCGGTTCGCGGCAAAGCTGGAAACAGAAGGCACACGCTTTCCTTTCTCGATTCTCAGCCTTGATATTTGGGGTGAAGACGTCGAAGACAGCCCGCTGGTATTCGAAGACGGTGACCCCGACGGTGTGTTGCTGCCGACAGAACGTGGCTATGTGCCGATGCCTTGGTTGCCAAGCCCGTCAGCCTTGTTGCCTGTCTGGATGCACCACGAAGATGGCCGCCCGTTTGAAGGCGACCCGCGTCAGGCACTGGCCCGTGTTGTGGACCGCTACAAGGCGCGCGGTCTGACGCCCGTCGTCGCCACCGAAATGGAGTTTTATCTGGTCGATGACAGCGGCGATGGTATCCGCCAGCCGCGCTCGCCAAGGTCCGGCAAACGCCGCCCCGGCGCGGAAATCCTGTCTTTGCGTGCACTGGACGCGTTCGATGGATTTTTTAACGACCTGTATGACGCCTGCGAAGAAATGGACATTCCGGCAGAAGCCGCGATTTCCGAAGTCGGGATGGGCCAGTTCGAGGTCAACCTTGAACACGTCCCCGACGCCTTAAAGGCCGCAGATGATGCATGGCTGTTTAAAATGCTGGTGCGCGGTCTGGCCCGCAACCATGGCATGGCCGCCAGTTTTATGGCGAAACCATACGAGGAATATGCCGGCAACGGTCTGCATACGCATTTTTCCGTCGTGGATGATGCGGGTAATAACCTCATGGCCAACGACACCTTCGAAGGAACACGCCTGTTGCACAATGCAATTGCGGGCTGTCTGAAAGGTATCCCCGATCTGACGCTGGTTTTTGCGCCGCACGGAAATTCCTATCAACGCCTCGTGCCCGAAAGCCATGCGCCAACGGGCGTTTGCTGGGCTTACGACAACCGTACAGCGTCGGTCCGCGTCCCCGGCGGCAGCTTCAAGGCCCGCCGTGTCGAACACCGTGTCGCCGGCGGTGATGTAAACCCCTATCTGTTTCTAGCCGCAGTTCTGGGTTCTGCCTTGATCGGGATCGAAGACGATTTGACCCCACCCAAGCCGATTTCCGGTAACGCCTATGATCAGGATATTTTGCAAATCCCGGACACATGGGCAGGATCGATTGATACGTTTGAAACCAGCCCGCTTGTCCGCCGGATATTTGATGACCTGTTGGTGGACAGCTTTGTGATGACCAAACGGCAAGAACTGCACTATTTCTCGGAACTGTCAGAGGAACAGCAGCTCGAACTGTATCTCGACACTGTGTAACGGGACCGCTTGCGGCGGCATAAATGGCAGAGTAGCGTAACCCGATACATCAACACACGGTGACATTATGAAAATCGGCATCCTGCAAACAGGGCACGCGCCGGACGAATTGCGCCCGGACACCGGCGATTTCGCTGATCTTTTTAAACGTCTTTTGGGCGGCAAAGGGTTTGAATTTGCCGTCTATAGTGTTGTGGACATGGAATTCCCGGATGCGATCACAGATTGCGACGGCTGGTTGATCACCGGTTCCAAACATGGCGCCTACGAGGACCACCCGTTTATTCCGCCGTTGGAAAATCTGATCCGCGACGTCTATTCCGCCGATATTCCGTTGGTGGGTGTCTGCTTTGGTCACCAAATCATCGCGCAAGCGCTGGGTGGCAAAGTCGCCAAGTTTGATGGCGGCTGGGCTGTCGGGCGGCAGACCTACCGGTTGAACGGTGAAGAATTCGCGCTGAACGCGTGGCATCAGGATCAGGTTATCACCCGCCCCGCGGACGCGACCGTGGTGGGCACCAATGACTTTTGCACCAATGCCGCGCTGGTCTACGGCAACCGGATTTTTACGGTGCAGCCGCACCCGGAATTTGACACGCAAGTGATCGACGGACTGTTGAAGTATCGCGGCCCCGGAAATGTTCCCGACGCGCAACTGACGCAGGTGCGCAACGATCTTGATAAACCGGTGGACAGCGCCCGCCTTGCCGCACAGATCGCGCGCTTCTTTCAAGAAAGAAAACTAGCATGAGCTGGACAGCCAAAATCCCCGCAGCCGCAGTGGCCTATCTCGAGGCCAACCGTCTGGACGAGGTCGAATGTGTCATCGCAGATTTACCCGGTATCGCCCGCGGTAAGGCGGTTCCAGCCGGAAAATGGGAAAAGCAATCGCATTTCCATTTGCCTAATTCGATCTTTTTCCAGACCATCACCGGTGAATGGGGCGAAGCCGCAGGTCCAGACGGGTTTCTTGAACCCGATATGATCTTGAAACCGGATTTATCGACGGCGACCGCCGCTCCTTGGGCGGCAGATGGAACGCTGCAAGTGATCCACGACGCCTATGACCAAAAAGGCCGCCCGGTGCCGTTTTCGCCCCGCAACGTGTTGCGCCGTGTCGTGGATCTTTACAAGGCCGAAGGCTGGACCCCTGTTGTCGCCCCCGAGATGGAATTTTATCTGGTGGGCCGTAACATTGACCCCGCCAAAGCGATTGAACCAATGATGGGCCGCACCGGCCGTCCTGCCGCAGGGCGTCAGGCCTATTCGATGACCGCCGTGGATGATTACGGCCCGGTGATTGATGACATCTATGAATACGCCGAAATCCAAGGCTTTGAGATTGACGGCATCGCCCAGGAAGGCGGCGCCGGACAGCTTGAAATTAACCTGCGCCACGGCGACCCGATCAAGCTGGCGGACGAGGTATTCTTTTTCAAACGCCTCATTCGCGAGGCCGCGCTGAAGCATGATTGCTTTGCGACCTTTATGGCCAAACCGATCGAAGGCGAACCGGGGTCGGCGATGCATGTCCACCACTCTGTGTTAGACGAAAGCGGGCGTAATATATTTACCGGACCACAGGGCGGGGAAACCGACGCGTTCTTCCATTTTATCGGTGGTCTGCAAGAACATATGCCCAGCGCCATCGCGCTGATCGCGCCCTACGTCAACAGCTATCGCCGCTATGTGCCAGACAGCGCCGCACCTGTGAACCTGGAATGGGGCCGCGATAACCGCACCACGGGCATCCGGATTCCCATCAGCGACCCCAGCGCACGCCGCATTGAAAACCGCCTGCCCGGCATGGATTGCAACCCTTATCTGTGCATCGCGGCGTCATTGGCCTGTGGCTATCTGGGTCTGAAAAACGAAATACGCCCCGACAAGCGTTGGCGCGGTGAGGCGTATGATTCAGAGGCCGAAATTTCGGGATCACTAAGTGAAGCGCTGGATCTGTTTGAAGAAGCCAAGGAACTTCATACGGTGCTGGGCGCTGATTTTGCCCGCGTCTATTCCATCGTGAAGCGGCTAGAATACAAAGAATTCCTGCAAGTAATCAGCCCTTGGGAGCGTGAACACCTGCTGTTGAACGTCTAAGATTTGGTGAACCGCAACACCCCGGCGATATGCGGCGCGTCCGGATCGTCGCTGGGATGTTGGACGCCATTGTTCACGATGACCTCGGCAAAATCGAACGGGCTCACGCCCTTTAGACAGGCCGCATTCACCCCCAGTTCGTTCGGGTTCGATCGCCGTTTGTGATGGGTGTAAATCCCGCATTTCGAACAAAAATAGTGCTGCGCGGCTTTGGTGTTGAATTGATACAGCGTCAACGCATCCTTGCCCGCTGTAATCTGCACACCGTCCAAGGGCGCGGTCACCGCCACCGCCCCACGCATCGCGCAAAATGAACAGGTGCAGCGCCGCGCACTGGCCAATCCGCCTTTTAAGGTCACAGTAAACTGAACGGTCCCGCAGTGGCAGACTGCGTCATACGTGTCTTTCGGGGTGGTCATGCGTCAGTCCTTTCGGTTTCGATTGCGGGCTGGCAGCAGCATGCCTATCAATGGCTTATCAATGCAAGCCATCGGACGAATTTCATGAACCCGCTTTATCGCAACGATCAGCCCGGCCAACGACCCAATAGCTGGTACGCCGCCAGCACCGATTTGCCCGCTGACCGGCCGACGCTGGATGGCGACATATCGGTCGATGTTTGCGTGATCGGGGCTGGTTTTACCGGACTTTCCGCTGCACGGCATTTGGCGGAAAAAGGGCTGGATGTTGTGGTGCTGGACGCCCATTGCGTGGGGTTTGGTGCATCGGGGCGCAATGGCGGTCAGGTCGGCAGCGGGTATAACGCCGACCAGATGACGCTGGAAAAGAAGCTTGGCAAAGATGCGGCGCTTGCGCTTTGGGTGCTGGCCGAAGAAGCCAAGCAAGACGTGCGCGACACCTGTGCCACCCACATTCCCGAAGCACGCTATCGTCCCGGTGTCGCCCACGGGTTTTACAACCCCAAAGAGGCCGCGAGCTATGCGGCGGACGCCGCACATTCGGCACAGGCCTACGGCTACGACCAGATCGAGGTACTTGATGTCGATGCGATGCGCTCCATCGTCAAATCACCGCGCTATCAGGGTGGGTTGCTGGATATGGGCGCGGGCCACATTCATCCGCTGCGCTATGCGGTGGGTCTGGCGCGTTTGGCCGAAACCGCAGGCGCGCGCATTTTTGAACGCACAGAGGTGACACAAATCACCCACGGCGACACCGTGACACTGACCACACCCCATGGCGACGTCAAAGCCAAGCATGTGATTATCGCGGGCAACGGGTATCTGCCCAACATCGACGCAAAAACAGCTGCCAAGGTGATGCCGATCAACAGCTTTATCTGCGCGACCGAACCGTTGGGCGACCGGGCGGCAGACGTGCTGGCGCGCGATATTGCGGTCGCTGACAGCAAATTTGTGGTGAACTATTACCGGATGTCCGAAGACAACAGGTTTCTGTTCGGTGGGCGGGAAAGTTATTCGCTTGGGTTTCCCAAGGATATCAACACCGCGTTGATCCAGCGGATGACAAGCCTGTTTCCGCAGCTTGCCGGTGTGAAGGTTGATTATGTCTGGGGTGGCACATTGGGAATCACGATGACCCGCCTGCCCGCGGTACAGCGTGTTGCCCCCAATATTTTATCTGGGGCTGGTTTTTCGGGGCACGGCGTCGCGTTGTCTGGTTTCGCTGGCAAAGTGATGGCCGAGGCGATCGCCGGACAGGCCGGGCGGTTTGATACGCTGTCGGCGTTGAAGGTCCCGAATTTTCCCGGCGGCCCCACCTTTCGCGCGCCTTTGCTGACACTCGCGATGACATGGTATGCACTGCGTGATCGGTTAGGGGTTTAATCGTCATAGATTTGTAACTTAAGATATGTTAAAGTTCACCGAAACATACTTTCGGAAAAGCTGAATACATGAGCCAGATCCCCAACGTCTACGACGCCGAACCCATCCCACCAGCAGCCATGGCCGAGGTCACGCGCATCCTGCAGACGGGTGACCTATTTCGCTACACATCGGAAAATTCTCCGGTCACGTTGCTTGAGGCGGAATTTGCGGCCCTGTTAGGCAGCAAATATGCCTTGGCAGTATCGTCGTGTTCGGCGGCGCTATTTCTGTCGCTCAAGGCCTTAGGTCTGCCCCGCGACGCGCGTGTGATGATCCCGGCGTTCACCTTCGGGGCCGTACCTTCGGCTGTTGTGCACGCGGAATGCGTGCCGGTTTTGTGCGAATGCGCCGACAACTACCGCATTGATACGGAAGATTTCGCGGCCAAATTGCCAAGCGTGCAGGCGGTGATCATCAGTCACATGCGCGGACATACGTCGGATATGGATGCGATCATGCAGCTGTGCGACGCCGCGAATGTCCCCGTGATCGAAGATGCGGCGCATTCGCTTGGCACGACCTGGCACGGGCGCAATATCGGGACGATTGGCAAAATCGGATGTTTCAGCTTTCAGTCCTATAAACTGCTGAACGCGGGTGAAGGCGGTATCATGGTCACGGATGACCCTGACCTGATTGCCCGCGCCATTATTATGTCGGGCGCCTACGAACATAACTGGAAAAAGCACCCTGTGCTGCATGACAGTTTTGCAAAATGGCAGAACCAACTGCCGCTTTATAACCAGCGGCTCAATAACCTGTCAGCCGCGCTGATCCGGCCGCAATTAACAGAGCTGCCGCGCCGCGTCGCAATGGGACGGCGCAACCACGATCACGTGGCGGCACAGTTGAACCAGTCGCCTTGGCTTACGGTGCCTGACTGCCTGCGCGCTGAACAACGCGCCCCCGATTCGATCCAGTTCAACGTCGTTGACATGACAGACGCTGATATCGCGCAGTTTGTTGACGCTGCATCGGCTGCGGGTTTGAAAATTCAGGTCTTCGGGCAAAGCACGGACAACGCACGCGCATTTTGGAATTGGCAGTTCATGGGTGAAACGCCCGACCTGCCGCAGACCCGTGCCATGTTGATGCGTGCATGTGATGTGCGCCTGCCCGCCCGCCTGACGCTGGAAGAATGTGATGTGATTGCGCGGATTATTATACAGGCTGCAAACGCCGCGATGGTCCCGTCGCGCGCTTACGGTTAGCGCAGGCGCAGTTGATCGTGTAGCCAGGGATGGCTTTCGATCGCAGGCCGCACGATCAAGTCCGCGAGCAGCGGCTTGATATGCTCTGCGATTGTGGTGGGCATGGCGCCCAGAATATCGCGGCGCGCCGTCAATGAAATCACCCGCGACAGCGGCGCAAACGGCAAGGGCAGCAGGTCAACCGCGTGTTGAAACCGCTGCGCACGCAACCAGCCGAGCGGTGTCAGGATGGTCCAACCGGACCCGGCCGCCACCATCGCCATAATTGCGTGATAACTGTCGAGTTCGAACCGGTACGTGATCCGCACATTTTCGCGGGCAAGATGCGCGGCAATCATACGCCCCATCAGGTGCCGCGTGGTGTATTGGATCAACTGCATTTGGCGCAATTGTCGTATCACATCGCCATCCCTGATTGTGCCTTTCGGGACGGCAATCACAAAGGGTTCTTCAAGCAGCGGATGGGCTTCCATTTCGGGGCCGGCCTGCCCTAAATCTGTCGCTACAATCACATCCAGCGCACGACTGTCCAGCAAATCAAACAGCCGGTGCGATGCGCCGGTCTCTAACAAAAACTGGCAGTTTTTCAACGTGTCGCTCATCGTGGTCAGCAGGCCGGGTGTGACGTCCGCATCAAAATCTTCGATCATGCCCAACCGGAACCGCGTCAGGCGACTGTAATCGGCCATCGCCAGTTCGGCGCGGGCCTGATCCGCCTCGTTCAAAATGACATTGGCGCGGCGCAAAAACATTTCACCTGCGGGGGTCAACGTCACCGGACGTTCGGCACGGTTCAGCAACTGCACCCCGATTGCTGTTTCAAGGTTGGTCAGTTGCTGGCTAACGGTGGCAGCCGAACTATCCAACCGCCGGGCAGCGCCGGAAATAGAGGCTTCTTCGGCGGTGGCAACGAATATCTCGACACCCCATAGCGTAATTTTCCCTGCCGTTGCCATCTGCCCCCCTTGCACTGTTGCCCCAAGGCTAGGGGGAAATACGTGCTGCTGCAATTCGGTGATTGTCAGGGATCACATAACAATCATTGCGCAGCGATCCCCTTGCGCCGGTTCGGGCGGTAAAAGCACCCCTGTGAAACGCTGTTATTTTCCGATCCATACCACCCGACAAGGCGGCAACGACCGCCGCGCTACTTTCCGAGCTTTGAAAGTTTTTCCTGCAGTTCAGTCAGTTGATTTTTGATATCTGCCAGATCGTCGTTGCCGGTTTCGCGCGCAGGGCCACTGCTGCCGGTCGGGATTATCCCACCTGTCATCGCCTTGAAGAAAGCCGTCTGTTGGGCACGCATGGCTTCGAAACCGGGCATCGCAACCATCGGGTTGGCCTTGGTCATATTTTCAAGCGCCTTTGACTGCCCGTCGCGCAGCATTTCAAAGCTGGCTTGCAAGAATTCAGGCACGACAGACGCCGCTTGCGAGGTATAGCTGCGCACAAGATCCGTCAGCACATCCACAGGAAGCACGCTTTCGCCACGCGATTCATGTTCCGCGATGATTTGCAGCAGGTATTGGCGTGTCAGGTCGTCGCCCGATTTCAGGTCAACAATTTGCACTTCGCGACCTGCGCGAATGAACACGGCGATATCTTCAAGCGTTACATAGTCGCTTGTTTCGGTGTTATACAGACGTCGGCTCGCGTAGCGCTTGATCAAAAGCGGTTTGTTGGTGTCGGCCACAGCGATCCCTCCCCAGATATGTTGCAGTGCAGAGAAGCCTATGCCGCGTCCGCGCAAAAAGAAAGCCTTTTAGATCAACCCCCCACTCTGGTTTCGGAGTTCACCTTAAAGGTGATCCGCGAAACGAAAACGACCCGCAAATTGCGGGCCGTTTCAGTTTGTGATCTCAGGGGGGAGGATGAGATGCACAGATACTCGTTACTTCGCTGCAGTTGCTTTCTTTGCAGCGGCAGACACTTCGGATGTTGCTTTTTTAGCAGCAGCTGACAGGTCTTCTGACATGTCTTTGCCAGCAGCCATCATCAGTTCCATGGTCTGTGTTTGCACTTTTTTCGCGATTTCAGCGAAAGCAGACATGTGTTCGGCAGCGGCTTCTGCGGTCGAAGATGCGAAATCTGTCATCGCTTTTGCATAGTCAGCTGGCTCTGGCTTCGACTTTGACATCGCTTCCAGTTTGCCCAGTGTATCTTGTGTCCACTTTGCAGAAATTTCAGCAGATTTGCCAGCAGCGTCCAAAGCAACAGCGGACATTTTTTCAGCCAGCGCAGACTGGTTTTTGAATTGCTCTTCCATCGCTTTTGTATCGACGGGGAAAGAACCTGCCATGTCCTTGAAGATGGCGGTGAAGTCAGTTGTCTTAGTAGCCATTGTAGTAGCCTTTCAGGTTTGGTGGGCGATTGCCGCATTATTATCTCTGCACCCAATATGAATGCTGCACTGCAGCATTTCAAGTATTTTCTGCACCGCAGCATAAAAAAATTTGCAGGTGCGGAATTAACCCTGTCGGTTACGCTACTTAGAGATCACGTATGTGCCGGGCGCGGCCGCAAGGACGGGGTGGGAATCGTCCCCAAGTTGTCTTGCCGCGACCATTTTACCTGACTTTTTGGCCAACCAAGCCTCCCACATCGGCCACCAAGACCCGTCATGCTTGTCCGCTGTCGCAAGCCATTCGTCGGCGCCCAGACCCAGATCGGGGTTGGTATAATGACCATATTTCCGCTTTTCAGGGGGGTTTATGATGCCCGCAATATGGCCTGACTCGGACAGGATAAATGTCTTTTCCTTTGATCCCATCTTTTGCACGCCCGTATAGCTGCTTTTCCACGCGGCGATGTGATCTGTCTCGCAAGCGATGGCGCAAAGCGGGACAGTCACGTCTTTGAGCCGCACAGTGGTTCCACAAATCTCGAACCCGGTTGTCGCGAATTTGTCGTCTTGGCAAAGCCCGCGCAGGTATTCGACAGCCATCTTGCCCGGCAGGTTGGTGCCGTCCCCGTTCCAGTAGAGCAGGTCAAAGGCTGGCGGGGCCTTCCCCAACATATAACTTTTGATCGCGGGGCCGTAGATCAGGTCGTTCGCCCGTAAAAATGAAAACGTGCGCGACATGTAAAATGAATCGAGCATCCCGCTTTCGGAAACCTCGGCGGTGATCCCGTCGACGAAATCATTATCTAAGAATACGCCGACTTCGCCACGGTCGGAAAAATCCGTCAACGTTGTAAATAAGGTCGCCGTATTCACCGAGGTGTCTTTGCGCTGCGCCATTAATGCCAAGGTAAGCGACAGGGTGGTGCCCGCAATACAATATCCGACCGCGTTCACTTTCTTAACGCCGCAAATCTTTTTCACCTCGGCAAAGGCGGTCAGATAGCCGTCTTCGACATAGTCATCCATCCCGATGTCTTTGTAGCTGGCGTCCGGATTGACCCATGAAACCACAAAGACGGTATGCCCTTGGGCGACGGCCCATTTGATCAGGCTGTTTTGCGGTTTGAGGTCAAGAATGTAAAATTTGTTGATCCACGGTGGGAAAATGATCAATGGCGTGGTGTAAACCTGTTCTGTGGTCGGCGCGTATTGGATCAGTTCAAACATGTGGTTACGAAACACCACAGCCCCCGGCGTCGTCGCAAGATTTTCGCCCACTCTGAAGGCAGATTTATCAGCCAGCGTGACAACCATATCGCCATTGTTTGCCTCAAGGTCGGCAATCAGGTTTTCGAGCCCCGCAACAAGGCTTTCGCCTTCGGTCTCGGCCGCCAGCGACAATGCCTCTGGGTTTGTCGCCAAAAAGTTGGTCGGACAGATCAAATCGACAATTTGGCGACTAAAATAACGCAGACGCTTCTTTTCTTCCGAATCAAGCGTGTCGATATCTTCGACCGCCTGCTGCACCGCAGCGGCGTTCATGAGGTACTGCTGTTTGATGAAATTGAAGTACGGGTTGGTATCCCAAAGCGGGTGCGAAAACCGCCGGTCTGTGGGGGTATTGTCTGTGGCAGGTTCGAGTTTACCTTGCGCCAACAGATGCTGCGCCTCGACAAAATGTTTGACGGATTTACCCCAGAATTCAATCTGATGCTCGATCAGTTTGGCGGGATTTTGAAACATTTCCGTCATATAAGCGCCGGCAGCTTTGACATACAGTTCTTGGCTGGGGCCCTGCAACGCGGGCGGAACTTTGCGCGCCTGCCCCATAGCCTTAAGGAGACGTTGCGTGAGCACCTCGATCCGGGCCAGATTGGCGTCAAGCTTGGCAACATTGTGATCAGACGGGGTAGGCGTTTTTAAATCGTTTGTTGTCATAACCACATTCCTATGCGTATGCTGCACGTGCAGCATACTCTGCGCGCCCTCAAAAGGAGCTGATACATGAAGTATATGATGACCTACGACCTGATGGAAAGCGTGCGGAACACAAACCAATGGCTGGGTGCCTCGGCGCGCGCCTTTGCGTCATACCCTGCCATGTCCTTTGGGGCAAATCCTGCGATGGATTGGCTACAAGCCTGGGGTGAGGTGACAGAGCGCACATTCGCCCGCATGGTAATGAAGCCCGATTGGAATATCCCCCCTGTCACGTGCGAAAAAGGCAAGGATCACCCGGTTGTCGTCGAAACCGTCGTGAAGCGCCCCTTTGGCGATTTGATCCGCTTTACGATGCCGGGGCGCAAACCCAGCAAACGCCGGGTTTTGTTGGTGGCACCAATGTCGGGCCACTATGCGACACTGCTGCGCAAAACTGTGATTAGCCTACTGCCCGATTGTGACGTCTACACGACAGACTGGCACAACGCGCGCGACATTCCTGTCAGCGCTGGCAAATTTGATGTCGAAGATTACACCTTGTATCTGGTCGACTTCATGCGCGAACTGGGTGCCGATTTGCACGTGATCGCTGTCTGCCAGCCTGTGCCACTGACGTTGGCCGCCACCGCATATCTGGCAGAACAAGATCCGACAGCCCAGCCGCGGTCATTGACCCTGATCGGCGGGCCCGTCGACCCAGAGGCGAACCACACCGAAGTTACAGACTTCGGCAGGTCCGTGACCATGGGCCAGTTGGAACAGACGATGATCCAACGCGTCGGCTTTAAATATGCGGGTGTTGGCCGCCAGGTTTATCCGGGGCTCTTGCAGCTTAGCTCTTTCATTTCGATGAACGCACAAACCCATTCAGACGCGTTCCGCGACCAGATCATTCGCGTCGCCAAAGGCGAAGCATCCGAACACGACAAGCACAACGCGTTCTATGACGAATATCTGTCGGTTATGGATATGACCGCCGAATTCTATCTGACCACGGTCGAAAAGGTGTTTCAAAAGCGCGATATCGCCCGCAATGATTTCACCGTTGCAGGCCACAAGGTCGATATGGGTAAAATCACGACTGTTGCGGTCAAGATTGTCGAGGGCGAAGAAGATGACATTTCTGCACCCGGCCAATGTCTTGCGGCGCTTGGGTTGCTGACAAATCTGCCGGACAGCAAAAAGGCCGCGCATTTGGAACCCGGTGCGGGACACTACGGGATTTTTGCTGGCGCAAGCTGGCGGAACAATATCCGTCCGCTTGTGCTTAATTTCATTGATGCAAATGCGGAAGATCCGCACAAGGCCAAGCCTGCCAACAAAAACGCAGCGGCCTGAATTAACTGCGTAAGACCAGCGGCGCTTTCATCCACAGTTGCAGCGCCGCGGTCACGGCTTCTGGTGCTTCGAAGCTTGGCAAATATCCCGCGTCTTCGATAATTTCGAGGGTCGCATAGGGGATCAGCTCTGCCAAAAATTCGTGTCGTTTGACCGGATATTGCCCGTCATGTCGCCCGCAGATCACCAAGGTCGGTTGTTTTATCTGGTGCAACATCGCTTGCTGGTCTTTGCGGCGCTGCATCGCGCGTGATTGCCTGACGTAGACATCAGGCCCCAAAGCGTCACCCATTTCTTTGAGCAAGCGCACCAGCCCGACCTTATGGGTGGTGGGCGACATCCATGTTGAATGGATTTCGTGTTGCAGCACCTCGTCCCAGCGTCCGGCACGCGCCCCGATGATCTGCGGTTCACGCGCTGCGGCGATCTCGGGCGTGTCGGGTTGCGGATTTGTGCTAATCAACGCGATCCGCGTGACGCGTTCGGGCGCACGGCGCAACACCTCCATCGCGACCATACCCCCCATCCCCATGCCCATCAGTGCGAATTTGGCAGGTGCCCAGCTAAGGATTTGTGACGCAATTTCCTCCATCCTTTCGCCCTTTGTCGTGGGCGCAAACATGACTGCGTGATCCGACCCTAGGGTTCGGATTTGGTTTTCAAAGATGCGTGCATCGCACAGCATCGGCGGGATCATCACCAGTGTTTCACAAGGCATTTTTGCGGTTACCTGTTTTCATGCTCGCCCTTTCAGGGATTTGCGCCTGCCAGTCTGGCCCGCACCCCCCCTTAGCGCAAGCCTATGCACCGTGCTAGAGTCCCTGCAACCAAGCAGAAATCCGCTGGGCCAATGGCACAGTCTGGCCGGGGCTAAAGATCGCACCGGCCATCACATGTCCGTTGGGGTCGTCTCCGGGGCCGGGCGTCACCACGACTTCGGTTGTCGGCCCACCCCAACGCGCCATGACCGTGCGTGTGCGTTTGGGGTGCACCACCTGATCCGCATTATTGATCGCAAACAGCGTCGGGGTTTTAATTTTTGACAGATCGGATTTCCAGACCGCGCGCACCGCGTCGGCCATCGGGTAAAGCGCCTGTGTCGGATAGCTATTCGTCCAATAGGCCGCGTGCCCTTCGTTAATCGCCGCGAACTTTCGAGCCTTGCCAGCCACATAATGCCCCCAATGTCGCACGCCCGGCATATCCAGCAGCCCCTGCGCCGCAACGCTGCGCAAGCCAAAGTTGGGTGAAATAAACACGGCCGCCTTAGGTTGCAGCCCATTTACCATCGCGACGGTCGCTAGGGTGCAGCCCGTCGAGCAGCCCATCAAAACAATCTCGTCGCCGATAGTACGGGCAACCGCGACCGCCTCGGCGACATCCGCCTGCCACGCGGCAAAGGTTGCATTTGCCAGCGCGTCGCCGGTCTGACCGTGACCCGTAAGGCGGGTGAAATAGATGTTTGCCCCCAATTCTTGCGCGACCAAATCCGGAAGAGGCCGCAATTCTTCGGGAGACGCCGAAAACCCGTGGATAAACAGGATCACCACAGGTGTTTTCACGCATGGTTTATCCGCCCAGACGATCCGTTTGGCGCAGCCCGGTCGCAGATCCGGAACATCCGCCTCGCCAGCAGCAATACCATCCTCAAGGGTGGTGATATCCATCGTCTGTGTCATTGCCTATTCTTTCCGCGCAGCCGTCAGCACATCGGTCACCGATTGCGCGATCAGATCAAGACAGGCGTCATTCGAAAACCGGTGATCCGCACCGTCAACCAGTGTCAGGCGCATATCGGGACCGGTGGCATGGTCAAGCAACCGCAAAGCGACGGCCATATCGACGTCCTTGTCTGCGGTGCCTTGCAAAAACCGGACAGGAAACGGCAAAGCCAGCGGATCGCGCAAAACCAAACGGTCTCGTCCTTCTTCGATCAGGCGTTTGGTGATGATGTAGGGTTCGCCATACCCTGACGGCAATGCCACCTGCCCGGCCATCAGTTCGGCTTTTTGGCTATCGGAAAAGCTGCCCCACATGCTGTCTTCGGTGAAATCAGGGGCGGCCGCGATCGTGACCATCCCGGCGATCCGCTCAGGCATCGCCAACGCGATTTGCAGCGCGATCCAGCCGCCCATTGATGATCCGACCAGCACCACCTTGCCCGCGATCAGGCCCAGCGCCGCGCAGGCGTCCTCGAACCAGTCGCCAATCGCACCATCGGTAAAGGCCCCATCGCTTTCGCCATGCCCCGAATAATCGAACCGCAAAAACGCACGACCTTCGCGACGCGCCCAATCCTCTAGGAACACAGCCTTGGTGCCGCCCATGTCTGATTTGAACCCGCCCAAGAAAACAACCGCAGGCCCGGTGCCGTCGGTCAGGTGGTAGGCAATCTTGCGCCCTTGCGGGGTGTTTAAAGTCGGGGGGGTGTCATCTGTGTTCATGTCATGAAAGCACCACACCTGCCCGCGCACTGCAAGAGCCATTAAGTTACCCTATTGTCACGTTACTATCTAGTAACGTATAAGCGATTCCATGGACAAGATCTTCAAAGCCCTTAATGACCCTGCCAGACGCGCCTTGCTTGACAGCTTGCGCCAGCGCGATGGTCAAAGCCTGTCCGAGCTTGAAACGGTTCTGGATCTTAGTCGGTTCGGGGTGATGAAACATCTGGGCGTCCTTGAGGATGCGCGGCTGATCATCACCCGCAAGCAGGGACGGTTTAAATATCACTACCTTAATGCCTTGCCTCTTCAGGATCTGATGGACCGCTGGGTTGCACCATTTTTGCAACCGCAGGCCCGTGCACTGACAGAATTAAAACATAAACTTGAAAGAAATAGCAAAAGCGGAAAACCTGACTTCATGATGCAGATATTTATTCGCTGCACCCAAGACGCTTTATGGTCCGCGTTAACCGAAGCCAGCGCGATGGCGGCATATCACTTTGCCTGCAACGTGGTGCAAGGCAATGCCACGGTCGGTCAGCCGACCGCCTTTATTTTACCCAATGGCGATGCGATGTTGCGCCAGGTCACCACCGCGCTGGACCCGAAATCGCGGATCGCCATGACGTTTGAACCGCTATTTATGGGTCCAAACGCGCCCGCCAGCCACATGGTGTATCTGATCGAAGCCCAAGGCGACCGGTGCAAGTTGACGATCGAACATTTTGACATCGCGCCCGGCCAAGACGGATTCGCCGAAGGGTGGGCGCGTCTGGCGGCAAGTCTGAAATCTTATCTCGAAACTGGCGCGGCGCTGAAGGCGGCAATGTAACCTCAACCAAGGAGACCCGATATGACTGACAAACCTAAATTCATGATGCAAACCTACATTCGCTGCACCCAAGATGCGCTGTGGGACGCCCTGACAGATGCGGACGCGTTCCAGCATTATGATTTCCTTGAACAAACCGCAAAGCGCGACAACGACAAAGTCACCTATATGATGCCGGACGGCACGGTTACACTTTACGCACGTGACCTTGAGGTGACGCCAAAGACAAAGCTTGTGACCACCTTCGAGCCAACATGGGCACCGGATGCGCCCCCGTCGCGGATAACCTATGAAATCGCGGTTGAGGGCGACTTTTGCTGTTTGACCGTTCTACACGAGGATCTGAACAACGACCCCTCCGATGGCACGGGCGATGGTTGGGTGCGCAGTATCGCGGGCCTTAAAACATGGCTTGAAACGGGTCAACCTGCCCATTTTGGCGGCGCCTACCTGATGGAAGGCATGTGATACGCAGGCTTTCGCTGGAGTCCCTTTGTTGACGGCGTGTCATAAAACCCCTGCCCGCGCGTTCGTCCGATCCTTTCGCAAGGCCGCATGACCTACGATATATGGCGCCTTCGGGTCAGCGTTCCTACCGCGCCCATTTGAACCTGTTTGGACAGCTTTTGCCCTTTGCCATTCTTGTGCTGATCATCGACCGCATGACTGGCTTTGCCGCACTGACCCATTGGGCGGCAATCGCGTTCCCTTTTGTGCGGGTTGTGCATGACGTCGCGATGATTACCGGCAGACTGCGTTTGCCGTGGCGACCCGTTGTCATTGATCCGGTTCTGCTCTGTGTCGTGACGATGGGCGTTGCTGTCGTTGCCGCCGCATAAGGGATCCCGGCTGTCGGCGCCCGCTTGACAGCCCATATCTTAGGCATCATGTAGCTGGCACACATAACCCGCAACCGGGCGTTCCGTGGGCGCCAAACTGACGAGGAGCCCAATAGATGGCCCAAATCTCTCTTACTTTTCCTGATGGCAATGCACGTGTCTATGATGCGGGTGTCACTGCGGCTGATGTCGCTGCCGATATTTCCCCCAGCCTGCGCAAAAAGGCGATCAGCGCGACGGTGAACGGCGCGCATTGGGACCTGCAATGGCCGATCGATGCAGATAGCAGCATCGCGATCAACACCATGAAAGACGACGCCCCCGCGCTCGAACTGGTCCGCCATGACCTCGCGCACATTATGGCGCGCGCGGTGCAGGAATTGTGGCCCAACGTCCAAGTCACCATCGGCCCCGTGATCAAAGACGGTTGGTATTACGACTTTGACCGCAAAGAACCGTTTACACCCGAAGACCTTGCGACGATCGAAAAGAAGATGAAAGAGATCATCAACAAACGCGATGAGGTCCGGACCGAGATTTGGGACCGCCCCAAAGCGATCCAGTATTATCAGGACCGGGGCGAACCCTATAAGGTTGAACTGATCGAAAGCATTCCGGGTGACGAACCATTGCGGATGTATTGGCATGGCGATTGGCAGGACCTGTGCCGTGGCCCGCATTTGCAAAACACCGGACAGGTGCCTGCGGATGCGTTCAAACTGATGTCCATCGCCGGGGCATATTGGCGCGGTGACAGCAACCGTGCGATGCTGCAACGGATCTATGGCTGCGCTTTTACGAACAAAGAAGGGCTGAAAGCCCACCTGCATATGCTGGAAGAAGCCGCCAAGCGTGACCACCGTAAACTGGGCCGCGAGATGGACCTGTACCACATGCAAGAAGAGGCCCCCGGTCAGGTCTTCTGGCACCCGAACGGCTGGACGATCTACACACAGTTGCAGGACTACATGCGCCGCAAGCAACGCGCCGACGGCTATGTCGAGGTCAACACCCCACAGGTCGTGAACCGCGTGCTGTGGGAAAAGTCAGGGCACTGGGACAACTACCAAGACCATATGTTCATCGTCGAGGTCGACGAGGAACATGCCCGCGAAAAGACGGTCAACGCGCTGAAACCGATGAACTGCCCCTGCCACGTGCAGATTTTCAATCAGGGGCTGAAATCCTATCGCGACCTGCCGCTGCGGATGGCGGAATTCGGGTCATGCAACCGGTATGAACCTTCGGGCGCATTGCACGGGATCATGCGCGTGCGCGGGTTTACCCAAGATGACGCGCATATTTTCTGCACCGAAGACCAGATCGTCGCAGAGACGGAAAAGTTCATCAAACTGCTGGCCTCGGTCTATGCCGACCTTGGGTTTGACAACTGGACGATCAAACTGTCCACACGCCCCGAAAAGCGGATCGGCAGCGAGGAAAGCTGGGACCGGGTCGAAGCGGCGTTGGGGGATGCCTGTAAGGCGGCGGGCTATGACTTTGAATTGCTGCCCGGCGAAGGCGCGTTTTACGGTCCGAAACTCGAATTTACCCTCACCGACGCGATCGGGCGCGAATGGCAGTGCGGCACCTTGCAGGTCGACCCAAACCTGCCGGACCGGCTTGATGCGAATTATGTCGCTCAGGACGGGGCAAAGCATCGCCCGGTGATGCTGCACCGCGCTGTGCTGGGGTCGTTCGAGCGGTTCATCGGCATCCTGATCGAAGAACACGCAGGCAAGCTGCCGTTCTGGCTCGCCCCGCGGCAGGTTGTTGTGGCGACGATTGTGTCAGATGCGGATGACTATGCGCATGAAATTGTGGCAGCCCTAAAAGCCGTCGGCGTGCGCGCCGAGGTCGATACCCGCAATGAAAAGATCAACTATAAGGTCCGTGAACATTCCGTCGGCAAAGTGCCGGTCATTTTGGCGCTGGGCGCGCGCGAGGTCGAAGAGCGCACGGTGACAGTCCGGCGTCTGGGCGAGACCCAAACGACTGTAACATCTTTGGACGAGATCGTGCACGCGCTGGCCAAAAGCGCCACAGCCCCCGATCTTTTGTAACATTCCAGCGCAGGACACTGTAACAAACCCGCCGGTTGCATGACCGGCGGGTTTTTTCATGGCCAAAGCCGCTTAGTGCGACAGGCTGTTGCGGCAAGGTTGCGCTGTTCACATCAGATCACGCAAACGCGATGCACGCGGCTGTGAGTGGCCGCCGCGCATTTTCAGGCCCTAAAGTTTGGTCATCGCCGCGCAGACGTGGCGGAACATTTTGACGCAAACAAAGGAAACTATTATGTCCAACATCTCGAAAACTTTGATCGTCGCAACGGCTGTTGCATCTGCTTTTGCGGGCCTTGCCACGACTGCATCTGCGGCAGATGACGAAAAATGCTATGGTGTTTCGCTGGCCGGCGAAAACGACTGCGCGGCGGGCCCGGGCACAACATGTGCAGGCACATCCAAAGTCGATTACCAAGGCAACGCATGGGCGTTGGTGCCTGCTGGAACATGTACCACGATGGAATTGCCCGCGATGGAAGACGGATCTGCACGCATGGGTGCCCTAGAGGCCCTAGAGCGCGACATCCCCGCATAGACCACGCCACCCAGGGTGGGATTAAACCCACCCTACCTGCCGCGCCGCAACGATAATGGACCCCGCCATGTATGATAGTGCCGCCGATACGCGCCTCCCTGCCCTGCCAGGTGTCGGCTACAAAGCCCAGCATTATGCCGACATCATCGCAGACCCCGCGCCTGTGGGATGGCTGGAAATCCATGCTGAAAACTACATGGGTGACGGCGGACGCCCCATCGCGCAACTGCGTCACTTGGCGGAACGATTTCCGATTTCGGTGCACGGTGTCGGGCTATCCATCGGGGGGGCGGGTCCGCTTGACACCGACCATCTGGCGCGCTTGAAACACCTGATCGACTGGTTGAACCCGGCCAGTTTTTCCGAACACCTCGCGTGGTCGACCCACGACAGCCATTTTTATAACGACCTGTTCCCGCTGCCCTACACCGAGACAACATTAACCCACGTCGTCGCGCATATCGATCAAGTGCAGGAAGCGCTGGGCCGCCAGTTGTTGCTGGAAAACCCGTCCAGTTATCTGGCATTCGCGGAATCAACGCTGTCAGAGACCGACTTTCTGCGCCAAGTGGTCGCCCGCACCGGATGTGGCCTGCTGCTTGATGTGAACAATGTGTTTGTCAGCGCCACCAACCTGAAGACATCGCCGCAAGACTATATAAATGCTTTTCCGCTGGACGCTGTCGGCGAAATTCATCTGGGCGGTCATGACGCGGACACGGATGAAACAGGTGCGCCTTTGCTGATCGACAGCCATGGGAAACCGGTTGCTGATCCGGTTTGGTCGCTGCTTGATTACACGCTTGCCCGATCCGGGCCGAAGCCCCTGTTGATTGAATGGGACACCGACGTCCCCGACTGGACCACCCTTGCAGCCGAAGCACAGCGTGCCGCAGCAGCGCTGGACATGGTGGCTGTATGACTGTTTCACAATCCGGCTTTCTTGCAGGCCTTCTTGACCCGACAGCCGCAACCCCGCTTGGGCTGATTAACCCCGATGAAACAACCGCCGCGAAACGGTTTGATGTCTACCGCAACAACGTGGCCGTCGGATTAACTGACGCATTGGTTACCGCATTTCCGGTCATTCACAGGTTGGTCGGTGATGATTTTTTTCGCGCGATGGCGGGCGTGTTTTTGCGCCAACACCCCCCGACCTCACCGATGATGATGTTTTACGGCCTGCAAATGCCACAGTTCTTGCGGCGCTTCCCCCCCACGCAAAGCCTGTCATATCTGCCCGACATCGCCCTGCTAGAGCTGGCAATGCGGCGCGCCTACCATGCTGCGGATGCGACCCCGCTTGATCCACATGCCCTTGCAACATCTGCGCCAGCAGCCTTGCTTGGCGCGCGTCTGGGGTTTGCGCCAGCAGTGCAAGTCCTGACGTCAAACCACCCGATCCACAGCATCTACCGCGCCAACACCACCACAGACGCGCCGAAACCCGTGATGAAACCCGAAGCCGTCTTGATCACTCGCCCTGCATATGACCCCAAAATCCACTTGATCAGCGCAGCAAATGCGGCTGCCGTGACCGCGCTTATCGCGGGCGACCCGTTGGGACAGACATTAACCGACGAAGATGTGGATCTGAGCGCGCTTCTCGCCCTTTTGTTGGGACAATCAGCGGTCACCACCCTGTACTGAAAGTACGCATTTATGACACTTCCCCCGATGGCCACAGACCTGTCCGGCAAATTGCACCGCCTCGGCGATCACGCATTACCCATTTTGGCGCGTTTCGTTTTCGCGGCGGTGCTTCTGCATTATTTTTGGAATTCAGGTCTGACCAAAGTGGGGAAAGGTGTGTTTGGCGTCTTCATGCCGTCGTCCGGGGCATATGTGCAAATCTTTCCACGTGCGATGGACGCCGTTGGATACAACACCGCTGATCTGACCCTGTTTCACCGGGTCGTCGTGGTTGCGGGTACGCTCGCTGAATTTGTGTTGCCGCTTTTGATCGTGATCGGCTTGCTGACGCGCTTGGCAGCGCTCGGCATGATCGGATTCGTCGCCGTGCAGTCCCTGACCGATTTGTTTGGCCACGGCGGGATTGCGCACGAAGGCACGTTGGGCGCGTGGTTTGACCGGATGCCCGACGCACTTATCCTTGACCAGCGCGCGTTTTGGGTGCTGTGCCTATGCGTTCTGGTGTTCAAAGGTGCGGGCGCCATATCCGCCGACCGCCTGATATTCAAAAATGCGCCTTAGGCTCGTCGGGTTTGCCAGCGGCAACTGCCAACATGCCGCCCAAGCCCGCAAAACCGATCGGAAACATCGTCGCGACATTGAATCCAAAGGCAGCGTACATCAGTGCCGCAGAGGCGATTAACAACCCGCCGCCCCATAGCGCGCGCGATTTGGCCATCGCGCCGCCAGCAATCGCAAACAAAGGTGCCAAAAAGCTGGCCAGCTTGATAAAGCCCGGGCGCTCGAACATCCCGAATGTTTCGCCCAACTGGGCGTGCTGATCGGTCATGGTCACGTATCCATACCCAAACAGGCCCACGAATATGCCCATAATGCCGGCAATCAGGCCAAGGGTAAGTGCTGCGTTGCGCATGAAAGTCTCCTCGTTACTTGGTATGGCACATAAGCACCCGATGCCTATGCGCCAAGGTACAGCGCCTGCACATCGGGTTTCCAACCGACTGTCCAGCGGTCATCATGCATAATCACGGGGCGCTTCATCACTGTCGGGTGGGCCGCCAGCAAGGCGGCGATATCGGCGGATTTATCGGTGTCCGACAGGCCACGCCATGTGGCTGAGGATTTGTTGATAGCCGCGTCACCAAACTGGGCCGCGATCTGGGTGATGTCATTTGTGGTCAGGCCGTCGGCGCGGACATCGGTCACGACAGGAGTATATCCGGCGGCCTGCAGGGCCTTGATCGCCTTGCGGCAGGTGTCACATGTTTTCAAGCCAAAGAACCGCATCTTGCCTCTTTTCCGGTCGCCGTTGGGGCGCGTTCAGTCGGCAGAGCGATAAATCAGTTCAGGCCCGGCAGCAATGCGGCCGTGACTTAGGCTGCGATCTGGGGCTTCGTGTCATTGACCTTGGCCAGACCGCTGGCGACGTGGTCGCAGGTGCGCGTCAGGCGGTCGACCAAATCCACGCGGATCGGCGAAAAGATGTCGTGGGGTTTGGTGCTGGTGTTGGACGGTGTAGTGTCGTGGTCACTCATTACGATACCTGGCTTATGTTACTTGGCTGGGACGTATTAACAAACCTACATATATCGCAAAACAGGCATCTGGTGATGGGGAAATTTGCGGCTGACGCATCAGGTTACGCTAGGTAACTTTACCCAAAAGCAGTGGAAATGCGGCCATTCACAACTCTGGGAATCGCTCAACCTGTCCTTTGGGTAAGGGTGTTCGCGTGCGGCGATACAGCCCGCGAATCGGCGGTTAGAGCCACAAGGCGCGCGCGGCGTCGTCCCATCCAAGGGTCCACTGGGTGCCGTCGGAGATGATCGGGCGGGCCATAAGCGCGGGTTGCGCGGCAAGCTGATCCTCTGCCTCGCTCTCGCGCAGCCAAGCGTTCAGGTTGCGGTAGGTCTGGGATTTGCGGTCGACCAGATTGTCGCCAAATTCGGCCAGCAGCGGCGCCCAGTCTTCGGCAGACATCGGATCGGCCCGCACATCACGAAACGTCACATCCCGCCCCGCATCCGCAAGCGCGCGCAGCGCCTTGGTACAGTCAGAACATGTGGGGAGGCCGTAGAGGATCATGTGGGTTTCCATTTGTTGGTAGGCTTAATCTAATTGGATTAGCTCAGACGTTCAACACAAGCGCGGCGTTTGGACCTCGGGGTGGGTGCGAAGCGCCCTCCCCATGGGGGAGGGTTTGCGCCGTCTCGGAATTGATCCAGTGGATCAATTCCGGCGAAAACGGGCGAAGCCCCGGCCCGGGCGCTGTGAAATACGAATTCGTTCTTTAACGATACGCCAACCGACGAAGCGCCCCTTCATAAACGTCAATTAGTACTCTCATATCATCTAACCCATTAAAAAATGACTGTGAATCAATTCCCTTTTCCGGTGTCAAACCCAGTTCCGTTCTCAGGTATGCGATCCGGCCCTTACCCACCTGCTTGGACCATCCAGGAAACCCAAACGAACAAACCCTGCGTATTTCTTTCGTATACTTTTTCTTTTGAAAAAATTTACTGCCATTAACCTCAACGTCTTCCCAACGCATAATATCAATCGAACTATTTTTGGGGTTCTCCATAAATACATCGTATTTCTTTAGCAATTTCTCCAACTCTCTGTAGGTCACAAAATACTGTTGCCGGTCAATTATGTGGGTGTTCGCTCTCAAGTACCACGCAATGTATTTGACTTCCGCGTCAGGCCCCTTTTTCTGAAAATTACTAAAACGGCGAAATTTTTTCAAACCTTTTTTTGCAACAAGTACGGCTAAATCTTCTAAATCTTTCGGAGAAACAGAAAGAATGAATCCATTAACATACAGATAGTGTACAGTGCTCAGATACGCCGTTCTCTTGTTTGCATCGTGAAACGGATGGTTCATGATCAAACCGAAAAAAAGCGTTGCTGCCTTCTCATAAATGGTATTCCACTTAGAAACTCCACCAAATGATACGTGAGGGCGGGCCATCGCCGAAATTAGCATCCCCATGTCCTTTGGTCCGATGCCACCAATACCTTCGCCGTCACCCTCCCTCAGAAAATAGTCTACAACCGAGAAATGTGCTCTTAGCACTTCTTCGACAGATATCCCCTGTGCTCTCAAATCAATGTCTGAATCTGCCAAGCTTGATAATGCTTGGGAATATTTAACTTGAAGGCTTGGCAGTAATGTTGAGACAAAATCGTTCATATTTCTTGACTACTCACCCGATAATCCCTTCAAACTCCCGCCACTCGCCCTTGGACATCCCCGATGTCTCTTGCGTCACTTTTTCACCCTTAAGCATACGGCGGACGCAGTCAATCGCCTTACCGGACAGGTTGGCGCCCCCCATGCGGTAATCGTCAAAGGCGGCGTAGGCGGCAGGCACCCAGTCGGCGACGACGTTGCAGATCGCGTCGGCGTAGACGCGGATTTCGTATTGGGCGTGGGCGTCGGCGCGTAGGCGCAAGAAGTGGAACAGGTTGTGCAGGTCGACCTTCCAGTACCACTGCGTATAGATATTGGCGGGCAGGTTCATGCGGGCAAGTTCGCGCGCCAGCCCTTGCTGTCCTTCTTGGTCGATCATTTCCGCATAGTGGTCATAGCAGCGCGCCGCGTCCCCCTTGAGGTATTCAAGCACGCGCGCGGCTTCTTCGCCCGACAGGGCTTCGCCGCGCCCTTGGTTGTTGATCACGGATTGCGCGGCCAGTTTGTCGGCCTCGGGGATATAGAATTCACGGTCAAGGATCGAATAACGCGCGGAATATTCGTTCACGTTTGCGGTCCGATGCCGGATCCATTGCCGCGCCACAAAGACCGGTAATTTGACGTGCAGCTTGATTTCGCACATCTCGAACGGGGTCGAATGCCAGTGGCGCATCAGATAGCGGATCAACCCTTCGTCATTTTGCACCGATTTGGTGCCTTTGCCGTAGGACACCCGCGCCGCCTGACAGATCGCCGCATCGTCGCCCATATAGTCGATGACGCGGATAAACCCGTGGTCCAGCACTTCGTGCGCTTTGTACAGGTGCGATTCCATCCCTTCGGACACCGCCCGCAAGGTGGGTTTTGCTTGGGCGCGCAGGGCGTCGATTTCGGCCTGTTGGTCGGCGGTGATGGGCATGGGTTTCTCCGGCTGCTGGATTCGCGTTGCGGTCACTATAGAGTGTGATCATCGCGCAGACACCCCACATGTTGCTGGCCGTGTCCGGCGCGTTGTGCCAATGTCGCATCTGTCCCCCGTCAGGAGCCTTACATATGATCGCCCGCGCTCTGCGAATAATTGCCATGCTGGCCGCCTCTGGGGCGCAAGCCCAGTCAAACGTCGATATCCCTGTGGACCAGGCCCGCACCATCGCAACCCGCGCTGTGCTGGCGGGAGATATGGCGTTGGCGCGCGAAATTGCACTGCAATTGCTGACGGTTGACCCGGAGGACCGCACGGCGCTGATCGTGTTTGCCGCGACGGCGCCGCAAATGGGCGACCCGTCTGCGGGTCGTGTGGCGGGCGCACGCGCGTGGGATTTATCGGTCACCAATGCCGAAAAATACGAGGCCGCCCGGCTGACCGCCTTAGCCGCCGCGAATGAGGGCCGATTTACCCTTTCAACCTTATGGCTACGCCGCGCCCTGACGGTCGCACCAGATGACGCGGAATATGCGCGCACAATCGCCGATGCCCGCACGGTCGCCCGCCGCAATCCGTGGTCAACATCGGTGGGGTTTTCGATTTCGCCTTCAAATAACGTCAATGGCGGTGCAAAGAGCCCGACCGTGACCACCAATGGCGCCCCCACCGGGGGTACGCTAACCAGAGATGCGTTGGCGCTGGAAGGCATCCGCGCCACATTCAATTTCCGCACCCAATATCGCCTGCACGCCGACGCCAGTAGTCGCACCACCGTCGTCTTGCGCTATCAAGGTGCGCGGGTGAAACTGACGGAAGATGTCGATATTCCCGACGCGTCTTTCGCCACCAATACGTTTGAGGGCAGTGTACGCTATGACCATGCTTTGGACATTGGCAGCTACGGGTTAGGTTTCGCGCTGGGCCGATCAGACTATCGCGACGTCGACAGATCTGACCTGTCTACAGATATGGAGTTTTACGCGAACGTTCGGATCAGTGCCGATTATCGCCGCCCGCTGTCGTCCGCGACCGAAATCAATTTATCCACGCAAGCAGAGCGTCTGTCGTATCGCAACGCAAATATCGGCGATGTTGACCGGATAACACTGCAAACGGGTATCATTCATCAGCTGTCCAGTGGCGATGCATGGCGCGCAAGCCTGTCCTACACCGATAGCGACGGGGACAGTGTCAATTACACATCCGACATGTGGACCCTACAGGGCGCGTATTTTTGGAAAGACCCCATTGGCGCGGTCAGCCTGTCGGTGGGCGCGGGATTAAGCTGGGCAAATTATCCTGACTATCAACTTCTTGGTTCGGTTGCAGGCGGACGCCAGGACACTACGGTATTTTACAACGTGAACATCGGCTTTCCTGATGTCGCTTACGCTGGTTTTGTCCCGGGCTTCACGGTCAACCACAGCATCAGCGACAGTAACGTCAGTCGCTTCACACGCGACACGCTGTCGGTTGGCCTTACGGTGAACTCTGTCTTTTAAGAACTGTCTGAACCAGCGTCTTGTGCGGTTGCCATTCACTGCGCCGCGCCGAGTGCGGCAGCGATATGGCTTTTGATCTGCGGGGGCAGCCCGTCAATGACCTGCACCACCTGCGCAAGGTCCGCGCGCGCAGCATGAAGCTGATCCAACAACGAGATGACGATACCAAGCGCCGTTTCATCAAGATCAAGGTCGTGCGCCAAATCGCACAGTAACTCCAGGCGTGCGATATCAACCTGCCGGAACTGATAGTCGGGTCCAGTGTGTTCGGGTCTCACGAAATCAAGCTCTATGAACCGCACCAGCTGGGTACGCGTCAGCCGGGTGACACGCATGATAACATCGTCTTGCGAAAAGTGATCGGTCATGAGTTGCCCCCCTTCAACATATCCGCCCTTGGGTCAAATGGATGCGTCTTGCGCCATTCGGTCAGAAATTCACGCAATCCATCATCAATATCTTTGGGCACGACAACCTGCAGCGTGACTTTCTGGTCGCCCTTCGCCCTCCCTTTGCGGGCAACGCCCCGCCCGCGCAGCCGCATGACGCGCCCCGAACTTGCGCCCGCAGGAATATTCAACCCAACCGGACCGTCAATGGTGGGCGTTGTGACCTTCCCACCCAATATGGCCTCGTCAAAGCTGATCGGCAGCGTCAGCAAAATGTCATCCCCGTCACGTTGGAAAATGGGGTCGGGGCGGACCGAAATGGTGATCAGCGCGTCGCCTGCGGGGCCATCACCAAAACCGGGGCCGCCTTTGCCACGCAAACGCAACGTTTGACCATCTTCGGTACCTTGGGGAATCTTGACCGCAAGGTTCTGCCCGTCCGGCAATGTAATCCTGCTTTCTGTGCCATGCACGGCGTCCATGAATGACACCGACATTGAATACCGCGCATCATCCCCGGCCGCCGAAAAGCTGCCCCTGCCAAAGGGGTCGCCACCAGATGCACGGGCGCGGCTGCGCAAAATTTGTTCGAAAATATCCGCAGGATCACCCTGCGCACCAAAGCCACCTTGGGGGTGGTAGGCACCGCCGCCAGCCTCCGCAAAATCCCGATAATATTGACGCGGGGGTCGCTCTGCCCCGGATCCATCAATTTCGCCAGCATCAAACCGCGCACGTGTTTCCGGATCTTTCAAAATGTCATAAGCCGCCGAGATTGCTTTGAATTTGGCTTCGGCGGTCGGGTCATCGGGGTTCAAATCCGGGTGGCTACTGCGTACCAGTTTGCGATAGGCTTTTTTGATGTCGTCTGCTGTTGCGGTTTTCGTCAGACCGAGCACCGCATATGGATCTTTTGGCATTCCGTGTCCTTTGGTATTGTGCAGCGCGCGCTGCACATAACGTGTAGCATACCAACACACACATGTATCTGATTTACATCAAGGACTGCAAACCGACGCGATAGATCAATTGCGCCAGCCCGCCGCATATTCAAAACTGTCAAACGCGCCAAAGTCGCGATCAGTTTCCGCGCCGACCACTGGGTGCCGCGTAACCCGGCGCGATAAACGACCCGACGGCGGCCTTTTAAAACGGGCAGACAAAATGATCGACACCGTCATGGCCGCCGCCGAGGATAACGCGGGCAAAGTGTTTTTCTTAGCCCGCGCGTCTAGTTGGCTTCGCAGACGTCATAGACGTTGGATGCAACCACTTCGCCATCGACAGTCAAAAGCGCCAGCAGATCGCCGCGCGGTGGCATGCCAATGTCAAAACGGACATCGGGGTTCGCGCCTTCGTGCACATCAATCGTGCCAAGCATTTCGCCCTTCTCACCAAGCCGGTAATCATAGATCTCGACAACGCCGTCTCCCTCGGAAGTGATCAAGCCAAGGTCAAGCACGGATTTCGCCGGGACGCTGCCCATACACACAAAGTAGCTTTCAGCAGACGCACCCGAAGTCAGGGAAATGGCAATAAAGCCTCCGACAGCAATTGAACGTAACAACATCTTGTTATCCTTTCTTAGGTTTCTACGGCCGACAATCTGACGGCGCGTGCGGCGGAAACCGCCCTATAAGGGACAATAAGCGATCAAGAATCGGCCAAACTGACAAAAGTCATTTCAAAAGCGAAAAACTGGCGCTGCCCCGATGGAAACAAAAGCCAGCGGCGTTTGCCATCTGAACTGCATGTTTTCCATCCAAGACGCGCGTAGGAATTTTCCAAGCAAATACCCCTGACGCCATGCAGGTGGTATCCCCCAATTGCGCGGTGATCAAAAGTCGACGGTTTCCGCCGGGAAAATATCTGCGACAGCGGGCAGGTTTGGGGCGATGATGGAAATCGCGTGTGACATCAAATCAAGCGAATGGAAACAAAGGGAAATATGGTGTTCTTTACTGTGCCGGACGTTGCGCATATTGGCCAATACTTGGGTATTTGCGGACCGTCGAACGGACACACATAGAACACCGCAAAAAGCATTTCCGCGAAAAGCCTTGGCGATGTTTTGAGGGGGCAAATAATTCATGGTGCTGTGAGAGAGGATTGAACTCTCGACCTCACCCTTACCAAGGGTGTGCTCTGCCACTGAGCTACCACAGCATCCGTGAGGCGGGGAATTAGCTGCAAATGGCAGGTGGTGCAAGCCCTCTCTGGACGGTTTTTGCGCGAATTGCTAACAGGGCTGTCATGAGCGATAAACAAGAGCAAAAGAATAGGGCAAAGCCAGCCAATCCGCGTGAAGACCGGTTGAAGGCGGCGTTGAAGGCAAATATGGCCAAACGCAAGGCGCAGGCGCGCGCCCGTGCAAGCAGCGCCAATGAAAAAGAGAAAGAGTGAGCAGGCATGGATTCGATTGTTGTAAAGGGCGGAACACCGCTGAATGGGAAGATCCAGATCGCGGGGGCAAAGAATGCGGCGCTGGCGTTGATGCCGGCCACGCTGTTGTCCGAAGAGCCGCTGACGCTGACCAATGCGCCGCGCCTGTCCGACATCAAGACCATGACCGCCCTGCTTCAGTCGCTTGGCGTCGAAGTGACGTCTATGCAAGGCGGCAAGGTGCAGGTTTTGTCGTCCCACGACATGACGTCGACCCGCGCTGATTATGAAATTGTGCGCAAGATGCGCGCCTCCAACCTTGTCCTTGGCCCTTTGTTGGCGCGGCATCATCAGGCGGTTGTGTCCCTGCCCGGCGGCTGCGCAATTGGCGCACGCCCGATGGATATTCACGTGACCGCGCTTGAGGCGATGGGTGCCCAGATCGAGCTGAAAGACGGGTATTTGCATGCGGTTGCCAAAGGCGGGTTGAAGGGTGCACGCGTGCCGCTGCGGTTCGCCTCGGTGGGCGCAACCGAAAACGTCCTGATGGCAGCCACATTGGCCAAGGGCACGACAATCATCGAAAACGCGGCCCGCGAGCCCGAAATTGTTGATCTGGCGCAATGCCTGCGGCGCATGGGCGCCCAGATCGAAGGTGAAGGCACCAGCACGATCACCATTCAAGGTGTTGACCGTTTGGGGGCCGCCACCCACCCTGTCGTCACTGACCGGATTGAACTGGGCACGTATATGTTGGCCCCCGTCTTTGCCGGCGGTGAAGTGGAATGTCTGGGAGGGCGTCTGGATCTTGTTGCATCGTTCGTCGAAAAGCTGGACGCAGCCGGCGTTGATGTCACCGAGACCCCGGACGGGCTGAAGGTGAAACGCCGGGGCGACAGGGCGCAGGCGGTTGATATCACCACCGAAGTTTTCCCCGGCTTCCCGACGGATCTGCAAGCCCAGATGATGGCGATGCTGTGTACGGCCGAAGGCACGTCTGTTCTTGAAGAAAAAATCTTTGAAAACCGTTTTATGCATGCACCCGAGCTGATCCGCATGGGCGCAAACATAGAGGTACACGGCGGTACCGCGACGGTACACGGGGTTAACCGCTTAAAAGGCGCTCAGGTGATGGCGACCGACCTGCGTGCATCTGTATCATTGATTTTGGCAGGTCTTGCTGCCGAAGGTGAAACCGTTGTCAGCCGCGTGTATCATTTGGATCGCGGGTACGAGCACGTCGAAGACAAACTTGGCGCTATTGGTGCCAACATTGAACGGATTACAGTATCATGACCGAGGACGCACGCTTTGAAGATGGCCGCGAGGCGCCATTGCGCCTGAAGGCGCTTGATGCCGAAGATCTGACAGTGATCGCTGCACTGGTCCAGGATGCGGTTTTTCCCGCCAGCGAAATGCGCTGGGACAGCAAGGCGCGGCGCTTTGCGCTTTTGTTGAACCGGTGTCGCTGGGAGGATGCGGTCAACGCCCCGCGTCACGGGTTTGAACGGGTGCAGGCGGTGCTCGCTTTTGAAGATGTCATGCGCGTGCAAAGCCAAGGCGTGGATAAATCCGACCCTGAGATAGTGTTCTCCTTGCTGTCTATCGCCTTTCATCCTTCGGATGATGGCATGGGACGCATCGAGCTAACCCTTGCAGGGGACGGCGTCATCGCGTTGGAGGTCGAGACGCTGGAGGTCATTTTGCGCGATGTCACCCGGCCCTATGTTGCCCCGTCAGGCAAAGCACCCCATCACAACGTGTGATCCAAAGGGGCGGCTACGCCGCACATGATTCCATGGTGCGCTGCGCGCAGCGGATATCTACCCTCGCGACTTGCAAGACACACGGCATTGATGCGCCGCCCGCACATGTTTATGTCCTGATCAAAGGAGTGCCCTATGCCACAGTTTTTGAACACATCTGACACCGACTTTGAGGTCCGCTTTGCCACCCTCTTAGGTGCTAAGCGCGAAGAAAGCCCGGATGTCGATCATATCGTGGCGGACATCATCGCAGACGTGCGTGCGCGCGGCGATGCAGCGGTGTTGGAGCTGACGGCAAAATTCGATCGTCTGGAACTGACACCTGAAACGATGCGTTTCTCGCCCGCAGAGATTGAGGCCGAATGCGCCAAGGTCAGCGACGAGGACCGTGCGGCACTTGAACTGGCCGCCGAGCGCATTCGCGCCTACCACACCCTGCAAATGCCCGAAGACGCGATGTGGACGGATGCAGTCGGTGCGCGCCTTGGCTGGCGCTGGACGCCTGTTTCTGCGGCGGGGTTATACGTGCCGGGTGGGCTTGCATCCTACCCGTCATCCGTCTTGATGAACGCAATTCCCGCCAAAGTGGCAGGCGTCGGGCGTTTGGCGGTTGTTGTGCCAACGCCGGATGGCGTGACAAATCCACTGGTTTTGCTTGCCGCCCGCATTGCAGGGGTCGACGAAGTCTACCGTATTGGCGGCGCCCAAGCGATTGCCGCCTTGGCCTATGGGACCGAAACCATTGCCCCGGTCGATAAAATTACCGGCCCCGGAAATGCTTTTGTGGCGGCTGCCAAGCGCAGGGTGTTTGGCAAGGTTGGCATTGATATGATCGCCGGCCCTTCCGAAATTTTGGTGATTGCGGATAAGGACAACGATCCCGACTGGATCGCGCTTGATTTGCTATCGCAAGCCGAACACGATGAAAGTGCGCAGTCCCTATTGATAACCGATGACGCCGCCTTTGGGATTGCCGTGGCAGACGCTGTCGACACACGTCTTAAGACATTGGAACGCCGCGCCATTGCCAGTGCAAGCTGGCGTGACTTTGGCGCAGTGATCACGGTCGCCAATATGGACGAGGCCGTGGCCCTATCCGACCGTATAGCGCCCGAACACCTTGAATTATGTACCGCCGATGCTGAAAATTTGGCCAACCGCGTCACCCATGCGGGCGCCATCTTTATCGGGGGTTGGACACCCGAGGCGATTGGTGACTACATTGGGGGACCGAACCACGTGTTGCCGACGGCCCGGTCGGCGCGGTTTTCCAGTGGATTGTCTGTTATGGATTTTATCAAACGTACGACACTGTCGCGCATGACCCCCGAAGCCCTGGCCGCGATCGGCCCTTCTGCCGAACGTCTGGCAAAGTCCGAAAGCCTTGAAGCGCACGGGCTTTCTGTCCGTGCCCGTCTTGATCGACTGAATGCAGGCAACCGATGACACGCATTAGCCATATCACCATCGACGACAGCGGGCTGCCTGCGCCGACCCCCGAAATCGAACAAGAGCGCAAAGTCGCAATGTTTGATTTGCTTGAGGACAACAGCTTTGACCTCCCGGCGCGCGCCGACCGCGATGTTCCCCCCGGACCCTACCAACTGGGGCTATCCATTCGCGAAAGGCGTCTGGTGTTTGATATTCAGACCGAAGACCTGCGACCGGCCGGCGAATTCCATCTGTCACTTGGCCCATTCCGGCAGGTCGTAAAGGATTATTTTCAAATCTGCGCAAGCTACTTTGATGCGGTCAAAACCCTGCCCCCAAGCCAGATCGAAACCATCGACATGGCGCGGCGCGGTATCCACAACGAAGGGGCGCGCGTGTTGCAAGAGCGCCTGGAAGGCAAGGCCACTGTCGATACTGACACCGCCCGCCGCCTGTTCACCTTGATCTGCGTTTTGCATTTTGGTGGTTGATTTGGCATCAGGTGATACATTTCTACCTTTGCCACAGTCGGTATTGTTTTGCTGCGATTACAATTCTGTCCGTTCTCCGATGGCGGAAGGGATCATGAAAAAGCTTTACGGTACAGACTGTTACATCCAGTCCGTCGGCGTGAAAAACGACCTTGAAATCGACGGGTTTGCGATTACCGTCTGCGAAGAAATCGGCGTCGAATTGTCACGTCACCGCGCCCGTACGTTCGATCAGATGGAACAATGGGGCGATGATCTGTCGTCATTTGATCTTGTCCTGGCCCTGTCACCTGCCAGCCAGCGCCGCGCGCTTGATTTGACCCAGTTTTATCATATCGAAGTGGAATACTGGCCCATTCTTGACCCGACGGGTCTGGGCGATGACCGCGAGGCGCGGCTTGCCATGTATCGTCAGGCCCGCGACCAAATCAAGGAACGTCTGATCGCACGATGGGGCCCGGGAAAGTGCGATGACGCCTGACAACCGCTGCTGCATCCGCTTTGGGATACCTTTCAGCAGCGCAAACAGATGCAACCGCCGCTGACAACAGCATCAAAACAGTCACATCCGTGACGTTACGCTGATTAGGCCTTGAAAATCTGCAGGTTCGGGCGCATTTAGACGCCGACCGCCATACTTTGGGCGGAAGTGAAACACAGGAGATCACATGGCCAAGGAAGAACTGCTCGAATTCCCAGGTGTCGTAAAAGAACTTCTGCCAAACGCGACGTTTCGGGTCGAGCTGGAAAACGGCCATGAGATCATCGCGCATACGGCAGGCAAGATGCGCAAGAACCGCATCCGCGTTCTGGCTGGCGACAAGGTACAAGTCGAAATGACACCTTACGATTTGACCAAAGGTCGGATCAACTATCGCTTCAAGTAACATGAAACGTCGTTTCATGCAGCGCGGGTAAGTGCTTTGCCATAAGGCAAAATGCCGCCGATACCCGGTTGCATTTGTTAGGTGCCCGCTCGCATGACAACACAGCAGCCAGCAAATGACCTCAAGCTTGTGCTCGGTTCAGGTTCGCCCCGGCGGCTAGAACTTTTGGCACAGCTTGGCGTGTCGCCCATTGCGATCCGCCCCCCCGATATCGACGAGGAACCGCGCAAGGCTGAATTGCCGCGCGATTACGTCAACCGGATTGCTGCGGAAAAAGCGGCTGCCATTGTCGCGGGCGATAACGAGGTCGTGCTATGCGCCGACACAACCGTTGCGTTGGGCCGCCGAATCATGGGCAAACCCAGCGACCCGGGCGAAGCGGCCGCGTTTTTATACGCCCTGTCAGGGCGTCGTCACAAAGTCATCACCGCCGTCGCGGTCAAACGCGGCGACCGAATCTGGCAAAAAGACGTGCAAAGCACCGTTGCGATGAAACAGCTTTCCGATGCCGAGGTGAACGCCTATCTGGCGTCTGGTGATTGGCAGGGCAAGGCAGGCGGCTATGCAATCCAAGGGCCCGCCGGCGCGTTCATCCCGTGGATCAACGGATCTTATACTGGCATTGTAGGCCTGCCACTGACCGAAACCGCAGGTCTTTTGACCGCTGCTGGTTTCCCGCTTTATCAAGGTGACATATGAAGGGCCGCACAATCATTCTGGATCATATCGGCGAGATCGAAGTCGCCGCCTATATGGTCGATGGCAAACTCGACGATCTGCTGATCGACGACATAGATGCCCCGCGCCCCGGCGCGATCTTTCGCGGGATATGTGATCGTCCCATCAAAGGCCAAGGCGGCATGATGCTGCGCCTTCCCGACGGCGAAACCGCGTTCTTGCGTGCTGGCAAGGGGCTGCATCCCGGCCAAGCACTGTTGGTCCAGGTCACCGGCCATAGCGAAACCGGAAAGGCGGTGCCTGTCACCGACCGCGTCCTGTTCAAAAGCCGCTATGCCATCGTGACCCCCGGCAAACCGGGGATGAATATTTCCCGTCAAATCACCGACGAAGACACGCGCGACGCTCTTTTAGCGGTAGCGCACGAGGTGTTCGACAGTGAACACGGCCTGATTCTGCGCTCCTCCTGCGAGGGCGCTGACGAGGCAGAGATTGCCGAGGATATCATGGCCATGGTTTCAATGGCCGACGCCGTGCTGGCGGACGCAACGGGTCCCACACCCGAGGCCCTGACCGAAGGCGACGGACCCCATGCCCTTGCTTGGCGGGAATGGACCGGCGCGGCAAGCATCGTGACAGAACCCGGCAGCTTTGCCACGCACGGCGTGTTGGACCAGATCGCCGCACTGGGCGGCGCGCTGGTCGAAATCGGCGAAGGCACAATGTACGTCGAACCGACCCGCGCCTTGGTCGCGGTGGATGTAAACACCGGCAATGACACATCGCCCGCTGCCGCGCTCAAGGCCAACCTTGCCGCCGCGCGCGCCCTGCCCCGTGCGCTGCGGCTGCGCGGCCTGGCCGGACAAATCAGCGTCGATTTCGTGTCGATGTCCAAGGCGCATCGGAAACAGGTCGAACAGTCGCTCCGGGCGTCGTTCAAAAACGACCCGATTGAAACATCGCTTGTCGGTTGGACCCCGATGGGGCTGTTTGAACTTCAGCGCAAACGCGAACGCCCCCCCTTCCCCAAGCATTTGTTTACGGACCTCTGATGCCCTGCCCGATTTGCAAGAAACCCACAGTCGTTGACTTCCGGCCATTCTGCTCAAAACGCTGCGCTGACATTGATTTGGCCAAATGGTTCAGCGGCAGCTACGCGATCCTTGCCGCTTCACCCGAAGATATGGAAGACTTGGAAGCCGAACGACGCGCCGCAGAAGAAAAGAAACCGCACTAAGTACAAACTTCCCTCTGGACACCCCCCGTCCCCACGTCTAAAACGCCGCTACCCAAGAGGTTACAGATTGTAATTTCGTCCCGATGCCCGGGTAGCTCAGGGGTAGAGCAGTGGATTGAAAATCCTCGTGTCGGTGGTTCGATTCCGCCCCTGGGCACCATTTTAATCGCATGTAAACAATGCCTTAACCGCTTCATTGGCGCGGAGAATTCGTGCAGTCTGAGGGCTGGGTGCCGTATGGGGGCCCAAAGCCCTCTGCATTAAGTGGCGGTCTTCGACGGGGTGCTGCGCCTGAGAGTGCGGATGCACTTTCAACAACGCAGAAGATGAGCGTCTCATTTTTGGTAAATGTGCCCACTGGGGGTTCTACTTTCGGTTGGGGCTCAATACCTTGCGGTAAAACCATTCTGGGATTTGACTGGCCGGGAAAGCGAGAACCTATCGGAGTAAGTAAACTTTGAAGCCCTATGTACCCACCGAACGACGCTTTGCCCTAGCCGAAAAGGTTGAACTCAGAGACCCCCACTACTTGTCGCTTTTTGGGGCGGTACCGGATGGCGTTTACAAGTGGCCAGACCTATTTGAAATGACGCCGTTAGTAATTATTGGTGAGGGGCGTTCCGGAAAAACACGAGAATTCGAAGAACAAGTTGAAATGCTCCGTGCATCGGGAAGCGACGCGTTCTTCTTACCATTGGAACGACTTCACGACGAAAACTTGGAAAGCGCCATGCTTCCAGAAGATGTCATGGCGTTTGAAAGATGGAAGCAGAGTCCCACGGCTGTGGCGTACTTCTTCTTGGACGCCTTGGACGAACTGTGGCTCAGAGAAGGTTCCTTATCCAGCCAGTTGGTTGCTCGCATTGGCGGCAGTTAAGGCAAAGTCCGAAACAGACGGTTGGGCGACGTCACTATCTCATGACGAGGCCATCCGAGCCGCGAGGATCTCATGCGTCGAATTAAATGGGTTCGGTGACTATTTATCCATGCTTGATCAGGCGCACCCCAATGCGTTCGCGGAAGTAGTATCCTTGGAGGCTCTGGCGCAATTGCAGCAACTTGCCGATATCGGGCAGGCCGAGATTTTTCATGATGTATTGCACCACGGAAGGGCAAACATGAAGGCCGCGGTAGCTACTCGCATCGCCCCTCGAATTGCAGACTTCCTTTCGACTGAGCAGGCGGGCGCGAGGAACGCTCTAGAGTATGCAATCCGTATCATCGAGGAGGCAGGCGGGGCGGAACATCGTCAGCATGCAAAGGATCAGCTTGAAGCATCACTTAGAGACGAAAGCCTTTCGGCGGGCTTCGCGCTGTCGCTTCTCGCAACAATTGATGCACAGGCAGGTTGCCGACAACTTTTGCTGAAAACCGAAGAGCTACGTAATGCGGAAAGCCGTCAAGACGCAATAGATGTATTCGCATCTGTCTTTGGTGACCGTCCCTTTGGACGTGTGCCTGACTTGTTTGTGCAGAGATTCCAGGCGATGATATAGTGGCTGTAATCATCCAAGATGGTGCTGAGATAATACCAACCCCAGCCGATGATCTTGAAGTAGGTGAAGTCGGTCTGCCACATCTCGTTAATGGCGGTGGTTTTGTCTTTGAACTCCTCGACCGCTTTTAATGACCACATAGTCTGGTGCTGTTATCAGGTCGGCTGCCTTGAGAATACGTTAAGCTGATGATTCAGAGACAAAGTTGGAGGGGTCAGGAAAGGCCCCAGTGGGGCGTTTCCCCCGAATAACGTTTCTCATCGGTGTATTTGACGGCCAATTCCCGTGTCGACAGCGCCTCGTGTTCGAGCGCAAACTCAATCAGATCATCGCGCCTTGTATCAGGGATACGGTTCCGGACCGACTTCGGGCGCGGCGATCCATCGGCCAGTGCATCGAAGCCACCATCAACGTAGCGATCATACCATCGGTAAAATGTCGTGCGTGGGATGCCCAACATGTCGAGGGTCATCTTGGTGGGGAGGTGCGAACGCTCCACGGTGCCGATGATTTCCAGTTTCTCTGAAGCAAAATACCTCATTCCTCGTATCCCCCCACTTCCTGTCATGCTTTTTTTGAGCAGACGGTTCTCAAGAGTCAGATCGGCGACGCATTCTTTCAAGGCCAGCGACTCTGAGCGCAGCTCCTTCACTTCAGGCGATGTGGCCTGACGTGCCGTGTCCCCAGACAGACGGCGTTTGCCTGCCTCCAAGAATTCTTTCGACCAGCTTTAATACAGGCTCTCAGCGATTCCTTCACGGCCGCACAACACTGAGATGCTTTCCTCGCCGCGCAAGCCTGCCAATACAATGCGGATCTTCTCTTCAGCTGAATAAGTCAGCAGGGTCTTACGGAAGATGTTTTTAACCACCTTCTCGGCGGCATCCTTCGATGTCTGCGGTTTCTTCGTCATCTCGATCTCCTAATCGATAAGATGAACCAGAAATCCTCCGTTGTTCAAATCCCCAAATCATTCCCACGGGTGCTGACGTCAGACAGGTTGCTGATCAAAGCGGCCGAGGAGTTCAAAGACAAAACCACCGCCATTGACGAGATGTGGCAGACCGACTTCACCTACTTCAAGATCATCGGCTGGGGTTGGTATTATCTCAGCACCATCTTGGATGATTACAGCCGCTATATCATCGCCTGGAAGCTATGCACAAACATGCGGGCTGAAGATGTGACAGATACGATTGAACTGGCGCTGACGGCATCAGGCTGCGACCAGGCCGTCGTGCGCCATAAGCCGCGTCTGCTCAGCGATAACGGCTCCTGCTACACCTCTGGCGATCTGGCTGAATGGTTGGGCAAGCAAAACATGAAGCATGTCCGTGGCGCACCGTTCCACTCACAAACTCAGGGCAAAATAGAACCTTGGCACCAGACCATGAAGAACCGAGTTCTGCTGGAGAACTACTATCTGCCCGGCGATCCCGAACGCCAGATCGGCGCATTCGTCGCGTATTACAACAATCAGCGTTACCACGAGAGCCTGAACAACGTCACACCCGCCGACGTCTACTTCGGACGCGACAAAGCCATTCTCAGGGAAAGGGAGAAGATCAAGAAACTGACTATCAAACAACGCCACTTGCAACATCAAAAACAAGCCGCATAATCAATCACACAAACGAGCCAGAGCCTCTATTACTCAAGCCGCTCTGATGTCCCATTTTATATGACGACGGACATGAATAGCTCGGATGAGGGTAACGGCCCCTCGGCCAGGACTTCCTGCAGGAACTCTACAACGCGCTTCCTCACTCTGGTCGCGAACGCGCGACAGGTCCAGACAACGGATGCTTAAGTCAGAAATTTTGAAGACCACTCATTTTAGGCGGGATTACCCGGCATAACACCACCTGTGACAGATGCACCGTGACACCCCCGTCGCGGCGGCAATCTCGGCGGTGCTGACTACGCTAGAAGTCATCTCAACCGAAACAAAAAAAGCCACGCGATTGCGTGGCTTTTATGCGATCCAAAGGGTCGACCAATTACTTGATCTTGCCTTCTTTGTATTCCACGTGCTTACGCACAACGGGGTCGTACTTGTTGACTGTCATTTTTTCAGTCATGGTACGTGCGTTTTTCTTGGTCACGTAAAAGTGCCCGGTCCCCGCAGTGGAGTTCAGGCGGATCTTGATGGTGGTAGGCTTCGCCATGTCTCATCTCTCCTGGTTGCGGGCCATCATCGGCGCTACGCATAAATGTCATTGAAGCTGCCTTTTACGCCAGCCGCGCCCCGAGTCAACCGCAAAGACACGCATTAAACGGCATCGCCGACCAAATCATGCAGAATCCCGCGAAACCTGATGGTACGGGAACGCCACAAGGGATGTGGACAATTTATTCTGGCTTGGAAATGTAAGCGAACGGATCAAATTGCGCGGACGGCCTATAAGCCGGATTTTGTCCTTTGGGTTGCCCCAAATGGATGACCATTCATCTGGAGCGCCTGTTACCAGACGCCCTCTAGCTGCCAACCCGGACTGCTCGGGCTCAAGCCACCCTGCCTTGCGGCGCGCAGTCCCTATTTGGCATTGCTCCCGGTGGGGCTTGCCGTGCCGCTTTGGTTGCCCATCGCGCGGTGGGCTCTTACCCCACCGTTTCACCATGACCCTGCATGCAGGGCTGTCTGTTCTCTGTGGCGCTATCCCTAGGGTTACCCCCGCCGGGCGTTACCCGGCACCGTGCTTTGTGGAGTCCGGACTTTCCTCGAACGTTACCGCCCGCAGCCATCCAGCCATCCGCGCATGGTTGAGTTAGGTGCAAGCGGCGTTCACGTCAACGGGGAAACGCCGCGCAAGGTCGGTGATCATCCCGGCGTCCGTCGCATCCAGCGGCCCCGTGGCCCAAGGCCGGAACCGCAAGCGAAAGACCGATAACAGCAGATCGGCATCATTGGTGGCCGTGTAACCAAAGGCCTGCATACTGGCCACAAATCTGTCAGTGTCGTGTGATTTTACATCCTGCGGCCAGACCGACAGGCCCACATGCGCCAGCCTGCGCCAGTCGAACCGCGCGCCCGGGTCGATTTTGCGCCCCGGCGCCATGTCCGAGTGGGCAATCACCCGTTCCGGCCGTATCGCCCAGCGCGCAGTGATCCCCTGCAACAGGTCTGTTAGCGCGTCCATTTGCGGGGCGCTAAACGGACTGACGCCGTTGTTGGCGATCTCGATCCCGATCGACCGGCTATTCACGTCTGTGACGGCACCCCAGCGCCCTGCCCCGGCATGCCAGGCCCGCATCTGTTCGGGAACCAGCGCCAGCACCTCGCCATCCTCCGCGATCAGATAGTGCGCGGACACTTCGTTGTCGGGATGACACAGGGTCCGCAGCGCCGCCTTGGCGGATTGCATCGCCGTATAATGCAGCACAACCATATCTGGCCGCACGTTGTCACGTCGCGGCCCGAAGTTCGGTGATGCATGTGTTGTCAGCTTCAGCGGTGTCACCCTTATTTGAACGGTGCAGGGTCCCAACCGCACGCAAAACCGTCCCCATCGGGATCAATACCGCGCCGATCACGTTCGGGACCACCACGCGCCAAGAAGTCGCGCTGTGCTTCGTCAGGGCTGCTGTAGTCGGCGCAGTTGCGCTGATAGCGACCTTGGGTGGTCAGCAGTGAACGGCTGTACCATTCCTGTCCCTTCACGTTCGGCGCATTGATCGCGTATTCCACAATGTTCGGGCCGGTGTTGGATGGGCGCTGCGGCACTGCGGTCGGTTGGACCTGCTCGCGCGCTGCGGCTTGCGCGGCGCGGCGCTCTGCGTCGCTTTGGATCGTTTCGCGCCCGGCAACTGCATCAAAGCTTTGCTCGTCGGAAATTCCGGTGTTGTTACTTGGCGCGGCAAGCGGCTGGCTGACGGCGGGCGCGGCAGGCACAAATGGCGTGACCGCGGGCTGCATCTGTCCAATTCCGGCGCGGGCTAAATCCGCGGACGGAATGGCCTGCTGCATCGGCGTGGGGCTGGCCACAGTGTTAATGCGCGGTGCCGGGATAATGCTTTGCGATCCGGTCAACTGCGCCTCGCGGCGTGCCCGGTCCAGCTCATAGGCTGAATAGTCGTCAAAGCCGACACCGCGGCTTTGCGGTGCATCTGGTGACGCGCATGCGCCCGCCATCAGCAAAGCGCCAAACGCTACTCCAAAGCCTATTTTCATTGCTCTCTACCCGTTACCCAGTGTCTTCGTTCAAAGACAACTACCACCACTTTGTCGGCTTGGCTACAAATCCTGCAGCCTGTTCGAGACTGTACGCCACGTTCAACAAATCCGCTTCTTCCCAAGGGCGACCAATCAACTGTAGCCCCATCGGCAATCCGGCCGCGTCCGTCCCTGTGGGCACCGCAATGCCCGGCAAACCAGCAAGGTTCACAGTCACCGTAAACACGTCATTGAGATACATTTTGATCGGATCGGCATCCGTCATTTCGCCCAAACCAAATGCGGCCGACGGTGTTGCAGGTGTCAGGATCGCATCCACACCTGCGGCAAACACGTCGTCAAAGTCGCGCTTGATCAATGTCCGCACCCGACGGGCACGGTTGTAATAGGCGTCGTAGAACCCGGCGGACAGCACATAGGTGCCGACCATCACCCGACGCTGGACTTCGTGACCGAATCCTTCGGCGCGGGTTTTTTCGTACATTTCGGTGATGCCGTCACCCGCCGCCAACGTGGCGCGGTGGCCAAAACGCACCCCGTCATAGCGCGCAAGGTTTGATGACGCCTCGGCTGGCGCAATCACGTAATAGGCAGGCAGCGCGTATTTGGTGTGCGGCAGGCTGATGTCTTTGATCACAGCGCCTGCGTCTTTGAGCATCAACGTGCCGTCGTCCCATAGCTTTGCAATTTCGGTCGGCATACCGTCCATGCGGTATTCTTTGGGGATACCGATGACCTTGCCTTTGATATCGCCTGTTAATGCCGCCTCGAAATCCGGCACGGCCAGATCGGCGCTAGTACTGTCTTTGGGGTCGTGACCACACATGGCTTGCAGCATGATCGCCGCGTCGCGCACGTCTTTGGTCATCGGTCCCGCCTGATCAAGCGATGACGCGAAAGCAACAACACCCCAACGCGACACCCGCCCATACGTGGGCTTCAGGCCGGTGATGCCGGTAAAAGCAGCGGGTTGGCGAATGGAACCGCCCGTGTCCGTCCCCGTCGCCGCAAGGCATAGGTCAGCCGCAACCGCAGCCGCAGACCCACCCGACGACCCGCCGGGCGTCAATTCGCGATCGTCCACCTTCCATGGGTTCACCGCATTGCCGTAAACCGAGGTCTCGTTGGACGACCCCATGGCAAATTCGTCCATGTTGAGCTTGCCCAGCATGACCGCGCCCGCATCAAACAACTGGCTGGTCACGGTCGATTCGTATTCGGGTTTGAAGCCCTGCAAAATACGCGACGCCGCCTGTGATGGCACACCTTTGGTGCAGAACAGATCCTTGATACCAAGCGGAATGCCACACATCGCAGGCGCATCCCCTGCCTTGATCCGCGTGTCCGCAGCCGCGGCTTGCGCTGTCGCAATTTCGGGCGTGTGATGCACAAATGCATTCAACGCACCTGCGCCTTCAATGGCCTTCAGGCAGGCAGCGGTGATTTCCGCGCTGGTGGTGTCGCCCTTGCGCATCGCATCACGGGCACCCGCAATCGTAAGTTTCGTCAGATCAGTCATTATTCCACCACCTTCGGCACGGCAAAGAACCCTTCGCGGGCATCGGGCGCGTTTTTCAAAATGGCCGCTTGCTGATTGCCATCCGTTACCACGTCTTCACGGCGTTTCAGGCGCTGCGGTGTGACGGATGTCATCGGCTCAATGCCATCCACATCAACTTCGTTGAGCTGCTCGATAAAACCCAGAATGGCGCTGAACTCAGCGGCCAAAGCGGGCAGTGCATCGTCTTCCACCTTGATACGGGCAAGCTTTGCCACGCGGCGGGCGGTTTCGGTGTCAATGGACATGGAACGCGTCTCCGGTAAATCGTTGCTCCGCGTTTATCGGTTGGGACGGCTGGTCGCAAGCACGCAGGCCGCCGAAAATACGCTTGTCTTGCACCAAATGCAGCTTAACCTCACGATAGCAACAAGGAGGTAGGCATGAAAATCACTTGGCTTGGCCACGCGGCCTTTCGGATCGAGATCGCAGATGCCGTTCTTTTGATTGATCCTTGGATGAAGGCGGGACCATTTATAGGCATGGCAAACCCGCTGTTCCCCGGCGATCAGTTCGCACAGGCCACCGCTGGCGTCACCCATGTGTTGCTGACCCATGGCCACGCCGACCACATCGGGGACACGGTGGAAATTTGCAGCACGCACGATATACCCGTGGTCTGTATCGCCGACCTGTCCGACTGGATGGCAGCAACCCAAAACATAAAAACAATTGATATGAGCAAAGGCGGCACCGTCGACCTGAATGGCGCGCAGGTATCTATGGTGCCCGCAAGCCATTCATCATCGTTCATGCAAGGCGAAACGGTTGTTTATGCGGGCACCGAAGCAGGCTTTATGATCGGTGGCGAGGGACACATGATCTATGTCAGTGGCGACACGGGAATCATGGCCGACATGGGTTGGATGGGGGACTATTATAAACCCGACATCGGGATCATCTGTGCCGGTGGGCATTATACCATGGACATGCAGCAGGTCGCTTATGTGGCAAAGCGGTATTTTGACTTTCAGACCGTGATTCCATGCCACTATCAGACATTTCCCGTTCTCGCCCAATCCGCGGCGCCACTTATCGATGCGCTACCGCATGGCGTGGTCAAAACACCAGCAGTGATGGAAACACTCGACTTTTAAGAACGTATGTCGCGTTTCGCCGCGAAAAAATCGCGCAACATCGTTTCAGCCTCTTGGGACGCGATGCCGTCGTACACTTCGGGTTTGTGGTGGCATTGCGGGTGCGCAAATACGCGTGGACCCTGCGCCACGCCCCCCGATTTCGGGTCCGCCGCCCCGTAATACAGCCGCGCAATGCGGGCATTGCTGATGGCCGCCGCACACATCGGGCATGGTTCAAGCGTGACATACAGATCGCAGCCCGTCAGCCGTTCCTGACCCAATGCCGCGCAGGCTGCACGGATCACCAGCATTTCGGCATGGGCCGTGGGGTCGTTCAGCGCGCGTGTCTGATTCCCCGCGCGCGCAATCACCTGACCGCCGCGAACGATCACGGCGCCCACCGGAACCTCGCCGCGGGCGGCGGCGGCCTGCGCTTCTGACAGCGCAATATCCATGTAACTGCGAAAATCCATGCAGATGTGATGCCCTGACGATGCACCCACTGGCAAGGGGCGATCAAAGCAGCTATGGGCATAGCTATGACCAATGACACCCCACAGGGCGATCGCATCGCCAAAGTTTTATCCCGCGCAGGCATCGCCAGCCGCCGCGAAGCTGAACGCATGATCGCCGATGGCCGCGTCTATGTGAACGGGAAACCCATCGACAGCCCGGCGTTGAATGTGACGGATACGGATAAAATCACCGTTGATGGCAAAGCTGTCGGTGAACCCGATCCGCCACGTATCTGGCTGTATCATAAACCCGCGGGTCTTGTGACGACCGAACGCGACGAACGCGACCGCGCCACCGTGTTCGGGGCGTTGCCCGAAGATATGCCGCGCGTGATGTCCATCGGGCGCCTTGATCTGAACTCTGAGGGTTTGTTGCTGCTGACAAACGACGGCGGCGTGAAACGCAAGCTGGAATTGCCCAGCACCGGCTGGCTGCGGCGTTACCGTGTGCGGATCAACGGATCGGTATCCGAGCCGAAACTGGAACAACTGCGCGCGGGCATCACTGTTGATGGCATCACTTACCAGCCGATGATCGTCACGTTTGACCGCCAGCAGGGGGCGAACGCGTGGCTGACCGTGTCGCTGCGCGAAGGCAAAAACCGCGAAATCCGCCGTGCCATGGAGGCGATCGGCGTGACCGTGAACCGTTTGATCCGCGTCAGCTATGGCCCGTTCCAGCTTGGCTCGCTCAAGCAAGGCGAGGTCGAAGAGCTAAAGCAACGGGTGGTGCGTGAACAGCTGGGTCTGTCAGAACGACCAACGCCGACACGGGTCCGCAAACCTGTCAACCGTCCCGCTGCGGGGAAAAAACGCGCGCGTTGAACCCTTGTTCTATGAACAGGCGTTGTGCATGGTAGTTGGTGACAACTGCATGGAGGACTTTGGCGTGTTCTATTTCATTCTTTGCGCCCTTGCGACGTATCTGATGACGACGGCGCGGCAGCCCGCCATGGCCAAGGTCGCCGTAATGCGGCGTTAGGACATCCTGACGGCGAACCGGTAGAGGGTAAGAATGGCGCGTCTATTTCTTTTAATTGCCTTATCGGTCATTGTTGTCATTGCAATGATAACCGTCTTTGGGACAATGCAAGCTGTGGTCAGATTGGCCCAAGAAAAGGAAGACGACCATATGCCCGACACATTCAAGCGGATCGCCTATATTGTTCTGGTGATTTTGATGTTTGGCGTCACCTCTGGCTGGCTGGGGGCATCGTAATGGCGCAACGATTCGGCGGAAAATATAGCCCTGACGCGACAACAGAAGGGGCCCGCGAACCTGCCTTGAATGCGCGCCAGGCCCGCGCCGCAAAATCACCCGCACGCCTGCTGTTTGTGCCTGCCATCGTGCTGGCGGTGACGTCGTTGAATGACGGGCCTGCGGTTTTGGTGACGGCGCTGATCGGTGCAGGTATCCTGACGCTGGCGGCATGGCTGCTGCAAGAAGGGCTTGTCGCCGAGGCCGCGTATAACGCCCGCAAGGTGGCCCGCCGCCCCGGCGTGCCGCGCAAGATGCTGGCGTCCCTGCTAACCGGGGTTGGTATCGCGATTGCGGCCTATTCGGGCCAAAGCAGTGTCGCGGGTGCAGTGCTGTACGGGATTGCGGCGCTGGGTCTGCATGTTGCCGTCTTTGGCATTGACCCCCTGTCCGACAAGCGCATGGAGGGGGTCGACGATTTCCAACAAGACCGCGTCGCCCGCGTGGTCGACAAAGCCGAAGCCCACCTAGAGGCGATGCGTGGCCAGATCGATATTCTGGACGATCGCAAGCTGACCCTGCGCGTTGTGGCGTTTCAGACTGTCGCGCGCCAGATGATCCGCACTGTCGAAGAAGACCCGCGCGATCTGACCAGCGCACGCAAGTACCTGGGCGTCTATTTGCAGGGCGCGCGTGACGCGACCACAAAATTTGTCGCTCTCTATCGCCGCAAAAAGGACGAAAGCGCCCGCGCCCATTATGAAACGCTGCTGAATGATCTTGAACAGAACTTTGCGGCACGCACCGAAAAGCTGATGATCGATGACCGCAGCGATATGGACATTGAAATCAAAGTATTACGTGACCGGCTTCAACGCGAGGGCGTCACGCTAAACCCGAAAGGAACCGACGAATGACCGAGAATACCCGCCAAAAAGCAGAGGCCGCTCTTGCCGAAGTCGCCAAAGTGACCGCCGTGGTTCTGCCCGAACCCAAAGGCGAGATCGTCCCGCTTGAGGCCGCTGATGCGCCAACAAGCGCCGAGATCACCAGACGCATTGCCGAACTGGACATGACCGACACAAATTCCATCGTGTCGTTCGGGTCGTCAGCCCAAGCAGAACTTCAGGTGATCAGCCAAGCCATGCTGGCCGGTGTACGCAACAAGGATGTGGGGCCAGCGGGCGACAGTCTGCGCAATATCGTGTCCACGATCCGCGGGTTTTCTGTGTCCGAACTTGATGTGCGCCGTCAGCGCACGTGGTGGGAAAAATTGTTGGGCCGCGCTGCGCCGATGGCAAAATTTGCCGCCCGTTTCGAAGAGGTCCAAAGCCAGATCGACAATGTGACCGACGACCTGTTGGGCCATGAGACAGTGCTGCTGAAAGACATCGAAAGCCTTGACGTTTTGTACGACAAGACACTGCAATTCTACGACGAACTGGCGCTGTATATTGCTGCGGGCGAAGCAAAGATCGCCGATCTGGACGCAACAACCATCCCCGCGAAAGAGGCCGAGGTCGCCGCTGCCGCCGAGGACGCCGCGGTGATGAAAGCCCAAGAACTGCGCGACATCCGTTCTGCCCGCGACGATCTTGAACGCCGGGTGCATGACCTGAAACTGACCCGTCAGGTCACGATGCAGTCGCTGCCATCGATCCGTTTGGTGCAGGAAAATGACAAATCACTGGTGACCAAGATCAATTCGACTTTGGTCAACACGGTGCCTTTGTGGGAAACCCAACTGGCGCAGGCTGTTACCATCCAGCGGTCTGCCGAAGCCGCAGAAGCCGTCCGTGACGCAAATGATCTGACCAACGAATTGCTGACGGCAAACGCACAAAACCTGCGTCAGGCCAACAAAACCATCCGCACCGAAATGGAACGCGGCGTGTTCGACATCGAAGCCGTCAAGCAAGCCAACGCCGACCTGATCGCGACCATCAACGAAAGCCTCGAAATCGCAGACGAAGGCAAGCGCAAGCGCGCCGAGGCCGAAGTCGAGATGAAAAAGATGGAAGCCGAGCTCAAGAACACCTTGGCCTCTGCCAAGGCGCGCAAGACCGGCGCCGGCGACACCATTGGTACGTCAGCCGACTAAACGCGATGGGTTTTGGGGGCACAGTTCAGCGGTTTGGCATGGTCGTCAGTTTGGCGGCCATGGCAGGCTGCGTCGCGGGTGCCCCGCCGCCCGTGGTGCCGCCGCCCGATCTACCAGAGTTGGTGGTGCCAATTACCCCGCCAGAATCGGTGGAACCCAGCGACGAAAGCAAACAGTTGGCGGCCTATTACACGCGCTTGCAAACCGGTTTGCTGACCCAAGGGTTATTGCGTGGCGATGGCGGTGGCCCTGACACACAGTTCACCGATACCCACTTGGCGCGGAATTTTGTGCGCATCGCGCTGTTTAATGAATACCAAGACGATAGCGATTTCAGGACCACCAAAAATACCGTTTCGCACTTGCGGCGCTGGGATCAACCGATCCGCATGTCGGTCGGATTTGGCAACACCGTTCCTTTTTCGCAGCGTGACCAAGACACCGCAAGTGTCCACACGTATGCGGCGCGCCTGTCACGTCTGACCGGGGTGCCGATCAGCTTTACCGACGCCAACCCCAACTTCCACGTTCTGTTTTTGGGTGAAGACGACAGACGCACGTTCGAACCGCAGCTGCGCCAACTGATCCCTGCGATTTCGACGGCAACCGTGCGCGCGATCATTGACCTGCCCCGCGATCAGTACTGCATCGTGATCGGCACCTTTAACCCCGGCCAGTCCAGCTATAGCAAAGCCGTGGCCATCATTCGCGCCGAACATCCCAACCTGATGCGTGCCGCCTGCATTCACGAAGAATTGGCCCAAGGGATGGGTCTGGCCAACGACAGCCCCGGCGCGCGCCCGTCGATCTTTAACGACGACGAAGAGTTTGCGCTGCTGACCACGCACGACGAACTGTTGCTAAAAATGCTTTACGATCCACGCCTGCAAACCGGCATGGACCCCGCCACCGCCGCCCCCATCGCCCGCCAGATCGCCCGTGATCTGATGGCGCAAGGGGCGAGCTGACCAGACATAACCACGGAGGCCACTATGGGCATTTTCGATTTTCTCACCGGCGAATTTATTGACGTCATTCATTGGACGGACAACACCCGCGACACGATGGTCTGGCGGTTCGAACGTGAAGACCATGAAATCAAGTATGGCGCGAAACTGACCGTGCGCGAAGGCCAAGCGGCGGTGTTCATCCACGAAGGCCAATTGGCAGATGTGTTCACCCCCGGCCTTTATATGCTTGAAACCAATAACATGCCGATCATGACGACCCTGCAACACTGGGATCATGGTTTCAAAAGCCCGTTCAAATCCGAAATCTATTACGTCAACACGACCCGGTTTTCCGACCTTAAATGGGGCACCAAAAACCCGATCATGTTGCGCGACCCTGAATTTGGTCCGACACGCCTGCGCGCCTATGGCACCTATACCATCAAGGTGGCCGATCCGGCGGTCTTCATGCGCGAAATCGTTGGCACTGACGGCGAATTCACCATGGACGAGATCAGCTATCAAATCCGCAATATCATCGTGCAGGAATTCAGCCGCGTGATTGCATCCTCCGGCATTCCGGTGCTGGATATGGCCGCGAACACCGCCGATCTGGGCAAACTGGTCGCGAGCGCCATTGATGCGACCATGAAGCAATACGGGCTGACCATCCCCGAGCTGTATATCGAAAACATCAGCCTGCCCCCCGCCGTCGAGGCCGCATTGGACAAGCGTACATCGATGGGCCTCGCGGGCGATCTGGGCAAATTCACCCAATACTCTGCCGCCGAAGCCATGACTGCGGCAGCGGCGAATCCTGCGGGTGGCGGCATGGCGGCGGGCCTTGGGGCGGGCATGGGCATGGCGATGGCCGGACAGATGGCGCAACAGGGCCCATGGGGTGCCGTGCCCTCAGCGGTTACCCCGCCCCCTGCACCCGTCGAACATGTCTGGCATATCGCGGAGGCTGGCACAGTGACCGGTCCGTTTTCCAAGGCCGCGATGGGCCGCAAAGTGACGGACGGCACGCTGACCCGCGACACGATGGTCTGGACCCAAGGCCAAGACGGCTGGAGCAAGGCAGACGAGGTCACCGAACTGGCGCAGCTTTTCACCGTGATGCCGCCTCCACCGCCGGGCGCGTGACCACGACATCAGCGTGATCTCCGCGGGGATAAAACGGCGGGGGTCGTGTCAAAGCGGATCGCATTGGCGCACACGACAGGCCAGATGTGGTCTTGGTGATGGGCCATGTGATGGCCGCGAAGAACGATGGCATTCGTATGCGGCGCGCGACACAAATGTGAAACTTTTGCGCCGCGGGGTGCGTGACTGCACCATGACACATCGTTTTCACATCCTGCGCACTGAATTGATGCGCCGCCTGCCGCATCGCCGAATCTGGCTCAAGACGATGCACGGTGCGATGATTCCCCTGTTGGTCTGGTTTATTATCGTGACGCCCGACGATGTTGTTCCGCTTGGCCCACGCGCATTCCAGTTTCATTCGATCCTTGCACTTATTTTTGTGACGCTGTCACTGATCTGGATGGCAGATCACATGCGCCGGGGCTTGGCCGGTCGACCGGGGCCAAAGCTCGGTCCTGTCGCACGCCGCCTGCATTGGTGGCTGAATACGGCGATTATCTGGGGCCTGTGGGGCGTTGCCCTGACAGGTTTCCTGCTGGGGCTGACCTCGCACCGCCTACTCTTGGCGGGTGGGTTTTTGCCGATTGCACCGCCCATGAACATGCCGTTGGCAAACGACATTATCGGCAAGTTCCATATTTACGAATTTTATGCACTTGGCTTGCTGGTTGCCTGTCATGCGACCTTTCATATCTGGCGCCATGTCAAACTGCGCGACAATGCTTTGCGCATTATGGCACCAAAGAAACTTCATCGTTTTCTGTAAATCCAACCATGGCGCGTTGGCTGTCGGGTTGGTATGCATTTGCTATGGATACCTCTGCAACAACTGCCCCCGACTCGCCGGTTTCCGAACACCGGTTTCCCTGTGACACCTGCGGGTCCGATCTGCGTTTCGACCCGGGCGCAAGGCAGCTGGTCTGCGACCATTGCGGCAATACCCAAAACATCGCCGGGGGCGGACCTTGGGTGAGCGGGATCAAGGAATTGGATTTCCGTTCTGCACTGGACAATCGATTGGCCGAGGCAGAAATCGAAGAAACCCGTGTCGTCAGTTGTCCGAACTGCGGCGCATCCTTTGAATTTGATGCCGACACCCATGCATCCGAATGTCCGTTCTGCGCCACTCCTGTCGTTACGGACACCGGCACACATCGCCATATCAAACCGCGCGGCCTGCTGCCGTTTGGGTTGGCAGAACCTGACGCGCGCGGCGCGCTGACCGCGTGGTTGGGCAATCTGTGGTTCGCGCCAAACGGGTTGACGGACTACGCCCGCAAGGGCCGCAAAATGAACGGTATCTACGTCCCGTACTGGACCTTCGATGCGGACACCAAAAGCAGCTATACCGGCCAACGCGGCACGCATTACTATGAAACAAAAACCGTCATGCGCGACGGAAAACGCACACAGGTGCGCGTCCGCAAAACCCGGTGGCGGCCTGCCTCTGGTCGGGTTGCGCGGTTCTTTGACGATGTGTTGGTATTGGCGTCGCGGTCGCTGCCCAAACGGTATACCGATGGGCTTGAACCTTGGGATCTGTCTGCGCTGGAACCTTATAACCCTGAATATCTGGCCGGGTTTCGTGCCGAAGGGTATCAGGTTGAACTGGTCGAAGGATTTTCAGAGGCCCGCGTCTACATGGACAATATGATCCGGCGCGACGTGAAATACGACATCGGCGGTGACGAACAGCGGATCAGCAACGTCGAGACGGCAATCAACGATATCACCTTTAAACACATTTTGCTGCCCGTCTGGATGGCCGCCTATAAATACCGCGGCAAGACCTACCGCTTTGTCGTCAATGGCCGCACGGGTCGTGTGCAAGGTGAACGCCCCTATTCTGCATGGAAGATCGGATTTGCTGTTATTGTCGGGCTTATCCTTGCGCTTGTTGCAGGATTTGTTATCGCTAACAGCCAATAGTATTGTGGAGAACGAAGATGATCATTTGCTGCGGCGAAGCCCTGATTGATATGCTGCCGCGGCAGACAGACACCGGTGAACGGGCGTTTGCCCCCCACGCAGGTGGCGCCGTGTTTAACACGGCAGTCGCGCTGGGGCGGCTTGGCGCACCTGTGCAGTTCTTTTCAGGGCTGTCATCGGATCTATTCGGCACGATTTTGCGTGACCAACTGGCCGCATCGCACGTGGACAGCACCCCTGCCGCGATCATGGACAGGCCCACAACACTGGCCTTTGTGACGCTGACCAACGGGCACGCATCCTATGCGTTTTACGACGAAAACACTGCAGGGCGCATGCTGTCGGTTGATGACCTTCCCCCGAGCGGCCCGGATGCGCTGTTCTTTGGCGGAATCAGTTTGGTGGTCGAACCTTGCGGTGCCGCTTATCAAGCCCTGATGCGACGCGAGGCGCCGACGCGCGTCACCATGATTGACCCCAATATTCGCCCCGGTTTCATCACCGACGAAGCCCGCTATCGCGCCCGGTTGACCGACATGCTGGGGGTGGCCGATATTATCAAAACATCAGACGAGGATCTGGAGTGGATCACGGGAAATACCGATGCCGCGGCCCTGCGCGCGCAAACAGGTGCGCAGATCGTGCTGCTGACGCGCGGCAGTGATGGCATCACGGTTGTGACAGCGGACGGCAGCATCGATGTGCCTGCACAAAAGGCGACAGTGGTCGATACGGTCGGTGCCGGCGACACGTTCAGCGCCGGATTTCTGGCCGAAATGAACAAACGCGGGTTGTTGACCAAATCAACCTTGGCAAACGCAACCGCCGCAGACCTGACAGCCGCCGCCGCCTTTGGTGCGCGGGTCGCGGCCATCACGGTCAGCCGTGCGGGCGCCAACCCGCCTTGGGCCGCCGAGCTGTGAGAGCGTTACTTCAACGCGTCACACAGGCGAACGTGCGCGTCGATGGGGCGGTGATTGGCGACATTGGCCCCGGCCTGTTGATCCTGATCTGTGCGATGCAAGGCGACGACAGCAGCACGTCTGCGCAATTGGCCGCAAAAATCAGCAAGCTGCGGATCTTTACGGACGATGCGGGTAAAATGAACAAATCGCTGTTGGACACGGGCGGATCCGCCCTGATCGTGAGCCAGTTCACCTTGGCCGCCGACACATCGCGCGGCAACCGCCCCGGATTTTCGTCTGCCGCAGCCCCCGATGACGGGCGCGCCCTGTATGAACAGTTTATCGCCGATATGGGCGCATTGGGTATCACCACGGCGACGGGCCAGTTTGGCGCAGATATGGCCGTAAGCCTGACAAACGACGGGCCGGTGACGATCTGGCTCGACGTTTAGGCCGCGCGGTTGAGGTTCAATTTGGCCCCAAGCGTCGCAACACCAAACAACGCAACCGCCACGCAAATAATCGACGGCCCGACTTGGGTGTCGAACATCACCGCCGCCCGCAGCCCGCCCAGCGCAGACAGCGCACCGATCGCCATTGCGGCAATCGCCATGCGTTCGGGTGTCCGCGCAAAACTGCGCGCTGCTGCGGCCGGGATGATCAGCAAGGCCGTGATCAACAAGGCGCCGACAACTTTGATCGCGACAGCAACGACACCCGCCAAAAGCAGTGTTAAAACCAATTGTTCGCGGCGCGGGTTGATCCCCGCCGCATAGGCCAAATCAGGGCTAAGCGTTGCGGTCAACAGCGCCGACCAATGCCACCAAAGCACCCCCACAACGACGGCGCCACCGCCCCAGATCACCGCCAAATCATAGCGTGTCACACTGAGCACATCGCCGAACAAATAAGCATCCAGATCGATCCGTTGCCCCGGAATCATCGTCACTGCGACCAGCCCCAGCGCCAATGCGCCGTGCGACAACACACCCAATAACGTGTCCATCGATGCGCCCTGCCCGCTTAGCCCGTGGATCAGGACGGCCATCGCCAAGGCGACGATCACAACGCCCAGCGTGATTGACGTGCCAAAACCCAAGGCAAGCGCCACGCCCAACACCGCCGCGTGGGCCGTGGCATCGCCGAAATAAGCCATGCGCCGCCAAACGACGAAACACCCCAACAGGCCCGCAGCCAGCGCGGTGCCCACCCCGGCCAATGCGGCACGAACCAAAAAGTCATCTAACATCATTCTGCTGCCTCGTGGTGGTGATGGTCGTGGTTGTGGTCATGCCCGTGATCATGTTCATGCCGGTAAAGCGCCAATGCGCCCCCAGTGCCCGTGCCGAACAGTTCGCGATAGGCAGGGGCCGCCGAGACCACCTCGGGGGTGCCTTCGCAGCACACGTGACCATTCAGACAGATCACCCTGTCAGACGCGCTCATGACCACGTGCAATTCATGACTGACCATCAAAACGGCGCAGTCCAGATCCCGGCGCACGGCTTCGATCTGGCGATAGAACGATGCGGACCCCGGTTGATCAAGGCCTTGCGTCGCCTCGTCCAGCATCAAGACGTCAGGACGTCCCAAAATGGCGCGCGCCAAAAGCACCCGCTGGAACTGTCCCCCCGATAGCTGCGACATCTGTTGGACTGCCACCCCCGGCACACCCGCCGTTTTCAAGGCGGCCGCTGCATCGCTGGGATCGACCGCATGGGGCAGGTTCAGAAAGCGGGCGACCGTCATCGGCAGCGTCGGATCAATATGCAATTTTTGCGGGACATACCCGATCCGCAAACCCGGTTGGCGGCTGATTTTGCCTTTACGCGGACGCAAGGCACCGATCAGCAAACGCAGCAATGTGGATTTGCCAGACCCGTTCGGACCAACGATGGTGACAATTTCGCCGGGCTCCAGAGCCAGATTGACACCTTGCAACACCCGCTGCCCGCCGTGCGAAAAATCGACCCCTTGTGCGACAATCAGACTCATTCAGCGTCCTCGCCCGGTTGGCACGCAGGGCACAGGCCCTCGGCTTCGATCACGGTTTGCCCCAGTTGGAAACCGCTGTCGGCTGCGACCTGTTGCAGTGCAAGAATGGCGGCTTCGGCTTCGGCGACTTTGCCGCAGTCGCGGCAGATCATAAACGCGGGATCGTGGCGCGCGCCCGGATGGGTGCAGGCAATAAAGGCGTTCAGCCGCTCGATCCGATGCACAAAGCCTTGCTCGACCAGAAACGTCAGCGCACGGTATGCGACAGGAGGTTTGGACCCCAGCCCTTCGGCATCCAGCCGCCCCAATACATCATAGGCCCCCATTGCCGCGTGGCTTTCCAACAAAATCTCAAGCACACGACGGCGCACAGGCGTGAGTTGCACCTTGCGATCCACGCAGGCCTGTTCCGCGCTGGAAAGTGCGGAGGACACACAATGTGCATGATCATGGCTGGCAAAGCCAAGCGTATCCGTGGGCATCTTTTAAACCTTGTTATGTTATAACATACATTTTATAGCAAATCCGAAATCCAACAACAAGGACGAAAACATGATTCGCTTTCTCGCGCCGCTGTGCCTGATACCACTGTCCGCCGCCGCCGAAGTCCCGCATGTCATGACCGACATCGCACCGGTGCATAGCCTTGTTTCCCAGGTGATGGGCGACTTGGGGCAGCCCGATCTTTTGCTGCCTCCGGGCGCCGACCCGCACAGCTTTGCGCTGCGCCCCAGTGACGCGCAACGCCTGACGCAGGCTGATATGGTATTCTGGATCGGCGAAGGATTAACCCCTTGGCTTGAGGAGCCTCTGGCGACCCTCGCCCCGCACGCAATGCAGCGTGAATTCCTCGCGACCGAAGGCTGGGAAAAACTGCCCCCCCGGGACATGCACCACGCGGAAGAAGGTGAAGATGAGGACGCAGACCACGATGACCACGATGATCACGGTGACGTTGATCCGCATGCATGGCTTGATCCGACCATCGCGGCCTATTGGGTTGCGATCATCGCCCAAGACCTGATCGCGCATGACCCGGATCATGCCGACACTTACAGGTCAAACGCCGAAGTTGCCGTTGCACGGATCGAAAAAATCGACAGTCAAAACGCCCAGGCTTTGTCGGATGTGGTTGGTATTCCTTACATCCTGCCGCATGACGGCTATCAGTATTTTGAACACCGCTACGGGCTGACGCCCGCAGATGCGATTGCAGGCATCGACGGCCGCACACCGGGGCCTGCACAACTGGCCGACATCCGCGCGAAACTTGCGGCGGGGAATATCCACTGTGTGTTCAACGACTTTGAAGTGACCGAACGCACCAGCGCCGTTGTGACCGAAGGCACCGGCGTTAAGACGGCCACGCTTGATGGACTGGGGGCGACATTGCCTGCAAATGGCGCGCTATATCAAGACCTGCTGACCAACTTGATGGCCAGCTTTTATGACTGCCTGACTTAGGCGTTGATCAGCCCTTCGGCGCGCAGCCAACCAGGAATTGCGCCGATGTCTTGCAACACCACATCTGCCCTTGGCGCTAATTCTTCGGCGGGGGCAGGTCCGGTCAGCACACCAATGGTCAGCATTCCTGCGGCGCGGCCAGCATCCAGATCATGGGTGCTGTCGCCCACCATCGCGCATTGCGCGGGCAGCAAGCCGGTGTGCGCACAAAACCCCTGTAACTGACCCGGCGCCGGTTTGGCGCCATAGCCACTGTCGTAACCTGCGATAAATCCAAAATGGTCGCGCACACCCGCACGTTCCAAGTGGCGCAGCGCAGGGGCTTCGGCATCGTTGGTGGCGATCCCCAATTGCAGGTCCAACTGCGATAGCGATGCGAAATATGCGGCCAAAGGCACCGCCTCTTGCTGTTCAACCTTTGCAGACCCAGCGTTCATACGGGCCAGCAATGCGTCTTTGGGGACATCGCCCAGCACACGCAAAATATGATCGGCCACCACATCAACAGTCGAGGCAATGACAATACTGCCCGGAAAAAACCGATTGTTTACGGCATCGTAGCCCAAAACGTCCGCCAGTTGGTCAAACTTGGCAAGATCATCGCCGACCTCTGCTGCCAACATCTGCCGTGTCCACGCGCCCCATGTCGCGTTGAAATCGAACAACGTGCCGTCTTTGTCGAAAATAATGCCTTTGATCACGTCTGCTGCCCCTTGGTATCTGCGCTGCCACACCACCCCGGCGAACATCCGGTGTCAATCAAGATTGCGCGTTAGGTCCAATGTACGGCCTCTGCGCCCGGCAGCGCGTAGCGTGCGCGCAGCGGTTTGTCATAGGCCAGATCAACTGTGTCACAGAACGCGATAACCCACGCGTCATCCATCGTTATGAATTCCAACACAGCCGCCTGAAATGCCGGGTCGGTGGCGCGTTCACGCAGGTCGTCGACCGATCCGCCACTCGCGCCCAAAAATACCGGGCATAGGTCTTCGTTGCCAACCAGCCATGCCAGTGCCTGCAGTGCGATGATCTGTGCGTGTTCATGATCCATAAGACATCCCCTAAGCCGTCGAAAGGTTTCCTTAACCAATATCTGACAAATTGTATCCAATAAAAGTTGCAGTGCCAGTCAAAGGAAACGCACATGCCGGGACGTATATTGATCATCGACAGCGTCGCGACAAATCGAATCGTGATGAAAGTAAAGATGCAGGCGGCACAGTTCCGGGTCGACTCATGCGCCCGTGTCGATCAGGCGATCGCATTGATGCGTGACCAGCGACCGGATCTTATTTTGATCAACATGTGTGATCAGGTCGCTGATTTACACGCCTTTTGCCATACGCTGAAACACACGCCGGCCACCGAAGGCATTGCGATCATTGCAATGGGTGTCGCCGACACCGCAACAGCCCGCCTTGCCGCCTTGGATGCAGGGGCAAATGATGTGCTTCCGCGCCCTATCAATGATGCATTGCTGCTTGCCCGCATCCGCAGCCTCTTGCGTGTGCGCAGCGCTCATCAAGAACTGGTACTGCGCGATGGAACCAGTCGCGCGCTAGGCTTTGAAGAGGCGGTGTCGCCCTTTGAAACGGCTGCCAATGTCGCGCTTTTGTCGGCAGACGGCATGCCTGATGCCTTTCTGGTCAGGTCGTTAAGCCAGAACCACACCCATCTGGTGCGTGCGCTTGATCCGGATAAGGCCTTGCGCGGCGGCGGGATTAGGCCGTCACCTGATCTTTTTGTCATTGATGTGGGTGCGACGGATACGACCGACCCCCGTCTGTTTGGTCTTGTCTCCGATTTGCGCGCCCGCCAGGAAACGGGGCTTGCCACGCAATTGGTGGTCATTCCCATGGGCACGCCAAACACTGCAGCGATGTTTTTGGATCTAGGGGCAGATGACGTGATCATCGGTCCTGTATCCGGCGACGAAATCGCCCTGCGGGCCAGAGTGTTGGTCCAGCGAAAACTGCAGCATGACCAGCTTCGGGCCACCCTGCGCGACGGGCTACAGGCAGCCGTCACCGACCAGCTTACCGGGCTTTATAACCGGCGCTACGTCGCGTCGCATTTACCGCGTATCGCGGAAACATCGCTTGCCGCTGGTGCGTCACTGGCGATTATGATGGTGGATATCGATCACTTCAAAGGGATCAATGACACTTACGGTCACGCTGCAGGCGATATGGTGCTCAAACAGATCGCACAGCGGATGCGCGACAGCCTGCGCAGCATTGATATGGTCGCCCGCATAGGCGGAGAAGAGTTTTTGGTCGCCCAACCCCGCACCACTGCCGCCCAGGCCCGTGTCACGGCGAACCGTCTGCGCCAATTGGTTAGCAAGACACCTTTTGACATCGGCGAAGCCCACCCACCGCTGTCTGTGTGTATTTCGGTCGGTGTGGCAGTCAGTCACGCTTTGGCAAAAACAGCGACCGATACAATCAAGATGTGCGCCCGCGCGGATGCCGCTCTTTATGCGGCGAAATCAGCGGGGCGCAATCAGGTCGCCATGAGTAAATCAGCCGCCTGATGGGCGGACGTCGCGATGCCGCAGACGGACCAGTTCATCCATCAGACGATCCGCAAACGCGATACGCGCTGCGGCAGGCATTTCCGCGATGTGGTCGATCAGCACATTTTGTGCGTTTGTTTGCAGCGCTGCCGTGCGCACATTTTGCGCCGCCAGCAAAGCGCGCAGTGCTGCGGCATCAAACGGGTCGGCGCGCACGGCAGCGATCATGTCGTGCACTTGGGCGCGCAGGTCGACATCAGTCATCGGTCGCGTGCGGCGCAATGCCATCCCCACCGCCTTGCGGTCAGCGGGATCAAGTGCGCGCGCAACGGGGCCAAGCCCAAAATTATAGCTGCGCGGCGGACCATCACCGAATTTACCAGACACCAGTGACCCAATCGCCAACCCCGCTATCGCAAGGTTCAGCCCAAGTGAGGCCACCAAGACGACGCGCATCCAACGGGATGACTTTTTGGGTTCTGCTACCATCTTAAAGGTCTCCCGCATAAACAGTAGTGTCAGCGAAAATACTGACGGTAATTTCGTCACCCCACAGGGCGGCGGTATAGTCTTCAACGGCGGCAGGCGGTGCAACGCCAACCCAGACGCCGGCAAACGTTGCAGCAGCAAGCCCGCCAACAGCAGGCCAGCCACCCAAAAGCCCTAGAAATTTTGCACCAATACCGTGCGGCCGTGCAACCATTGTTGCCGGAGGAGGAATGACAGCACCCGCCAGAACACGGGCAAACAGGTCGTCGCTTGGCGTCGGTGTCAATTCACGCGCCTGTGCAAACAGATCATCCAGCATATCAGTCTTAGGATCAGTCATCGTCGTACCCCAGTTCCGCCTTTCGCCCTGCCATAATATCCGCAAGGGCCCGTTTGCCGCGCGCGGTCAGACTTTCGACCGAGCGGACGCTAATGTCCATGATCTCAGCAATGTCGGGGTTGGACAGCCCCTCAAGATGGCGCAAGGCCACGGCCTGTGCCTGTCGTTCCGGCAGTTGCGCCAACGCATCCGACAGCGCCTTCATGCGCGTCTGCGTTTGCATCTGCTGTGCCACGCTGGGCGCCGCGTCTTGTGGTTCATCCACCTGATCTAATGACACACCGCCCCGCCGCTTGCGCAGCACATCCGTGCACAGGTTTGCCGCAACCCGATAAAGCCAGGTCGTGACCTTTGCCTCGCCTTGCCGCCATTCCGGGGCTTGCTTCCAAAGCCGGATCATCGCCTCTTGGGCCACATCCTCTGCCTCGGCTGTATTCGCAAGCATCCGGGTTGCCTGCGCCAGCACACGTGGCAACAGGCGCACAGTCAACGCACGCGCAGCGTCCACATCGCCGTTGGCAAATGCAACCAACAGCGCCTCATCCGGGGCGCCCAAAAAGGGATCTGGCATCGCGTTCATATAATCGAGTGCTAACCGTATTCCATCGCTTCAGCAACAGACAGGGACGCGGCGCGCCCCTGTCTATGATTGGTTTAACCGCGGCCGCGCATGCCATGACCATCGCCATGACCGCCATCATGGCGATGACCGCCGCGCTGTTCCATACGCGCTTCGGCCGCTGCGAACTCTTCTGCGCTCAGCACACCGTCTTCGTCGGTATCCATCCGCTCGAACATCCGTTCGAACATCGCCCCCCCACGCGGCTGCATTTCGGCCAACTGCAAGCTACCATCTTTGTCAGCGTCAAGTCGGGTGATCATCCGCGCCACACGTGCTTCGGCATCGGCGACGGCCCGCGCGACCAGTTCTTCAGCGCTCAGCGCACCGTCACCATTTGTATCGCTTTGGGCAAAGCGGTCTGCGCTGCGCGCCTGCAGTTCATCCATCGTCAGGTTCCCGTCAGAATCTGCATCCAGTGTCGCGAAGTCGGGGCGTTCCATCATGCCGCCGGGTGCCGGCTGTGCCGAAGCAGCGCCTGCCGCCATCACAACGCCTGAAAGAAGTGCTGCCATCAAGAGTGTCTTTTTCATTGTCATTCCTCATTTCGGGTTGGGCGGCGCGTTTGCGCCGCTGACCCTTCTTGAACGCAACACCCGTAGATTTCCGGCGCAGGTTTGTGAAAAAAACCTGCGCAGACCGCGACACGGCGCCACAATAGCGCGGCTTCCCCTTTTCAAACGGGTACCGATACGCCATTTGAAGAGAGTAACCGGAGACAGACAATGTCAAACGCCCATACCACAATTGATGACCGCCCCACAAAACCCGCGATCCTATGCGGCCTGCGCCAGCGTTGCCCCAACTGCGGCGAAGGGCACATATTCAAAGGCTACCTTAAGGTCGTTGACCACTGCCCGGTGTGCAATGAAACCCTAAGCCATCACCGCGCCGACGATGGACCCGCCTATCTGACCATTCTCATCGTTGCGCACATCTTGGGCTTTGGCATGCACCTGATATGGAGCTATTTTCAACCAAGCCCTGTGATCATGGCGACAAGCCTAAGCATCGGCGCAGTCGCCCTATCTCTTTTCCTTTTGCCCCGCCTGAAGGGCATGATCGTCGCCATCCAATGGTCACGCCGTATGCATGGATTTGGGCAAGGCGATTAAATCGCATGGATGAAATGCCGATCAGGGACGCGGCGACGCTGATTGTTTTGCGGGACACGCCCCACAGGCCGTCTGTCCTGATGGGCCAACGCGGTGCTGGCGCGATCTTTATGCCCGGTAAGTTTGTGTTTCCGGGCGGCGCGGTCGACCCGCATGACGCAACGATCCCCATTGCGCCATTACACCCGCTGGAATCGGCGCGTCTGTCAGCACATAGTGCAACAGCCCCCACAAGTCTTGTTGCTGCCGCTATCCGCGAACTCTGGGAGGAAACCGGTCAAATCCTTGGACATCCGGCCGCATGGTCCGGTGCCCCCCGAAACTGGCAGGCATTTGCGGCAACGGGTCACCAACCAAACGGCGCAGCGCTACAGTTTTTCTTTCGTGCAATCACGCCTCCCGGCCGCCCGCGGCGGTTTGATGCCCGTTTTTTCTTGGCCGATGCGGCTGATCTGGCATCTGACCCCGATGATTTCAGCCAAGCGGATGGAGAGCTGGCACACCTGCAATGGGTGCCACTGGCGCAGGCGCAGGACTTTGACCTACCCTTTATCACCCAGGTCGTTCTGGCTGCGCTGCGTGATCAGGTGGCATCGGGCACCCGCCCTGCCACCGTGCCGTTTTATCAAAACGAAGACGAAGATTGGCACATTCGCCAATTGGATGGCCAAAGCCCGCTTTAGCCCAGCGCAACCAAAGCCACGATACTGGTGGTCAAGAACGCAATCCCTTGCCATTCACGGCGGCTGATCTTTTCGCCAAAGGCAAAAGCACCAATCGCCAAGGACAACAGCAGTTCCACCTGCCCCACGGCATTCACATAGGCCGCAGTTTGCAACGTGTAGGCGTTAAACCAACAGATCGACCCGACCATGCTGGTCAGACCGACCAACCCAGCCACGCGCCACGCGCGCACGACCTTGATGATCTCGCCACGCTCGCGCCAGACCAGCCAAATCGCCATGGTCAGGGTCTGCAGCATCGTGACGATCGCCAGCGTCACAATCGCGCGGTAAAACACATCCCCCGCCCCAAGCGACAGCGACGCGCCGCGATACCCATTGCCCGACACCCCGAACAAAACGCCTGCCCCAAGGCCGAGCGCCGTCGCACGGTTAAAGATGCGGGTATGCCATGGGCCGATCGCATGCGGTGGATCCGACAACAACAAGACGCCCACCAATCCGATCAACATGGCGCCAACAGCCCAGACACTGATCACATCGCCCAAGACGACAAAGCCGATGAGCGCGCTCAGCAGGACTTCGGTTTTTTTAAAGGTGATACCCACCGCAAAATTGCGGTGACTGAACAGCGCGACCACACACATGGTTGCCAAAATCTGTGCTGCCCCGCCGGCAATCGCATAAGGCCAAAATCCAGCCGTCAATTGCGGGGCGCCCTGCCCGGAACTGCGCGCGTAAAAAATGGCAATAAGCACAACCAATGGCGACGAATAGACAAAGCGCGCAAACGTCGCCCCTGCCGTCGACAATTGCATGCCCCGCAGCTGTTTTTGCAGCATGAACCGCAGCGCCTGCGCCGTGGCCGCCCCCAAAGTGATCAGAATCCACAGGTCCAAGCAATTGATCCTTCTGTCCTGATGCGCAGATCACGACATCCGCTAACTGCTTAATTCGTCGGAGCGCCGGGGTGATTCAACTCGTCCGCAGGCACAGGTTCGCGGCGAACCGTTGGATCGCATGCGACCATCGGTGTATTACTGTCACGGATAATCAAACCGCCGCGGGCACGACAGTCTTCGAATGTCATGCGATTGCCGATGACCATGAACTCTTTCATACCGGCGCTGCCGCCGCTTGACCCAACCATTGGTGCGCCGCCTTCACAGGCCGCCAAAAACATCACCGTTCCCAAAACCAGTCGCTTCATGGGTGTATCTCCATCAGTTGGCTCAGATCATAGCCATTAAATTCCAAAACATCGCGCGCGGCATTCAACCTATCGGTGGGTATTTCAGGATCGCGGTTCAAAATCCAGCCCGACTTGCCATCAGGTGCGCCAACAACCGCCGTGCGATACCCGTCATCAACCCAAAGCACCCAATAATCGGCGTTCACCAAGGGTATGCCATCAAACTGCACCTTCAGACGGCCCGGACCGACGATCTGCGCGCTGCCAGTGATGCGCGACCGTTCCGAACCGTCGGCATTGCGGCAAATATTCAAAACGGACAGGTCACCTTGGGGGCGCAGCGTGTATTCGGCAGTCGCGCGGGCGCAGCTTGATTCAAACGGGACTGGGTAACGCGCAACCTCGTGCCAGACGCCTGCGTAGGCCACGGGGTCAAACACCGCCTTTGATGAAATCGGTGCTGTGGTGTCGCGGTAAACCGGAAAAACGGGTGGGACAGAGGCGCAGCTTGCAAGCAGCGACAACGCGACAGCGGCTGCCCGCACAGTTTTCATACGACCCATCGGCCTCTTCCCCTGATATGTTGATCCTGCACTACCGCAAATACGGCAGAAGTCCAACGCAAAGCAGGCGGAACCACACACGGGACCCGATCCTGCGTGCGTGGCAATCAAATGGCATGACGTATTATTTGTCCCTTTCGTCTGCCTATTTAACCGGGTCATATAAGACGCTCAGTGGCACCAACCCAAAGGACCACGCGCGTGACACGCATCATACGCATCGCAAATCCCGCAGACCTGCTAGTGTTGATCACGATGATCCGCGCACTTTCCGGCGTGCATAACGACACCGCCGCGATTACGGATGAAAGGCTCCATGAGATTTTGTTTGCTTCAGGGGCGCGCGCATTTGCGCTGATCGCTGAACAAGACGGTATGCCTGTCGGCTACGCCGGGATCATACGCATTCCAACGCTGCACAGTGGTGTCGACCGATTTGACATCCAGCACCTGTTCGTCAGCGATGGACAGCGCGGCAAAGGGGTCGGCAAAGCCTTGATTGCACAGGCCCGCGTTATCGCAAAGGCCGCAGGCGCAAAGGGGCTAACCATTGGCACTGCGCCGCAAAATACAGCGGCGCAGGCGACCTATCGCGCGATGGGCTATGCTGAGGTCACAGGGGTCGGCCCACGGTTCTGGATCCCCTGCGACGATGAGGGCCGTCGGGTGGATCGTGATCCACCCAGCGTTTAGTAGGGCATCGGATGCATTTTATGGGCGGCATCAATGTCCGCGATCACGTCATCATGCAGCACCAGATCCTGACCCGCCAGAATTTCGCGCAACTGATCCGCCGTCGTCGCGCCAAAGATCGCAGAAATCGGGAACGGTCGGGTGCGCTGCCATGCCATCGCCATGTGGATCGGGTTCAGCCCATGCTTGGCGGCTACGTCCAAATATACCTGGGTAACGGGCAAGGTGCGCGGTGTCATGCGTCCGCCCAGATCGGGGCCAATCGACCGACGGCTGCCATCAGGGATCGTGCCGTCCTGATATTTGCCCGTCAACAATCCGCAGGCCAGCGGCGAAAACGACAACAGGGTGACGTCTTCGTTTACCGCCATTTCGGCCATATCGGTGTCGTACAGGCGGCACAGCAACGAATATTCGTTTTGCACCGACGCCATGCGCGGCAGACCTGCGGCCTCGGCCAGATCGACCCATTTGGTCATGCCCCACGCGCTTTCGTTTGATGTCCCGATGGCGCGAATTTTGCCTTCGTTCACCAGATCACCCAGCGTGGTCAAAACACCCATCATGTGGTCCATCGTTTGCTGGCGGTCCTGACCGGACGGATCAAAGGTCCAGTTCTGGCGGAACATATAAGACCCGCGATCAGGCCAGTGCAGCTGGTACAGATCAATCACATCGGTTTTCAACCGCTTGAGCGACGCATGGACCGTCTCGCGAATAATGCCGCCGTCAAAACCTTTGCCGTCACGGACCCAACCGGGGTTGTTGCCGGACACCTTGGTTGCAACGATAACGTCGTCACGGCGCCCTGATGTCGCGATCCAATTGCCGACGATTTCTTCGGACCGGCCAACGGTTTCGGCCTTGATCGGGTTCACCGGATAGGCCTCTGCCGTATCCAGAAAATTGATCCCTGCATCCAGCGCCATATCGATCTGGACATGTGCGTCTGCTTCGGGTGTCTGGTTGCCATAGGTCATCGTGCCAAGGCACCATTCGGTGACGTTGATATCGGTACGGCCAAGAGTAAGTTTCTGCATCTATCTGCTTTCAAATTGCTTTTCGCGCAGAACCTAACCCCTGCGCCGCCAAGGGCAAGGCCACAATCTGCGGGACCGCCACTTTTGTCTCTGGTGTTGGCTGCGCAACTGTCGCAGGGTCGCGATTATGCGCATGCTGATTTCCTTTGCAGCCCTGTTCTTATCTGTGGTGCTTTTGCAGCTATCCTCGGGCGGGGTTGGGCCGTTGGATGCGTTGACAGGGCTTCGCAGCGGATTCAGCACCGGCGAGGTCGGATTTTTGGGGTCCGCGCATTTCTTTGGCTTTTTTATCGGCTGTTGGGTCGCCCCCCGCCTGATGGGCAGCGTCGGTCACAGCCGCGCCTATGCCTGTTTCACGGCCACCGGGGCGATCGGCATGGCGGCACACGTCATTGTCACCGACCCCGCCTTTTGGGCGTTGTTTCGGATTGCAGCGGGGTTTTGCGTTGCGGGCTGCTATACCGTGATCGAAGCGTGGCTACAGGCCAAAGTCACCAACGAAACCCGTGGCCGTGCAATGGGCAGCTACCGGATCGCCGATATCAGCGCATCGTTTGTGGCGCAGTTCATGATTGGCGCACTGGCAGATATGGAAACCTATATCGCCTATAATATTCTGACCATCTTGTGCTGTGCATCCCTGTTGCCATTGGCGCTGACCCAATCTGAACAGCCCGCCATCCCCAAAGCCCCGCGATTGCGCCCGGCCCTTGCATGGGCGTGTTCGCCACTTGGCGTTGCCGCGGTGCTGGTGTCGGCGCTGTCGGGGGCGTCTTTCCGCATGGTCGGCCCGATTTACGGGCAAGAGGTCGGATTGGGCGCCGATCAGATCGGTTATTTCCTTGCGGCTTTTGTTGCGGGGGGTGCCGTTGCACAGTATCCGGTTGGCTGGCTTGCAGATAAATTTGACCGGCGCTGGGTGATGATTTGGCTGTCCGTCGCGGCCATAGCCGCCTGCGGGTTTACCGTGGCAACAGCCGGTCATGGGGCCAACAGCGTCATGCTGGCCGCGTTTATCTTTGGGCTGACAACATTTCCGATCTATTCGGTCGCCACCGCCCACGCCCATGATTTTGCGACCGCAGACCAGCGAGTCGAACTGTCCGCCGCGCTGATGTTCTTTTATGCTGTGGGGGCCATCGCCGCACCCTATACCACATCCGCGCTGATCGCGCATTTTGGGCCCGCAGCACTGTTTTACTTTATCTCGGTCGGGCACATCGTGTTGATTGTGTTCGGGATCGGCCGGATGCAAGTGCGCCGCGCGCCGGAACAGCGCACGCGCTATATTTATGCCCCGCGCACCAGCTTTATCATCGGCCGGTTACTGGGGCGCAGCCGCGAGCGTTAGAACCGGTAGAACGCGGCGATCCGTGTGGTTGTGACCGCAGCCGTTTCACCTTCGTCCATGAAATCACGGATGAATTCAGCGCGCAGGCTCAGGTGCCGGCCGATATCGTTTTGCACGCCGATCCCAAGGTTATAACCGGATTCGGTTTCGTTCGGCCGCTCGTATGCGGTTAGGCCGCCTGCGGCGCGCACCGAAATCGCGCCAAGGTCATACGCCCCGAACGCCCGCAAACGGCGTGTGTCAAAATCACCGCCGCCTGCCAGATGCGTGCCAAATTCAACTTCGCCGCCATAACCATATTGGCCATACCCCACATCGACGCCCGCGATCAACGAACCTGCCGTCTGCGTGTCACCCGAATGTGGATAGGCGTAGTCAAGCGCGCCACCGACATAGAAATCCTGTGCAGCGGCCACGCTGCCTGCGACCGCCAAAACACCCGCAGCAAGAAGAGTTTTCATGTTGTGCCTCAATTTGTTTTTATGCGCTTATCATAACGCTGCGACGCGCCCATGACTAGTCAATGCAAGCAACGTCTGGCATCTATTGGCCCAGCCCGTTAGATAGGCCCAAATTGATAGGAAAGTAACGATGGCCCGTCACCTCATCACATCCGCAATTCCCTATATCAACGGGATCAAACACCTTGGAAACCTTGTCGGCAGCCAACTGCCTGCCGACCTGTTTGCGCGCTACTTGCGGCAACGCGGTCACGAGGTTCTGTTTTTATGCGCAACCGACGAACATGGCACCCCTGCCGAACTGGCCGCCGCCAAGGCAGGCAAGCCGGTCGCGGACTACTGCGCCGAAATGCACGATGTGCAGGCCAAAATCGCCGCAGGGTTCAGATTGTCATTCGATCACTTTGGACGGTCATCAAGCCCGCAAAACCATAAACTGACCCAAGCCTTTGCAGGCCGTTTGGCCGATGTCGGCCTGATCCGCGAAGTGACCGAAGAACAGGTCTATTCGGTTGCGGATGGCCGTTTCCTGCCCGATCGCTATATCGAAGGCACCTGTCCGAACTGCGGCTTTACATCCGCGCGTGGCGACCAGTGCGACAACTGCACCAAACAACTGGACCCGACAGACCTGATCGACGCCTACTCCACAATTTCGGGGTCCAAAGACCTTGAGGTTCGCGAAACCAAGCATCTTTACTTGCGTCAATCCGAACTGAAGGGCGATTTGGCCGCTTGGATCGACAGCAAAAAAGACTGGCCTATCCTGACCACCTCGATCGCCAAAAAATGGCTGAACGACGGGGACGGCCTGCAAGATCGCGGGATCACCCGTGATCTGGACTGGGGCGTGCCCGTCAAACGCGGCGATGCCGATTGGCCCGGCATGGAAGGCAAAGTGTTTTATGTCTGGTTCGACGCGCCCATCGAATACATCGCCTGCGCCCAAGAATGGCAAGACGCAGGCAAAGGCACCGACTGGGAACGCTGGTGGCGTACCGACAAAGGCGCGGACGACGTGACCTACACCCAGTTCATGGGCAAAGATAACGTACCATTCCATACGCTTTCGTTTCCGGCCACGATCATGGGCACCAAAGAGCCTTGGAAACTGGTCGATTACATCAAATCGTTTAACTATCTGAACTATGATGGCGGCCAGTTCAGCACATCGCGCGGACGCGGCGTATTTATGGATCAAGCGCTTGAATTGCTGCCTGCAGACTATTGGCGCTGGTGGCTTTTGTCACATGCCCCAGAATCGTCGGACGCCGAATTCACATGGGAAAACTTCCAGACTGATGTGAACAAAGACCTGTCTGACGTGCTGGGTAATTTTGTTAGTCGGATTACTAAGTTTTGCCGGTCGAAATTCAGCGAAGCCCTGCCAGATGGCGGTACATTCGGCCCCGCCGAAGAGCAGTTGATCGTCGACCTGACCACCCGCATCCGCGCTTACGAAGGTTTCATGGAAGCCATCGAAGTCCGCAAAGCCGCCGCCGAATTGCGCGCGATCTGGGTGCTGGGCAACGAATACCTGCAAGCCAACGCGCCGTGGACGACCTTTAAAACCGACCCGGATACCGCCGCGATGCAGGTACGTCTGGGGCTGAACCTGATCCGCATTTATGGCGTGCTGTCCGCGCCCTTCATCCCCGATGCCGCCGCCGCGATGATTGCCGCGATGCAGACGGATGACACCAGTTGGCCGACGGATGTTGCAGCGGCCCTGACCGCGCTGCCTGCGGGACACGCCTTTACGGTGCCAGATAACCTGTTCAATAAAATCACCGACGAAGAACGCGTCGCATGGTCTGAACGGTTTGCAGGCACACGCGACTAGGGGGGCGGCCATGATCATCGGGCACATCGGCGCACGGGCGGGCAGCAAAGGCGTGCCGGGCAAGAATTTTCGCAACTTGCACGGTAAGCCGCTGATTGATTGGGCGCTGGACCAATTGTTCGACAATCCGCGTGTCGATCATGTGGTTGTGTCCACCGACAGCCCGGAAATGTACGCGCACGGGCTGAAACGTGGCGCGCTCGAAATTGGCCTGCGCCCCGCACATCTGGCCACGGATACGGCCGCCAAATGGGATGTCTGGCAGCACGCATTGTCAGAGGTGGAGAAGCAAACAGGCCCCGCCGATGCATTTCTTGATCTCGACTGCACATCGCCTTTGCGCCTGCCCGAGGACGTGGATGCGGGCCTTGATCTTTTCGCGGCAAAGCAGCCCGACATGGTGATGTCCTGCTGCGAAAGCCGCAAAAACCCCTATTTCAACATGTTAGAAACCGACGAAACGGGCGGACTGCATGTGTCAAAACCCTTGCCGCACGGTGTGGTGGCACGCCAGCAGGCGCCCATGGTCTATGATCATGTCGGTTTGGTCTATGTGGTCAAACCGTCCTACCTGCGGACCGCCACACGCCTGTTCGAAGGACACGTCATCCCGCTGATCGTACCGAACGAACGCAGTCTGGATGTGGATAGCCCGTTTGACTGGGACATCATCGAATACCTGATGGGCAAACAAATCGCAGACGGGATACGCCCGCCGGCCTAACGCCAACCCTGCCAGAACCGCAGGGTCGCCTGCTTTTGGGCAAAGCTTTTGGTCAGGGCCTTTGGGTCGTATTCGGTTGTGATCCAGTCTTCGATGCCAATCGGCGACTGCGCATTGCGGGCGGCATAGGTATCAAGGAAATGATCCAAAATCCCGGTTTTCGTGCGCCGGATATGCAAAAACCGAAACGTGAGTTGCTTGCGCGCTGTCTCTAACGGCTGGCCTTTGATCAGCATCAGATACAATGTGGCGGCCAGCCCGGTCCGATCAGCGCCCGATTTGCAATGCATCAAAAACGGGTGTTCGATAGTGCGAAACGCTGTGATCAGATCAACCAGTCTTTCAACCTTTGGCGCACTACGCGCCCCCATCGGAACAGTCACAAGCGTCAAACCGTGCTTTTCGCAGGCTTCGACTTCGAACAGGTAATGTGGTTGCTTGGCGACACCACGTAAATTCAAGACCGCCTTGATCCCCAGCGCAGCATAGTCATCAAAGCGCTTCAGGCTCGGGTGATTTGACCGATAGGCGCCCGGCGCGAATTCTTCAAAGTTGTGCCAAAAGACACGCAAAATCCCGTGATCAAGCCAATGAAAATGTCGCAAGGATTTTTTCCGCTCAACTGGATCAATGATATCGTGGCCGAAGGAATTGCGCAGATCTTTCTCTTTCTGCGCAAGTTTTTGGAATATGCGGCGGATCATCACGGGCTCACTGTTGTTCAGTCGCGTTTCACTTGGACCATCGACCATCATATTGCAATGTCATCTGTGCAATTGCTCCGCCGCGTCAAACGCCATAGAAACCCGACATACACCTCGCGCTTAGGAGCAGACCTATGGATATCGCCGGCCGCAAAATCGGACCAGACCACCCCCCGCTTGTGATTGCGGAAATTGGGATCAACCACGGCGGAGACCTTGGGGTCGCCAAAGAAATGGTGCGCCTTGCTGCGGGTGCCGGTTGCGAAATGATCAAACATCAAACCCACATCATCGAAGACGAGATGACGGAGGAGGCCAAACAAATTTTCCCGCCGAATGCCGATGTGTCGATTTGGGATGTGATGCAGGCCTGCGCGCTGTCGCTTACTGACGAAACAGAGCTAAAGCGCTATACCGAAAGCCTTGGCATGATCTGGATTTCCACACCGTTCAGCCGCGCCGCCGCCGATTTCCTGTACGATCTGGATGTGCCCGCGTTCAAGATCGGGTCTGGCGAAGCCGACAACCTGCCCCTGATCCGCCACATCGCGCGGATGGGCAAACCGGTGATCATGTCCACGGGCATGCAAAGCATCGAAAGCGTGCGGGCATCCGTCGATATCTTGGATCAGGCCGGGATTGAATACGCCCTGCTAGAATGCACCAACCTGTACCCGTCCCCGCCGGAAATCGTATCACTGCAAGGGGTGACAGATTTGAAAAATGCGTTCCCCAACGCAGTCGTCGGGTTTTCAGACCATTCGATCGGGCCGGACATGGCGTTGGCCTCTGTCGCCTTGGGCGCGTGCATTCTGGAACGGCACTATACCGATAGCCGCTACCGCAAAGGACCGGATATCATTAATTCGATGGACCCCGCGGAACTGCGGTATCTGATTGACCGCTCGCGCGAAATTCACACCGCGCTGCGCAACCCCAAACAACGCACCACCGCCGAAGAAGACGTCTACCGCTTTGCGCGCGCATCCGTTGTTGCCGACAAAGACCTGCCCGCCGGCCATATCATCACCGAGGCAGACATCTGGGCCCGCCGCCCCGGATCCGGCGAGATCGCAGGCTATGATTTCGACAAGGTGATCGGCAAAACACTGACGCGGACCGTCACGCGCAACACGCAGCTTAGGTGGGCGGACCTGGAAAGCTAAGGATGACCAAGGACACACACTTTGTCTGTCTGGACCCGCGCAAGCGCAAGCGCAAGGCAATCGCCGATACCCTGCGGTCCGGTGGGACGATCCACTGGCGAAGGCTGGCACCGATGTCGTTGCGTCGCTGGCCAGAAACACGACAAGAGGCGCTGACTGCGCTACAGATGTCCAAAGATCGCGACAGACTGTGGGTGATACGGTGGCTCAACCTGCAGGTTCTGAAGCTTCAGTACAGTGGTGCGCGCGCCTATTTTGCAAAACGCCGTGGTGCGGTTGCCGTCTGCTGGAACGGCCTGAACGGAACCCGGCGCGTGTTTATGCAAGGCGCCAAGCACGCGGGCGCGCGACGGTTGTTTTTTGAACTGGCCCCATTTCCGGGGCGCATCACCGTTGATCCGTCAGGTGTGAATTTCGCCAACAGCCTACCGCGCGATATCGCGCCTTACTTGGCCTGGAAAACCACCGCGCCAAACGTCGATTGGCGTCGCATGCGGTCGCAAATCCAACAAAGGCCAGCCCTGACCTCCACGAACAGCGATGCCGCGCTTCCGGCGCTTACCGATCCTTTCTTGTTTGTCCCGCTGCAAACGCCCGGCGACAGCCAACTGCGGCTGTTCGGTGGCGAATTCCAGACCGTAGAGCGCTTTATCGCCGCCCTATCGGAAGCGGCGAAACACCTTCCCGATGGGTGGCATCTGCGGATCAAAGAACACCCAACCGCCCCCACATCTTTCGCTGCAATGATCCGCGCCGCAGCCCCACATCGGATTTATCTGGACAACGGCAATGACACCTTTGCGCAGGTCGCCGCATCGCGGGGTGTGGTCACAGTGAATTCGTCGGTCGGGCTTGAGGCGATGTTTTTCGACAAGCCCGTGATTGCTTGCGGGCAATGTTTCTGGGCGATAGACGGGGTGGCGCAAACAGCCGCCAATCTAGCGTCGCTAAAAAAGGCGTTCCAGAACGCCAATACGTTGACCTTCGACACTGAATCGCGCGATGCATTTCTTAGCTTTCTCGATCAGTGCTACTACCCTGACCGCGACGACGTCGACTTCGCGATTATCGCCGATCGCCTCGGGGGCACAGATACTTTTGGATTTTGGGACGCTTCATCATGATATGGCCTTTTAACAGGAACAAAGTCGGGCGCGCCTCTAAGATCGCGATCAAACCTCCGCAAGCAGGACCAGACCGGCACGGCATTTGCCTAGTCGTCATCGCACGCAACGAAGGGAAACGGTTGCATGATTGGCTGACCTTTCATGCGCTCGCCGGTGTCAGCCATGTTGTGTTATATGATAATATGTCGACAGACGATACCGTAGCGGTCGCGCGCAACTTCAAAGGCATCGCTGTCACTGTCGTCCCGTGGCAGTTGCACACGCAAACCGTGAAGCCAGCGCTTATCTTACCGCGTCAGATCCTTGCATATTGCCACGCGATATCAACGTTCGGGTCAAGATTTCGCTGGATGGCGATGATTGATGTGGACGAATACATCGTGCCGCGTGATGATATGCGCATCGACGATGTGCTTGCGGACTTAAACGCTTTCACAAACATTTCACTGCCATGGACGATGTTTGGCCATGCGGGGCACGACGAACCGCCTGTGCTGCCGATCCCGTATGCGTTCAACAGACGTGCGCGCCACGCAACCGGTGATCTGCTCAACTTTAAATGTATTGTGGACCCGTGTGATGTTACCCAGGTCAGCACGCACAAATTTGAAACCCGCAAGATGGGCAACGCATCCGCAAACACGTTGGGTCAGATCAGTCCGAATAAGCAGCGGCATCAGGCCAATTTCGTGACAACGCAAGGCCTGCAACTGAACCATTATTACCTGATGTCGCGGGCTGAAACCGCAGCCAAAATATCAAACAGTGACGTCGCAGGCGTGTCACGCGCGAAAAGAGAAATCGCTATCATGCGCAAAGCAGCGCTGATTGAAGGTGATAGTGTCGATGACAGCGCCGCCGCCGTTTTCCTTGCGCGTCATGGCCTGACCGATCCCGACGCTTTTTCATCCCTTAACAAGAGATAGCCGATGCGCGTCCTGTTTCAGCACCTTCGTGACACGAAAAATATCGGTGACGCCGTATGCAGCCCGTTCGATTATTTTGACTGGGGCGACGCGCAGGTCAAAGACATGCGTACCCCAAGCGCTCCGTACGATGTTGGCATTTATGGCGGCGGGAAGATATTTGGCAGCCTGTCCGCAGCCAAAGGCATCAATCGTGGCCCCGATATCACCCATATCGCTTGGGGTGTCGGCACACGTCAAACGTTTCCACTGTCGCTGAAATACGCGCGCGCGCGAAAGTTATGCACGTTGATCGGCAGTCGTGATTGGGGCGATACGCGTTATGACTATGCGCCGTGCCCGACGTGTATGTCCCCGTGGTTTGATGCACCACCTGCGCCCACACATGACGTTGTATTTTATAATCACGGCGGCAAGACCGCGCAGCAGAACATCAGCATTCCCGACAGCATCCCGCATCTGTCCAATAACTGTGCGTCGCTTCAAGAGGCGCTCGCTTTTATCGCAAGCGGCGCAACGGTGATCTCGAACTCTTATCATGGTGTCTATTGGGCGCTGCTCATGGGGCGCAAAACGGTTTGCATCCCGTTTTCGAACAAATTCAAAGGCTACCGTCTGCCGCCACACATGGCGACCCCGTCGAATTGGCAAAGCCAGATTGGCAACGGCAAGGCCTATCCGGAAATGCGCGATCTGATGCGCGCCGCGACGCTGGAGTTCAAAGTCAAGGTCGACGCTGAAATCGAGAAGATGCGCGCGCGCAAAATATAATGCCCGTTTTTTAAGCGAAACGCCTCGTATCTGCCAATTAGGTAATCGAAATAGCGGCATGCGCCCAATAATATGTCTTGTCGCTGTTGGTCGCGATCCAGTCTGGTAATCCAGACCTATGGACACCGCCCTCAAAATTCTTGTTGTCGAAGCCGACGCCGCCCGTGCGCGCGATATTACGGATGCGTTAAAGGATGGCGGTTGGGACAACATCTTTGTGGTGGCTGACATCACCCTGCTGGCGCGCAAGCTGACAGAAATTGACCCCGATATCGTCCTGATCGACATTGCGCATCCGGATCGGGATACGCTTGAACATATCGGCCAGGTGTCGCACGCCCAGTCGCGCCCGGTTGCGATGTTTGTCGACCGCTCTGATGCCGGCCTGACCCAAGCCGCGATCACCGCAGGCCTTAGCGCTTATGTGGTCGACGGGCTCCAGAAAAACCGCATTATCCCCGTGATGGAAACCGCGATTGCCCGGTTTCGGATGATCGAACGGATGCGTCATGAACTGAGCGCCGCAAAACAGGCCCTGACCGACCGCAAAACCATCGACCGCGCCAAAGGCCTGTTGATGAACGCGCGCAAAATCAACGAAGACGAAGCTTATTCGCTGCTACGCAAAACCGCGATGGACCAAGGCCGCAAGGTTATCGATGTGGCACAAGCTCTGGTGACTGCGGCGGACCTGCTCGGATGACGCGTGCGCCGATCAGATGTGGATACCTTCCCCTTATTGATGCAGCGCCGCTGATCATCGCCCATGAACTGCGCTTTGCCGCGGACGAAGGCGTCGACCTGCAACTGGTCAAGCAACCTTCGTGGTCCGCCCTGCGCGATTTGCTGGCGTTGGGGCAGTTTGATGTCGCCCACATGCTGTCGCCCATGCCCATCGCGATGACCTTGGGCCAAAGTGGCGTGCCGACCGATGTGGACGCGCTGATGGTGCTTTCTGTCAACGGAACGGTGATCGGCGTTTCAAACACGCTGGCCCGCGCGATGGAAAAAACCGGCTGGGCCAATGATTTTGCAAGCCCCGCCGCCACTGCCACCGCCCTGTTCGCCACCGGGCAAAAGACGATACGGATCGGTATCCCCTTTCCGTTTTCGATGCACCGCATGTTGCTGGAACACTGGCTGTCGGCACATCCGTCCTTTCGCAGCAAGCGGGTTGAAATTATCACTATCCCACCGCCGCGCATGGCCGAGGCCGTTGCAAACGGCACGCTTGATATGTTTTGCGTCGGGGAACCCTGGGGCACGGCCGCAGTCCAGCAAGGTGTGGCCGAACTGGTCTTGCCCGGCGCGGCGATCTGGCAGTTTGCGCCTGAAAAGGTGCTTGGGGCCAAACGAACGTGGATCGCGGAAAATCCGGATACCTGCCGGGGGCTGATGCGGGCGATCTACCGCGCAACGCTGTGGCTGGATCAGCCGCAGAATAAACCGCTTGCTGTCGAAATTTTGGCGCGCAGCCAGCATATCGACCTGCCACATGACGCGATTGACCCCGCGATTTCCGGTCAAATCGTGCCGCGCAAGGGCGCCTTGCCATCCGCACCACCGCATATGCTGTTTTTTCATAAGAACGCTGCCAACTTTCCGTGGCGCAGTCAGGCCGCTTGGATCGCGGAAAGGATCGCGGTCTGGTTCAACCTTGACCCTGACACCGCAATCGCACGTGGCAAAGACTGTTTTCGCACCGATTTGTACCGCGCGAACCTTGGCCCATTTGGCGTCGATATGCCGGGTGCGTCGGCCAAAGTCGAAGGCGCATTGCGCGTACCCACGGCTGTTGCCTCATCCAAAGGGGAAATGATTCTGGGTCCAGATGCATTCTTTGATGGCGCGATATTCGACTTTGACGTGCGGGACTGATCAAAAATCAGGCAGTTGCTGCATTGCGGCATTCTTTCGCGACCGGGCAACTCTCCTCCACTTGAAGCGCCAATTGGAACGGGCATGATGAACCTAACAAAGACAATGACGTCTTACATGGGCCACCACTGATGGGTGGCACTGAATTAGAGCAAAGCCGCTCGATAGCTTCATGCAGCCTCCCTGCGTGAGTTTATCGGGCGGCTTTTTGTTTTACCGCGTTACTCGGAAAGGACCGCGATAATGAAGCCCACTCTCCCCCTTGCGCTTACCCTTGGCGTTTTGCTTGGCACCACCGCCATCGGCCAAACGCTCGAGCTGGAAAAAGACGAACTGACATTCGGGTTTATTAAACTGACCGATATGGCCCCTCTCGCTGTGGCCTATGAAAACGGCTACTTCGAGGACGAAGGGCTTTATGTCACCCTCGAAGCCCAAGCAAACTGGAAAGTCCTGCTGGACGGCGTGATCGACGGGCAATTGGACGGTGCGCATATGTTGGCGGGTCAACCGCTGGCCGCGACGATCGGTTACGGCACCGAAGCCCATATTATCACGCCCTTTTCGATGGATCTGAACGGGAACGGCATCACCGTGTCCAACGCAGTCTGGGACCAGATGAAACCGAACCTGCCACTGATGGACGATGGGCGTCCACAGCACCCGATCAGCGCCGGCGCCTTGGCTCCGGTCGTTGAAGACTACAAGGATCAGGGCATCCCGTTCAACATGGGGATGGTGTTTCCTGTATCGACCCACAATTATGAACTGCGCTATTGGCTTGCCGCGGGTGGCCTCGTGCCCGGTTACTATTCCCCCGATGACGTGAGCGGCCAGATTGGTGCCGACGTTTTGCTGTCGGTCACACCACCGCCACAAATGCCAGCGACATTGGAAGCCGGTACAATTTTTGGCTATTCTGTCGGCGAACCATGGAACCAAGCCGCGGTATTCAAAGGTATCGGCGTGCCTGTCATCACCGATTACGAACTGTGGAAGAACAACCCAGAAAAGGTATTTGGTATCTCGGCTGAATTCGCCGAAGAAAACCCGAACACAACCATCGCCATCACCAAAGCACTGATCCGCGCCGCAATGTGGCTGGACGAGAACGACAACGCCAACCGCGAAGAAGCTGTGGAAATGTTGGCGCGCTCTGAATACGTCGGCGCCGATGCCGAAGTGATCGCCAACTCGATGACGGGTACCTTCGAATACGAGAAAGGCGACATCCGCGAAGTCCCTGATTTCAACGTGTTCTTCCGCTACAACGCAACCTACCCCTACTATTCTGACGCAATCTGGTACCTCAGCCAGATGCGCCGCTGGGGTCAGATTGCCGAACCACAGACAGACGAATGGTTCATTGACACAGCAAAAAGCGTCTACCGCCCTGATATCTACATCGAAGCCGCACGTATGCTGGTCGAAGAAGGCATGGCAAACGAGGCGGACTTCCCTTGGGACAGCGACGGTTTTAAGGCGCCAACCCCTGCCGAAGATATCATCGACGGCATCCCTTATGATGGCCGCACGCCAAACGCGTATCTGGAAAGCCTGCCAATTGGCCTCAAGGGCAACCAGACCGTTGTTGGCAACCAGATCCAAGACTAAGCGCTCTGGCCCTTCCCATACCTTGGGTGGGGCCATTCCTTGGCCCATTGACGACAGGACAGCATTATGACCGCAATCGACCCAGCAACCCTGAATACCGAAGCCCGGCGCGCACGGCTTTTCACAAGGATCAACAAGGCAGACGCATGGTTCCAGGTTCTGGGCCTGTCATGGGTAACCCCCATCTTGAAAGCCATAGCGGGGGATAATCCGCGCGCGCAGATATCCGAAATCTGGCGTTTATTAGGTGTACCGCTGCTGGCTATCGGTTTGTTTCTGCTCGCTTGGGGAACGTTGGCCCCTAAGGTGCAAACATCGCTGGGCGCGATCCCCGGCCCTGCTGCGGTCTGGGAACAGGTCGGAAATCTGCACGCCGATGCGGTCCGCGAGACCAAAAAAGAATCCGATTTCTACACGCGACAAGACACGCGCAACGCCGAATTCATCGCTAACGGTGAAACCGACAAGGTGCGCGACCGCGTGTACACCGGCAAACCCACCTATTATGATCAAATCTGGACATCGATCAAAACCGTGTTCTTCGGCTTTCTGGTCGCATCCCTGATCGCGATCCCGCTTGGGATCATGGCCGGGCTTAGCCCGACAGCCAACGCTGCCATCAATCCCCTGATCCAGATTTTTAAACCTGTGTCCCCGCTGGCGTGGTTGCCGATTGTGACCATGGTTGTTTCCGCCGTTTATGCGACCAACGACGGCATGTTCTCGAAATCCTTCCTTGTCTCGGCCATTACGGTGACGCTGTGTTCGCTTTGGCCCACACTGATCAACACCGCCCTTGGGGTCGCCAGCATCGACAAGGATCTGGTGAACGTGTCCAAAGTTCTGAAAATGAACACCTATACCAAGATCACCAAACTGGTGCTTCCCTCGGCACTGCCGTTGATTTTCACCGGGTTGCGCCTGTCGCTGGGTGTGGGCTGGATGGTGCTGATCGCTGCTGAAATGCTGGCGCAAAACCCGGGTCTGGGCAAATTCGTCTGGGATGAATTCCAGAACGGGTCGTCACAATCGCTGGCCAAAATCATGGTCGCAGTGCTGACCATCGGGATCATCGGCTTTATGCTGGATCGTGTCATGTACGCGCTGCAATCCATGTTCACCTTTACAGAGCAGCGGTGATCACATGAGCATCCTCACATTTGAAAACGTCTCAAAAAGTTTCGGCGAAGGCTTGCAAAAAGCCGATGTATTGAAAAACATCAGCCTCGCAGTGCAAGAGGGCGAATTTCTGGTACTGCTTGGGTTTTCCGGCACCGGAAAAACCACCCTGATCAACCTGATGGCGGGCCTTGAAAAGCCCACCGAAGGCCGCGTGGCCTTTAAGGGTGCCGAAATCACGGGCCCGGGCCCGGAACGCGGCGTGATTTTCCAAAGCTATTCGCTGATGCCATGGCTGACGGTGGGCGGGAACGTGCAACTTGCGCTTGATTGCGTGTCGCCGAAGATGCCCAAGGATGAAAAGGCGGCAATGGTCAGCCACTACATCAAAATGGTGGGCCTTAGCCACGCGGTCCACCGCCGCCCCGCTGAACTATCGGGCGGCATGCGTCAACGGGTCAACGTGGCCCGTGCGCTGGCGATGCGCCCAGAGGTCTTGTTGCTGGATGAACCGCTGTCGGCGTTGGATGCGTTGACCCGCGCCAACCTCGCTGACGAAATCGAACACATCTGGGAGGCTGACAAAAAGACTTGCGTGCTGATCACCAATGACGTGGACGAGGCGATTGTACTGGCAGACCGGATCATCGCGCTGAACCCCGATGGAACGCTGGGCGATGAATTCCGCGTCGACATCCCCCGCCCCCGCGACCGCACCGAGATGAACAACCACGACGGTTTCAAAAAACTACGCGGCGAGGTGACACAATACCTGATGGACAAAGGGATCGCGGCCAAGGTTGCGGAAACCCGTCACCTGCCCAACGTCACCCCAATCCACAGCGTCCCCGCTGCCGTCGCGCAGGCCCAAGAAGGCACGCTGGACGAACGCTACCTGACGTTTTCCGGCCTGCACAAAGTCTATCCGACACCAAAAGGTCCGTTGACCGTGGTGGAAAACTTTGACCTCAAGGTCAACAAAGGCGAATTTATCAGCCTGATCGGTCACTCTGGCTGTGGGAAATCCACTGTGCTGACGATGGCCGCCGGACTGAACCCGATTTCGCAGGGGCAAATCCGCCTTGACGGGTGGGACGTGAACGGTGCCGACCCGGAACGCGCCGTGGTGTTTCAGTCGCCCAATCTGTTTCCTTGGCTGACCGCGCGCGAAAACGTGGCGATCGGCGTCGATAAGGTCTATCCGCGCGCCTCGCAGGCGGAACGCCAGGATGTGGTGGAATATTACCTTGAACGCGTGGGGCTTGCCGACAGCATGAACAAATCTGCGGTCAGCATGTCCAATGGCATGAAACAGCGGGTTGGCATCGCACGCGCCTTTGCACTGTCGCCAAAGCTGCTGCTGCTGGATGAACCGTTCGGGATGCTTGACAGCCTGACGCGCTGGGAGCTGCAAGAGGTGCTGATGGAAGTCTGGTCGCGCACCAAAGTAACCGCGATTTGCGTCACCCACGATGTCGACGAGGCAATTTTGCTGGCAGACCGTGTGGTCATGATGACAAACGGGCCACAAGCGACCATCGGGAAAATCACCGAGGTGAACCTGCCGCGCCCGCGCACCCGCAAAGCGCTTCTCGCGCACCCCGACTATTACGCCTACCGCCAAGAAGTCTTGGATTTTCTTGAAGAATACGAACACGGCGCTCGGCCAAAGCCGAAATCAGCGCCCATCGCAGCGGAGTAACCCATGACACAGAAAATCATCGTCATCGGGGCAGGCATGGCAACGGGGCGGCTGCTTGAACATCTGTTCGACGCAAACGCCGATATCGCTGTGACCCTGTTCAACGCCGAACCGCGCGGCGCCTACAACCGGATCATGCTGTCGCCTGTTCTGGCTGGAGAAAAGACATATGCCGATATCGTCACCCATGATGCGGATTGGTATGCGGCCCACGGCGTCACCTGCCGCTTTGGTGAAAAAGTGACACAAGTGGATACCCTGCGCAAACAGGTGACCGCCGAAAACGGCGATACTCTGCCCTATGACAAACTGGTCTTTGGCACAGGATCAAACCCGTTTATCGTCCCCCTGCCCGGTCATGATCTGGACGGCGTGATTGCATACCGCGACTTGGAAGACACCAGCCGGATGATGGCAATGGGCCCGGACAACAGGGTCGTTGTTATCGGCGGCGGTGTTCTGGGTCTCGAAGCGGCGGCGGGCATGGCGACACGTGGCGCAAAGGTCACCGTCATTCACAACCAAGGCCACCTGATGGATCGTCAGTTGGACGCAGCAGCCGGATATCTGCTGCGCAAGGCGCTGCTGGACAAGGGGATCACGGTCCGCTGTCAGGCCAATTCAGCGGAAATCTTGGGCAAAGATGGACATGTACGCGCCCTGCTGCTGGATGATGGCACCGAACTGCCCTGTGATCTGCTGGTGATGGCGGTGGGCATTCGCCCCAACACCCGGCTTGCGCAAGCGGCGGGCGTGGCGGTGGCGCGCGGCATTACCGTGAACGACCAGATGCAAACATCCGATCCCGACATCCTTGCCATCGGCGAATGCGTCGAGCATAACGGCGCGCTGTTCGGGCTGGTGGCCCCGCTTTATGATCAGGCAAAGGTCGCCGCGGCAACGCTGTTGGGGCAAGACGCACAGTTTGTCCCGCAAGATCTGTCGACAAAGCTGAAGGTGACAGGCTGTGATGTGTTCAGCGCCGGTGATTTTGCGGCAGGTGAGGGCCGCGAGGACATCGTGTTGCGCGATCCAGCGGGCGGCATTTATCGCCGGCTGGTGTTGCAAGGCAACCGGATCGTGGGCGCGGTGATGTATGGCGATACCCGCGACAGCAACTGGTTCTTTGGATTGATCAAAGATAAATCTGACGTGTCCGACATGCGCGACACGCTGATTTTCGGTCCAGCATATCACGGGGGTGCCCCCATGGACCCGTCAGCAGCCGTTGCAGCCTTACCGCGTGACGCGGACACAGCAGGCAGCAACGGCATTTCCCCAAACACATTCACAAAGGTTGCGGCATGAAAACGGTCTGCACCACGTGTCCTTATTGCGGCGTCGGTTGCGGTGTGATCGCATCCTCTGATGGCACGATCAAAGGCGACCCCGACCACCCGGCCAACTTTGGGCGACTGTGTTCCAAAGGATCGGCGCTCGGCGAGACCATCGATCTCGATGGTCGTCTTCTCGCACCGCAGATCTTCGGGCGTGACGCGGGCTGGAACGACGCACTTGATCTGGTCGCACATAAATTTCAGGCGGCCATCCGTGATCATGGCCCCGACAGCGTGGCATTTTATGTCTCGGGTCAACTGCTGACCGAGGATTATTACGTCGCCAACAAGCTGATGAAGGGTTTCATCGGGTCGGCCAATATCGACACCAATTCCCGTCTGTGCATGGCCTCGTCGGTGGCAGGGCACAAACGCGCCTTTGGCACAGATACCGTCCCCGGCACCTATGAAGACCTTGAACAGGCCGATCTGATCGTGCTGGTCGGATCGAACCTTGCGTGGTGCCACCCTGTGCTGTTCCAGCGCATTGTCGCAGCAAAGGCCGCGCGCCCCACCATGCGGATCGTTAACATCGACCCCCGTATCACCGCCACCAGCGATCTGGCGGACCTGCATTTACAAATCCGGGGCGATGGCGATGTTGCGTTATTCAACGGGTTGCTGGCACATCTGGCCGACAGCGGTCATTTGGACGACGCTTATCTTAATGCCAATGTGAACGGGTTTGATCAGGCGCTGCACAGCGCGCGCGCTGATGACCCGCGCGCCAGCGGCCTGAGCGCCGCGCAAATAGCCGCATTTTACGCGCTTTGGGCGGGTAATGAAAAAACAGTCACCATCTATTCGCAAGGCGTGAACCAATCCACGTCAGGCACCGATAAAGTCAACGCTATCATCAATTGTCACCTTGCCACCGGGCGCATCGGACGTCCCGGCATGGGCCCCTTTTCGGTGACAGGGCAACCGAACGCCATGGGCGGCCGCGAGGTGGGCGGGCTTGCCAATACGCTGGCCAATCACCTCGACATCGAAAACCCCGCCCACCGCGACGCCCTGCAAATCATGTGGGATAGCCCCACGATGGCCACCAAACCGGGCCTCAAAGCCGTGGATCTGTTCAAAGCCTGCGCGGATGGCCGCATCAAGGCGCTGTGGATCATGTCCACAAACCCCGCCGTCAGCCTGCCTGACGCCGATGGAGTCGCCGCTGCGATCCGCAATGTGCCGTTTACGGTCGTGACCGACATCATGGCGCACACCGACACGGGCGATTTAGCCGATGTCCTGTTGCCCGCGACAGGGTGGGGCGAAAAAGACGGCACCGTCACCAACTCTGAACGCCGTATTTCGCGCCAACGCGCATTTCTTCCCGTCCCCGGCCTAGCCCGCCCCGACTGGAAAATTATCGCCCAAGTCGCCCAGCGTATGGGATTTACAGGCTTTGACTATGACGGCCCTGACGATGTTTTTGCGGAATATGTCGCGACAACCGCGCTGGCCCAAGCGTTCGGAAAAGATCTGGACCTTACCGCGCTGACCGGGGTCGATTACGCAACCCTTGCACCAGTGCAGTGGCCGGTTGGCAAGCAAGACCGGTTCTTTGCCGATGGCGGTTTTTATCACCCCGATGGCAAGGCGCGCATGATCGCGGTCACGGCCCCTGCGGTAGCATCCGGGCAATTCCGGCTGAACACAGGCCGCAACCGCGATCAATGGCATACCATGTCGCGCACCGGAAAATCGCCCCGGCTTGGTGCACATCTGGCCGAACCTTATGTTGAAATCCATCCCGATGACGCCGCCGCGCTGGGGGTCGATACCGCAGAGCTGATCACTCTGACCGGCCCCAATGGCAAAGGCATCTTTCGCGCCTTGATTAGCAGTAAAGTCCGCGCCGGCGATCTGTTTGCGCCGCTCCACTGGACGCGGCAACTGACCTCGGCGGGTGTCGTAAACAGCGTGGTCGACACTGGCGTTGACCCGATCTCTGGCCAACCCGCCACCAAAAGCGCAAAGGTCGATGCGGCACGCGCCCCCGTCGCGTGGTACGGATTTGCGGTCAGCGCGGCACAAATGCACCCAACCCGCCCCTATCACGCCATCGCCCGCACCCGCACAGGCTGGCAGGCGGAATGTGCTGGTATGAAAGCCCCCCAAGATTGGGAGGCAGAAGCCCGCACCATCACCGGCATCGCCCAAGGCAGCGCCGCAATGGTGACGGATGCCACCACTGGCGATGTCCGCGTGGCGCTGCTGCACGATGGCCAGATCAAAGGACTGTTCTTTGCCAGTCGCACGCCCGTGGTCGTGGCGCGCCAACACGCCGCAACCTTGATCGGATCCGACGCAAGCAGCATGGATGCGCTTTCAGGCCGGGTCGCCGCCGATATGCCGGACCCAGGCGCGACCGTTTGCGCGTGCTTCAACGTCGGGATAAACACATTGCGTGACGCGGTCGCCCAAGGGGCCGACAGCGTTGCCGCACTTGGGGCTGCAACCTGCGCCGGCACCAATTGTGGATCTTGCAAACCAGAGCTGGCGGCGCTGATCGCCCAGTTCCAACTTCCGGTGGCCGCTGAATGACCCTGACCCCCTATGTCCAGATTGTGGCCCGTGGCCAAGGACGCGCCCGGCCCCTGACGATGACCGAGGCAACCGATGCCATGCAGGTCATGCTATCGGGCAACGCCCAGCCAGAGGCCTTGGGCGCGCTGTTGATGCTGCTGCGCTATCGCGGCGAAGTCCCTGACGAGATCGCGGGTTTTACCGCCGGTCTGCGGGCCGCATACCATACACCCATCAACGCCGATCTTGACTGGCCGTCCTATGCCGCAGGACGGACGCGCGGGGCGCCGTTATTCTTGCTGGCCGCCAAACTGGTGGCACACGCGGGTTACCGCGTGGCACTACACGGTTGGAATTCCCACCAAAGCACGGGTGCATCGGTGCGCGACGCGCTGGACGCGCTTGAAATCCCCCTGAACGCCAGCGATGCGCCGCTGACATATTTGCCGGTCGAAACCTATGCGCCAGCAGCCTTTGACCTGCTGTGCCTGCGCGACACATTTGGGCTGCGGTCCTGCATCAACACCGTCTTGCGGATGTGGAACCCGACGGCTGCGCGGGCCACGGTGCAGGGGGTGTTTCATCCGTCATACCGCGGGCTACAGGCGCAGGCAGCGGCGTTGCTGGGGCAATCGGACCTGACCGTCATCAAAGGCGGCGGTGGCGAATTTGAACGCAACCCGACCAAAGCTGTGCAGGTTTTCGGGCTGCGCGGCGGGGACCATCACCAAACAGACGCCCCTGCCCTGCATGACGAAACACGGCGCATGCATGAACCCGACTTTGACGTAGATGTGTTGCAGCTTTGGGCTGGAACCCAGACCGACCCGTTCGCAACAGCGACCGTCATCGGCACCGCCAGTATCGCGCTTTGGACCTTGGGCGCGGCGCCCACCATCGCAGCCACAGACGCTATGGCCGCAACCTTGTGGTTCGCACGTCACCGCAAACAAAGGATGTCAGCATGAAAACCTTTCCAATGTTCCTGACGATGGCGGGTCGCCGTGTTGTAATTGCGGGCGGCGGGGAACAGGCTGCGCAGAAATGTCGGCTGATCCTGAAGACAGAGGCGCAGATCACCCTGCTTGCCCCGGCGCTGGACGCCGAATTGTCCGACTTGCACCGCGACGGCAAAATCCTGTGGGATACATCGCCGATCACCCCGGCCCATTTCGCAGACACGGCGCTTGTGTTTATCGCGACCGGCTGCCCCGGCATGGATGCGGCACTGCACGCGCTGGCCAAGGTCGCAGGGGCCACCGTCAACGTGGTTGACCAACCGGCCCTGTGTGATGCGATCACCCCGTCGATCGTGGACCGCGACCCTGTGGTTGTCGCCATCGGCACCGAAGGGACCGCGCCCGTCCTCGCGCGCCAGATCAAAACACGCATGGAGGAATTGCTGGAACCACGCTTGGGGGATCTGGCCGCCGTCGTCGGGCGCCTGCGCGAAAGCGCTGCGATGCGGTTGCAACCACGCAAACGGCGCGATCTGTGGCGCTGGGTGTTTGACGGCCCTGTGCGCGACACCCATAAACGCGGGCGCGAACGTGACGCGGCGCAAATGATCAAAGACGCGATTGCGACCGGGGATTTCGGGCTTGCTGGGCCATCGCCTGTCGCGCTTGTCGGGGCGGGTCCGGGGTCGAAAGACCTGATCACCCTGCGCGGCGTCCAACGTCTGCAAGAGGCCGATATCATCTTTTACGACCGTCTGATCGACCCTGAAATTCTGGACCTTGCGCGGCGCGATGCGGAACGGGTCTATGTCGGCAAAGCCCCCGGCGCGCACAGCTGGCCGCAAGATAAAATCTGCGGATTGCTCGTGTCCGCCGCGCGCCAAGGTAAACGCGTGGTAAGATTGAAATGCGGCGATCCGGGCATCTTTGCGCGGGGCGCCGAAGAGGCAGAGGCGCTGGCCGCCGCAGGCATCGCCTATGAAATTGTACCGGGCGTGACATCCGCAAGTGCAGCCTCGGCTGCAATGGGCGGGTTTCTGACCGAACGTGGGGCCTGTGATACGCTTGTGTTAACAACCGGACGCGGCGCGCACGAACATGACACCCCGGATTGGGCGGGTCTTTTGGCGCAGGGGCGCCGGGTCGCGGTCTATATGGGCGTGGGCACCGCCGACCGGATCGAAAGCGTGCTTTGTGCGGCAGGTCTTGGGCACATCGTGACCGTGGATATTGTCGCCAATGCGCAGCGGCCCGACCAGATCATCGCCCACTGCAATGTGGCGGCCCTTACGGATACGATCCGCGCGCACGGCATCGAAAACCCCGCTATCATGTTTCTGAGCCACCGGAAAACCGCGCAGGCATTACAGGTACAAACCGCCTGACCTGCGGGAAAATTTGCGCGGTGCCTTGCCCTGCGCCAAACAAGAACATAACATGAACACACAACGACCCCCAGCGCTTGAGTCTTTTGATGTTCACCATTCCCTTGCCCCAAATCGGAACCGACATCGCATGGCGTGACGCCGCCAAGCGGTTGATGGGGGCTGGCGTGCCGCCGACCGATATTTTGTGGGACTATGCCGGACAACTGACGCCGCTGCTCGACAGTAGTGGCCTGCCTGCGGCAAAACGGCGGATACAAGCGCCGCACAGTTTTCTGACGTTGGCGCAGAACGTGGTCTGGCACCGATCCGAAGACAGGTTCGCGAGGCTTTACACCCTGCTTTGGCGGTTGCGTCAGGGTTCGGGGTTGATGCAAGACACCCATGATGCAGACCTGAACAGCTTGCGCGCCTACGAAGATGACGTGCTGCGCGCGCAGGCCAGGATGCGCAAACGGCTGTCATTTCAGGATTTGCGACAGGGCGGCACGCGGCACGCCTTTGCTGCGTGGTACGCGCCGGCGCATCACGTGGTCGAACCCACCGCCCCGCATTTTGCACAACGGCTGCCCAACCTCGATTGGATGATCGCAACACCGGACCTGACCGCGCAATTCATCGACGGCAACCTGTCATTCCATCCGGGGCAACCCAAACCGCCCGCCCGCCGCGCGGGCCAGCGATCCGATGCAATATTGGGCGATCTGTTTAACCCGAACGGGGATTAGGTGTTGAACAAGAAATGCATCACATCGCCATCTTTGACGATATAGGTTTTCCCTTCGGCTTTCATCTTGCCGGCCTCTTTGGCGGGCTGTTCGCCGCCCAGACCGACAAAGTCATCATAGCCGATGGTTTCCGCACGGATAAAACCGCGTTCAAAATCACCGTGAATAACACCGGCAGCCTGCGGGGCGGATGTGCCTTCTTTGATCGTCCACGCGCGGGCCTCTTTTGGGCCCACGGTGAAATACGTCTGGAGGTGCAGCAATTGGTAGCCAGCGCGGATCAGCCGATCTAGACCCGCTTCTTCAAGGCCCATTTCGCCCAAGAACATCTCGGCCTCTTCGGCGTCCAGCTGGCTGATTTCTTCTTCGATCCGCGCAGAAATCACCACGGCGGAATTGCCTTGCGCTGCCGCCATTTCAGACACCCGCGCCGACTGGCTGTTACCAGTTCCGGCGCTTTCCTCTTCGACGTTGCAAACATAAAGCACCGGCTTCGTTGTCAGCAGTTGCAACATGCGCCACTGCTTTGCATCTTCGGGGTCGACATCAACGGTGCGGGCAGGTTTACCCGCTTCAAGGGCGGCCTGGGCGGCCTCTAGCAGACGGACCTGCTGCGCTGCATCTTTATCGCCACCACGGACCTTGCGGTTCAGGTTCTGAAGGCGCTTTTCGATGCTTTCGAGATCCGACAGCATCAATTCTGTTTCAATGGTATCGGCGTCTTCGACAGGGTCGACGCGGCCTTCAACATGGGTGATATCGTCGTCTTCAAAACAGCGCAGCACATGGGCAATGGCGTCACATTCACGAATGTTGGCCAAAAACTGGTTGCCCAGACCTTCGCCTTTTGATGCGCCCTTGACCAAGCCGGCGATGTCCACAAAGGTCATGCGCGTTGGGATGATCTGCTTTGATCCCGCGATCTCGGCCAATTTATCAAGGCGTGCATCAGGCACAGCCACGTCACCCACGTTGGGTTCAATCGTGCAAAACGGAAAGTTCGCGGCTTGTGCCGCAGCCGTTTTTGTCAGCGCGTTGAACAGGGTCGATTTGCCCACATTTGGCAAACCCACAATACCCATCTTGAAACCCATAGCAGCTCTCCTTGAAACTTAGGGCGCTTCTAGGGGGGGAACGCCGCTGGTGCAAGATAAACAGGGGCCGAATACGCCCGACCCCATTGATTTTCCGGCTTTCATCGCGCACACCGAAACCAACAACACAGCCGGGGACTAAGATGAGCAGAATCGACGCCAAATTCGCACAACTGCGGGCCGAAGGGAAAAAAGCCTTTGTGGCCTATGTGATGGCGGGTGACCCCGACTATGACACCGGGCTCGAGATCGTCAAAGGTCTGCCCGGCGCGGGCGTCGACATCATCGAATTGGGGGTGCCATTCACCGACCCGATGGCCGATGGTGCAACCATTCAATTGGCCGGACAACGCGCGCTGGACGGGGGGCAAACGCTGGAAAAAACCCTGCAATACGCCCGCGAGCTGCGCAAAACCGACGACACCACGCCAATTGTGATGATGGGCTACTACAACCCGATCTATTCGCGCGGCGTCGATAAATTTCTGGTGGATGCTGTCGCGGCAGGCATCGACGGGCTGATTATCGTCGATCTGCCCCCCGAAGAAGACGACGAACTGTGCATCCCGGCACAGGCTGCTGGTATCAATTTTATCCGTCTGGCAACCCCCACCACCGACGACAAACGCCTGCCCAAAGTACTGACCAACACCTCTGGATTTGTCTATTATGTGTCTGTCACAGGGATCACCGGCACCGCCGAAGCCCAAGCCGGCGATGTTGGCCCCGAAGTGGCGCGGATCAAATCCCACACCGACCTGCCCGTCATCGTGGGTTTCGGGATCAAAACACCCCAAGCCGCCGAAAACATCGCCCGGATTGCCGACGGCGCCGTCGTCGGATCAGCCATCGTCGAGAAAATCGGCAAAGGCGAAAGCGTCGGGGACGTACTGGCGTTCGTGAAGTCGTTGGCGGATGGGACGCACAGAGGGTAACGCGCTTACGCCCCCATGACCGAATGATGCTGCTTTGCCGGATAAATTTCAGTCAGCAAACCCGCCTCGAAACGGCGTAACGTGCGATAGGCCGTCGGACCGTAGGTTGCGACACTACGGCCAACCGCATTCAGCTTTTGTTGAATTTCTTGCTGATCTGCGTCACTCAGGATGACATCAACCTGTTTGGCTGGATGCAGGCTTTCGGCATAGGCACCATCGGCATTCAACGCGTGATGTTCGTCTAGTAAAAGATGCACGTATGTTACGGACAGACATCCTTCGCGTGTGACGCCGGCGATGTGGGTCAGATGTTTCGCGTGGACGAACACTTCGTGGGTTTCGAATAACAACTGCGACTGCGATCCAGCGACGAGCATCCGGTGCCACGGTGAGACATGGATAGGACCCCTGTTTCCCAGCACGCCCGCATCAAAACGGATTGGTGCCAACTTGCCGAAGCCAAGCACATTTTGCTTGCCGACCCACAAAATAGGCTTTGGCCCGGCTTCGCGCGTGATGACAATATCACCTTCGCGCAGATCACCTGCATCAACAAATCCAGAGGACGTAGCGATAGGCGTTTTCGCCGCAAAGCAAACATAATCAGCATAGGTGAAATAGGGGTCACCTAAAACCTCCGCATTCGGCTGATTATCAAAGGCGACAATTTCGTAGGTGCGACCCTCCACCAACGGGTACTCGGACAAGGTATAGCTAAAGCTAGTCGAACCGTCTTTTCCGTTCAAAAGTACAACTTCGAACGTGACATCATCGATCGGATCATAGAATGTCCAACCTGCATCTGCGTTGATCGGGATATCCGTAAATGTGGTTGTCGGCGTTGTAACCGTTGCGGTCGCAGTTTCCTGACTGGTCTTAACGTTATCGTCCAACGTCTGGCCGTTAACACCAGTTTCGTTATCGGCAATTACGGCAGTCCCGGTCGCCGTCGTATCACCCGTGAACGTGAACGACCCCAAGGTTGAAGGAAATTCCGTGTACGGAGACCATAGATATATATTAAACGTATAATCGGCCACGTCTCACCACCCTTCTTTACTCGTAAGCACAAAATAACACAAAATTATCTAACGTAGGTTAAGCTGAGCTAGATCTTAGGCAAATCTATGACGGTACTGCGGTTATTCAGCTTTTCGACAACGTCGCTATAAACAAACATCGATGAAAGGCAGTTGAACGTGACCGCATCAATTGGTAACAAGAACTAACCAATTCCAGGAATTCAGCCATGCCCGTTATCACCACCATCTCCGATCTCAAACGTCTGCATAAACGCCGTGCGCCAAAGATGTTCTATGATTACGCTGAAAGTGGCAGTTGGACTGAACAGACGTTTCGCGAAAACACCACCGACTTTGACCAGATCCGTCTGCGCCAGCGTGTGGCTGTCGATATGTCGAACCGGACGACTAAATCACAGATGATCGGCCAGGACGTCGCAATGCCGGTCGCGCTTGCCCCGGTCGGGTTGACGGGGATGCAATGCGCCGACGGCGAGATCAAAGCCGCGAAAGCTGCCGAAAAATTTGGCGTGCCTTATACGCTTTCCACCATGTCAATCTGTTCCATCGAGGACGTCGCCGCCCATACCAAGGCGCCGTTCTGGTTCCAGCTTTACGTGATGAAAGACGAAGAATTCGTCGATAACATTATCGCCCGCGCCAAAAATGCAGGCTGTTCAGCGCTGGTGCTGACCCTTGATTTGCAGCTTTTGGGCCAGCGGCACAAAGACCTGAAAAACGGACTGACCGCGCCGCCGAAAATGACGATCCCGACAATGATCAACCTGTCAACCAAATGGCGATGGGGCATTGAAATGCTGCAAACCAAACGCCGCACCTTTGGCAATATTGTCGGCCACGCGAAAAACGTCGGTGATACCAGCAGCCTGTCGTCGTGGACGGCGGAACAGTTCGAACCCAAACTGGATTGGGACATGGTTGCCAAGCTGAAGGAAAAATGGGGCGGTAAACTGATCCTCAAGGGGATTCTGGATGTAGAGGACGCCCAAAAGGCGGTCGCTGTCGGCGCTGATGCCATCGTGGTGTCCAACCACGGCGGGCGGCAATTGGATGGGGCGCTGTCTGCGATCCGCATGTTGCCATCGATCGTGGCCGCTGTTGGCGACCAGATCGAAATTCACATGGACAGCGGCATCCGGTCTGGACAAGACGTGCTGAAGGCGCTCGCGCTTGGGGCCACGGGTGTCTTGATCGGACGCGCCTATATCTACGGGCTTGGCGCGATGGGCGAGGCTGGTGTGACAAAGGCGCTTGAGGTGATCCACAAAGAACTGGACATGACCATGGCGCTATGTGGGCGGCGGGACGTCAAGACGTTGGACCGCGACGTGCTGTTGGTGCCGAAAGATTTCGAAGGGAACTGGGGCTAAAAGCCAAGGCAGATTGCCTGCGCGCAGACAAACCCCTTTCCAAAAACCCGAATCCCGCCTATAGGCACAATTCTTACCGGACCGCACACCCTTGGAGGGCGGTCCATAACATACTGGAGAAATACTATGGCTGGACAGATTCCTGATCTGAACGCCAAGGTACGCGCGGGGACAGGCAAGGGGGCCGCCCGCCAAGCTCGCCGTGATGGCGACGTACCTGGCATTGTTTATGGTGGTGGCGCAGAGCCCCAATCCATCAGCATCCCATTCAACTACCTGCTGACAACACTGCGCAAAGGCCGCTTTATGTCCACGCTCTTCAACCTCAAGGTTGAAGGTCAAGAGGACGTGCGCGTTGTTTGCCGTGGTGTACAGCGCGACGTGGTCAAAGACCTGCCGCTTCACATCGACCTGATGCGCCTCAAGCGCACAAGCCGCGTGAAACTGTTCATTCCTGTCGAATTCCTGAACGCTGATACATGCCCCGGCATCAAAAAAGGTGGCACATTGACCGTCGTGCGTAACGAAGTCGAACTGGACGTTCTGGCCGGTGACATTCCTGATCACCTCACTGTTGATCTGGCGAACCACCAGATGGGCGACGTGATCCACATCAGCGAAGTCGCAATGCCGGAAGGCGCAACAGCAGTCATCGATCGTGACTTTGTCATCGCAAACATCGCCGCACCACGTGGCCTGATTGCAGAAGACGACGCCGAAGACGACGCAGTCGCAACCGAAGAATAATCCAGCGCGCAAGCGTAGGATGGCAAGGGCACCCCTTTGGGTGCCCTTTTTTATTTGAACCATGCGTGCATAAATGAAACGCACATGTATCGACTGACACACCCGTATCGCCACACGCGCCGTTTTGCAGGGTAGCTATGCACCATTGATCGCGTTAAGGTTTTAAAATTACTTTTCAAAATCATTGCATAATTGCGCGACAGGACCCCCATCATGACACTCACCGACCGTAAGATCTGGTGCATTTCTGGCATCGTCTCGCTTGTTTTAGCGGTCGCGCTTTTCTTTCTGTGGGTCGATAAAAACCAGCGTACCGAAGACCCGACGCAACTGCCCGATCAACAGTCCGTCGAAACCTATTTGCAAACCAACTGGCCGGACCCGCCGCTGCGGATCACCACGGGGATATTCATTCAGTCGTTGCGTTTTGTCGGGTTCAGCGATGTTCACCTGACGGGCTATATCTGGCAGCACTATGCGGATGGTGTGCATGACGCCGTGAAACCCGCCCCCGGCGAAGTGGGCTTTATCCTGCCCGAAGGCGTCGACGAAGCCAGCGGCACCCTACGCGAGGCCTATCGGATACGGCAGGGCGACAGCGAAGTCATCGGTTGGTATTTCGAACAAACATTGCGCCAAACCTTTGATTACGCGGAATATCCGTTTGATCACAAAACCGTCTGGGTCCGGTTTTGGCCCAAAAATTTCAGCGACAACATTGCGCTGGTGCCTGATTTGGACGCCTATGCGGCCACTGGTCCCGCCGATGTCTTCGGGATCGAAGAAACCATCGTCTTGGGGACGTGGGACCGCAAGAACACGTATTTTGACTATAAACCGGCCGATTACGACACCAACTTTGGTATTTCGGATTATGCCGGGCAACAGAACTTTCCCGAACTTTATTACAACGTTGTCGTCAAACGGAAATTCGAGAACGCTTTTATCGTCTATATGATCCCTTTGTTCGTGGTGACAACACTGCTGTTTGGCGCGCTCATGACCATCACCCGCCAAGACGGTCTAATGGCCCGCCACGGCGCCAATACGTCCAACGTCATTGGAACCTGTTCGGTGTTGTTCTTTGTCGTTTTGTTGGCCCATGTGCAACTGCGTGACGGCTTTGCAGGGTCGCACATTGTCTACCTCGAATACTTTTACTTTATGATGTATTTTTTATTCCTTGGGGTGTCGGTGAACACCTACCTTTTTGCGCTGGAACCGACGCGGTTTTTGCGGATCATCCACTACAAGGACAACCTGATCCCAAAGGCAGCGTTCTGGCCCGTTGTTTTGGTCACCATGGTGGGCATCACGCTGCTGACCTAGAAACCCTGTCAGCAGCGTAAGATCAATGGTGATGGTGATGCACCGGACCGCCTGCCCGCTCGGTCATCGCTCGCCGGATGATCTGAATAGCGGATGACAGGAACAACCCGGCCATGATCCCCGCAACGATCAGGTCGGGCCAACCGGTCGCCGTCCCCCACACGCCTAGCGCGGCCACCATCACCGCCACATTGCCAATCGCGTCATTGCGTGAACACAGCCACACCGACCGCACATTTGCGTCGCCGTCTTTGTAACGCATCAACAGGGCCACGCTGGCAAGATTTGCAATCAACGCCAGAAACCCCACCAGCCCCATCACTTCGGCGGTCGGAACACCCACCGAAAACACCCGGTAAGCAGTCGACCCAAACACCCAAAGCCCCATCAGCAAAAGGCTGATCCCTTTGGCCAAGGCGGCCATGCTGCGCACCCGCAGCGACGCGCCAATCACCGCCAACGAGATACCATAGGTCAGCGCATCACCAAAGAAATCCAATGCGTCGGCCTGTAGGGCTTGGCTTTGCGCCAGTTGCCCGGCGGTCATTTCCACCGCAAACATCCCGGCGTTAATCGCAATCACTGCCCAAAGTCGCCGTTTATAATCCGCCGATACCCCATCAAACTGGGCGTTGTGAACACACGATCCCGACATTTATGCATTCCTTTTATCTTTGCTGATGATGATGTAACATCTCTAGCAACTAGAGGTTCAAGGGGTTTTTTGAAATGTTTTCCATCGGCGCACTTTCCAAACGCACAGGGGTCAAGGTTCCGACGATCCGCTACTACGAAGACATGGGGCTGATGCCCGCGGCGGAGCGCACGGCAGGGAACCAGCGGCGGTATACGCACGCGGGGCTGGACCGGCTGGGGTTTATCAAACACGCACGTGATCTGGGGTTCCGCATCGAAGCCATTAAAGACCTGATCGCCCTGCACAACCACCCCGACCATTCCTGCCAGGCCGCCAATGCCATCGCCAGCGCACAGTTGGACGACGTACGCGCCAAGATCGCGCGATTACAACGGCTTGAACACGAACTATCGCGGATCGCGACCCAGTGTACCGGCAACGGCAAGATTGAAAACTGCTATGTTTTAACGGCGTTGTCCGACCACAATCTTTGCGAAACCGCCCACTAGCGCTGCACTGCGGCATAGGTTAACATATCTGTATGAAACTTATTGTTGGCCTAGGTAATCCGGGCGCGAAATACGCGCAAAACCGTCACAACATTGGCTTTATGGCCGTGGACCAGATCGCATCCGATCATGGATTCACCCCGTGGCGGAACAAATTTCAAGGCCAGATCGCCGAGGGGCGGATCGGGTCAGAAAAAGTCACTTTGTTGAAACCCGACACCTTTATGAACCTGTCCGGGCAATCCGTCGGCGAGGCAATGCGCTATCTCAAACTCGCGCATCAAGACATTATCGTCTTTCACGATGAACTGGATTTGGCACCGGGAAAGGTCCGGTTAAAAACCGGCGGCGGTCATGCAGGTCACAACGGATTGCGGTCAATCCACGGCCACATCGGCCCTGACTACGACCGTGTCCGGCTTGGCATCGGGCATCCCGGTCACAAGGATGCCGTCGCAGGGTATGTGCTGCGTGATTTTGCGAAATCCGAAGCAGGCTGGCTCGACGATGTGCTGCGCGGCATCGGGGAAGGTATCCCGCATCTTGTTGCAGGTGACGGCCCCAAATTTCTGAATGTGATCGCGCTGCGCGTCGCCCCGGCCCGGTCATCGACAGGCGCCGCCAAACCCAAGCCCGATATCGTGACCCTGCCCGAACCTGTGGCAGACGCCCGATCGCCGATGCAAAAACTGGTGGATCGTTTCCGGTGATCGCTGCGGCCGTTGCTACCCAATGCCAAGCCTGCTGGTCGTTTGCCCCGCCCTTAAAGCGGTAATTTTCATGCATCGTTTCGACAGACGCGCATGACAACCGGCGTGCTGCCGCAAAATACGGAGCAACAATGACAAACGCACTTTTTCTTGCCGCCGCTATCGCCGCGGGCATTGCCCTGTGGAAACGGCGTGAAATCGCGCGGCTGCGCCACGTACTGTCCCTGTTTGCGCCCGATAAAATCATCCATAACTTCGGCCATATGGATCGGATATTTCTGCACGACCGGATGCCCGCCGCGCATACCGTCAGCCCGCTTCCCAAAGGCCCGCAGATCACGCTGCAGCAAGACGCCCAAGCCTGGATCGTGGACCGCACCCTGACGGCGCTGGTCATTCTCAAGGACGGAATGGTGGTCTATGAGGACTATTTTCACGGCACCAAAGCAGACGACCTGCGGATCAACTGGTCAGTTTCAAAAAGTTATCTTTCCGCGCTCTTTGGCATTGTCTTGGCCGAAGGGGCCATCGACAGCATCGACGATCCGGTGACCAAATACGCGCCCGAACTGTCCGGCACCGCCTACAAAGACGCCACCATCAAGAACGTGCTGCAAATGTCGTCCGGCCTGCAATTCAACGAGGATTACCTTGCCTTCTTTTCCGACATCAACCGGATGGGGCGGGTGCTGGGGCTAGGCGGGTCGATGGACGGGTTTGCCAAACGGCAGACGCGCAGCGCGGCGGCACCGGGCACGCGGATGGAATATGTATCGATCGATACACATGTGATCGGCATGGTGATCCGGGGCGCGACCGGACGCGGTATCGCCGACCTTCTCCACGAGAAAATCATCGCCCCGTTGGGAATGGAACAGGCACCCTACTATTTAACTGACGGTTACGGGGTGGCCTTTGTCTTGGGCGGGCTCGCTTGCACCACGCGTGACAATGCGCGGTTCGGGCAGATGATGTGCGACGGCGGCCAGTGGCAAGGCCGCCAAATCGTGCCCGCCGATTGGGTCGCCGCATCAACCATCGCCACTGCAAAAACCGCCCCCGGCGAAATCGGTTATGGGTATCAGTGGTGGATTCCACTGGGGTATCAGAACGGCCAGTTTTTGGCGCGTGGCATTTACGGCCAATACATCTACATTGACCGTATCAACAACGTCGTCATTGCGGCCCATAGCGCCGACCGGACCTTCCGCGAAGACGGCGTGAACCGCCAAAACGAAGTGATCTTTCAACAGATTGCAGAAAGCCTGAGCTAACATGGAAAAAGACCCCTCATTCAACGTGCTTGGCAGCAGTCTTGCGCCCTGCTCTCGTGATCCGCTGACCGGATATTTTCGCAACGGTGCCTGCGACACCTGTGCCGAAGACCAAGGCAGCCATACAGTCTGTGCCGTGATGACAGCCGAATTTCTCGCCTTTTCCAAATACGTCGGTAACGATCTGTCCACTCCGCGCCCCGAATACGGATTTGCCGGGATCAAAGCGGGCGATAGCTGGTGCCTATGCGCCAGCCGGTTCCTGCAAGCCCACGACGAAGGATGCGCACCCAAGGTCAACTTGCATGCGACCCACGTCCGCGCGCTTGAGGTCGTGCCAATTGATGTGCTGCGAATTTACGATATCGAACACCCTGACAACCAGTCATCCTGAGGGTTGAAAACTGTGTTTTGGCCCATCTGATCTATCGCCACGCTGATGAAGACCCGTTAACCACACCTTGAATGATACTGTCATCTGGAGATCACCAATGACCACCATCCGCATTCTACCGCTTATCCTCATGTTCGCTCCTGCCGCTGTGGTGGCCCAAACTGCGGATTACACCGGGTTGGCGGGCAGCTATGAGGTTGCGCAGAACCGTGATTACAACGACGTCATTCGGGGACTTGAAGCGACAGATTACGAAATCGAAGATGTCTCGACCACGTTGCTGGGCCGCACGCGGATCATGGCCAACAACGGCCTTTACCGCCGCGAGGTCGTGGTCAGCTCTGCAACAGGTGAAATCCTGTCGGACCTGCTGCTGGAATTGCCGCTTGACGATGACACCCGCGCCAGGCGTGCGGCAATGGCCGCAGGCAGCGACCCAAAGCCCGACGAAGGCGCTGTCCCGCAGCTTGATATCAGCGGCTCAATCACACTTGGCGTGAACAGCAACACAGGCGGCTTCGGGCGTGCCGGCGTCACTGTTGGCAAAGAGAATATCAACGGTTCAGGCGTCAGCGCATGGGTCAGCGTCTACGACAACTTCTGATCGCAGCGCAGATGCCCAGACCCAAAATCCCGCGCCGCTGGTCGCTTGGTCTTCTGGCGGGGCTGACCCTGTTCCAACTGCTTTGCGCCGCATTCTTTATCAGCGAATTCCTGACCGAAGTCCTTCATCTGCGTCACTGGGCCTTGCCTTTTGCGTGGCGCGAAATCCTTCAAATCCTCGCGAGCCTCGGTTTGGCGATTGGGTCGGTGACATCTTTGCTGCTCTTGCGGCAATCACGTCGGCGCATGGTTGCGATGCACCGCCAGGTGCGCGCCGCATCGGGTGCCTTTCACGAGGTGATGGATGAATTCTTTGACGACTGGGCCCTGTCCCCGTCTGAACGCGATGTCGCAATGTTTGCCTTACGCGGTTTTGGAAATGCCGAAATCGCAACGCTGCGTGGCAAAAGCGAGGCCACGATCAAAACCCAAATCAACGCTGTCTTCCGCAAGGCAGGTGTTGCAAGCCGGGCGCAGTTGATGGGGGTTTTCGTGGACGCAATGATGGTAAGTGGTGATCAGGGCAACATGCGAGCACCCCAAAAGCCGATGCCGCATATTGCCCAAGCTTAGACGCCTTCGACCGCCAGTAATTCTTCGATAAAGATGCTTAACAGTTGGTTGCGGCCCGTCACGTCCGCCTTGCGGTAAATCGCGTTTGTCTGGGCTTTGATGGTGCCTTCACTCACGCCGCGCAGGTCTGCGATTTCTTGGGTCGACATGCCCTTGATCGCGAACAACGCCACATCGCGTTCCGCAGGCGTCAAACCCCAATCGGTGAACCGCTCTTCGATCACCTCCATAAACGCGCCAGAGGCGACGCGCAGTTGGCCCTCGACCGCGCGGTTGCGTGTCATGGTCTTGCGCAGCAATAGAACACCCAAGCCGGTGCCCAACAGCAGCCCTAAAGCGGCCCCCAGTTCGATAAGTTCGTATAAATTCCAGCTAATCGGGGCAACGCCCAACATCGACCCGACAATCTGCCACAGAAAGAAAAAGGCGCAAAGCACCTGAACGCCAACAATGGCGGCAACATACCACTGGCGCTTCACCAGGTGATCCTATGCGTCAGGCAAGCCACTTAATCATCGTCCTCGCGCGCATCATCATCTTCATCGTGGTCGTCGTCATCAACGTGGTCATCATCTTCGTCGCGGTCGTCGTCATCGTCTTCGCCGTCGTCGACACGCGTATTCCCAGATCCCGCGTTTCCGTTGTCGGGATTCACCAACCGCGGACGGTGTTCAGTGACATCATCATCCACCGAGAACCAATAATCGCGCAGAATTTCGCCCGTTTGTGGATTGAAAACCAGTTCACGCCGCAAATCGTCACGCATCGCAACAACGCGCACCCGGCCCAGCCATGTGCGGTTCAAAGCGATGCCTTCAAACCCCTGCCGTTCCAGCTGGGTCACAATCTGGTCCTGAACCGACTGGGCCGCCACTGCAAAGGGCGCCCCAGTCAAGGCCAGACATATGGCGAGTCGTTTAAACATACCTACTCCACTACGCGATAATGACCGCTTTGGACCACGTCGGTCGCTTAGTCGTCGTCACCGCTATCGTGATCATCGTCACGATCATCGTCATCATGATCATCGTCATCATCCTCATCATGATCGTCGTCATCTTCATGATCATCGTCGTCGTCGCCATGATCGTCGTCATCGCGATCATCATCATCGTCCATGTCATCGTCGCTATCGTCTTCAATACGCACTGATGGTGTCGTATCTTCGCCTGCTTCGACGGGGCGGACCTCTTGTTTCAGCACCTCACCAGTGGCGGCATCATATGTCACCTCTAGCTTCATGCCGTTGCGGATCGCTTCGACTTTGACTTGGGTTGGGCCATTCTTGACTTCAATCCGCTGATAGCCTTCGGCCTGCAACTGCATCACAACCTGTTCTGCAATCGACTGCGCAAAAACGGCGCCCGTGCCGAATACAACTGCCGCGACTGTGGAGAGTAAAAGTTTCTTCATGGTGTCGTCCTTTTCAATCACACCGACCTGACGTTTACAGGCCGCTGGCAATGTAATTGCATCCAACACACGGCCGCGCCTATCGGCCAAGGGTTTAAATGACGGAAGTAAACCAAATGCAAAGCGGCCTAAACTAAAGTTTAGGCCGCTTTGGTGTAATCCTAGATCTTCATGTCGAAGCCAAGGTGCTTGGCGACGGTAAAGATGTCCTTGTCGCCACGGCCACACATATTCATCACCAGCAGGTGATCTTTGGGCAGCGTCGGCGCAATCTTCATCACATGGGCCAAGGCGTGGGATGGCTCCAGCGCGGGGATAATTCCCTCGAGAGCGCAGCACAGTTGGAACGCTTCTAGGGCCTCGACATCGGTGATCGACACATATTTCGCGCGGCCAATATCGTGCAGCCAAGCATGCTCTGGTCCAATACCGGGGTAATCCAGACCTGCCGAAATGCTAAAGCCTTCAAGGATCTGACCATCATCATCTTGTAACAGATATGTCCGGTTGCCGTGCAGCACGCCGGGGCGACCGCCCGTCAACGACGCACAATGTTCCATCTTGTCGTTCACGCCTTTGCCGCCGGCCTCGACGCCGATAATGTTCACGGATTTATCGTCAAGGAACGGAAAAAACAGGCCCATCGCGTTAGACCCGCCACCGATGGCAGCGATCAACGTATCGGGCAAACGTCCTTCGGCCTCTTGCATCTGGGCCTTGGTTTCCTGCCCGATGATCGCTTGGAAATCGCGGACCATCGCCGGGTACGGGTGCGGACCCGCGACAGTGCCGATGCAATAGAACGTATCGCGCACGTTGGTGACCCAATCGCGCAGCGCATCGTTCATCGCGTCTTTCAGGGTGCCACGGCCAGATGTGACAGGGACGACCTCTGCACCCAAAAGGCGCATGCGGAACACGTTGGGGGCTTGCCGTTCAACGTCATGGGCGCCCATGTAGACGACGCACTTCAGGCCAAATTTGGCACAAACAGTGGCCGTCGCGACCCCGTGCTGGCCCGCACCGGTTTCGGCAATGATACGGGTTTTGCCCATGCGGCGGGCCAGAATGATCTGGCCAAGCACGTTGTTGATCTTATGCGCGCCAGTGTGGTTCAGCTCGTCGCGCTTCAGGTAAACCTTTGCGCCACCCAAATGCTGGGTCAGACGGTCCGCGTAATACAGCGGGCTGGGGCGCCCCACATAATGCGTCCACAGATCATGCATTTCGGCCCAGAACGCGTCGTCCGTTTTGGCGAACTCGTACTGCGCCTCAAGCTCAAGGATCAGCGGCATCAGGGTTTCGGACACAAAGCGCCCACCGAAATCGCCAAAGCGCCCATTTTCGTCGGGACCAGTCATGAAGCTGTTGAAAAGATCGTTGGGCATGTCTCACCTAATTTTGTCGCGCTCTTCAGGACTAGCGCCATTGGGACGAATGGTAAAGCAGGCAAGCTATCTTTGCAGTGTGGCAAAGCGCGTGATTTAGACGCGCCGCGCGGCCTGACAGAATGCTGCCATCAGGTCGGGGTCTTTGACCCCCGGCGCCGTTTCGACGCCCGATGCCACGTCAACCTGCAACGCGCCTGTCTGCGCAATCGCATCTGCGACGTTGGCCGCATTCAATCCACCAGCAAGCATCCACGGCTTGGTCCAGTACTTGCGCCCCGACAACAACGACCAATCAAAACTGACGCCGTTGCCGCCGGGCAAAATGGCATTCTTTGGCGGTTTTGCGTCCAGCATCAACTGGTCCGCGACCGCGCTGTAGCTGTCAATCGCCCCAAGGTCCGCAGGCCCCGAAACGCCCAGCACCTTCATCACGGGCAGACCATAGCGCGCCCGAATTTCGGTAACACGTTCCGGTGTTTCGTGTCCATGAAGCTGCAACATATCCAGCGGTACACTGGCGGTCAGCGCATCCAGTAGCGCGTCATCTGCATCCACGACCAACCCGACCTTCGCCACACCAACCGGCACATCAACGGCCAGCGATCGCGCTTGTTCAAAACTGACATAGCGCGGTGACTTGGGGAAAAAGTTGAAGCCGACGTAGGTCGCGCCAGCCTTTGCCGCAGCCGTAACATCGCTTGCGGTCCGAAGCCCGCAAATCTTGACCCGAATATCAGATTGCATCAGTGGGTGTTTTCCAACAGCGCAAGCACGTCATCGCTGTCTTTGGCCCCGGCCGCCGCACCGCGCAGTTGCTGCACCTCGCGGCGCAATGACGCCAATTCACGCGCCGTGGCGCGGGCTTCGGCACGCTGGCGGTATTCACGCAGCCATTCCCAGACGAACCCGATCAAAAGACCTGCACCCACACTCACAAAGATGATGATGAACAGCGGGACCTGTGCGTCAGGTGATATCGACAGCAAATCAGCAACGGGTCCGGGCATCGCACGCACAGTAACCGCGCCACGATTGGCAAGCCCGATCAAAATCAGACACAGGCCCACAACGGCCCAGAATGCGTAACGAATGGTTTTCATGGCGTCCTCTTAACTGCCGTTCAACCGGTCCCGCAATAGTTTGCCGGTCTTGAAGAACGGAACATGTTTTTCTTCGACCTCAACCGCATCACCAGTGCGTGGGTTACGGCCGATTCTCTGGTCCCGTTTTTTCACCGAAAACGCGCCAAAGCCACGCAATTCGACACGGTCACCACGCGACATGGCGTCCGTGATCTCTTCGAAGATGGTGTTGACGATTTTTTCAACGTCACGTTGATACAAGTGCGGGTTCTCATCAGCAATTTTTTGGATCAATTCTGAGCGGATCATAACAGTGGCCTCCCTAACAACAGTCTAACACATACAACGAGTTTGTCCCCGCTTTTCAAATGACTATAGGCAGTTTGCTGCCTTCGGGAAATAGCGCAGACACGGCGAATCCGCCCAAAATTGCTATCAAAACGTGAATAATTCCCAGATTTACACCTGCACGATCCAGAATATGAACCTTTGCCGCGAATGCTGCGACACAGCACAGCAAGGCGATTCGGTCGGCGGCGATGGGCAAACGCAAAAAATCATAACATATTGATCAAATGGTCAATTTCTTAAGGGGATCGCAGGCGTCACGCGCCGGGGCTGTGCGCAGCCTCACAGTGCCTGTGCACCACTGCGACTTATGTGCTGCCCGATTGAGGTTAAATACAGCGTGTCACCACCCACACCGGGCCAGATCGGCAGCGGTACATCAGGATACAGATTATGCTTCTCGAACGTTTAAACTGGCGTTACGCCACCAAAAAAATGGACGCCTCCAAATCGGTGCCCACAGCCAAAGTTGACGCCATCCTTGAGGCGATCCGCCTTGCCCCGACATCCAGCGGGTTGCAGCCATTCGAGGTGATCGTCGTAACAGATCCCGCGGTGCGCGCTCAGCTTAAAGATGCGGCGTTTGGGCAGGAACAGTTGGTCGATGCCAGCCATGTTCTGGTGTTTGCCGCATGGGACAACTACACCGAAGCGCGCATTGATAGCGTCGTTGCCGATACAGAGGCCGCACGCGGTGGCGCAAGCGAAACCCTTACCGCCTATTACGACCGCCTCAAGGCGATGTACCTTCCCCGCGAACCACATGTGAATTTTGAACATGCGGCGCGTCAGGCGTATATTGGTCTTGCTATGGCGCTGACTGCCGCCGCCTTTGAAGAGGTGGACAGCACCCCGATGGAAGGCTTCGAGCCCGAAAAAGTGGACGAAATCCTTGATCTTGGCGCACGCGGGCTGAAATCGGTTGCGATCATGCCTTTGGGATACCGCGCAGAGTCAGGTGATTGGCTGAACGGCTTGGCCAAAGTCCGCCGCGCGGCTGACAAATTCATCACGCGCATCGACGCCAAATAACGACAGCACAAGACAAGGGTGGCACGCCGCCCTTGTCTTAAACTGGTGACGGCAACCTACTGCGCCAGGGGCATCGTAAAGGTGAACACCGTTTTCTCTGCGTCTGATGTCACGCTCAATGTGCCATGATGACCTGCCGCGATCTTGCGGGCGATAAACAATCCCAACCCCAGACCCTGTTGTGCTTCGCGGGCGTCTGCGCGCGTGAACGGGGCAAACAGCATTGACATCGCTTGTGCCGGGATCGGGTTACCGCGATTGCTGACAGAAAGAACAAAATCGTTGCCCACTTCGCGCGCAGCCACATGAATGGGCTGATCATCGGCACCGTGCGTGACTGCATTGGACAAAAGGTTCGACAGCAACTGCGCGATGCGATCAGGATCGACCCGAAGCATTTCTGCAAAGTCATATTCTTCAACAATCTGCACATCGCGATGCGCCATCCGGATTTCTTCGACCGTATGTTCCAAAACGGATTTCATGTCCGGCTGGTTTTCCAGCGTCATCGCCAAACCGCCACCCAGACGCGCACGCGCGAAATCCATCACATCAGAAATCAGATGCGCCATACGACCAAGTGACTGCTGGGACGCTGCAATATACTCTTGCGCCTTTTCGGATTGCGGCTCGTGCGAAATCAAACGCAACGCCGACCCCACAGCTGCCACAGGGTTACGCAAATCATGGCCCAGCACGGCGATAAACTGTTCGCGAAACCGCGCTTCTTCCTCACGGGTTTTTAACGCCGCCTCGTTTTGCTTTTCGACGGTGACGTCGCGCGCGTTGCAAAAATAAAATATCCCGTCTGGGATCGCGTTCCACGACAGCCAACGGTAGCTCCCATCGACATGGCGATATCTGTTTTCGAACTTTAGTGCGGGAATGCCTCTTTGGATATTCAAGAAGGCTTCTTGTGTGCGTTCCACGTCATCAGGATGCAGGAACTCTAAAAACGGCCGCGATTCGATTTCTTCGGGCATATATCCCAGCGTGACCTTCCAAGCCGGATTCGTGTGCCGAAACAAACCGGCTGAATCGAGAATGCCCAAAAGATCAGGTGTTACACGCCAGGTAACACTGCCCTTATCGATTTGCATTGGCAAGATATAGCATCCTCATCCTAAATTGTATTCCCGTTTAACCGTAAATTCAGCGGCTGCAAAACATTATTACGCTGCAAGGCTCACAGTTTAGTGGCATGTTCGTAATGCGATGTCGGATTCTGCTCACGAAGTGATACGTACAACGTCGCGCCTGATCCGAATTGGGTAAACATCAAGACCGATCCATGGATTTCGCCCCGACCAAACAGGCTGGTTTGATGTTCTCTTGCCGGAACACCCGTCCAGCATCTGGTCACAGGGGCCAGCGCATTTGCTGGGGCATCCGCCACATCACGTTGTCAGCGCCTTCGCGAACCAATTTTTGGTTACGGTGTGTATGCGGCGTGCGCTTCGCATGCACCACCTGTTTTCGTTCCAGAATTGTCATGCACAAAAAACCCCGCCGCAGTGTCCTGCGGCGGGGTCAATTTCGTACGAGGTCAGCGGTGACTTATTCGTCGCGCTTCAGTGCGGCACCCAAGATATCGCCCAAAGATGCGCCAGAGTCGGACGAACCGAACTGCTCAACAGCTTCTTTTTCTTCTGCGATTTCACGGGCTTTGATCGACAGACCCAGCTTGCGTGTTTTTGCGTCGATGTTGGTGACGCGCACGTCAACCTTGTCGCCAACGCCGAAACGCTCTGGGCGCTGCTCGGCACGGTCACGTGACAGATCAGAGCGACGGATGAAGGATTTCATGCCTTCGTAGTCAACTTCGATGCCGCCGTCTTCGATCTTGGTCACTTCAACAGTGATGATCGCACCGCGCTTTGTACCGCCAATGGTTTCAGCGAACGGATCGCCGTCCAACGCTTTGATCGAAAGCGAAATACGCTCTTTCTCTACGTCGACTTCAGCAACCTTAGCTTTCACGATGTCGCCCTTGCGGAAATCACCGATGACGTCTTCGCCACGGCCTTCCCATGTCAGGTCAGACAGGTGAACCATGCCGTCGATGTCGCCTGGCAGGCCAACAAACAGACCGAATTCGGTGATGTTTTTGACTTCGCCTTCAACTTCGGTGCCCTCTGGGTGGGTCTCAGCAAAGACTTCCCATGGGTTGCGCTGTGTTTGCTTCAGGCCAAGGGAAACGCGACGCTTTGCAGAATCGATTTCCAGAACCATGACTTCCACTTCTTGCGAAGTAGACACGATCTTGCCGGGGTGTACGTTTTTCTTTGTCCAAGACATTTCAGAAACGTGAACCAGACCTTCAACGCCAGCTTCCAGCTCAACAAATGCGCCGTAATCGGTGATGTTGGTTACGCGGCCCTGATGAACCGAACCAAGGCTGAATTTCGCTTCGACTTCATCCCATGGATCTGTCTGCAGCTGCTTCATGCCAAGGCTGATGCGGTGGGTTTCTTTGTTGATCTTGATGACCTGTACCTTGATCGTCTCACCAATTGTGAGGATCTCGGATGGGTGGTTGACCCGGCGCCATGCCATGTCAGTCACGTGCAGCAGGCCGTCAACGCCGCCAAGGTCCACAAACGCACCGTATTCAGTGATGTTCTTGACCACGCCGTCAACTTCTTGACCTTCGACCAGACCGCCGATGACTTCGGCACGCTGCTCTGCACGGGATTCTTCAAGGATCGCACGACGCGACACAACGATGTTGCCCCGACGACGGTCCATTTTCAGGATTTGGAAAGGCTGCTTGAGGTTCATCAACGGGCCAGCGTCGCGCACGGGGCGGACATCAACCTGAGAACCGGGCAGGAACGCAACAGCGCCGCCAAGGTCCACTGTGAAACCACCTTTGACGCGGCCGAAAATGGCACCGTCAACGCGGATTTCGTCAGCATATGCCTTTTCAAGGCGATCCCAAGCTTCTTCACGACGGGCCATTTCACGCGAAATGACAGCTTCGCCGCGGGCGTTTTCAACCTGACGCAGGAACACTTCGACAGTGTCGCCAACGTTGATTTCCGCATCTTCGCCTGGGTTTGCAAATTCTTTAAGATCGATGCGGCCTTCCATCTTGTAGCCGACGTCGATGATCGCTTGGCCCGCTTCAATCGCGATGACCTTGCCTTTGACAACCGAGCCTTCAGCCGGTGTGTCCATTTCGAAGCTTTCGTTCAAGAGTGCTTCAAACTCTTCCATTGTATTAGCCATGTGGCAGCTTTTTCCTAATCTAGTCTTTTATACGGGCCGAGCGGTTGTCTCCGCCGGTCTTTCAATTTCAGTTGGTCTGGGCACGTCCACGAACATAAAACAACAGGGCCGGTTCAATACCGACCCCGCTCAAATCTCACGCCCGCACCTGTTTTCGGCACTTCGACAGGGCGGCGTATAGGCCCGTTTTGTTAAGTTTGCAAGGGGTTTTGACTCTTTTACGGACCGTAATCACTCAGTAAATCTATCAAAATATCCCACCGCGCCCGCCCCGTGGGGGCGGCTCGGGCGCTGCCAAATCGAAGATTTGGCAGCATCAATCCTGCTAAGGTGTATGATCGTCATTTGCGCTTGAATAGACGGCGTTAAGGACGCTTTCATGCAGAGGCAAGTATACTTTTGCAAGAAACGCCAATTTTGCCCAATCATAATATTCTTGGTTGTCGTCAGGCAAGTTGTAGCGTTCGCGTGCTAGGCCTAAAAAATCTTTCCCATTAGTTTGTACAAACTCACTGTAACTGTTACTCTTTCCAAATCCATCGTCACCGAATTTTTTGCCTACTACAGAAGTTAGACGTACTCTCTTGAGCATGTCTTCAGCGATTTTTTGGTGTCCGGCCACATCCCGAAACGCCAAAAATACTAGTAGTGGCACGTCCAAGTACAGGTGACCGTGACACCGCAGCGCAATCTCAACTTTCATCAGCACACGTTTGATTTGGCGCATTGAGAGGCCACTTGCCGGAGAGAGCTTCTCGGTTAGTTCCGCGGCAAAGTCTCGTGAAAAGACATGACTATCACCAAAAGGCTTAAAAACAGGAAACGTTTCCAAAAGAATTTGGGCCGCCGCTTTGCCCAAAATCGCATCATTCCGGGGCAGCGCCAAGCGAATATCAACGAATTTATCTAAATACCGCTCGCCCACTTCCGAGCTTCCATGCTGACGATTTGCGATGCGCTCCAAATAGTCTGCATTCACCATAAGAACGAAAACAAAGCCCTTTTGGTGAAACACCAACTTCATCGCCTCAAGTAGCGCGATAGCATATTCAGGATGGCAGCGATCCAATTCGTCAATTAGGACGACAATTCTCTTGTTTGACCTTTTTGCGGTGAGGGTTTCAAACAACGCAGTTAATTGTTCGGGCAGTTCCTTGGTGCGTGCTTCATCGGCACGCAGCTGATGTGCGATCACCCCCGCCAGGTATTCTGATACCTCGGTGCCCACATCGGACATCACTTGATCCAATGTTTTTCCAGAATCAGTCGATGCGTTATCTTGATTGTGAAACGATTCAGCAATTTGATCCGCCGCATTGCGGACAAGTGCATTCACAGCGATCTTCGCACCCACCGAGCCAATCTTTTTCACGGCACTTAGGACCTTCTTGCGGCGCTCGGGCTCGCTCTTCGGTACTAGACCCAATAACGCAGCCAAGAAGGTCACAACTGGATCGCCTGAATGATCAGACTGCTGCGAGTCGATCTCCACCACAACTTCGCCTTCGTTGCGCAAATGCTGCGCCCACGCCTTACGAAAGAACGTTTTTCCGTGTCCAAACCGGGCCTCGATAGAAATGACTTTTGACTCCGGCCGACTTTCGTCCGCGTTGATGGACTGGATCAGCCGTGTGTATGTCTCACCGATTGCTTTGTACCCCAATAGGTCTTTGGGGTTTTCCCAAGGGTCGTGGGGTGGATCGTTTAACATGAAAAAACCAATCTAAATTCTTTGCATGAGCATCTCCAACACACTCAATAATTGCAATGCCAATCCTAGCGCACGCCCCACTAACCGCCCTCCCCGACCGTAAAACCACACAAGGTGTCATACGCTGTGCCGATGCAAAGCCGACATTTTGCCGACATCATATTTCTCATATTTTTATGAAAAAGCGCGCGTCAACCCGCCCAAACTTTGCGCGGGCATGGCACAGCGCCGTACGGTGTTAACCCAATCGCGCCTGCACGACCGCAACCGCCTTGGCCACGGCCTGTTCGATCGTCATGTCAGACGTATCAATCAGCACCGCATCATCGGCAGCGATCAGTGGCGCAGTGGCCCGGCTGCTGTCGCGCGCATCCCGTTCTTTAACATCCGCCAAAACCTGATCCAGCGTGATGTCCATGCCCTTGCTTGTCAGTTCTTTGAACCGCCGTTCGGCCCGACATGCCGCACTGGCCGTCACAAATAATTTCGCGCCCGCATCAGGACAAATCACCGTCCCAATATCGCGGCCATCTAAAACGGCGCCGCCAGACCGGCCCGCAAATTTCCGTTGAAAATCTACAAGCGCGCTGCGCACGTCGGCGATCACCGCGACCTCACTGGCGGCCTGCGCCACAGCGGGTGTGCGCAGGCTGTCATCCTCAAGATCAACCGGATCAAGCGCCCGCGCGACCGTGACGGGGTCACCGCCCGCCAGCACCTTGGCGCCCACAGCCCGGTACAGCAGCCCCGTATCCAGATGTGCGAATCCAAAATGCGCTGCAACCGCCTTGCTGATCGTGCCTTTGCCAGCGGCCGCGGGCCCGTCGATGGCGACAGTGAAAATCACGCGTTTGCGCGCACGATTTGTGCACCAAGGTTGGCCATCAGTCCCTCAAAAATCGGGAAAGAGGTGGCAATCGGCGACCCGTCATCAACCGACATCGGCTTTTGAGTGGCCATGCCCATGACCATGAACGCCATCGCAATCCGGTGATCCAACCGGCTGGCCACAGTGACCCCGCCCGGCACATTTCCGTGACCCAGTCCAGTAACCTTCCACCAGTCCGGGCCTTCGTCCACGCTTACGCCCGCCGCGCGCAGGCCCTTGGCCATCGCGTCGATCCGGTCGCTTTCCTTGACGCGCAACTCCTTGACGCCCTGCATATCGGTAACACCCTTAGCAAAGGCCGCGACAACTGACAGCACAGGATATTCGTCAATCATGCTCGCCGCGCGCGCAGGCGGCACCGCAATGCCCCGCAGGTTCGGCGAAAATTTTGCGCGTAAATCCGCAACAGGCTCACCACCCTCTTCACGCATGTTTTCATAGGTCAGATCCGCGCCCATTTCCTGCAACGTGGTGAACAAACCGGCGCGTGTGGGGTTCAGGCCGATATTGGGGACCAACACATCTGATCCGGGCGTAATAATCGCCGCACAGACAGGAAACGCCGCCGAAGACGGATCGCGCGGCACAACAATCGTTTGCGCCTGAAGTTCGGGCTGACCGGTCAACGTAATGACACGGCCCTCGTCGGTTTGTTCAACTGTCAACGTGGCGCCAAAACCCTGCAACATACGCTCGGTATGGTCGCGGGTCGCTTCTTTTTCAATCACCACGGTTTGACCGGGCGCATTCAAACCCGCGAGCAAAACTGCGGATTTTACCTGTGCCGACGGCACCGGCACAACGTAGCGCACCGGCACAGGGTCCGCAGCACCAACAATCGTCATCGGCAATCGGCCGCCCTGCCGGCCCACGGATTGTGTGCCAAACAACGCTAACGGATCAGTCACACGGCCCATCGGACGCCCGTTCAGGGACGCATCGCCGGTAAATGTCGCGGTGATGGGCGACGTCGCCATCGCCCCCATAATCAACCGCACACCTGTACCGGAATTGCCGCAATCGATCACATGGTCAGGTTCCGCAAATCCGCCGACGCCCACACCCTGCACCGACCATTCGCCTCCGCCATGGTCGGTCACAGTCGCACCAAATGCGCGCATGGCCTTGGCGGTATCCAGCACGTCCTCACCCTCAAGCAGGCCCGTGATGCGGGTCTCACCCACGCACATCGCCCCCAAAATAATCGACCGGTGTGAAATCGACTTGTCGCCGGGCACATGGGCCTCACCCTTTAGGGGGCCGCAGGCGCGGGACGTCATGGGAATCGGGGTGCCGTGACCGGACATATAACTTTCCTTTACTAACCTTTGGCGTCTTAGCGCAGCGTCGCGAGGGGGTCCACTGTTACCCTCGCTTTGTTCAAAATACTCCCGCCGGAGGCGCCAAGATCACAGCCGCCGGAAGGTCAGATAGTGCGGGGTACGACCTTCACGCAGGGCTTTTTGCTCGTAACGGGTCGAAATCCAGTCGTTCCATGGGTCGCGCCAATCCGTCGGCCCTTCGGCCAGCCATTCAAATCCGGCGGGGGGGACTTGCTCCAAGGTCTGGCGCACATAGTCGGTGATGTCGGTCGCCACGCGCAACTCGGCCCCCGGCTTCATCACACGGTGCAGCGGCAACAGGTGTTCTGGCGTCACGAAACGGCGGCGGTGGTGGCGTTTTTTGGGCCATGGGTCGGGATAGTTCAGAAACACTTTGCTTAGAGTCTCGGGCGGTAAAACATCAAAAATATCGCGCGCATCGCCCGGATGAACGCGCAGGTTATCCACCCCGGCTTGCCTAATCTTGCCCAACAGCATCGCCACACCGTTCACAAACGGCTCTGCGCCGATAAGGCCGATATCAGGATAGGTCTTGGCCATGTGCACCAAATGCTCGCCGCCGCCGAACCCGATCTCAAGCCATATTTCCCTGCCAGGGAATACCGATTGCAGATCGATCGGTGTGCGGTCGGGATTTTCTTCCCAGCTGATGGCACCCGGCGACAGTGGCCCCAAGTCATTTTCCAGATATTCATTCTGGTTCGGACGGATCGTCTTACCCCGAAACCGGCCATAAAAATTGCGCCATGGTGCGCCCGAAGGATGTCTGTCATTTTTCATGGCGTTGCCTTACCAAGCCGCGCGCGGCGGCGCAATTGGCTCTATTGCGCAGAACAGCTGCCACTTTGCGCTGTTATCGGGTTGGATACCACATCGCCGACTGCGCTTGCCTTGTCGGAACGGCGAAAACGGGGTGTCCCCAATCTCATCGGTGCGCAAATACGTGCAGTCGGGCAAATTGCGTCTTTGGTCCGTGGGTTTTGATGAAACCCGATTGCACCACCAAGGCCCGTCAGAACACGGCCAGAACGCAACAGGCGTGACCAGTCAAAAGACAGCCACGCCTGCGTTGAAATCGCTTTCAAAAACCTAGGGCAATGTTTTTGCGTTAAACGGCGCGACGCAACGCATCCGCCAGATCGGTACGCTCCCAGCTAAAGCCGCCATCGGCATCCGGTGCACGGCCAAAGTGCCCGTAGGCGGCTGTGCGTTCATAGATCGGTTTGTTCAGGCCAAGATGGGTCCGAATGCCGCGCGGCGTAAGATCCATCACTTGGGCCACAGCGCGTTCGATGTCTTCTGGACGCACTTCACCTGTTCCGTGTGTGTCTGCATAGATCGACAGCGGTTTGGCAACGCCGATCGCATAGCTCAGCTGGATTGTGCAACGCTCTGCCATGCCTGCTGCCACGATATTTTTCGCAAGATAGCGCGCAGCATATGCCGCAGAACGGTCCACTTTGGTTGGATCTTTGCCTGAAAATGCGCCGCCGCCATGCGGGGCCGCACCACCGTAGGTGTCAACAATGATTTTGCGCCCGGTCAGACCCGCATCACCATCCGGACCACCAATCACAAATTTTCCGGTCGGATTTACCCACCAAGACGTGTTTTCAGTGATAAAACCTGACGGCAATACTTCGCGAATATAGGGTTCGACAATAGCCCGGATATCATCACTGGTCTGATCGTCGTCGCGATGCTGGGTTGAAAGAACAATTGACGTCACCTCGACCGGCTTACCGTCTTCATAACGGACAGAGATCTGGCTTTTTGCATCCGGGCGCAGGGTGGGTTCTTCACCTGATTTACGGACTTCCGCCAACCGGCGCAGAACCGCGTGTGCATATTGAATCGGTGCAGGCATCAGCGCGTCGGTTTCGGTCGTCGCGTAGCCAAACATGATCCCTTGATCACCGGCGCCTTCGTCTTTGTTTTCGCTCGCGTTCACGCCTTGTGCGATATGCGCGGATTGCTCGTGCAGCAGGTTGGTGATGTTGCACGTTGCGTGATGGAATTTGTCTTGCTCGTACCCGATGTCTTTGATGCAGGCGCGCGTAATTTCTTCGACGCGGCCCATATATTCTGTGAGCTTGGATTGATCAGACAGCCCAACCTCCCCACCGATCACGACCTGATTGGTCGTCGCAAATGTTTCACACGCGACGCGTGCCTCGGGCTCTTGGGTCAGAAACGCGTCCAGTATCGCGTCAGAGATGCGGTCGCAAACCTTATCAGGGTGCCCCTCGGAAACGGATTCCGACGTAAAGATGTAGTTCTGTCGTGCCATGGGAAGTGCTCCATTGAATTTAGCTGTCACGTCAGGAAGCCGTTGTGACAGAATGACCCCCGGCATACGTGCCGCAGGTGGTCGCGTCAATCACTTCTGCGCCGCAAGGCCAGATAACCCATGGTCGTTAATAAAATGAGCAACACAGCATGCGGCCATTCCCCCATGCGTGCATAAAATGTCACGGGCCGGGCGGCAGGCAGCGCAACATCCAGTGTGCCCGATGTGTTCAACGCCAGCGACGCGACAATGCGTCCTTGTGGATCAATCATGGCGCTGATGCCGGTGTTGGCGACGCGCACCATGGGCAAACCCTGTTCGATAGCACGCAGGCGCGCCTGTGCGAGGTGCTGGTAAGGTCCAGCGGCCTCTCCAAACCACGCGTCATTTGTGATCAACAACAACAGCCGGGGCCGTTCGCCATCACCACCGTCGATTTCTTCGGCAAAGATGCCTTCGTAACAAATCAGCGGCACCGCACCGCCGATGCCCGGCAGTTGCACCGGACCCGCTGATTGACCGCCCGCGAACCCCGCACCGTCAGCTGTGGCAAGACCATGAACGCCCCACCTGCTGAGCATATCCCCAAAGGGAACATATTCGCCAAACGGCACCAGATGTCTTTTGTCGTAAACGCTCTGAATGATCCCGCCCTGCCCCATCACCACAAGACTATTGTAATAACGGAACGCGTCATCGCGCCGCTGGATTCCAAACACCAGTGGCGCGCCACGGGCGGCATCCGACAGCAGGCTTAGGTCGGATTGCACATAATTAAGCAGATACGGCACCGACGTTTCAGGCCACACCACAAGGTCAGGCACCGCGCCCTGCCCGGTCAACGCGACCAAATGGTTCAGGAAAAATGCGCTGTGGTCCGGGTCCCACTTTTGATCTTGCGGCGCATTCGGTTGGACAAGACGTACGATAGGACCGCTGTTATCCACCGCCGCTGAGGGACGCAGCAGCGGCGCGAGCAGCAAAATCGCGATCAAAATCGCGCCACCCATCATGCGGGTGCCGCTGATCAACGCCATCACCGCCCATGCTGCCATCACGGTGACAAGCGTCAAAAGATGGGGGCCACCATAGGCCGCCAACTGCGCCCACGGAGTTGGCACCCAGATATGGCCCAGCAACGCCCACGGAAACCCGGTAAAGACCAAGGATCGCGTCAGCTCTGCCCAGCATAGCGCAAGACCAAGCGCGAGGGTTGATCGTGGCAGCGCACGATCCGCCAGATAGGCAAAACCTGCCCAAAACAGCGCCGCGCCTGCCGCCATCAACGCCAGCGCAAACGGTGCCATCCAACCATAGCGCCCGGCATCAATCAAAAACGGTTCAACGATCCAGCGCAGCGTAAACGCAAAATAACCCAGCCCAAGGGACAAGACATGAAAAGCGGATTGGCGGGGGCTGCGCGATGTCGGGTGCATGAACAGCATGAACGCCAGCGCGAGGATCGTGGCAGGCCAAAGGTCAATGGGCGCCTGACCCAGTCCGGCAATGACCCCGACCACGCAAAAAACGATAAAACGCACCCATCCCGGCAGCGCCGCAAAGCGCAACCGCATGCTAACTTTCCATCGCGCTTGGTAACCGGACACGCAAGCGTTTGATGCGGCGTGGATCTGCGTCGACGACTTCGAACTCCAGCCCGTCAGGGTGCAAAATGACTTCGCCGCGCGCAGGCAAATCGCCGGACAGCATCGTCACCAACCCACCCAATGTGTCGATTTCCTCTTCGTCGATGTCATCATGATCGGTCAGGTTAAACCCAATTTCGGCCTCAAACTCCTCAAGCTCGGTCCGGGCTTGCGCCATGTAAACGCCGGGCTTTTCCATGTAGAAGCTTTTGACTTCTTCGATGTCATGCTCGTCTTCGATTTCACCAACCACCTGTTCGATCAAGTCTTCGATCGTAACGAGACCATCGGTGCCGCCGTATTCATCAATCACCAGGGCCATGTGAATGCGTTCTGCTTGCATCTTTTGCAGCAGCACCCCCAAGGGCATGGAAGGCGGCACATAGATCAACGGACGCAGCATATCGCGCAGGTCAAATTCCGGGCTATCACCATTAAAGCCGTGACGCAGCGCAAAATCTTTGAGGTTGGCGATCCCAAGAGGCGTGTCCAACGTGCCGTCAAAAACCGGCAGACGTGTCAGGCCGCAGTCCCGGAAAACTTGCACCAAATCATCTTTGCCAATGGTTACAGGAACCGCGACAATATCCGTTTTTGGAACGGCCACGTCCTCGACCCGCATACGGCGCAGGTTCAGCATCCCCAGAACAGACCGTGTCTGCGGGTTCAAGAGCTGCGGAGAGTCACGGTGCAAATCAGGGGGCGTCTGTGCACGAAACACTTTATTAAATCTGGCTAAAAACCCAGGGTTGTCGTCATTTTGGTCCAGTTGCGCGCTTTGCGCAGCACTAGATGGACCGTCGCCGGTGTCGTCCATTTCATCCTTACCTATGTGGGTCGACTGACCCTACTCTTCCCTATATGGGTCACGAACCCCTAGCTTGCCAAGTATCTGTGTCTCCAAATCTTCCATTAAGGTGGCGTCTTGGTCACGTTCGTGGTCAAATCCCAGCAGATGCAGGGTGCCATGCACAAGTAAATGAAGCGTGTGGTCAGACATCGCATTCCCTGCCTCTTCCGCCTCGCGGGCACATGTTTCATAGGCGATTGCGATATCGCCCAGCTCCGCATCTATCGGTAACGCCGGGGCATCGGGCATGTCACCATCCGCTTCAGCGCCGCGTTCATCCGACGGCCAGCTCAGTACATTCGTCGGCGAAGGTTTGCCGCGAAAGTCAGCATTCAGTGCTGAAATGCGTTCATCATCACAGGCCAAAAGACTAATTTCGAACGTGTCAGGGTCGTAACCCAGATGCTTGAGCGTGGCATCACAGGCGATCTGCGCCAGGCTTTCGATATCAGCCCAGCGCGAATCTTCGATTACACAATCTACGGTCACTGTTCTGCGTCTTTTTCATAGGCCTCGATAATCGCCGCGACCAGCGGATGGCGCACGACGTCCTTCGAGGTGAAATAGCTAAAGCTGATCTTGGGGATGTGTTTCAGCAGGCGCTCTGCCTCCCATAGGCCCGAATTCACCCCGCGCGGCAAATCGATTTGCGTGCGGTCGCCGGTGATCACCATCCGCGACCCTTCGCCCAAACGGGTCAAGAACATCTTCATCTGCATCGTGGTGGCGTTCTGGGCTTCGTCCAATACCACAAACGCGTTCGACAGTGTGCGGCCCCGCATAAAGGCTAAAGGCGCGATTTCAATCACCTTTTCTTCCATCATTTTGGCGGCCTGTTTGCCCGGCAGAAAATCGTTCAGCGCGTCATAAAGCGGCTGCATATAGGGATCGACCTTGTCCTTCATATCGCCGGGCAAGTAACCCAATTTCTCGCCAGCCTCGACCGCGGGACGCGACAGAATGATCTTGTCGACATGACCGCTGATCAACATGTTCACACCGACAGCCACGGCAAGATATGTCTTACCCGTCCCTGCCGGGCCAATACCAAAGGCCAGTTCTTTGTCGAACAGCGCTTTCACATAGGCCTTTTGCGCGTCAGTGCGCGGTTCGACCAGTTTTTTGCGGGTCTTGATTTCGACACGCTGCGCCTCGCCTTTGAACAGCTCGGTCTGTTCGGACGGGCCAGCCGGACCGCGCACCGATTCCGGCCCCATGCGCAATTCGCGGTCGATATCACCGGGATCCAGACTGCGCCCGGCCTCAAGTCGCCCATAGAGCGATTTCAGCACCTCTTGGGCCGTTTCGCGCGCGGAACCATCGCCCAAAACAGAAAGCTGGTTGCCACGGCGCACAATCTGCACACCCAAACTATTTTCGATCGTTGTTAAATTGCGATCATACTCACCGCAAAGATTTATCAGCAAGAAGTTGTCAGGAAATTCCAAAGTGATTTCGGTGACAGTGTCAGCGGGTGGGGTGAGGGCACCTGTGGCCAAACGGCTCTCCTTTGAGTCTGTATAAGGCCAGATTGGCAAGGGAATGCTGCGGGTGCAAGAAGAGATCGGGGGAGTCACGAAAAAGGGATGCCTTAGGCGGGCGACAACAGTTCGCCTTTCAACGAATTCGCGCTGTCGTCTACAATTTTCACGCGGCGCACCGTGCCCAGTACATCCATCGGGGCCGCAGCGTAGACCGCATGCAGATATTCGGATTTTCCGATCATTTGCCCGGCTTCGCGGCCTGCCTTTTCGAACAGCACCTTCACCTCGCGGCCGATCATTGACGCTTGGGTTGCCTGTTGTTGTTCGCGCAACAGCGCCTGAAGGCGCTGGAGGCGGTCGTTCATCACATCCTCGGGCAACTGCGGCTTTTCAGCTGCGGGTGTGCCGGGGCGGGTGGAATATTTGAACGAATAAGCCTGCCCGTAATGCACGTCGCGGACCAGTTGCAGGGTCGCTTCAAAATCTTCTTCGGTCTCACCGGGGAAGCCCACGATAAAATCACCCGACAGCAAAATGTCGGGACGCGCCGCGCGGATACGTTCCAGCAAACGCAGATAACCCGCAGCGGTGTGCTTGCGGTTCATCGCCTTCAGAATACGATCCGACCCCGATTGCACGGGCAAGTGCAGATAGGGCATCAATTTTTCGCAGGTGCCGTGGGCTTCGATCAGGGCGTCGTCCATGTCGTTGGGATGGCTGGTGGTAAATCGGATACGTTCCAAGCCTTCAACCTTGTCGAGCGCCCAGATCAGCCCCGCCAAACCACCGTCATGACCGTGGTAGGCATTGACGTTCTGGCCCAGCAACGTGATTTCGCGCACGCCTGCCGCAACCAGTTCGCGTGCTTCGCGCAATATTCGGTCAGCAGGGCGCGACACCTCGGACCCGCGCGTATAGGGGACAACGCAGAAGGCACAGAACTTGTCACATCCTTCTTGCACGGTCAAAAATGCGGTTGGACCGCGTTTGGCTTTGCTGCGGCTTTTCAGCGTGTCGAATTTGTCGTCTTCAGGGAAATCCGTATCCAGCGCCTTGGCCCCGGTTTGTATGGCGTCATCCATTGCGGGCAGCCGGTGGTAACTTTGCGGACCCACGACCAGATCAACCATCGGCGCACGGCGCATAATCTCTTCGCCCTCGGCTTGGGCCACGCAACCTGTCACACCGATTTTCACATCGGGGTTCAGGTCTTTGAACACCTTCATCCGGCCCAATTCTGAATAAACCTTTTCGGCGGCTTTTTCACGAATGTGACAGGTGTTGAGCAGAATCATATCTGCGTCATCGGGCGTTTGTGTTTCCACATACCCCTTGCCGCCCAGCGCTTCGGCCATCCGTTCGCTGTCATAGACGTTCATCTGACAACCATAAGTCTTGATAAATAGCTTTTTGGGGGCGGACATGGCGGGTTCTCGGCTTTAAGGGTCAGGGCGTCTTCTAGCGGTTTGGGGGTGTGCTTGCAATGCAGGCCAATTTACATGAGGTTGCAGGCCATCACAGCGGATTTCACGACCATGCACTATGCCAACCTTGCGGCCCTCGCAGCAGACCATAAAACTGCCCTGAAAGGGCCTGTTGCGTTGATCCTTGTCGAGGACACCACCGAGGTCGGCAGCACCGTAAAACATCACGCTGATCTTGGATTTGCCAATCTTGTGCTTTTTTGCCCGCGTGATTTCACGTTGCCCGCAGGTATGCCCGCAAACGTGCACCGGGTCGATTTTGATATCACAGCGGATGATGCTTTGCAGACCATTGTGAATACCGTCATCGCCGCCGCCCCGACCCAATGGCTGTTTTACTGCTATAACGCGGAATATCTATTTTTCCCGTTTTGCGAACATCGTGCGGTCACCGAGGTGTTGACCTTTATGTCCGAAGAGCGCCGCGATAGCGTGATGACCTATACCGTGGACCTTTATGCGCGCGACTTGGACCAGTCGCCTGATGCTGTGAATGTGGCGGATGCGTATTTTGACGGGACTGGGTATTACGCCTTGGCGCGCACGGACGATCAGGGTGAAAATCTTGATCGGCAATTGGATATATTTGGCGGGTTACGGTGGCGGTTTGAAGAACACATTCCAAAAAACCGGCAAAGGCTAAACCGGTCATCCCTGTTTCGTGCGCTTCCAAACCTGAAAATGCTGCCTGATGGCAGTCTTAGTGCACCCGAACACAACACAGTGTCCTGTCCATGGCATCATAATTTGACAGCGGCGACGGCGTCATTCCGGACGGCCAAGGCCTTGCGCAACAACCCGGGAAGTCGTCATGCTATTGCGAACTTTTACGCGCTGAATTCAGTGCCGTTTACATGGACATCACAGCAGCTTCTGGAGATTGGCCTGATTGAACCAGGGCAGTGGTTCTAAGCGGCTGTTGATCACGTTCCACCAGCCGCGCATGCAAAGAGCAAAATTGCCAGTCCGACGGTTTACGCACGAGGCCCGCATGAACCGGCGCAAAGTGGATTTGGTGCATATGCAAATCAAAGTCTTGTTGATCCCTGATCAGGTGTTGCTGCACCCCGCGCTGCCAAACGTCATGTGCGCTGCGAAAACCACGGTCCGCCGGCAAATCATCACGCGCAGGGAGATGACGCGAAAACGTAGATTTGATCAGCCGCCAGCGTTTCGCGCAGTCAGTATCGCCTGCAGGCAGCGTCCAGATCATATGCAGGTGCGACGGCAGAATCACGGCCGCGTCAATGGCAAATGGCCACCGTCGCGCACAAACCCGCACTGACGACCGCAAAAGATCCACCTGTCTGACCAGCGCGTCCGATTGCAGGTCAAGCAGGCGCACCGAAAAAAAGTAGGTGCCGCCAGCCACAAAAGTCTGTTCAAAATTTGCCATGAGACCATGCTGCAACGTCGCGGTTAATTTCAGGTAAACCACGATAACCACGCGGTGGATCGCTGACTATGATTGAACCCTGTCCTCTTGGTCGGCGACCGGCAATCCCACCAAACGTACCAGCGCAATATCCGCCTCGCCTTTCACAAGCCACGACAAACCAAAGGCCCAGATACCAAAGGCTTCGAACCAGAAAACGACATTGTACCTGACCACCGCCAGCTGAAGCGCGCCACCGCCGAATATCTTGACGACGGAGGCCAGCGTGATCCCGACCAATGCAGCTAAAAGAACCCAACCACACGCGATATAAATATACCGCCTGCGGGTTCTTGCGCTGCGCGAAAATTTCGCCAAACAAAACACGGCCAAACAGCTAAAAAATACCAACGCAGATGCATAGTGAAACATCGGGCTGACATCGATCCCGACAACGTTTTGGGTCATGGTCGCTATCTCGTGGGTTGGGCTTTCGTTCGGAAACAGGGCCACGCCAAAGGCAGCCACACCGGCGATTGTGCCTAACCAATCGTCGTCAATCACGTCACCCTCACGGCGTCCGTATCCGCGATAACAAATCAAAAACACACCAATCGCACAAAGCGTGCCCACAAAAATGTCGCGGTAGATTGTGTGATAAAAGTCGCTGATCGAAGGTTCGATACGCTGATAATCGTTCAGCCCACCAATAATGAGCACCATCGGCATCAGCATACCCAACACACCAAGAGCGGTGCGGACACGGTGGTAAGACAAGACCATATCTTCGCGTTGTTTTTCGGACATCGCCAACCCGTATAATATAACTATAAAATACAGCCAGCATGAGACAGTGCATCAAAGCAGACAAGGTCAGGCAAACCTGACCTTTTCGCACGCATCACATTTTACTTGCGTCGCAGCCGGATCACCACATCCACAGACGCAATTTCCGCCCCATATGGCGCATGCGGCACCCGTGCGATTTCCAGCTGGTCGGCAGGTGCATCCGTGAGGACAGCGGTGTCTTCCCAGTAAAAATGCGGATGATCCGTCATGTTTGTGTCAAAATAGCTTTTTGACCCATCCACGGTAATTTCGCGCACCAAACCCGCATCACAAAACGCGCGCAGCGTGTTATAGACGGTTGCAAGCGACACTTTTTCGCCCGCGGTCAAGGCTGCCTCGAACAGGCTTTCGGCAGTGACATGACGGTCTTGACCATCGCCCACAAGCAGGCTGGCAAGAGTCATCCTTTGCCGGGTGGGCCGTAATCCGGCCCCCGCTAACCAGTGTGTACTGCGCTCTGTCACGTGATCGGTCATAGTCGCCCGTTCTTTGCCTGCCCCTTCATATGGCATGATTGCATTGATTATCAATTGAAAATGGTCAATTGCGTCGCAGACTTGCCCTTATAAAGCTCAGGGTGGTAGAGATTGCAGAATGTAGCAGTTAAAAATGAGACCACCGAAATGGCCCAGTACCCCAGTAGTTTTGACAAAGAAGACCTTTTGAAATGCGCCCGTGGCGAACTTTTCGGTCCCGGTAACGCACAGCTTCCTGCCCCGCCGATGCTGATGATGGATCGCATTACCGAAGTATCGGACGACGGCGGCGCGCACGGCAAAGGGCATATCGTCGCCGAATTTGATATCACGCCTGACCTTTGGTTCTTTGATTGCCACTTTCCCGGCAATCCGATCATGCCCGGCTGTCTGGGTCTTGATGGCCTGTGGCAGTTGACCGGCTTTAACCTTGGGTGGCGCGGCTGGCTGGGGCGCGGGTACGCATTGGGCGTTGGCGAAGTCAAACTGACTGGCATGGTGCGCCCTGACCGCAAGATGCTGACCTATAAAATCGACTTCACGAAAGCGATCCAAACCCGCCGCCTGACAATGGGCGTCGCCGACGGCATCGTCGAAGCCGACGGCGAAGTGATCTATCAAGTCAAAGACATGAAAGTCGCGCTGAGCGAGAGTTGATAATTGGGTTTAGCGGCGGAACCAATCCTGCGCCGCTAAACGCCGCCAATCGCCAGGTTAGATCAACGGGCGTGTCATCGGTGTGCGGTTGCTTTCAAGCTGCGCAATCTGGCACAGACGCTTGTAGTCTAATATATTCAATGACCCGTTGCGCCAGACGGCAATATCTTGTTCGCGCAGCACCTTCAGTGTTTTGTTCGTGTGGACCAGCGACAAGCCAAGAGCGTCTGCCAGATCCTGCTGCTTGTAGGGCAATGGCATCTTTGCTTTGACAATCATGCCCAACGCGGCCGCACGATCATGTAATTGCACAAACGCGCGCGCCACGCGTCCAATCCCGTCCATACGTCCTAAAATAGCCAAGCTTTCCCCAAGCAAGTGTTCTTCCACTGCTGCGATCCACGTCAAATCAAAAGCGCGCTCTGGATGATCACGGAACATCGTCCACAGCATTTTACGATCGAAAACGCATAATGTCATCGATGTTGTGGCCTCGACCGAATGCTGCATTTCCCCCATGACACCCGCTTGAAGTCCGATGAAATCACCGGGCAGCACAAAATTAATCACCTGCCGTTCGCCCGATGGCAGCGTTTTGTACCGCAACCCCATACCGTCCAGCAGGGTGTATAGCTGGGGGCTGTTGGCCCCTTCCATCATCAACGTCGTTCCTGCGTTGACTTCAAGTTCACCCACCTTGAATTTCTGCATGAAAGAAATTTCAGGGTCGGTCATGGGATCGAATATTGATCGCGTCCGCAAAGGACAATTTTGGCATCGGATAGTCACAAATAAATCCTCGCTACTATGTCATAGTTTAATGCGCCAAACCCAAATCTGTTCCACGCAGCGGGAATGATTTATCCAAATGCCAGCAACAGCGACGCGTATTCCAATGCAACGGCACCCAAGACGCCGGATGTACCTTTATTTCTTGTGCAAGAAACCGATGCTTTGGTTGCGGACGATATCATCGGGTCGCTGCGCGCCAAGGGCCAATGTCGCACGATCTACGCAAGGCACCCCGAAGATATTGCCCCGGCCCTTGTCGGAGAGCCGCACCTGACGGCCGCAATTTTAGAAATACCGTTTGCATCGGTTTTAGCGATGCAACTGGATCAGGCGCTGATCGCGCTTGGGGCGCGGATCATTTTGACAGCGGGGGCCAACGATGAACCCGATGTACGTGCTGCGGGTTGGGGTATGTTGGTGCGCCCGTTCACCGAACAGATGATCCACGATGAATTAGCCGCCCCCATCGTTGCAGTTGACGCAGGCGCATAAGCCTGCGCTGCCTGATGGCGTGAACATCCAGTGCGATCTGCCCGCATCAGTGTCCGGCGGTCGCACCGATTTTCGTCGTCGCTGTGGTCTGAGCAACCATACCTGCTTGCCCCCGCCCCCACTGCTGCCTTACAAAGCACTAGCAGTATAAAGGGAGAGCGCTTATGCGTCGCGTCGTCATCACAGGTTTGGGGATTGTGTCCCCGATTGGGAATAACGCCGAAGAGGTCAAAGCCTCTCTGATGGCAGGTAAATCCGGGATCGTGGCTTCGCCGGAAATGGCGGAACATGGTTTCCGCAGCCAGATCGCCGGCACGGTCAAGCTCGACATCACAGAACATGTCGATAAACGTGCGCTGCGGTTTATGGGACCGGGTGCGGCCTATGCCTATATTGCGATGGGGCAGGCAATCGCTGATGCGGGGCTGGATGAGGACACCGTTTCGAACGTGCGTACGGGTCTGATTGCTGGTTCTGGCGGCCCATCGACATCGGCAATGTTCGCCGCCCATAACGTGGTAAAAGACACCGGCGCGACCAAACGCATTGGGCCGTTCGCTGTGCCAAAATGCATGTCGTCGACCATATCCGCGAACCTGTCGACACAGTACAAGATCAAAGGCATCAACTATTCCATCACATCCGCCTGTTCAACAAGCCTGCACTGCATTGGCAACGCGGCAGAACAGATCATGATGGGCAAGCAAGACGTGATGTTTGCAGGCGGCGGCGAAGAACTGGACTGGACACTGTCGTGCCTGTTCGACGCAATGGGCGCAATGTCATCGAAATACAATGACACCCCCGAAAAGGCATCCCGCGCATTTGACGCAAACCGTGATGGCTTCGTAATCGCAGGCGGTGGCGCAATTCTGGTGCTAGAAAGCCTAGATCACGCCCAAGCACGCGGCGCGAAAATCTACGCCGAGGTCACAGGCTATGCCGCGACATCCGATGGCCACGACATGGTCGCCCCGTCTGGTGAAGGCGGCGAGCGCGCGATGCGTCTGGCACTGCAAACCCTGCCAGAGGGCCGCAAGATCAGCTATATCAATGCCCACGGCACATCGACGCCCGTTGGCGATGTGGGCGAAATCGAGGCCGTGCGCCGGGTATTCGGCCAAGGGACAACACCACCCGTATCTTCGACCAAATCCATGACCGGACACAGCCAAGGTGCCACAGGCGCATCCGAGGCTGTCTATTGCCTGCTGATGCTGCAAGACGACTTTATCGCGCCGTCGATCAATGTCGAAACGCTGGACCCGGCGCTGGATCCGGCCGAAATTGCCACGACCCGCGTGGATAACGCCGGGCTTGATACAATTATGACCAATTCGTTCGGCTTTGGCGGAACGAACGGGTCTATGTTGCTTTCTAAATTCAAAGGCTAATTCATGACCATTACATTGAACGGAAAACGCGGCCTTATTATGGGCGTCGCAAACGAGCGTTCCATCGCGTGGGGTATTGCCAAATCCATGCATGAAGCCGGTGCAGAACTGGCGTTCAGCTATCAGGGCGAAGCCTTTGGAAAGCGGCTTGAGCCGTTGGCCGCATCCGTCGGGTCAGATATGCTGGTAGACGTAGACGTCACGGACGAGGCCAGCATGGATGCCGCCTTTGCGATGCTCAAGGACCGCTGGGGTACGCTCGATTTTGTCGTGCATGCCATCGCGTATTCCGACAAGAACGAGTTGGCAGGTCGGATCGTGGATACCAGCCGCGCTAATTTCCAGACGTCGCTGACGATCTCGTGTTATTCGTTCATCGACGTTGCAAAACGCGCGTCTGCATTGATGCCGGACGGTGGCACCTTGTTGACACTGACCTATCAGGGCGCAAACCGCGTGACCCCGTTTTACAACGTGATGGGCGTGGCCAAAGCCGCGCTAGAAAGCGCCACGCGATATCTCGCCAATGATTTGGGACCGCAGGGTATCCGCGTTAATGCGATCAGCCCCGGCCCCATGAAAACCCTTGCAGGTGCCGCGATTGCTGGCGCCCGCCGCACGTATAAGCACACCGAACAAAACGCGCCGATGCGGGCGAATGCGACCCTCGAAGCGGTGGGTGGCACGGCGGTTTACCTTGCATCAGATGCCGGTGCATTTACGACGGGCGAAATTATCCGCGTCGACGGCGGCTTTCATGTTTTGGGAATGCCGCAGCCGGATAATCTGGTGATGCCGCAGGCTGACAAATCATAGCGTTTGGTGGGCCTCGAACGGCATAAGTACCGGGCTGCAGATCAGGCCGGACCAAAGGCGTGTTTGACGACGCTATTTAAGATGCGAAAGTATGTGTTGTTGAACGCCACACGCGTGCGATGCGGCGTTCAAGCGATTTAGGACCGATCCGTGGACCCCCGACGCATGCGAAGCCCCGTTTGATCCACCAAGGGATCAGGCGGCGTCGATCCCGACCATTTCGATTGCAAAGATCAGGTCTTTGCCGGCCAGCGGGTGGTTCGCGTCAAGCGTGACCTCGGCCTCGGTGACTTCGGCGACCGTCACATTCACGACCTGCCCCTGCGGCGTCTGCATTTGCAACTGCGTGCCAAGATCAAGCGGAATGTGATCGGGGATTTCGGCACGCGGCACGGATTGCAGCGCATCAGGGTTGGTGTCACCGTAAGCATGTGTGCATGGCACTTCGACGGTTTTTTTGTCGCCGACGGTCATTCCGGGGATGGCCACGTCAAGGCCAGGAATGATCTGGCCGGAACCCACAACGAATTCCAGCGGGTCGCGCCCTTCGGAGCTGTCGAATGTTTCACCGGTGGTCAATGTGCCGGTATAGTGGATGCGAACTGTGTCGCCTGATTTTGCTTCGGTCATGTGAAACCTTTCGTTTTTTCCTTTTTCGTCGCGCGCAGGCTATGCCCCCGCACAACACATTGCAAATCGGTTTCCCCCTTTTCGCCCCGGGACCATCGTGACACGATGCAAGAAACTGGAGGACGCAATGCCAATCACCACCTGTGTTTTCGATGCTTACGGCACATTGTTTGACGTGCATGCCGCCGCGCAGATTGCGGCGCAGGAACCGGCACACGCGCATTTGGCGTCGGTCTGGCCGATGGTGGCACGGGACTGGCGCGCCAAGCAGCTGGAATACAGCTGGCTGCGCGCCATCGCCGACCGGCACTGTGATTTTTGGCAGGTGACGCAGGACGGGCTGGATTGGGCGTTAGAGGCGCATGATGTCGCGCAATCCGCCACACGCGCGCGCCTGTTGGCGCTTTATTGGGAATTGCCGGCTTATCCCGAAGTACATGCGATGCTGGCGGCCTTGAAGTCAAAGGGGATGAACACTGCGATTTTGTCGAACGGCAGCCCGGACATGTTGACCGCAGCGCTGACGTCCGCCGGGATCACGCCCTTGTTGGATGCTGCGCTGTCGGTGGAAAGCGTGGGTGTGTTCAAACCCCACGCCAGCGTTTATAATTTAGTCAACGACCGGTTCGGATGCCCCACATCCGAGGTGCTGTTTGTGTCGTCCAACGGCTGGGACATTGCGGGTGCTGCGGGCTACGGGTTTCAGACAGTTTGGGTCAATCGCGCCAGCGCGCCAGTCGACAGGCTTTATGCGACGCCGCACCATATCATCCCCGACCTGACCACCCTGCCGGAGCTTTGCTAATGCCCTATTTCCAATCCAAAGATGGTGTGCGCCTGTTCTACAGTGACGACGGTGTAGGGGTGCCGGTGATTGCCCTTGCCGGCCTGAGCCGCAACAGCGCCGATTTCGATCATGTTGCCCCCCACCTGCCCGTCCGTTTGATCCGGTTGGATTACCGCGGGCGCGGACAGTCTGATTGGGCCGATCCGGCCACCTATACGATCCCCCACGAGGCGGCGGACGTACTGGCGCTAATGGATCATCTGGGTCTGACGCGCGCGGCCATCCTTGGCACCTCGCGCGGCGGCCTGATCGCGATGGTCTTGGCTGCCACCGCGAAACACCGCCTGTTGGGGGTCGCGCTGAATGATATCGGACCAGAGCTGGACCCCAAAGGCCTGTCCACGATCATGGACTACATCGGACACAATCCCGCGCAAAAAACATATGCCCAAGCAGCCAGTGCCCGCGCCAAACTGTGGACGCAGTTTACCGATGTCCCGATGACCCGCTGGCTTGCCGAGGTCACTGGCCATTACCGCGAAACGCCTGACGGGCTGGTCATCCGCTATGATCCCAAGTTGCGCGATGCGGTGATAGCCGCAGGCACACAGCCAACACCCGACCTTTGGCCGCTGTTTGATGCACTTGACGGGTTACCTTCGGCATTGATCCGCGGCGCGAACTCTGACCTTTTGGCGCAAACGACGGTGGACAAGATGGCCGCGCGCCGCCCGGATATGATATGGACGAACGTCCCCGGTCGCGGCCACGTACCATTTTTGGATGAATATAAATCAAAGGCGGTTCTGACTGCCTGGCTGGAGAATATAGAATGAATATTGATATGATCCGCGCCGCAGCAAAGCGGCTGGATGGCCACGCACGGCGCACCCCGATCCTGACCTCGCCTTTTTTGGATGAAATCGCGGGCCGCCGGGTGTTTGTGAAGGCAGAATGCTTGCAACACACCGGATCATTCAAATTTCGCGGTGGCTGGTCGGCGCTTTCGGCCCTGACCCCGGCGCAACGCAAGGCGGGCGTCATTGCCTTTTCCAGCGGCAACCATGCGCAGGGCGTCGCCCTTGCTGCGCGCGAACATGGCGCTCCTGCCGTCATCATCATGCCCGCGAACGCGCCCGCGATTAAGATCGCCAACACCCGCGCCTTGGGGGCAGAGGTGGTGCTGTACGACCGCGCGACCGAAGACCGTGACGAAATCGGCGCGCGCCTTGCGGCAGAGCGCGGCCTGACCCTGATCAAGCCGTTTGATGAACCGCAGGTCATTGCAGGCCAAGGCACTTGCGGGCTTGAGATCGCGCAAGAACTGGGCGACCTGACAGCGGATGTAATGGTGTGTTGCGGCGGTGGCGGGCTGACGTCGGGCATCGCGCTGGCGCTTGCCGCCGCTGCGCCGGGGTTACGGGTGCGCCCGGCAGAGCCCGCAGGGTTTGACGATGTCACCCGGTCGCTCGTCAGCGGCAAGATTGAACGTAATGCCCAGTTGGATGGATCGATCTGCGACGCAATCGTCACACCGCAGCCCGGCAATCTGACGTTTCCGATTATGCAATCTCTGTGTGGTCCGGGCATCGCTGTCACCGAACATGAATGCCTGCGCGCAATGGGCGTCGCATTTGAACGGCTCAAGATCGTGATTGAACCGGGCGGCGCGGCGGCGCTTGCTGCCGCGCTTTATTACCCTGACGCCTTCAGCCAGGACGCCGTGGTCGCCGTGGCCACAGGGGGGAATGTTGATGCGGACATGTTCAAACGGGCGTTGGAAACGATTGCATGACACGGTTTACGATTGCCAGCTTCAACGTCAAAAACCTGATCGAGCCTGATCAGGAGTATTACCGCTTTGAACAGTACACACCCGAAGAATATGCGTGGAAACGCGCGTGGCTGGCGGACCAACTGTTGACAATGAACGCGGACATCGTCGGATTTCAGGAAATTTTCAGTGAAAACGCACTGCGCGATGTGATCATCGAAACGGACGAACTGGGCTTTGCCGCAAATGCGGCCCATATCCCCGATCGCTCCAGAGGCTATGCGCGCAAGGCGATTTTTCGCAAACTGGCGCATGAGCCCTATACCGAATCCGCGCTGGCCTTTGCGCCCAACAGCTTTGATGGCGGTCCGGGCGACCGACGCCCCGGTGTCGCGATCCTGTCGCGGTTCGGGTTTGTCGGCACACCTGAAGTGATCCAAGATTTGCCAGCGCCATTAGATATCCCATTCACCGATATCGACGGTGCTGACGGTGGCAGCTACCGCATCCATAGATTGAGCCGCCCGATACTCAAGGTGCGCATCCCCATCGGCGATCAGGTGGTTACCGTTTTTAACTGCCACCTGAAATCGAAACTGGGTGAATTTCCGCGTCCCGCCGGTGCGCTGTTTGCCCCTGCTGCCGACCTTGTGAATTATGACCCGGCCGCCCGTGCGATGGGTTCATTGCGCGCCGCGTTGCGCCGCATGGCAGAAGCATGGGTTTTACGTCAGGCGATCATCACGGAGCTTGCGCTGGACAATCCCGTCATGGTGTTGGGGGATTTCAACGACAGTGACACCGCGGTGTCATCAGAAATTGTCACGGGCGAAGCACCTTTTAAAAACTATGCATGGATGCGCCGTCACGATGCGAAAACGCCACGTGATCGCTATTCTGACGCCGAGAACGCGATCATTCAGAACAAAATCAACAAGGTCCGTCTGTTTTCGGCCGAAAAGATGTTTGTGCGAAAATCTCTGCGCGACATGGTTTACACATCCGCGTTCGGTGGCATTTTCGAAAGCATCGACCAAATTTTAATGTCGTGGCATTTTCATCCCGACTTTGCGGGCAACGTCGGAGAGATGGAGTATTTCAGCGTGCTCAACGACCATTTGACCGACGGATCGCACCCGGAAGCACCCTATAATAAATTGGCATCGGATCACGGACAGATCATGGCGCATATGATCATGGGGGATCCAGATGTCTGAGACACATACCGTGATCCGTGGCAACGTGCGCCTGCATGTTGTCACCGATGGCCCGGCAGACGGGCCAGTGATTGTATTTTCCAATTCGCTTGGCACCAATTTGCATCTGTGGGACGCCGTGTTGGCGCTGTTGCCTGCGGGCCTGCGGACGGTGCGCTATGACATGCGTGGCCACGGCCAGTCTGATGTGCCCGTTGGCCCCTACACAATGGGGCAAATGGTTAGCGACGCCGAAGCGGTGTGCGACGCCTTTGACCTGCGTGATGTGATGTTTGTCGGATTGTCCGTAGGTGGCATGATCGCCCAAGGGCTCGCCGTGAAGCGCCCCGATATGGTCCGGTCGTTGGTGCTGTCGAACACAGCCGCAAAGATCGGCAACCCGACACTATGGCAGGACCGGATCGACACCGTGCGCAAATCAGGTTTGGCCATCATGGCGGACGAGGTCATGAAGCGGTGGTTTTCGCGCGACTTTGTGCAATCACCCGCCGTCGCACCCTGGCGTGCGATGCTGTCAGAAACGCCAGTTGAAGGGTATACAGGCGTCTGCGCCGCCATCGCGGGGACCGATTTCTATACGCCGACAAGCGGGCTGCGGATTCCCACGCTGGGTATTGCGGGGTCCGAAGATGGATCGACGCCACCCGATCTGGTGCGCGAAACCGTCGATCTGATCCCCGGTTCGCAATTTGCGCTCATGCGTCGTGTGGGCCATTTGCCTTGCGTCGAGAACGCGGCAGGGTACGCTGCACTGTTAACGCAATTCATTCAGGACACCGGACATGGCTGATTTTTTGTTGATCCACGGATCGTGCCATGGCGCATGGTGCTGGGATGACGTGATCCCGCATCTACAGGCCGCAGGTCACACGGCGCGCGCGATCGACCTTCCATCACATGGCGCAGACCAGACGCCTGCGCAGGACGTGACACTGGACCTGTACGCGCAGGCCATTGTCGACGCGATTGACACACCTGTTATTTTGGTCGGGCATTCAATGGCAGGCTACCCGATTACCGCGGCAGCCAATTTGGCCCCACATAAAATTGACCAGCTGATTTACCTGTGCGCCTATGTGCCTTTCGCAGGAAAAACACTGGCGGAAATGCGGCGCATGGCGCCCAGCCAACCGTTGCTTGACGCGATCGTGGTTGATGAGGCGCGCGTGACATTTTCTGTTGATCCCGCCAAAGCTGCTGCAAAGTTTTTCCACGATGTCCCGACCGCACGCGCCGCGTGGGCCGTCAGCATGCTGGGGCCGCAACCGATTTTGCCGCAGGAAACGCCGCTGACGGCACGGCACACCCTGCCCCGTCACTACATCATCTGTACCGACGACAGGACGATTCCGCCGGAATTTCAGTACACAATGACCAACGATTGGCCTGTTGGAACAGTGACCGAAATGCCGACGTCGCACTCTCCATTTCTGGCAGATCCGGCGGGGCTGGCTGCGCGATTAATCCAGATTGCAGCCGGTAAAGAACGCGGTGAAGCCTGATATGCAAAGCCGCCTGCCGATGGTTTTTATCCTGATCACTGTGGTGATCGACGCAATGGGCATCGGGCTGATCATGCCTGTGATGCCCGAATTGATCCAAGAGGTCGAAGGCGCGGGTTTGGGGCGTGCTGCCCTTTGGGGTGGCGTTTTGACGACGATTTTTGCGGGGATGCAATTTTTGTTTGGTCCCACCGTCGGAAGCCTGTCTGACCGGTTTGGTCGCCGCCCTGTCCTGCTGTGGTCACTGGTATTCATGTCGTTTGACTATGTGCTGATGGCCTTGGCCGGGTCGATCTGGCTGCTTGTGGTCGGGCGAATTATTGGTGGTATCACTGCCGCAACCCAATCCACATCCGCAGCCTACGTCGCCGATATTTCCACGCCCGAACAGAAGGCTGTCAACTTTGGCCGGATCGGCGCGGCCTTTGGGATCGGATTTGTGTTTGGTCCGATGCTGGGGGGCGTTCTGGCAGAGTTTGGCACCCGTGCACCATTTTGGGCGGCGGCTGTCTTGGCCGGGGGCAATGCGATTTTTGGATATTTTGTGCTGCCGGAAACCGTGACAGACCGTATCCGTCGTCCGTTTGACTGGCGCCGGGCCAATCCGCTAGGCGCGTTCAAAAACATTGGGTCGCTGCCGGGACTAAAGCGACTGATGCTCATCATCTTTGTCTATACGATTGCGTTCTTCGTTTATCCCGGCGTTTGGGCCTATTTTGGTGTTGAACGCTTTGGTTGGGGACCGGGCATGATCGGGTTGTCATTGGGTGTCTTTGGTATCGGCATTGCGATCGTACAGGGATTGTTGATGAAACCTATTCTGGACCGGATTGGCGAACGAAAAGCAGTGATATTTGGATTTGGCGTTGATGTGGTCGCTTTTGGTTTGCTTGGCTTCATCACAAACGGTTGGCTCGCGCTCGCGTTGATCCCGCTGACTGCGTTCGGATCAGTTGCCGGACCGGCCCTGCAAGGGATCATGTCGCGCACGGCCCACGATGACCAACAGGGCGAATTGCAGGGCACTGTGGCGTCGATTACCGCTGTCGCCACAATTGTCGCACCGTTGATCGTGACACAGACGTTTTATTATTTCACCGCTGACACGGCCCCGGTGTATCTGCCGGGTGCACCATTTCTGGTGTCGGCGCTGCTGACCATGGGATGTATTGTGGTGTTTATGCAGACGCCGCGTCCTGCGCGTCCGCGCAAGGCGTAATCTTTCGAAATCGGATTGCATCACTTGCAGAACCGTCTAGTCTGAACTTAGTTCACTACGAGGGTATCATGGCAGGCATTGTGGCAGAGCGGCGCGCAGCGTTGCGCGAAAACCTGATTGCTATCGCAGAGCGGACCATCGCCGAAAAGGGCCTGAGCGCCGTGCGCGCGCGCGATCTGGCGTCCGAGGCGGGCTGTGCAGTGGGTGCGATATATAATGTATTCGGTGACCTCACTGATTTGGTTTTAGCGGTAAATGCCCGTACTTTCCATCGTTTAGGCGCAGACGTCGCCGCGGCTTTGGCGGCAGCCCCTCAAGATCCTGTCGAACAACTGGTTGTGATGGCGCAAGCCTATCATCATTTTGCGGCGGCCAATCTGCCCAGTTGGCGCGCCCTGTTTGACGTTGAACGCGCGCCCGGCGAACCCGCTCCAGACTGGTATCTGAAAGAAATGGCGCAGTTGTTCACGTATATATCGGATCCGCTGATGGCGATATTTCCGAATCGCACCCCCGCAGACATCGCCCTTTTGACACGCGGATTGTTCTCTTCGGTGCATGGAATCGTTCTTTTGGGTCTTGATGGTGCCAGCGCCGGGGTTCCGTCGACAGATATAGATCGGATGATCGCCCTTATTTTAAGGCAGTTGACGATACCTGCCTGAAAAATTGAACATTGTTCAATTTTTTCCTTGATCGAATTCGCCTCATTCGCTAAATCTAATTCATGAACGGCGTTCAGGCGTCAAATGAAAAGGAAAATTGCGATGTTCAAAACACTTGCCACATTGATCCAAGGTCAGAACGCACGCGCCGAAGACCGTGTGCGGGATGCTTTTGCAATCGAGCTGATCGACCAGAAAATCCGCGAAAGCGAAAATAGTCTGCGCGCCGCCAAGGCAACGCTGGCCAGCCTGATCCAGCGGCAGCGGGCCGAGCAGTCCCAGTATAGCGGCCTGAAATCCCGGATCACCGACCTGACCAAACGCGCCAGCGACGCGCTGGACAATGACTGCGAAGATATGGCAACAGAGGCCGCCCGCGCCATCGCCAGCATGGAAAATGAATTGACCATCCGCGCAGACACCCTGCGCCGTCTGGACCAAAAGGTGATCCGCCTGCGCAATTCGATCGAAAGCGGCCACCGCCGTATTATCGACCTGAAGCAAGGCGCAATCCAAGCCCGCGCCGTGCGCCGCGAACAAGATATCCAAATGCAAATGGTGCGCACCGGTACCGGTCAATCCAGCGTCGCCGAAGCCGAAGAACTGATTGCGCGTGTACTGGGTCGTGACGATCCGTTTGAACACTTCGAAATTCTTGCCGAAATCAACCACGATCTCGACGGTGGGAGCATCACAGACCGGATGGCCGACGCGGGCTTTGGCACCGCGACCCGCTCCACGGCAGATGATGTTCTTGCCCGCCTCAAATCATCCAAGAAATAACAGACACACAGAAGGAATATAAAAAATGGCTGCTTCAAAATCTGATAACTCATTGATCATGTTCGTAAACGGGGCCGGTGTTGCGGTTGCCTATGGGATGCTCGGGATTTCGCTTTGGCTGTCGACGGACGTACCGCTGTCCACCAAAGGTTTCTGGGCCATGTCGGTGATGATGCTGACACTGGCGCTGGTCAACTTTGTCAAATACCGCTTTGACGAAAAAATGTCCGAAGACCGCGTGAAACGCATCGAGGATGCGCGCAACGAAAAGCTGCTGTCGGAATACGTCAGCGACACAATCTAAACCAGCGTTACAGCCTCGCCCATTTTTCGGGCGGGGCCGCCTCTTTTCAAATGCCCGAATATTCTCCAAGGTTGCCGCCATGACATATTTACGCGCCATCGCCGCCCGGATCGTGGGCCATGCCATTCGTATTTTTGCACGTGCTGTCACCGCAGTGCGGGCGGATTGGCAGGGAATTGAACCCGTCCCACGCCAACGCGTTTATTATGCCAATCACACCAGCAACGGTGATATGCCGATGATCTGGGCTTCATTGCCGTCAGCGTTGCGCCGCAATGTGCGCCCTGTGGCCGCCGCCGACTATTGGCTGAAGAATAAATCGCGCGCCTTTGTCGGGCCAGAGGTGTTCAACTGCGTACTGGTTGATCGCCGCCCCGAGGTAAACGACAAACCGATGGATAAAATCATCGCCGCCCTTGATGAAGGATCATCGCTGATCATCTTCCCCGAAGGCAACCGCAACATGACCTCGGACCCGCTGCTGCCGTTCAAATCCGGGCTGTACAACATCGGTGTCGCCCGCCCCGACATTGATCTGGTTCCGACATGGGTCGCCAACCTGAATTCGATTATGCCCAAAGGCGAGGTGATCCCGCTGCCGCTGATCTGCACCGTTACGTTTGGTGCGCCGCTCCATGTGCAAGACGGCGAGACCAAGGATGCGTTTTTGAAACGTGCGTCTGATGCATTAGCGGCGCTTGCCCCGCAGGTGAAATCATGAGCCAGACAACCCTTGATATTCTGGCGCTTGCCTTTGGCAGCTTTGGGATTTTGATCGCGCTGACGGTGCTGGGTGAACTGCTGCACGCCCGTCAACAACCGGGCCAACCCAACCCTGTGCTTGAAAATTATATGACCCGCATCCAAAGTTGGTGGGGCATGGTTGCCTTTGTCGGTGTCGCACTGCTGCTGGGAAAAGTCGGCGTGATGGTGTTATTCGCGTTCTGCTCTTTCGCGGCCTTGCGCGAATTTCTAACGCTGACGACCAAGGCGCAGGCCGACCACATGTCGCTGGCGCTGGCGTTCTTTGCGGTTTTGCCGCTGCAATATGTTTTTGTCGGGATGGGGTGGACCGGGATGTATACCGTGTTTATCCCGGTCTACGCGTTCTTGCTGCTGCCGATTGTGTCAGCGTTGCGCGGTAACGCCGACAAGTTCCTCGTGCGGGTCGCTGAAACCCAATGGGGCCTGATGATCGCGATCTTTAGCGTCAGCCATGTTCCCGCCCTGATCAATATCGACATCGCGGGCTACGGCGACCGCAATATTCTGATGATCGCCTTTTTGGTGATGGTTGTTCAATTTGGTGACCTGCTGGAATACTTTTTCGGTCGCCGCTTTGGCCGCCGCAAAATCGCGCCCGGCCTATCGCCCAAGACATGGGTGGGCGTGACGTGCGGCGTGCTTTGCGCCGCGATCATTGGCGGACTTCTGGCGTGGATTACGCCATTCACCCCGATGGCAGCCATGGCCATGGCCGGATCTGCATCACTGGTTGGCATGCTGGGCAGTCTGGTCTTTGCCGCGATCAAGCGGGACCGTGGCGTCAAGGATTGGTCACATCTGATCCCCGGCCAAGGCGGATTTGTCGAACAATTGGACAGCGTGATTTTCGCCGCGCCGATTTTCTACCACCTGACGCGGTATTATTACGGCTAGCTCCAAAATTGCGGCAGTTTTGACAGGTTTTTCGCAACAAGCGTGCCAATGCCGCCCACCTGATGTCTGCGGATCGCGCGATAATCTTCGCGGCTTTTGCGCAGTATCTGCGCAAATGACCGATTGCTGGCGCCGCCCAACTGCATCCGCACCATCACTTGCGGCAGATAACCAAGACGGACATCGCCTTGCGTCAGGTACCGCAGCATTGCATCGTAATCACCCGAAATGCGAAAATTCGGGTCATACAGACCGCACCGGTCAAAGACCGCGCGCCGCAGATACACTGTCGGGTGTGGCGGCATCCAACCGCGCATCAACAAGGACGGGTGGAATGGCCCAGCGGTCCACTGGCGGATCACGCGGGTCGGGTCGCCGCGACCGACATATTGCAAATCACCGTAAACACCATCAATTTCAGGATCTTGCAACGCCAGCGCAACATCCGCCAAGACCCCTGCGTTCGCCAATTGGTCATCCGCATGTAACAGGCCGATCACATCGCCCGTGGCCCGCGTGATGCCGGCGTTGATCGCTGCGTAAATTCCGCCGTCTCCCGCCGATACCAATGCCATCCGCGGGTGCCCATGTGCTGCTAGATAGGCCTGTGTCCCGTCAGTCGACCCACCGTCCTGCACGATGTGTTCAACATCACGATGCGTTTGCCGGATCAGGCTTTGGATCATCGCAGGGAGGGTTTCCCGCCCGTTTAGAACGGCAGTGACGACTGATATCTTCATGATGACCGCGCCATGTCTGCGTCAATGCCGAGCACGTCTTTGATTGCAACCTGCAGCGTCACGCCGTGTGTTTTGCTGCGCCGCCGGACTTCGGTCAGCTTTGCATCGACCAGATAGCGATACCAAAACCCCTGCAAGACGTGAAACGACCGCGCTTGCGGTCCATCACAAAAGCCCAAACGCACCACATACCGATAAAAGAAATATACCCCTGCGCGAACTCCGCACGGCAGGCGCGCATAGATGTGGTCCTTGATCCACCGTTTTGCACCCTTGTGTGCGGCTTCAGACGGCTTCAGTTCGCGCCTTAAAATATCGACAACTTCGCGGCTGGCATAGGCGTTGTGCTTGGCAATCCACCAATCCAAAGGTTTTTGATTATCGTCCACAATGGCACCGCGCAGTTGGCCCGTCGGCCCTGTGACGACAATATGTTCGTCCATCAGCCGGTCTTCGCAACGCCCCGTACCATTGCGAAACAGGCGCAACACCCGGGTTGGAAACATGCCGCCACGCCGCACAGGCTGGCCCAAAAAGTTAATCCGACGGTGCACATAAAGCCCGGCAACATCTGGCAAACCCCGTTTGATTTCGGTCGCCAAGAACGGTGTCACCACCTCGTCCGCATCAAGACGCAACACCCACCCCGGCGTACCAGCGATCTGATCTAGCGCCCAGTTGAACTGCGCAGCATGGTTACTCCAAGCGTGAAACAGCACAGTCGCGCCCGCTGCATGCGCCAATGCGACGGTATCGTCACGCGACCCGCTATCGACCACAATAATACGGGATGCGACATCACGCACGGATGCGATGGCCCGCGTGATATGTCGTGCTTCGTCCTGCGTCAGGATGATAACTGTCAGCGCGATCATCGTTGTCGCCGGATCTGCATCGGGTTGCCTTTACCGATGTGCCCCGCAGGCAAATCAACAAGCGCCACTGCGCGCGCGCCAAGAATTGCGCCTGCCCCAATCTGCACCCCCGGCCCGACAAAGGCATCGGCGCAAACCCATGCGTCAGCGCCAATAAAAATCGGCGGCATCAGCAATGGCCGGCTCGGGTCACGCCAGTCATGGCTCCCTGCGCACAGGTGCGCGTATTGCGAAACCGTGGCACGCGCATCAATTGTAATCGTCCCAAGCGCATAGAGAATTGCCCCATCGCCAATGGCGACCATGTCGCCAATTTTAAGGTGCCATGGCATGGTGATTTTCACCGACGGATAGATGTGAACACCTTGCCCGACCTGTGCCCCGAACTGCCGCAAGAGCCACCCACGCCAGCACCACAACGGCCTTGGGCTGTACCGAAAAAGCGGCGCAGCCAGCGCCCAAGCCACACGGGCAACCTGAATAGAGAACGCATACTTGCGCTGCTTCCGGTTGGCTTGAACGTCAATCTGCATGGTCATGCCGGCACCACCTGCGGACGCTGTCGGTGTTGGGACCGATATAAATCCAGAAACGATGCGATCATTGCTGCGCGCGAAAAATCCTGCGCGATCCAGGCGCGGCCCAAACGGCCCATGTCAGCAAGATCTTTCTTGGCAAGAGCCTGAATTTCAACAGCAAGGTCATCCCGTGCGATATCCATGCATCGTCCGCACCCTTTGGCGCCAAGTTGCCCCCATGGTGTCGCTGTCGTCGTCAACACCGGGACGCCATGCGCCAGCGCCTCGGCAACTGCGATTGCGAAGTTTTCCGAGAAACTGGGCAATACAAACAAGTCTGCATTGGCAAAGGCCCGTGCCTTGACCGCATCATCAGCGTGACCGTGCAGGACCGTGTTTGCGCCCAGCCTTGACCGCAGGTCTGCACAATATTTTGGGTCACCGGTTCCATAAATGTCCAATGATACATGTTCGGGCAGGCGATCCATCGCGTCCAACAACAGATCGAGACCCTTTTTCGGGTGCAGCCGTCCAAGAAACAGCAACCGCAGCCCCGGTCCCCTCGTTTTTTTCGTGATGTTTGGTATCGCAACAGCGTTGGGGATCGTCACAGTCCGAATGCCAGCCAATCGCGCGGTACTTTGGTTTGCTTCCTTTTGGCTGGTCACATGCAGCACTGTACCGCGTGGACGCAACATGTCCGCCACCTGCTCAAACCGATGTTTCAGCCGCCGATGCGGCGCGGCATCCCAATCCGTCGTGGCCTGCAATGCGCCACGCGGTGACCAGACCAGTGGTTTGCCCATCAACCGCGCAAGGACCAAGACCGGCAGCGTCGGGAAACTATAGGTACCGGTCAGGTGTACGACATCAGCCCAGCGCATAGCGGGAGGCAACTTAGCCAGCAGTCCCGGTGCGATGCTATGCCCTGCAATCCGACGCGCATAATCGACCCGATAAGGTAGGGTTTCTGGTACAACCCGATCACCGCGTTCGGGGCCGCCCGCATCGGTTGTCAGCACGCGCACTGCCAACCCCGGTGTTGCGGCGATCCCGTCACAGATTGCCTTGGTCGACCAGATCGGACCGCCCCAAAAAGTCGCCGGATAAAATGATGGGGTGACATGCAGGATATTCACGCCGCCACCTCGTGCGCGGGCGCGCGGTGACGGATGACGCGGGCGGGGTTGCCTGCAACCACAGCATATGCCGGCACATCGCGTGTGACGATCGCACCTGCGGCAACCACAGCGCCACGACCAATTTGTTGACATTGTGGCAAGATGACAGCGCGCATGCCGATCCAAACGTCGGGGCCAATAACCTTTGGGTAGGCTTGGGGCGCAGCGCGCGGATCAAGACCGTGATCGTGTGTATAGATCACCACATCTTGTGAAATAAGAACGTCATCACCAATTTGCATGCCTCCGGTGACGTCAAGTTGGACATTCAGATTGATTTGCACCCTGTCCCCGATCACCAACTTTGCCTTCGGCAATTCGGATGACGCCATGCACCCGCGCCAGAAATAGCAGTCGGCGCCCACTGTCACGGTACCGGGGTTGTCGAACCGCACTCCGTATTGGAACCGGCTATGCCGTCCCACTGACCTTAAGGTCGCGTGGTGCATGATCGTGGCCAATCGAAGCGTGACCCGCCGCCAGATTGCGCCCACCAAGCGGCAGGCCCAGTACAGAAAGGTCAAGGGATTAAGCCGCATTATATGCCACCCGTCTATGAAGCGACCAAAGTGAAAACCGCGTCACAAAAAGACAGGTCATCACAACGATCAACACCCATTGCGCGGCCGCCCCGACAATAAACGCACTGAATGATGATTGCAGGGTTGCTTGTACAAAGGGATAAAACAGGATCGGATACAGAAAAGCACTGCCATAGCGCAGCGTGTTTTTGGTACATAACAGCGCCACCTCTCCCTTGCGGTAGATCGCCCCCAAAACACCACCCATGCCCAATCCGAACCATCCAAAGTTGATGAACGCCTCGCCCGGGCCGGTCACGTTAAACGCGCCGCCGGTATAAATTTGCATGACGTCACGCTTAAAGAAAACGCCAAGGTCAATCGCCGGTTTATCAGGCCATACCGCACGCGGCACCCAGCCGAAGCTCCACCATGTATAGCTTTGTCCCAGCAACATATGCGCGCGGTCCATCCGGTCCGTCACCATGGTGGCGGCGTTGATATCAAGGAAATACGTCGATCCCACAATTTGTAAAAGCAAGGCGGCAGGCGATCCATCGCCACCAAACCGGAGCGCTGTCATATACGCAGAGACAGCGCCAATGATACACAAGGCACCGCCGCCGATCACGACCGCGCGAAAGCCGATTTGGCGGCCTGTAATCGCATATGTTGCGAGCGCAAAAATCGCCATCTCAATCAATTCAAAACGATCACCCGAGATGATCGCAATCACAACCAAAACGACGGCCAAGATGCCCGCCCATATGAAAGAAATGTGTGATCCGCGCACCAAGCCATGCGCGAACAACAAAATAAACGCGAACTTGGGTACCATGAAAAACGTCTTGATACCCGCCAGCGTCGCCCCGATACCGTCCGCGTTGACGTGGATTTGTTTCGACGTATTAAGCCCGGTCAGCACACCCTGATCCAGCAGACCAACGCCGCGCGCGCGCAGAACCAACGCAATCGTGCATATGGTAATCCCCAAGGCGCAGGTAAACAGCCCTCCGCGTCGGGTAATACCCCCGGCGACTTCGCGCGCGGCCCAAGCACAGGGGCCTACTGTCGCAGCAGAGTAAGCAATCAAGTAGCCCAAGCAGATCATGACGATGAATGCCCCCAAGTAGATGGCACCCTTGAGGTCCGCTTGGGGCGTTAAGGCAAACCGCCGGTAGAACGCCAAATCCGGGGCATAGGCGTATACACTGACCTTCAGGAAAAAGCCGAAGAAGCTAAAATACGCCAATAGGTGAAGCGGCGAAACATACCCCACTACGCCACAGCGCATCCCGATCCAAAGCGGTAAAACCGTGCAAACGGCTGCCAGCGCGACAATCAGGACAGGCTCCATTTCGCCCCCCTGTCACGCCAAAGCACCCATACCGACGTATCCACGCCAAGGCGCGTCCGCAGCAAATGCCACAGCACCAATTGACCTGCGGCAATCACGACAACATATGCGACCGCATTGCTAAGGGCTGTGTCGATTGTGCCGACTATGACGATCAACCCGTAAGCCATGATGCTTAGCAATCGCGACATCATCGCAAAATGCGCGCATTCACACAGGGTTGCGACGGTAAATGTTGCCGCGAAAATAATTTGAATGAACGCACCCGCCAACAACACAAAACCCGTCACCGAAGCATCAGGCGCAAGCCACAGAGATATCGCGATAGCCACAGCAAACAGCGCGGCGCCCGGAAAAAATGCGACGATGCTTGCGTTGCGAATAGCGTTTTGCAGCGCTCTGTTATCCGCATTTGCATGGCTGGTCGCGACAGCGCCAGCAGTCACCCATGTGGCCACACTAATCGGCAGCGCAACCAAATTACTGATACGGCGTAGCAGGGCATAAACCCCCAACTGAGCCGGAGACAAAAAGCTTTCACCAAAAATAATATCGACCTGGGATGCAACCACACCTAAAACGGATGTTCCCCAAAGTGATACCGCAAATTTGCGGGAAATATCGGCACCCGATAGCAGCACCTGACGTTCAGGATGCAGCCAAAGCCACCAAAGGGCGCCACCCCCCATCCCGACCATAGCGGTACATGCCAAAGGCAAAATCAGTTCGACAGATCCGGTCATGGCTGCAAAACCGAGTGCGATGTGCGGGCACGCATCGCGCAATACCATCGACAGATTCACGCTGCCCAGTGCCCGCATGATGCTTGCCAGACATGTCAGAAAGTTAATGCAATACCCTGCCGAAATCATCGCGCCCCACGGATATCCGGGCCACACCGATGACAAAAGACAGTAGGCCGACGCACCCAAGATCGCGGGCCAAACAAAAATCATCCGCAAGATCACACCTCGGTGCAAACCATGGCGTTTGGATACGGTGTCAAGCAGGATCAAAGGTACACCTGCGCCAATACACGGTGCGCATACCGTTGCACCGCTCCACACCAACACGACCCGACCAAAATCATCGAACCCAAGACCCGCGGCAAGTCCGGCGATGACAGCAAAATTCACACCTACCGCGCCACTGCGCGTCACCATCGCGATCACGGCAGGCATCTGTGCAAATTTTGCCATCTTACCCTTGATCATGACTCATTTTTACCTGTCGTGCCCGTTAACCACCTTGGCGCTGTGAATCCGTTTTCATTCACCAACATTAATTTTCAGTTAACCCTGATGTGTTTGAGTGGCGGCAAATCTGTGATCCGCAAAGGCAACACCAACCATGACCAAACCCCTGTCGCATGACCGCGTGGATTTGCCTTTCTTCGCACTCGCACCGATAGAGCCAGTTGACTTGTTCGGCTTTGCCAGCAGCCTTTGGCAAGGCCGCTGGATTGTGGCGTTAACCACTCTTCTCACGGTCGTCATCGCTGGCTATTACGCTTTTGGTGTCGCAACCCCGCAGTATGCCGCCACGGCAACCTTACAAATTGACCTGCGCAGCGCAGAACAAGACCAGACAGCCGGGCTTGGTATCGATATGGCACAGTTGAATACGCAGGCCGCAATTTTGCGGTCTCGACACCTGTCAGAACAAGTTATTGCACAACTGGACCTCACCGCGGACCCAGAATTTAACCGATATCTTGTGCCTGTATCGCCGTGGTCAATCACCGGCCTGCGCACAAGTTTGCGCAATTTTCTTACCGGAAGCGACCGCGTTCAGCCCGACCCGACTTTGACGATCGAAAAAACCGTCGAGAACCTGCAAGCAGCACTTTCTATCGGTCCGGACCGCGGGACTTATATTTTCGGGATCACGGCCACCACGGCCGCACCAGCGCGTTCAGCCCAAATCGCAAATAGCTTGGCCGAAGCATACCTGACCGATCAAATCAACGCACAGCAGACAGAGACAAACAGCGCTGTCGATGCATTGACCGAACGCGTCGCAACGCTGCAATCAGAAACCGAAACCCTCGAAACCGCGATCACTGCCCTGCTGATGACGGGGCAGGTCCAAGACGCCGCCTTGCTTGACCCGTTATCACGGCAAGCAATAGACACAGATCAGCGGCTCGCAGAGGCACAGCGGACCTTAAGTTTGGACCCCGACAACATCAATACACTGGCGCAGATCCGCGCGCTCGAAACATATCGGGATAATCTGACCGCAAAGCTCGCGACCCAATCGGCCGGGTTGGTTCAACTGCAACAATTACGCCGCGAAGCCACCGCCACCCGCACGATGTATCAAACATTGCTCGATCGGTTGAACACAACACGTGTCCAACATGGGCTTGACCTGCCCCGCAGCCGCATCTTGTCACCCGCAAGCACTGGGCGTTATGTCGCGCCGCGCAAGGTCTTGATTTTGGTGATTGCAGCACTGCTTGGCGCCTTACTGGGCGGGGGCATTGTCCTGTTTCGCCAGCGCGGCATCATACGACCTGCCGCTATGGCCATCCAACTTGATCGCCCCATCCTTGCACAATTTCCCAAATTACCACGCTTTAACGCCGACAGGTTTCTGCAACTGATTGGAAAAAACCCGCGTGGCCCGATCGCCGAAGCCGCAAGCCAATTGCGCACCGCGCTCATGTTTACGCCGGGACCGCGACCGCCCGGCGTCATTGTGGTAACGTCATCCACTCAGGGCGAAGGCAAAACCACAACTGCAATCGCATTATCAGACGCAATGGCGCGGCTGGGGCTGTCCGTCCTGTTGGTCGAAGCAAACCTGCATCAGCGCAGCATTGCCGCCTATTTCCCACCAACAGATGTTGGCATAGTGGCGGTGATCAAAGGCGCAACACGCCTTGTCGACGCGATCACTTTACATCCAGATATAAAGGCGGATGTGCTGTGCGCAGAAACCAGCACCCAAAACCCCTCTGATCTGTTTAGCAGCGCGGGTTATGCCGATATGACCGCACAGGCGCGCGCGGCCTATGATGTCATTGTGATCGACGCGCCTGCCGTGTCGAACTCTGCGGATGCTGCGATTTTGGCACGGACCGCAGATTCAGTCATTTATGTGGTCCAGGCAAACAAAACACGCCTGCCATCGGTACAACAGGGTTATGCAGCCTTGCGGGCGGTGAACGCCGATATTCGCGGTCTGGTCATCACGCGCACCTGACGACAGCATTCTGCTGCGAACGCATGGCGCGCCTTGGGCATATCGGCCCAAGGGAAACCATGGATGTTATCGCATCCGCAAAAATGTGCTGTGTCACACAACCTTCAGCACGTGCCGGCTGAAAAAGCCAAGCGCATCGCCGGCCCCAAATTGAAATCCCGTGTTTGGACCCGCCGTAACATACGCCTTTGCCGTCCAATCCGTACTGCCGCTTGCACTTGCAGCGTTCTGATTTGGGTGCAAAATGGTATCAAACCTGTTTAGGATATTATCGGTCGCGGACGTCTTCCCCACCTCCAGACCATATATAAAAGATTGCCCCAATGCCGATCCCGTCAAACCCGTTCGATGCGTGTTGTCATAGGTAAAATTGGCGGGTGTGACGCCCGCATAATCGGCAATCACCACCTGTGACTGCTCTGCCGCCTCTGCCTGCGTGATAACAACCGCCTGCGTTTCACCGTCCCAATGAACAAACGGGGCCATGGCTGCATAAAGCCATTCAATATCGGCGGTCGCACCAGTGCCGATCACTGACACATCATGACGGATCTGACCGGACGTGATCGTCCGCTGCAACTGACACTCACCCAAGTCGCCCCCCTCTGACCGCTGCCAAGTTGTGTTTTCGGTCATGGTAACCTGCGTGCCCAATGTCAGGCCATTTCCCCCACTCACAGGCACCCACGGCGCACCGTCAATTTCGATTGTGCGTGATACCAACGCTTCATTGCCGTGCGTCTGGCCGCCCAATTCGGTCGCAACCCCGCCTACCGAAAAACGCGCCGCATATTCGCGCTCTGATGCGTAATCGACCGCGACAAACGCCGGATAGGTCGGGCGATTATCGGCGCGCCAATCCAGACCACCGTCAGAGGCAATGCCCGCGATATGTGATGGGCCTGTGGTTCCGCTCACGCCGGTCGCGCGCGCAGCATAAAATATGCCCATATGCTGAACCTCGTCTCCCTGCGTATACGCAAAGCCCGGCTGCCATGCCGGTGGCAAGATGCGCGCATCGGCAAGCGCGCCGGAAATCGCAACAGCTTCGATCATGATCGCATTCCCACCCGGACTGGCGGCGCCTGCTGCTCGCAATGTCACCACGTGGCTTCCACGCAATCCGCTTGCCACCTTGATGCTGCTGCGCCGCTTTAAATCGACAGGCGAATACGTGCCAAATGCCAAATACCCGAGCCCGGCAGGGTCATCGATCTCGTTCACCAGATCCTGTGCGCCATCAATATCAACACGGCAATACCCACCATTGGTGCGGCCGGTGTAATGAATCCAAAGATCATATGGTGCATCGCGTCCGACTGTGACTTGCGCAATTGCCGCCGCAGACGATGTACTGACAGCGCGGTTGCCAGTATAGCTGCTTTGCAACCCTGACCCAGATGACTGTAACTGTGACCACGATCCGGAAAGCTGAAAATCGGCGACTGGATACATACATCTCAACTCAGCTACCAGCGTCTCGCGCCACGACAGCCGTGTGCTGCTATTCATCCCATCCAAACGCAAACAGGCCGCGCATTGCGAACCGATCTCGGTCCACACAGTCAGGCTTTGTGATGGCCCTTGCGCCAAGGCGACATGCGCACCCGGCCCCGGCGCGAAAAAAGCCGCCAGCGGCAATGGGCGCGCGGGCCGAGTGTAGCCCGGTGAAACCTCCAGACCAATCATGGTCAGTACCACGCCACAAGTTGGGCGGTTGTCCCTGACGCCAGCACCCGCAACGGTCGGATGCTCAACACGCTTCCCGCGACAAGGTCGTAGCTAATCGCAACACCATTTTTATCCTGCAATACTGCAATCCCGCTCGTATTCGCAAAAATCGCGCGCGGCCGCACTGGTAAATCCATCGTATCACTGGGTACGATGGCATAGTGAGACACGGCAGGCGAGGTCAAGTTGACGTAATCGGAATCAAAGGGATCAGACATCAGAGGCTCCAGTTCTAAAATGATCCTCCATGCCTATCGCGCGGCGATTACCAACTGATTGGACCACCGCGCGCACTTAATATGGTCAAGCCAATACGGACTGCGTAAAGAGGAAACATGACAAGCCTCCCAACCACCTCTGCCTTTACGGGTGGCCCTCCGATGCCGACGCAGCCATTCTACGTTGTTGGCGATGTGCATGGGCGGGCGGACCTCTTGGCTCCGCTTTTTGAACGGCTTCTTGCGCAGCCCGATCAAATTGTGTGTGTGGGCGACTATATCGACCGCGGCCCGGACAGCGCAAAAGTGTTGCGCCTTCTGCAAGAGGCATCTCTGCTTGGCAACGTGACGTGTTTGCGCGGCAACCACGAAGAAATGTTACTGCGGTTCATAAAACATCCACGTAAAAACGGGCGGTATTGGTTGCGCTATGGCGGCGCTGCCACACTGGCCAGCTATGGCATTGCCGCAATTACCTTAACGAGCGAACCCGCAGAATTTGTTCACGCACGCGACGCACTGATGTCCGCGATGGGCGATACTCTCGCTTGGTTAAACGCCCTGCCCTATTGGTGGCACAGTGGCAATGTCGCCGTCGTGCACGCCGGGGCGGACCCGACCCAACCTCTTGCGGATCAGCTCGACCGTGCGTTTGCGTGGGGGCATCCGGAATTCGCGAACCAGCCCCGAACCGACGGCATGTGGGTCATACGCGGCCATGCCGTTGTCGCCGATCCTCATATCGAAAACGGGCGGGTACATTTAGATACGGGAGCGTATAAAACGGGAAAGCTGACAGCGCTACACGTCACGATGGGTGAATTCACCGTTCTTTAGACGCCCTTGCGGGCAGCGATAACGATCAACGTGCGCCACACGATCCACATATCCAAACCGAAACTGGCGTTCGCAATATAGTACAAATCCGCCGCGACCTTGCGGTGAAGCCCCGCGATCGCATCAACATAGCCGATTTCTGTTTGGGCATAGCCACTGATACCCGGAAGAACGTGCTGGCGCGCCGCGTATCCAGGCACATCACGCAGGTAAACCTGCGCATGTTCATAGCTGTCGGGTCGCGGTCCAATCAGGCTCATTTCACCGCGAAGCACGTTGATCACTTGGGGCAGTTCGTCGATGCGTGTTTGACGCAAAAACCGCCCCAGCACGGTGATCCGTTCGGTCTCGACGTGATCAAACGCGCCTCTGGGGCCACATACTGGCCGCATTGTGCGAAATTTTATCACCGTGAAAGGTTTGCAATCCTGACCCATCCGCACCTGCCAAAACAAAAGTGGGCCAGCATTCATAAAAGGGTTCAGCACGATCAATATCAGCCCGAATACCAAAACTGGCAGCAACAGTATCACAGCAAAACTATAGTCGAAAACACGCTTTGATCGTGACGACTGACAAACGGCAGAGCGTGGCTTCACGTGAAGGGCAGAGACGTCGTTTTGAAAATCAAACATGAACTCATCATCCATACCAATGGTCGCGATATGCTGACCTTTGGTTAACAAATAGAGGTAAGGATGGTTAAAAATCCCTTAACCTTCGACAAGTAAACGCTAATATTATAGTGTTTTAAGACGGAACAATCACGAAGCGTGTGGAAATAAACGCTTAAGGCGATTAACCTATATGCTACCTACTTTTAACGTGATTTCCTTGCACATGCGGAAAGCTACGCGCCAGTTAAAAGCAGCGTTCTAATCCTGTCATTCAGGTTACCGACCATAATCACATTGTGCGGTCCTCGATGTCAGCCCCGATCATGATGACAACGTGGTACGAACCCGACACTATTGACGGTAGAAAGTGGCAAGGACAGCGTCATGATCCGACAACGGGCGTCCGGTCGCGTCGGTACTGGGCAAAATTCGGGCCTCGCGAGCATCCACACCCCGACAGCAAAACCAGTCCAGCTTCATCTTCCGGTCGGGATGCGGGGTGATCAGGCTGGGCCGTGTGGTAAACCCCGGCGCATTTGCGTCCCAGTGATAGCCGCGCGCATAGGCGGTATCGAAAAGCGTCTCGTCATGCCAATTGAAATCCGGTGGAATGTGGTTTCCCGTGTTCAGATCACCGCCAATAATGACAGCCATATCCGGTGCAAAATCATCAATTGCATCCAGCAGCCGTACCATCTGCATATCGCGGTGCGCGGCCCCTGCGTTGCTTTCCAGATGGGTCGACACAAAACACACATCGCGCCCATCCACCGCGATTACCGCGGCAATCGCCATCCGCCCGCCGACCCGTGGCTGACCGGGGTCCACCGCATTTGTGTCAGGTGCAAACCAATGCCCGTGATCATCCAGCCGGATCAGTTCCAGCCGCTTGAACGGCGCAGCGGATAAAATGGCGTTGCCATGCCAGCCTTCGGTGTTGAAATCATCTTTGCAAAACGCCCGCTCTGTTGCACCACCTAGATCCAGCTCGTGGAATTCGACACCATACGCATAGGCCATCCCCAAATGCGCGGCCATATCCGCCATCGTATTGCGCTGTCCGGTGCGCGCCATACCCTTGTCGGCTTCGGACACCAGAATAACTTGCGGCGTGTACGGTCGAAGATGATCCGCGCTGTCTTTGGGAAACAGGCACCGCTCAAGGTTCCATGCCGCGACAGTAACGGACCCCGCCAAGCTATCCGCAGCATGCCCCCCGACCTCAATCAATGTCATCGCAGGTATCATCGCCATCAGCGCACGGTGCGCCTCGGGGGTCGGGTCGGCCCGCAAGATCGCAGCACGCTGGACGTCGGTAACCGACGGCAGCTTTTTCACAATCTTGGTCATAGCCGTTTTCCCGTCTGTGCATCGAACAGGTGCAATGCGCCATGAGGGAAATCAAGCATCAACCCTTCCGAAAGAGCCGTATCATCATTGGGCGCATTGACGACAAAATCCTGCCCCGCAACCTTACCATGCAACAAACGGCTTGCACCAAGCTCTTCAATCAGCGTCAATTGGAATGGAACGGTTCCCGTCGAGGAAACGCTCACCTCTTCGGGGCGAATACCAAGCAGTACAGCTCCATCCGCGCCCGCCATCGGCAACGCAACCCCGCCGATTTGGACCGTGCCGCCTTGCGCGTGCCCCGCCAGCAAATTCATCGGTGGCGCGCCCATAAACGACGCGACAAAAGTCGACGCGGGCGTGCGGTAAATTTCCGACGGCGTGCCGATCTGTTCGATCCGCCCCGCGTTCAACACAAAAATCCGGTCGGCCATGGTCATCGCCTCGACCTGATCGTGGGTTACATACATCGCCGTCACCTTTAGGCGGCGCTGCAATTTGCGGATTTCCACGCGCATCTGGTGGCGCAGCTTTGCGTCAAGGTTCGACAGCGGTTCGTCGAACAAAAACAACGCCGGATCGCGCACAATCGCGCGCCCCATCGCAACACGCTGGCGTTGACCACCCGACAACTGGCTCGGGCGGCGACCCAACAGTGGTGTCAGGCTTAGCATGTCTGCCGCTTCCGCGACCTTGTCGGCAATCTGTTCCTTGGAGGTGCCGCGATTTTTCAGCCCATACCCCATATTTTTCGCAACCGTCATATGCGGATAAAGCGCGTAGTTCTGGAACACCATCGCGATGTCGCGCTCTGCCGGATCAACATTATTGACGACTCGGTCGCCAATACGCAAATCGCCCGTACTGATGTCTTCAAGACCTGCAACCATACGCAACAATGTTGACTTGCCGCAGCCCGATGGGCCAACCAGCACAATCAGTTCGCCGTCCGCAATGTCAAAGGTAGCAGGGTGCACGGCCTGTGCACCGTTTGGATAGGTTTTTGAAAGATTGGTAACGCTGACGGTTGCCATAGTGATGTTCCTACTTTTCGGATTCAACGAGGCCCTTAACGAACCAGCTTTGGAAAAAAATAACGATCAGAACGGGCGGCAGCATCGCGATAATAGCAAGCGCCCAGGCCTGACCGTATTCGGGAATTTGGTTGCCCTCATAGATGGATTGGGTGATCTGCTTGATCCCGCGGACCAGCGTGAACAGACCTTCGTCTGTGGTGATCAGGGTCGGCCACAGATACTGGTTCCAGCCATAGACGAACATGATGATGAAAATCGCGGCGATCATCGTGCGCGACAGTGGTACAAGAATGTCGATGAAAAACTTGACCGGCCCAGCGCCATCAATACGCGCGGCTTCGACCAGCTCTTCGGGGACCGACAAAAAGAACTGCCTGAAAAAGAACGTGCCCGTCGCAGATGCCAACAACGGTACAATTAACCCGGTATAGCTGTTGGCAAGGCCAAGCCCGGTCACCACCTCGTAGGATGGCAAAATACGAACTTCGAGCGGCAGCAGGATGGTGGTGAAGATGATCCAGAACGCAAATGTCGCGAACCGTAGGCGAAAATACACAATCGCATAGGCCGCCGCCATCGACAGCACAATTTTCCCCGCCGCAAACCCAAAGCCAAGGATCAACGAATTGATCAGCATGGACGTGCCATCAATGGTTTCGCTAAATCCGCCTTTTTCAAACATCGCGTTATAAAAGTTATGCGCCATCTGGTCGCCAAACCAAAATTTCAGGCCCTCCCTGCTAAGGGTGATATTGTCGTGGCTTGTGGTCGTCAGGGCTAGATAAACCGGAAATAACATCACCAATCCACCGATGATCAAAATTGCATGATCGGCGATATCGCCAAGGCGGATCGGTTTTTTGTTGCGGGTCAGTTTTGTCATCTCATGCCCTCAGGTATAATGGATACGGCGTTCCAGCATGCGGAACTGCATGACTGTCAACGCAAGAACAAGGATCATCAAAACCACCGATTGTGCCGATGACCCGCCCAGATCACTGCCGCGAAACCCGTCCGCATAGACTTTGTACACAAGGGTGATCGGGTTCGACGCGGGGTTGCCTTTGACCATGATGTCAATGATCCCGAATGTATCGAACAGCGCATAGGTGATGTTGATGATGAGTAGGAAAAACGCTGTGGGCGCTAATAGCGGAAACGTAATATCCCAAAATCGACGGGTGCCGGATTTATTGTCGATCAATGCCGCCTCGCGCACGGCAATCGGGATCGACTGCAACCCCGACAGCAGAAAGATGAAATTGACGGGGATCTGTTTCCAAACGGACACAACAATCATCGCGAACGCGGTGTCGTTGTAATTCAAGCCTATTTGTAGCTTATAGCCAAAAAACGCGAACAAGTCGGTGATCGGGCCAATATTTTGGTCAAACAACAGCCCACCCAAGAACCCTGCGACAGGCGGTGCCACCGCATACACCCACATCAGCAACGTGCGATACGTCTTGGCGCCGCGGATCACCTTGTCAGCCTTCACCGCCAACAGCAACGCAATCGCCAGTGACAGGAACGTAACCACCACCGTGAAAAACAGCGTAAAGCCCGCGACCTTTGCGTATTCCGATGATTTCGCAAGCCGGGTGTAATTGTCGCCGCCCACGTAATTCGACCCGAATCCAAATGGGTCTTGCATGAAGAACGACGAATAAACCGCCTCCCATGCGGGCCAATAGAAAAACACAGCGATGATGATCAACTGCGGCAGCAAAAGCGCTACAGGCATAAAAGGCTGAGAGAACGCAGCGCGCTTCATATTCTGTTCCTGATGTCAAAGAATGCGAATAGCGGCCGCATTGCTGCGACCGCAGATAGTTGCCTGATTGGCTTAGTTTTGCGTTTGGGCGAAACGCGCCAGCAAATCATCTGCTTCGGTCTTGATCGCCGTGAACGCATCATCCAACGACGTTTCACCTGTCAGGTAGCGGGTGTATTCGCGGTTCATTACATCACGGATTTGCACATAGAACCCCATGCGATATCCGCGTGTCCATTCACCCGCAGGCAATGACAGTTGCTGAATGCCGACTTCGGCGGCCGGGAACCGGTCATAGTGACCATCCGCCTTCGCCATTTCATATGCAGCTTCAGTGATTGGCACGTAGCCGGTCTGCTGGTGCCACATGTACTGGACTTCGGGTGATGTCAGGTACCGGAAGAATTCGGCGGTCGCTTTGTTTTCTTCCGCTGGCTGACCAGACATCGCGAACAAGGCGGCACCACCGATAAAGGTCTGTGTTGGCTCTGTTGTGATAGCTTCCCAGTATGGCAGGTAGGTCGCCGAAAATTCGAATTCCGCCGTTTGCTGCAATCCGCCAAACGACCCCGAAGACCCAAGCCACAGGCCGACTTTGCCTTGCTCGAACGGTGTCGCATTGTCGTCCCAGCCCGCGCCATAGAACCCGGCATAGCCGGTATCGATCCAGCTTTTGAACGCCTCAAAGTGGTTGCGGATTTCAGGGGCATCCATGTTGATCGTGATGTCAGCGGAATCGTACCCGTTATTGCCGGTCGCAAATGGCAGGTTGTGACGGGCAAAGAAGTTCTCGGTGAAAATCCACGGCATATGCGATTGCGTCAGCGGGATGTACCCGGCGTCGACCAGTGCGGGCGCGGTCACGTCTTGAAACTCTTCCCATGTCACAGGCGCAGTAACACCAGCTGCATTCAGCGCGGCCACATTGTAATACATGATCGGCGAAGACGAATTGAACGGCATACCGATCATTTTACCGTCGCTATCGGCATAGAAATACCGCACGCCGGAAATATAATCTTCGATGTTGAAAGGGACACCGTTTTCAACCAACAGATCCTGAACAGGCACCGTCGCGCCTTTGGCGCCGATCACAGTGGCAGCACCGGCATCAAACACCTGCAAAATGTTCGGCTGTTCACCAGCACGGAACGCCGCGATCCCTGCGGTCAGGGTTTCTTCGTAGCTGCCTTTGAACACGGGCGTGATCACATAATCGGATTGGCTGGCGTTAAAGTCAGCGGCAATCTGGTTCACGGTATCGCCAAGACTGCCACCCATCGCATGCCACCATTCGATTTGGGTTTGGGCAGCCACCGGGACGGCCAGCGCCGCAGTCATCGCGCTCGCGATCAACACGGATGTCGTTTTCATAATCTTTTCCCTCGTTGTCGAGGGACACATCCGTCCCCCGCTTACTGGGGGCGGGGCTATGGGATCAGCTTGTCAGTTTCACAACGAAGCTGTGAACTATTTGTAAAACAACCACTTACTTTAGTACTGTAGTATAACTGCGTTCGGCATCGCCTTGATCATCGTGACCAAGGCACAATATTCACGGGTTCCGATCGGGGCGCATCGTCGCAATCAGTTCACCCACTTTGAAACCGAACATCCGCATTTCTGATCGGTTCATAATCACCCCATCTTCGGTCAGGTACATCCAGTCGGTCACATCGAGCTTATGCCCCCCAACGTCAGACGGCAGTACAATCGTATAGCGCAGCGAAATGGTGGCACCCGAAACAGTCCCGTGCGCCGTCCCGATGATATCATCGGCGGTCGCGGTAAACTGGTTACCCTCTCCCGCTCGCAAGTACCATTTGCGTGACTGCGTCCGACCATTCGAATAGGTAAAGTCCTCGGTTAGGGTGCCGGTATTTCCCTCCCACTCACCAAACATCCTTGCGACAAACGTGCTCGTCACCCGTCCGGTTGGACCGTAAATCAGCCCTTCGGATTGGATCGGTCCTGACAAATGCGTTTTCAACGCCATCTCAGGGCCAAGGTTGACATAGCCTTCCGGGGTTTGTGCCCGAAAACTCAACAGCCTGTCTTTCAAAACCCAAAGCAACAAAGCCAAAACCAAAAGCGAAATAAGTATTTTCAACGGACTATTCCTTTGTCGGTAGTCTGAGCACGAAACCCAAAGCCACAAGTTTCAGGACACAAGGCACAAAAGCATATGCAGCATTAAGGGTCATCAAGGCGCCATCGCTGTTTGATACCCCCGGCGTAAATCCGCTGCGCCCCAATACCGGCAACACAATAAACGCAGCCAATGCCAACCCAAGCTTGCCAGCAAACGACCAAAGTCCAAACGCAGCACCCGCATTGACACCTGCCCGCGTCAACGCCACAGAAAACATCGCAGGCAAAACAACCATGTCTGCACCCAATGCCGCGCCAGACACCACACAGATGGCTGCAAATGCGAACAACTGCCCCGGTGCCAAAAATCCGGCACCGATGAAGCCAACAATCGAAAGCGGCATCGCCAACAACAGCACATTGCGTGGCCGGATACGGCGACTAAGCCGCGCCCAGAATGGCACACTGATCCCGGCGCTGGCGAAAAATAACACCAGAAGCAGACCCGCTTTGCCCGCAAGTTGCAGCCGGTCTTCGACGAAAAACAGGAATAACGTAGACGTCATCGCCACTGGTAAACTATTGATCAAGGCAACGATCAGCAGGCGCAGCGCGCCCGCGCCCGCCAATCCGGCCAACGATATCCGCGAGCCCAAAATTGGTTTGCGCCGCCAAATCTGGCGCGTCCCCCATGCACTGATGACAGCGATGGCTCCCAAAAACCAACCAAATGCAGGGTAACCTTGTCCGGCCATGCCCAGCCCGGCAAAAACAGCAGGGGCAACAGCCGCCAGGACGACGCCAAACAGCATCCCGATTTCACGGTAGGTCGCAACGGTCATCAACTCATCGGGTGTGACCGACCGCGCCAAGGTCGCGCTGCGCCCGTAAAGCAAGATCATCCCAAGGCTATAGGCCGAAAAAAGAAGCACCAGCAGTGCAACCAATGCCGGGACAAGATAGGGACCGGGGTTCAACGAAAACAGCATCGGAAACCCAATTGCAAGCCCGCTGGCTGCCAGCAAAGCAAAGGCAGATTGCTGCAACGGCCACCGATCAATAGCCCACCCGAACAGGGGGTCTTGCGCCAAATCAACAACCCTGATCAGTAACAACACGGTCCCAATCACGGCCAAATCCAGCCCTAAATTCAACGCCGCAAAGCGCGGCAGATGAATGTAAAGCGGGATACCAGCCGCGGCCAGCATCATCGCATATAGACTGACGCGCGGATAAACCATCAGCCGCTACGCATGGCCCAATTCGACCTGCACCACATTGGTCTGGCCAATCGTGAAGGATCCGGCGCAAATCTCAAGGTAATACTGCCAGTTACGGAAAAACGCGTCGCCGTGGCCCAACGCCATAACTTTGCGCTTTTGCGCGACAAGCCTTTCCGCCCAAATACGGCAGGTCTTGCCGTAATCTGCGCCAAAGGCATAGTTGTCTTGCACTTTCAGGCCAGCCTTCTTCGCCTGATCTGCAATCACTGCATCTGACAACAGCATGCCGCCAGGAAATACATATTGGCGGATGAAATCGGACCCTGCGGCGTAGGTATCAAAGCTTTCGTTTGGCACCGTGATCGCCTGAACAACTGCCTTGCCCCCTTCGGCCAGATTGCGTTTGATCGTGGAAAAATAGCTTGGCCAGTACCGCTCGCCGACCGCCTCGATCATCTCGATCGACACAATATTATCGAATTTCCCCTCAACGTCCCGATAGTCGCGCAATTGGATATCCGCGCGTCCGTCCAATCGGCTGTCGGCATAGCTGTGCTGGTTGCGCGACACGGTGATCGCTGTGACATCGCGGCCGTCGTCAGCAGCATGATCGGCAAAACCACCCCAACCACAGCCGATCTCCAACAGGCGTTCGCCATCTGTCAAACGCGATAGCACGCGCGCATTCTTGCGGGTTTGCGCCTGGCCCAAGTCGTTGTCACCGGAGACAAAAATACCCGACGAATAGGTCATACCTTCGTCAAGCCACAGATGATAAAATTCGTTGCCCACATCATAATGCGCCCGAATATTGTTGCGCGATCCACGGCGGGAATTGGCGCGCAACACGCGGTCAACGGCGCGAAATTTCAGACGGTTCCACGGGCGCGCACGGTCATACGCCGCCAGTTGATCGCGGTTGCGCATTGCGATTGTCATCAACCCCTCGACTGACGGCGTGTCCCACAGGCCTTGGACATAGGCTTCGCCTAAACCCACCTGCCCGTGCGCGGCCATCGCCGATACAGCAGACCAATCGCGGATGACCATCTCGGCTTGCGGGCCGCTGCTACCAAATTGGTAACGCTCGCCCTCGGGGGTGCGCAGCGTCACCTGACCGTCTTGCAGCCGCTCACAAGTTGACAGAAACTTTGATTTGAGCGCTTTGTTTGTCAGCCGCATCGGGCAGTCCTTTCGTATTAACAGGGGTCATCAGCTGGCGCACAATCCGCATTGCACTGGCAATACCGTCTTCGTGAAATCCGTGACGGTTATAAGCACCGGCAAACCATGTGTGGTTTTCACCCTGCATCGCCCGAATTTCACCCTGAGCGCGCAGCGCCGCCTGATCAAAGACAGGGTGCGCATAAGTGACCTGATCGTAAATCAGATCCTGCGGGATGTCTTGGGACGGATTCAGCGTCACGAACAGCGGGTCATCCATCGGAATGCTTTGCAACTGGTTCATCCAATAGGTCACGCCAATCGCGCCATCTTGCGACCGGTACGCCCAAGACGACCAGCACGCCCGTCGCTGTGGCATCTGTGCGGGGTCGCAGTGCAAAACGGCCGTATTCGTCTGATAGCGAATGTCGCCCAGCGCCATGCGTTCCGCCGGTGTCGCGCAATCGCCCAGAATTGCCAATGCCTGATCCGAATGGCAGGCCAAAATCACGTCATCAAAACATTGTTCCGCTTGGCCCTTGGCCTGCACCGTCACGCCAGACGTATCGCGTGTTACATGCAACACCGGGGCATCCGTGTGCATGACACAGCCCCGCGCGGTCAACGCTGCTTGAAGCCGGTTCACATAAGAAATGCTACCGCCCTTGACCGTCCACCACTGATGTGTCGGTGCGCCAGCCAATAGCCCATGATTGCGGAAAAAACGCACCAGCGATTTCGCCGGAAACCTGTCCACGTTATCGATGGGCGTCGACCAGATCGCGCCGCACATTGGCAACAGGTAGTAATCGCGAAACCAATGGCCCAGCTTCAGCTTGGCGACCAGATCCGCAATCGTCATCTCGTCGTTTTCGGCGGTCACCTCGGCATATTTACCGAACCGCAAGATATCCCAGATCATTTTATAATACTGAGGACGGAAAATATTCCGCTTTTGCGCCGTAATCGCTTTCCACGAATTCAGCCCGTATTCCACGCGACCATCGTCGATGCTCGCACCAAATGTCATATTGCTTTTGATGACGGGCACATCCAGATCGCGAAACAATCGGGTTAGATTTGGATATGTTACGTAATTAAACACGATGAACCCGGTATCAACGGGCTGGTCCCTGTTTTTCCCCGCAATTACCGTGCGGGCATGACCGCCCAACCGGTCCGCCGCCTCGAACAGGGTTACATCATGTTGCGCCGACAAATAATAAGCGGCGGAAAGGCCCGAAATGCCTCCCCCGACGATTGCGATCTTTTTGCGGGGGCCCTGCGTCTGGTCTAACATCCGGTCCTCACTAATGTTGTTTATGAAAGAGATACGGGCGCTGTGTCACATTGGATCACATACAATCCAAAAAATGCGAATAAAACAAAGATGCGCGATCAAATGATCCATACAGCAAGAACTGGCGTATAGATATTATCATGTTGGAACATATCTCATCGCAAACCCGTCACGCCCGCCGCGGCAGCGTCCATAACAGCTTTGGTTACAGCATTGACTATGTCCTGAGCGATTTTTCCGACGATGGACCCACCGTATTCTCTCGGAACAGATTTAACCTCTGGTCGCTCTGGGATCACAAACATGGTGGTGCGCGCGGCGATGGACGCGGGGTTGTGTGGTTTCGCGACGTCTTGGATGCGCGCGGCTTTGACACAGACAGCGCGCAATTGCTGTTGCTCACACAACCCAGCTACTTGGGTCTTCATTTTAACCCTGTCAGCTTCTGGATCGCGGTGATCGACGGTCAACCACGGGCGTTTGTCGCCGAGGTGAACAATACATTCGGCCACCGACATTGCTATTTTTGCGCACATTCTGATTTTTCAGCAATCACCCCCGCCACGCCGATCGTCGCAGAGAAAATGATGCATGTTTCACCGTTTCAACAGGTCGCGGGCGACTATACCTTCCAATTTGGAATGACAGACCAAGCCTTTAACATCCGCATTTCTTATGAAAACGGTGATCAAGGTGTGGTGGCAACGCTATCGGGCAAGCGCAAACCAGCAACAAACCAATCGCTGCTTTGGGCTGCCGTGCGCCGCCCGTTCGGTTCGGGGCGTGTCGTGGCGCTGATCATGTGGCAAGCGCTCAAGCTGAAATTCAAACGGGCACCATTCAAAAATACGCCGCCACCACCCGATCCGCTTTTGACCGACAGCGCAACATTCAAAGGACAGCAGCCATGACACCGTTTACCGGAAAAACCTATTGGCTCGTCGGCGCAAGCGAAGGTTTGGGGCGTTGCCTTGCGCAAAAGCTTGGCGACGCGGGCGCGACATTGATCGTTTCAGCGCGCAGCAAGGACCGGCTGGACAGCCTTTGCGCGGTATTGCCGAACGCACGCGCGCTGCCGCTCGATGTGACTGACAGCGACAGCGTGCGCACAGCGGCGGCACAGGTCGGGCCAATCGACGGACTTATCTATAATGCGGGCGCATATGATCCCATGCCGGCAACAGCGTGGGACACAGACAGCGTGTTGAAAATGACCGATGTGAACTTTACTGGCGCGCTGCGCATTCTGGGCGAGGCGATGCCGCAATTCGTAAAATCAGGGCGTGGTGACATCACGCTGGTCGGGTCGTTGGCGGGATACCACGGGTTGCCCAAATCAATCGGCTATGGCGCCAGCAAAGCAGGATTGATCAGCCTAGCAGAAACCATGCGTCACGATCTCAAAGACAGTGGCATCACGGTGCGCATCGTCAACCCAGGCTTTATCAAAACGCGGTTGACGGAAAAGAATGCGTTTAAAATGCCAATGCTGATGGAACCCGAGGATGCCGCCAAACGGGTATTTCGCGCAATGCAATCGCGGCGTTTTCGCACCGATTTTCCTGCGCCTTTTTCGTGGTTCATCCGGCTGGTGGATTACCTGCCGGATCTGTTGGTTTATCGGGGGCGTTAAATACGGAACAGCGGCTGCAACAAGCGCGGCAAAAATGCGTTAAACCGCAGCCTTGCATCCGTCGCAGCCAAACAGATGCATGGTAACCCGGCATCGGCAATCGGGGTGTGCTCAAGATCACTGTCGCCAATCTCGACGTCACCCACACCAAACTGGCCGGTTTCATCTGTGAAGCTGCCCTGCAAAACCAACGTCAGCTCCAGCCCGTTGTGACCGTGATCTGGCACTGCTTGGCCTGCCGGAATATACAGCAGACGCACCGACCCACTGCGATCCTCTGACAGGATGCTTTGCTTGACGCCCATCCCCAAGGTTTTCCACTTTGGGTTTTTACCTTCCATTGCTTGCACAACAGGGCCTGGATAAATCCCGCTCCGGTCATACTCTGGCTGGGGAATATAAGGCGCATCAAGCAACGCCAAAGTTGCCTGTTTCATATCCTTCGAAACCGCAGATGTGGCAATACCGTCCAGCACGACCCCGCCCACCGCCTGATGGGCCTCTAGCGCTGCACGACATTGCGGACACAACGACACATGTGCCGCAACAACTGTCGCAAACACCTGTGGCAGACTGCCAGCGGCGTAGGACGCAATCAAAGCGTCAGAAATATGGTGGGTAATGGCGGTCATTCGCGCAGGCCTTTAAGTTCGTGTCTTAAACGATCCAGCCCAAGCCGGATCCGTGATTTGATGGTACCCAACGGTAATCCGGTCTGGATACTGATTTCCTGATGAGACAATTCGCCCATATAGGCCTTTGTAATCATCTCGCGCTGGTCGTCCGTCAGATTTGCCAACGCATCCTTTAATCGGGCGGTCTCTTGGGCGATTGCAAAAACCTGACCGGTGTCTGGCTCAGTTCCGGGCTCTTCGATCATGGCTTCGGGCAGTGGGCGATTTTCTTTGCGTACGATGTCAATATGACGATTGCGGGCGATCTGGTAGATCCATGCAGACACCTGTGCGCGGTGCGGATCAAACATCGCAGCCTTGCGCCAGACTGTCAGCATCACGTCTTGCACAATTTCTTCGGCCTGTGTCGCGGGCGTTCCGGTCCGCATGATAAACCCCTTCAGCCGTGGGGCGAAATGATCAAACAAGGCTGCAAAAGCGGCTTTATCCCGATGATCGCGCACGGCCAGCATCCAGACAGTTTGCTGCGAGACCTCAGTAGAACGTGACAGCACAGGTATTCCTTTTGAGCGTGGCGCAGCCAGCACGGGACGTCTTGCGCAAGGGATTTCAAGAACTGTTGTCATCATAATCTGAATACGCAGCGAACTTAAAGTTGGATCACATCAATCTACGGTTTTCTGCGTGTCACACCAATCACGTGGAACCAAATCAACCTTGCGGCGTTACATCACCAATGAAACATTAATCAAAGGAAACTGACATGGAATATGGTATTGGTGGACTTCTTATCCTGGCGCTCGACATTTGGGCGATCATTTCAATCCTCAGCTCGGGGGCGTCAACAGGCTCCAAAGTCCTGTGGACATTGCTTGTTCTGGCCCTTCCAGTTGTAGGCTTTATTATCTGGCTGCTTGCTGGCCCACGCGGTAACGCCCGGGTCGCTTAAAACCCAAATAAGCGTCACATTATTAGCCCCTGCGCCAGTCGCAGGGGTTTTTTTACGTTCGGACGGAACTATGTCCGCGCGTCTGCGTTGGAAACAAAAGGAGATCTGTATTGCCTCAAAGATCCGTTCTGACGCTCTGCGTTGCCGCAATGGCCACCGTTCTCGTATTTGCAGCCCTACAGCAGACCAAGGGTCTGTTTGCCCCGATCGTCGCGGCACTGGTTCTTGGGATTGTGATGACACCTCTTTCAGATGCGTGGGATCGGCTACGCGTACCTCCTGCCCTTGCCGCACTTCTTTCGGTCATGCTTGCATTGGCGGCGATCATCATTCTTGGTCTGCTCATCGAACCCTACGCCACGCAAGCGATCAACAAAGCGCCCGTAATCTGGCATGAATTGCGCGATACCGTCGAAGACTTGAAATACGTGTTACGGGGCATCGAAGAGATGAAAGACGACGTCGCAGCCGCGATAGAGGCATCCCCTGACTCCTCTGGTGAAGACGCCGTGAAACTTCCATCAGCCATGGACGCATTGTTCTACGCACCACAGTTCGCCGGTCAGGTTCTGATTTTTGTCGGGACATTGTATTTCTTTTTAATGGCACGCAACGACATCTACGCATGGGTCACGCATATCTCGCGGCGCTTTGGCGAAGCAGACCTGCGCTATGCCAACAAACAGGTCGCACGCTATGTCCTGACAATCAGCGCCATCAATTTGGGCTTGGGTGTTGTGGTGGCGATCGCGATGCAATTACTGGGTATGCCTTCGCCCATCCTTTGGGGGATCATGGCGTTTTCACTTAACTACCTGCTGTATCTTGGGCCAATCATCATGATCGCGACGCTGACGATCACCGGCATTGTCATGTTTGAAGGCGCGCAAAGCTTCCTGCCTGCGGTCGTCTATCTTCTCATCAACGGGATCGAAGCGCAATTTGCGACACCAACTTTGGTTGGGCGGAGCCTGTCGGTAAACCCGCTGCTGGTGTTTTTGTCGTTGGTTTTTTGGATGTGGCTATGGGGACCTGTGGGCGGTGTGATTGCCATTCCGATGCTGGTCTGGGGCATCGCCATTTACGAGCGACTGATGATGGTTCAAACCATTTCCGCGGGCACACCTGGCACCGCAAATCCAAATGCCTTGGCAGCTTCGACGTCGTAAGGCAGGATAAAGCCCTGACGCTTTTCAGGTGGCAGCTTCGCATTCTGCGCTGCTTGCGCGGCCCACGCCGCGCAGGCGGTTGACGCTTCAAAACATGCTGGATCTGCGTCTTTTCCAAGCCATTGGGTAAAGCAGCGGCTTTTTACCAACGCCGCCTCAGCGGCGGTTCGGGTCGCAATCCCGGTTTCTGTATCCCATGACAGGCTACGCCCGTTCAGGTTTGCCGAACACACAATCGCATGACTGTCGTCAAAAACCGCGACCTTTGCATGAAGATAGATCAGTGGCGCGCCGAAATAGGTGTCGCGCCCATCGCTGGCTTCACTCCGGCATTGCGCAGGCGACCCGATAAAGACACGTGCGCCAAACGCATCGCGCACGATATCAACACATTTTGCTTGCAGGTATTCACCATATGCCGCGTCAGATCCCGGATTGTCGTCAAAGGCCACATCTTCTGGCGCAGCGGGTACGACAATAATCAACGTCAGTTTCGGGTTCTGCTTGGCGCGTTTTGCCAAAGCTTTTGCCAGTTTGCGGTCCCGGAAAAACTGCGTCTCCAGATAAATCAGGTCCTGGGCTTGCGCGACACCGTCGGCATGGGCCGCAGCAAGCTCGCGACACACCGCCTTGGGCGCTAAAAACGGCAAATCAAATTTGCGCCGCGCCGATAGCGTGCGCAGCAAATGCTGTGTTTTCCCAACAGGCTGCCCATTCACTTCAGCCTCAAAGCGACGCAGGTGCGCCGCTGCCTCTTGGGCCGCAGGGCCGTCAACGATAACTTGCACATCGTGCCATGTTTCATCGCTCGGGCGATCATGTTCGGGCGTATCATAGCGCCGTTCGTTCAAATCCAGACCACCGATATAAACCAGCTTCTCATCGAACACGGCGATTTTCTGATGGTGGGTCACTGGAACAAGTGACGGCGGCGGGATTTTTCGCGCGACTAAGGTGTCACCCCGCCATTTTACCATCGGCACCAATCCTGGTCGATCATGCAGAATTTTTTCAAAATCACTGCGATTTTTTGCCCCTTGCAGCTGCGCATTTATTTTTGAAAGCGTTCCGGGAAGCAACGCCAAACGCGGCAGCAACCCCGCACGAGCCGGGTGCATTCCAGCCCGCACGTTCAGCCTTGATGGATGGTCAGATCGCGTCGCCGCGTCGCGCATGGCGCGCACGCATCGCGTCGTAAACGCGTGATCGTCACCGCGCACGACTGGATCAAAATCGCTGATCACAAGCGAAATCATGACCCCGCGATTTAAAGTCGCCGTGATCAGATCAGCCCAAGTATCGCCAAAGCGACGCGCGGCGTCCGACCGCAGTTTTGTAGTCGGATCAAAGACGCGAAAGCTTGCTAGTATTTCTTTCTGCGCCGAAAGAAAAAGTTCCTCGAAGGCGGGATACGCTTCTTGCGCCGTCAAAAATAAATCAAATCGGCGGCCCCCTGCGATTTCCATTAGAAATCTCGCGCGTCCGGTTGGAACTCTTGCGGCTGAAAGCGCACTTTGATCGTATAGCTGTCGGGCTGTTCATCTATCTCGACCTTACTCCCCAGCTGAATTGAAAACGCACGAATAAGCTGCGCACCCAGACCCGTGCTTTCGACGGCGCTAGCAGGTCCAACGGAATTGCCGACCACCAACAAACATTCGTCGCCCTCTTGCTTAAGCGAGACCTTTACCCAAGGGCGGCTTCCATCTGCGGGTGTGCCGATATATTTCATTGCATTTGTAGCAGCCTCTGACGTCATCAAAGACAGCGGAACGGCCTGATCCGGATACAGCAAAACCTGATCAATATCGCTCTCCACATCAATCGATGTTTTATTCATCGCAGCGACCTCGATGGTCTTTTCGACGACTTCATTGATCAAGCGTCCCACATTCACCCGCCCGCCGCCTTGCGATTGATACAGGTCGCGATGGATCGTCGCCAGACTAAGCACACGGTCTTGCAGCCGCGATAAAACCTGTTTGGTTTCTTGTTCGGTGGCGGCGCGGATTTGCATGCTCATAATCGACGAAATCAGTTGCAGATTGTTTTTCACCCGGTGGTGAATTTCCTTGATCAGTACACCCTTCTCACGCAGGGAATCCTCTAACCCGGCCTCGTCACGCAAAATGTCGTCTGTCATGCGCAAAAAGTTATCGTTCAGCGCCTGCAGCTCGTTTGGCATCACCGACACATGTGATGTAGGCGGAATTGTCCTGCGTAATGCAAAGGCCCGCATATTTCGGCGCAATCGCGTGATGTGGCGTAAAACCAAGGTGTAGATCGCAAGCATCGCAACGCTCATGCTTGCCACCCACATCAGTATGGGGAACAGCGCGGGCCGCTCAAGCACTGATACCTTATCGCCAAGACCGTTTTGGGAACTCCAGACGCCTAAAACATAGGCGGGCGTACCCACAATCCGTGAAATCGTATAGGTGCGACGTTCCCCGAGCGCGTTTTGCCCCAGATAAACGTCACTCCGCAAAAATGCCAATTCTTTCAGTTCTATGCCGGCCGGCAATTCATTTTGCGCACTGTCCAGATCGTGGCGCGAAGTGAACACGGTTCCCTCATCATTGAATGTAATGAGGTCATGCAAGCCGAGCGCGGTCATATCAGTCTCCGCATGGGGTAGATCCGTGTGCGGAATAGAGATCGTCACAAACCCGGCAAACTCGCCGTCAATTTCATACGGCTCCCAAATCACAAAAACAGATTGCCCGCTAATTGGTCCATCCGTGTTGACCGTCAATGTTGGCTGTTGTGCCGCGATTATCGGGGTCACGCGCGGAGAGTCAGAAAAATCAAACACCCCCTCGGCGGACGAACATTCAACCACGCCATTGGACGGGATGTAGCCCACAAAGCTGTAAATCTGCTCTTTCTCAAGAAATGACGACAGTTCAGCAGTGCATCGCGCTGGGTTGCCTAAAAAATCTGCAGCGACAGCCCCGAACACGCGCGCCGCGCCAGAGGCTTGCTCTATCACGACCTGCTCGGCGCGTGCGGATTGTTCCGTCAGCGCGATCAGCGCAAGGTGCGCGTTCCTGTCAGCCGCTTCCGCAACCCGTTTGGTCTGAAAAATTGCAACTGCCCCCAAAGGGAGCAGTGCCAATGTAAGTAAAACAACAATCTGAATTCGCAGACTGTTATACCAAGGTCCAGATGTCATCGCGCAGCGACACCCGGGCTACCGATGACGCCAAGCGTAACAGCGTCCGTCAGTTCCAAGGGCGCGTCAGCGTCGAGCTTAAGTAGCTCGGTAAGCCTTGAGCGGCCGCGGTTGACACGGCTTTTCATCGTTCCGGTGGCAACACCACACATTTCGCCAGCGTCTTCATAGGTAAATCCGTTTGCACCCACCAATATCAGCGCCTCTCGCTGTTCGTCAGGAAGCTGCGCAAAAGCATGTTTGAAATCCATCATCTGCAAACGGCCATCATGATCGGGCTTTACCGAAAGACGGTCGGAAAACGCGTTGTCGACATCTGCGACTTCGCGGTTCAGCTTGCGACGGCTGGTGTAAAAATTGTTTCTAAGAATCGTAAAAAGCCACGCCCGCATGTTTGTGCCGGGGGTGAATTTATCCATATTCGTCCATGCTTTCAGAACCGTGTCTTGCATCATGTCATCTGCGGATGCGCGGTTACGGGTCAAGCTAAGTGCAAAAGCGCGCAGCGCTGGCAGATGGGTGATCAACTCGTCTTTGGGATGCAGGTCACTCATTTGCGTCCCCGCTGATCTTCATCTTGCGCACGCAAGACAGACAACAGGTCCGTAATTTGGTCTGGCATATCATCGCGTGCAAGATCAGAGAAAACCTTTTTCAGGTTTTCGTCTATATACTCTGCAATACGTGCCGTTTTTTGTTCTTCAGCTCTTGCCATACGCTCGCTCCACCTCAACACTCGACGAAATATATTCCTTTTCATGGAACCAACTGACGATAACCGCGTTTGGTTCCCAGAATAAATGAAAAAAGGTCAAAAAAATGCACGACACTCAGACCGAGGCCACTTTCTCCGATTTGATCGCGGCAGAGCTGCCTTATTTGCGTCGCTACGCACGGGCTCTCACAGGGTCACAGACACGCGGGGACAAATACACAGTCGCAACACTCGAGGTGATCCTCAAGGACAGATCCAGCTTCGAAAACGACGACACGATGAAAGTCAATCTGTTCAAGTGTTTCCATGCGATCTGGTCCACATCCGGTCAGCAGCTTGCCGAGCCAGAGGATGCGTTGCAAGGCCGCGCGCAAGGCTTGCTTGCGTCGCTTACAGCAAACTCCCGCGAAGCGCTTTTGCTGCGCACCATCGAAGAGTTCAGCGTCGGTCAAATCGCGACCATTATGCAAACAGACGAAGACGATGTCCGCCGCTTGATCGGGGCTGCGAACCAAGAACTTGCCAGCAAGGTCACTGGGCGTGTGATGATCATCGAAGATGAACCCATCATCGCTGCCGACCTCATGGCCATCGTCGAGATGCTGGGTCACGACGTTGTCGGCATCGCCCGCACCCACAAAGAGGCGGTAGAGCTTGGCAAATCATCGCACGTTGACCTGATCCTCGCCGATATCCAGCTTGCCGACAACTCTTCTGGCATCGAAGCGGTGAATGAACTTTTGACCACGATGGATGTGCCCGTGATTTTCATCACCGCCTTCCCAGAACGCCTGCTGACCGGGGATCGCCCGGAACCTGCCTTCCTGATCTCGAAGCCATTCCAAGAGGCTCAGGTACAGTCGGCCGTCAGCCAAGCAATGTTCTTTGCATCAACCGCGACGCTCAAGTCGTAATCGCAAAGCCCCCACACGGTGATGCCGTGTGGGGGCTTTTTTTTATTGGGCAACCAGCGCCCGCAGCATCCATGCTGCTTTTTCGTGGAACGCTGACCGTGCGGTGGCCAGATCTTCTGTCACCGGGTCATTTTGCTCTCCGGCAACCTTGATCAACGCATGCAGTCGATGCGCGACGCGCACGTGGTCTTCTGCCAACATCGCGACCATTTCGCCAGCTGACGGTGTCTTGGTTGCATCCTTGATTACCGAATTTTCCATAATATCAGCCATCGTCATCGGGGCCATCTGCCCAAGCGCGCGCATCCGCTCCGCCAATTCATCGGCGGCCTCAAACATGTCTTCGTATTGGCCTTCAGTCAGGTTATGGACGCCATAAAACAGCGGACCTTCCACATTCCAGTGAAAGGCATGTGTTTTAAAGGTCAACCGATAGGTGTCTGCCAATACATTTGCCAAGCCTTCGGCAACAGTTTCAGCATCCTTAACCCCGGATTTCACGTCTTTGACGGCGGCAACTACATTCAACGTCTTCGTCATTTTACTCTCCTTCTTTAGTTAGGGTTTGCCAATCAGGCCTTGCGAACAAGGTTCAGTATCAACGCGCCAACAAACAGTACCAGGAACACAAAGAATAGAACCTGCGCGATACCGGCCGATGCCGAAGCGATCCCACCAAAACCAAAGATGGCGGCGATGACCGCGACGACAAGAAATGCGAGTGCATAGCTTAACATGATAGTCTCCTTAAATTTAACAGTGTCTTGCGCCGCTAGATCCGACGCGTTCTGTCAAATGAACCCTGCCATCCTCATTCTGGTTCCGAAATTATGGAATTTAAAAAAGGGAACCAATTCGCGCAAAGCGTGTTGAGGCTGTGAATGAAGAACAAGGAGATACATTATGGCCACCGCATCTAAAGACACAGCAACAACTGCCGAGCTCAGCGACCAGATCGCAACATTGCGCGCAGACCTGGGCAACCTGACACACACGATTGCAGGCATTGGTAAAGCAAAGGGTGACGACGCCGTCGCCGCCACCAAGGCCAAAGTTGCAGAGGTACAGTCGAAGGCCGCCGATCAAGCCGAAATCGCGCGTCAGCAAGCTGTCGCACTTCAAGGTCAAGCGAATGACTTTATCCGCACGCAACCAGCAGCTGCACTTGGCATTGCTGCCGGCATCGGGTTCCTGATCGGTTTCCTGGGGCATAGGAAATAACTGATGTTCGGCATCAAAGAAAAACTGGCGCGCAGCGCTAAAAAGGCAGGCCTCATGAGTGGGGGCCTGCTTTGCTGCTTGGTCGGGACAGGTTTTTTGACTGTTTCGGCATGGTTTGGTCTTGCGCCACAGCTTGGCGTGCCAACGACAGCTGCGATAATTGCAGGTGTCTATATCGGTGTGGGCCTGATCCTGATCGGGCTAAGCACACGCGAGGAACACCCTGCTGTGCGTGCAGCGGCGACAGAACCAACACCCTCACAAGCGCCCCCGCTGACCCAAGCCTTCTTGTACGGCCTACAGGCAGGCAACCACGCAAACAAATCGCGCCGCTAAGTTAGCAGGCGCGATTTTATTATATTTTTCAAATCATTAATAAAATTTATAAAAACAAAATTGGAACGATATGGCCAGCCATCCGTTGTGTCACCAGAGGCCAACAACGGCCAAACAAGAAGGAACTTAACAATGAATACTTTTACAAAAACCGCTCTGATGGGTGCAACCTTGCTGTCCGCTGCGACAATGGTCCATGCTGAAAACGAAGTGTCGCTCACAAACAACTACCTGCTGACTGACGACCTGACGATTGCACAAAATGCTGCCAAGGTTCGCGACTTTTCAACATTGATGATCGCTGTTGACGCCGCAGGGCTGTCGGACGAGCTGGGTGGTGAAGGCCCTTATACGATTTTTGCGCCAACTGACGCCGCATTTGCAGAGCTGCCAGAAGGTACGGTAGAAAACCTGCTTTTGCCTGAAAACCGTGACGCGCTGATCGCATTGGTTTCGGCACATGTTGTGCCTGCATCGGTTGTCGCCAAAGACTTTGAATTGGCAGAAGTCGGTGAAGGCAGCATCGAAAATGGTACGATCCACGCCACGCTTGATGGAACAATGGTATCGATGGACACCATCTCTCAGACTGATTTGGCCGTAAAGAAAATCGGCGACGCCTATTACATCGACGCCTACCTCGACGATGAAGACACGATCAACCCGACGACTACGATCATCTATTCTGACATCATGTCATCTAACGGTGTCATCCATATCATCGACAAAGTACTGCAGCCCGGTGCTTAATCGTAACTGTCGATAACTTATCATAAAAACGCCGCCCCAGTTTGGGGCGGCGTTTATTTTTGCGCGAACGAAGACGCGGATTTACTCCGCATGATTTTGAACGTCAGCGACAGCAATTGCAGCCATCTGCATAATCGCTTCGCGCGAACTTGCGACTGCGATAAAGCGCGCGTTGTGACAAAACTTTGCACCCTTGACGCCGCTCACATCTTCTAGCGCGGCGTCGGTCAAACCTGCCCATGCGGCAGGCAGATCCGCGCGCTGTTCGAATGTGTCATTCGAAATCTTGATCCCACCTAATGTCCAATCATCGCCGCGCGGATGGACAACAAACAGAATGTGGTGGGCTTCGGCCAAATCAAGAACCGAGCGATACGGCATCCCCATCGGAAGCTCGAGGATAGGCGAAGGCCCCGCCTTGGCAATTGCGTCCAGGACAATGCTTTGCGCACGCGCTTTCGCGGCAAGGTTACGTACCTGCGCTGCGACGAAACTGCGTACAATCGGCAACGCCGCCATAAACGCGTCATCATCAGCCGTTGGCGACGTGTCGTCAAATACCGGCTTCAAACTGCCCAGCAGCGCTGGCAAGGTCAAAATAGACAACGGCCCCGCAACAGAAGGCTCCATCGCACCATTGTCCAGCAGGTCAATCGGTAGCACAAACTTGGTGTCAAACGTGGTGTGTATGGTTTCGATATCCGCCGCAGGCACGTCCATCGCGGTAAGGTAGGCGCGCCCGTAATGTGCCCAAATCAACCCAAAAGAACTATAAGGTTGACCGTCTTCACGGACCGGATTGGGTCGTTGGTGGTGATCAAATATCTGCGCGTCAGCATCATACTGCCCACCAACATCGTAAATAATCTTGTCATTCGCAGGCGTAATCCACTGCCGATCCCGCGTGCGCGCGATCTTCGCGTCGGGAAACACACAGGTCAATATCACTGTGGACAGCAGTTCGTCCGCATGGAAGCCGCCGGAATGGGTGATAAGGTGTGCGATATGCATGGGCGTGTTCCAAAAGTTTGGTCAAATGAAATGGGGCGCCTTATCGGTCGCCATTCAACGAAGTCACGGCTCCTTTGTCAAAGGCACACCGTCAGTTCAAGATCAAAATGTCAGGAAATACAATCTGCGCCCGCAGTGCGACCGCGTTAAACGCGATTTTTTTCAAATGGCGAGCCGTGGAGGACTCGAACCCCCGACCTGAGAATTAGAAGTTCCCTGCTCTAATCCAGCTGAGCTAACGGCCCGCACTTAGCTCGCTGTATTGGGCATGTCACCCCGTCATGTCAACGTCAAGTTGGCCGAACACGCGACGTTAAAAATGCGCTCCCGTCTTGCGCATCTGCTGCTGGTCGCGTGTGGCGTAGCTAAGACCTGATCTGGGTCGTCTCGGGCCACTTTTTGGGCTTGGTCCGGCATCTAAGAATACGTCGGACGGCGGTCGTTTTTCGCGGACCGTTTAATCAGCACTGCTGGATCAGGCTAATATCAGCGATTCAAATAGGTCATCGCTATACTTTCGCTTGAGCTTATCGCTTTGGTCCTGCTCAAAGAATGATCTCTACCGCGGGCTGTCCGACCTTGGCCTGCGGTTATCTGACTTCAGGCTGAATGCTTTCCACCCGCCGGACCGTGTCGGAAAAAACGCCCCTCAAGCCATCCAGTGCCGTCCTGTTTCCACCAAACGCCAATATGCAAAATAACCCTGCAAACAACCTATACTGAATTCTTCAAAGTATCATTTTATTTGGTGCGGGCGGTGGGACTCGAACCCACACGGGCACAAGGCCCAACAGATTTTAAGTCTGGTATGTCTACCATTCCATCACGCCCGCATCTGGCGTTGTCGTCAATTTTCAGTTCCGGGCCAATACACGACCCACAACAACCATCTGATCGCAACGTCTTGTTCCATATGAGCGTTATCAAACAGACTCAAGGATTTTAGTCTCAGATGCCTGCCGTTCCTACTCACAGTTGCCGCAAGGGGCAAGCGCTGATCATGCGTGCGTAATCGGAATGCTTGCAGAAAGGCCCTCTTCTTTGACCGCCTGCATCGCCACATAGGTCGACGTGTTTGCCACATGCGGCAACGTCGAAATCTTTTCCGCCAGCACAGCACGGTACCCCGTCATGCCTGCCGTCCTGACTTTTAGCAGATAATCAAAAGACCCGGCAATCAGGTGGCATTGTTCGACCTCGGGGACCCGTACCACCGCAGCGTTAAACGCAGCCAAGGCGGCCTCGCGGGTATCCGCTAATTTGACCTCGACAAAGGCAACATGGTCGCGACCAAGCCGGATAGGGTCGAATAACGCCCGGTATCCGCGAATAACCCCACTATCCTCAAGGCGTTTCAGGCGCGCTTGCGTCGGCGACTTTGACAGACCAATGCGCCGGGCAAGCTCGGTGACGCTGATGCGCCCTTCAACGGCCAGCACATCAAGAATTTTGCGATCAAAAGTATCGATTCCAAAAATCGGTTCGCCCAAGATATCCCCTTCTTTCGGTAAATTAGTCTATCAATACCTGAAATATCAGCCAGATTGACTTCAAGCAATGGTGTAATGAGGATCATCTTCATATGGGTGCCAAAATGCAAAATGTCCTGACCGAACTGCGTACCAAAATTGACGACACTCTTTACCGCGACGAACATGACGCCCTTGTTGGGCTGGTTGAAACCGCCGCACTTTCGGACGCGGATCGCGCCCGGATCGGTACCCGCGCCGCCGATCTTGTGCGCAAGATTCGCGCCAGTTCAGAACCCGGCCTGATGGAGGTCTTTTTGGCTGAATACGGCCTATCGACCGACGAAGGCATCGCGTTGATGTGCCTCGCAGAGGCCCTGTTGCGTGTCCCCGACGCTGACACCATCGACGCGCTGATCGAAGACAAAATTGCGCCGTCAGATTGGGGCAAACACCTTGGCCATTCCGCCTCCCCCATGGTGAATGCCTCGACATGGGCGCTGATGCTGACGGGCCGCGTGCTGGACGACGAAAAGCCCGGCGTTACACGCCATCTGCGCAGCGTGATCAAACGGCTGGGCGAGCCGGTGATCCGCACCGCAGTCGGGCGCGCCATGCGGGAAATGGGGCGCCAATTTGTGCTGGGCGAAGATATCACCAAAGCCATGAAGCGTGCCAACGGGATGCAAGCCAAGGGGTTCACCTACAGCTATGACATGCTCGGTGAAGCCGCCCGAACCGAAGCAGACGCGCGCGGCTATCATCTTGCCTATTCACGCGCGATCAGCGTGATCGCCGATCATTGCACCCACAACAGTGTCGCTGAAAACCCGGGGATTTCAGTCAAACTTTCCGCACTGCACCCCCGGTATGAGGTCGCCCAAAAAAACCGTGTGATGGCCGAACTTGTCCCGCGTGTCCGTGCGCTGGCCTTGCTCGCAAAATCGGCAGGTATGGGTCTGAATATCGATGCCGAAGAGGCGGACCGCCTGTCACTGTCACTGGACGTGATCGCCGAAGTGCTTTCAGAACCTGCCTTGGCAGGCTGGGACGGTTTCGGCGTTGTCGTGCAGGCATATGGCCAGCGTGCGCCATTGGTCATTGACTATCTGCACGACCTTGCGACCCTTCTGGACCGCAAAATCATGGTCCGCCTCGTCAAGGGGGCCTATTGGGACACCGAAATTAAACGCGCCCAAGTCATGGGGATCGACGGCTTTCCCGTCTTTACCGCCAAACACCACACCGACATCAGCTATATCAGCAATGCGCGCAAACTCTTGGGGATGACCGACCGGATTTATCCGCAATTTGCCACCCATAACGCACATACGGTGGCGGCCGTGTTGGATATGGCAAAAACGATGGGCCTGACACCCGAAAACTACGAATTTCAGCGCCTGCACGGCATGGGGGAAACGCTTCACAAGATCGTGCTGAGCGCTGAAAAGACGCGGTGCCGCATCTATGCCCCTGTCGGCGCCCACAAAGACCTGTTGGCCTATCTGGTGCGCCGCCTGCTTGAAAACGGTGCGAACTCCAGTTTTGTGAACCAGATCGTCGATGAAACCGTCCCCGCCGAAACTGTGGCTGCTTGCCCCTTTGATGCGCCGCAAAGCAGCCCCCACCTACCCACAGGTCCGGAATTATTCGCGCCTTTGCGTGTCAATTCAGCGGGTTGGGATCTGACGCATACCCCAACGTTGGATCGTGTCGAAACAGGCCGCGCGCCCTATCAGGATGCGCAATTTGCAGCCTACCCAATGACAGCAACGGGCGCGCAATATGCCGGGCAACCGCTGCCCGACGCAGTTTCAGTCCGCAATCCCGCCCGCCTGAACGACTCAGTGGGGTCTGTCCAGATGGCAAGTGATGACGATATCGCCGCCGCACTGGATGCCGCCACGCCGTGGACCGCAGACGCGTCCACCCGCGCGGCAGTGCTCAACGCCGCTGCGGACGCACTCGAAGCCGACGCCATCGCGCTGTTCGCCATTCTCGCGCGCGAAGCCGGCAAGGGGCTGCCAGATGTCGTCGCCGAACTGCGCGAGGCGGTCGATTTCTTGCGCTACTACGCCACCCAAGCCAGTGACGACATGAAACCACGTGGTATCTGGACCTGCATCAGCCCGTGGAACTTCCCTCTGGCGATCTTTATCGGCCAAATCGCCGCCGCTCTGGCGGCAGGGAACGCTGTGCTGGCCAAACCCGCGGAACAAACCCCGCTCATCGCGACCCGCGCGGTTGAAATGCTTTATGCAGCGGGCGTGCCACGGACCGCGCTGCAACTGCTGCCCGGTGGGGCGGCTGTCGGGGCGGCGCTTACCTCTGATGCGCGGATCAATGGCGTGGCCTTCACCGGATCCACAGGCACAGCCTTGAAAATCCGCAGCGCAATGGCGGCCAATTGCGCGCCCGGCACGCCGCTAATCGCAGAAACGGGCGGACTGAACGCGATGATCGTCGACAGCACCGCCCTGCCCGAACATGCGATCCGCGATATCGTGAACGGGGCGTTCCGGTCCGCCGGACAGCGCTGTTCCGCCCTGCGCTGCCTGTATGTCCAAGAAGACATCGCCGCCCCTCTGCTGAAAATGCTCAAAGGCGCGATGGACGAATTGGTCATCGGCGACCCATGGTATTTGTCTACGGACCTTGGCCCCGTCATCGACGCAGCCGCGCATAAAACCATCGTTGACCACATCGCGCAGGCCGAAGCCGAAGGCCGGATCATCCACCAGATCAAAGCACCCACCGCCGACGGGCACTATATATCGCCCACCGCGATCAGATTGGACAGCATCGCCGACATGACCCAGGAAATCTTTGGGCCAGTGCTGCATGTTGTGACATACAAATCCGACCAACTTGACGCGGTGATCGACACCATCAATGCCACCGGCTACGGTCTGTCGTTCGGGCTTCATACCCGCATCGACGACCGGGTCCAAACTATTGTGGAACGGATCGAAGCGGGCAACATTTATGTCAACCGCGACCAAATCGGTGCAGTCGTCGGCAGCCAACCCTTTGGCGGTGAGGGTCTTTCAGGGACCGGACCCAAAGCCGGCGGTCCGCACTACCTGCCCAGATTCACCGCCGACCCCGCACCCGCCGCGCAAGAGACATGGGACACCGACAGCGATCTGCCCGTCCTGCTGGACAGGATGCGCAACACGACACCCGCGACCACCAAACCCGCCACAGACCTGCCCGGCCCAACTGGCGAATCCAACCGCCACAGCCTGCACGCGCGTGGCCCGATCCTGTGCATGGGACCGGGCGAAGCGGCCGCAAACGCGCAAGTCGCCGCAATCAAGGCGCTTGGCGGGATCGGGGTCAGCGCCAAAGGGCGCATTGCCCCACAATATGTCACGCAAATGCCGCTGCTTTCTGCCGTGATCTGGTGGGGGGATGTCGCCACAGGCCGCGATCTTGAAACCGCGCTATCACAACGCCCCGGCAAGATCGTCAACCTGATCACAGGCATCCCCGACGCGGGCCACGCGATGCACGAGCGGCACGTCTGCATCGACACCACCGCCGCAGGTGGCAATGCCGCGCTGTTGGCTGAAGTGGCCGACCAAGCAACATCTTGACGGCGCCTGCTACATAAATCACGGTCGCGGTATGATTTTCCCATTCCGCGACCACAACCCGTCGACGCGCGTGCCCTATGTCACGCTTTGCATTATTGCGCTGAACATCCTGATTTTTATGCTGACCTACGCCAGCCAATCAGAACGGGTGATTTCCGACATCTATCTGACCTATGGCATGATTCCCGCCCGCCTGTCCGCAGGCGAAGGCTTTGTCACACCCGTCACATCCATGTTCTTGCACAGCGGGTTTATGCATCTGGCCGGGAACATGCTGTTTTTGTGGATCTACGGCGACAACCTCGAAGACAAAATGGGGCATGTGCCGTTCCTGATCTTCTACCTCATTTGTGGAATCGCAGCGGCCTTTGCGCAAATGGCCGCCGGGCCCGCATCACCGGTGCCGATGGTGGGTGCGTCCGGTGCAATTGCGGGGGTGATGGGCGGCTATCTATTGCTCTATCCCAAGGCACGCGTTGACGTGCTTTTCTTTTTCGTCGTGTTTTTCCGGGTTGTCCCGATCCCTGCATGGATCACGCTGGGGTTCTGGTTCGGGGCGCAACTGATCAACGGCGCCGCCAGCCAAGACGCAGTCGGCGGCGTCGCATATTGGGCGCACGCCGGCGGCTTTATCATCGGCTTTGTGATGATGATTCCATTCTGGATGAAACTGGGCGGACCGCAATTCTGGCAGCGGACGCACGGTCATCCGGACCATCCGGAAACCCACTATGGACGCAGCAATATCCCGATTGTTCGGCGCTAAGCCTTCCGGATAATCTTGGCGAAGGTTTCGAAAATTGGTTCGTTGGCGCAGACAATCTCGCCATCGGCCAAAATATCACCGTCTGCGCGGATCGGCTCGACGATACCGCCTGCCTCGCGCACGATGATCACGCCAGCGGCCAGATCCCAAATCTTGAGTTTGCGTTCCCAGAACCCATCGTAGCGCCCCGCCGCGACATACGCGAGATCAAGCGCGGCCGCCCCAAAGCGGCGTACGCCGGCACAGGCAGGTAACACACGTGCAAGGTCTTGCAGGGTTTCGGGCAAATCAGACCGACCCGCAAACGGCAGACCTGTTGCGAAAATGCTTTCGATCATGCGGTGACGCCCCGACACGCGCAGACGGCTTTCGTTCAGCCACGATCCGCCGCCTTTTTCCGCATAGAACATTTCATCCTTGGATGGATCATAAATCACGCCAGCGACGATCTGGCCTTTATGCTCTAACGCAATCGAGACCGCCCAATGTGGCAGGCCGTGCAGGAAATTTGTTGTTCCATCCAGCGGGTCAACGATCCAACGGCGTGTCGGGTCTTCGCCTTCGATCTCTTTGCCCTCTTCACCCAAAAAACCATAGGACGGGCGGGCCAGCATCAATTCGGTGCGAATTGTTTCTTCAGCGGTGCGGTCCGCACGGCTGACAAAGTCACCGGGGCCCTTTGCGCTCACCTGAAGCTGTTCAACCTCACCAAAATCTTTCAGCAATGCGCGCCCCGCTTTCCGGGCGGTTTTCATCATTACGTTCAGGTTTGCGCTGCCAGCCATCGGTCACTCTCCGGGTTCGGGATCAAGCCGGGCGTATAGGCCCAAGTGGCACGCGGAACAAGGGGGAAGTCCGTTAAATGAAAAACAGGCACATGTGACCCCGTTAACGGGATCTTTGCAAGTTTGCGGGTTTATTCCAACAAAGGACACCTGACATCCATGCGCCAAGATTTGATTGCACACTTTTTGCACGAAACACAAATTGTGGGTCACATCTCTGGCCGCGATGTCGTCAAACGCATCGCCACCGCTGCGCTAATGGCCACCGTCTGTTTCTTGGCAGGGTTTACAACGCACGCCTATATCGCAGTCGGCTTTGTGGCGGCCGTCGAAATTGCGGCCTACCCCCTGAATTCACGCGCAGGCAGGTTTGATCAGCCGATCTCGCTCTTGGCAGGGATTAGCGTATTTCTGGTCAACTGGATCAGTGTGTTCGCATTCTTATCCTTCGCCATCATCCTGTCGCACAGCGATACGACACCCTTTATTTTGGCGGGTTTTTTGTGGATCTTTGGGATATGCGTCCACATCAGCAATTCGTTTGGGTTGATGCCTGTTTATAACTGGACGCAAATGACCCCGACATTCGTCGCGATCTTCGTGATGGTTTGGAACATGTCAAAAAACCCGGCGCACAATGCCCCGACGCAAGACTGGATCATGGTTTCTGCATTGGTTTTTGTCTATGTGGTGAACACCTTTGTCATTATGAATCGCCAAAAAGATACACATTTGGCGCTCGAAGCGGCCCGCGAAGAGGCTTATGCACGCTTGGTCGAACTTGAACGTCTCGCGCGGCACGACCCACTGACGGGGCTCATGAATCGCCGTGCCTTTGACGATGTTGCGACCAGTCAAATGCGCCAGCACGCGAACAAATTAGGGATCACAGTATATTTGATTGACCTTGACGGGTTCAAACCTGTCAATGACAGCTATAGCCACCACGCCGGGGATACGGTGCTTTGCACGATCGCGGAACGTTTGCAGGCGCTTGTTGACAAAAACGGATGCGTTGCCCGTTTGGGTGGGGACGAATTTGCTGTCCTTAAATCAAACATTACCTCGCCGCGGGCGGCATTGGCATTCGGTGCCGAAATTATCACGGCAATCTCGCGCCCGATCCAATTCGAACAAAAACACCTGCAAGTCGGTGCCAGCGTTGGCATCGCACGCCAAAGCAATGACACCCCTGTCCTTGCCACGCTGATGTCCGGGGCCGATCAGGCGATGTTTCGTGCAAAACAGGACCCGAACCGGGTGCCAATGATATATGACAAATCTGCGTTCCCGGTACGCGCCACACTTCAGGACCGCAAGGTCCTGATCTCGGCCTTTGATAGCGGCGAAATTCGTCCGTATTATCAACCGAAGGTGTCGCTGGATACGAACCACGTCGTCGGCTTCGAAGCACTGTCACGATGGGAACACCCCAAGCGGGGCCTTTTGATGCCCGCATCATTTCTGCCGCAAATCAACGAACTAGGCCTGCAAGGGGCCTTTACATTGCACACCGCCGAATGTGTGCTCGCTGACATCGCGCAGTGGATCGCATCCGGGCTCGACCCGGGTGAGGTATCGATTAACGTTTCAGAAGTCACGCTTGCGACTGTCACGGGCCACGCCGACCTTATGGCCGTGATCGACCGCTACCCGCAGCTGCGCCACCACCTTACGTTTGAAATTACCGAGGATATCTTTATCGCCCGATCAAGCGAAATCATCCAACGGTCCATTGCAAATTTCCGGCGGGCGGGCGTGCGGATCTCGCTTGATGATTTTGGTACCGGGTTCGCATCATTCCAACACCTGAAGGATTTGGAATTTGACGAGCTGAAACTTGACAGCGGATTTGTACGTGATCTTGGCCACGACACCGCCACAAATGTGCTGGTCGACGGTCTATTGACGATGGGTAAGGGGCTAGGTGTGCAGGTCGTGGCAGAAGGAGTCGAAACGACCCAGCAACGCGACATCTTGCGCCGCATGGGCTGTCATGTGGTGCAAGGCTATTACTACGGCAAGGCAGAACCGTTTTCCGACGCGTTTTCTCGGTTGCAAGAAAACCGGCGGGTCATGTCGCGGCCACTGTCGGAAACCTATGGCTAGCGGCGCTGCAATTTCACCGCTTCTTGCCGCGCCAATCGAATGAGATGTGCCATATATGGGCGACTGGTATCGTCTGACCGGGTCGCCGCATAAAGGCGGCGAGTGATTCCTTTTTTGGTCAGCGGACGGGTCACATAATCCGCGTTATAGCGCACTTGACTGACGACCCAATCGGGCAACACCGCCACCCCGCGGTTCGACGCCACCAAAAGCAAGATTACCGCCGTCAATTCCACCTGCCGGATCGCGGCAGGTTCGACCTTGGCAGGGGTAAGGAGCTGGGAAAAAATGTCCAACCGTGAGCGGTCCACTGGATAGGTGATCAAGGTCTGCCCGCGAAAATCTTCGGCCTCGATCACGTCTTTCTGGGCCAACGGATGCGCGGCCGCCGCGACAAACACGGGTTCATAATCAAATAGCGGCGTGAAATCCGTTTCAGGCAGGTCCTCGGGGTCGGACGAGACCACCAAATCCACCTCTTCCTTGCGCAGCGCCGGAAACGCGTCAAACGCGAGGCCGGGGCGAATGTCGACATCAACCTCTGGCCAGGCTTTGCGAAACTGTTCAAGCACAGGAAACAACCATTCGAAACAGGCATGGCATTCAATGGCGATATGCAACCGCCCGGCTTTGCCTTTGATCAGGCCGGAAAACTCTGCTTCTAGTGCGGCAACCTGCGGTAAAATTGATTCCGCTGCCGCAAGCATTTTCATACCCGCCGCCGACAGTTTAAGAGGCTTGGATCGCCGCACGAACAATTCAACGCCGGCCTGATCCTCTATCCCTTTGATTTGATGCGATAACGCGCTTTGGGTGATGTTCAACAGGTCAGCAGCACGGGCCAATCCACCAGTATCATGGATCGCCTTGATGGTGCGCAGATGGCGGAATTCGATATGCATATGTGAACGACCCTCATGATCGTGGTGAAAGTTATGAATTTGTCTCAACTCAATAAAGATGCGACAAGAGCAAATCAAGTATGAGGTCTGCATCATGTCAACGCCGTCTATTTCATTCGAATTCTTCCCACCCAAGTCGCTTGAGGGGTCGTTCCGTTTGTGGGACTGCGTCAACACGCTGGCGCCCTTGGACCCGACATTTGTGTCCGTGACATACGGCGCAGGCGGCACCACCCGCAAGCTCACCCACGAAGCCGTGGGGACCATTCACCGCACCAGCGGCCTGAACGTGGCAGCCCACCTGACCTGCGTTGATGCGACCAAAACCGAAACCTTGGAAATCGCCAACGGCTATGCCGAGGAAGGCGTGCGCGAAATCGTCGCCCTGCGCGGCGATGCCCCCAAAGGGTCCGACGGGTTCAAACCGCATGCCGAAGGTTTCGCCAGCTCGGTCGAACTGATCGAAGCGCTGGCCGACACCGGAAAGTTCAACATCCGCGTCGGCGCCTACCCCGAAAAACACCCCGAAGCGACCGATCAGGCCGCAGACATTGCCTTTCTCAAGCGTAAAATCGACGCAGGCGCATCCTCTGCGATCACGCAATTCTTTTTCGAGGCAGACACGTTTTTCCGTTTCCGCGATGCCTGCGTCAAAGCGGGAATCAATGCGCCAATCCTTCCCGGTATCCTGCCGATCGAAAACTGGGGCGGCACACAGCGGTTCGCAGCACAGTGCGGCACCCATATTCCACAGGTGATCCAAGACGGATTCACCAACGCAACCCGTGATGGCACCACGGACTTGTTGGCGACCGCCCTCGCAACCGAACTTTGCGATGACCTGCGCCGCGGAGGTGTGGACCACCTGCACTTTTACACGCTCAACCGCCCGGAACTGACCCGCGATGTCTGTCATGCGCTTGGGATCACCCCAAAAGCACGGTTGCAAAACGTCGCTTGAACCGCCAGCCTTGGGCGAAACAAACCGCCCGAGGCCCCATGACCACACCCCCGTACACACTCCCTGACCGCGACCGGATGTTGTCCATGTCCGGTCTTGATTACTTGCGCGCGATGCAACAAGAACCCGCGCTTGCCGCCCCGATCGGGCGCGTCATTAATTACTGGCTGGATACCGTCGCACCGGGCAAGGTCACTATTCGGGGTATTCCCGGCTATGAACACACGAACCCGATGGGCGGCGTGCATGGCGGTTGGTACGGCACTTTGCTTGACAGCTGTATGGCCTGCGCGGTGATGACGACCGTTCCCAAGGGCGCGATTTACACAACCCTTGAATACAAGGTGAACCTGACCCGTGCCATCCCGATCGGCACCGAAGTGATCGCCACAGGATTTCTTGACCACGCAGGACGCACCACTGGCGTGTCACATGGTGAAATTCGCGGGGCAGCCGACGGCAAGCTGTATGCGACCGGGTCAACCACTTGTTTGATTATGCAAATTCATAAGACCTGACCGGTCATCCGTTTGATCGGCAATGGTTTCATGCAATCGCTCTGACGGATCAAATCCGATAGGGCGGGTCTTGCGCGCCAGAAAAATCTTGGACCACCCGCGCCAGTTTCCCAATGAAGGCGCGGATACGTCTTGCGGAAACCGCGCGCGCCATCCGTCCGGTAGCGGAACACCACAGGTCTCCAGCCGGTCCAGCATCCAAACCAGCGGAATATTCGACAACGGACGCGCGGCAGGATGCTGCCAGACCTGACCGCCAATGTCGGCATGATTGCCCCGAAACCAGACCTGTTCCATGTGGCCGTCCCAATTGGGGGGACACTCCCAAATCACGGGCGCAAACGCACGGCGGCGTTCGTCAATCGCAAGCGCGTGAAACCCATTGCGTACATGTTTGCCCAGCGCGTGATTGTGAAAATCATGTTGGCCTTGCGACAGTCGCCACACCAATGGCAACCGCACCCCCAACGCCCTGACCGTATCCCAAACCGCAACCACGTCGACCTGCACATCGTCGTGGCAATACATTTTGTGAAACTGAGCAAACGCGTCCCCCGCCCCGCGGTTGCGATAATGCCGATAGGCCTGCCGTACGGCACGCACAGTCGCATGGTCATGCTGTAGCAATCCAACGACATCAATCACCCCCGCCAGTGACCGTGCGGCATAGGCCCCGCGGGAATAGCCGATCAGTACGATTTTATCACCCGGCCTGTAGCGCGATGCCACCACCCCATAACCGCGTTCAATTTGCCCGTTGATGCCCTTTCCGGTCATCACGCTCCATGTGCTTTTCCAATCGCGCCACTGAATCCCCGCCTCGTAATAGACAGTCAGGTTGGCGGTGCGGCTTGCCTCGCGCAGCAGTTTAAACGTCAGCCCGGCGTTGGTTTCCCGGGCCGGTTCCAGCGATGACATTGTGCCATCCAGAATGATCACATGGGTGGCGGGTCCGCGTCCGCGAACGCCACTTTCTTCGGTGCGCGCCCGGCGCCCAAATAGCCCAAAGAACCAATCACGCAGCTGCACTGTTATCCTTTGCCGCCTCGATTGTCGCCCAAATCCGGTGGGGGGTGAACGGCATATCTACTTGGCGTACACCCAGATCCCACAGCGCGTCTACGACAGCATTGGCCACTGCGGCTAACGCCCCCACGGTCCCGGCTTCGCCACAGCCCTTCATCCCCATCGGGTTATATAACGACGGCGTGGGTTGGGTCGCAAATTTGATCATCGGCATGTTATCCGCACGCGGCATCCCGTAATCCATGAAGCTTGCCGTTAGCAATTGACCGTCTTCGTCATACACAACCCGTTCTGTCAGCGCCTGCCCGATCCCTTGGGCAACACCCCCGTGGACTTGGCCTTCGGCCAACATCGGGTTGATGAGATTGCCGAAGTCATCAACGACCGTATAGCGATCAACGGTGACGACGCCGGTTTGCGGGTCAATCTCGACCTCGGCCACGTGGGCACCGTTGGGGAAACTGCGGTTATCTAGATTGATTGTCGCCGTATGCGTCAGCAAATCGTTGCGTCCAGCCGCGCGTGCCATATCCACCACATCCAGCATGGTTGGTGTCAGGTTGGACCCTTGAATGCGGAAACGCTCATCGTCAAAACTGACCATGCCCGCATCCACGCCCTGATCTTCGGCCAGAAATGCGCTAAAGGCCGACACCATCACCGCAACGGTTGCCAATGTGGCCGTGTTCTGCACCGTCACCGACCGAGATCCACCCGTGCCACCGCCCGTCGCAATCCGGTCGCTGTCACCTTGCACGACCGATATCCGATCTGCCGGAATTCCCGTTTGATCCGCCAAAAACTGCGCAAAAACGGTTTCGTGGCCCTGCCCATTGGATTGCGTGCCGACGTAAACCAACGCGCCATCCGCGGTGAATTCGACCTTGGTGGTTTCGTTTGTGTCGCCAAGAATGCTTTCGATGTAATAACACAAGCCCTGCCCGCGCAATTTCCCTGCGGCTTTTGCTACGGATTTACGGGCCGCAAATCCGTCACGGTCTGATTCTATGGCGGCGCGGTGCAAAAGATTGGCAAATTCACCCACGTCATAGGTCACCCCCGTGACCGATGTGTAAGGAAACTGATCCGGCCGGATAAAGTTTTTTTCGCGCAGCGCCCAAGGGTCCACGCCCAACTGTTTTGCCGCCTCATCCATTGCCCGTTCCAACACAAATATCGCCTCTGGCCGCCCGGCCCCACGATAGGCGTCAACAGGTGTCGTATTGGTAAACACGCCCACGCAGCGCATATAGGCTGTCTGCACGTCATAGGTTCCCATCATGACTTTTGCGAACAGCTCTGTCTGGATCGGTTGGGCGAAATTCGAATTATACGCTCCCATGTTGGCAATCGTGTCCAGATGGTAGGCGACGATGCGGTAATCCTTGTCAAACGCCAGTGTCGCGGTCGTCGTCAAATCGCGCCCGGCATTGTCCGACAACATTGCCTCGGTGCGTTCTGACATCCAACGCACGGGTCTGCCCAAAACACGCGCCGCATGCGACACGACAAAATATTCAGGGTACGGCATCCCCTTCATGCCGAATCCGCCGCCCACATCGGGGTTGGTCACGCGAATATCGGCGGCATCCAGACCAAAATGTTTGGCCAGATCTTTTTTCATCCCCCAAACGCCCTGCCCGCCAAAGGCAAGATGCAAACGTCCATCGACAACCTCGGCATAGCAGCCGCGCGGCTCCATCGAATTGACAATAATACGGTTATCAAAAACCTGCGTGGTGACGACATGGGCCGCGCTGGCAATCGCCGCCTGCACCGCATCATCGTCACCCAAGCCGAAATCAAAGGCTTGGTTTTGCGGGGCCTCAACATGGATCGTTTCACCACCCACCGCCAAATCGACGTAGACAGGCAGGTCATCAATCTCAAGACCGATCGCCTCTGCGGCGTCCTTGGCCTCCAGCAGACTGTCAGCGACGACCATCGCCACCGCTTCGCCGACATGGCGCACACGGCCTTGCGCCAACAGCGGGCGCAGCGGCGCCGCACCGCGCGAACCGTCGCGATTTTTCACAATCGTGGCGCCCATTCCGATTTTTACACCCGCTGCAATTAAATCATCGACAGTCACAATCAATTGCACGCCGGGCATGGCGCGCGCGTCATCCAGATCAAGCGCCAATATGTCGCCATGCGCGACGGGCGACCGCATGAAATATGCAAAAAGCGCGCCCTCGGGGGTGATATCATCAACGTATCGCCCGTGGCCGGTGAGAAGCCGCACATCCTCGACCCGTTTGACAGATTGGCTTTTGCCGAATTTTTCCATGGGTTTGCTCCGCGATTCCAATTTCCTCCACCCTAGGCTGACTACCCACGATGTCCAGTAAACTGCGCGACACAAAATTATTTTCACTTTTATCAGAATAAATCGGCAGGACCACGCGTAACCCTTGTAACTGACGGGCAGCCCGGCAGCACACCAACCCAGACAACCGGAGAAACACCATGAAACTTTCGATGATCGCCTTTGCAACTATCCTTGGTCTCAGCGCCTGTGACGCCTACGCAGCAGGCCACGCCAGCGCCCCTGCCATCGACACCAACGGTATCCTGACCAACGCTGACGGCATGACGCTTTACACCTTCGACCCCGACACGGCGACCACATCCGCGTGCAACGGTGGCTGCGCTAAAAACTGGCCGCCCCTGACAGCTGCGGACGATGCAACAGCATCCGGTGACTTCACGGTCATCACCCGCGACGATGGCAGCAAACAGTGGGCCTATGCGGATCAACCGCTGTACCTGTGGATCAACGATGCACAGCCCGGCGACACCACTGGCGACGGCGTTGGCGGCAACTGGCACACCGCCCGCCCTTAAAACCATCTTTCTGACAGGGGTGAACGCCGGCCCCGACCCTGGGGCCGGCGTTTGCATTGGGGGGCGAAACCCCCTTTCCCTTGGCCAGCCCATTGGGTATTCGGTCCCAAACCGGAATGGGAACGTGAAAATGGCCATGGACAAGACATTCGATGCAAAAACCGCCGAAGCACGCATCTACGCGATGTGGGAAAACGCGGACGCGTTCAAAGCAGGCGCAAACGCCAGCCGCGATGACACCTTTGCAATCATGCTGCCGCCGCCCAACGTCACCGGGCACCTGCACGTCGGCCATGCCTTTAACCACACCCTGATGGATATCCTGACGCGCTGGAAACGGATGCAAGGCTATGACACGCTATGGCAGCCGGGGCTGGATCACGCCGGGATCGCCACGCAACTGATGGTCGAAAAAGAACTGGCCGCAACTGGCCAACCCAAGCGCACCGAACTTGGGCGCGAGAAATTCCTTGAAAAGGTGTGGGAATGGAAAGCTGCCAAAGGCGGCGTGATCGAACAGCAGGCTCGCCGTCTGGGCGACAGCATGGATTGGTCCCGCTCGGCATTCACCATGTCCGGTGCCGCCAGCGCCCCTGCCTCTGAAAAGCCCGGAAACTTCCACGACGCCGTGCTGAAGGTCTTTGTGCAGATGTACAACGACGGGCTGATTTATCGTGGTAAACGTCTGGTCAACTGGGATCCGCATTTCGAAACCGCGATTTCGGACCTCGAGGTCGAAAATATCGAAGTCGACGGCCACATGTGGCACTTCAAATACCCACTGGCGGGTGGCGAAACATACGAATACATCGAAAAAGACGAAGACGGTAACGTCACCCTGCGCGAGACCCGCGATTACATTTCCATCGCCACGACCCGCCCCGAAACCATGCTGGGCGACGGTGCCGTTGCCGTGAACCCCAAGGATGAACGCTATGCACCCATCGTGGGCAAGCTGTGCGAAATCCCCGTCGGACCAAAGGCACAGCGCCGCCTGATCCCTATCATCACCGACCCCTACCCCGATATGGACTTCGGGTCGGGTGCAGTGAAAATCACCGGCGCACATGATTTCAACGACTACGAAGTCGCCAAGCGCGGCAACATCCCGATGTATTCCCTGATGGACACCAAAGGCGCGATGCGTGCCGATGGCAAACCCTATGTGGAAGAGGCGGCAGTGGCCCAAGCGATCGCCAACGGCGAACGCGAATTTGACGAGGCAATGATCGCCGCGATGAACCTTGTCCCCGAAGAATACCGCGGGCTGGACCGGTTCGAGGCCCGCGCGAAAGTCGTCGCCGACATCACCGCCGAAGGGCTGGCCGTCATGCATGACGTGACCCGCACCGAAAAAGACGAAGACGGCAACAAGATCGAAGTGACCGAGACCGTACCATACGTCGAAGCCAAGAAAATTATGCAGCCGTTCGGTGACCGGTCCAAAGTCGTGATCGAACCCGCGCTGACCGACCAATGGTTCGTCGACACCGCCAAAATCGTCGGCCCCGCACTGGATGCGGTCCGTGAGGGCCGCACCAAAATCATGCCGGAATCAGGCGAAAAGGTCTTCTACCACTGGCTGGAAAACATCGAACCCTGGTGCATCTCGCGCCAGCTGTGGTGGGGGCACCAGATTCCGGTTTGGTTCGGACCATCCATTTCTGAAAATGGATTAGACTACCTTAACCAACAACAGTTTTGCGCGACCTCGGAAAACGAGGCTTTAGAGCTCGCGAAGGAATACTATTCACCAACATACGGCGTCGAAATCAGCGAATTAAGCGCATTTGTCAGCCTTCAAAGCGGCCAAAGGGAAGTTGCGGTAACCGGGATGGGGGTCCATTCTGAAGTCTTGGGAAATAACCCACGAGCGGGAGAAGTATATGCGCTCATCGCACGCGACCCCGACGTCCTCGACACATGGTTCTCCTCTGGCCTTTGGCCCTTCGGCACGCTCGGCTGGCCCAAGGACGACCCCGCGATGAAATACTTCCCCGGTGATGTGCTGATCACCGGACAGGACATCCTGTTCTTCTGGGTCGCCCGGATGATGATGATGTCGCAAGCTGTTCTAAAGCAAGATCCGTTCCACACCGTCTATCTGCACCAGCTCGTCCGCGACGAGAAGGGCGAGAAGATGTCGAAAACCAAGGGCAACGTCATTGACCCACTGGACATGATCGACCTTTACGGTGCCGACGCGCTGCGGATGTCCAACGCGTCTATGGCCGCCCTTGGCGGCGTGCTGAAAATTTCCGAGGACCGGATCAAAGGCTACCGGAATTTTGGCACAAAACTCTGGAACGCGTTCAGCTTTGCGCAACACTATGAAATCGCCTACCCCGGCGATGCGGGGTGCCCGGCGGCCACGCAAACAGTGAACAAATGGATCATCGGCGAAACCGGCAAAGTCCGCGAAGAAGTCGATACCGCACTTGAATCCTACCGTTTCAACGATGCGGCCAACGCGCTTTATGCCTTCACGTGGGGCAAGGTCTGCGACTGGTATCTGGAGTTTTCAAAACCGATCCTGCAAGGCGAAGACGCAAGCGCCAAGGCCGAAACAGAACAAACCCTGCGCTGGGTGCTGGACCAATGTCTGATCCTGCTGCACCCGATCATGCCGTTCATCACCGAAGAATTGTGGGGGCTGGCCGACAACCGCGCCAAAATGCTGGTCCATGCTGATTGGCCGACCTACACGGCAGCCGAATTAATCGACGCCGACGCCGACCGCGAAATGAACTGGGTGATCGCGCTGATTGACAACACCCGTTCCGCCCGCGCCCAAAGCCACGTACCCGCCGGGGCCAAAGTGGCACTGTTGGTGATGGGACTGGACGACAAGGGACAGGCGGCGTGGGACAACAACGCGACCTTGATCCAGCGCCTCGCGCGGATCGACAGCCTGACAGCCGTCGACGCCTTCCCCAAAGGCTGCGTGACGATCCCGATGGAAGGCGGCACATTTGGCCTGCCACTGGCAGACCTGATCGACGTCCCCGAAGAAATCGCACGCCTTGAAAAGACGCTGCAAAAGCTGGCCAAAGAACTGGGCGGTCTGCGCGGACGGCTGAACAACCCCAACTTTGTTGCCTCTGCGCCAGACGAGGTGGTCGCAGAAGCCAAAGAAAACCTCGCGCTACGTGAAGGCGAGGAAGCGCAGATCAAAGCGGCGATTGGGCGTTTGAAAGAGATCGGCTAGGATAAGGGCTGCCCAATTGGGGCAGCTTTCGTCCACGCATGGTTGCTTCGGCTTGTCCCGTCGCACGTGGTTCTGGTGTCGCGATACGATCAATGCAACAAGAAGGCCAATCGGAATCCACAGTAATTGGATTAAGATTTCGTTCAATATTTTCACATCTGACACCCTAGGGCACAACCCGTTCAACAGCCCGCATCATCCCCAGCGCCTTGTCATAAACCAGCGTCAGAATCCGCCGCCCGCCAGTTTTGGTTGCGACCTGTGGCAGGGCGCGCACAGTAACGGCTGCGCCTGTGCTGGCCAGAAATCCGCGTCTCGTTAACTTCATTCGGAACCCTCCTGTTGCGAACAATTCTCAGATATTCACGATTGCAATAATTTCAATGCCCCGCTTATCTAGCCCCATGACAAAGCCCGTCCTTACCCCCCTCGCGCAGTCGCTGCCTGCATCGGTTCCTTTCGTCGGCCCGGAGGCCGCAGAGCGCGCCAGCGGCAAACCGTTCATCGCCCGCCTTGGCGCAAACGAGAACACATTCGGCCCCTCGCCACGCGCGATTGCTGCCATGCAGAAGGCTGCATCAGAGGTCTGGATGTACGGCGACCCTGAAAGTCATGATTTACGGCAGGCACTTGCGCAGCACCATGGCATTGCCCCCGAAAATATCATGATCGGCGAAGGTATTGATACCTTGCTTGGCGTGCTCGTTCGCCTTTATGTCGGTGCGGGCGATCCGGTGGTGACCTCTGCCGGTGCCTATCCGACATTCAATTATCATGTGGCCGGGTTCGGCGGTGTGTTGCACACGGTCCCATATGTGAACGACCACGAAGATCCGGCATCCCTGATCAAAAAAGCACGCGAGGTTGACGCCAAACTGATCTATATCGCCAACCCCGATAATCCTATGGGCAGCTGGCATTCGGCAGATGTCATCAATCAGATGATCGCCGATGTTCCCGACGGGTCACTTTTGGTGCTGGATGAAGCCTATATTGAAATGGCCCCGCATGGGACCGCGCCCGAGATGCAGGTCGATAACCCGAACCTGATCCGTATGCGGACGTTTTCAAAAGCCCACGGGATGGCTGGCGCGCGCGTCGGCTATGCGATTGGCGCACCCGAGGTGATTGACGCCTTCAACAAGGTCCGCAATCATTTTGGCATGTGCCGCATGTCGCAAGCTGGGGCGCTGGCCGCATTGCAGGACGTAGACTGGCTGACCCATGTGCAATCGCAGATCACCGATGCGCGAAACACAATCGCCAAGATCGCAGAGGCCAACGGGCTAACGCCGCTCTCTTCGGCCGCGAATTTTGTCACCATTGACTGTGGCCATGACGGCGGGTTTGCGCGCGCGGTGCTCGCCGCGTTGGTGACGGACGGCATCTTTGTGCGAATGCCATTCGTTGCGCCCCAAGATCGGTGCATCAGGATCAGTTGCGGAACACCAGACCAGCTTAACGCCTTTGCGGATGCACTGCCCCGTGCTCTTGAAATTGCAAATCGCAATTTGAACTTGGCGGCTGTCTGAAACAGTGCTTCACGTCTTTTTGCTTTGCATTCCAGCTACTGGAAGCTGCGATGTTTCTATTTAGGAAACTTATAGGTGCAACATGCAACGACTTAAACTGATCCTCTGCGCGGCTTTTTTTCTCACCACAGGTGCGACGGCACAAACGATGGTCACTGACCATAGCATGGATTTGACAGCCCCCGACGACAGCCCAGCAAGCGAAGCCTATGCCCGGGTCAATACGCAAATGCATAGCGCTATGAACATACCCTTCACTGGGAATGCTGACGCCGATTTTGTCCGCGGGATGATCCCACACCATCAGGGCGCTTTGGCCATGGCCAAAGTTGTGCTGGAATATGGCACTGACACCGAGGTACGCAAGCTGGCCGAAGACGTCATTGCAGCGCAAGAAACCGAAATTGCGTGGATGAAAGCATGGCTTGTTGAAAATGGCTATGACCTGCCCGACTAGGCAGGTCACTCCGCCTTTTTAGGCCGTCGCAATCACTTCTGATGCCGCGTCAAGCGCCCCACGGCCATGGGGGATGTTCAACGCCTTGAGACCTGCATCAATGGTACCCAGCGCGCCCATGATCATTTGCCCGCTGACATGCCCCATGTGCCCGATCCGGAAATACGCGCTTTCGGGATCACGGCCCAAACCGATGCCCAGCGTCAGCCCGCATTTTTGCTCGGTCCAGCGGCGCAGGTCTTGGGCGATGGGTGATCCCATCGCGACCGAAGTCACCGCATGGGACCGCAAAAGAGGGTCCGCAATATTCAGCGCCATAGGCCCATCAGACCCCCACACGTCAATTGCGGTCCAGACACAACGGGCCAGCTTTGCATGGCGGTCGAAAACGTTGTCCAACCCCTCGGATTTGATCAGATCAAGCGCGGCGCGCAGACCGTAAAGATGGTGGGTTGGGGCAGTTCCGGCAAAGTACTGATAATACATTGCGGGATCAGTGCGCGGTAGCCAATCCCAGTAACGCGACACACGGTCAGGGCGGAAACCTTTGGCCTTTTCATTAAAGAAAACAAAGCTGACCCCAGCTGGTGTCATCAGTCCCTTTTGGCAAGCCGCGACCATGACGTCGACGCCCCACGCGTCCATCTCGAAACGATCACAGCCCAGTGATGCGATACAATCCGCCATCAACAACGCAGGGTGCCCGACCCGGTCAAGCACCTGCCGCAGCCCCGCGATATCGCTTTTTACGCTCGTCGACGTGTCCACATGCACGGCCAACACGGCCTTAATGCGACCCGCGGTATCGGCGGCTAATGCCTCTTCTGCACGCGCCAAATCGATTGACGATTGCTGACCAAAATCAATTGTCTCGACCTTGGCACCAAGCCCCTCTGCGATATCGGCCCAGCCGAAACCAAACCGCCCCGTCGCCAGAACCAACACCGTATCACCCGGCGCAATCACATTCGCAAGCGCGGCTTCCCATGCGGCGTGACCGTTACCGATGTAAATCGCGACGTTGTGGTCCGTCATCGCCACGGTCTTTAGATCTGGAATCACGCTGGCAGTGATGTCATGCAGTTCGCCTTCGTAAATATTGGGCGAGGCGCGGTGCATGGCCCGCAAGACAGCATCAGGGATGACAGAAGGACCGGGTATCGCCAGATAAGGGCGACCGAATGACAAAGACATGGGGGGTGCTTTCGATAGTGGTTGTTCGTGGACACTAACGCCCAATCAACCGGCGTCAAGCGCAGCCAACTTGCCCCTTCCCCCCATTTCCGATTAGACCACACCTAAGTCAAACCGAAAGGCCTGCAATGCCCGCGCCCGCACCACCTATTGGCCATAAAAAAACGCAATCCGCAGTAGCGCTGTTTTGGTGGCTTTGGAAAGATTACCTGCGCCCGCAAAAGTGGGTCTTGGTTGGGGCGATGCTGCTGATGGCCGTCGAAGGGTCCATGCTGGCGTTGCTGTCACGCATGGTGCAGCCGATGTTCGACGACGTGTTTTCCGAAGGCAACGCCAGCGCGCTGTATTTGGTGGCCTTTGGCGTGCTGGGCATTTTCATTGTACGGGCCATCACGTCGGCGGGACAAAAGATCATGATGACGCTGATCGTCCAACGGACGGCTGCGGCTATGCGGCGTCACTTGTTGCGACACCTCATGTCGCTCGATAGCGGGTTTTATAATATCAACTCTCCGGGCCAACTGATCGAACGGGTGCAGGGTGATGTGGGGTCTATCAATTCCGTCTGGAGCAGCATCGTCACCGCACTTGGTCGCGATCTCATTTCGCTCATTGGCCTTTTCGGCGTCGCGCTATGGGTCGACTGGCGCTGGACGTTGATTGCAATCGTGGGCATCCCGCTTTTGGTGCTGCCATCGTTGCTGGTGCAGGCCTATATCCGTCGCCGCGCCCGCAGCGCGCGCGAAATCGCAGGGAAAATCTCGACCCGTCTGGACGAGGTTTTTCACGGCATCAACCCCATCAAACTCAACACCCTCGAAGAGTATCAGGCCGAACGCTATGACCGGCTGATCAAAGACGGGATGAAGGCCGAATTGAACAGCGCCGTCGGACAATCAGCGGTGCCTGCTTTGATCGACATCATGACCGGCATCGGTTTTATGGGGGTTATGCTATATGGCGGCGCCGAAATCATTTCCGGCGACAAGACGAATGGTCAGTTTATGGCGTTCTTTACAGCGATGTCGCTGGCATTTGACCCGTTGCGTCGCCTGGGCCAGATGAGCGGCCAGTGGCAAATGGCTGCGGCAAGCGTTGAACGTCTCCAGCATGTGCTGAACCTGAAACCGACCATCCTATCACCAGCGACCCCCAAGACGCTGACCGCTGGGCCGCCGCAGATCACCTTGACCGATGTCCACCTGAATTATGGCGATTTGCCAGTGTTGCGCGGCGCCGGATTTATCGCCAAGGCAGGGAAAACGACGGCGCTGGTGGGGGCATCTGGTGCAGGAAAAAGTACAATCTTTAACGTCCTTACCCGGCTGGTCGAACCCGGCAGCGGGCATGTGATGATCAATGACATGTCTGTCACCGATCTTGCGCTGTCTGACCTGCGCGGGCTTTATTCGGTCGTAACCCAAGACGCCGCCCTTTTTGATGAAACCTTGCGCGATAACATCCTACTAGGGCGTACCGACGTTTCTGAAACCCGTCTGAACGCCGTGCTCAAGGCAGCGCATGTCGCTGACTTCTTGCCGATGCTTGCGAACGGGCTGGACAGCCCGGCTGGCCCGCGCGGATCAAACCTGTCAGGCGGACAACGCCAGCGCGTTGCGATCGCCCGCGCCCTGCTGCGCGACACACCAATCCTGCTCTTGGACGAAGCCACGAGCGCGCTCGACACCAAATCCGAAGCCATCGTGCAAGAGGCGTTGGAAAAACTGTCAGCGGGGCGCACGACACTGGTCATTGCGCACCGTCTGTCCACCGTCCGCAACGCAGATTCCATTGTGGTCATGGACCACGGGCGGGTCGTCGACCAAGGGACACATGACGCATTACTGGCGCGCGGCGGGCTTTATACCGATCTTTACAATATGCAATTCAAGCAGACAGAAAGCACCGAAGATGAATGACCGCACTGTTCTGGCCGTCTCGGGAGACGACCGCATTTCTTTCCTGCAAGGGCTGATTACCAACGATGTTATGCGCGCCAAAGACAGCATTATATATGCCGCGCTACTCACACCCCAAGGCAAATTTATCGCCGATTTCTTTGTTGTTGGTCAGACGGACCGCCTGTTGATCGATGTTGCAACACCCCTTGCGGCGACGCTTGCACAACGCCTGTCCATGTACCGGCTGCGCGCAGCGGTGAAGATTGATGCGACCGATCTGGTGGTGTCACGCGGCACCGGTCCAGCACCACAAAGCGCCCTTCCCGACCCGCGCCATAGCGCATTGGGATGGCGTTTCTATGGTGACGCCGACATCAGCGATACCACTGATTGGGATCACCTGCGCGTCACGCATATGGTCCCTGAAACCGGGGCCGAACTGACCCCGGACAGCTATATCCTAGAGGCCGGCTTCGAAGCCTTGCACGGCGTGGATTTCAAAAAGGGGTGCTTTGTCGGCCAAGAAATCGTGGCGCGGATGAAACACAAGACCGAGCTTAAAAAGGGTCTCGTGCGTGTAAAGATTTCCGGCGCGGCACAGCCCGGCGAGGAAATCATTGCCGATGACGGCAAACCCGTCGGCACGCTTTATACGGTATCAGGGGATCTTGGGCTGGCGCATGTCCGTTTCGACCGCGCCACCGGTCCAATGAAGGCTGGCAGCGCGGTCCTGAAACGTGTCGTCGATTAGGCGCGTTCGACGTATTCGAACAGTTCAGTATTCACGATGATTTTTTCGTCTGTTCCGACGAAAGGTGGGATCATGACGCGCACGCCATTGTCCAAAATCGCTGGCTTAAAGCTGTTTGCCGCTGTTTGACCTTTGACCACAGGTTCTGTCTCGACGACGACGCAGGTCACCTTTTGGGGCAAAGTCACGTTCAGCGCTTCTTCGCCGTAGTATTCGATGTGAACAACCATGCCGTCTTGCAAAAACGGGCGGCGATCGCCAAGGATATCCGCTGGTAGCGCGATCTGCTCGTAGGTTTCGCTGTCCATAAATGTCAGCATATCGTCTGTCTCAAACAGGAACTGCTGGTCTTTTTGGTCCAGCGTCACGCGCTCTACCTTGTCGGCAGACCGGAAACGTTCGTTCAGTTTGCGCCCGTCGCGCAGGTTTTTCATTTCAACCTGAGCAAACGCGCCGCCTTTACCGGGCTTAACGTGGTCTGTCTTTACCGCGACCCAAAGGCCGCCATCATGTTCCAGCACGTTGCCAGGACGAATTTCATTACCGTGAATTTTAGGCATTGGTCACTTCATTTCGGATTTAAGGGAAAGGTTGAAAGATGCTGGACCTAGCCTATATATTGCGAGTGAGCGCCTGACAAGATCATGGGAATGGCTATACGTAAGCAACGAGCTATGCAATAAACGCATAGGAGCCATTCCAAAAGAGAACCCCCGAATCGGGTTCAAACATGCATATTGCGCTTCACTCGGGGACTACAAGAGCAAAAAAAGGAAGCAAGATGAGAGATTTCGTCGACGGTACGGCCTTCAATAACGAACAAGGCAACCGGGCGCGTAAGTTATTTGCTGCTGTCGTCCTTGCTGCATTGGATGATGCAATTGCAGACGACAAGAAATACGGTAATGGCCCTGAACAAATTGCACGCTGGGCACGGTCGCGCGATGGACGCGAAGTGTTGTCTTGCGCCGGTATTGACCCCAACGAGCGTGTGGTCACCGGTTTGATGGACTTTGTCAGCAAGGGTGTACGGACCTCGGTTGCGCTGTCGCGCGAAGAAAGCGAACGTCGCAATGCTGCCGAACTGGAAGCACGCGCCGCGTAAACTTTGCACGCGATCTGTAACAGATAAATAAAAGCGCGGCCCGAGGGCTGCGTTTTTCGTTTTGGCTTTCGCCCCCCCACGCCGCCCCCTATTGTCACCCAAAAGCGAGGCGAGATGACCAAATCAATCATGATTCAAGGCGCCGGGTCGAACGTGGGAAAGTCCATGTTGGTGGCTGGTATCGCGCGTGCCTGCGTCAGACGCGGATTGTCTGTCGCGCCGTTCAAGCCGCAAAACATGTCGAACAATGCAGCAGTCACAGCCGACGGTGGCGAAATCGGCCGCGCTCAGGCACTGCAAGCGTGGGCCTGTGGTCTTGAACCGCTGGTGGATATGAACCCGGTTCTGCTCAAGCCCGAGACTGACACGGGCGCGCAAGTGATCGTGCAAGGGAAGCGGTTTGCGACCCTTAAGGCGCGTGACTATGGTAAGCACAAGGCGCAGCTGCTGCCAAAGGTTCTGGAAAGCTTTCACCGCATCGGCCAAGCACGAGATCTGGTCATCGTCGAGGGCGCAGGCAGCCCTGCCGAAGTGAACCTTCGCCAAGGTGATATCGCCAATATGGGCTTTGCCACTGCGGCGGGCGTACCGGTGGTGCTGGTGGGCGATATTGATCGCGGTGGGGTGATCGCGCAACTTGTCGGCACGCATGCCGTGCTTGCCCCTGACGATCTGGCATTGATCAAGGGTTTTGCGGTCAACAAGTTTCGCGGCGATCCAAGCCTGTTCACTGACGGTATGCAAATGATTGCGGCGCGTACCGGATGGGGCGACCTTGGCGTGATCCCGTGGTTTGCTGATGCGTGGCGCCTGCCCGCCGAAGACGTCATGGACATCGCTAGCCGCACCGGGGGCGACATCAAAATCGCTGTACCCCGGCTAAACCGGATCGCCAATTTCGACGATTTGGATCCCCTATCTGCCACGCCGGGTGTCAGTGTCCAGATCGTCGACGCAGGGCGACCCCTGCCCGGCGATGCAGATTTGGTGATTATCCCGGGGTCGAAATCCACCATTGCCGATCTGGCCCATTTGCGCGCACAGGGCTGGGACATCGACCTGCAGGCGCATGTGCGCCGTGGCGGCCATGTGCTGGGCATTTGTGGCGGTTACCAAATGCTTGGTACACTGATCAGCGACCCCGATGGCATCGAAGGACCACCGTGCACCGTCGAAGGGCTGGCAGTGCTGGACGTGCAAACGGTGATGCGACCCCATAAACGCCTGAACCGCACCACAGCCACCTACCTGCACAGCGGCGACGCCGTCAGCGGCTATGAAATCCATATTGGCGAAACCACTGGCCCCGACACATCACGCGCATGGCTGTCAATCGATGGCCGCGGTGAAGGCGCCGCAACACCCGACAGCCGTATCAAGGGCTGTTATCTGCACGGGCTGTTCGAAGCCGACACCTTTCGCGCAACATTCCTAGGGCTTTTGGGCAAGCCCGTGAACGCACACAGATATTCACACGGCGTGGAACAAACATTGGATGCACTGTCTGAACACCTGGAAGCGCATATGGACTTAGATCGTCTGATCGGAATGGCGCAAAAGGTTTAGCCCAAGCCGCGGCTAACCAGAATACGGTTTATCTCGCGACGGACCAGTTTACGAACGTTGCGCGTGATGCGTTCGCCCAGTTCGCCGCCCAACTCTTGGTGCACAATCTCTACGACAAGCTTGCGCAATGCTTCTTCGTCGATTGAAATATCCGCAGTTTCAACGGCGTCATCATCGGCGACCTCTTGCTGATCAACGGGGTCTTCACGTAAAATCGGCGGTCCGTTCATGATCGGAGAAGAATCGAGAATGCGCGATTGAAATGCGCTGGCGGCCCATGCCGCCTCTTCAAAGGTCTCGCCTTCGTCGGCTTCCCATGACTGTGGATGTGATGTCACCGCGACTTCAAGTTCGGCAATCGTGGCCTCTAGGCCTGCGCGATCGGAACGTTTCGCCGGCTCAAGCACAAGTACGCGACTGGTTTCGCGCGTGTCGGGAATGGAAACTTCTTGTTTTTCTTCAATATTCCGGTCGTTATTTCCATCGACCCGCAGCGCAGGTGTCAGGATCAGCCGCCCCATCCCCGTGTCAGCGATCGCAGCGCGGTTTGCGGCGTTCACAGACACCAGCTTGCGCACAGAGTTCAGCAGTGAATCGTCGACTTCGCCTGTTCGCACGGTGTTGGACATACTGTTTCCCTCAATCCAGGTTCTGTTGAAAAAGGTAACTCAGAATGTTCGCTGGAACAATAAGCTGATTAATCTTGGCCGATCGCACGCAGGACACGATCAAGCGAACGACCCTGTTCAGACAACAACGGAGGCGCGTCTTTGACAAGGTTATAGTAGGCCGCCGGGTCATAGGTTTGCACGGGCAAATTCAAATGCTCCGCATTCAACAATCCCATTGCCGCAAGAACGGCATAGGACGCGATAACCTCGTCCGCTTGCCCGGAAATCCGGCTAGCCTCGGCATCCAGCAACTCTTGTTCCGCGTTTAACACTTCAAGTGTCGTGCGCGAACCCAGGGTCGCCTCTTCACGGATACCATCAAAGGCGATCCGCGCCGCCCCGATTTGCTGGTCCGCAGCTTGGCGCGATGCGCGCGCAATCTGAAGCGATGCAAACGCATTGCCGACCTGTTGTTCGACTGCGGTCATCGTCAGATGCAACCCGGCACGGCTTGCGTCACGGTTTGCGATCAACTGACGCATTGCACTGGCCACTTGGCCGCCAGCGTAAATTGGACCGCCAATGTTAATGCCGATCTGGCCTGCTTCGACGGAATCCTGATTGGTTGAAATAGATCCATTCAAGGTCACGGTCGGAATCACCGCTGTTTCTCCGCGGCGAATGTTCAACTCGGCGGCGGAAACAGAATGTTGTACTTGCAGGACATTCGGATGGTTACGGACCGCAAAATATTTTGCATCGCTCACGCTCTGCGATACGGGCGCAGGCGATACTGCCACCAGATTGCGGGGCCTGTTACCGACCGCAGCAACATATTCTTCCATTGACTGCACAAGGCTACCTTCAGCTGCCGCCAACAAGCTGCGGGCAGCAGCAAGACGGGCCTCGGCAGAGGCGACATCGGTGCGGGTCACCTCGCCCACATCAAATCGATCTTGCGCGGCGCGCAATTCCTGGGTGATCACACGCACGTTGCTTTGGCGCAAAAGCACAAATTCCTCGTTCCGACGCACGTTCATATACGCCTGAACTGCACGCAACAGCACATCCTGCTCCACGCCACGCAAAGATTGGCGGGTGCTCAACACCAGCTCCTTTTGGGCGTCGACCGCCAACCGGTTCGATCCACCATCATAAAGGGTGAAACTGCCGCTGATGGCTGCAATAGCGGTATTTGTGGCTTCGCGTTGCGATGCGGGCAGTGCATTGTTGATCGAACTGGACGCCTGTGCAGACCACTGTATCACCGGCATCATCGCCCCAACCGCTTGGGCGACGTTTTCGTCTGCGGCGCGCAACAACGCGCGGTTCTGTTCCAGCAGACCAGAGTTGGTATACGCAGCAGTTAGCGCATCCGCCAATGTTTCAGCATGCACCATCGGCGTTGCAAAAACAGAAAATACAACTGCCACTGCAGCGAACCGGTTGCGTTTGATCATCGTCTATCTCACTCACTTTTGGTTTGCGCCGCAATCTTCGGGATAAAGCGTTAGAGCGCGAATTCTTTTGTTTTTCCGAAACCGCGAATAACGGGAGCACTGGCGTTGAACGCAAAGCGCCAGTTCATGACACCATCAAGTTTGTAACCAATCCGCACAACACCAAGATTGCCTTCGGCAAAGACGCACGCAATCCGGCCACCTTCACGCAGTTGCGCCAAGATCGCGTCAGGCAAAGCCTGAACACCGCCTTCGATGATGATAATGTCATAGGGGCCAGATTTCGACGCACCGGTATCCAGCGGGCCAGCCATCACAGCGGCGTTGTCAATGCCCTGCCCAGACAGCAAGCTTTGCGCGGCTTCCGCGCGCGCTTCATCGTCTTCAACAGCGACAACAAATTCACACATGCGCGCCAAAATTGCGGTCGAATACCCAAGGCCACAGCCAATATCCAACGCAACATGGTTTGGTTGGATGTTCAGCGCGTCCAGCATCTTGGCTAGGGTGCGGGGCTCCAGCAGAACACGCCCTTTGCCGATATCTAGATTTTCACCGATATACGCCGCCTCGCGCAGGCTATCGGGCACAAAATTTTCTCGTGGCACTGACAGCATAGCATCAATTATGGGGAATTTGGTTACGTCGGATGGGCGCACCTGTGTGTCGACCATCATTGTGCGGCGGGATGCATAATCAGTCACGATCTAAACTCTTTCGTTCAGTACATTTTCTGTTTCATGCCACAGTTGGCTGGTTGCGGCAACGCTTGATCTAATGTTGCGCAGATATCAGCGCAAGCACAACACGCCTGCCAACCGTTAAACACCGATTGGGACGATATGGTTATCCCATGCCAGTTCTGCAACCCGCGCAAGCGCTAATTGTCCCCCCGCAATTTGACCCAGTTCGCCAAAGCCGGTTGTGATGATAAAACCATCATCAAGCGCGGCAACGCCGCCCACATCAGCAGCCGGCAGCGTTTGTTTCCAGCTGGCGGAGCCAATATCGTACAGTTGAACAACACCACCGCGCGGCGACGTCACGGCCACCACACCCTGATCGGGTGAAAACGCAATGCTTCCGACATAGCCTTTCATGTCCCGCGTGACCGCAATGTCTGCGCGCAAGAGTGTGACGGGGCTGCCCAACGCATGGACACCGGCAAGCACGTCGATATCGCCGTCGCCCTCCCACTGCATCCCAAAGGCAACCTGCCCCGCGGCAGTCACATCCAAATGCCGGATCGAGTTTTTATGGCGTTCTGGTCCAAGCGATACCACATCGATCACGTGGCCATCTTGCAAATACGACAGATTTGGCGCCATCGTTGCGATGTTGAGTTTGACGCGACCACTGTCCGGGTGGGTATCAATGCCACCATTGGCAACAACCAACGTTTCTGAACCGGGCAGCCGTTTGATGTCATGCGGGCCAACGCCACCGCTGGCAAATTCACCGGCCCGTGTATAACCCGCTGACACATCCCACACACCCACAACGCCGCGCCCTGCGTCATAGTCATTTTCGGTGGTAAACAGCCACGCGCCATTCGATGAAAATACACCGTGACCGAAGAAATGCCGCCCCTCAGGGGCTTCAAGTGTTGCCTTGGACTGCCCGGACAGACAGTCGATTACAATGGCAAAAGTACCCGGACGGCGCGCAAAGGCGACCGCTTCGGGACGGGTGGGATGCGCAGCGGCGGCATGACCACGCGCAGGCAAAGGGACTTGAAACAGCACGATGCGCTGCGCTGAAATTCCGCACAACACATACGCCCCGTCCGGCAGCGCCGCCGCCGATAAATAGGCCGGTGACCCGACATCAGCCCATGTTGGCGCCGGCACCAGCCCAGTGGCCAAAAGCCCCGCCAAAAATTGCCGGCGATTTGTCATGTCAGTCCCCATCAAGCGCGTTAAAACCGGCGACAACGCCCAACTTTGGCCCGACTTCATCGCGCACCAGTGTCCGGATATCGCTAATCGACTGCTGCAGCACCTCAAGCTTGAACCGCCCGTTAACATCAGTCACCGCCGCAAAATCGGGGTCATTCAAATGCGCAAGCCTGTCCTCAGTGCGGTTAAAAACGTCGTTCAGTCGGGCGACCAACCTTTCGTCGTCACCCGCCAACCGCAGGGCGATGTCACGCAGCGCGTCAAGAGACACGGCTACATGGCGGGCAGACCGACCCGAACGCCACACCTCTGCCCGTGTCGGGCGCGGGCGGTCAAATGTCCCCAACGGCCGGCCCAGACGCGTGTCGCCCGTAAACTCCAGCCCTGTCGACAGCGCTTTGAACAGCTCTTGGGCGGCTTCTTCGGTGCTTCGGTATTTCCCGGCCTCTGACGGGTTTAGCAGTACCTGTGCGTAACGATCATGCCAGTCCGCATCAATCGCACTCGCCACATTTGCGATATCGCCCGTGATGGCCTGTACCAACCCGCACCGATACGCGTCTGACCCCAATTGCGCGATAGCGTCGTCGTAAATCAAGAATTCCAGCGCGTAAAATCCGCGCCCTGCGATGGAAGATTCGGCATAGGTCTCTGCGCTCTGGCCGATCGGGTCTTGTGCTGTGATCAAACCCGACAATGTTTGCGGCGTGAACCCGCGCGTATCGGGCCAAAACGCCAATGCAAACGCGCGGTCGCCAACCTCTGTCGGGCCGAAACGCAAGTGGCTGACGGCGACCCACGCATCAAAGGCGTCAGAATACGCCGCGCGCAATTCGGGTGCCTCAGGGCCGCAATGGTCCACCGCGACAGCAGCAAGGGTTTGAGACTGCTTAGCCAATTGATCAAAGCCGGGAAGGATATGATTTTCGACGATATCAGCGGTAATCTGCGCGTTCGTTTGGGCCAAAGCACAACTTGTGCCGGCAAGCGAGACCGAGACAATGACAGCAAGAATGTAACGTTTCATAAGCTCTCCAAGAATGTGATCAATGCGTCACGGTCTGGTTTTGGCATGGCAATCACCGCGTCACGTATACGTTCAGCTTCACCTCCGTGCCATATGATTGCCTCTAACAGGCTGCGCGCCCGACCGTCATGCAAAAAGTAACTGTGCCCGCTGACCTGTTGTGTCAGGCCAATCCCCCAAAGCGGAGCTGTGCGCCATTCAGTGCCCGTCGCACGGGCCTCGGGGCGATGATCGGCAAGGCCTTCGCCCATATCGTGCAGCAACATGTCCGAGTAAGGCCAGATCAGCTGGAAACTTTGCTCTGGTTGATCGGTCAATCTATGGGTCACGAAATTCGGCGTGTGGCACGATGAACACCCCGTCTCGTAGAATATCCTTTTGCCCGCAAGCACCTCCTGATCGTCCACATTGCTGCGCGCTGGCACACCCAAGTTACGGCTGTAGAACGTCACCAGATCAAGCGCGGCTTGATCGACTTCGGTGCCGCGCGCGTCACCGTCGCCATGCAATGCGCGCTGGCAATCTTGTTGTGCCCACGTGCATTCACCCGCGCCATTGGGAAACAGCGGCGATGAAATGCCAATATCGCCCGCAAACGCCGCCGCCGATTGTTCGCGCACCGTCGGCATTCCAGCCTTCAGGCCAAAACGCCCCAGCATTGGCATGTCGTATTCGACCGACCAGACAATATTGGGACGGCCAGAAATACCGTCGCCATCGCGGTCATCGGGGTCAGCCCCCGCAACAATATCCGCAGCCGGGATCGCCTCTAGCAGACCCAGTCCGATCATCTGCGGTGTCACCCGCGGGCTTAGCATGGCATCAGGGTGCAGCGGACCGTAGCCAAGGTCAGCCGCGCGGTAGGTCGGGTGGCGCAAGAAAACGGTGTCGCCGCCTGAAAGGTTTATCAGTTCTTCGGTATAAGATACCTCTAGCCGGTATTCGGCCGCATGCCCCTGCACCGCAAAATCTTGTAGTTGCGACCCGTACGTCGGGTCTGGCAGCGTGGCAATGTAACCTTCGATATCCGCAATCTTTGCATCGTAATCCCCGGGGATAGACACACGCAAAAACATCGAGACCGCCATATCTTGGGCATTTTCCGGCGGATGACCTCGCCCGTCTTTGATATGGCAGCGCTGACAGGACCGCGCATTATAAAGTGGACCCAAGCCATCAGAGGCAAGCGTTGACGCCGGGGACGACACCCATATTTTTCGGAATAGCCCGTTGCCGACCTTAAAATCCAACTCATCTTCGAAACTGATGTTCCCCGAAGGTTGCGAAAACGCATCATGCCCCGTGCGTGCGCGTACTGTTGCAGCGCCGGCGGGCATGGCTTCGAACGGGGCGGAGGCGCTGAAATCGGTGGGGGCAGCGGTCACAGTGGCAATGCGCGTGGTTTCGGCACCCGTGCGGGTTACCACATTCAAATGCGGCTCATCAAGAACACCCGCAGGTGTCGCGACAGGCAAACACGCGAACCACAATCCTAAATATCCAACACGCCAGCGCATGTGGTTCCTTTCAACGACACGGATGCGTGTCTGAAATGAAAGAAGGCGGCGCAATGTGCAGACCGCCTTCCTCACAGATTACGATCCTAGCTTACTGAAAAACAGCGTCCGGGCTGTCAAGGCTGTCAGAGCCTTCAAAGGCCACCTGATCGATACCTAATGCGGTCACGACCCGTTCAAACGACCGCGTTTGATCGATAAGACCATTCACGCCGCCCATCACAAGGGCTTCGCCGCCCGCATTGCCGCGTTCCAGCATTTGGTCATAGGCAAAGCCCGCTTCAGCAGCCAATTTGATGCGGCCCAGCGCCAACATGGTATGCGCCAGCTTTGCCGTAACCTCGGTATCAAGTGCAGGATCGACTGCGGCAACCAGATCAGACAGCGACGGGCCGGACACCAGTGTGCCATCCACACGGACATATTCACCAAGGTAGACGTTCTGCACGCCCAAGCCATCATAATAGTGGCTGTTATGGGTGTTGTCCGAGAAACAGTCGTGCTCTTCCTCTGGGTCGTTCAACATCAGGCCAAGGCGCATCCGTTCACCCGCCTGTTCCCCGTACGACAGCGATCCCATGCCAGTCAGCATAGCGGAAATGCCGTTGACGTCGCTTTCTGTCACTTCGGCACGTGCCGCACCACCATCGGCCCACTGGCCCACCATCCATTCCAGATCCGAAACAAGCAGGTCAGTTGCCGCGATCAGATAATCGCCGCGGCGGTCGCAATTGCCACCGGTGCAGTCTTCGCCCGCAGCATAATCAGTCCAAGGACGCGCACCGGCACCACTGCTGTGTCCGTTCAAATCTTGCCCCCAGAGCAGGAATTCAATCGCATGGTAGCCCGTGGCAACATTCGCTTCGACGCCGTCAGCTTCGTGCAGTGTTTCACTCAATAGTTCCGGCGTGATTTCAGTGGCATCCACGTCTGTCCCTGACAGGGAAAATGTCGGGTTCGCGATCACGTTAAGCGCAGCAAATGCATTTTCATCGGACGGCCCGCCGTAAGACGTATCGACATAGTCCATCAGCCCCTCATCAAGCGGCCAGGCATTCACTTTGCCTTCCCAGTCATCAACAATCGCATTGCCGAACCGGAACACTTCGCTTTGCTGGTACGGGACACGCGCAGCCAGCCAAGCCGCTTTTGCGGCCTGCAAATTTTCCGCCGAAGGTTCCGCAACCTGCGCGTTCACAGCGCGCTGTAGCCGTTGCGCAGTGATCAACGCATCTTCGTAAGTCGCGGCGGCGATGTCGGCATAGTTTGTCAAAACATCCGCTTTTTCAACGGCCAGCACGGGTGTCGCAAGACACAGGCCAAGCGCGGTCGTGATCAAGTAGGTGTGTTTCATAATTTCTTTCCTTTGTAGCGTTTTCAGTGGTGGGTATAATTGCGCGTACGGTCCGCGCTATTTCGTCAAGATCAGCTTGCCCGCGCGCGTGATCCGCAATGTGTAGGTCTTGTCATCCAGTACGATCAGCGCCCGGTCACCCGCCGCGGTCAGGTCTTGCGCCGCGTAGCAGGGCAAATTTTCCCCCATCTCAGCGGGTACATTCGGCACTGACACGGCGGACATCACGCGCCCCACCGCATTGATGCGAGTCGACCATAAGTCTGAACGTGGCGCAGGCACGCAAACGCGCCGACGCCGACAGACGCACTGCCAAACACGCTCTTGCTTTTCTCGGTCCGTTTCATCGCGCATCCTTCCTTTGGGTCGCGCAAGAACAGCGCGATGACCACATTTCCGGTTATCGACATATACCTGAGTAATTTTATAAAGAATGTCAATCTGACTTTTTTAGTCGGATTAAAAGAGTGACCGTTCCCCGCGACCCGCAACCAGGTTTCGGGCGGTGCATCATCAATCGGGATTTGCGTGCGCGCATTGAAAAATTGGGGACGTGCAGTCGGGTCAACGGAATCCGATAGATCCGTTCCCTGCGCTTTTGAAACCAACAATTGGGTTAACTGCGCAAAACTAAACCACCATTATTTATGGCGGATTACAGAATCACAGTGCTTTTATCGGTGAAGGCTGTGACGCCAACGGGCATTGGCCGCCGGATCGGTTGATCCGCACGAATTGCCGATGCGTCATGATGCCAAACTGATCGCCACTTACGGCGTGACGGAAACGGACACCCGTTTAATGCGTCCAAGCTCCGCGGCGGTTAGTTGCAAAATTTTCGCCGTAGCCACCTTGGCGAATATTGGGTTTGCGTGGCTTGGGGTCCTGAACGACGGCATCAATCCCATGCGCCTGCGCATAGTCCAGCGCATCTTCCTTTGTCGCAAACATCAGACGCACCTGTGCCTGTGTGTCAGTCGATGACGTCCACCCCATCAACGGATCAATCTCGCGCGCAGAATCTGCGACATGTTCCAAAATCCATTGTTTGGTTTTGGCGGTGCCAGATGACATTGCAGTCTTTGCAGGGCTGTAAATACGTGCGCGCATGAATGATCTCCTTGGGTCGGCTTATTTCCAAGATAGGCCGCCTTGGCAAGAGTGGCGAGAGGAGAATTACTTGAGGCGTTAATCAAAGCGCAACAGGTCGCCTGTATCCCTGCCACCAGACCCGCGCCATGCGAGAAAACATTATTCACACTTAGGAAATGGTTATGTTGAAAAGAAGCCTGATGATTGCCGGTGTTATTTCACTCGCTCAAACTGCATCTGCAGACGAATTTGCCGACGCGCTGAATATGTATGTGCAAGAATACGTTGCGATGTGGGCAAGCGACCCCATCATAATTGACACCATCGTTCATGCGAACGAAGTCAATGCAGCCCTTGACGCGGCAAAAGTGCTAGAGCTTGACGCCACCTGGAGAAGTGAAGTCGGCACACAGGACACGCCGACAATCACGCCGATTCTCACAAACCCCGCCGCCGACTTTTTACGCGATAAAGTCGACGCATCAGGGGGTATTATTTCAGAGGCATTTATCATGGACTCGCGCGGTCTGAATGCAGCAGCCTCGTCGCTGACATCTGACATGTGGCAAGGCGATGAAGAAAAATTCACGGCAAGCTACGGCGCAGGTGTCGGCGCAGTTCACATCGGCGACGTCGAATTTGACGAATCGACGCAATCCTATCTGGGGCAAGTATCACTTGCGATTACTGATCCCGCCTCTGGCACGCTTGTCGGCGCACTGACTGTCGGTATCAACGCAGAAGCGCTTTTTTAGCCTCATGAAGGATAATGGCATGTCTCAGGCCCCAATTCCCAACGCTGTGCAAACTTCGGCGCATTCTGTCTACATAAAATGCCTTTTTGTCACCGCCGCATCAACGATCTTGGTCGCGGCCACGCTCGGTTTACTGAGCGCGAAACTTACCAGCGCCGTGGCACGAAATGGTATTGTCGAGATTGGCGCAATAAGTACCTCGCATGCCGCAAGCGCGTTGGGGGGTGCTATCCGGTTTAACAAAGTTGACGACATCAACGACCAAATTGCGCGCGTTTTAGAAGTTTCCGGAGGGAGCGCTATCGGCGCAGTCGTATATGGTCAGAACGGCGAAACGTTGGGTCAGATGGCAAGTGACGGGGCTGACATGGCGTCACTGCGGGCCACCGCCAATGACGCGTTGATGCAAAGGGTTAGCACAACCGCACGAAATGGACTGGATGTTGCGGTGCCAATCAGGTTTGGACAAGACGGCACACTGGTCGGCGTGGTGGCGATCGCCTGGACAGCGAAACCGATTCTTGCCGCGCTACAGACAGAGCGAGACCAGACATTTACAATCAGTGCAGGCGTGATGATCCTCATGCTCGTCCTTTCAACAGTGATTTTTCGCGCCATCCTTGGCCAACCTCTCACCCGGCTGCAGACTGCGGTCTCAGCGGTGACCGACGGGAAATACAGCCACGCGATATCAGACACGCAAAGGAAAGATGAAATTGGCCAACTGGCTAGAAATCTGGAAAAAATGCGCGATGGGCTCGCCGCCGGGCATCAAGCTTCAGAAACCACACGCGAGGCTCAGGTCAAGCAGCGCGTCGTTCTTTCAACACTTACCAATGCGCTCAAGGCGCTTGCAGCCGGCGATCTGACTGTCCGCATTCGTGAAGAGTTCACGCCAGAATATGGACAGCTTCGCTCGGACTTCAACGCCACCGCAGAAACGCTGCACCATACGATGACCGCGGTCGTTTCGAACGCCGAAACGATACGCGCAGAATCAGAAGAAATCGGCGAACAGTCCAGCGCGTTGTCACGAAGAACAGAAAATCAGGCGGCCACACTAGAGGAAACAGCCGCTGCATTAGACGAGCTGACAACAAGTGTTCGCGCTGCGGCGCAGGGCGCGCAGGATGTGGAAAAGATTGTGCAGCAAGCGAGATCAGAGGCCACCGATAGCACCACCGTCGTAAGCGAAACAGTCACGGCGATGTCCGCAATCGAAAGCTCTTCTAACCAAATTTCAACCATCATTTCGGTGATTGACGACATTGCCTTTCAAACGAACCTTCTTGCCCTGAATGCAGGCGTAGAAGCGGCCCGCGCGGGCGATGCCGGCCGTGGATTTGCCGTCGTTGCGTCAGAAGTGCGTGCACTTGCACAGCGATCATCCGAAGCTGCCCAACAAATCAAAACCTTGATTGGTGGCAGTTCGGCGCAAGTTTCGCTAGGGGTTAAACTTGTTGGCGACACCGGCGTGGCCCTGACGGCGATCACAGAGCGTGTCATACAGATATCCGCCCTGACGTCAGACATGGCGAGCGCTGCCGGAGAACAATCGCGCAGCTTGGCCGAATTAAACATCGGTGTCGGGCAGCTTGATAAAGCCACGCAGCAAAACGCGGGGATGGTGGAAGCCGCCGATGCCGCCAGTCAAAAACTGCGCCAGCAGGCAGCGGAACTCAGCAACTTGATAGCAAGGTTCAACATCAGCGCGGTTCATGGCAATCCCGTCCGATCAAGGGCCGCTTAGCGGCACAAAGCATAAACATTTTGACCGTGTCGGGTTGAAACCAGCCGTAAAAACCACAACTCTACACCCTATAACGGGGGTATGATCAATGGACGCAACATCACAGACTTTGAAGGCATCCGCCTCTGTACTGTCAAACCCTGCGCCCGCTGTGAAAAACCGGCCCAAGCTTGAGGGCGGCAAGCGGTTTGTTTTGAAAACAGAATTCGAACCGGCAGGCGATCAACCGACCGCGATCAACGAGCTAAGCAATGGTGTTCTGCAAGGCGAGCAAAATCAGGTCTTATTGGGGGCAACGGGGACCGGCAAAACCTTTACGATGGCAAAAATCATCGAACAAACCCAACGACCCGCAATTATTCTGGCGCCGAACAAAACTCTTGCTGCGCAGCTCTATGGAGAATTCAAAGGATTTTTCCCCGAGAACGCCGTTGAATACTTTGTTAGCTACTACGATTACTATCAACCAGAAGCCTACGTCGCACGCTCTGACACCTTCATCGAAAAAGAAAGTCAGATAAACGAACAAATCGACCGCATGCGCCATTCTGCGACGCGCGCGCTTTTGGAGCGTGATGATGTGATCATCGTGGCATCTGTTTCGTGCATTTACGGGATCGGATCGGTCGAAACCTATGGTGCCATGACGCAAGATATCCAGGTTGGGCTGGCATATGATCAGCGGCAGGTCATTGCAGATCTGATCGCACAGCAATATCGCCGCAACGATGCCGCCTTTCAACGTGGGACCTTTCGTGTGCGGGGTGATAGTCTTGAAATTTGGCCAGCCCACCTTGATGATCGTGCTTGGAAACTGTCATTTTTCGGTGAAGAGCTAGAGAGCATCACAGAGTTTGACCCGCTGACAGGTATAAAAACCGGCAGTTTCAATCAGGTCAGGGTCTATGCAAACAGCCACTACGTGACGCCAAAACCGACGATGCAACAAGCCATTATCGGGATCAAAAAGGAACTGCGGCAAACGCTTGATTTGATGCTGGCCAATGGCAAATTGCTAGAAGCGCAGCGGCTTGAACAACGCACAAACTTCGACCTCGAAATGCTTGAGGCGACCGGCGTGTGCAGTGGTATTGAAAACTACTCTCGGTATTTGACCGGGCGCGCCCCGGGCGAACCGCCGCCCACGCTTTTTGAATTTATTCCCGATAACGCAATTGTTTTCGCAGATGAATCCCACGTGTCTGTCCCGCAGATCGGCGGCATGTATAAAGGTGACTTTCGGCGTAAAGCCACGCTGGCTGAACACGGATTCCGCCTGCCTTCTTGTATGGATAACCGCCCCCTGAAATTTGAGGAATGGGACGCCATGCGTCCGCAGTCAGTTTTTGTCAGTGCGACACCGGCCGCATGGGAAATGGAACAGACGGGCGGCGTGTATACGGAACAAATCATTCGGCCGACCGGGCTCATTGACCCCCAAATCGAAATTCGCCCCGTCGAGATGCAAGTTGATGACTTGCTTGACGAGGTGCGAAAGGTGTCCGCTGCGGGCTACCGCACTTTGGTCACGACCCTGACGAAACGCATGTCCGAAGATTTGACCGAATACATGCATGAACAGGGCATCCGCGTGCGCTACATGCACTCTGACATCGATACGATTGAACGGATCGAAATTCTGCGTGATCTTCGGCTTGGCGCTTTCGACGTGCTGATCGGGATTAACTTGCTACGCGAGGGATTGGATATTCCTGAATGCGGGCTGGTTGCGATTTTGGATGCGGACAAAGAGGGGTTCTTGCGTTCTGAAACCAGTCTTGTGCAGACCATCGGCCGTGCCGCGCGGAACGCCGAAGGCCGGGTTATCATGTATGCCGACAAGATCACCGGGTCGATGGCCCGCGCGATGTCGGAAACGGAACGCCGTCGGACCAAACAGATGGCTTATAACGTTGAACATGGCATCACCCCCACCACGGTGAAAAAGAACGTCGAGGATATTCTGGCGGGCCTTTATAAGGGCGATGTCGACATGAACCGCGTTACCGCAAAGGTCGAAAAGCCGCTTGCGGGTGCCAATCTTGCCGCCGTTCTTGACGGATTGCGGACCGATATGCGCAAAGCGGCCGAGAACCTCGAATTCGAAGAAGCCGCACGTCTGCGCGACGAGGTTAAGCGATTGGAAACCGTCGAATTAACGATCGCCGCTGACCCGCTCGCACGGCAACACGATGTTGATCGCGCGGTCGACGACGCACAAAAGGCATCGGGGCGCAGCACAGCGGGCCGTGGCGGAATGCGCGGCGGAAAAAGTAGATATGTGGGGAAAAAATAGACGGTCCCGCCGTGACATTGAGGCATGTGAAAGCAATCAATCGTGGATGCTTTTGCCTGCCTCAAGATCACTTATGTGGACCTCTATTCCGACAGCGTGTGGTTGAAAACGTTGTCGGCCCACAAAAGCGCCTGATCCCCCCCCAATTTGCTGTGTGACAACGGGCGAAACGTGTCAGCGTATGCATCCAGTGCGGGGTCGGGAGACAGGACCAGATATGCCTCGAGCCACGCCATTTGGTAGCTTTGCAATTCATCGGTTCCGTCGAACAGGGTCTGCGGTTCCCCTGAAATCGCGGTACTGGCCGCCCCTGTCGCGAGGTCGTCAATGGTAAAGCGCACGATCCGATCCAGCGCATTGTCACAAACGCCGCGAATAGAGAGCCCCTGTTGTTCGAGTAAAAGCGTCGTGACAACCAGCGGCGCAACCGCGTGCAGTTGATAGTGCAGCGCATATTTCCCACGCCGCATTTCTTGCGGCAGGCTGCCGTCAGCTTGGGCCTGACATTGAATGTAGGTCGCGGACCATGCGGACCAACGCAAGGCAACCGGATCGTTGCGAATTTGCCCGACAAGGTTAATCGCCAGCGTCGCCCAAGCCCGCAAATTCCCCGTTTTAGATCCCGATGTTGCGTCCTCTTCCCAGAATGTCATCTGTTCGTTGGTCCGCTTGCCCAGCCAGTCTTCAATGGCTTGTCGGGCCTGCGGATCCGACGCAAAGGGCGCGACTTGACGATAGACCATGGCAAAACCGGCCAGCCTCGCGCCGATCGAAAAATTTGCGGTGATCGTTTCCAGTTCCGAGAACGCGTCAGCTTTGGCCCATGTCAACATCTGCGCCACCACGCAATCGGCCGCCGCGGCTTGGTCGCCTTCACCCTTAGTGACGTCGTTCGCGACACGCGTCAAATCCCGCAAAAAATCATCAATAGGCCCGAGCGCGGCATTTACCTCGGCGTTGCTTTCGCTATCGATATCCGAACGCGACTTGCTTTCGGCTGTGTATCGGCTGCCAAATCCCAAGGACACAACAGGTTCGGGCGCGGTTGCGCAGGTTTCTGTATCGCTTTGGGCCAAAACCGGACTGGCCAGCGTCACGAGCAAGCCTGCCCCTGCAATTCGCATGAAATTCCGCACTATGTGTCCTCACTTAGTTTGAGTAGGGCCGTGATCGCAGCCGCTTTTTCGGATCCGTTTGCGGCGGCGCGTTCAAGCCAGTCGATGGCTGTATTAAGGTCGGCGTCTGTTCCAATACCAAATGCCAAGGCATAGCCAAATTCTGCCATTGCAGTGGTATCCCCGCCTTCTGCTGCACGGCTAAGCCACTGCGTCGAAGCGGTTAAGTCGTCACGGCTGGCGGCGTTTTCTCGCAAATAAAGCGCGTATGAGCGCATCGAAAAAATGTCGCCTGTTTCGGCAGCAGCAAGATAGATCGACGGCATATCAACCTGCTGCGCGATCTCAGCCTGCGCAGATTCCTCCGAGGCGCGATAGACGCCCAGAAATTTGCCCAGATTTGTGTGCGCAGGATCCTCAAGCGCTTGACTAATCAACCGCGCCGCACGGTCTGGGTTATAGGTCGCCGCTGAGGTGTTCAGCAACAGTTCAAACGCTTCACGAGGGGCGTTGTCATCGCCTGCCGCTGCGGCAGCTTGAAACAACTCTAGCGCTTCGGGTGCAGCGTCAACCCCCACCACTTCCAGTTTAGACTGTGCAAGATCGACCATCGACCACGCGTTATCGCCCATCAGATGTTCTGCAATGCCCATCCAGTGCAGCGCGCTTTCGGTATCGTCGATGCGTAAAAACAACCGCGCCAGCGTCATCACATTTTTATAGTCGCAAGGAATGATCCCGGTTGCACGCGACAGATATTCCCGCTGTTTTTCATCGTCCACATAGGGGATGGCAAATACCAGTGCATCGAAGTCACCGTTTGTCTCAATCACATCAGCAAACTGATCGAAAATGCGTCGTCCGCTTTGACTGTCTTCATCCAGTGACGCGAGCAAACGCATCGCAGCACCTTTTCCAGTACTCGCCGGTTCCTCCAGCAAGCTGCGGATCTCATTGGTTTGCGTCGCATCGTCGCTTTCGTATGCAATCATCGCTTCTGCAAGCGCCAAAGCCGCGGTGGCGCCTGACTGTTGATACTGCTGGCGCAATAGGTCAAAGGCCACGTCGCGCTGCTGCGCGCTTTCGGCCAGCTCGAATTCCAGATCAGCCAAGGCCTCTAGGACACTCGCATATTGGTTCGAATAGTCTTGCCAAAATGCGACCACCTCGGGCGCGATCTCTGGCGCGTTTTCAAGATACTTCAGGTAACTTGCCATCGCCCGCGGACGCCCATACAGCGCGTGCGATTGTATCAACGCGATCGTAAGCGCGTTTTCATCCGGCGCTAAGGCAAGCAGATCACGGGCGGCAATCTCGACGTTGGCGGTGTCTGTCGCGGCTTCCATAGCCTGCCAATACAATGCCTCTTCTAGCCGCGGACTGTCTTGGGCTTGGCACATAAATACGCCGTGCAACAATTTTGCCGGGGTCACACCACCCAACGCAGAGACGGAATGCGACAACAAATCGACGGCACGTTCAAAGTCTTCGGGTTTTTCGCGGTGCGCGACAAGCTCTAGCGCCAGATCGATGGCACCATCCATGTCACCCAATGCAGCCGCCTTTTCCAAATACGGCATGGCTTCGGCATGCCCTGCCCAGCGGCCTTCGCGTTCAAAAACATCTTCGGCCAAACGCGTAAAGACCCATCCACCGACATCATCAAGTTCTGCCATCTGGTGCAGCGCACGCATCCGCTCGTCTTGCAGCTCTGGATAGCGGTCCGCGTGTTTTTCTAAAAAGAGTGCAAGACGTGTCAATCCTGGACGCAAGCCCGACCTTGCAGCCGCACGGAACAATGACAGCGTTTTATTCAAATCCTGCTCGACCAGCGCGCCGGTTTCATAGACGCGGCCCAGCGCAATCTGCGCGTAGGGCAGTTGAGCATCCGCAGCTTGTGTCAGATATTGCAGTAATACCGCATTATCCTTGTCGAACCCTTCTGCCTGCATGTGAAATTCGACGATCTTCCAGGCCGAGTTGGAATCGCCAAGGTCAGCGGCAAAGCGAAACCAATCATGGGCCAATTGCGGGTTGGGCTGAACGATCTCGCTGCTGCTGTATTCGCGTGCGATCCGCGCAACGCGGTCACAGATCGATGGGTCCAGTTCACCAACCAACGATCCGAACGCCATTGTGACCGCTAGGTCGGGCGCCACGTCCCAGCCTTCGACGCCGCGACCCTCTAGTTCCATTTTGGTCAGCGTCAGCAACGCGTCGGCATTTCCGGCGTAGCCCGCATCAACCAGCAATGCGTTGGCATGATCAATATCACGCGCGACACCGATCCCGTCGCGAAAATAGTCTGACAGCGCATTTTTGAGACGCGGGGAAAGCGTGTCTTCTTGCGCCGCCAACTGTGCGACAAGCTGTTGTTGGTTAAGTTCTTCAAATGCCCCGGCGGCCACCATCGCAGAAATCCGGGCCAGCAACGCGTTATTACCCGCATAGCTTGGTTCGGCTTCGGCCAGACGCATGATGATCTGATCAATGGTCGACAGCCAGTAATTGGGGTCGATTTGTTGCAGGCGGTTGATGTCACGTTTGATCAAAGCCGGGTCGATGTTTGGCAAACGTGTGCCATCCCAATTTTCCCAATTCGCAATCGTTTCCGCATCGGGCGCGCGTGGCACACAGATGCGGGTTGGAATAATCTGCGGCGGCACGAAAGACACGTCGAGCAATTGCTTTTCCGCCTCTTGTGCATGTGTCGCCGCAGCGCCGAAAGACAGGGCAAGCACCGAAAGGATCGCTGACCAGAGTGGTTTGGATTGATAAACGAAACCGAACATGTGTTTGCTCCTGTTAAAACGAATTACTTGAGATACGAGTTTGCTGTCGCAAAGGCTGAATAGCCGTCGGCAGTTTGCAGCAAGACAATGGAAACACCCGCGCCGCGTGCCAGATCAACCGCCGCGACAGATGCCAGAACGTCGTCACCCGACCGCAGTTCAAAATCCAGCGTCAAAGGTGCCTTGATCGCGACAGACTGACCTTGCATCGGCCCGATATCTTCGATCGCCAATGCGTTGGCTTGCGGTACAAACAGATCGATATCGGGCGTATCGGTAAGGTTATAGACGGAAATGTCGGCCTTTGATGGGCTATTGGTGATGTCGTCGGTTATCACCTGCGTTTCGCCATCTTCGGTAAAGATCACCGTATAGTACGTGCTTGGGCCAGCGTCGACCGTACCGGTCCCGTTCGGCAATACGACATCAATTTCGCCAGGCATAACAATTACATAATCCGACACACCTGATGCAAGATCACGTACATTTTTACCGTTGATTGACGCAACGGTTTGGCCGGGTGCGACGACCCGAACAAAGCTTGAGTTGGGATCGGCCACGTCTTCATACAGGGTATCTTGAGCGAAGGAGGGACCAACCTGAACAAGGATGGCCGCGACGGCGGCGAAAAGCGGGCGTTTCATATTTCTTCCTTTATTTGAGTGGTGCAGGCAAAGATGCTGGGTTGGGAGGTAAATGGACCCGACATCGAAATATCGACCGATGCTGCGCCGTCAGCCCATAGTCCGGACAACGGCATGTAAAAGCGGCCCGTCCGGCTTAGACGCTCGCCTCGTTCGATGGTTTTGACCCGTTCCATCCCGTCATGGGACCGGAACAGGAAATTTGCTTGGCTTCCCGCCGCCTGATTTATGTCCAGGAAAAGCGTATCCTGTGGACCAAAATCATAGCTGGTCAAATCAACGGTCAACGTGGTGCTGTCTTCGTTGATTTTCGGTTCCAGCGGCAAAGTGCAGGTTTCGCCAGCTGCCGCAATAAGTTCCCGCATCGGCTGATCGCCGAATTGGGCAAGGTTCGTATAGATGGGGTTTTCCCAAATCAGAAACCGGGGGCGTGTTTCCTGAAATTCGGTCGACGTCAAATAAGATGTCATTGCCCCGAACTGGTTCCCGCCGGTCAGTGCATAGTTCACGACCTCAAGCTCGGAAAATTGCGCTAGAAAGCCCGGAAAGTTGTTGATCGGGCTGTCGGAAAACGATGTCCCCAGCAGGGCCACCGGCACTGTCATTTCTTCTTCGCCGAACAGATCAAGCCCCCCGTCACCCACATCAAGTGTCGGCACCTGCGTGGTCCGATAGGTAATTGTTGCAGCTTCCGGCAACGTGTTGCGGCAATGTTGTTGCAGCTCGCGGCGCATCCCTGAAAATGCGACGCCGACCTCCATCGGGACCGTCTCAAACTCGGTTTTGTCCGTGTCCGCATATTCTGGCAAAGCTTTGATGGTGTCTGCGATGGCGCGTGCGGTTTCGCGTGCCCCCGCTGCCGACCAGTGAAAGTCAGCCTTAAAGAACGGCAGCGCCCCATCCGAGGTTTCCATCATGGCTGCGCGCGCATCGACCGTGATGACCCCCGCGGCGTCAAGCCTGTCCAGAATATCGCGGTGCACCGCCGTCGCGATATCAAGGTCGAAACCATATAACGCGGCTTCTGGGGGAAGATGGTCCGGCATTGTCACACTTTTGGTTGGGATCGGCACGAAGATAAGTGTGGTGCCGTTTTCAGCCAGCGCACGCGACAGTTCCGCCATCTGTGCAACGGTCTGATCCGAAAACGGGTGGTTCATGCGAAGATCAGCATTGATCCGAAAGAACACACCGTCTTTCCCTTCCAGCACCGGAAGGTCGTCATCCACCTCAAGACCCGTGCACCCAAAATATGAATCGGCCATCACCGGACGCGCATCAGCGATAAAGGCCGACAATGTGATGCATGCAATTCCCAATACCCTTGGAATTATGGTTATCTGCTGTGTCACTGTGGCACCTCCGTGGTCGTTGTTGGTTGCTCGGCCAAGGCTTGATCGAGCAGTGGAACAAGGTTCGCGGCAACAAGCTGTGTTTCAAGCGATGCAGACGCTGTTGCAGTTTCCAAATATCCGCGCGCCCGCAGCAGATCGTCAGGTGTGTGTGCGGGGTCTTGCATGATGTTCTGCGCCAGATGCAAACCCAGGGTGGCAGCGCCTTCGCCTTGGGCCAAATCGACAAGGCTTTGAACTTCCGTATCCAGCCGTCCGAAAGGTTTTTGTGAAATTTGGTATCGGATCACGGCATCAAGCGCGTGACTGTTGCCTGCGCGTGCATAGGCAAACACGACGCCTTCCAGAACATCACTGCGCGCACGCGACAAGTCCGCGGGTTCCATCCGATCAAGTATGGAAATCAGGTGGGTAATCGCCCCGCCACGTCCGGTTGCCGCGGCCATCCCATAATAATGTGCAACGTCAGACGCGCGCACATTATCGCCTTGCGCCTCTAACCACTGCGCGAATTTATACGCCGCGAAACCATCACCCAGATCCGCCAATTGACGCATCTGAGACGTGTAAATGGTCTGGCCCTGCGTCAGCGCCTTGCGTGCCGCAATCAGTTCGGGTGTTGGCAACTGCGCCGACGATGTGATGCCGGGCGTCATCTTGACGGTGATGCGGCTGGGTGCGACCGCTTCGTCGCTGGTCTGGGCGATGACTGGCGTGGCGAGGCCACACAACAAGAGAGCGACAAGTTTAATAGACATTGGCGTCTCCTTCGTGCGGGGCCAGGCTGTCCAACAGGGATGGATCGCTCAGGTAACGCACGGGAAATTCCCAGATAACCACCGGTGGGGCATCCACTGGTTCCAGCGATGCCATGTAGGCGTGCATCGGGGCGACCGGCCCCTGTCCTTGTTCCGCGTAATTCAAAACGTCGTGCCGCAGGTTCAACTTAAGCGCTTCGACAAAGCTCCAGTTGGGGTTGGCAGAATAGCTTGTACCAACCAAGACAAGCGGCGCAGGCCCGTCATTCCCGAACAGGTCGATCTGCCCGGTCTGCTCGGCGATCTCGGCCCGATAAGGTGTCACCGTCTCGGACTTCAGGCCCACAACCGGGCCAAGGTCGTCCGACGTCACAAAGGACACCAGATCACCCACAAAATCGACGCGCTCCAGATCCGTACGGATAAACGTGTCGGTTCCCAGATCGATGGCGCCGGACGCAGCAACCTGCGCCGCGACAGTGGCAGCGCCGGTCGATGTCCAATGGGTGTCGGTCGGAAAAAACATGCCCGACTGACCGACCAGCGCGGGGCGCGTATCAACGACTGTGACCCCCTTTGCCGCCAATTCGGTCATGAACCGGTCGTACGTTTCTGCAACGGCCTGCGCTTGCGCCAGATCGCCAGCATAGGCTTGATCGATGTCGAGCTTGGCAGGCACGGGCACAATCACCAGATCGGACCCCATTTCTGCCAACGCAGCTTGCACGGATACCATCCAATCGACGGTCGTATCCAGCCCAAGGGCGTCTGCGTCCTGCGCACGGTACTCCTCGGATGTGAACAGCCACCCTTTTTCACCGGGCACGACACCTTTGCGGCCCTCGTTCAAAAGCACATAGCGCGCAGCGCCGACCCAGCTGACAGCCACCTCGCGGTGCGGCAGGTTGGCGCGGTACAATGTATCAACATCTTTGGTAAAGCCGCCTTGAACAAAGTCGTCCAACCCCGGCCCGTCCACGTCGGCCTGAACCAACGCGATATTGGCAAAAACGGCATAGCCGAAGAATGCAACGGGGGCCGCCAGCTTGGTCGCAGTTTGAAAGAGCATCTTGGGCCTCCGTTCAGAATTGAAAGTAAAGAAAGGGCGAAAAGCTTTGTTCGGCGAGCTTAAGAATGGTCACCGTCCCGATCAGCAGCACAGCCAGCGCGTTCACGACCTGCATCGTTGGGTTGGCAACAACCGTGCCATCAGATTGCACATGCCCGATACCCGGTTGCGCCGCGCCGAGTGCCGCCGAGATATGCGGTTCTGCAAAGACCACGACAATCGCCAATCCGGCCAGCAGCAAACTTTCACGGGTCACAGATAGCCACACAGCGGGATCGCCAATCAGACCGTTCAGGCCGATCATGCCCCCGTAAATCTCGAAGGCTTCGCCAACATAGGCCGCGCGAAACATCACCCAACCCAACATCACAAAGAACAGGGTCAGCGGCAACGCATACCAATGGGTTTTCGCCGCGCGATCCCAGCCGGTGTACCGCTCGGCCGCCAACAGCGCGCCATGCCAAAAACCCCAGATCACAAAGGTCCAGTTCGCACCGTGCCACAGCCCGCCCAGCACCATCACCGTCATCAAGTTCACATAAGTGCGCGCCGCGCCTTTGCGGTTGCCGCCCAGCGCGATGTAGAGATAATCGCGCAACCAGTTCGACAGAGAAATATGCCAGCGCCGCCAAAATTCGGTGATGGATTTGCTGATATAGGGAAAGCGAAAGTTCTCTAGAAAGTTGAACCCCATCATCTTGCCCAAACCAATCGCCATATCGCTATAGCCCGAAAAATCAAAATAAAGCTGAAGCATATAAGCCACCGCCCCCGCCCAAGCGAGCGCCATACCCGGATTGTCGGTCGCGAACGCAAGGTCCGCCAGCGGTGCGACAGCGTCGGCCAAAATCACCTTTTTCCCTAAACCGATGATGAACCTTGCAAAGCCGTCACCGAACATCTCTAGTGAATGGGTACGTTCACGAAACTGATCCTCAAGGTCTTTATACCGCAGGATCGGTCCGGCAATCAGTTGCGGGAACAGGGCGATGAAGGCCGCGAAATCAATAAACGGCGCGTCAGCGGTGGCATCGCCGCGATGTACGTCGATCAGATAGCTAAGCGCCTGAAACACGTAGAACGAAATCCCGATCGGCAGGATCAAGCGCCAGTGAACACCCAGCCCGGCCGCATCCGTCCCCAGCAGCATCGCAAAGCTGTCGACAAAGAAGTTAAGGTATTTGAAGACGCCCAAAACACCTAAACACCCGACCACGCCGATGATCAGATATGTACGCCCCCGCGCCGTCCCGCGGTGCTGCGATATCTTCTGGCCGATCACATAGGCAAAGGCGGTTGTCAGAAACAGCAGCCCCAGAAAATCAACCCGCCACCACGCATAAAAGATATAAGATCCTGCCAGGATCGCATAGGATTTGAACCGCGTTGGCGTGGCATAATAGACCAATAAAAAGACCGGTAAAAACAAGAACAGGAAAGATTCTGACGAGAATACCATGGTTTAGCTATCCACTTTGAAGGTGCAGGTGACGGGCGGCTGATTGAAGACTTCAATGCCGCCAGCGGTCAGGTCGATGTCATGTTCGCCGCGCAGGTCTGCAACGATCTGATGGCTTTGCGCTGCAAGATCCCCATCCAAAAAGCGCGGGAACTGGTTCTGGAAATTATTGCCATGCAGCGTCAACCTGTGCGCCGATGCCGACGACAAGCCGATGCGATTAGCCACGAAAGTATTATCAGTGACTTGCGTCAAAGTGCCGACGGGTTGATCTGCGACAAACAAACCAATGCTTTGATTGCCCAGCAACTGATTGGCCAAAACCTCAGCGTTCTGGCTTGTTCGCAGCTCGATCCCTTTTAGGGCATTGTCGATACTGATGTTTTCAGCGACGTAGATACAGTTGGAACGCGAAGCCGAAATGCCACCACCGCCGCTTTTCCAGACCAGATTTTGGCGGATAATCGTGTCATTGCTGCCGCGGTTCACTGCAATGCCGGTGCGGTCGCTGCCCAACACGATGTTGCCAGCGATCGTGGTCCCCAACGATCCGTCAGTCACCCGCAAGGCCGCCCCGCGCGCGTTATTTAAAAAGAAATTCGCGGTGATATCGGCGTCACGGCTGTTTCTTAGTTCAAGCGCACCCGCATTTGCGCCCACAAATGCATTGCCTGCAATCGCGGGCGAATCCGCGCTGTCAAACGTCACCTTTTTGACATTACGCAGCACAGAGCCGGTCAGAAATGACGCGCCAATCGGCTGGTACAGACCACGGTTTATTACGGCGACACCGGAAAAAGCCGCCGTATCCCCAAAGCCAAGGTCAGCAAATAGCGCGTTCGACATATGCGCCATGCCTGTACCGATGGTGGTCACAAACGGTGCAAATTCGACCGCGCGCAGGTTCTTTTGTGCCGTCGCCGAGATTTCTGCATCGTTGACGACCAGCGTACCCAAATTCGCGATAAAGGCACCGTCTGTCTGACTTAACCGCAAGACATCGCCGGGTGTGAGATCAAAACGCGCGTTTTGGAAAATCACCAGCGGTAACCGCAAGGTATCGCCATCAATAATCGCCTTGGGATCGGGCAGCGTTGCGGCCCAAGCCTGCAACTGGCGCAGGTCGACTGCGCCATTGCGGATGGCAATGACTTGTGGCTGTGCCACAGGTTGGGCGCGCACGATCGTAATTTGATCGTTGCTGCCAACCGCAAACGACATCTGCACCAAGGCAAGGCGCAAATCGACCAAGGTCACATCGCCATTTGCCATCTCTTGTGGCGCAGTAAAAGAATGGTTGCCATGCGATACCGTCGTCCCGACGAAATCCTCGACCAGTGGCGCCAGGTCAGACGCATGACGCAACGACGGCGCGACCTCTTGCAGCGCGGCATGAAGGCCCGCGACCTGCACACGTTTGGCTTCATAGTCCTGCATTGTCTGTGATTGGGCCACAGTGACCCCGCCACAGACAAATGCAGTCAGGCAGAACGCCAACCTGATATGAAGACGCAAATCACCCATTCAAAACACTATCCAATGGAAGAGATGGTGAAATAGAGGCATTGAGGGTCACCAGAATGACGTCGATCCGATCCGAAGACGTATTTGTCAGCTTGGTCCGGTCCAAAACATCCAGCATCGCGCGTTCGCCCTTGCCCAATGTCCGGTTACGCAACCCGTCAAACACAGCCAAACCGCCACGCCCTGCAATGATCTGCCGACCCGGCAGCGGGTCCACCGTGATTGACGACCCCGGATTGATGCTGATCATCGTCATGTCGTGATCGCGTGATGTCATCACATGCTCACTTTTGCCCCAGTGATGGTCGCGTGCGAGATGGCGCACCGATTCACGGCGCGATTCAGCCTTGAGGGTCTCGACAACTTTTTTGACGTCTTGGCATTGGCCACGCGCCGTCACCAAAACGGCATCGGGGGTATCAACCACGATCACATCAGACACACCGACAACCGCAACCAGACGTTTGCCACCACGTACCAACGTGTTCTTGGAATTAACCGAAATCACGTCCCCGGTCAGCACGTTTCCGTCCGCGTCGGCTGTCCCGATCGCGTGCATTGAGGTCCAGCAACCTACATCGCTCCAGTCAACATCAAGCGGGGCAAAGGCCACCGATTTTGCGCGTTCAAAGATCACGCGTTCAGTCGGTTCGTTTGTGGCTTTGCGGAAACTGTCCGCATGCAGCATCAGACAGTTACCTGTCCACTCTCCCATGGTGACCGCCTGACCGACGGCATCCAACGATGTTTTGTCCAGACGGGTAAATTCCTGAATAATCGTTGTGGTCGCATACAGTGAAATGCCTGACGCCCAATAGGCGCAGCCTGTACCAACTAATGTAGCCGCTTTTGAAAGCGGCGGTTTTTCAACAAACTCGGCAACCCGGTGCAGTCCACCATAGTTCGCAAATGCACCGCCATCGGTGATATACCCGTATCCTGTTTCTGGATAGGTCGGCGTGATACCAAAAGTCACGATCAGCCCATCGCTCGCGGCTTGGCGCATTGCCAAAATCGGCGTATTCAGGTTGCCCTCGATAATGTGGTCAGCGGGCAGGATCAGCATCAGCGCATCGGGGGTTTCTGCTTCGATCACCATAGCCGCGGCCAGAACGGCAGGGCCAGTGTTGCGCGCCATTGGTTCGCAAATGACAGTCGCATCACACTGAATTTCGGACAGCTGTTGCTGCACGGTACGATAGTGCTGCGCAGCCGTCACAATGACGGGCTTGCCAAAACCCTTGCTGCGGTGGCGCTGCACAGTCGTTTGAAAGAAAGTTAACGACCCGGTGCCCGCAACTGGCTGAAATTGTTTCGGGCTTTGGGTCCGTGACATCGGCCAAAGTCGGGAGCCTGTACCGCCACATAGAATAATCGGTCTAATATCTTGCATTTGTCAAAAATTCCTCGTGTGAGCCCGCTCTTTTTGGGCTGTTAGGGAAACTAAGTTGGCTCAAATTGAGCCGGTGATGGCGCCCGTTGATCGGTCAAATGGCGCCGTTAAACAGGTTCGATATGCTTTCAGGCAAAAGCAGGCGGCGGAACCGCAACCGCGCGGTTTCACCAAGGTTGACCGCCGCTTCTGATGTCGCGTCAAAGGTAACTTTTGCAGCAATGCTATCGTTGGCGGTCGCGGTATCTGCACTGTCAACCAAGCTGATCGTCACAGGCACAATCTGCCCGTTGCTTAGCTCCAGCTCGGCGCTGTCCCCCGCAAGCAGGCGCGCGGCACCTTCAAAACTGACCTGTGTATTGGCTTCGATTGCGGCATCGACGCGCACCAGTTTCACCAATGGCGCTCCCGCAAGAATGGTGGCACCCTCATAAAAGTCAGCCAACGGCAGCATGGTACAATCACACGGCATTCGCACGCTTAGCAGATCGCCCGAATTGGCCCCGATAGAGTAAATGACATCACCGACGCCGGCCGCTTCGTTCAGGTAGGTGATTTGCCCGGCAGCGGTCGCGCGCAGTGTCTCGCCTTCTTGGCTGATGACAACGGGACGCGGTTCATAGCTGAACAACACACGTTCACGCGCCACACTTGCGGCAACCGCAACCAACGCCAAACTGAGCGCGACCAAACCAACCTGGCGTAGGGCTTTCCCCATGCGCGCGGTGGCTTTTGGTTGTGCTGCGGGGGCTTTTGGCTTGACCTGTGTCGGGCCAGTGTAGCCCAGAAAACGTCCGACCGTGACCAGATCACCTGCAAGATGGCTGTTCAGAATATAGCGCAGCGGCGCAAGGTGGCTGCCAGTCGGATTACAAAAACGCAGGCAATAGTCTGGACTGTCAGACGCACCGATCTTTTCCAGATCGGCCTCTAGAAACAGGCTTACCGAAAAGCTGTCAAAGTCGAATTGTAACACAACCGGACACTTCTGGTAATTGCCCGCAGGTGGCATCAGCCCGGACACCATCGCCTGCGTGATGGAAATAGATTGCCCTTCCAACCGGCGATCACCAATCCGCACCGCAAACGGCATCTGCAGTAGCGGATGTTCGTTTTCGTAGATGAAACCGCGCGCAACAGGCGCCTCTGCGTTCACTGGCTGGGTCAATTGTGTGTCGCTCATTGTGATGTCCTATGCTGCAAAATTTAGACGACGCCGGTCAGGTACAAGACGGCGACTGTCAGCCATCCCAGGGTCAAGACGTGAAGATAAGAGGAACTGGCAGCGCGCACGCGCTCACCAATGGGGCGGCGGATTCCGACCGCGCTTGCGCTGGCCTGGCGGGTCCATTTCTGACGGTCCAACCGGAACAAAACATAGCTTTTGACGGCAGCACCAAAGAGTTGACCAAAATACAGCAACCCTGTGTAAACAATCGGAAAACTGCGGCCGCGGAACAGGCAGATCGCCGTGCAAAAAACGTAGCGTGTGAACATGACCCAAGCGATATAGACAGGGATCACCATCGGATCGAAAAAGATCGCCGCCATGATCATACAGATCGGGCCGGCCAGCGTGGTCCACATCGACAACCGCTGATCAAGGATCGACCACCATGTGAACAGCCCGATATGTGACGGTGCCAGCTCCAGCGCGCGGCCATTGGTGCGCAGCATATTGCCAAACCAGCGGACCATCAGCGCTGTCGCACTGCCGACAAACGACGGCTTGGGCTGCGTTTCCATCGAACTGCTGGCCACATCCGGCAGATAGGCCATTTGATAGCCGTTCTTCATCAGCCAGAACCACGTTGATTTGTCATCACCGGTCAGAAAGTTGACGCGGCCCAAACGCCAGTGATCGATATAGTCATGTTGCACAGAGTTGATAAAATCAGGGTCGGTCGCCAGATCACCGCGAAACACCGACATCCGGCCTGTCAGTGTCAGCACACGGTTGCTGAGCCCCATTGAACACATCATCACCTGACGCTGGTCAAAACGCAGTTCGAACCAGTCGCGAAACAGCCCGGGTTTTGGAATCTCGACCTCTTCGTCGGTGGTCAGCGCGCCGATTTTCGGGTTGGTAAACACCGGGGCGGACTGCGCGACGATATCTTCGGGTACGCAGCTGTCGCCATCAACGAATAGAATGATATCATGCGCAGACGGGCATTCGCGGGCGATTAGGTTCAACGCCTTAGCCAAAGCATCACGTTTGCCGGTGCCGGGGATACGGTCGATGATCAACTTTACCGACGACATATCGACGGGCATGGTTGCGTAAATCTGCTGGATCAGCCGTTCATCCGCACCGTCGACCACAGACGACACAATCGTCGCGCCATTTTCAGATTTAGCCGCCGCCAAAAAGATACTGCGGTACACCGGGATCGTGACGCTGCTTTCGATCATATAGGATGTGGTCAAAAAGAACGCATGTGCGCGCACCGGCCGCGCCGCATAGCGGGCATGTGCCCGCGCCTTGCGCTTGGGGTAGACGTACCAACGGAACACCGCGGCGCGGGTGAAATTGATCGATGCCCACGAATACCGCCAAGCGCCAAGCACCCCCAGCACAACTGCCGCTTCTTTCACGTCACCAAGCAGCCCCGCTGGCACTGTTGATGCCAGCAGAACAATGACCGAAAGATACGCAAGATGACTAAGGGCGCGGATCATGGCGGGTTACCAGCAGATGCCAGCGTAGCCACCACCGGTGACCCGGTTACGGCTGATGCGGGTCAGATCGACCATCGGCTTGTTGCTCGCGTCAAGTTCCGCAAGCGTGTCTTTGTAGATGTTGCCCACAACAATCATGTCGGACCCGGCGATCATCGACGTCAGGTTCGCGTTAAGGCGCTGCTGCAAATCAGGCACCACATCATTGCCACGGCCAGCAGTTGAATTTTCGTTGGCATAGGCTTCGTGCACAAACGGGTCATAGATTTCGACAGCAACACCCGATTTGATCAGCCGTGACGCCAGCTCTGCCAACGGGCTTTCACGCATATCGTCTGTACCGGGCTTAAAGCTGATACCGACAAAGCCAACTTTGGTGGCTTTGGCATCTGTGATCATTGTCTGCGCTTTGACGATCTGGGCTTCGTTGGCTGCCAACACCGCGTTCAGCAAGGGTGCCGGTGTGTTGTTTTCTGCTGCCAGATGACGCAACGCCCGCACGTCCTTGGGCAGGCACGATCCACCAAATGCAAAGCCGGGACGCATAAAGTAAGGCGACATGTTAACCTTGAGGTCGGAACACAAAATCTCCATCACGTCTTGACCGTCCAGGCCGCATGACTTTGCAATATTGCCGATTTCATTGGCAAAGGTCACTTTGACCGCACGCCACGTGTTGGACGTGTATTTGACCATTTCAGCGGTCCGCAGATCGACTGTGTGAATTTTGCAATTCAGGTTTTCGTTAAGAGTGGTCAGAATTTCACGGGTACCGTCATCCAAGGCACCAAACACGATCAGGCCCGGATCATAGTAGTCTTCAATCGCTGTGCTCTCGCGCAGGAACTCTGGGTAATATCCCACGCCAAAATCTGTTCCGGCTTTTTTGCCCGATGCGGCTTCAAGGGTCGGGATGCAGGTATTTTCGCAGCTACCCGGCACAATGGTCGACCGGATGATCACCGAATGGAACGCATCCTTTTTGGCAATTGCTGCGCCGATATTCTCGCAGACCGATACCACATATTTCAGGCCAACCGACCCGTCCGGGGCGCTGGGTGTGCCGACGCAAACAAACGACGCATCGGTGTTATTGATCGCAAATTCCACATCGTCTGTGGCGCTGAGGCGGCCGGACGACACGACCTCTTTGACCAATTCATCCAAGCCATTTTCCACAATCGGAGAGAGACCCGCGTTAATCGCCGCGATCTTGCCGGGATCAACATCAACCGCGATTACATCGTGCCCGTCTTTGGCCAGACAGGCCGCAGCGACAACGCCAACGTAACCGATTCCAAAAATACTAATCCGTGCCATCATTTCCTCGCTAAATCATGTTCGCCTTTAAAATGCCGCAATGCAGAACATTCACCAGTCGGGAAAAATCCCTACAGTGTAGGGGAACACTGTCACCCTGTGAGGATTTTAGGTAAGTTATTGATTTTACAAGATTTTAGACAAGCATAAATCCGCAGGGATCCGGCGGATTTATGCTGCATGCGCAGAATAACAATTATAGATTGTGTTTATATTTGGTCGAAAATTAGACGATCCAGCCTTGCTGAATCACATAGCTGACCAATTGTGCACGGTCGCCCAAATCCAGCTTTTGGCTTGCACGCGCCTTGTAGGTATCGACTGTTTTATTGCTAATATTCAGGTCATGGGCGATCTGCTTCGCGCTCAATCCACGCGCGAATCCCACCAGCACTTCTTTCTCACGTTCACTTAGCCCGTCACCGTCAGATGTTTCGGCAAGCATCGGGCGCAAATGCGCGCCAAAAGCCTCGTCAAAGAAAATTCCACCGTCAAGAATCACCGCGAGCGCAATCGCCAATTGGCGCAGGCTCGCATTCTTAGAAATACAGCCACAAAAACCGGCGTCCAACGTTGCGCGGACCATCGGGTTCGTCGCTTTGAAACTATACCCCAGCATTCTGGTCTTGGGATTCGCGCGGCGAATCATGCGACCGAAATCCAGGATGTCGTTTTGTTTCGATAACTGAAGGTCGCCCGGGTCCAAAATCAATACTTCGGGGCGACGCATCGCCACGTGATCACCGATGCTGTCTTCATATGGCACAACCGTGCAATCCAGCGCCTCTGTCAAATTGAGCTGACTTGCGAGCGTTTCAGAAAGTACGGGGTTTCGATCGACGATTAAAACCCGTCGTTTACTTGATTCTGCGCTCTCAAATTGCGCAAAGTTTTTACTATCAAATTCGGCCACCACTTATAATCCTTTTGCATGCCGCGCAGTCCTCCCAGACCCCTGCGCCAGTTTCACTGCTGAAAACACAACTTTTATCGCCACACGCTTGCCCAAATAGTCGGCAATGGCCCATCTCAAATATCATTACGACGGCCCCTACCTCCCCCCACGAAAGGCGAACCAATTTAGTCCATGGACTCATATTGTCCCCAAACCGATCACAGTTCTACACTTTTCTGCGGTGACATGGTCCAATGTGGCGAATTTCCACCCAATAGGCGGAATTTGACCGATAATTAGGCGCCAAAATTTCGCGATACGGCATCCCGAACAAGATCATGTAGGCTAACTTTAGCCCCCTACTGTTCGCCGCTCACGTGTCACGCTCTCCCATCAAGTCAGGAAATCCACATGCCCTCAGCCCACATCTACACATCCGCATCCATGGCGACTGGTGACCTGCAATTGTTGATTGATACGGCAGAGCCCGGAACAACAATACATTTAGCCGCCGGAACATACACATTCACCCAAACGTTGCTGATCGACCGAAGCGATATTTCCGTTGTCGGTGCCGGAAGCGAAAAGACCATTATTCAAGCGTCAAAAGGCCTGATGGATGCACCCGTCATTCAAGTAGGGCATGATATATTTCGCCCCGACACGATCGATTCGTTCCAACTGGTGGCACGGGCGGCCGCAGGCAGCACCCAAATATCGGTCGAGGCGGGCCATGACCTGAGCGTTGGGGATTATATCTACGTCACTCAAAAAAATACCGCTGCATTTTTTGCAGAGATTGGTGACAGCGATTGGCAAAAAGAGTCACCTCTGCGCACCGTCCTTGCCAAAGTCACAAACGTTGATGGCAAAAAAGTGACGTTTGACACACCGCTTCCCTTTGATTTTGATCCCGCGATCACGACCGTCGAACACCGCGACATCCAAGAAAACAATACGCTGACGGGCTTCACCGTTGTTGGCGCGTGGGGACAGGCAGATCCGTCGGACTTTAACAACAGGCTTGGCACTGAAACCGGCGCCACAGCAATCCTGATTGCGGGCACCAGCAACGCCAAATTAACGGACATCGCAGTGCTCGATTCGGCGTCAAATGGGATCACGATCGCGAACTCAACACATCTAGAGATGACGGATATCATCGTTGATGGCGCGCACGACAAGGGCGATAGCGGCAATGGCTATGCGATTTGGATTCGGGATGTGTACGAAAGCACCTTCTCGGAACTCGCGCTAACTGACACGCGGCATGCCGTGGTTTTCGCCAGCCACAGTTCGGCGGTCGGAAACACAGTCCATGTAACAACGACCAATCGCGACATCAATTTCCACGGGGGTTTGGACCAAAACAACACAGTTGTGGTTGATGAATCAATCCGAACCGGTGCTGAAATGAATTATATGGCGCCGACAGTTTTCTTTAATCAGGGCACAACATACGGGGCGCCCACTGATCCAACAACGAACTCTGTAAGTTTTGCGACGATCGTCGGCACTGTCAGATCCGAAGAAGTCACCGTCGCTGACAAAGGTTCGTTGATCGCGATGATGGGCGGTGCAGACATCGTCCATACGGGCGGCGGCGACGACATCGTCGATCTGGGGACAGGCCGCGATATCGTTTATGCATCAGGTGGGCGCGATACCTTGGTGGGGGGCAATGGCCGGGACACCGTCGTTTTCGCCATGTCAGAGCAAAATTACACGATATCTTGGGATGACAACACATTGGTGGTCTCACATGGCGCGCATGAAACCCGCCTGCGCGAATTTGAAACGGTCACTTTTGGCGATGCATCCTATCAGTTCGCAGACGTCAAACAGAGCGACCTTGTTGTGTTGCCACAGTACCAAAGCCCTGAGGTCAATGGGCTGAAGACGGTCGCAGGTGCCAACGGGTGGCAGCGCGAAACGGTATCAGAATCGGTTGTGATGGGGGCGAACCTTGAGGCGATCAAAATGGTTGGAAGCGCCGATCTAACGGCAGTCGGCAATGTTCAAAACAACAATATCCTTGCCAACGCAGGGGACAATCTCATCGATGGTGCGGGGGGCCATGACCGCATCTTTGGGCGCGCGGGCGATGACGTCATCTTTGGGGGGGACGGGAATGATTTTCTGTATGGTCAGGCCGGCGATGACACACTTGTGGGCGGCTCGGGCAACGACATCCTGATTGGTGGCTTTGGCGCGGATGTCTTTGTCGGTTCATCAGGCCTTGATAAAATCGCCGATTTCAATACGGCAGAAGGCGACTGGATCCACTTTAACGCCGATGTCGACGGTAAATTCGATGCGGCCTTTGATCGGTTCCAAAAAACGGGCCAAAATTCTGACGGCTTCGAATTTTCTTATGTCAGTGGCGACCTTCATATTCACTTTGAAGACAGCACACTGGTACTGCAGGACACGGTACGCGCTGATTTCGATTTTTAGAACGGTGCAATCCGGATCATGATGGGACGCTGTGGCGCAGGTCACAGCGCGCAGCAGCCACATCCCACAGCACGCAGTGCCGGATCAAACGCTGCCTTCAGTTGAAATGTAGATCGTCGTGCCACAATGTTTGCAATGCACTGCATCCGCATCATGAAGAACCAATCCGCACACCTCACATTCTTGCCGGACCTTATGCGGGCGAAACAAGACCTGCAAAAGACGCAAGAACAGCGTCACACCAAAGATCATCACCGTAACGGACAGCATCCGCCCGCCCGTACCTGTCAAAGTGATATCGCCAAAGCCCGTTGTCGTCAGTGTCGTGACAGTAAAATAAAGCGCGTCTGCATAGTTTCGAATGTCCGGATTAACCCCGAATTGCGCGGCATAAATCAACCCGGTCATCACAAACAGAAAAACCCCAAGGTTCAGTCCCGCAAGGATGACATCTTCGTTTTCGCGAAAATATGCGAAATCCTGCCGCAGCCGCACCAACAGTTGATAGGTGTGCAACAAACGCAATGTGCGCAAAATGCGTAAAAACCCTAACCCTTCGCCCGCGATCGGCGCCAAAAATGACAACACTGCCACGATATCGGCCCAGGTATGCAGGCGCAGGAAATAACGCCCTTTTTCACGTTCCAGCCCAAACCGGATTGCGAAATCCGTCAGGATCAGTATGCCAAAAACCGCGTCGGTGATCTCGATGGCACGTGTGTGTTCAAAAAACGAAGTCGCGATAACAAAGACAATCGTCGCCACGTCAAAGATCAGCAAACCATAGCGAAATCTGTGCGCACGCGGCGTGTCGCCTTCATAAAGGGATCTGATCTGTCCGAACACGCCCATACCCATACTGTCGTTATCTCGCGACAGTAGTGCCCCCGTTTGACCGAACCATGCAAGGTCGCACCGCGTATTTTTTATCTACTCCGCCGCACCTGCCGCAGCAAAACAGGTACCAGAAACACCAAAATCAGAATACGCGCGAAGTGATGCGTGGCCACAAAGGCCGGATCATACCCAAGCGCCAACCCGATAGCGGCCATCGCCTCGACGCCGCCGGGCGCATAAGCGATCCACACTTGCCCCGCAGGCAATCCGGTCAGCCATACGGTCATTGCTGCGAACCCGATCGACATAACCAAAGATGTTCCGATCAAAACCACCCCTGCCCGCCCCATGACCAGCAATTGCCGGACCGAGATCGATGTGAGGCGCGTTCCGAGCGCCGTACCCGTCACGGCAAAGCTGGCAAAAATCGCCCAAGCGGGCGCCGGCCCATGCGCAAGATCGCCGACATGGGCACCCGCGCTCAGGATCATCCCAAACAGCAGGCAGGCCGCGGGAAGTTTGAAGCGCGCGGCGCTGATGCCCAGCCCCAAGGTCAGCACGAGCAAAGGCAAAAGCGCGCTGGCCTGCATGGGTGGCGCAAGGGCGCCCACCGCCGCAGGCGCATCAACCGATGCAGCCAGCAAAGGGACAACCGCGACCAGCACCAGCAGGCGCATGACCTGCAAAATCGTGATCGCCGTGACATCTCCATGCCCGTCCAATGCGATCGCGATTGCATTGGACATTGTGCCGGGTGAGCTGGCTAACAGTGCTGTTTCGCCATCAAGTGCGAACCATCGGCGCAGCATCGCCGCCCCCACCAGCATCGTGGCCAGCAATGACCCACCAAGCAAAATCAAACTTATCGACCACGCGCCCAGTTGATTCAAGACACCGGGCTCTACCCCTGCCCCCAGTGAAATGCCGATAATCGCAAAAGCGACATCGCGCAGCCGTTGCGGCAGCGCCATCGGCACGCCAGCGGTTGCTGCGACCGACACGGCAACCGCCGATCCGATCAACGCCGCAGCGGGCAAACCCGTTAGGGCGGCGCATATTGCGCCGCCCAATCCGATCACACATGCCGTGATCCATTTAACAAGCGTGGTTTTGGTCGGGACGAGGGACATGGATCGTTGGTCTTTTCTTCTAGGCCTCAACATTCATCTGGCGGCGGGCGCGGCGTCCCATCAGGATCGGGATCGCCACAACAATGGCTGCCAGCACATACAGCAAGATGCTTTTCCAGTTCTCGATCAGGATCATCCAGTCCCCCCCAGAAATCGACAGGGCACGGCGCAGGTTGTTTTCGAAAAGCCCACCCAACACAAAGCCCAAGATGACAGGGGCCAATGAAAAGTCGAGCTTGCGCAAGAACCACCCAAAGATACCAAGCCATGTGATCATGAACAGATCAAACGGATTGCCAACGATGGAATATATCCCGACAAAGGCCAAGATCGCGATCAGCGGCGTAAGATAGTGCTGCGGTATTGTCAGCATCCGGGCGAACAGCCCAACCAGTGGCAGGTTGATGATCAGCAGCGCGACGTTGCCAACATACATCGATGCAATCAGTCCCCACGCAATTTCCGGGCGCTGCGTAAAGAGCAGTGGACCGGGCTGGATATTAAACATCAACAACGCACCCAGCAAAATCGCAGTGGTCCCCGATCCGGGAATGCCCAAGGTCAGCATCGGCACCATCGCACCACCAGCGGCAGCATTATTCGCAGCCTCTGGTGCGGCCAAACCGCGGATGTCACCGGTGCCAAACGTCCTTTGACCCTCGGCGCCAGCCATCCGCTTTTCGGTGCCATAGGCCACAGCCGATGCAACAGACGCGCCTGTGCCGGGCAAAACGCCGATAAAAAAGCCGATCAGCGACGATCGCAGGATCGTCCACTTTGTCGCCGCGATATCGGCCCACCGCACAAAGCTGCGATCAACGGGCAGTGTTTTCAGGCGCCCAGTGACTTGCTGTTCCACAAGGTGCAACAGTTCCGCCATCCCGAACAGCCCGACAACGACGATCAAGAAATCGATCCCGGCCAGAATATCGGGCAGACCAAAGGTATAGCGCGCAACGCCTGTATTGCTGTCGATCCCGATCGTGGCCAACATCAGTCCAATCAGCGCGCCCAGCAAGGTTTTCACCGTACTTTTGCCGACCAGCGACGCCAATGACGCGAACGCAAATACCATCAGCGCGACATAGTTCGCAGGCGAAAATGTGACCGCGAATTTGGCCAACAGCGGTCCGAACAACGACATCAAAACGACGGCGATGGTCCCACCGATAAAACTGGCGACTGCCGACAACGACAGTGCGCGCCCTGCTTCGCCCTTGAGCGCCAACGGGTGACCGTCCAGCGTTGTCATCACCGCACCGGAATCCCCGGGAACGTTCAGCAGAATAGAGGAAATCCGCCCGCCGTATTCCGCACCGTAGTAGATGCCCGCAAGCAGGATCAGCGCGCTTTCGGGTGGAAAGCCAAGCCCGTAGGCAATCGGCAACAAGATCGCGACCCCGTTAATCGGGCCAAGACCGGGCAAGGCCCCGATCAGGGTTCCCGCGAAACAGCCCAGCAAAACCAGCATCAGATTAAAGGGCATAAGCGCGACACCAAAGCCGGTCGCAAGGCCAGAAAAGACCTCAGACATCAGATCATTCCTTCATATGTAGTCAACGTTTGCGCCGATAATTCAATCAGCTCGCCATCCGGCAGGTTCAAGTCCAACAAAACGACACACAGCAGATAGCCAAAGACACCCGCACAAAGGCCAAAAATTCCTGCCCGAACCCACGTTGCCCCCAACATGCGGGCGACGACGGCACCAAACAGCAGTGTCGAAATGATAAAGCCCAGCGGCTCGTAAAGTTCAGCGTAGGCAAACAGCAAGATGATCATTGCGCCCAAGCGGAACCAGGTTTTGCCAGCGACACCGATGATGTGGGTATCGGGTTTCCATAAAATTCCCAAAATGCACAGCGTCGCCACAACGGACAAAATCTGCGGCCAGCTTTCGGGGCCAAGCGGGTCGTATTGAAATGGCGCCTGAATGATGGTGAATGCGATATAGCCATAGGCCAACGTCACGATCAAAAGGACACCGGCGAATATCCGGTCGGCCATGGGTTTACCTTCCTATAGCATTAGAAAATAGGTGGGGTGGCAGCGGGAAAACGTACCGCCACCCCGGTGGGGTCTGATTATTGAATCAGGCCCGCCTCTGTGGCGATCTCGCGTAGGGTTGCCATATTTTCAGCAATCAGCGCGGTCAGGTCGTCACCTGCCACATTCAGCGGCAGCAACCCTTTTTCAGCCTGAACCTGTGCCCATTCGGGCGTGGCATAAGCAGCCTCAAACGCGTTGACCCATGTCGCATAATCCTCGTCCGACACGTTCTTGCCCATGTAGAAACCACGCATGATCGTCCATTCCACGTCAAAACCTTGTTCTTTCGCGGTTGGAATGTCCGCAAATTCACCACCCAGACGCGCATCGGACATCACAGCCAATACACGCATTGTGCCTGCTTCCATATGGGCCGCCATTTCGCCGACATCACCTGTGTAGACCTCGATAGAGCCACCCAGCAGCGCCGCAATCGCATCGCCGCCGCCGTCAAACGCGACATAGCGCATATCCATGGGGGACGCGCCGGTTTCACGCACGAGCAGCGCGGCCTTCATCCAGTCCTGCGACCCGACAGACCCGCCCGCGCCGACCACGATGCTGGAAGGGTCAGCACCCAGATCGGCCATCAGTTGGTCAAGCGACGTGTAGGCGCTGTCAGCTTTGACAACAACCGCGCCGAAATCAGCGCCGGCCGTGGCCACAAAGCGCGCATCATTTTCGGTGAATGCACCGTATTTTCCGGTTGCGAGGTTCAGCAGGGATCCGGTTGAAAACGCAACAATCGCATTCGGATCGTCGGTACGGGTTGTGTTGAACAGGTTGTAGGCCACCGCGCCGATACCGCCGGGCATAAAGGTAACCTGCATTGGGCCGCCAAACTGCGCCTCAAGCCCGGTTTGCGCAATGCGGCAGGTCAGATCAAAGCCACCGCCGGGCTGTGCCGGGGCGACACATTCCGGTTTGTCCACTTCGGCGTGGCCGAGCGTGGGCATGGCAACGGTCGCGGCGGCAATAAGCGCGCCGTAAAAACGGTTCATAGTCATAAGGGTCTCCTCCCAGTGAGACTGCGTGTTGGTCGGGCAGCGCCCTGCGGGAGACGTTAACGCCGCTTCCTGTTGTCTTGCTGAGATAGGACTGTTGCCAGCCTGACCTGAAACTGACCGGAAACTGACCTGCCCGCGCCTTCCGCCGATAGGACTATGCTGCGTCACGCGCGCCCCCTATGATCGCGCTCATGCGGATGCTTTTGGTAGAAGATAATGACGACCTTGCCGAAACGATCATTGATCGGTTGCGGGCCGAAGGCCATTCCATCGACCGAGAAGCCGATGGCAATGAAGCCAATGATCTTTTGCGTCATGCGCAGTTCGACATCATCTTGCTTGACGTCAATTTGCCCGGTCGCAGCGGCTATGAGGTACTGCGGTCGTTGCGCGCGCGTGATGACCGTACCCCTGTTCTTATGTTGACCGCGCGCAGCCAGATTGACGACCGGGTCATCGGTCTGGATGCAGGTGCCGACGACTATATGGTGAAACCCGTCGACTTTCGCGAATTGTCTGCGCGGTGCCGGGTGTTGGCGCGTCGGCGGGCGGGCGCAGCCAGCAACGTGTTCAGGGCGGGCGATCTGACATTTGACCGGGCCGCCAAACGGGCAACGGTCAAGGGGATTGATGCCGAACTGCGCGCCCGCGAAATCCAACTGCTGGAAATCCTGATTGATAATCTGGGACGGATGCTGACCAAAGAAGAAGTCGCCGACAAACTTTACAGCTTTGACGAAGCCCCTAGCATGAACGCCGTCGAACAACTGGTCGCGCGGCTGCGCAAAAAGCTGGACGGCACGCCATTGGTGGTGAAAACCGCACGTGGATTGGGATATATGGCGTATGTTACCGAAGACTGATCAGCCCTATTCGCTGCAACGCCGTCTGCTGGCGCTTATGGCGCTCGGGTTTCTGGCGCTTTTGCTTATTATCTCGACCCTGCTGTGGAGCTATTCGCGTGCGGCGGCCAATCGCACATACGACCTGCTGCTGGCGGGCGCGGCATTGTCGGTGCTGGACAGGGTGTCATCGGGGCCATCGGGGATCACGGTCGACCTGCCTTATTCCGCGATGGAGATTTTGGCGCTCGCGCCGGATGACCGGGTGATTTATCGCGTTTTCTCTGAAGGCCAGGGCGAGATCACCGGGACGGCTGACGTACCCGGACCGCGTGATGTCGCGCTCAGTACCGATCCCACGTTCTATGACGCGGATCTGGATCAACCTTTCCGGTTTGTGCAGCAAGGGCGCCAGCTTTCAACGCCCTCGGGCCGGATCTGGGTCGGGGTGCAGATCGGTCAGACCCGCGCCGGGCGATCCGCACAGCAATGGTCGCTTTTCGTGAATGGAATGGCCGGGTTGGCGATGGTCTCGCTGATCGGGCTGGTTTTTGTGTGGCTCGCGATCCGGGTCGCGTTGTCGCCACTGCGGCAGTTGGCCCAAGACCTGCGCGCACGCGATCCTGCTGATCTGTCACAAATAAGCGGCACGCCCCCCAAAGAAATCCGTAGCCTGTTTGATGCGATCAACGGATTTATCCGTCGGCTGAAAACAAACCGTACCCTGACAGAAACCTTTATTGCCGACGTTGCGCATCAGACGCGGACGTCGCTGTCTGCGTTGCAAGGACAATTGTCCTTGGCCAGCGACGCCGCGGATTTCGACCAGATCAAAGCCCGCCTTGCCAAGGCCGAAAACCATGCCAACCGGACAGTGCGCCTGACGAACCAGCTTCTGGCCCATGCATTGGTGATCCACCGGTCAGAAACCGGCACGCTTTCTCCGCTCGCGCTGCGACCCGTCGTGACCGAGTTGCTGACTGAAATGCTGCGCGACAGTGATATGCGCGGCGTGACGGTGACGCTGTCGGCTGACACGCTAGGCCCCGGCGAGGATCTTGTGCGCGGCGATGCGATTTCAGTGCGTGAAGCCCTGTCCAATCTGTTGGAAAATGCACGCAGGCACGGGCCCGCGAATAATACTATCGACGTCAGCCTTGAACCCTTTGGCAAGAACGACCTGTCACTGGTTGTCGAAGATGCAGGGCCCGGCATTGCGCCTTCGGACCGCGCACGGGCCACGGAACGGTTCACTTCGATCGCGCGTGATACCGCCGGGTCCGGGCTGGGCCTGTCGATCGTGCGGGCGGTGGCGGATAGCCACGATGCAAAACTGCTTTTGGGCACTTCGCCGCGGGGCGGGTTACGTGCAGAAATCCGGTTTCGGCGGCTGCTGTCGCCCGTGACGGCGCGTGCAATCGCAACTGCCACCGCAGTGTGTCTTGCGTTAACACTGATGGGGCAACCCGCCAAGGCGCAGGACCGCACCATCCTATCCATCGCAAGCAGTACCGATACCAGCACGATGGTCGCCGTCATCGCCGCATTTGAGGCGCGCAACCCAAACATCGTCGTCAGCTATCAAGAGCTTCAGACTGTCGACTTGTATGGCACAGTTTTGACAGCAACCGCTGAAACGATGCCTGATTTGGTGATCAGCTCTGCGATGGATTTACAGGTGGATCTGGTCAATCGTGGGCTGGCACGTGAATTGACGCTGCCTGAGGCGTCAGCGCTGCCCACATGGGCCAGATGGCGATCCGAATTGTTTGGTTTCACCTTTGAACCCGCCGCCATCGTGTACAACGTCGATTTGATTGCACCGGGGTCACTGCCACAAGATCACCGTGAATTGGTCAGCTTCATCCGCGAAAACGAAGCATTCCTGAACCGTCGGGTTGGAACGTATGATTTGCGCGGGTCAGGGATAGGATACCTGTACGCGACCCAAGATGCCGTCCAAGGCCTGCAGGCCCAACGCACGACCGAAGTTCTGGGTCGCGCCAACGTGCGCACCTATTGCTGCACCTCACAAATGATCAACGCGACCGCCACGGGCGAACTGGCGTTTGCGATGAATACGATCGGATCATATGCCCTTGCAGCGGCCGCGAAAGATCCCCGGATAGGGGTGCATTTCATGAGCGACTACAACCTTGTCATGGCGCGCAGTGTCTTTGTGCCAAAGGCCGCAGCTCACCCCGACGTCGCCACGCGCTTTGTCGCGTTTCTTTTGTCTGACGGACAGGAAATCCTCGCGACGCAATCGGACCTGATCCCCATTTTTCCTTTGCCCGGCCCCGACCAACCCGTTTCGGGCGATCTTTTTGCCGTTTCCGGCAGCTTTCTCCCCATCAGACTGGGGCCCGGGCTGCTTACCTATCTGGATGCCCGCAAAAAGGCAGAGTTCTTGGCCAGCTGGGAATCTGCCGTGCGGCAATGACCCGCAAGCCATGACACGCACCCCGGTCGCAGTGATCGCGTGTTGATGCGGCGGCCCCTGCGTATTGCCTCCGGCCTGCACCAACGCGTCTAACGTCCCAAACCCAACAAGATCACGCTGCCTTCCTGCCATCGGCCTTTGACCAAAAACCCCCGATCATTCAGTTTGGGGAACTGGTTCTTCCAGTCGATAAAACGATCATTGGTCAATACGCGCCAGCCTTCTGAACTGGCCCGCTCTAGCAAGATGGGATCGGCGGGTGTGCCACTGGGCGCGACAACCACGTCGTCTTCTGGTACGCCAAGAAGTTGGGCAATTTTGTCAGGGTCGACGTGTTTGTTCCACAATTTATAACCAAAATTGGCATCAAAATAGATAATCGGTTCATACCCGCGACGCTGCAATTCAGCAATCACGCGGGTCAGAACAAGCGCCGAAGGTTCATTCCCGGCCCAGTGCATTACGTTAGACCCGTCAACCAAAATCGGCTTGCCCAACCGACGCCTTGGGGGTGCTGGCGGCCTTTCGGGCGATTTCAGCCACCGTCGAAACCGCCAGACATAGCTAACCAGCACTGCGCCAAAGACAGCAAATACCGCCTTGCCTAGCCCGTCCATCACACGGATCTTATCTGCATTTTCGGGCAAGACGACACCACAAAGCACAAAGGCCACGACGGTGCAAATCAGAAACCCCTTCAGAAAGCGCATACAGTTTTCCATTTCAACGCCATCGCAATGTTTCGCAAAATTGATACAACCACAAGGCAAGCTTGGGGCAATTTAAAGGCGGCGTTCTGGATTGAAACCCGACGTAAAACGCAGCGTGCCGAAAAACCGTTGAACGGAAAATATGCGTGCGGCAAGCGTCCCGTTTCGTTCGTTGAACGTGCAAAATTCACGCGGCGGTACGATATGGCGCACCGACCGCCACAAATATCGCGCCACGCCAATGTTGCAAAGGTCGCGGAATGACAACGGGGCCGGTGGGATGTATACCGTCGCGGGTGCCAGCGGTCGCCCGATCCACGTGGTCGTCATCGCCGTCCCGCGCCGGCACATTTCAATGCTGGATGTCGTTTCTCTCGATCATCTCGCAGATTGCTGCGTAAAATTGCGGCACTGTCGGGTGATAGCAACGCCCGCCACTGTTTTATTTAAGGTGATCGTATTTCGGTAATTGTTCCAATCCCTCGCGTTTCAGCGTGTCACCGTGCCTGTTTCAACGCGGCTGTCGCGAACGTGCCGCGGCTGTGTACACCGTCGGGTCGATGCCCAAAATCAGGCAAACCCGGCGCAATCGGTCAATCAAAGTTAGAAATGGAACCGAAGATCGGGGACAGCTCATTAGAAATATTGGATATACGCATCTGCGCAAACTGGACCTATTGAGATTGCAACGTCTATAGGCAAACTGAACCAGAGTAAGGCAGCCGCGAATAGGATTCGCGCTACCCTTTTTTTCTTACACAGATGGAGCCACCTAGATGGACACCGCCAGCTTTTCGAATGATCCCGGCCATGTGATCGAGGCGGACCGCGCCCACATCTGGCACCACCTCAGCCAGCACAAACCCTATGAAACGATCGACCCGCGCATCATCGTCGAAGGGAAAGGCCTGCGGGTGTGGGATATCAAAGGCAAAGAGCATGTCGATGCCGTTTCTGGCGGTGTCTGGACCGTCAACGTGGGCTACGGGCGGGCGCGGATCGGACAAGCCATTGCCGATGCCGTGACCAAGATGTGTTTCTTTGGCGGTTCGGCAGGGACCATACCCGGCGCCCAATTCGCTGAAATGCTGATCGCAAAGATGCCCGGTCTTGATCGCGTATATTATGCCAACTCCGGCTCCGAGGCGAATGAAAAGGCGTTCAAAATGGTGCGCCAAATCAGCCACAAGCATCACGGCGGTAAGAAATACAAAATCCTTTACCGCGACCGCGACTATCACGGCACCACAATCGGCGCTTTGTCGGCCGGGGGGCAGGACGAGCGTAACGCGCAATACGGCCCCTTTGCGCCAGGCTTTGTCCGCGTCCCGCATTGTCTTGAATACCGTGCCGACAACGGCCTGACAGGCGAAGCCTACGGTCTGGCAGCCGCCCAAGCGATCGAAGATGTGATCCTGCGCGAAGGCCCCGATACTGTCGGCGCACTGTGCCTCGAGCCGATCACAGCAGGCGGAGGTATCATCGTTCCGCCCGCAGGTTATTGGGAACGCGTCCAAGAGATTTGCAAGAAATACAACATTTTGCTGCATATCGACGAGGTGGTCTGCGGTCTGGGACGCACCGGAACATGGTTCGGGTATCAGCAATTTGGTGTACAGCCTGACATTGTCACAATGGCCAAGGGCGTCGCGTCCGGCTATGCCGCGATTTCATGCTGCGTCACCACGAATGCGGTCTTTGAACAGTTCAAAGACGACACCGATAAAATGAGCTATTTCCGCGACATATCGACATTTGGTGGCTGTACAGGCGGACCCGCCGCCGCGATCGAGAATATGCACATTATTGAGGAAGAAAGCCTTTTAGCCAACTCTGCCGCTGTCGGTGATCACCTCAAAAACAATCTTTTTGCGTTGATGGATAAACACAAGTGGATCGGTGATGTGCGCGGGATGGGGTTGTTTTGTGGTGCAGAACTGGTCGTTGACCGCGCCACCAAAGAACCGGTTGACGAAAAACAGTTGGCAGCGATTTTGGCCGATTGCATGGCGCAGGGCGTCATCATCGGCGGTACGAACCGGTCACTGCCCGGCATGAACAACACTTTATTATTCGCCCCCGCACTGATTGCCACCAAGGACGACATCGACCACATCACTGGGGCTGTAGATCAGGCAATCACCCGCGTTTTGGGATGATCGTCACAGGGGCAGCGGCGATGTTGCTGCCCCTTGCCCCGCGCCGCCGATAGGTCCAGATTGGCCGAAACTTAGGGCCAAATCATGTCGATCGCTGTTGATACGTTTTTCCTTGATCCCTCTGCCGAAGGGACGCTGCAAGCGCGCGTCCAACAAATGGTCGCGCAGGGTATTTTGGCGGGGCGATTTCGACCGGGCGAACGCCTGCCGTCGTCGCGTAAAATGGCCGCGCATCTTGGGGTCAGCCGCATCACGGTGACGCTTGCCTATACAGAGCTTGTCGCTGATGACTATGTGACCTCGCGCGGACGATCCGGGTATTTCGTGTCCGATAATGCGCCCGAACCGCCTGCGTTTCCTGCACAACGTGTTCAAACTGGGACCGTCGATTGGAACCGTGCGATCGGGCAGCGGTTTACGCCGGACCTGAGCGTGAATAAACCCGCGGACTGGGCCAGCTATCGGTATTCGTTCATCTATGGGCAGGCTGACAAGACGCTGTTTGACAGCGCCAATTGGCGTCTGTGCGCGCTGCGCGCCCTTGGGAGGCGTGATTTTGGCGCGCTGACATCGGATTATTACGACCGTGACGATCCGCAACTGATCGAATTTATTGCCCGTCAGACACTACCGCGCCGAGGCATTTTGGCGAATGATGACGAAATTCTGGTGACCATGGGCGCTCAGAATGCGCTGTGGCTGGCCGCCCAAGCTCTTCTGAACAGTCGCCGTATGGCCGCAATCGAAGATCCCTGTTACCCCGCACTGCGCAATATTCTTGCGCACTCGCGCTGCCAATACACCGCCGTTCCGGTTGATGCTGACGGATTGCCACCTGACGCCTTACCGCAAGGGATCGATGTGGCGTTCACGACCCCCAGCCATCAATGTCCGACGACATCGACCATGTCTGTCAATCGCCGCAAAGCCCTGCTGCGCAAGGCCGAGGAAGATGATTTTATTATCGTAGAAGACGACTATGAATTCGAAATGTCGTTTCTCAAGTCGCCATCGCCATCGCTCAAATCGCTCGATCAGAACGGGCGGGTGGTCTATGTGGGGTCTTTTTCCAAATCATTATTCCCGGGCTTGCGGTTGGGGTATCTGGTCGGCCCAGCGCCATTTATTCGTGAAGCACGCGCCCTGCGCGCCACCGTCCTGCGCCACCCGCCCGGTCACATTCAACGCACGGTCAGTTACTACCTGTCGCTGGGCCATTATGACGCGCTGATCCGTCGTATGGCCAAGGCATACCATGAACGCCGACAGATACTGGACGCGGCGTTGATCGACTGCGGGTTGACCGTTGCGGGGCATGGCACCTACGGCGGATCATCGGTTTGGCTGCGTGCGCCCGAACGCATCGACACAACCATTCTTGCACATCAGCTAAGGGCGGACGGTGTCCTGATCGAGCCGGGCGCCCCGTTCTTTGCGGCGCAAAGCCCACCAAAAAACTTCCTGCGCTTGGCTTATTCGTCGATTAGCGCCTCACAAATCGCACCGGGCATGGCACTGATCGGGCGCGCTGTGACATCCTTTTAGGCAGGCTTTGCACTACGCGATAAATGGCGTTTCTTGGCCGTAAACAGCGCATCAAACTGGCCCTGTATCTCGACCTGTCCCGTTCGTAATGTCATGCTAGTAAACTGGATCCCGCTGCGCCCGTTTTTGATCGATCCAGCCATCAAAGGACTATTTTTCATGAAAATGCCCGCGCAAGAAGCGATTGTCAAAACCCGGCAAATGCGCGGCATCAAACATGATTTTAGCATGATCGGATCGGCCATGATGCCGGTTTCAGATATTTCCCCGACCGCAGGCATCGCGTTTTGGGCCCTGCGCATGATGGCTGTGCCGGGATTGCGCGGGCGTGTGGCCTGAATGATGTGCAGGCCAAGACAATGAACGCAGTCACATCCCCGCTAAGGAACGCGATGCATAATCAGATGACGCACACCACCACGGTGATCGCGGTCCCCTTGAACCAACGGTTGGGTGAACCTTTGCGCCGTGACGCCATGAAAAGGCCCCTTCGCGGTCGGGCTGATCGTCACGGCAGGGGAAACGCCTGTGCGGCTGACCATTTCTGCGGTCATCCTGGTGATGTCGGTTGCCTTGCTGACGGGATGGCAGTTCAAAAAATCGCTGACGGCATTTGGTCATACCTGCGTCGGGGTTTTGTCGGGCATGTGCAACGCGGCGGGGGTGGGCGGGTTGCCTGTTGCCGCGTTCTTGTCGGCGCAACCTATCGCGCCGCCGCAGTTTCGCGCGACCATGATCGTGTTCCTGACCGGGCTGGACCTGATCACACTGCCGTGGATGTGGCACGGCGGGTTGGTCACGTCTGATACAGCCATAGCCGCCGCGATGGCATTTCCTATTTTGGGTATCGGCGTCTGGCTGGGTGGACGCCATTTTCTGGCGGCATCGCCGCAAAGCTTTCGGAAATTTGCTGTTTTTCTCTTGCTGATCTTGTCGGCAATGGGCCTACTTCGGGCATGGATGACATGAAAGGCCGCCTTCCCATGACACACCCCTTCCCTTTTCTTGCCGCTCACGCAGCACCTTGCCCTGCGGGGTTGCTGGCGCGCGCGCAAGCCTTGCCCGCACCCAAGGTTGCGTTGGTTAACGCGGGTTCTGTCAATCCGCTACAAGGCATCCGCGAGGCGACAGACCTTGGGCTTGCCGACCCTGTTTTGATCGGTGACACCGACAAAATCCGTCAAACCGCCGATCAGATCGGGTGGGATATTCGCCCGTACCGTATTGAACACGCACCCCACGCCGAGGCGGCGCCGCGCGCTGCAGCGTTGGCGCGTGACGGTGCGGTGGACAGCATCATGAAAGGCCAAGTGCATACATCGACGTTTCTGAAAGGGTTGCTTCCCTCGGCGGCGGGCTTGCGTGAAAAAGGCACACGCTGTGGCCATGTTTTCCACATCACACGCGAAGGATCAGAGCGCCCGCTATTTCTGACCGATGCCGCCCTGAACGTGGACCCCGATCTGGACACACGCAAAGCGTGCCTGTCACATGCCGTATGGCTTGCCCAACTTTTGGGCAACCCCCATCCAAAGGCGGGAATTTTATCGCCGACAGAAGACCCGATTCCGTCGATTCCCAACACCATGGAGGCCGCCGCGATCGCGGCATGGGCCAAGGACGCCCTGCCACAGGCGACGGTCCAAGGTCCGATGGCGCTTGACCTTATTTTCAGCAAAGCCGCTGCCGAAGCCAAGAATTACGCGTCGGATGTGGCGGGTGATGCCGACATCATGCTGGTCCCCAACATCACATCGGGTAATGCGCTGTTTAAACTGATGGTGTTGGGCATGGGATGCTGCGCGGGCGGGCTGCTGATGGGCCTGAAGGTGCCGGTCCTGCTGACCTCGCGCAGCCAGCAGGCGCCCGCGCGCATTTGTTCGGCGGCGCTGGGGGCTATTGTGGCGGCAGCCCGATGATTTTGGTAGTCAACGCAGGGTCATCATCGCTCAAGGTCAGCTTGTTCAAAGATGGCCTGACCCGGATTGCTACGGGTAAGATAGAAAACATTGGCGCAAAAAGCATCCTGACACTGGATGGACAAAAAGCGCCAGTTGCCTGTCCGGATCACGCGACCGCGTTGATAGAAATGCTTGCGGCGCTGGATCGCGCGGGTCATAAAAACACGGATATTACAGCTTTTGCACACCGCGTTGTACATGGCGGCACATATTTTGTAGCCCCGGCGCGTGTCACATCCGAGGTGATCGCCGCCGTTCGTGCGTGCATTCCGCTGGCTCCGCTGCACAATCCTGTCAACTTGCGGGGCATCACGGCCTTAGCCAAAAGCCACCCGCATATCCCGCAATTTGTCAGTTTCGATACGGCATTTCACGCCACCAACCCAGACGTCGCCGTGCGCTATGCCATTCCCGACGCGCAATTCGCGCAAGGCATCCAACGCTATGGCTTTCACGGGTCATCTTATGCCAACATGGTCACAGAATTTGGTGCCGCCCTGCCCGCACGGCTTTTGGCGCTGCACCTTGGTAATGGCGCAAGCCTGTGCGCGATCAAGGACGGGAAATCCATCGCCAGTTCGATGGGATACTCCCCGATGTCCGGTTTGGTCATGGGCACCCGCTGTGGCGACATCGACGGGGCGGCGGTGCTGCGGATCGCGGCGGATCAGGGGCTGGAGGGTGCGGACCAGCTATTGAACAAAGAAAGCGGGCTGAAAGGTCTGGCCGGTGATAACAACATGAAAAACCTGCTGGCGCGCGATGATGATGCCGCAACGTTTGCGGTGGATCACTTTTGTTACTGGGCTGCACGGCAGGCGGGTTCGGCCATCGTGGCGATGGGCGGTGTTGACGCTGTCGCCTTTACCGGCGGGATTGGTGAAAATGCGGCCCCTGTGCGGAATAAAATCATGGCGCATCTGGCCTGCTTTGGCGACCTGCCCGTGCATGTCATCGCCGCTGACGAAGAAAAACAAATCGCCCGCGACGCGCGGGCGTTGATGGGGAAATAAGGACCGATGCCCAAGGATCAACCCACAGTTGATACATCGCCGCATGTGTCGGACGAGGTACGCAAAACGACCTGCTATATGTGCGCCTGCCGCTGCGGAATCAATGTACACATGAAGGGTGGCAAGGTCGCCTATATCGAGGGCAACAAGGATCATCCGGTGAACAAGGGCGTGCTATGCGCCAAAGGGTCAGCCGGTATTATGCAACACAACGCGCCATCGCGGTTGCGCGCGCCGCTCAAACGGGTCGGGCCGCGCGGGTCCGGTGAATTCGTCGAAATCAGCTGGGAAGAGGCGCTTGATATGGCGGTCGGCTGGCTAAAGCCGATCCGCGATATCGCGCCGGAAAAGCTGGCGTTTTTCACAGGGCGCGATCAGTCGCAAAGCTTTACCAGCTTTTGGGCCCAAGGGTACGGCACCCCGAACTACGCGGCCCACGGCGGGTTTTGTTCCGTGAATATGGCCGCTGCGGGCATTTACACCATGGGCGGCGCATTTTGGGAATTTGGCCAGCCGGATTGGGACCACACCAAGCTGTTCATGCTGTTTGGTGTCGCCGAAGACCATGACAGCAACCCTATCAAAATGGGCATTGGCAAAATCAAAGCGCGGGGCGCGCGCATCATCGGCGTGAACCCGATCCGCACCGGCTATAACGCGGTGGCGGACGATTGGGTGGGGATTACGCCGGGGACCGACGGGCTGTTCATTCTTGCGCTGGTCCACTGTCTGATGAAGGCCGGAAAGGTCGATCTGGACTATCTGGCGCGTTTCACAAATGCATCTGTTTTGGTCAACCAAGACCCGAAATCCGACCAATACGGGCTGTTTTTGCGCGACAATGACGGCCAACCGCAGGTGATCGACCGGCGCACAGGCAAGCTGGCCCCATGGAACGGCCAAGGTGTCGAACCTGATTTGTCCGCCACGCACCGCGCCAAGGGGGTCACCCACCGCCCGGTGTTTCACCTGATGGCGGACCGTTATCTTGATCCGTCTTACGCGCCCGAAGCGGTCGAAGCCCGCTGCGGTATCTCTGCGACCCGTATCCGCGCGATTGCCGCCGAACTGGCGCGCGTCGCCTTTGACGAGGCGATTAGTCTGGACCGCGCATGGACCGATTTTCGCGGCGTAAAACACACCAAAATGATCGGGCGGCCCGTCAGTTTCCACGCCATGCGCGGCATCAGTGCGCATTCGAACGGGTTCCAGACCTGCCGTGCGCTGCATGTATTGCAAATCATTCTTGGCACGGTTGAAACGCCGGGCGGCATGCGGTTCAAACCGCCCTACCCCAAACCCGCGACAGCCCACCCGAAACCGCATTGCAAGGTTACGCCCGGACAGCCGCTTGATGGTCCGCATCTGGGTTATGTGCAGGGGCCAGAGGATCTGTGTATCGACAGCGCGAATAACCCGGTGCGGATCGACAAAGCCTTTAGTTGGGAAAACCCGATGTCGGCGCACGGGTTGATGCACATGGTGATTTCCAACGCCCACGCCGGAGACCCGTACAAGATCGACACGCTGTTCATGTATATGGCGAATATGGCGTGGAATTCGTCGATGAACGTCGGCGGCGTGCACACCATGCTGACCGATACCGATGACAACGGCGACTATGTCATCCCGCATATCATTTATTCCGATGCCTATTCGTCCGAAATGGTGGCCTATGCCGACCTCATCCTGCCCGACACTACCTATCTGGAACGCCACGACTGCATCAGCATCCTTGACCGCCCGATTTGTGAGGCCGACGGCATTGCCGACGCGATCCGCTGGCCCGTGGTCGAACCGGATCGCAATGTGCGCGGATTTCAATCGGTGCTGTGTGATCTGGGCGCGCGGTTGAACCTGCCCGGATTTGTGAACGCGGACGGCAGCGCAAAATACAACGACTACGCCGACTACATCACCAACCATATCCGCCGCCCCGGCATTGGCCCGCTGGCGGGATTTCGCGCGGGCGGGGATGGGCGCGGCGGTGTCAATCCTGACCAGATCCAGAACTATATCGACAATGGCGGTTTCTGGGTCAGTCACGTGCCGGAAAACGCCGCCTATTATAAACCTTTTAGCATGGACTACCAAAATTGGGCTGTGGACATCGGCTGCTATGATGTGGTGCAACCCTATATCTTTCAGCTGTATGTTGAACCGATGCGCAAGTTTCAAATCGCCGCCGAAGGCAAAGGTATCCGACAGCCACCAGATCATCTGCGCGGGCAGATCAAGCTAACCATGGACCCGCTGCCGATCTGGTACCCACCGTTAGAGGATGGCTATAGCGATCCGGTCGAATATCCGATCCACGCGCTGACCCAGCGTCCGATGGCAATCTACCATTCATGGGGTGGCCAGAACGCGTGGCTGCGGCAGATCCACGGCCATAACCCGCTGTATGTGCCCACAAAAATCTGGAATGCATACGGATTTCAAGACGGTGATTGGGCGCGCGTGACATCCGGCCACGGGTCGATCACTGTGCCTGTCGCGCATCAGGCATCACTGAATGAAAATACCGTCTGGACGTGGAACGCGATTGGCAAACGCAAGGGCGCATGGGCGCTGGACAATGACGCGCCCGAAGCCACCAAGGGTTTCTTGCTTAATCATCTGATCCACGAATTGCTGCCGCCCAAAGGCGACGGGCTGCGCTGGGCCAATTCCGACCCGATCACCGGACAGGCCGCGTGGTTTGACCTGCGGGTGAAGATCGAAAAATCCGGAGTCCCGAACGAGGCGCAGCCTGTGATGCCCGCGATAAAGTCCCCGGTTCCACCCGCGCCGAAAACACTGCATTGGAAGGTCGGCCAATGACCCAATTACCCGAAAGCACCGTCAAAAAACTGGGTCTTGTGATTGATTTGGACACATGCGTCGGCTGCCATGCCTGCGTGATTTCCTGCAAGGGTTGGAACACCGAAAACTACGGCGCACCGTTGTCTGATCAGGACGCTTATGGCGGCGATCCGTCCGGTACATTCCTCAACCGGGTCCATTCCTACGAAGTGCAGCCCGAAGACGGCGCGGCGCAACTGATCCATTTCCCCAAATCCTGCCTGCATTGCGACGACGCGCCCTGCGTGACCGTCTGCCCCACCGGCGCAAGCTATAAGCGGGTCGAGGACGGGATTGTTTTGGTGAACGAAGCAGACTGCATCGGGTGCAGCCTGTGTGCGTGGGCCTGCCCTTATGGTGCGCGCGAATTGGACGCGGCGGCGGGCGTGATGAAGAAATGCACGCTGTGCGTGGACCGCATTTATAACGAAAACCTCCCCGAGGAAGACCGACAACCGGCCTGCGTGCGGACCTGCCCTTCGGGTGCGCGCCATTTTGGTGATCTGGGTGATCCTGACAGTGCAGTCAGCCAATTGGTCGCGGACCGGGGCGGATTTGATTTGATGCCCGAACAAGGGGCCAAGCCCGTGAACAAATACCTGCCCCCGCGCCCCAAAGACGCAGCGCCCGACATCGACATTCTGGCGCCGTTTCTTGACCCCATCGCCCAAGATGGCAATGGCTTTGTCGCATGGCTGGACAGGGCGCTTTCGGCGCTACCCGGGGGTGCCCGCTAATGCATCCAGCGCCGTCAGTCATTTTTTTCACCACGTTTTCAGGTCTTGGTTTTGGGCTGCTATTCTGGCTGGGCGTGGACCCGACCCCGCCTATGGGTTGGGTCGGGTTTGTCTTTTTTGCGATCGCCTATCTGGCGGCGGTTGGCGGGCTTTTGGCGTCGACCTTTCATCTTGGGCGGCCGGAACGCGCCATCAAGGCGTTCAGCCAATGGAAAACCAGTTGGCTCAGCCGCGAAGGCATCGCCGCCGTGGCAACCCTGTTGATTATGGCAGCCTACGGGGCGGGATTGGTATTTTTGAAAACGTCGTGGTGGCCGCTTGGCTGGCTGGGCGCGGTTGGATCGCTGGCAACCGTTTTCACGACATCGATGATCTATGCCCAGCTTAAGACGGTTCCGCGCTGGCGGCATTGGACCACGCCCGCGCTTTTCCTTGCGCTTGCGCTTGGCGGCGGCGCGCTGCTTGCAGGCAAGGTGACCATCGCATGGGTGATGCTGATGGTCGCTGGGGCGGTGCAGGTCGTGGCATGGATCACCGGCGACACCCGGTTGACACGATCTGGCACAGACATGGCCAGCGCCACCGGATTGGGACATATCGGCAAGGTCCGCGCGTTTGAGCCGCCCCATACCGGCACCAATTATCTGATGCGCGAATTCATCCATGTGGTCGGTCGCAAACATGCGCGCAATCTGCGCATCATTGCGCTATTACTGGGGTTTGCGGCGCCCATCGCACTGCTGCTGGTGGGGATCACACACATCACGGCCCTGCTTGCCGTGATCTGCCATATTGCAGGCGTTCTGACCCTGCGCTGGCTTTTCTTTGCGCAGGCTGAACATGTGGTCGGGTTTTACTACGGCAAGCGGTAAATCCGCAGCAAGTCGCGCTTTATTCTTCGGACGTGGTGATTTATCAATCGTCGTGCCGCTATAAAGTCCGGCGATGGCTACCTGATATATAGGCGGCCAAGGGGGGAAATTGATCGCAACCTATCACGACCTGAACGATGCCTCGGTGTTTATTACCGGCGGCGGCAATGGCATTGGCGCCGCCCTGACCGAAGGTTTTTTGGCGCAAGGCGCAAAGGTCGCCTTTGTCGGCCGCTCTGACGCCTCTGCATTTGTAGACGCGATGGAAGTGGCTTACGGCAATCGCCCGTTGTTTATTCCCTGCGATGTGACCGACACGGACGCACTGCACGCCGCGATGGACCGAGCGGCCGCAGCTCATGGCCCGTTCAAGGCGGTCGTCAACAACGCCGCGAACGACCAGCGCTATGAACCCGCCGATGTCACCCCGGGGATTTGGGACGACATGCAGGCCATCAACCTGAAGGCCTATTTCTTTGCCTGCCAAAAAGCAGCCGGTTTGATGGCCCCCAAAGGGTCTATGATCAACTACACCTCGATTTCCTATATGATCGGATCGGCTGATTTGGTCCCTTATACGACCGCCAACGCGGGGATCATGGGCATGACCCATTCTCTGGCTCGGGCGTGGGGGCCGCAAGGTATTCGGGTGAACTGCATCGCGCCCGGTTGGGTGTTCACACAAAAACAGGAAACGCTATGGGCAACCCCCGAAGCCAAGGCCGCCTTTCGCGAAAAACAATGCCTGAAAGACTTTATTCAACCGCAAGACATGGTTGGCGGCACGCTGTTTCTCGCGTCATCTGCGTCGGCGATGATGACAGCGCAAACGATGATCATTGATGCAGGTGTGGTGGCAACCGGATGACAAAAACAATCAAAGCAGACTGGGTTGCCGTCGATTGGGGCACCAGCAATATGCGGGCTTGGGCGATGTCTGCGTCCGGGACCGTCTTGGCCGAAGCCGGGTCGGATCAAGGCATGGGCAAACTGACCCCCGACACATTCGAGCCGGCATTGATGGACGTAATCGGTAACTGGATCCACGGCCCCACCACGATTGTCGCCTGCGGGATGGTCGGCGCGCGCCAAGGCTGGATCGAGGCCCCCTATGCCACCGTCCCCTGCCCCGCTATGCCCGACGGTTTCGTGCGCCCCAGCGTCCAAAACCCGGACCTGACGGTACATATCATTCCCGGTATCAGCCAAGCCCAACCTGCCGATGTCATGCGCGGCGAGGAAACGCAGATCGCCGGGTTTCTCGCACAGAACAAAAACTGGGACGGTGTGATCTGCCTGCCCGGCACCCATACCAAATGGGTCCATGTCAGCGCCGATGAAATTGTCAGTTTCCAAACCTGTATGACGGGCGAACTGTTCGACACGATCGCCAAACACACCGTGCTGCGCCATTCGGTGGCAGGGGACGGGTGGGATGGTGACGCGTTTCATGCCGCTGTATCCGATGGCTTATCGCGCCCCGAAAAACTGGCGTCACGGCTGTTTTCGCTGCGAGCAGAGGGGCTGTTGAACGGGCTGCCCCCTGCGGCCGCGCGGGCGCGCCTGTCCGGGCTGCTGATCGGCGCCGAACTGGCCGCAACCAAAGCATACTGGCTGGGGCAGCAGATCGCGGTGATCGGCGCAGGCGGGTTGTCAAAGCTTTACGTCGATGCGCTGGCTGCGCAATCCGCACCCGCCACACAGGTCAACGGCAGCGCCATCACCCTTACCGGCCTCACCGCCGCGTATCGCAAACTTAAAGGATAATCCTCATGCACCGTCCTCTGATCGCTATTTTGCGCGGGATCACCCCTGCCGACGCGGCGGCCGCAGCGGCCGCGCTGATTGATGCGGGCATCACCCAGATCGAAGTGCCGCTCAATTCGCCCGACCCTTTCGACAGCATCAAAGCGATGGCTGACGCGCATGACAAGGACGCGCTGATTGGCGCGGGCACCGTGCTGACCCCCGATGATGTGGGCCGCGTCAAACATGCGGGCGGTCAGTTGATCGTGTCACCCAATTGCGACCAACGGGTGATTGTCGCCACCAAAACGGCCGGGATGCAAAGCTGGCCGGGTGTGATGACGCCAACCGAATGTTTCGCCGCCCTGAAGGCCGGTGCCGATGGGCTCAAGATTTTTCCGGCCAACTTGATTGGTCCCGCAGGCATCAAAGCCATCCGCGCCGTTCTGCCCCAAGGCACACAGGTCTATGCTGTGGGGGGCGCGGGGGTTGAGAATTTCAAACTGTGGCTGGACGCCTCTGCGGATGGGTTTGGGATCGGGTCCGCGCTTTATACGCCCGGCATGCGCATCGCCGACATCAGTACCCGCGCCCGCGATATTGTTGCGGCGTTTGAAGAGGCCAAACATGATCTTTGATGCCACCCCCTGCCAATTAGGCGAAGGCCCGCTTTGGCACCCGACACGCAACCAGCTGTTTTGGTTTGATATTCTTGGACACCGCTTGCACACAAAAGGGCGTCACTGGCAGTTTGACACCTACGTCAGCGCGGCAGGCTGGGTCGATCAGGATACATTGATCGTCGCCTCTGCGAAGGCACTGCACCGGTTTGACATTGCCACTAGCGATCACAGCGAAATCTGCGCGCTCGATGCTGACAATAACGTCACCCGTTCAAATGACGGACGCGCCGATCCGCAAGGCGGGTTCTGGATCGGGACAATGGGTATCAATGCCGAAAAGGACGCAGGCGCGATTTACCGCTATTACAAAGGCGAGCTGCGCCAATTGTTCGCGCCAATCACGATCAGCAACGCGATCTGCTTTGCGCCGGACGGCAAAACTGCATACTTCACAGATACGCCCAAGGCCTTGATCATGCGCGTTTACTTGGATGACCACGGCTGGCCGTCAGGAACACCAGAGGTCTACATCGACATGGCGAAATCCGGCGACCACCCGGATGGCGCAATCGTCGATATTCACGGCAATTTCTGGAATGCGCAATGGGGCCAAGGGCGCGTGGCGGGTTATACGCCAGCAGGCGACTTCATCAAGGCATATGAATTCCCCGCCCCCCAAACCACCTGCCCCGCATTTGGTGGTCCGGATCGCACAACACTGTTCTGCACCTCCGCCGCAACAGGATTGCCTGAAAATGACAGTAACGGGCGCACCTTTCAGGTCGCCACCGATATCACGGGGCAGGCAGAACACCGGGTGATCATCTAACCCTCGCTTTGTCCGAAATACTCAAAATATCCGCGCCAGCGGACAGACATCAGGATCACGCTATGACAGCCTTCGGCACAACAAAGAACGGCGACAATATTGAAAAGGTCACTATTGGCGCGGGCGATTTGACCGTCAGCATCCTTACACGTGGGGCGATTTTGCAAGACGTCCGGCTGAATGGTATCGGCTACGGGCTGACCGAAGGGTCACAAGACCTGTCTGACTACGAAGCACAGATGGGGTATTATGGCGCAATCGTTGGTCCCATCGCCAACCGGATCAGCAACGCGCGCGTGCGTCTGGACGGGATGATGTACGAATTAGAGCGCAACGAGAATGGTCAAAGCCACCTGCATTCGGGCAGCGATGGCACCCACACACGGGTCTGGCAGGTTGTCACACAGACCGACAGCAGCGTCACACTCGCGCTTGATCTGGCGGATGGTGATTGCGGCCTGCCGGGGGCGCGCAAGGTTACGGCCACCTTCACCGTCACCGCCCCCGCCAGTTTGACCCTGACGGTCACCGGAACCACCGACACCAAAACGCTGATGAACTTTGCCAATCACAGCTACTGGAACATGGACGGGACCGAAAGCTGGGACGGGCACACCTTGAAGATCGCAGCCGACAGATATTTGCCGATCAACGACGCCACGTCGCCCACCGGCGATGTTCTGGATGTTGCCGGCACCGATATGGATTTCCGCGCTGGCCGCCAATTTGCGCCGGGCGCGCCGGCTTTGGATCACAACTTTTGTCTGTCAGACACCCGCGTGGCACTGCGCGACGTGCTGACGCTGACAGGGGCAACAGGCGTGTCGATGACGATTGCCACCACAGAACCCGGCATTCAGGTCTATGACGGGCGCACGGCCTACAAGGGGCTTGCGATCGAGCCACAGTGCTGGCCCGATGCGCCCAACCACAGCGGTTTCCCATCCATCACCGTCACGCCTGACGCGCCATATGCACAGACATCACGCTGGACGTTCCACCGCTAACTGCCGCGGTAGGTCGCGAAACTGAACGGCGAGACAAGCAGTGGCACATGATAGTGCGATGCCGGATCATTTATACCGAACCGGATCGGGATATCATCCAAAAAGCTGATATCTTCGGTCCTGTTGAAATAGGCACCTGCCTGAAACACCAGTTCATACTTACCGGTGGCAAAGGCATCGGCCGGTAGAATGGGGCTGTCGGTGCGGCCGTCAGCGTTGGTGACCATTGTCACCAGATGGTCGCGCCGCGCGCCAACCAGCCGGTAAAGGTCAACAGTCATACCCGCAGCAGGCAAACCGCTGGCCGTGTCGAGCACATGCGTCGTAAGAAATCCGGTCATATCAGTCCCTTTTCGTTGGGATGATTTTTGCGGAAAACATGCCGGAATGTCACGCCCGATTTACGAAACCAAAAAATGGATTGGTTAAAACCCCCCTTTGGGCACAGAATCGGTTTGACACCCCCCGCACCTTTGCTTAATCGGACGTTCGTGGTTAGGCGCGGTAGCTCAGTTGGTTAGAGCGATCGACTCATAATCGATAGGTCGGGAGTTCAAGTCTCCCCCACGCCACCACCACATTCCCCTTAACGCCTTTTTGTGCTGCATGATCGCCCGCGGGCGCGTTGCCGGATTAAACCCCATTGTATCAATCAGCTACACAAAGCCGCCGTGCTTTTTATCTGACTGTACTAAAGAACAGCTATGCACAGCGCGAATAATTTGAGAAACAGCTCTCCGAAAAGTTGTAAATGTGACAGGCCGCAAATTGGCCTATGTTTGGGTTAGGAATAGAATGCTTGATGTTTTACTCGTTGTCGCGTTGTTGGTGGGCGTTATTTTTGGCAAGCAAGGCACGCCCTTTGGTGGCTTCGCGGCGCACTCATGGCGGGAAAAAATCCATGCATGGCGCGGAACAACCATGGAACCTTTTGGTGTCGAAAGTGTTAACAATACAGACCACAACAGTTGCTAACACTATATTTTTAAATGTATTTCTTGTTTAGGGGTTATCACGGGCATTTTTCCGCTTATGATATTGTTTAAACTCTAGGCTGAATTCGGCCATTAGATTTCAGGAGTATTCCCATTCCATTGAGGTACATGTCATATGTTGCGTGCTCATTCGCAGGGCTCGTTCTTTTTGCGATCAGCTTGATAGGTATCTATGACTTGCCTTCACGGCCCGCAGAGGCGCTGACTGTCCTGCTGGAACCAACGGGATTTGGTTCATTTTTCGATATGGTATACCTCTGGTCTCTGATGTTTCTTGGCATTTGGCTCGTGCTATTCGTTTTCGTGCGCATCGCGTCGGGCTTGGCGCTGGTGCTAGTGTTGTTCAAGATACTGGTGACAAACGGCTGGCTCGCGCTCGCTGTGACGATCAGTCTTTGCGTATTGCTGAATATGGTAAGACACATCGCCCCCACCAATCAAACGGGGCATCAACGGTAATCCGGTGGCAACCCCAACAGTTTTATAGCCCCAGACCTTTCGCCGCTCTGCGATTAGCGTTAGCAATTCTGCAAGTTGATGCAGGGGATATAAAATGAGCATGTTGGACGATATTGCCGCGATTATTGGTGCGGATCGTATTCTGGTGGGGCGCGATGCTGCCCCTTATGCCACCGACTGGACCAGCCAATACAAAGGCACCCCGCTTGCTGTGCTGCGCCCGGGATCAACTGCCGAAATCGCCGAAATTATGAAAATCGCTTATGCGACGGGCACACCCATCGTTCCGGTGTCGGGCCACACGGGTTTGACCGGGGGAACGTTGGCGACCGACGCCTTGGTGTTGTCGGTGGACCGGCTGAATACCATTTACGATATCGACACTGCGGGACGTACGGCAACGGTGGGTGCAGGTGTCATCCTGTCAAATCTGCATAAAGCCGCTGATGCGCATGATCTGATCTTTCCACTTACCTTTGGTGCGCGCGGGTCCGCGATGATTGGCGGCGTGTTGTCGACAAATGCGGGCGGGTCAAATGTCGTGCGTTACGGCAACACCCGTGATTTATGTCTGGGGCTAGAGGTGGTGATGGCCGATGGCCGCATCATGAATTTAATGAGCGCGCTGCACAAAGACAATTCCGGCCTGAACCTGCGCCACCTGATGATCGGCGCGGAAGGTACGCTGGGCATTATCACCGCCGCCGTGATGAAGTTGAAACCCAAACCCGGCGCTTATGCCACCGCCATGATCGCGGTCCCGTCATTAGACGACGCGTTATCGCTGTTGCACACGATGCAAGACAGTACCGGCGGTGCAGTTGAAGCATTTGAATATATGCCGCGTAACTATATCGATCGCCATTTGTCGATTATCAGCGGATCGAAGCCTCCGTTTGAAACCAGCTATGACGTCAATATTTTGATCGAAGTTGGCGCGACGGCTGCGCGCGATGCAATCCCCGGCCCAGACGGGCAAATCCCGGTTGTCGCCCAGTTGGAAGATACGCTGGGTGCAATGCTAGAGGATGGCCGCCTGTTGGATGCCGTTATCGCCCAAAACGACGCGCAGCGCGCCGAAATGTGGCGCCGTCGTGAAGACGCTGGCGAAGTTATGGTGCACGGCGAGGTCATCGTGAATACCGATGTCGCCGTTCCATTGGACAAGGTCAGCGCGTTCGAGGCCGCGATCACCCCGCGCCTCAAGGCGCTTGACCCCGATTGTTTCGAAGTCATCGTGTCCCACCTTGGCGATGGCAACATCCACCACACCACATTCCCCAGCCGCAACGACCCGGCCCTAAAGGACGCCATGGTCGAAGCGGTCGAAGACGTGGTCCAGGAATTGGGTGGATCGTTTAGCGCCGAACATGGCGTGGGCATTTCCAAACTGGAAACCATGCGCCGCCGCAAAGACCCGGTCGCGCTGGATACGATGCGCGCAATCAAGGCCGCACTCGACCCCAAAGGAATACTGAATCCCGGCAAGGTGATCCCCCGCGCATGATGCAGCTTTGGCATGATCGCACGCTACGGCTGATCAGCGTTCTTGCACTGCTGTTCGGTGTTTTTGCCGCGTCATTTGCGCCATATGTGTCACTGCTGGGCATCACCATCTTCGGCCTTAGCGACCCGATGTTCGCGCTACAAATGACGGCGACGCTGTTGGTCTCTGTCGTCACGTCAGTGGGCATTGGTATTCTGACAGACCGGCACCCGTTGCGCCGCCTGTTTGCGTTGATCGCGATGGGGGCGTCCTGTGCGGCGCTGTTGCTGGTTTGGCTTTGGGGCAGTACGTCTGCGTTTTTGATCGCGCATACTTTGATCTTTCCGCTGGGTGGGACCATTTTCGGGCAACTGTTTGCGGTCATGCGTCTTTATACAACGCATCTTCCTGCGGATACCCGCGACGCGCTGACCGCGACGATCCGGGCACTGTTTGCGGTGCCTTTTATTATGGTCCTGCCGCTGTGGGGGTGGGCGTTTGATGCGGGTGTCCCGCTTGTCACGCTGTACCCCGCGGTTTTGGTGGTCATGTTGGTCATGTCCGCGCTGATCTATTTTGCATGGCCCGCCGACGCTGATGCGCCTTGGGGCGAAGAAAAATCCACCCTGACATTTATGCAATCCGTCCAAGAGGTATTGGCGTCCAACATCGTGTGGCGGCTGTTTTGGATGGGCGCGATCCATGCCGGATCGACCCTGATGGGAGTTCTGCTGGCGCTGGTGTTTGATGCAGCAAACGGGCGCGGTGCTGGTGACGTTGGCCTGTTTTTCGGCAGCTTTGTCGCGCTAGAGGTCGCAGTGATGTTCGCGGTCAGTCCCTTGCTGCGCTACGTCCGTCGGCTGCATATTATTGCCATCGGCGCGGTGTTTTATGCTGTGTTCTTGGGGCTATTGCCGGTGCTTGCGCCATATGGCGCGGTCTGGTTGCTGATCGTGCCTGCGGCCGTGGGCGGCGGGCTGCTGTACGGCCTTAGCATCACATATTTGCAGGATCTTTTGGGCGCGCGCGCGGGGGCAGGTGCGTCGTTGGTCACGCTGCAACGGCTGGTGTCCGAAGGATTAGCCGCAGTGATCTTTGCGATAGGCACGTGGTTGGGTGGCTATCACATTGTGGCGTTCATGGGCGCGGTGGTGATCGTGTCGGGGGCCGTAAGCCTGCTTTGGATCGACCGTCGCAACAGCTAGCGATTAAAAAAGTCGGGCCCCGCGCGTGACAGCAACCGCAACGCCATCGCGCTGCCCATGTCGGGGCCGCTGGCCACAGGGCCTGTAACGTCATCTGTCAGGACGCTGGACCCGTCTTCGCGCAGGATTTCACCGCGCAGGCGCAGCTGATCACCGTCAATTTCAGCCAAGGCACCAATCGGCGTTTCGCACGATCCATCAAGGCGGCCCAAAAATGCACGTTCCGCCGCGATACGCAGGCCAGTTGGCACATCGTGAATCGCCGCAAGCATCGCCTGCGCCCGCGCATCATCATTGCGACGTTCAATGCCAATCGCGCCCTGCGCCACGGCGGGCAGCATGTCATCGGGTGAAATCGGGGTGTATGGCACGTCGTCCATGCCCAGACGGCGCAAGCCAGCGGTGGCAAGGAATGTCGCATCGGCCACGCCGTCAGCCAGCTTTTTCAGGCGGGTTTGAACGTTGCCGCGAAATTCAACAACTTTGAGCTTTGGGAAGCGCGCGGCAAGCTGCGCGCGGCGTCGGGTTGAAGACGTGCCAACAACCGCGCCATCGGGAAGGTCATCGAGGCTTTGGTATTTGATTGATACAAACGCATCGCGCACGTCTTCGCGCGGCAAAAACGTATCCATCACCAGTCCACCCGGCTGGGCGAACGGCATGTCTTTGGTCGAATGCACCGCGATGTCGATACCGCCGTCCAGCAACGCCTCTTCGATCTCGCGGGTAAACAACCCCTTGCCGTCGATCTCGCGCAGGGGTTTGTCTAGGATTTGATCGCCGGTCACCTTGATCACGCAAATCTCAAAGGCATCCTGAGGCAGATCAAACGCCGCCGCCAGCCGGTCGCGGGTTTCATGCGCTTGTGCAAGCGCAAGTGGCGAACCACGGGTTCCGATTTTAAAGGTTTGAGCGGGGGAGGGCATTTGAAATGTCATGAGCGTTTGTTATCCGCCCCGATCTCGCTTGACAACAAGCCATGCAATTGGGACCACCATTGCAATCAAAAGGACGACCCTATGACGCAGCAAAAAACCATCCTTCGGGCCCTGGCGGGCGAAACTTTGGCGACACCACCGATCTGGATGATGCGGCAAGCCGGGCGGTACCTGCCCGAATACAAGGCGACGCGCGCCCAAGCGGGCGACTTTTTGTCGCTGTGCTATAACCCCGAACTGGCCGCCGAGGTCACTTTGCAACCGATCCGGCGCTATGGGTTTGACGCGGCAATCCTGTTCGCCGATATCTTGCTGCTCCCGCAGGCTTTGGGTGCGGACCTGTGGTTTGTCACTGGCGAAGGTCCACGCCTGTCGACCATCACCACCGCCGATGAGCTGGCGCAGCTTAAACCCGTTGACGCGATTCATGACACGCTGAACCCCGTCTACGAGACGGTGAAGATCCTCTCGCAAGAGCTGCCCAAAGAAACCACATTGATTGGTTTCGCCGGGGCGCCATGGACGGTGGCCACCTATATGATCGCCGGACAAGGCACGCCCGACCAAGGACCGGCACATGCGTTAAAGGCCGAAAACCGCCCGGTGTTCGAAGGTATCATCGACCGGATCACCGAAGGCACAATTTCTTATCTGTCGAAACAGATCGATGCCGGTGCCGAAGTTGTCAAACTGTTCGATAGTTGGGCGGGATCGCTAGAAGGCGACGATTTCACCCATTTTTCGGTGCGGCCAATGCAGCGGATCACGGCGGCGCTGAAAGAAAAGCACCCCGGCATCCCGGTCATCGCGTTTCCGCGCGGTGCAGGCCACCGCTATGCCGGGATGCATGCAGCCACCGGCGCGGATTGCATCGCGCTGGATGACGGGGTCGAAGCCACATGGGCCGCCGCGCACGTGCAAACTGACGGCTGCGTGCAGGGAAATCTGAAATCGTCCCATATGGTGACTGGCGGTCAGGCCTTGGTTGATGAAACACGCGCCATCTGTGATGCGTTTGGCAAAGGGCCGCATATCTTCAACCTAGGGCACGGCATTACGCCTGACGCGGACCCGGCAAATGTGCAACTGATGATCGACACGGTTCGCGGTGGCTAGGCTGCGCCTGCCTCTGACACTGCGGGTGGTGTTCCACAGCTTGCGTGCGGCATGGCTGGGGCTGCTGTTGATGATCATTGCCTGGCTTTGGCTGGTGCCCGCGACGCCCGTCGAGCGGTCTGCACTGTCTGCGCCGATTGGGGTAGAACGTCCCGCGGGCCTGACCGCGATGCGCGTGGCCCGCGCAATGGTGCATTTCGCGCCAGAGCGTGCTGCAAAGATGCTCAGCGATGCCAGCGAAGGCGAAATTTCACCCGAACTTGCCGGGATGATGCTGCGTCAGGTTGCAAACGGCGATACCCCGCAACCCACCCAACCTGAAACCACAAGTCGCATGGGCGGCGGTGCAAAGTTTATTCGACCGGAAGCGCCGTCGACCACCCAAACCACAGCGCAACCATAACAAGCGCCAGCGCCAGTGCGCGCCGCGCAATCCGGCTGCGTCGTTCGTCTTGCAGCAGCGCTTGGGCGGTTCCTGCCAGCGCAACAATCCCTGCGTGAATCGCTGTCGCGACCACCACAAAAACAGCCGAAAGCGCAAGCGTTTGCGGCATCACCGGTGCCTCCGGCGTCACAAAGCTGGGCAGGATCGCGATGTAAAACACCGCCGCTTTGGGGTTTAACAGATTTGTCACCAATCCGCGCCGGAAATACACCCCGGCAGAAAAGCCGCTTGCGACCTTTCCGACGGGTTCATCCGCGCCGCGCCAGCCATCCCATGCCAACCACAGCATATAGATCACACCACCAATGCGCAGCGCCTGATAAAGAACGGGCGACGCGTTGATCACTGCCGCAAGCCCCAGCGCCGCAGCAATGCCGATCAGCGCCAGACCCAATGCCACGCCAGCAACAGCCGCATAGCCAAGCCTGCGCCCTTGGGTCGCCGCAACCACCGCCAGATAAACCATATTCGGTCCCGGAGTCAGTTCGATCAGCATCGACGTACCCGCAAAGGCCAGCAATGCCGCCGGGTCGATTCCCGTTAGACCCATTTGGCCATCGGAGGCAGGCTCATCAGCACCGCGTTTGCGTCATGGCCGGTGGCAAGACCGAACTTGGTGCCCCGGTCATAAACAAGGTTATATTCGGCATAAAGCCCACGGTGGATCAGCTGCGTCTCTTTGTCGGCATCGGTCCACATGCTATCGCGCCGTTTATCAACCAAGGGCACGTAGGCCGGCAAAAACGCGCGTCCGATGTCTTGGGTCAGTGCAAAATCAGCGTCCCAATCGCCCGTGCAGTAGTCATCCATAAAAATACCGCCAACGCCACGGGCGCGGTTGCGGTGCGGGACGTAGAAATATTCATCCGCCCAAGCCTTGAGGCGCGGGTAGTGGTCAGTGCCATGCGGATCAAGATGCATTTTTTGCACGCTGTGAAAATGTGCGGTGTCATCAGCATATTCGATGCAAGGGTTCAGGTCTGATCCACCACCAAACCACCATGCATGGGGCGTCCAGAACATTCGCGTGTTCATATGGACCGCCGGCGTATGCGGGTTTTGCATATGTGCGACCAACGAAATGCCCGAGGCCCAGAACCGTGGATCTTGATCCATGCCCGGAACGCCGCGCGCCGCCATCGCTTTTTGTGCGGCCTCGCCCAGTTGGCCGTAAACCGTCGAGACATTCACCCCCACCTTTTCGAAAACGCGCCCCCCGCGCATCACCGACATCAACCCGCCCCCCGCATCCAACCCGTCGTCTGATGCGCGCTGGGTCTCGGTTACGTCGAATCGGCCAGCGGGCGCGTCAGATTTCTGGCGGTCTTCTACAGCTTCAAATGCCGCGACGATCTCGTCACGCAGGGTGCGGAACCATGCCGCGGCTGTGCTTTTTTGTGCTGCTAATTCATTTGTCATGACGGTCTCTTTACGCTCTGCTATTGTATATCAGTCTATGTTTGTTTCTTTGCAGGATATCAATGAACCTACGATGATCCAGATCAACCCGGAGACCGCTATGCGCCCTGCCCTTTTTATTCTTCCACTTCTTGCGCTTACCGCCTGCGCCACCCCACGCGAGCAGTGCATCAGCGGTGCCAACCGCGAAACCCGCGTGTTGGGTAGCCTGATTAACGAAGCCCGCGGCAATATTGCACGCGGCTATGCGATTGAAGAGCGGCAAGATGTGCGCACACTTGTGCGCAATTGTCGCGGTGAAAATGCGGACGGTTCGACGTTCAGTTATCCCTGCAATGAAACCGAAACCTATACGACCACCGTCCCCGTCAGCATTGACGTCGCTGCCGAAAAAATCAAACTTGCCCAACTTGAACAACGTTTTGCACAGGCACAGGCCACATCGGACCAGATGATCGCACAATGTATTGCGATCCACCCGGAATAATCAGTGGCAGGACACGCCTGCCGGGTCCAGCAATGTGCGGCCGCCATCAACTGTGATCACCTGCCCAGTCACAAAGCTGGCGGCATCCGACGCCAGATACTGAACGGCATCGGACACTTCTGACGCGCTGGCGATCCGGTGCAAGGGTGTGTTTTCGACAATGTCGTCACGGTCTTCATCGCTGTCTTGCAATGATCCCTTCAGGCTCGCGCTCATCACGCTGCCAAATGACACGGCGTTGACCCGGATGCCGCTGGTGGCCAAGGCCACGGCCATCGACCGGGTCAACTGATCCAGCGCCGCCGAACTGACCGAATAGGCCAGCAAATCAGGGTGCGTGCGGCGTGCTGCAATCGAACTGATGTTGATGATTGTACCAGTCTGCTGAACGTTTTCCGCGTTTGCTTGTTTGATCATCTTGCGCGCGACGGCCTGACTGACCCGGAAAGCGGTCAATGTGTTTTGCTGCAACAATTCTTCGAGGCTATTGTCATCCGGGTCGAGCGGGGCCGTTTTCAATATCTGGCGCGAGGCGTTGACCAGAATATCCACACGATCAAAGGCGTCAATCGTGGTGGACAGCAGATTTGTGATTGTCAATTTCTTGCGCAAATCGCCGGAAAACACGCGAATGTTTTCTTGTTTTTCGTGCGCTTCGCCCATTTCCGCATACAAGGCTTGTTCGTCCATATCCGCGAACACGACGTTGGCGCCCTGCTGGGCAAAGTGGCGGCCAATCGCAAGGCCAACACCATTTGCGGCGCCAGTCACAATGGCGGTCTTGCCAGAAATCGAAAAGGACATCGCGGTTCTCCTGTGGCCGGGCTAGCGCTGCGGCCGATTGGCGTGAAAAATTTTAAACGCACCATTTCCGCCAATCATGTCGACATTACGGAAACATTCGGACAACACCGTTTCATAGGGCAAATGGCGGTTCGCAACCATCCAAAGCTTGCCATGCGGCGCCAACATCCGCGCTGCAGATTGAATAAAGACACGCCCTAAACTTGGGTCACTGGCGCGCCCTGTGTGAAACGGCGGGTTCATGATGACAGCGTCATAGCGCATCGCGGGTTGAAACTGTGTCGCATCCGCCCAGTGAATTTTCGCGCGCGGATCGGTCACATTGCGTTTTGCGCAGGCCACTGACAGGGCCTCGGCTTCGATCAGGTCGACAGATTGCACACCGTCACGCTGCAAAATGGCTTCGGCAAGGTAACCCCACCCTGCCCCCAAATCGGCAATACGCGCAGGCAGTTTTGGCGGCAATGCCGCAACCAGCAGCGCAGACCCCGCATCAATCGCGCCGTCTGAAAACACGCCAGCGGCCGTGTAATAGCCATGAGGCCCTTGGGTTAACGGTGGCGCGGCCCAATCAGCGAACACATCGCTGGCCGCGAACCAAAAGATGCGCCCGTGCGCCTTCGTGATCGAACCCAGATGACCAAGCCGCTTGCGGCAATCTTTGAAAATACTATCAACGCCATCGGTTTTCTGTCCATCGACGATCACCAGATCCGCATTGGCGCAGGCCTCTGCGACCATGGCGCGCGCTAATGCCTTGGCGCGGGGAACCACCACGATCGCAACAGCAACTTTGCCCAGTGTTTGGGACACGGCATAGCCCGCGTTTTCCCACGCAGCGTAATCAGGATAAAATCCGTGCACGATCTGAACGCGGTCGCGGGGCAAGCCGGCAACATCATATGTGGCGTCGGGGCGCATAATGGCAATCAGCCCATCGGGCAAGGCAAGAAGGCCGTCATCGAGGGCGGTGCTGAGGCGTGACTGTGACATATTTGGTGCGAATAGCGGGGGGCGCTATTCTTTCTCCATCGTACATTGCAACGGGTGTTGGTGACGCTGTGCGAAATCCATCACCTGCGCGACCTTGGTTTCAGCGATCTCATGGCTAAAGACGCCAACGACGGCAACACCTTTTTTGTGAACCGTCAGCATAATCTCGAAAGCTTGGGCGTGCGACAGCCCAAAAAACCGTTCCAGAACATGCACGACAAATTCCATCGGCGTGAAATCGTCGTTCAGGATCATGACCTTATACATCGGGGGGCGTTTTGTCTTCGGTTTTGTCTCGACCACGACTCCAAAGTCGGTGTCGTCACCGCCGTCTTTCTTATCTGCCATCATCGTGAAGTCAGCCAATGTGAAATCGCCTTTTTTGCTAGGCTTTATATATAGGACAGCATGCCAAAGTGAAAAGCCCCCCGTTTGCAACCCCGACATACACAAATCGGCCATGTAGCGGGCCACCTGGTCAGCACCACTAAATGTGCGATTTACCATGTCATGATCACCGGAAAAGTCTTTGAATTTAGGGTATTTTCTGAAACAACATCTTATGTTAGCCTTTCTGAATAACAATAAGGGCACCGGAAAAATCCGGGTCCAGAGGCAGTAAAAAAAGAGGCAAACGACGTGGCAAGTCGTACGGGACAGCTAGCCCTTCGCGGGCTATATCTATTCGCATTCGTGATCGTATCACTGCTCGCGCCGATCAGCGCGGCGGCAGCGCCTTATGCGGCGCTGGTGATGGACGCACGCACCGGTGAGGTTTTACAGTCCACCAACGCGGACACGCGGCTGCATCCGGCGTCGCTCACGAAAATGATGACGCTTTATATCGCGTTTCAGGCACTGGAGCGTGGTGAAATCACGCTTGATACTGAAGTACGGATCAGCAGCAAGGCCGCCAACGAGCCGCCATCGCGTCTGGGCCTTCAGGCAGGGCAGACGATCCGCCTGCGCTATCTTTTGCGCGCGGCAGCCGTCAAATCAGCGAATGACGCAGCGACCGCCGTCGGCGAGGCGATATCTGGGTCCGAAGAAGCGTTTGCCACACGCATGAACCGGACAGCAGCCGCCATGGGGATGCGCAACACAACATTCCTGAACGCCCACGGTCTGACCCAATCCGGGCACATGTCCACAGCACGTGACATGACCATCCTTGGGCGGCACATCATCTATGATTTCCCACAATATTATAACCTGTTTTCGCGGCGGACTGCTGACGCAGGCATCGCCACGGTGCGTCACACCAACCGCCGCTGGCTGGACAGCTATGAAGGCGGCGATGGGATCAAAACCGGCTATACCAATGCGGCGGGTTTTAACCTTGTGGCGTCGGCGCAACGCGGTCAGGAACGGATTATTGTCACCGTCTTTGGCGGCACATCGACCGCCGCACGGAATGCGCGTGTTACCGAACTCATGGATATGGGCTTTGGCCGCGCGCCATCGCAGGCCACGATTCGCAGACCAAATCCGCCCGCGGCGATGCTGACCAGCGCACCTGCCAGCCAGTCGCGGTCTGCGACCCGCACGTCGGGACTGGTCAGCCGTAGTTTGCGTCCGGTGTCACGACCTGTGCCTGTGGCACCAGTTCCCGAGGCCGCACAAGAGCCTGAAATGCTTGTCGCCGCAGTCGAGGCGCCCGCGGTCACCGACGCGGCCCTGATTGACAGTGTTCTGGCTGGCGTAATTGACGCCGCATTGGCCGAGGCATTGGCAGAGCCCGACCCTGCACCCGTCGCGGAAGCAGAACCAGAACCAGAACCAGAACCAGAGGTCCAGATCGCCGCTGCCGAGACAACAATAGCACCACTGTTGGCCAGCACGGAACCGGTTCTTGTACCACAGATGCGCCCTGCCAACCTTGTTTCGGCGCCCGCTGAAGCCACCGCAACGATCGCTGTCGCCGCCGCAGCGCCTGAAACCATCGTCGATGATGGTCCCGAGGTCGTGACCCGCATTTCCACATCGGGTGGGCGTCACTGGGGCGTGAACGTGGGCCGCTACAACAGCCGCTATGACGCCGAACGCGTGTTGCTACAGGTCGCATTGAACGAAATGAGCACGTTGGATGGATCATTGCGCCGCGTTGTACAGCGGTCTGGTGGATTTGATGCCAACTTTATGGGCCTGACCCGCGAAGGCGCCGACCTTGCCTGCCGCCGCCTGCAAGCCCGTGGAACAACATGTTTCATGATCGGCGCGGAATAAGAAAGACGCGCGCGACCTGAGGGTGGTGAACCAGATTACGGGTGACTGATAGGTCAGCCGTACCAAGATAAACCTGAAGCGTGTTGACCGGGGGCCGCATGAATGCCGCGAGGTCGCATCGCAGTTCGCAAAATTTTTGACGACCGTTTCTTGATTCTTTCACAGCATACACGGGAACGGATGCCGTTCAAAAATGCGCCTACCCCCTCACAAAGCTGTTGGATGTGATCCCAGAAATTTCGGACAAACCGTTTGCCTGAACGGCCCGTAAGTGAAGCAATGAACGCTTGCGCGCTGTACGTCGCCATGCCCCCCCCAACGCAGGCATTCCACAGCGTAGCCCCTTAAACCACGTCCCCGTCAAACGCCGCGGCCATCAGCGCCCGCGTGTACGCAGTCTGGGGCGCGTCAAAGATTGTGCTGGCTTCGCCGGCTTCGACCACGTCGCCTTGTTTCATCACCATCACCTTGTGAGAAAGCGCGCGCACGACCTTCAGGTCATGGCTGATGAACAAGTAAGCGAGTTGGTATTTCTGCTGCAAATCGCGCAAAAGCTGCACGATCTGACCCTGCACGGTCATATCAAGCGCGCTTGTTGGTTCATCAAGGATCAGCAGTTTGGGCCGCAGGATCATCGCACGCGCGATGGCGATCCGCTGCCGTTGGCCGCCAGAAAATTCGTGCGGGTAGCGGTCCATCATGACGTGATCCAACCCGACCTCGCCCATGATCTCAGCCACCATGCTGCGCCGGTCGCGCCCGGGTTCCACACCGTGCACACCCAAACCTTCGGCGATGATTTCAGCCACCGTCATGCGCGGGCTCAGCGACCCATACGGGTCTTGGAACACGATCTGCATGTCGCTACGCAAAGGCCGCATTTGGCGCTGGGTCAGGTGCTGAATATCTGTGCCTTGGAACGCGATCCGCCCTTCCGACCGGATCAGACGCATCACGGCAAGCGCCAATGTCGTTTTGCCTGATCCGCTTTCGCCAACGACGCCCAATGTTTCACCGGCACGCACCGTCAGGCTGGCGGCATTCACCGCCTTCACGTGGCCAACAGTGCGGCGCATCAGGCCCGCATGGATAGGGAACCAGATCCGCGCGTTTTCTGTGCGTAGCACGACAGGCGCATCGGCGGGCACGGGCACCGGCAAGCCAGTCGATTCGGCGGCCAGCAATTTTTGCGTATAGGGGTGCTGCGGGTTTCCGAAAATTTCGGCGGTGGGCCCGGTTTCGACGATTTCGCCGTCTTTCATCACGCAGACCCGGTCAGCGATCTTGCGCACGATGGTCAGGTCATGGGTGATGAACAGCATCGACAGGCCTGCGTCGGCTTTCAACGTCGCCAGCAACGATAGGACTTGCGCCTGAATGGTCACATCCAGTGCGGTGGTCGGTTCGTCCGCGATCAGCAGATCGGGACCGTTGGCCAGCGCCATTGCGATCATGACCCGTTGCCGTTGGCCGCCGGACAATTGGTGCGGATAGGCAGACAGCCGGCTTTCGGCATCGCGAATGCCAACACGTTCCAATAGTTCAAGAACACGCGCGCGCACCTGTGGACCACGGATGCCTTGGTGCAGTTCAATGCTTTCGGCGAGCTGTTTTTCCAATGTGTGCAGCGGGTTGAGCGATGTCATCGGCTCTTGGAAGATAAAGCTGATGTCGTTGCCACGCACACGGCGCAGCGTGCGTTCATCGGCGCCAACCATTTCGGTCCCTTGATAGGTGATTGAACCGGACATTACCGCGCTTTCGTCCAAAAGCTGCACGGTTGAAAGCGCAGTGACCGATTTACCGGACCCGGATTCACCCACCAGCGCCACGGTTTCGCCCTTGTTGACCTGAAACGACACGCCGCGCACGGCATGGGTCACGGCGCCGTCTTGGCGGAAACCAACGCGCAGATCGCGCACATCTAGAACGGTATTCATAGGGTGGTATCTTTCGCTGGGCCATCCGACAGGATGCCCACATCAACCTTGCCGTCCGCCACAAAGGTTTTACGCGGATCAAAGGCGTCGCGGATACCTTCGAAAATAAAGACCAGCAGCGACAGCATGATCGCAAAGGTAAAGAAGGCGGTGAAGCCAAGCCATGGGGCCTGCAGGTTTTGTTTGGCTTGCAGGGTCAATTCGCCCAGTGACGGCGCGTTGGATGGCAAGCCATAGCCAAGATAGTCAAGCGTTGCCAAAGTACCAATCGCCCCGGTCACCAAAAACGGCAGCATCGTCACCGTGGCGACCATGGCATTGGGCAACATGTGACGGAACATAATTGTCCAGTCACCAACGCCCAAGGCCCGCGCCGCGCGAACGTATTCCAGATTTCGCGCGCGCAAAAATTCGGCGCGCACCACGCCCACCAGGGCAGGCCAGCCAAACAGCACCGTCAAAAACACCAATAACCAATAGCTACGGCCCAAGATGGCGAACAAAATGATGATGACGTAAATCGATGGTGTGCTGGTCCAGATTTCCAGCACCCGCTGAAACACCAGATCGACCCATCCGCCGAAATAACCCTGCACGGCCCCCGCCAGAATACCCAGCGCAGATGCGGCCGCCGTCACGGTCAGCGCAAAAATCACCGACAATCTGAACCCGTAGATGACCCGCGCGGTCACGTCGCGTTTGGTGTCGTCGGTGCCCAGCCAGTTATCCGCCGATGGCGGCGCGGGCGCCACCCCCTGCACGTCCACAATCGTCTTGTACGAATAAGGGATCGGCGGCCAAAGCACCCACCCCTGTTGGAAATCGCCGTCTGGCACGTCGCCCGCTTTGACCGCAGCACTGATGGCGTCCGGGTCGTCGAAACAGGCGTCCAGGCCCCCGGTGACAATCAGGCAGTTGACCTCGGTGTCCTGATAGGCAGCCTCTGTCGGGAAATCGCCGCCAAAGTCCTGTTCGGAATAGAAGGAAAAGATCGGCATCCGGATTTCACCGCGATAGCTGACCATGATCGGCTTATCATTGGCCAAAAATTCTGCAAACAGCGACAGACCAAACAGCACAAGAAACACGCGCAGCGACCAAAGCGCACGACGGTTGCGTTTGAAATTACGCACCCGGCGTTGGTTTAACGGGGACAGACCGATCATTCGCGGGCCTCGAAACTGATCCGCGGATCAATAAACACATAGGTCAAATCGGTAATGATCCCCACAACAAGTCCGACAAGGGAAAAGGTGAACAGTGTGCCAAACACAACCGGATAGTCGCGCGCGACCACCGCCTCGAACCCAAGCCGCCCAAGACCATCCAGCGAGAACAGCGTTTCGATGATCAGCGAGCTGCCAAAGAACACCCCAATAAACAGCGCCGGAAAGCCCGAGATCACGATCAGCATGGCGTTGCGAAACACATGGCCATACAGCACCCGGCTTTCTGACAACCCCTTGGCTTTGGCGGTGATCACGTATTGCTTTTTGATCTCGTCAAGGAAGCTGTTTTTGGTCAACAATGTCAGGGTCGCAAAGGACGCGATTGTCGATGCCAGCACGGGCAAGGCGATGTGCCAAAGGTAATCAAGAACCTTGCCGATCAGGCTAAGTTGATCAAAGTCGGAAGATGTCAGACCACGCAGCGGAAAAATCCGCCAATACGAACCGCCCGCGAACAAAACGATCAGCAAAACAGCGAACAAAAATCCGGGAATCGCATAGCCGATGATGATCGCGCCCGATGTCCATGTATCAAACCGTGACCCATCGCGGATCGCCTTTTTTATGCCCAGCGGGATCGATACGAAATAGGCGATCAACGTTGACCAAAGGCCCAAGGTGATCGACACCGGCAGCTTTTCGATCACCAGATCAACAACGCTGATGGATCGGAAATAGCTCTCTCCGAAGTCAAAACGCATGTAGTTCCACATCATGTTCAGGAAGCGTTCCAGCGGCGGCTTATCGAACCCGAATTCCTGTTCCAGCTGTTTGATAAACGCGGGCGGCAGGCCGCGCCCACCGATATATTCGCTGTCGCCCTGGCTACCCATATCGGCATCAGATCCACCACCCGAAATGCTTTCGAACACGTCACCGCCGCCTTCCAGCCGCGCCAAGATTTGTTCAATCGGGCCGCCGGGGACAAATTGCACAAGGCTGAAATTGACAATCATGATCCCAAGCAGGGTCGGGATCACCAGCAAAAGCCGTCGAAGGATATAAGCACCCATACCGGTCTACTGAAACGCGCCAGCGGCGGTCAGCGCATCAGCTTTGCCCTGATCAAACCACCAGTAATCCAAATACCCCAACCCGAATTCAGGCAGGTTCGCCGGATGATCATACATGTCGTAGTAAGCGACCCAATTTTTGCCCAGGTACCAAACCGGCACGATGTAATAGTCATAGCGCATGACCCGGTCGATGGCGCGCACCGCCGCGGCCATTTCTTCATAGTCTGCGGCGCCGGTGACGAATTCAGCCAATTTATCGACGGCTTCGGAACAGTAGCCCGCCGGGTTAAAGACATCATCTTTATCTTCACACCCAAAGCGCTGGGTCAGCCCGCTGCCTTCGACCAGCCCTGTCGAATAGACGCCAAACATCATGTCAAAGTCGTTTTCCTGCGTGCGGGCCTGATACTCGGACGGATCAACGCGGGTATAGGTGATATTCACGCCAAGGCGTTTGAGATTTTCAATGTAGGGGTTGATGATGCGGTCAAAACTTTGGCGGGTTTCCAGAAATTCGATATCAAGCGTGTTGCCATTGGCATCGCGTAGCAACCCGTCAGTGCCGCTGGTGTAGCCAGCCGATTCCATCAAAGTCAGCGCCTGCCGCAGGTTGTTGCGATCCAGCGGACGATCCCCGCTTTGGTGTGGCAGGGTCGCGTCCTCGGCAAAAACCTCGGGCGGCAAAAATGCACGCACGGTTTCCAGCATTTCCAATTCGCGGCCTTCGGGTAGGCCTACGGCCTTAAGGCGATCATTTTCCCAAAAACCTTCACGCTGCTGGAACAGGCCATATTGCAGGTTTTCATTCGTCCACGTGAAGTTGAACATCATGCCCAGCGCCCGACGCAGGTTGCGGTTCTGGAATTTTTCCTGACGCAGGTTGAAAACAAACCCGGTCGCAGCAGGCAGCGTGCCATCGGCCAATTCGTCGCGCACAACCCAGCCTTTTTCAATCGCTGGGAATTCATAGGATGTGGCCCAGTTCAACGAACTATTTTCCCGACGGAATGTGAATTCACCCGCCTGAAACGCCTGAAACGCCGCAGAGGTATCGGCGAAATATTCGATACGGATACTATCGTAATTGCCGCGTCCGACATTGATCGGGACGTCTTGGCCCCAATAGTCGGGGTTGCGGGTATAGATAATCTGACGACCGGGGTCGATCGATCCAACCATGTACTCGCCAGTCCCCGGTGACGTTTCCATGCTCGCCTCGTCCAGACGCGCGCCTGTTTTTTCAAACCATGCTTTTGACATCACGATCTGGCTGACGATTTGCGCGACACGCCCGCGCACGTCCGATTCGGGATTAAATGTGTATTTGACCCGGTAGTCGTCCAAAATCTCGGCGCTGGCGACCAATTGTGCAAGGCCTGTGCGATAGGATGGTGTGGCTTGGGTCAGCAGCAGTTCATGGGTGAAAATCACGTCTGCGGCCGTCATCGGCGTACCATCTGAAAATCGCACATCGTCGCGCAGGTTGATGATGACCCATGCTTGATCTTCGGGGTATTCAATCGTGGTACACAGTGCGCAATATTCTGACCCGACCTCATCATCGGTCGGAGTCATAATGCGGTCATACATGATCGATGACATCATACCCGGTGTCCCGCTAAGGGTCGCGAATGGGTTCATGCTGTCAAAGGTGCCGCTCGCGGAAATGCTGATCTCTCCGCCCAGCGGTGCATCAGGGTTGACGTAATCCAGATGTGCAAAATCGGGCCCGTATTTCAGGTCGCCATATTCATTGAAACCGTGGCTTTCGATGACCGCGGCATGGCTTTCGGCGTGCAGGCTTTGCGCGGTGGTCAACGCAGCCATCGCGACAAACGACCCCAAAATCCAATGCGACAACGTGAGACCATCAGTTTCACGATGTCGGGCGATGGCACAGGCATTGGGGCGATTTTGCATCATTCTCTCCAAGGGGACTAAACGGTTGCCTGCAAAGCTACGTGACGGACCACATGACATTCAAGTTGAGAATGCGTGATCACGCTGTGTTCACCGGCATTTGCACAACAAAAAGGCCGCCCTGGCAGGACGGCCTTCATATGTTGCGCGTCAACTCGCGCTTTAGTTGTCAAGGCTATCCAGATACGCGATCAGGTTGGCGCGGTCTTCGATTTTGCGCAGGCCGTTGTACCCCATTGCGGTACCCGGCGCGAAGCCTTTTGGATTTTCCAGGAAGTGGTTCAGATTCTCTGGTGTCCAGACATCGACCACGGCTTCGAGTGCGCCGGAATACCCATAGCCCGGTACAGCATCAACTGCGCGCCCCACAACGCCATACAGCGCGGGTCCAGTGGCGTTTTCGCCAGGCGCAAGCGAGTGGCAAGACCGGCAGTTGCGGAACACGCCTTCGCCGTCAGCGGCGCTCGCGGTTGCGTAAATTTCATCAAACGACGGACCCTCGTCAACAGGGGCATCGCCACCAGCATCTGCAACCTCGATCACATACGCCTGTGCATGGTCGCCATGCCCGCCTCCGGTCGCATAAATGGTATCTGCAACCCAAGAGCCCAGAAGAAATACCAGCAACGTACCGCAAAGGCCGCCTACTACTTTTGTCAAAGTCATTGTGTCGAACATGTCGCGTTCCATTCAGTTCACATTTTTGAAGGTATCTATCCGCTTCCCCTAGGTGGTTGCAAGGTATACTGCCGCGACCAATCGCCCATTTTTGACGGGTGTTGCGCAGGAGGGCCGGATATGTCGCAGAAAATCGCGTTCCAAGGAGAGCTTGGTGCCTATGGTCACGAGGCCTGCGCGACAGCGCGCCCGGATTATGAACCCCTTCCGTGTCCCACCTTTGAAGATGCCATCGAGGCGGTGCGCAAAGGTGACGCCGACCTTGGCATGATTGCTGTCGAAAATTCGACATATGGTCGGGTTGCCGATGTGCATTCACTGTTACCCGAAAGCGGTTTACATATCGTTGACGAAACCTATGTCCGTGTTCACGTCAACCTTTTGGCGAAAAAAGACGCACAATTACAGCATGTTAAGACGGCATTTGGGCACCCCGTTATCCTGCCGCAATGTGCGGGTTTCCTGCGCAGTCACGGCATTATCGGCCACACCAGCACCGATAACGCCCGCGCCGCGCGCGAGGTCGCCGAAGGTAACGATTTGACCGTTGGTGCGCTGGCGTCCGAACTTGCTGCCGATATTTATGGCCTTCAGGTGCTTGCCCGCCATATCGAAGACCACGACCGCAACACCACCCGTTTTCTGGTGATGGCCCGCGACCCCGACTACCGCAAACGCGGCGAATTTGGCATGATGACCAGTTTTGTCTTTCGCGTGCGCAACATTCCTGCGGCCCTTTACAAGGCAATGGGGGGATTCGCGACAAATGGAATCAACATGACAAAGCTGGAAAGCTACATGGTGGGGGGCACATTTACCGCAACCCAGTTCTACGCCGAAATCGAAGGGCACCCCGACGACAGCAATGTAAAGCGCGCGATGGAAGAGCTCGACTATTTCACCGACAAATTACATGTCATGGGCGTTTACCCCGCAGCTGCGCGGCGCCACGAATAATGCGTCAGCGCCTTTTGCGATAGTCGTCCTCGATATCTTCGGTGAATTCCAGAACCCGTACGCGAAACCGTTTCGCCAGCTTGGATTTGGCCAGCTTCATCGACTGCAAGACAAGCCGCGCAGTCAACGATCTGGCGCGCAAATCCATCCCGACCATAACGCGGGTCCGTGTGCGCGAAAGCGCGATCAATTCGACATCGGTTGTGATGTTCATGCCATCGCTTGCCGCCTCGATCTGATAGCCATTCGGCGGATCAAGCCTGACCAATTCGGCAACCAGAGACCGATTGCGTCCACGGAATTTTAAATTGATTTGCCATTTGGTACCAGCCTGCGCGGGCATGGAAGGGTCCGCGTTTTGCCAAGTAACTTGCACGCCATGGCGCAGCGCACGGCGTTCAAACGCTACAAAATCGCTCAATTGGCTGTAGACAACGTCAATTGGCACTTCGATATCTTCGCGCGAGTTAAACTTCATACTGACCGACCTTTTGGAACATCATAAAAGAGTATTGGTTAATCAAGTCGATCCGCCAACCAGTTTTCCAACAAAAAATGTGCAATCGCACCTTTGCGCGCCGGTAGGATGTCCGGATGCTGACCAGAAAAGGCCTGTGCCAGCTCTTCGCGGGATACCCAGCGCGCATCTTCGATTTCCGATGGATCGATTTCTATCTTTGTGGTTGTGGCAACCCCTGCACACCCCAACATTAACGACGACGGGAACGGCCAAGGCTGACTGGCGAGATAGCGCACATCGCCAACATGAATTCCAGCCTCTTCCAGCACTTCGCGCCGCACGGCTGCCTCGACCGTTTCACCCGGTTCAACAAACCCGGCCAGCAACGAATACATGCCCTCGGGCCAACCCGGCGACCGCCCCAAAAGAACGGCATTTTCATGGGTGATCAGCATAATAACGACCGGATCGGTCCGCGGGAAATGATGGCCCCCACATGCCGCGCAATCACGTTGCCAGCCCGCCTGGGTCATTTTGCTTTCTTCGCCGCAGCGCGCGCAAAATCGGTGTGATTGATGCCAGCCAAAGATTGCCCGCGCGGTTGCCGCAAGCTCTGCGTCTTGCGGGCTAATGCGGGTCATGATCGCACGCAATTCGGCGAAAACTGCGGTGTGCGGCATCGCCGGGTGGTGTTGTTCGGACGGGTCCAGAAATGTGTCGATCGTTGTGGCGTCAAAATCTGTGGGCGTCCACCCCGACAGATCGGCTGCAAAGATTGGTCCGGTGTCATCTTGACCTAGAAAAATCAATCCCGCCGCCGCGTCTTGCATCACCGGATGCAACAGTGGCACGCGCACCAACGCGTCGCCATCGCACATGGGTTTGCCACGCCACATCAAGATGGCACAAGCTGTTGGATTCTTTGCAACCACCTCTGACTGACCACGCAAATGCGCAGCACGATCAAGGCCGGAGCCACCAAATGTCACTGTTTCTGCATGTCTCATTGCGCTGCAATGACATGACGTACGGGCAAGTTCAATTTTTTATCCACACGGGGTGTGGTGCTCGCTAATTTTCTAGTTATAGTTGCACCATGACAGTTCATGCGCCAACGAGTGATACCGTTCAGGAGCCGAGCAATACAGCGACCGGTGCGTTGCGTATTTTGGAAACATCCGATCTGCACATGCAGATATTAGACTACGATTACTTTGCAGATCGTGCCGATGAACGCACTGGTTTAATCCGCCTGGCGGACAAAATTGCACACCTGCAGGGCGACCAGCACGTGACCACGATTTTACTTGATAACGGCGACTTTTTGCAGGGCAACCCGTTGGCCGATTATATCGCGGCGGGATGGGAATACGGCCACTTACATCCGATGATCGCAGCAATGAATTTGCTCGGTTATGATGCGCTGGCGCTGGGAAATCACGAATTCGACTATGGCCTACCGTTTCTGCGTGACGTGTTGGCAGGTGCGCGCTGCCCTGTCGTTTGCGCCAACGCGGCCGTGGCGGGGCAGCCGCCGTTGGCGCAATCCTTTGCCATTTTGCCGCGCGATATTCTGTGTACAGACGGTGTCACCCGCCCCATTAAAATTGGCGTCGTCGGCTTCTTGCCACCGCAAACAGCGGACAACGTTCCGAACGATTTTGGCGAAACCCTCAAAACCCAGGACATTCTGACCTGTGCCAAAGATGTCGTTCCGCAGTGCAAGGCGGCCGGTGCCGACATCATTGTCGCCCTGTGCCATTCAGGAATAGACTTAGGTGATCAGGGGCCCAACGGTGAAAACGTTGCGCTTCCGCTGGCGGCGATTGATGGAATTGACGTCGTCCTGACGGGACATACACACGAATTTTTTCCCGACAGCCGCCGGCCCGCGACTGATATGATCGACACAGGTTCGGGCAAACTGCATGGCAAGCCGGCTGTGATGCCGGGGTGTCACGGCCATCGCCTTGGCAGGATCGATGTCACCCTGCATTGGTCTGACGATCAGTGGAAAATCGGCGCGTCACACAGCCAGCTTGAGTGCGGTCAGCAGGGCGTCATCAAGGAAAGTGTGCTAACGCGCGCAGTGCGTCAAAAGGTCGATGCAGCACATATCGCGACGTTGAACCATATCCGCCAACCGATTACGACCACCCAAGTCCCGATCCATAGCTATTTTGCACCAATGATTCCCGACATTGGCCAGTGCCTGCTGGCCGACACACAGCGGGCATATATTCAGCACCGGCTGAAAAATACGGTGCACGCCGACCTACCCGTTCTGTCTGCCACAACCTGTTACATGACCGGCGGCAGGGCCGGACCAGGGCATTATATCAACATCGCGCCCGGCCCCATCGCCCTACGCGACGCCGCAGCCATATTTCCGTTTGCAGATACCCTATGCGGCATCCGCCAAACCGGCGCTCAGGTACGCGATTGGATCGAACGATCGGCGGCCCATTTTATTCACCTGAACGTTGGCGCAGACGGTCAAACTTTGATCAATCCGCTCAGCCCCGGGTATCTTTGCGATACCATCTTTGGTGTCACCTATGAAATTGACCTGAGCCAGCCACCAAGGTTCGATGTCCGTGGTGGGCTGATTGACGCTGCAAACCACCGCGTGCGCAATCTGCGCTATCAAGGCACAGCAGTGAAAGATAGCGACATTTTTATCCTTGCCGTCAATCATTATCGGGCAAAAGGCGGCGGCGGATTTGTTCACCCAAAAACGACACCCATCCTTTATTCATCAAATCAACAGATACACGAAATCCTGGCAACGGCGTTGCGGTCCAATCCCATCGCGGCCATAGACTGCGCATCACCTTGGCAGTTTACGCCCCTGCCAAATACCCATGCGACCTTTGCATCCGGTGCATCCGCCCAAAAATACATGCCCGCAGGCGTCACGCATATCGGGCCTGCAGGTGATGGGTTCGATCTTTACCGTCTCGCGCTCTGACGCCTTGCATCGCGTGCAATCCGGCCCTATATGAAACCCCGAGAGGTTGGCGCGGGCAAGTGCCTCGCCAACCTGGTCAGGTCCGGAAGGAAGCAGCCACAACGAGCCCCACTTGGGTCGATGTCCAGCCTCTCACCTTTGCACGTTGCGCATACGCGTATTGGTGCCCCGTTCGGTATGACGTTTCAGCGTCTTTATCCGGTCAGCCTTTCAGACAATCTTCGGGCAATTGGTCTCTCCATAGATATGGACCCAGAACAAGGCTGGGTTTTACGGATGTTTCATCGGCAGCGTTATAGGCCACGGCGCATTCCGGAACATCACGGCCCATCAGATCAAGACGCACATAGCGTGCCCGGTCAACCGCCCAACCCGTCTTGGTGCGATGCATGACAAGTTCCGCAGTAAATGCGCCATCCATTCCCCAAAAAACAATTCCATCAGGCTGTCCGGGTTCGGATGCCTGCGTCGATCCGATTGTTTGCAAGTCTTGGCGTGTTTCAATCGCACCCGCAGGTAAAATCGCTGGCACGACCTCTGTCTCCGCCAATACTCCTGTCGCGGGGTCTGAAATAAACGCCAGCAGATCAACGGCGTCCCCTGCTTCGTTGCGCACCAATAAAACCCTGTCGAACACCGTATCGCCATTCAGATCCAGAACGCTGATCGCCGCCGCCAAACGCGTCAAATCAAACCTAAGGTCAGCATCATCACCATCAGCGGCCATCGCAACCGGACAGGCAAGCAGCATGAGCAGCATAAAATAACGCATGGTCGTCGGCTTCCACATTATGGCAGACACGGATTGGGCAGATCGCGCCAAGTCCACTGCATCAACACCGGTTCTTGGTCCAACGGATATTCGGTTTTGACCCCGTCAGGCCCTAAAACCATGGCGCGGGGCGCGACGCCGGAACCATACAGGTCAACATACAGAAATTCACAAACCTGCGTGGACCGGGTGGCGTCGTCCGCAGGCGCAAACGTCGACACGCTTAGCACGCCGGACGCTGTACCCCGGGCGTTGATGCTCAGGTAAAGTGTGCGCAGGCTGTCGGTCTGATAGCTGACAACAGGTTCGTAAGCCTCGTGGCCCGGGCCGATCCCATAGGTCGCGCGCCGATCATAGGGTAGTATCCCGTAGGCCACATCAGTGACATCCAGCAGGCCTGTTTCGGGGTCTGACGTCGCAAGATAGACGTCCACTGCGTCGCCTTGGCTCGAAATCGCAAGCACGGCCAGATCGGAAAACCCGTCAGCGTTCCAATCGTTTTCACCGTATTCCGAATTGCCATAAACACCCAAAATCCGGTCAGCCGTCACATCGAAAGCCGCGGCAGACAGTGGCAGCATCCCAAGCGTCACAAATATTGCGATCTTATACAGTGTCCTGCCCTCGCGCATGTTGCAAAGCGATATTAGCGCAGTGCAGGTTTGCTGCACAGGTGCAAATTTTTGATCGGTCGCGTGGCAAACCCATCGCCTTATTGACATTGCCATCCCGCATCGGTGATCAATGACATAAGTTACAGGCAAAAGGAGGACAAAGATGATTGTGCTGATTTCCCTCCCGGTTTGGGTGCGCTGAATCGAATTTCGTTCCCTCGTCCGGCTCGAACTGGTAGCTTGCGCGTACCAGCCAACGTATTTCCTTTGACGAGGACACTCTATTGACACATCTGACACGCGACGCCCTTGGCTGGTCGCCTTTTTTCATGTCGCAGCTTGATCTATCAGAGCTGGAAACGTTCACCCCTGCCCGCATTTCAACGGTGCACCGCGACCGGGTGTTGGGTCTTTCCGAGATTGGCACGCTTGAACTTACGTTGGATCCCGGCCTGACCACCGCCGCGGTGGCCGTTGGCGATTGGGTTCTGGCCGCGCCAGAACAACACCGCCTGATCCGGGTGCTTGACCGCAAAACGGAATTATCGCGCGGGACAGAATTTCATACGGGTGAAAAACAGTTGATCGCCGCCAATCTGGATACCTTGTTTATCACAACATCCTGCAACAACGACTTTAACGTGGCGCGGTTAGAACGGTATCTGTCATTGGCCCATGACGCGCTGATCACGCCGGTCATTTTGATGACCAAGGCGGACCAATGCGACAATCCACAAGACTATATCGATCAGGCGCGCGCGCTTGGGCGCAATCTGGACGTCATCGCGATTGACGCAAAATCGGATGATGTCGCGGCCATTCTTGGGCCATGGTGTGGCAAAGGGCAGACCGTGGCACTGACCGGATCATCAGGCGTGGGCAAGACCACGGTCGCCAATGCGCTGACCGGCGGTAACGCCCTGACCCAAGATATCCGTGAAGACGATGCACGCGGACGCCACACCACAACCGGGCGGTCACTTCATGCCCTGCCAATGGGTGGGTGGCTGGTTGATACGCCGGGGATGCGTGGCCTTGGTGTGGCGCAGGTGGCCTTTGGGATCAACGCGACGTTCCCCGAAATCTCAGAGCTTGTGGAATCCTGCAAGTTTCGCGATTGCGCACATGAAAGCGAACCGGGCTGTGCGGTGCAGGCGGCGATTCAGACGGGCGATATCGATCCCGAACGCCTGAAACGATTTAAAAAGCTGCAGCGCGAAAACACCCTCGCCAATGAAACCATTGCCCAAGCGCGTGACAAAGCCAAAAAATTTGCAAAACACGTCAATCGCACAGTCAAGAACAAAGGGCGCTAAACCACCTGTTCCATCAGTGTGGCGGGCGCTCCGGTGCCGCCCATACCGCCGTCTTGGTCCTGCATCGGCGCTGTCGTACAGGCCACCAATCCCAACAGACATATGACGATAAAGATGCGGCGGATCATAGGCCTGTTTCCTTGTAAAAATATCCACCTGCGCGAAACCGGGTCTGCCCCGGATCGCGGGCTTGCAACGCTGCCGCGCGGGTGTTGATCTGTTCTAACACATGCATCTGCGCCGCGCGATACTCTGTCTCTAGCGTTTGCGCAGCCGCTTCCGACAGTTGGTTGTAATGCACGGCTCTTTCGAAAAAGGGTGCAGGGTCTTGCAACAGGTTTTCAGTTGCAGCCATTAGAAAATCACCGCCGTTACGCGCCAGATAGTCCATCTGCGCATCGGACCCCGGCAAAGGCTGATAGGACGTGGCTTGCAGTGTCACCATGTCGCCTTCAACCGTCACCGTGCCGGCATCTTGCAACTGTGCCCGCATCGTCGCGGGGTGCACGTCGCGGCGGATGTCTTGGGCTAGGGTATCAAATGCCTTGCGATCCAATGGCGCGCCACCCTGCGCGACCCACCGCGCGACAAGCCGAGACAAGTTGTTAATCGGTGGCGGAATGTCCTGCTGTGCGGCGCGCAGCCGGACAATATCGCGCCGTTGCAGCCCAGTCATCACACTGATCCGGCTGTCCGTCGCTTTGCCCGCGATTTCCGCCTCGGCGGCACGCACGAATTGTAGCTTCAGGCGTTCTGCCACCGCCCCATAGCTCAGCCCGCGCGCAACACACAGGCGCGCAATCGGGAAAAGCAATTTATTCAAAACGAAATTCATATGTGCATATTGCACATTTTATATTGACAGCGCAACAAGATTCAAAATATGTGCAATTTACACATTAATAGGAGCCACCCATGTTTCGCCCTTTTATCTTCGTTCTTGCGCTGGCCGTTGCAGGCTGCGACGCAACTGTCCAAACCACATCTGGTCGCGATTATGTCGCCGCCGCTGGCGGGCAGATTGATCCGACCATCGCCGCCATTGCGTCGGTGGAACCTAATTTGCACTTTCCGGCCAGAATCGGCGTCGCACGCATTGTGAATGACCGGTTGACCTTGCCCACGGCCCCAGAAATAGCATTGTTCGAACAGGCCATTGCGGGCCGGACATACGGGACGTTCGTCCCCGTGAACCCGCAAATCACCGACCTTTTGCGCAGTGTCCCCGTGCCCACCCAATTGAATGGCCGGCCGCAGTATGTCACCGATGTCAATCAACTGGTGCGGATGACAGCGGCACGCCAGCATCTGGACTATGTGCTGATTTACAAGGTGGGCGCACGTGGCGCACGGGTTCGCAGCCCCTTTGGGCTGGATGATATCAGGGGGACAACCATTGCAACACCAGACACTGACGTCACGGGGATCGTCCAAGCGGTGTTTTTGGACGTGCGCAACGGCTATCCCTATGCCGCGCTTCAAGTGGATACCGACCTGAGCCGTGTGCAAACCAATTACCGGTTGCGCAACCGCACCGACATGGCGCAACAGGCCGCCATTGTTGCGCTGACGGTCGAAATGATGCCCCAAGTGCAGCAAATGCTTGCCGACTTGGCCGAAGAGGCGCGCTGATCCGTAGGGTGGGTTTTAACCCACCCTGCCGTCTTGGGTGGCCCACGCCAATTGCGCTGCGGTTTCCACCGCACAGGGCCGCAGATCGCGCAGCCGTTTCAACGCCCCATCCGGGCTTTCACCTGCTGCGATCATCATGCGCAAAACCATCATTCCCGACCGACCGCATCCCCCCTTGCAATGCACAAGAACTTTGCCACCTGTTGCCAGCAATGGCAGGACGTGTGCAGGCACCACCCCCCAATCAAACGCGACTGGCACCCCAAAATCGGGGACCGGTAGATGGTGCCAACCGATGCGCTGCGCTGTTAACCGTGTGCCTAAGTCGCCAATCCCGGCCAAGGCCAATTCCGACACTTCCGTCATTGTCAGTACCAGATCAGGCCGCCAAACCATCAGCGTTTGCAACCCCGCACCTTTCGGCATTGGCGACAACGCGAGCGTCCCACCCCCCACCTGCCACGCGAAAATTTCAAAACTTTCCGACGTCATCGACATCCCCTTAGGCAATCACCCGGATAAACCCGGCCAAACCGGTTTTCTGGTGTTCGATCACATGACAGTGAAACGCCCAATCGCCGGGGTTATCCATCACCATCGCGATTTCGACGGTTTCTTCGCGCAGCAACAACACGGTGTCTGTCCAATTCGACGGCAATACCCGTTTGTTCGATGACAGCGGGCGAAACGTCATGCCGTGTAGGTGGATGGGATGGTCATTGGGGCTTTCGTTGCGCAACCGCAGCACCACGCTTTCGCCTTGCTGAAATGTGGCCAGCGCAGGTGTCGCATTCGCGGCATCCCCGGCCCAAGGTGTGCGGTTGATCGACCAGAACGAATAACCAAGCGACCCGCAAAGCCCGTCATTTGGCGCGGTTCCCTCGGGCGTCCAGCCAAACACGAACTCTTCGACGCGGGGCGCGCTTAGGTCCGGCTCTGACACCGGATTTGGCGGCAGAACCGGCGCATCGGCCAAAGCGCGGTTCAGACTGGCGCCCACACTGTGCAACACCGCCAACTCGCGCGGCCCACCCGGCGCATCGGTGAACACGATCACTTGCGCCCCCGCGACGTCCGGAATCCGCAGCACGATATCGGCGCGCTGGCCCGGTGACAGGGTCAGCGGGGTGTCAGCGCCCGGAAACGGCACTGCCTCGCGCAGCGGGTGTCCATCCATCGCGATAACCTGACCATCGGCACCAGCGATCCGCATCTGATAGATGCGGGTTGTATCGGTCGCAGCCAGACGCAGGCGCACCAAGCCGCCCGCAGGCACATCATGCTGATCCAACTGCTGCCAGTTTGCGGTCATCACCGTGCCAAATGTGCCCGACCGCGCCGCACCACGCGCAGTCCACAGATCGATAAATTTCCCCGCGCCGTTCAGGCGAAAGTCGCGCAGGTTCAACACAATTTCGGCGTCGAAACCGGGGGCATCGGCCTCTTCGACGATCAACACCCCCGTCATGCCGCGCGCCATCTGTTCCATTGTCATGCAGTGCGGGTGATACCAATACGTCCCTGCATCAGTGGGCGTGAACGCATAGCGAAAGCTTTCGCCGCGTGCGATCGGGAATTGCGTCAGATAGGGCACACCATCCATCGCATTCGGCACCCGCAACCCATGCCAATGCATCGCCGTGTAATCGGGCGTGTCATTCGTCACATCAATCACAAAGGCCTGGCCCTGCACCATGCGCAAAACGGGCGGTGGCGCATCAGCTGAAGCGGACACCATATTCAGGGTTGGCTGCCCCATGACCGGATAGCTGGCCGCCTGAATCGTCATGCTGTGCACTTGGGCCACGGCTGGTTGCGGCCAAAGTCCGGTGGTTGCTGCCGCAACAGTACCACCGCCCAAAACGCCCATAAACCTACGCCGAGACATGACCATCTGTGACACTCCTGCTGGTTCTCATCAGCACAGATATGCCCGACCCACCCCCAAAGCAAAAGTGGCATTGCGGTCGCGGTCAAAGCAGGTGGACCTTACGCGCCCCGTTGCTTAGGCTAGGCCCGACAGAATCCCGCGCACAAGGCCCCCATGACCGATACCCCCGTCTACCAAGTTCTCGCCCGGAAATACCGGCCTGAAACCTTTGCCGACCTTGTGGGCCAAGACGCGATGGTGCGCACGCTCAAGAACGCCTTTGCCGCTGACCGCATCGCGCAGGCCTTCATGATGACCGGCATCCGGGGCACCGGAAAGACAACGACAGCCCGCATCATTGCCAAAGGCATGAACTGTATCGGTCCTGATGGGACCGGCGGTCCGACGACAGACCCTTGCGGGGTTTGCGAGCCTTGCCGCGCGATCATGGAAGGGCGCCACGTTGACGTGATGGAGATGGACGCCGCGTCGAATACCGGCGTCGCCAACATCCGCGAAATTATTGATTCTGTGCACTACCGGGCCGCGTCCGCCCGCTACAAAGTGTATATCATCGACGAAGTACACATGCTGTCGACAGGCGCGTTCAATGCCCTGCTGAAAACGCTGGAAGAACCACCCGCGCACGTCAAATTCATCTTTGCGACCACTGAAATTCGCAAGGTGCCAGTGACCGTGCTTTCGCGCTGCCAGCGGTTCGATTTACGCCGGATTGAACCCGAAGTGATGATCGCCCTTCTGCGCAAGATTGCAGGGGGCGAAAATGCGCAAATCAGCGATGACGCATTGGCGCTGATCACCCGCGCCGCCGAAGGATCCGCGCGCGACGCAACATCACTGCTGGATCAGGCCATTTCGCATGGGGCCGGCGAAACCACCGCCGATCAGGTTCGCGCGATGCTGGGGCTGGCCGACCGTGGCCGCGTTCTTGATCTTTTTGACATGATCCTGCGCGGACAAGCCGCCGAGGCGCTGACCGAGATTTCCGGACAATATGCCGATGGCGCCGACCCGATGGCGGTGCTACGCGATCTGGCCGAAGTCTGCCACTGGATCAGCGTCATCAAGATCACGCCCGAAGCCGCCGAAGACCCGACAATCGGCCCGGACGAGCGCACACGCGGTCAGGCAATGGCCGCAGACCTGCCGATGCGCGTGCTCTCGCGGATGTGGCAGATGCTGCTGAAAGCGCTGGAAGAGGTCGCGATGGCGCCGAACGCGATGATGGCGGCCGAAATGGCGGTGATCCGCCTGACCCATGTCGCCGACTTGCCAACGCCCGACGAGCTGGTGCGCAAATTGCAAAACGCAACACCACCCCCCGGTGGTGGCCCGTCCGGCGGGCGTCCCGCCCCGACAGGTGGCGCGACACACGCCATGTCCAGCACCCCCGCGCCAACCCACAGCGGACCAAGCGGCAGCACCATGTCGTCGGGCGCACAAGCCGCTGTCGCGCTATCCACGGATGCCTTGCACCACTATGCGCGCTTTGAAGATGTTGTTGAATTGATCCGCGCGCACCGCGATGTCAAACTGCTGGTCGAGGTCGAAACCGGATTACGTCTGGTCGCTTACCAACCCGGCCGGATCGAGGTGAACCCGACCGCAGATGCCGCGCCTGATCTGGTCGGCAGGCTTGGGTCGCGCCTGCAAGCATGGACAGGCAACCGCTGGGCGATCAGCGTCACCAACACTGGCGGCGCGCCCACCATCGCCGAGGTCCGCGATGCCGCCGAAAACGCGATCCGCGCCCAAGCCCAGAACCACCCGCTGGTTCAAGCCGTGATCGCGTCCTTCCCCAAAGCCAAAATCACCGACATCAAGACCGAAGCTGACAAAGCCCAAGACGCATTGACCCAAGCCCTGCCCGAGGTTGACGACGAATGGGACCCGTTCGACGCGGACTAACCCACATTGTCAAATTCAGGCAAAGCCCCTATCTGAAGGACAAAGAGACAGGAGATTACGACATGCTTAAAGGACTAGGTGGTCTTGGCGATATGGCCAAGATGATGAAACAAGCCCAAGAAATGCAAGGCAAGGTCGCGCAGATGCAATACGATCTTGACAACATCATGGTCGAAGGCGTCAGCGGCGCAGGTCTGGTCAAGGCGACCGCCACCGCCAAAGGTGAACTCAAGGGGCTGGATATCGACCCGTCCATCTTTAACGGCGACGATAAAGAAGTCGTCGAAGACCTGATCTTGGCTGCGATCAAAGACGCGCAATCCAAAGCATCCGAACGCAGCCAGCAAGAGATGGCAAAAATGGCCGAAGACCTGGGTCTGCCCGCCGGTATGAAGCTGCCGTTCTAACCGCGTCATCAAAGCCTATTTTCCCCGCCGTAGGCATCAAAGCTGCACAGTGGCTTTGATATCAAAAACCGAAAGTTCCGATGTCAAACGGCAACGAAGATCTTGATCACCTGATTGCGCTGATGGCCAAGTTGCCGGGGCTTGGCCCGCGCTCCGCGCGGCGTGCGGTTCTGCATCTGATCAAAAAACGCAGCCTTGTGCTGCTGCCGTTGGCGGACGCGATGCATAGGGTCGGGACCACGGTGCGCGAATGCCTGAACTGCGGCAACGTCTGCACCAACGATATCTGCGACATCTGCCAATCGGACAAGCGCGCGATCGGGCAGATCGCCGTTGTCGAAGACGTGGCCGATCTATGGGCGATGGAACGGTCCGGCGTGTTCAAAGGGCGCTACCACGTTTTGGGTGGTACGTTGTCCGCGCTTGACGCTGTCGGCCCCGAAGAACTGCGCATTCCGCAATTGATCGCGCGGGTGCAAACCGAAAACGTGACCGAAGTCATCCTCGCGCTTGGTGCCACAATCGACGGGCATACCACCGCGCATTATATCGCGGACCAATTGCCCGATATCGCCGTTACATCGCTGGCCCAAGGGGTGCCCGTCGGTGGTGAACTCGACTACCTTGACGACGGGACGATCACTGCGGCGCTGAACGCCCGCAAGGCGCTTTAGCGGCGCGGCAGGGCATCTAATTCTTGCGCCAGCAGGTCAAAAACAACACGGATGCGGCGACTTGTGTTCAGTTCGCGGTGCGTTGCGAGCCAAACAGGAAATTTCATCGGCGGCAGGTCCGGCAAAACCTGTTCGACACCCGTTGTGCCAGGCCATAGTGTCGGAATGGCTATATAATGAGACTGAATTACTGGGACTGTGAATGCAGTCTTATCAAAGGTCTAGGTTGTTAGCTGTATTCATAGTTTTTCGGTCAAATCTTGGTAGTTCCTTGCTGATGTCACGCCGCAAGGTAGCGCTTTGCGTTACACGTATAACGAAGAACAGCTGATCCAATTAATTGGAGATTCCGGTTCGTTGATGATAGCAACTGCGCTTTGGTGCTGCGGTGCAAACCCCTGCCGCATAATGGACGCTATCGGCCCACAACGGACATTGACACATCCTTGGCCATGCTGCGGCGCGGTCCGTCATTGCAGCCATTCGTGCATCTTGCAGCATTTTGGCGGCTTAAAGACAATCGTCCGGATGCCGATGCATTGGAACTGGAGATATGTGAGCTTTTTATTCAGCTTATGCCTGAAATTAATACAGCTCTCGCCGACGCTGAAGATATTCAATTTTGGGCGGATGAGAGGTGGGAGCGACAAGCCTTGTCCCATCAAACTTTTGCAATGCTTCCTTTAGCTTGTGGTCTTCACCAACCTTCTCCCAGTTAACGGTAACAGTAAAGTCGTCAGCAATAATTAAGCATCCTATTTCAAATGCTCGATCCACAAGAACGGATAAGCAGATTCCATTGGAGGGGTCTAGTCGGATTGTTTCGTCTACGCTCCAAGGAACGATGTGCGAGGCTATAAGGAATTCACGTGTATTGATGCCTGTCAACGCACAACGATGGCCGTAATTCCGTTTGACCGCATCTGCGAACACCCGCTGAGCACTACCGCGGGTCTTAACTGTCGCACTGGAATCAGCGACTTCATAACTTCCGGTTTTCAAGCTCTCTTCTAAGGCAGAGACTTCTTCGTTTGAGAGCGGGGACACTTCTGCCGAAGCGTCACTGTCTATGGCATAATCTGGCGGCAGATGGGCTGACCAAATTGCTACTTTATCTGCTGCGTCGGTAGCCTCTGCATTCCATGGATCGGTTTTTCTGCTTGAATCAAAATATAGATCTTCTTCGATTTCGTTTGAAGAGAACAACTTCCACGCAAGCGCCGAATTTTGCGATGTGCTGGCCGCCAAGTCTTGGATCGATTGAGGTGCCATATCCAAAGAGGCCCATTCAAAACCGTCGCTCGGCGTGCCGATGAGAACGCGCAAGTGGACCTTCTGCGTTTCGTTCCGAAGCTTAACAGCTACCAAAAAGGGCTGCCCAAAGTCTGATGCATCCAACTTAGCAAATTCCTCATCAGCGGCAGCCGCTGTGGTATGCTCGGGGTCGCCGAGTATTGTCTCGACAGTTAATTCAGTGGGATGTAGTGACATCTTCCATGGAGGGGGCGCGCTATTGGTTTCCCAAGCTAAGTGAGGCCGATCTGCTGATCGCCTGAACAGTTTTCCCATTGCCGTTCCTGAAGGCCACTGAAATGAATAGCCCCTAGTATTGTAGACGCTTTCTTCCCTAATTTTGAGGCAAGGAGGCCGTTATGGGGAAGCCAAATTTCAGTGAAGATTTCAAGCGTGATGCTGTGCATCAAATCACGGTG
>NZ_JBWBAQ010000003.1:0-858456 GCF_056108365.1 Yoonia sp. SWMV100 | reverse complement strand
TGGAAGTCACCAAAGTACTTGGTGATCGCTGCGGTCAGGGTCGTCTTACCGTGGTCAACGTGGCCAATCGTGCCGATGTTAACGTGTGGTTTATTACGTTCAAACTTTGCCTTAGCCATATCGCAGGGCCCTTAATTTTTTGAGGGGCCACAATGGCCCGGTCCAACATCGCGGGCGATGTATTGGGAAACAGCGGGGAAATCAAGAGGCATTGACGCCTAACTGTATGACCAAACCCTGATTCTTCGGATTCTGACACCCATCTATCGTCAGCATCACGTGCAACTTACATCACCTGCGCGGCACACAAAAGCCGCTTCGATAATCACGCCAGACATACGCCCAGCGCGTTTCTTCTTTGATAAAGACAGCAACCCCTTGGCTGAGGACGGGTAGTAATAACCCGTCCTCGCACCAATTGATTAACCCACCAATGCGCCGTCTGCACGTTTGACAGCAATGATGCTTGAACGCGGCAACTTTCCCTCGCCATCAGGGAAAGGTGCAGCAGGGTGCTGGATACCGACAAACATGGTGCGTTTGTCAGCCGACCATGTCAGCCCTGTGACTTCTGACCCATTTGGCCCGGTCAAGAACCGTTCAATCTGCCCGGTCACGGGATCACCCACCAACATCTGGTTATTGCCCATTTGCGCAAACTCACCTTCGTTGCTGTCGTCACCGTCCGTTTGGATCCACAGCAACCCTGTGCTGTCAAACTGCATCCCGTCAGGCGAATTGAACAGGTTCCCTGCGTTGACATTATCGGACCCGGCATATGCGTCTGTGTGCACAGTCGGGTTACCAGCCATCACATACAAATCCCACGTAAATCCGGTTGCGGCGTGATCCTTGCCATCGGGACGCCAGCGCACGATCTGCCCGTATTCATTGGCGTTGCGCGGATTCGGCGTCTTGTCTGCACCGGCCATCGCGTCGCCGCCAGCGTTCGCGGCACCTTCACCGCGCTTTGAGTTGTTGGTAAGCGCGCAATATCCTTCAACGTCGATCGGGTTGACCGCAACCCATTCAGGGCGGTCCATCGTGGTTGCCCCGACCTTTGAAGCGGCCTGGCGTGTAAAGACGGCGATTTCAGCAGCATCCATGCCGGTGGTTTCAGGCGTCAACGCGATCCATTCACCCGTCATATCATCATTGAATTTAGCGACATACAGCTGACCTTCGTCCAGCAACGCCGATGTGGGGCCGCCGGCGGTATAGACGCCTGCCGACACATATTTATACATAAACTCGCCGCGTTCGTCGTCACCCATATAGACCACAACCCGGCCATCTGGTGCGATCACTGCTTCGGCATTTTCGTGTTTGAACCGGCCCAACCCGGTATGTTTGATCGGGGTCGATGTCGGATCGGATGGATCGATTTCGACGATATAGCCAAATCGGTGTGGCTCGTTCGGGTTTTGCGACACATCAAAGCGTGCATCATACTTTTCGTACCCGTAACGGCCCTCTTTGCCGATGCCATAGCGATCATATCCGTCTGGCAGTGCAAAATCGGCGTCAACGGAACCGAAATAGCCGTTAAAGTTTTCTTCACAGGTCAGATATGTCCCCCAGGGCGTCCGGCCCGAACCGCAGTTGTTCGTCGTGCCCAACACAGTTGTCCCTGCAGGGTCGGCGGCAGTCTGCAAAAGCGCATGACCAGCCGCAGGGCCTGCCAATGTCATCGGGGTGTTCTGCGTGATGCGGCGGTTCAGATCGCTGTCTTTCACAATCGCCCAGCCATCCGGACCTTCGGCAATCTCCATGACGGTCACACCCTGCATGTTTTGCAGAATTTTCGCGTCATCCGCCGATGTCGTTTCGCCACCCGTATGCGGCAAGTTGATGTCCGGGTTCACATATTCGTGGTTGACCGCGATCACTTGCCGGCCATTGACAACAAAGGTTTCCATACCATCGGTATTTTCGCCGAACACACGGTCAGAGCTAGCGATCGAAACGCCGGTATCTTGGCTCAGTTCTTCGGCATCAGAAAACAGGGCGTCGCCCCATTTCGCCATTGGCTGCCATGTGTATCCTTCGGGAACATGTACCGTGAAATCGGTCGCGATCGGAATCGGTTTGAACGCAAAGCGGCTGGCGATCTGCGCCTCGCCAGAGGTTCCCGACAGCATCCCGGTTCCCATCACAGCCGCGCCCGAACCAAAAGCCACAACGCCTGTCAAAAATCCACGGCGCGACACCGCAGATTCAACAACTGCGTCGAAATCTGTCGTTGCGGGGGCGGGGCGCTGTAGTTCATCCCACGCGTCCCAAGAAAGGTGTTTTGTTTCGAAATCAGTCATTTGCTAGCTTCCCTATGGTGGCGCATGATTCAGCGCCTACCTAGGCGGCTAGGTTTGCAGATTTATGACAATTTTCATGACCGCCTTCAGGGGCAGCCTAAGGTGTCAGGTGAATTTGTTATCTCTTGGAAACCCGCGCGGCGCCATGCGACCAGCGCTTGCGCGTTTGCCGGCCCACTCGTCCAGTTCCGTTTCGGTGCGGGTGCGCCCTGCGGGGTCAAGCCAGCTTAACCCTTCGGACAGCGTGAATGTCGCCGCGTCTGACATGCCGCCATCTTTGTATTTTTGCAGCCGCACACCTTTGCCACGGGCCATTTCAGGCAGCTCATCCAGCGGGAAAACCAACACTTTGCGGTTTTCACCGACGACCGCAACGTGATCCCCGCTGACGCGTTTACAAACCTGCGCCATGCCGCTTGCGACATTCAACACCTGTTTGCCCGTGCGAGTCTGGGCCAGAACTTCATCTTCGGGGACAATAAACCCGTTCCCTTCGGCTGATGCCACCAACAGTTTTGCGCCCGGTTTATGAACCAGAATGTCGATGATCTCGGCCTCGTTGGGCAGGTCGATCATCAGGCGCAACGGTTCGCCCATACCCCGCCCACCCGGCAGGTTGGCGCCAGACACCGTATAAAACCGCCCGTTCGCCGCAAAGACCAACAGACGGTCCGTGGTTTCGGCGTGAAAGGCAAAACGCGGGCCGTCGCCGTCTTTGAATTTCAATTCGCGCGTCAGGTCGATGTGACCCGTCATCGCGCGAATCCATCCCATTTGCGAACAAACGACGGTAATCGGCTCTCGTTCGATCATCGCTTCGAGCGGGACATCAACCACCTCGGTCGCTTCTGCAAATTGGGTGCGACGCTTGCCGCCGACACTGTCGCGGCCAAAGGTTTTGCGGGTCTCGCGCAGTTGTTCGGCGATCTTGGCCCATTGCAGGTCATCACTGGCAAGCAATGCCTCGATCCCTGCGCGCTCTGCACGCAGGGCATCACGTTCGGCAACCAATTCCAGCTCTTCCAGACGCCGCAAGCTGCGCAGACGCATGTTCAGAATGGCTTCGGCTTGGACTTCGGTCAGTGAAACTTCGGGATCGGCCCCAACTGGCCCCTTGTAATCGGCATCCGACATGGCGCGGACATGATCCAGTGCCCAATCTTCGGCCATCAACGCCTTTTTCGGGTCATCGTCATAGCGGATGATGTCGATGACGCGGTCAAGGTTGAGGAAGGCAATGATAAAGCCCTCTAACACCTCAAGCCGGTGGTCGATCTTTTCCAGACGGTACAAACTACGGCGTGTCAGGACCTCGCGGCGGTGATCCAGAAACGCGCGCAGCACTTCCTTAAGCGAACAAACCTTGGGCGTTACCCCGTCGATCAACACGTTCATGTTCAGGCTAAACCGGGTCTCAAGGTCAGAGTTGCGGAATAACATCCCCATCATCACTTCTGGGTCGACGGTTTTCGCACGTGGCTCCAGCACAATACGGACATCCTCGGCGGATTCGTCACGCACGTCCGCCAGCAGCGGCACTTTTTTGGTCTGGATTACTTCGGCCAGCTTTTCGATCAGCTTGGATTTTTGGACCTGATAGGGAATCTCGGTCACGACAATTTGCCATGTGCCCCGCCCCAGATCCTCAACCTCCCATTTCGACCGCAGACGGAACGACCCGCGACCTGTCCGGTACGCCTCGGAAATATTCGCGGCGGGTTCGACAATAACGCCGCCAGTCGGAAAATCCGGTCCGGGGATGTAATTCAGCAATGTTTCGTCGCGCGCATCTGGCGTCTTGATCAGGTGCAAACAAGCGTCGATCAATTCGTGCAGGTTGTGCGGCGGAATGTTTGTCGCCATCCCAACCGCGATTCCGCTGGACCCGTTCGCCAACAGGTTCGGGAATGTCGCAGGCAGCACGGTTGGTTCTGTCAGGCGGCCATCATAGTTATCGCGAAAATCAACAGAATTCTCTGACAACCCTTCCAAAAGCGCTTCGGCGGCGGCGGTCATGCGGGCTTCGGTGTAGCGACTTGCCGCGGGGTTATCGCCGTCGATGTTGCCAAAGTTCCCCTGCCCGTCCACCAACGGATAGCGGACGTTGAAATCTTGGGCCAAGCGCGCCATCGCGTCATAAATCGCCATGTCCCCATGCGGATGAAAATCCCCCATGGTGTCACCACTGATTTTTGCGGACTTCAAAAACCCACCTGTCGGCGACAACTTTAGCCGCGACATCGCATACAAAATCCGACGGTGCACAGGCTTTAGCCCGTCACGTGCATCTGGCAACGCGCGGTGCATGATCGTCGACAGCGCATAGGTCAAATAGCGGTCGCCAATGGCCTTGCGAAGCGTTTCAGTGGTGTCGTTTGGTCCCATTGCGGACCCGCTGCTCTTATCATTCATGGCATTGGTTTAGCGGTAGGGAATTGTGGCGTAAAGCCGCGATAATTCCCCGTTTCACGTATTGATCAATATGTTTGATAGCCCGCAACAGATTTTCAAAGGGTTCAGCCCATGCGGCTGGGAATGACACGCAATGTTGAGACTGACAGCGATAACCGGATTCTTCTTGTTTTTAGCGGCATATGAAATGTCCGGCGGCACGGACTTTGCCCCCGGCGCGCAGCGCGACCGCGACACAGTTGCCACGGCCGAACCCGTGAAACCACAGCAAAGACGCGCAACCACCACGTCCTTTCCGACCCGTGCGGCCACGAATGATTATGTGCCGTTTAACACCCCGATCATCGTGCGGTATGAAGCTAGCGCAGCAACCCCGGTCGCGCACACACGCGACACAGCCGATCAAACTGCACACGCCCCGCTGCGCACGATCGCTGGCAATCGGGTGAACATCCGCAGTGGTCCCAGCACAGGACACAGGATCGTCACAACACTGCCGTCGGGCACAGCCACCCATGTTCTTCAAACAGAGGCAGACTGGGTGCAGGTCAAGGTATCAGGAAGCGACCACATCGGGTGGGTCGCGGCACACCTGTTACACGACTGATCCTCTCGCGCATCAAGCTATTTGGGAACTTTTGCGCGGTTCGCTGGTTTTGATCACAACAGCAGACAGAAAGAATTTCAGATGTACAAGTTTATGTTCGTTACCACCGCTATGTTTTCATGGGCGTTTTATGAAATGTCTGGCGGGGCAGATTTCACACCGACAGCCAAAGTCATTCCAGAACAAACGCCTGTTTCCGCAGAGGTTGAACATGGCACGCCCGTAGCTGTGATCGCCCAAGCGCCAAGAGTTACCCCCCGGATTCAGATGATTAACGGCGTCGAATACGTCGACTTTAAAAACCCCATCATTTTGCCGGCGCCCGGTGCGATCCCAACACCGCAACCTGATGGACAGATCAGTCAAGCCAGCTTTGGCGCGACACAAGCTGCCGTTCAAGAAAGCGCCGCCCGCGACTTGCGCATTGTTCTGGGCGACAACGTAAATGTGCGTCTGGGCGCTGGCCGTGCGCACCCCGTTCTCACCACTGTCCCAAGCGGAACCGAAGCAGAAATGCTGGAACAGCGGGGCGACTGGGTCAACATCCGGCTGTTGGAAACGGGTGAAACCGGCTGGATGGCTGCTTGGCTGATCAGCGATTAACCGACGCTTGCCAGTGCCGCCTGAACGCGGCACACATGCGTCATGTTACAAAAAACCATCCTTATAACGGGCTGTTCATCTGGCATAGGCTATGACGCAGCACACGGACTGCGTGCAGCAGGTTGGCGCGTTTTCGCAAGCTGCCGCAAGCAAACCGATTGTGATCGCCTCAAAGCCGAAGGCTTTGACAGTCCACGTATCGACTATGCCGATAGTGCCACGATCGCCAGCGGCCTGGCTGAAACGCTTGCGGCGACGGGCGGCACGCTTGATGCGCTGTATAACAACGGGGCCTTTGCCTGTCCCGGCGCCGTTGAAGACCTGCAAACTGACGGTCTGCGGGCGATTTTTGAAACCAATGTGTTTGGCTATCACGACCTGACACGCCAGGTGATTCCCGTCATGCGGACCCAAGGGCACGGGCGGATCATCAACTGTTCATCCGTATTAGGGCTTGTCGCGATGAAATGGCGTGGCGCTTATGTGTCCACGAAATTTGCGCTTGAGGGGCTGACGGACGTGCTGCGGATTGAAATGCACGACACACCGATCAAAGTGATCCTGATTGAACCCGGTCCAATCACATCAAACATCCGTAAAAACGCGATTCCGCATTTTGAACGATGGATTGATTGGGAAAATTCCGCACGTGCCGCGCAGTACAAAACCTTGATGTCGCGGCTTTATACCGACAGCGGACCCGATCAGTTTGAATTGCCGGCATCCGCAGTGACGAAAAAACTGCTTCACGCGCTGACGGCGTCGCGGCCCAAGGCGCGGTATTATGTCACAACACCGACTTATATCATGGGAACTTTGCGGCGTATTCTGCCGACGCGCTGGTTGGACGCATTGATAATGCGTGGCTAACGGGTTTCTTTCGTGCCAAGACCCGCTAGATTACGCGCGCAACCCTTTGAGAGGACTTTAACATGGCAAGTGACCCATTTTTCTGGCTCGTCGCGGCCGCCGCCCTGTGTGTGCTGGCGATCTTGTTGTTTGGCATCGGCACCTTTGGAAAAGGGGGCGAATTCAATCGCAAATACGCCAATAAAATCATGCGCTGGCGGATCGGGGCGCAGTTTGTCGCGGTCATCTTGATCGTGGCCTTTGCCTATCTGCGCAGCCGGGGGAACTAAACAATGGTGGTTCTGAACAAAATCTATACCAAATCCGGCGATACGGGCGAAACCGCGCTGGGAAATGGCGAACGGGTCGCGAAGTATGACGTGCGGGTCAACGCCTACGGAACAGTAGATGAAACCAACGCCACCGTCGGGCTTGCGCGCCTGCATGCAGATGGTGAAATCGACGCGCAACTGGCAATGATCCAAAATGACCTGTTCGATCTGGGCGCGGACCTGTGCCGCCCTGACATGGACAAGGATGCTGATGCCGCGCACCCGCCATTGCGGATGTCGGGTGCGCAGGTCGGACGGCTGGAAATTGAAATTGACGCGATGACCGCGCACGTCGATCCGCTGCGCAGTTTTGTGCTGCCGGGTGGCTCTGCTCTTGCCGCGCACTTGCACTTGTGTCGCACCGTGTCGCGCCGCGCCGAACGTCTGATTGTAGAACTGGCCGGACAGGATCATGTCAATCCGGACGCTGTCAAATACCTAAACCGTCTATCGGATTGGTTTTTTCAGGCGTCACGGATCGCCAATGGTAACGGAAAAAACGATGTTCTTTGGGTGCCCGGCGCAAATCGTTAAACGAAAGTCAGGTAAAAACCCGCCCGCACGATGACGTTAACGTCAAGAACGTGGCGTCCATGCGGGCCACTGCGTCGATTTTGCACTGTTTTCGCCTGCGCCCAGCGGGTAACAACAACACTGAAAGACTAACGATCAATTTTCTTGGGAGAAATACGCAGATGAAGGTCATCGTACCGGTCAAGCGCGTGATCGACTATAACGTGAAGGTTCGCGTCAAAGCGGACGGCACGGGTGTCGATCTAGCCAATGTCAAAATGTCCATGAACCCGTTCGACGAGATTGCCGTCGAAGAGGCCATTCGTCTGCGTGAAGCGGGCAAGGTGGAAGAAGTCATCGCCGTATCCATCGGCGTTAAGCAAGCGCAAGAAACACTGCGCACCGCGTTGGCTATGGGTGCAGACCGCGCCATCCTTGTTGTTGCTGCCGACGACGTGCACACCGACATCGAACCGCTTGCAGTCGCGAAAATTCTTGCCGCAATCGTAAAAGAAGAAGCCCCCGGTCTGGTGATCTGTGGCAAACAAGCCATCGACAACGACATGAACGCCACCGGGCAGATGCTGTCGGCGCTGCTGGGCTGGTCGCAGGCGACCTTTGCGTCTGAGGTTAACATTGACGGCGACAGCGCCGTGGTGACCCGCGAAGTCGACGGTGGCTTGCAGACAATCAAGGTCAAGACACCAACCATCATCACGGTTGACTTGCGCTTGAACGAACCGCGCTATGCGTCGCTTCCCAACATCATGAAGGCCAAGAAAAAACCTTTGGATGAAAAGACACCTGCCGATTACGGCGTTGACGTCGCACCGCGCCTGACAGTGGTCAGCACAACAGAACCAAGCACACGTCAGGCTGGTATCATCGTTGGTTCCGTCGACGAACTGATCGCGAAACTTAAAGAAGTGGGGGCTGTATAATGGCTGTTCTTCTCCTTGCTGATGTCACCAACGGCCAGCTTTCGACTGACGCTGTCGCCAAAACCGTGACTGCGGTTACGGCGCTGGGTGACGTTCATATTCTGGTCGCCGGACAAGGCGGCGACGATGCCGCCGCAGAGGCGGCCAAAATCGACGGCGTTGCCAAAGTGATCTTTGCAAACGACCACGCGTATTGCCACGCCTTGGCCGAACCGGTTGCAGATCTGATCGTATCGCTCGCCGGCGACTATACCCACATTGCGGCACCCGGCACTTCGGACGCGAAAAACATCATGCCACGCGTTGCGGCCCTGCTGGACGTGATGGTGATTTCCGAAGTCACGGCAATCGTCGATGCCGACACATTCGAGCGCCCGATCTACGCAGGCAACGCGATCCAAACCGTCAAATCCACCGACACCAAAAAGGTCATGACCGTGCGCACTGCAGGGTTTGATGCTGCGGGAATGGGTGGGACTGCGACCGTTGAAACCCTTGGCACAGCCGGCAATGCCAACCTGTCCGCATGGGTCGAAGACAAAGTCGCTGCTTCTGACCGCCCCGAATTGACATCCGCTGGTGTGGTTGTGTCCGGTGGCCGCGGTGTCGGGTCCGAAGAGGATTTTGCGCTGATCGAAAAGCTGGCCGATAAACTGGGTGCAGCCGTGGGTGCATCGCGCGCCGCCGTCGACAGCGGCTATGCCCCGAACGACTGGCAAGTCGGCCAAACCGGCAAAGTTGTTGCGCCGGACCTTTATGTTGCCATCGGCATTTCCGGGGCAATTCAACACCTTGCCGGGATGAAAGACAGCAAGGTCATCGTCGCCATCAACAAAGACGAAGAAGCCCCAATTTTCCAAGTCGCCGACTTTGGGCTTGTTGCTGATCTGTTCACCGCGGTGCCAGAGTTGACAGAAAAGCTCTGAAGCTTAAACCAAAAACGACCCAAGGGGCCTGCGCTTGCGGGCCCTTTTTTATGGCGGGTCCCAGCAGCAGACAATGAACTACCTTTCTCAAGCGGTGGCAACAGCAGACGTAAAGTGCGTAAATAGATACGTCCTGTCAGCGCAACGCGGCCGAAATGTCTGATCACGAGGCCGATACCTCACGCCCATCCGAACGGCAGACGCACCAGTCCTGATATGCCCTGTTGGTGTCTTCACTCGCAACGCATCACTCACGTTACGGCGCATATCCCCACTTGCACGAACTGGCACGGGACACTTACGACATGATGGTCTGCCCCGGCCAAAGGTTAGGCAAAGCCTTTTGAACGTCTAGATGGTGTAGAGCTGTTCACGGATCGCTGGGACCAAAACCGCACTTGCTTCGTAGTGGCTTCGGACACCCAGCATTTCAGACGCCATTGCATGTTGGGACGCGGAATGGATCATGCCTTTTGCACCCTCTGTCTTAGCAGCGTGGGACGGCTGCACGACCACCACACCCCTAACCAACGGGCGCAATTCATCAATCAAAGACGCTGTGACGAATAACGGATCACGCTTCAAATGGTCAGGGCGCATCGACCAATGTTGATTGTTTAATTCTTGGTCTGAAAACCACAATAGAATGACATTGCGCCCGATCTTTGACACCATGCTACGCATGCGCGCCAACCACGCCTGTCGCAGCTCATTCACCACAATATCAAAACGCTCGGGTGATGTATCGTGCAAGGCGCCTAACATATGCCGTGTAAAAGAAAACTGCGAAAAATCGACCTCTGGATAAATTGCCTGCAATACCGTTGATGCCATCAAAAACCGATCATTGCGGCGCGGATGCACCGAATAAAATCGATTTGACAGATTATGAGCACCCATAATTTGTATCACCGTCAGATCAGCATCGCGGCAAATTTCCAGTACCGCAGTATCTTTCACAACCGCATCGATCCCCCCGTTTACGCAGCCCAAGTTCACGCACGGCTGACGCATCGCTTTTTCAACAAGCGCGGGAAATGGTTTATGTATGAACTTGCCATAAGTTTCCGTCCCGCCGATGAAGGCAAGGTAGGGTTCATTCAGCGCCTTGCGCGGCCCGCGGAACAGCACCTTTGAATTGCCGTACCTACACGGAGAGTAACTTAACTCCCCCGTTTCGATAACCTCTTGCTTCATATTTCCCACCGAATTTTGATCGCCCAGCCAGAGATTCGCAAAAATGATTTGCGAATTCCCTAATGGCAAAATTCAATTTAACTTTTCGGCACCGCGCCGCCTTGCAGCCGACCCAACGCCGGGCCTATGGTGGCCGGGAACCGAAAAGGACAGACAGATGGCAATTGAACGCGTAGGTATTGTGGGCGCCGGTCAGATGGGCAACGGGATTGCCCATGTCTTTGCCGTTGCGGGCTATGACGTCTTACTCACCGATATCAGCGCGGATGCATTGGATGCGGCTGTTGCCTTGATTGACCGGAACCTTGAACGCCAAGTCACAAAAGGCACCATATCCGCCGACGACAAGGCCGCGGCCATGGGCCGGATTAACACAACGCAAACCCTGACAGACCTTGGTCAAACCGACCTGATCATTGAAGCCGCGACCGAACGCGAAGAAGTGAAAACCGCCATTTTTGCGGAACTGCAGCCGCATTTAAAACCCGCCACGATTCTAACGTCGAACACATCGTCAATTTCGATCACCCGGCTCGCGTCGCGCACCGACCGGCCTGAAAAATTCATGGGATTTCATTTCATGAACCCGGTGCCGATCATGCAATTGGTCGAATTGATCCGCGGCATTGCAACCGACGAAGAGACGTTCAAAGCCTGTTATGCCGTGGTTGAAAAGCTGGGTAAAACTTCTGCAACTGCCGAAGATTTTCCCGCCTTCATCGTCAACCGTATTCTCATGCCGATGATCAACGAAGCGATCTACACCCTGTATGAGGGCGTGGGGTCCGTGCAATCCATCGATACATCCCTGAAACTGGGCGCGAACCACCCGATGGGGCCGCTGGAGCTGGCAGATTTTATCGGGCTCGACACCTGCCTGGCGATTATGAACGTCCTGCACGAAGGGCTGGCAGATACAAAATACCGGCCCTGCCCACTGCTTACCAAATATGTCGAAGCAGGCTGGTTAGGCCGCAAAACAAAACGCGGATTTTACGACTATCGCGGCGAAACACCCGTACCAACGCGTTAATCGCGCAACCCCAGTGTGAGGTTTCGCAACCACGCCATAAAGGCGCGGGGGTCTTTTAGGCGTTCTTTGACCTCTGCGTCGTTTAATGTTGGCGCAACGACCGGCTTTTGTGGCCTGCCACATGCCTTGACAATTTCGTGCAACAACAGGCTTTGGCGCAATGTCGCAGAAATGCGGTTGGCCATAAGGTACCAGCGGGAATTGGACCCTGGAAAATAGCAGGGTACGACCTTTGCACCCGAGGTGCGGATCATTTTGGCGGTAAATACATTCCACTCTGCCTCGATCGCCGGGCCAAACAATGTCTCGGATGACGCAACGACGCCCGACGGAAATAGCGCGATCAGGCCGCCATTGCTCAGATGTTCCATGGCCAAACGACGCATTTCGACCATCTTCTTTTGCGCGCCTTCTTCGTGCGGAAACGGCACAGGGATCATGAAATTTGCGGCATCTTGGTCGATCCCAGTCAAAAATGACCGTGTCAAAATGCGATAATCGGTGCGCACCCGACCGATCAGGTCCGCCAGAATCATCCCGTCGACCAAGCCATGCGGGTGGTTGGCGACCAATATTGTCGGCCCTGTTTTGGGAATGTTGTTCAGTTGGTGTTGCGGTGTCTGCAGGTCGATATCCATCACACCCAACGCGCCGCGCCAAAAGTCTTGGCCATGGAATTTACCCATGCGTTCGAATTTTCGGATCATCCGAATGATCCGCGCCTTACCCGTCATCCATTCGATGGCTTGGATCAGCGTACGCTTAAACGGGCTGTCAAACGTGTCCGAATACGTCAGGCGACGGCGGTCATAGACGTGCGGCACATCGTGGGGCAAGACCGATGGTGCTGTGGTTTTCCCGGCTGTATCCGTCAAAACGTCATTTCCTAACCTAAGCCAATGCTTAGTTACCTTCGCCAAATTTATCGGTCACCAAGTCGGTAATCGCTTGTGCAAGTGCGTCCGCCTGTGGCCCACGTGTTTCTACGTCGATATAGGTCCCGATCGAGGCGGCCAGCATTAAAAGCCCCATAATACTATCACCGCTGGCGGACTCTCCATCTTTGCTGACAGTGGCGTCCGCATCAAATCCTTCGACCACTTCAACCAGCTTGGCGGAGGCCCTTGCGTGCAACCCTTTAATATTCTCAATTTTCAAACGGCATGTTGTCATGCGTGCGACCCGCCATTGTGACTGTTGATATACTTATGCGCCGCGTTAATCGCCGCTTCGACTGCATCAGGGACGGTACGGCGCCGTGATTTTGCCAACTTGATCAACATCGGCAAATTGGCCCCGTAAAGGATCCGCCGGTTATCCGGGCCACAGGCGCGCAAAGACAGGTTTGAAGGCGATCCGCCAAACATATCCGTCACGATCACAACACCGTCGCCAGTGTCCACCGCGTCAGCCGCATCACAGATTTCTTCTTGTTTCGCGGCACGGTCGTCTTCGGGACCGATCGCGATGCTCACCATGCCTGTTTGCTGGCCCACGACATGTTCAACTGCCGCAAGGTATTCCTGCGCAAGCCCACCGTGTGCCACAATGACGATACCAATCAAACCTGGTGTCCCTTGTTCCCAAGCGCATCGCGCCGTTCCATTTCACGATGTCGTTTAGACACATGCCACCCATCATCCGCAAGAGCAGATGCAAGGAGTTCCGTAACGGCGACCGACCGGTGTTGCCCTCCGGTACACCCGAATCCAATCGACAAATGCGATTTGCCTTCATCCTTGTGTGCCGGAAGCAGCAGGTCAACCAAGGCTTTGACCCTTTCAAAGAACAAATTGAACCGCGGGTCGCATTTGACATAGGCCGCCACAGCGGCGTCACGGCCATCCAAAGCGCGCAACGTATCGTCCCAATGTGGATTTCGAAGGAATCTGCAATCAATCACGATATCCATCCCCCTTGGCAGACCCCGCTTGTAGGAAAATGAATGGAGCGTCACCCCCAAGGGCCGCCCATCCCCCGGCGCAAACCATCGGTCGATCTCGGCACGAAGGTCATGAGGCGTCATCCCCGTCGTATCAATCAGCACGTCAGCACGGGCGTGCACGCTACTTAACAGTTCGCGTTCGCGCGTAATGCCGACCAATGGCGGTCCCGCCGGGGCCAAAGGATGCATGCGGCGTGTTTCGGAATAGCGCCTGACCAATTCTTCTTCGTTCGCCTCAAGATATAAGACCTGTGCGTCTTGATCAGGGCGCGCCGCCAACTGATCGATTGCGGCGATCAACGCGTCGGTGCCAAAATCGCGATTGCGCACATCCAATCCCAACGCCAGCGGACGGCTTAGCGGCGGTCCATCTAACAGGCGTGGCAACAGCGACAGCGGCAAGTTGTCGATAATCTCGTATCCAAGGTCCTCTAGCGCATTAATCGCCGTTGACCGCCCAGCCCCTGACGGCCCCGTCACCAATACGATGGTCGGGGGCGACGAATTGGGGGGCAAAGGGGGCACTGTCATCTTTCACTCCAACCTGCTTTGAGAAGCTGCAGGATTGCAGGAACAAAGTGATCACCTGCAGCGCGATGAATCAAGGGGATCTTATGCCCATGCAGCATCATAACGCGACGTTCTGGCAGACGCTGTGTCGTTGTCTTATCCAAATCAACGATAAGCTGTACATCGGCCTGCGCAGTCGTCTTCGCGGTCAAAATGCCGACACCGCGGGCCTCGATCAATCCAACAATCGTCTTGGGACAGGATGCGATTAATCCAGTGCGTGTTGGGGTCACACACACACGGTCATCCGCCACAAGAACACAGCCAAGCGCCATCAACTGCAATCCCAATGCAGACTTTCCTGCACCGGACCGACCAATGATGATCACCGCCTTTGCGTCCCACGCCACACATGTCGCATGCAGGGTGGCCGCCGCGGTCATCTGCGCGCCCTAAACCGGAAGCCCGACGACAAACCGTGCACCCAGCGGCTCTGACGTGGGATCGGCATCTGTCGGACGGATATTTTCCGCCCAGATCACGCCGTCATGGGCCTCGACAATCTGCTTGGAAATCGCAAGCCCAAGGCCCGAATTGTTGCCAAACTGCCCCTCAGGGCGTTCGGAATAGAAGCGCTGAAATATCTTTGCCAATGCGCCATCGGGAATACCTGGCCCTGTGTCTTCGACAACCACGAGCACGCGGTTGTCCCGCTTGCGGACCCAAACCCGGATCGCGTCCCCGTCATCGCAGAACGAAATCGCGTTTGTGATCAGGTTCACGAACACCTGTGCAAGACGTCCTTCAAGGCCACGGACTGTAATCGGGTCTGCAGGCACGTCAGCAACATAGTCGATCCCCTTTGCGCGCGCTTCTTTGCCCAGGTATTCGTTCACATTCGCCAACATATTTAGCAGATCAAATGATAGCTCTTCCTCTTTGACCAGCTCACTATCAAGGCGTGACGCGTTAGAGATATCGCTGACCAGTCGATCAAGGCGTTTGACGTCATGTTCGATAACTTCAAGCAACCGCGCGCGTTGATCATCGCGTTTCGCAAATTGCATTGCGCCGACAGCCGAACGCAAGGACGCCAGCGGGTTTTTGATTTCATGCGCCACGTCGGCTGCAAATTGTTCGTTGCCTTCGATCCGTTCGTACAGCGCAGCGACCATTCCGCGCAGCGCACCCGACAAGCGGCCAATCTCGTCTGGGCGTCCCGTCAGATCGGGGATACGGACCTTGCCAGGGGACATCTTGCGGGCGTTGCGGTCATGGCTGGCCTCGGCGGCCGTCGCAAGATCTGCCAGCGGGTTCGCGATTGTCGACGCCAAAACAAGACTAAGACCGATACTGACAAGGATCCCGACCAGAAATAGACGCAAGACCTGTTCGCGCTCGCGCTGCACAAGACTGTCAACTTCGCCCGCCGCCGTGCGCAGCGCAATCACGCCCACAGCGTTTCCGTTCTGCATAATCGGTGTTGTCACGACAAAACTGGTCACGCCGCTAATGGTAGAGGTCTCAAGATGTGTGCCGCGCAACAATGCTTGCCGGACGTTTTCGCGCGTCAGCGCCAACCGCTGTTGGTCAGGCGTCAATATTTCGCCGCGAAAGGCCCCGATCGCAGCAAGCCCATTCCACATTTTGCTGAGATTATCCGTGAGAAACGTCCCGCCAGTGTGCTTTTCAAGCTCTGCTTGCTCTGATGCATCCAGGCTGCCGGTTGCGGTCGCCACTAAAGTCGCATCAAGCCCATACACCGATACCTCGACACCGCCTCGCAGGCTTAACCCGGCCAACGTCTCGGCCGGGTCAATCCCGTCGGCGGTGACAAAATTGACAGGCGCCGCCGAAGGAAGGCGTGCCTCGAATACATCTGAGATCAGCCGGGCCTCGTTGACGAGCCCGCGCGCACGTTGATAGGCCAGATGATCCCGCGACGGGTTAAGGTACAAGACACCCGCAATCAGCAAAATCATCGCGATCAGGTTGATAGTCACAATCTTGCGCGCAATCGGTGAACGACGCAGCGTGAATAAGCCACGCGGCGTCCCGATCGCGTCGATCTCTTCGTCGGACATAACCCAATCGTCGCCCAAAACCAGATCGGGCGCGCGCGCAGCCGCACGCACGGACTGCAGGTCGCGGACGTCGATCTTTGGGGCGGCTGTCATGCCTTACTCTTCGTTGTAACGATACCCAATACCATACAGCGTTTCGATGGCCGAGAAATCGTTATCTGTATTCCGCATCTTTTTACGCAGACGTTTGATGTGGCTGTCGATCGTGCGGTCATCAACATAGACCTGATCATCGTAAGCAACATCCATCAGTTGATCACGGCTTTTGACGAAACCCGGGCGTTGCGCCAGGGCCTGAAGCAGCAGAAATTCGGTCACGGTCAGGGAAACATCGTTCCCCTTCCATTTCACCGCGTGGCGCAAGGGATCCATAACCAATTCGCCACGGATCATGACCTTTGTTTCTTCAGTCTCTTCAATTTCTTCGCCGGCAATCGCGTCTTGGCGACGCAACAACGCGCGAATACGTTCGACAAGCAGGCGCTGCGAAAATGGCTTTTTCACGTAATCGTCTGCACCCATGCGCAGGCCCAGAACCTCGTCAATTTCATCGTCCTTCGAGGTCAGGAAAATGACGGGCATCGACGTTTTCTGGCGCAGGCGCTGCAGCAGATCCATACCATCCATGCGTGGCATTTTGATATCCAACACGGCAATATCAGGCATCCGTTTGTTAAACGCCTCAAGCGCGGACTGGCCATCGTTATAGGTCTCCACCTCAAAGCCCTCGGCTTCAAGCGTCATTGAAACTGACGTGAGGATATTCCGGTCATCGTCAACCAATGCAATTCTAGACATGTGGATCTTCCCTAAGTAGCCGCGTATTCAGTTTTTCAAGCCCGCCTTGGTGTTTTCATCTTTTTGGACAGGCGAATCAATCCCTAACTCAGTCGTCGCCACATTATCGCCTCAATTGGTGCTGTTTTGCATTTTTACCGCTAACATGTCGCAGGCGGCCCGGCAGTTCTTTGCGCTGGTTGCGCTAACATCCGGTTGGTTGCGCTAACGGAACGAAACCCCACTATCCCGCCATAAAAACTTGGTGTTAAGGAGACCTATCGCAGGCCACTAAGGCAAACATTTAAAGGAGCGAACCCATGGACCACGGTAAGGTCAACCCAAAGATGAAGCTTGAAGATCAAGGCATCACAGGGCTGGGTTATGTGTATTACAACCGCTCTGAGGACGCCTTGCAAAAGGCGGCCGTTGCAGCAGGCGAAGGCGTCAACGGCAAGGGTGGCGCGTTGTTGGTGACCACCGGCAAACACACAGGCCGGTCGCCCAAGGATAAATTCGTCGTGCGGACCCCTTCTGTCGAAGACAAAATCTGGTGGGATAATAACCCGCCAATGGATCCTGCTAAATTTGACGTGCTTTACGCTGACATGCTCGATCACATGAAAGGTAGGCGCTACGACGTCCAAGACCTGTACGGCGGCGCCGACCCGGCCTACCGGCTTGATGTGCGGGTTATCACCGAATTGGCATGGCACGGTCTGTTCATCCGGCATTTGTTGCGGCGCCCGGACGCGTCCGAACTTGAAACATTCGTGCCTGAATTCACCATCATCAATTGCCCAACCTTCAAGGCCGATCCAGCCAAACATGGCTGCCGGTCAGAAACGGTCATTGCGCTCAACTTTGACGCCAAACTGATCCTGATCGGCGGCACAGAATACGCCGGCGAAAACAAAAAATCCGTGTTCACCTTGCTTAACTATCTGCTGCCGGAAAAAGGCATCATGCCGATGCACTGTTCGGCGAATCACGCACCGGGTAACCCGGTCGATACCGCTGTATTCTTTGGCCTGTCTGGCACTGGCAAAACGACGCTGTCCGCAGACCCGTCACGGGTTCTGATCGGCGACGACGAACACGGCTGGTCTGATCGCGGCACCTTCAATTTCGAAGGTGGCTGCTACGCCAAAACGATCGGCCTTGACCCCAAGGCCGAGCCGGAAATCTATGCAACCTGTTCGATGCCGCACACCGTCATCGAAAACATGGTGTTTGATCCTGAAACTCTCGAGCTTGATTTCAACGACGACAGCCTGACCGCAAACATGCGCTGCGCTTACCCGTTGAACTATATTTCGAACGCGTCAGAAACCGCGCTTGGCGGGCATCCCAAGAACATCATCATGCTGACCTGTGATGCGTTTGGCGTGTTGCCTCCCATCGCGCGATTGACACCCGCGCAGGCGATGTACCACTTCCTGTCTGGCTTCACCTCAAAGGTTGCCGGGACAGAACGCGGCGTCACCGAACCAGAACCAACCTTCAGCACCTGCTTTGGCGCGCCGTTCATGCCACGCCGTCCCGAAGTGTATGGCAACCTGCTGCGTGCCAAGATCGCCAGCCACGGCGCGACTTGCTGGCTGGTGAATACGGGCTGGACCGGTGGTGCATATGGCACGGGTTCGCGGATGCCAATCAAAGCAACGCGCGCGCTGCTGACCGCCGCACTTGATGGGTCGCTGGCCGAAGGGAGCTTCCGCAAAGATCCGAACTTTGGCTTCGAAGTGCCCGTTGCAGTCGCTGGGGTCGACGACGCGTTGCTGAACCCGCGCGAAACATGGGCGGATCAATCGGCCTATGACGCGCAGGCGCACAAACTGGTGCAAATGTTCAGCGATAACTTCGAAAAGTACGTCCCCTTCATCGACGAAGACGTAAAATCGGCGGCAATTGGTTAAAACCATGGGTGGATCACAATCTGCCTTACGTGATCAGCGCCACCTCGATATGATCAGCCCATGAAAATTGGGCTGGTCATTTTTGCATTCATCACCTTTGCCACGCTTGGGCGTGCAGCGCCCGATATGGTCAGCACTGCGATCAGGGATATTGAAATTGGAATCGTGTGCGCTCCGGACCCGATCGGGTCCAGACCAGCCCCCAACACAATTGCAGGCATCACCCACCAGATCGACCAGTCGCCAAAGTTCGTCTCAGGATCACAGATTGTGCCCGCTGCAATCGGGGTTGGCTTTGGCGCAAGGGTACAGGCGCGTGACGTGAACGGGATAGACGGGGTCACGGTTGTTGTGACCCACCCACCGATGGGCGACGCGGGCACCACCGAACAACGGTTCGAAAGCCAGGTCAGCGGGGTGAGCCGGTCGTTCAGCTTTTACCAATTTGACTACGCCTATGAATTGCAGCCCGGCATTTGGACATTTGCCGCGGAACATAATGGCAAACAGCTGTATCACGCCACATTCGAGGTGGTCGCGCCCAGCACTGTCCCCGGGTTAGCCGACATCTGCGGCTATCGTGAAATGCTATCCTGACGTTGCCGGATTGTGGGGTTAACCCATTACCCCGCGGCGGATCAAATTGACCCCCGCAATAATGAGAACCCACAAAGTCGCGCGCCGGAACCGTTCCTGATCAAACCGGTCGCCCAGCTTGAAGCCAACCCACATGCCCACGATCGCGGGAAAAACAAGAAGCGCGGACAGCGGCCACGTTTGCCCATTTAACACGCCAGACCGCAAATGGCCCAGCAGCAGCATCAGCGACCCAAGGCCGTAAATCACCCCCTGCACGGCCATCTGCCGTGCGCGTGGCGTGCCCAGCGCAAGCAAATACAATACGGTCGGCGGCCCCCACGTGCCCGCCAAACCGCCCAACGCACCAGCAAGCGCACCTGCGGACCATTCGAACGCCCGCCGATATAGTGGGGGGATTTGAGGCCGCCAGCCCACCAACTGAATGGCACACAGTACCACCACAGGCACGCCAAGCACCAAAAACATGGTGTCGGCCGGAATGCGGCGCAGGAACTGTGCCGACACAAGGATCATCACACATACGATACTGACATAGCGCCAATGTTCGCGCAGTGCCTCCCATGCCGGAACCAGTCCGGCGCGTACGACTTGCATCCCGTTTGTCACAACAATCGGGATGATCACACCCGCGACAACAATTTGTGGATCAATAAGAATACCCATCCCAGAAATCATGATCAGCGGCATGGCAAAGCCAACCGCGCCTTTCACGAAACCACCCAAAAAGGTCACACCACAGGCAAAAATCAAAAGCGCAGGCGGAAGAATATCAAATATGTCACTCATGCCCTGTCATACGGCGTTATTTCGGCGATCACACGAAAATTCCTCTGCGACATTTTCGGTTAAACGCTGACGTCAAGGCGAATTAAAGTTGCGCTGCGGATGCAAACATATTATCTCTGCACTTGCAAATATGGGGATTCTCGCGATGGCACACGATGGACAGGATATGACACAAAGCACCAGCCCGGTTTTAGGTGACCTGATGCACCTTTGCCAAACCGCGTTGCCAGCAGTGAATGACATCCTGACGCGCGCCAAAACGATTGTGCGTGACCTTGTCACTGATGGCGACCGCATTTCTGCCCGCCTGATCGAACAGCACCAAACCGCTGCGCACGGTCTTGCATGGCTTGCGACTTACACGCAGGCGCTACAGCAAATGCAGGCATGGGCCGAACGACTGCAAGCCGACGGAAAGTTCGGAGAGACCGAACAACTGCTACATCAGATCGCCTTTGGCGAATACCTTGCGCAAATCTACGGCGGCATCCCGATGAGCCAAGGCGAAATGCTGCGCCTGAACGACATCGGCCTGACCCAAGCCGACATGCTGCCCGCCGTGGCCGCCCTGACCCGCGCGGGCAATACACAGGCCGCCCGCACCCGGCTTGTGGCCCTGATGCAAGAACACTCTGCCAATGTCACCGTCGGCGCCACTGGTCTGGACGACGAATTGGAAATGATCCGCGAACAATTTCGTCGCTTTAGTGTGGAAAAAATCGAACCCTATGCCCACGACTGGCATCTTAAGGATGAATTGATCCCGATGGAGATCATCACCGAGATGGCCGAAATGGGCGTTTTCGGCCTGACCATCCCCGAAGAATATGGTGGTTTCGGCCTGTCCAAAGCATCAATGTGCGTGGTCTCCGAAGAACTGTCACGCGGCTATATCGGCGTCGGCAGCCTTGGCACTCGGTCCGAGATCGCGGCCGAATTGATCCTGTGCGGCGGCACCGAAGCCCAGAAACAGCAGTGGTTGCCCGGTATTGCCAGCGCCGAAATCCTGCCAACAGCGGTCTTTACCGAACCGAACACGGGGTCCGATCTGGGCAGCCTGCGCACCCGCGCGGTCAAAGACGGCGACGATTGGACCGTGACCGGGAACAAGACATGGATCACCCACGCGGCGCGCACCCATGTCATGACCCTGCTGGCACGGACCGATCCCGACACCACCGACTATCGCGGTCTGTCGATGTTTCTGGCCGAAAAGACCCCCGGAACCGACGCAGACCCATTCCCGACCCCCGGCATGACGGGCGGCGAAATCGAGGTGCTGGGTTACCGCGGCATGAAAGAATACGAACTGGGCTTTGACGGGTTCAAGGTAAAGGGTGAAAATCTGCTGGGTGGCGAAACCGGCAAAGGTTTCAAGCAATTGATGCAAACCTTTGAATCCGCGCGCATCCAAACCGCGGCGCGCGCGATCGGGGTGGCACAGTCCGCGCTGGATGTCGGGATGCAATATGCAAAAGACCGCAAACAATTCGGCAAATCCCTGATCGATTTCCCGCGTGTATCCGGCAAACTGGCGATGATGGCTGTCGAGATTATGATTGCCCGGCAACTGACGTACTTTAGCGCTGCCGAAAAAGACAATGACCGTCGCTGCGATCTTGAGGCAGGGATGGCAAAACTGCTTGGCGCACGGATCGCATGGGCCTGCGCCGATAATGCGCTGCAAATCCATGGCGGCAACGGCTTTGCACTGGAATACAAGGTCAGCCGCATTCTATGTGACGCGCGCATTTTGAACATTTTCGAAGGGGCGGCCGAAATTCAGGCGCAAGTGATCGCGCGACGCCTGTTGGACTAATCGGGCAAATAGGCGACACTTGCACGCGATAAGGCAACTCTCGCTTGCATGAAAGCGGCTGACGATCTCTTATAAACTGTCATCAGTTCCCCTTTTCGGAGACCGCACGTGCCAAAAACTGTCCTTCTGACCGGTGCATCCGGTTACATCGCGAAACACATCGCGGTGCAACTTCTGAACAAAGGCTATCACGTGCGCGGGTCACTGCGCACTTTAGACCGCGCAGGCGAAGTTACCGCTGCGGTGTTGCCGCATCTTGCCATCACAGACGACATCGAAAGTCGGCTCACCTTTGTCGCGCTGGACCTTTTGTCTGACGATGGCTGGGTCGACGCCATGGCAGGAATCGATGTGTTGATGCATACCGCATCTCCGTTTCCGATGGTGCAGCCAAAGAACGAAAATGACCTTATTCGGCCTGCCGTTGGCGGTGCGCTTCGGGCGCTGCGTGCCGCGCAGGATGCCGGGGTCACGCGCGTCATCCTGACCTCATCGACAGCGGCGATCAGCGGATCATCGTTACCCCCCGGCGACACATCCTATGACGAAACCAACTGGACGAACGTGAACGACCCGGGCACCGCCCCCTACATCAAATCCAAAACGCTGGCAGAACGCGCTGCGTGGGACTTTGTGCAGGACCATGCGCGAGAGATGAACCTGACGGTCGTAAACCCCGGCTTTGTCACTGGCGCGCCACTCGACCGGCACTTTGGCACATCGATCGCTGTCATCGAACGTATCCTCAAAGCCAAAGACCCGATGCTGCCCAATTTTGGATTCACCGCAGTCGATGTTCAGGACGTGGCCGAAATGCATGTCACGGTGATCGACAATCCCGAAACATACGGCCAGCGGATCATGACGGTTGATCGCTTTATGGCGTTTGCGGACATCGCAAAAGCCATCAAAACCGCCTACCCCGAACGCAAGATCGTCACACGGCTGGCGCCAGACTTTGTGGTCAAATTCCTAGCACTTTTTGATCCCGCAATCCGGCAGATCGTTCCCAGCCTGGGGCGCATCGATAAAATCGATAACAGCAGGGCGATTTCTGTTCTCGGGCGCGGCATGCGGCAAACGCCGAAAAGCGTGGTCAGCACAGCGGCCTACCTGATCGACAACGATCTGGTCTAGCCGCGCGCAATCGCATCCAGCAACCGCGCGCGCGCGGCTGGCATGGGGCGGTCGCCCATACCGCGCAGCAGTCGGTGTTCGATGAAATATCCCGTCGTACGCAACGCCACCAAAATGTCATCGTTGCCCGCGTCGCCCTGCCCCGCCAACACCGGAGGCAACGGCAACAGTCGGTCCGCCCATTCCCCCGCCGCCTGACGGCTGACAGCGCGGCCCGATTTCGGGGAGACATAAATTAGCTCTTCATTGGTGCCACGTACGGCACATGCCGACAGATCCATGCCAAAACCAGTCGCCTCTAATAGTGCCTGCTCCCACCGAAGGTAGGCCAGCGGCCAAACGTCCGACTGGCCCAGCAAATCCAAAAGCGCGATCGTGCGGGTATACATTCTGGACTGCGGTTCGCGTTCTGGCAGCACCATGACGAGCAAAGTGCAAACCGCGTTCAGACCCGCCAACGCCAACCTATCAGCCATCGCCACCGCGGCACGGCTGCGCACTGGCTCGACGGTAAAGCTGCCAAGGTGACTATCAAGGCGGGCTTTCCAAGTGACGGACAGCTGCGCGCCCGGCTGCAGCATCGGGGCAATCTTACGGCTTGTGCCACCGCGCACGACACCGGCGTGTAGCCCGTGTTCGGCACTGAATACATCAATGATAACCGCGCTCTCACCAAAGGGGCGCGTCGCAAGCAACGCCGCCTCATCCCGCCAGGTAATCATTTCAGAAACATCGCATTCATCGTGCTATAACAGCCGCGTGTATCATAGATTGCAAGCCCGGGTCGCCTCCGGCGGGAGTATTTAGGGCAAGATGATACCAACGACCACCTTGCCCCCGCGAAAAGGCATACGCCTCATCACCTTGCACGGCGATCGGCTCTCCAGCCTGTACCGCGCTGTCACTGTGCCAGAACATCCTTAATAACCCGTCACCAGATGACTTGTTCGCATCATCTTGCCAAAAGTACTCCCGCCGGAGGCAAGAATCTATTCAAGACCCGGTTCATCCAGCAGGTGACGGCCCTGTTTGTCCTCGACTTCGATCACCCAAAGATCCGGATCAAAGCCGCGCTGCTTGGTGATTGACGTATCAACGCTGCGTTCATCGCCTTCGGTTAAAACAACCCATGTGCGCGCGCCGGTCTTGAGATCAAAACTGCGCTGATAACAGACGGCCTGCCCATCAAGGGTGTTCAACTTGATGAGCACAGCGCCTGCGGTGCCATCACCACGCGCGACCACAAAGGCCGGGATGTCCTGAAGCCGAAGCCGCGTCAGATAGGCTGAAACCCAGATATCGGCGGTCAGGCGCATTGAAGGTCAGGTATTTCCGTCTTTAAAATCCAGCCCCATCTCGGAATAGCGCTCTGATTCCTCGAGCCAGTTCGGCCGCACTTTGACTTGCAAAAACAAGTGAACGCGGCGGCCAAGGAATTCTTCCATCTCGATACGGGCGGCTGTACTGACGGATTTCACCGTCTCGCCGCCTTTGCCAAGTACAATCCCCTTGTGGCCATCACGCGCGACATAGATCAGCTGGTCGATCCGCGCAGAGCCATCCGCGCGCTCTTCCCAATTCTCGGTTTCGACGGTCAACTCATACGGCAATTCCTGATGCAACCGCAGCGTCAGCTTTTCGCGGGTCATTTCGGCCGCAATCATGCGCATTGGCAGATCTGCAATCTGGTCCTCGGGGTACAAAAGCGGGCCTTCGGGCAGCTTTTCCACCAACCAACTGCGCAAAGCGTCACAGCCATGGCCGCGTTCGGCCGAGATCATAAAGGTTTCCGCAAATGGAAACGCATCGTTCATCTCTTGGGTCAACGCCAACAGCGTTTCGGACTTAACTTTGTCGATCTTGTTGATCGCCAGCGCGACAGGTGTCTTGCCCGTCCGGTCAGCTAGGTTTTCCAAAATCGCCTTCACACCCTCGCTCATGCCGCGATGGGCTTCGATCATTAATACCACGACATCCGCATCAGCGGCGCCACCCCACGCGGCAGCCACCATTGCGCGATCCAACCGGCGGCGCGGCTTGAACAGGCCCGGCGTGTCGATGAAAATCAACTGCGCATTGCCTTCCATAGCGACGCCGCGAATCCGCGCGCGCGTGGTTTGGACCTTGTGGGTGACGATCGAAACCTTTGCCCCCACCATCCGGTTCAACAACGTCGATTTTCCCGCGTTCGGCTCACCGATCAGCGCGATAAATCCCGCTTTGGTTGGGGCATCAGTCATGATTTTACTTTCTTCAAAAGTGCGGTCGCAGCCGCCTGTTCGGCGTTGCGCTTGGATCCGGCGGTGGCTTGCTCGGACGGACCAGACGCAAGGCGTGCCTCGATCGTAAACACAGGTGCATGGTCAGGTCCAGTGCGCGCCACTTCGACATACTGTGGCGGCACCTCACCACGGGCTTGCGCCCATTCTTGCAATGCGGTTTTGGCGTCGCGGGCATCAACGGCGACATTGCTAATACGTGACCCCCAAAGCTGCATGACAACCTTTTGTGCCGCCTCGTAGCCACCATCCAGAAAGACCGCTGCAATCACGGCCTCCATCGCGTCAGCCAGCAGCGCCTCTTTACGGCGTCCGCCGGATTTCATTTCTGAACGCCCCAATTTGATCACCGCACCCAGATCAATCTGGCGGGCGACCTCGGCACAGGTTTCGCGGCGCACCAACGCATTATACCGTGGTGCAAGCAATCCTTCGGGCGCGGCCTGATCAGCCTTGAGCAAGGCGTCAGACATCACAAGCCCCAACACACGGTCGCCCAAAAATTCAAGACGCTGATTGTCGTCGCGGTGCACGCTGACCATCGACGAATGGGTTACAGCGCGCACCAAAAGTTCCGGGTTGGCGAAGCCGTAACCCAAACGTTGCGAAAACGCGATCAGATCTGCCGCGATCTTCAATCCAGTGCCTTCAAATAACGATCACTGCGCCACGTCCAGAACGCCAGCATCGACCGCCCTGCGGAGGAAAACATGACGCGGTCCGCGCGACCGATCAGATCTTTGCGTTCGACGAACCCAACACCACCACCAGACTGCGCGAAACGGCTGTCCGTGGAATTGTCCCGGTTGTCACCCATAAAGAAAAATTCGCCTTCGGGGACTGTAAAGACCTGTGTGTTGTCTTGGGGCTGGTTGCCCGCGTTCAAAATGCTGTGGCTCACGCCATTTGGCAGAGTCTCGATCTGGCGTTCTTTGATACAGTCAGCCCCCGCCCCGACGACGCCGTTGATGCATTTTAGATAATCGCCGCGCGCGCCCATGGTTTCAACAAACGGTGCGACGTCTTCCACCTCGACTGCGACGTCATTGATATACAGCAGGCCGTCTTTCATCTGGATACGGTCACCGGGCAACCCGATCAAACGCTTGATAAAATCTTGTCCTGTGACGGGATGCCGGAACACCACGATATCGCCACGCTCTGGGTCAGATCCGAACAACCGGTCATCATAATCTTCGGCAAATCCGCAAAAATCATCAGCCCCAAGGTTGAGAAACGGCACCGACGGACAGGACGCATACGAATACCCGTAGGCCATTTTGTTCACAAACAGAAAATCGCCCACCAGCAACGTGTCTTTCATCGACCCGGACGGAATCCAAAACGGCTGAAAAAACAGCGTACGGAAAACGCCCGCAATCAGAAGCGCCCAGAAAACAGTTTTGAATGTTTCAACGATGGCAGCCATGGGTCCGGTTTTTTCGGCCATGTTCTATTCCTTTGTGTGTTTGAGGCTACATGAGGTGGCAGACAGTCCCTGTCAAGCGTCCGGTCGGGCCTCGATCACCACAAATGCCTGTGCCCAAGGGTGATCGTCGGTCAAAGTCACGTGAATAATGGCGCTGTGGCCGGGCGGGGTCATGGCATCCAGCCGGTCTTTGGCCCAGCCCGTCACATGCATGACGGGTTGGCCGCTGTGCATATTGGTCACGGACATATCTTTCCACGAAATCCCCATGGCAAGTCCGGTACCCAACGCCTTGGAACAGGCTTCTTTTGCGGCCCAGCGTTTTGCGTAGGTTCCGGCGACGTCCTTGCGCCGTTCCGCTTTGGTCTGTTCGACCTCGGTAAAGACCCGGTTGCGGAAGCGGTCACCAAAACGTGCCAGCGTCCCGGCAATCCGGTCAATGTTTGCAAGATCTGTGCCGATGCCAAGGATCATGACAGGAAGGCTCCGAAGATATTCACTTGGGTTGCCCCGACCGCTGCAATACCTTGATCTGATTCTTCGCGCCCATGCGCAGGAAGGTCCAGTTGCATAGGGCCACGGCCACCGTCACAAACGCCACAACACCAATGATTAACCAGATAGAAGGCGGCGAAATCAGCAAGGTCTCGTATCCGGCCACATTGGTGATCACTGCCGCCGTCAACAACGCCTGAAACCCCACCAAAATCAATGTGGCAAAGATAACAAAGGCCCCGGTTTCCTTTCCGGTTGGCAAGCGCGATGTCTTTGCCACGAATTTCTGCCCTTCGATCATCGCCGCAGCTATCGCTGGCGCGATCACGACAAATGCAGTGCTCAGGTTGATCCCCGTCACCTGTGCAATCAAGCCCAGAACGATGGGCAGGCCTAATGTCACGGCAATCACAATGCCCGCATAGCGCAGATAATTCATCTTAAACTCCGTCCCGCGCGGCATCCATACAGCGCCGCATTTCTATAATCGCGGGGCCAAGACCACGAAAAATCGCCTCTCCGATGATAAAGTGGCCGATGTTCAATTCTTTGACTTGCGGCAGCGCGGCAACCGGACCCACGCTGTCATAGGTCAACCCGTGGCCGACATGCACCTCGAGTCCCAGTTCTGCGCCATACGCGGCCATATCTGTGATCTTTGCCAGCTCACTGTCACGCACATCCCAACGCGCCTCGGCACAGGCATCGGCATAGGCCCCGGCATGCAGTTCAATCACCGGCGCACCGATGCGGGCAGCGGCGGCGACCTGACGTTTGTCCGCCGCGATAAACAGCGACACGCGACTGCCCGCATCCACAAACGGCTTTATGTAATGGGCAAGGGTGTTGTCCTGACCCGCCACCTCTAGGCCACCTTCGGTGGTGCGCTCTTCGCGCTTTTCTGGAACAAGACAAACGGCGTGCGGTTTGTGGCGCAAGGCGATCGCCTGCATTTCCGCCGTCGCAGCCATCTCAAAATTCAGCGGTACGGTCAGCGCCTGCACTAACCGGTCAATATCGCTGTCGATGATATGGCGGCGATCCTCGCGCAGATGCGCCGTGATACCATCGGCACCCGCCTCTTGGGCGATCAACGCGGCACGCACGGGATCAGGCACATCGCCACCGCGGGCATTCCGCACGGTCGCCACATGGTCAATATTCACCCCAAGCCGCAGTTTATTCTGTGTCATTCCCGCTCCTTACCTGTGCCTTAGCCCTGATCTGTCGGTATGCTCTTTTTACCAAGCTGGTTCAACTTTGCACGCAAGGCTTTGCGGCGCCCGTTTTGATAGGCAGCGATTAACGGAACGCAAATCAGATAGGACGCAGCGGCACAGATAATGCCGGGCGCGATGCCCCCCAACAAATACGGCAAAAACACTTCGTGGTAGAATTCGAAAAGGCCACGCCAATCCGCGCGCTCTGGGGTGAACATCGCCCAGAAATTATGAGAAATATCCGAAAACGCACTGCCAAACCGGCAGCCTAACCCGCAAAACCCGGGGTCGCGATGGCCAAAGCCGAACAGCCCAGCATTGAAAGGACGGCCCAAAATCCAATAGCCAGATCCCAAAGACGCGACACCGATGGGGATGTAGGTTAGCGGATTACCAAAGAATGTCCCCAGCAGTGCCGCAAAAATATTGCCGCGCATCATGCGGGCAATTAACGCCGCCAAGATGAAATGAAGGCCGTAGAACGGCGTAAACGCAGTGAACACACCCGCGGCAATCCCACGCGAAATCTTTTCCGGGGTATCAGGCAAACGGCGCACCCGATGTTTGACGTATTCGAACGCACGCGCCCAACCGCCGCGCGGATAGATCGCGCTGAGCACGACTTGCCATATTGGCCGCCTGTCTCTGCGCTTGAAAACCAATACAATCTTCCTTCCCGAATGGGGTTAGCTGCGTCGCACGTTGGCCAGTGCCGGGTCGCGATGACGCACGATAGACGACACGTTGCTTTCTGCATCAAGCGCGGTCATCACACGATGCAAATGTTCGGCATCGCGCAGATCAACGTCGATCAGCAGCCTATAGTAATCAGGTTTGCGATCAATGAAACGCAAGTCGGAAATATTGGCGTCCTGTTCACCGATCAGCGTACAGATCCGCCCCAAAACGCCCGCGTCGTTTGTGATGGTAACATCAAACGTCACCGTATTCACCGCCGCATGGGTGCCTTCTTGCCAATGCAGATCAACCCAACGATCGGGCTGTTCTTCGTAGTCGGCCAGCGCTTCGCAATCAATCGCGTGGACAACCACCCCTTGACCGCGAAAGGTGATGCCCAAAATCCGCTCTCCCGGGACGGGCTGACAACAGGCGCCACGTTTGTGGACCTGATCAGCCGCCAACCCGACAACGGCGCGATGTCCGTCAACTTCTTCACCGCGCCGGGTTTCAAGTTCGGGATAGATCGCGCGCAGCACCTCGCGCCCGGTGATTTCCGCACTGCCCAACCGGGCAAGCAATTCATCCGCATCCGGGATCGCCAACGCTTTGGCCGCCGTACGCAGTGCCTTATCGGTCGCTTTCTTGCCGACGTTTTCAAACGCCACCCGCGCCAGTTCTTGGCCCAACCGCACAAAGCGCCCGCGGTCTTGTTCCCGCAGACTTCGGCGGATCGCCGTTTTCGCCCGGCCCGTCACAGCAATTTCGATCCACGTAGCCTGCGGGGTCTGCCCTTCGGCGGTAATCACTTCGACAGACTGGCCATTTTTCAGGCGCGTCCACAGCGGCACACGGATGCCATCGACCTTGGCCCCAACACAGGCCGACCCGATTCGGGTGTGGATAGCATAGGCAAAATCAATTGGGGTCGCGCCGCGCGGCAGCTTGATCACTTCGCCCTTTGGGGTGAAACAAAACACCTGATCGGTGTACATCTCTAGCTTGACCGCTTCGAGAAATTCGTCGTGATCCTGATCGTCGTCCAACCGTTCGGTCAGCGACGCGATCCAGCGCACAGGGTCCACAGCAAAGCGGTTTTCGACGCGCTCACCATTCTTATAGGACCAATGCGCAGCCACGCCGGTTTCTGCAACTTCGTGCATTTCGCGGGTGCGTATCTGGACTTCGACCTGCTTGCCGTCGCGGCCCGACACCGTCGTGTGGATCGACCGATAGCCGTTGGTTTTGGGCTGGCTAATGTAATCCTTGAACCGTCCGGGGACCGCACGCCAACGTTGGTGGATCGCACCTAGCACGCGGTAACAATCGGCCTCGGTAGCAACAATCGCGCGGAAGCCGTAGATGTCGGACAGGCGGCTAAAGCTCTTTTCCTTTTCCTGCATCTTGCGCCAGATCGAATAGGGCTTTTTTGCGCGCCCGGATACGTCTGCCTGAATATTCGCTTTCTCAAGCTCGACACGCATATCTGCGGTGATTTTTTGGACCACATCACCCGCCTCGCGTTGCAACGTGATAAAGCGGCGAATGATTGAACTGCGCGCCTCGGGGTTGATCACCTTGAACGACAGATCCTCAAGCTCTTCACGCATCCACTGCATCCCCATGCGGCCTGCAAGGGGGGCGAAAATCTCCATTGTTTCGCGGGCTTTCTGGACCTGCTTATCGGGACGCATCGATTTGATCGTCCGCATATTATGCAACCGATCCGCCAACTTAACTAATGTCACACGCAAATCGCGCGAGGTGGCCATGAACAGCTTGCGGAAATTTTCAGCCTGCTTGGTCTGGCTAGAGTTCAGCTGAAGATTGGTCAGCTTTGTCACACCATCTACCAAATCAGCAACTTCGCGACCGAACCGTTTTTCAACAATCGCATACGACGCTTTGGTGTCTTCGATGGTGTCGTGCAGCAATGCGGTGACCAGTGTCGCATCATCCATTTGCTGTTCCGCAAGGATCATGGTCACAGCAACGGGATGGGTAAAGTACGCCTCACCAGAGTGGCGAAACTGCCCCTCGTGCATTTCCGCCCCAAACGCGAACGCGTCGCGCAGCATCGCCTGATTTGTATTGGGGTTATAAGTGCGGACCAGAGAGATTAGTTCGTCAGCAGTCGTCATCTGGTCCCGCACCTAAATTTGTTAGGCCGGAAATCGGCCCTTAACGCTGACCCTGCGCTTCCATGAGCGCACGCAGCAATTTTTCTTCGGACATATCGTCTTCGACTGGCTTGTCAGCTTCAGCGCCCATCAACAAGGACATGCTGTCCTCTTCCGGCTCATCGACTTCGATCTGTGTCTGGTTCGCTTCAATCATGCGCTCGCGCAGATCATCAGCTTGCTGTGTTTCCTCTGCGATTTCACGCAAAGACACGACCGGGTTTTTATCGTTGTCACGGCTCACAGTCAGGGGCGAACCTGCAGCAATTTCACGGGCACGATGGGCCGCAAGCATGACAAGCTCGAACCGGTTAGGAACTTTATCGACGCAATCTTCTACGGTGACGCGGGCCATGGGCGTACTCCAGTCAGTCAAATGGGACTTAGCAAGAGGCTTCTTTATTGCGAAAATCCAAGATTGACAAGGCCCGCGCGAAGCGGTTTTGCATTAAATTAGCCGATCAGCGTTCTTGGGACAGTCGTACAACCTCAGCAACGTCGTTGGCTGGCAACGCGTCGCACATCTGCCGAACACTGCGCCCCAAAACCGGATGCACCCAATCTGGCGCAACATCGCAAAGCGGGACCAACACGAACGCCCGGTCCTGCATCCGGGGATGCGGCAAAATCAACGCATCGGGCGCGGTCGACAGTTGCGCATCTTCAGAAAGCAGGCGCCAATGATCATGCACAGCGCGGTCCGGCAACACCACATCATCAATACCGATCAAATCAAGATCAAGCGTGCGTTGCCCCCAACGTTGTGTGCGTTGTCGCAACGCAGCGGCCTCGATGGCGTGTAATTCGGCAAGGATCGCATCAGGTGACAGAAACGTGAAAATGACCATCGCGGCGTTCACAAAATCCGGCCCGGCCCCCTTTGGGAAGGCCGGATTCTTGTAAAAGGCACTACAAAGCGCCGGGGTTTCAGACATTTTTCCAAGAATTTTGCTGGCTTTTTGTACAGTTTCCGCTGCGTCACCAAAAAGAGATTCTTCATTACTTCCAATGGATATAAGCGCCGCTCTAGGGTTGTCTGTCATTTTCGCCACTTGTCTGGTTTTCCGAATACATTACAGTAATAGAACGCTTGCTGAAAACCCACCACTCACACCTCCAAACGCCAGCAAGTTTCATTTTGAAAGGACATTTCATGTTTTACCGTGACGAGCGCTTGGCGCTATTTATCGACGGCTCCAACCTTTATGCCGCCGCAAAATCGTTAGGTTTTGACATCGACTACAAGCTGCTTCGTCAAGAATTTATGCGCCGTGGAAAAATGGTGCGCGCGTTTTATTACACTGCTTTGCTTGAAAATGATGAATATTCTCCGATCCGTCCCCTTGTTGACTGGCTGAACTACAACGGCTTTACGATGGTGACAAAGCCCGCCAAAGAATACACCGACAGCATGGGCCGCCGTAAGGTCAAAGGCAACATGGACATCGAACTTGCGGTCGATGCGATGGAACTTGCACCCTTCGTGGACCACGTCGTCCTGTTCTCGGGCGATGGCGATTTCCGGCCATTGATCGAGGCTCTGCAGCGCAAAGGCGTTCGCGTTTCGGTTGTATCCACAATTCGTAGCCAGCCCCCGATGATCGCCGATGAACTGCGCCGCCAAGCCGACAATTTCATCGAATTGGACGAATTGCGTGACGTTGTTGGCCGCCCAACCCGCGAACCGCGCCCGGAATACGCCACCGAAGGCGTTGATGACACCGCTGAATCCTAATTCAATCGGCGTCGGGCGGTTCACTGCCTGACGCCAAACGCTGGACGCGCCCGCGTCAAATGCTTACGTCTCTTGCAAACGCCGGAGAATGACCATGACCAAGCCCCCCCTGACCCTTTACCTTGCCGCGCCGCGCGGATTCTGCGCGGGCGTTGATCGGGCGATCAAGATCGTTGAAATGGCGATCCAGAAATGGGGTGCGCCCGTCTATGTCCGGCACGAAATCGTGCACAACAAATTCGTCGTCGACAGCCTGCGCGACCAAGGCGCCATTTTCGTCGAAGAACTTGACGAATGCCCCGATGACCGTCCCGTCATCTTTTCAGCGCATGGCGTTCCCAAAGCGGTGCCTGCGGCTGCCGCCAAACGTGAAATGATCTATGTTGACGCGACCTGCCCGCTCGTCAGTAAGGTCCACATCGAAGCCCAGCGCCACGCCGAAAACGGCCTGCAAATGATTATGATCGGCCACGCGGGCCACCCCGAAACCGTTGGCACCATGGGCCAATTACCCGACGGCGAGGTGCTGTTGGTTGAAACCGTCGCTGACGTCGCCACCGTGCAGGTCCGTGACCCATCACAACTGGCCTTTGTGACCCAAACCACCCTGTCGGTGGATGACACGATTGATATCGTTGCGGCGCTGAACGCACGCTTTCCGGCTATCGTTGGCCCCCACAAAGAAGACATCTGCTACGCCACGACCAACCGCCAAGAAGCGGTCAAAGCAATGGCACCCCACTGCGATGCGATGCTTGTCGTCGGTGCGCCCAATTCATCCAATTCACGCCGGTTGGTCGAGGTCGGCGCGCGCGCAGGATGCGCCTATTCACAACTTGTCCAGCGGGCCACAGATATCGACTGGCGGTCGCTTGATGGAATCACATCAATGGGCATCACCGCCGGGGCATCAGCCCCAGAAGTCCTGATCAACGAAGTCATCGACGCCTTTCGCGCCCGCTATGATGTCACCGTCGAAATGGTGGAAACCGCCAAAGAAAACGTCGAATTCAAAGTGCCGCGCATCCTGCGGGAACAGGTCGCGTGATCAGCGTGCAATTTCTTATGACCGCGATCGTGGTCTGCCTCGCGCCCGGCACCGGAGTTATTTACACGCTCGCGTTGGGTTTGGGGCAGGGTCGGCGCGCCGCAGTTGTCGCCGCGTTTGGCTGTACCATCGGTATCGTCCCACATCTGATTGCGGCAACACTTGGCCTTGCCGCACTGCTGCATACCAGCGCGATTTTGTTCCAAATTGTGAAATTCGCGGGCGTCGTCTATCTGCTTTATCTCGCGTGGCAGGCCCTGAAATCAGACGGGGCGCTGGCCGTGCGTGCCGACGCCGACCCGCAGCCTGCGTTTAAAATTGCGCGTCGCGGGGCGTTGATCAACATTCTGAACCCAAAGCTGTCGATCTTCTTTCTGGCGCTTCTGCCGCCCTTCCTTTCGGGAAATCCGGCCAGTGCAACCAGCGAAATGCTGATCCTTGGCGGGATTTTCATGGCGCTGACATTTATGATCTTCGTACTTTACGGCATCTTTGCCGCGCGGGCACGGGATCGTTTAATCGGGAACGCGACCGTCATGCGTTGGCTTAACCGCACATTTGCCGCTGTGTTCGCCGGGCTTGGCCTGCGGCTCGCGTTTGAACAACCGTAAGGTGGCGCATGGTCGATAAAGCCACCATTGCTTGGTATGATGATGCCGCGCAAACTTATGACACCCTGACAAAAATCGGTGAACCCAGCGGGTCACTGCGGGCGTTCATGGCGCTGTTGCCGGCAGGCGCTGCGGTGCTTGACCTTGGCTGCGGAGCTGCGGCGGCATCGGTCCACATGCGCGCCGCCGGGTTTCGGCCTGATCCTGTGGATGCATCGCACGGGCTGATCGACCTAGCCAATCAGGCGCATGATATCGGCGCGCGCTATATGACCTTTGATGATCTGGACGCGGTTGCCGCATATGACGGAGTCTGGGCCAACTTTGCGCTTTTACATGCGCCGCATAGCGACCTTGGCCGGCATATTGCCGCCATCGCGACAGCCTTGCGCGCGAACGGTATCTTTCATATTGCGATGACGGTCGGAACCGGCGAAAAGCGCGACGCAATCAATCGCAAATACACCTATGTCACCGTTCCCGAATTGCAGGGGTTGCTGCAAAACGCCGGTTTCAAGATTCTTGCCACCACCGATGGGACGACGCGCGGCGCGGCTGGTACGGTCGACACCTACGTCGTGATACGCGCACAAAAGGACACCAATGCCTGATCTATATGCTTACACAGACGGCGCCTGTTCCGGCAATCCCGGCCCCGGCGGCTGGGGCGCGCTGCTGGTTGCGCGCGACGGCGATACCGTGGTCAAAGAACGCGCTTTAAGCGGTGGCGAAGCCCACACCACCAACAACAAAATGGAACTTCTGGCCGCGATCAATGCGTTGGAAACACTTGCTAAACCTACCAAACTGACCATCGTCACCGACAGTGCATATGTCAAAGACGGGATCACGGCGTGGATTCACGGTTGGAAAAAACGTGGCTGGAAAACCGCGGGCAACAAGCCCGTCAAAAACGAAGACCTGTGGCGCCGGTTGGATGCCGCCGTCCAGCGGCACAATGTGACATGGGAATGGGTCAAAGGCCACGCAGGCCACCCCGAAAACGAACGCGCCGATGAACTTGCGCGTGCGGGCATGGCACCGTTTAAAAAATGACCCTCCTCACCGTCCTTGATTACGCGTCGGTCTTTATTTTTGCCCTGTCCGGTGCGCTGGTGGCCAGCCGGGCCCAGCTTGATATTTTTGGATTCGTATTCATCGCAAGCCTTACGGCGGTCGGCGGCGGTACGCTGCGCGACATCATCCTGAATCGCGACGTGGTATTTTGGGTCGACAACCCCGATTTCATCGGCGTCGCCGCCGTTGCCGCGCTGATCACGTTCTTTACCGCGCACCTGCTTGAAAGCCGCTACAGCACGATTCTCTGGCTTGATGCCTGTGCGCTTGCCGTTGCGGTGCCTGCGGGCGTTGGCGTCGCGCTTGCGATGGGGCAATCGCAAGCGGTCGTGCTGATGATGGGCGTTGTCACCGGCTGTTTTGGCGGGCTGATGCGCGATGTGGTGTGCAACGAAGTCCCGCTTGTTCTCAAGCAAGGCGAACTTTACGTGACCTGCGCCCTGTTTGGTGCGGGGGCCGCCCTGATCGCGCTGGCTTTTGGTGTGCCAACGGCACTGGCGCTGCTTATTTGCGCGGTCGGCACCTTTGCGCTGCGGGCAGGCAGCTTGGCGTTCGGGTGGAAACTTCCGGTCTACAAAAGCTATCCACCGCGCCAGTAACGCCCTAACTGACCTTCAAGACAATCTTGCCGATATGCGTGCTTGATTCCATCCGCGTATGGGCAGCGCTCGCATCGGCAAGGGCGAATTCCTGATCCATCACCGGGGCGATTTTACCGGCCGCAAGCAGCGGCCAAACCTGTGCGCGCAATTGGCCGGCAATCCGCGCCTTGGCCAGATCTGACTGCGGGCGCAATGTTGATCCGGTGATCGTCAACCGCCGCGTCATCACCTGCATCAAGTTCAGATCGACCTTTGGCCCTTGCAGAAATGCAATCTGCACCAGCCTGCCATCATCAGCCAGAGATTTGATATTGCGCTGAATATACGGGCCGCCGACCATATCAAGGATCAGATCAGCGCCACCCAAAGCTTGCATTTTTTCAACAAAATCAGTGTTACGATAATTAAATGCGGCTTCGGCGCCTAACCTGATGCACGCGTCACATTTGTCGTCACTGCCAGCCGTGGTAAACACCCGCGCGCCAAATGCCTTGGCCAATTGTATAGCCGTCGTTCCGATACCTGACGATCCGCCATGCACCAAAAACCGCTCTCCTGCTTGCAGGCCGCCACGCAAGAACACATTTGACCACACGGTATAGAATGTTTCGGGCAAACACGCGGCCTGCGCCATGCTCAGCCCGGCAGGAACCGGCAAACAATGCGCCGCTGCGGTCGCAACATATTCCGCGTAGCCACCGCCGGGCAATAACGCACAAACGGGATCACCCACTGCCACCGTTGTGACGCCACCCCCAACTGCCACCACTACGCCGGATGCTTCAAGCCCCGGCAAATCACTGGCCCCTTGCGGCGGATTATAGAGCCCGGCGCGCTGCAATGCGTCGGGGCGGTTCACGCCAGCGTAGGCCACTTTGATCACAACCTGATCATGGGCAGGCGCTGGCATCTTGCGCTCTGTCAGCGTCAGAACCTCGGGGCCACCGGGTTTGGAAATCTCAACTGCACGCATCATTGTGGGTCCCGCCATACGCCGGGCAAATCGACGTCGGGTACCTTGGTGGGGGCTTTCACAAGGCCCATCATCCGGCCCAGCGGCCCGGTCAATGGTTTGAACAGCGGGTTCGCCCGCACCTTGGCCTTGACCTTTTCGAACTGCATCACGTTGTCGATACGGCGGTCAATGAACGCATCCGTCGCTTGGGCGTCCAGACTGTCATCGCCCAACCAATAGAGAACAACAGCACTGTAAACGCCCGACAACGTCAACCGTTTCGTGTACCAGTTAGCATCCTGCGATGTATCGCCCAATGCATCCCAAATCGCATCCGCCGTACCCCAGATCAGTTTCGCACCATCGGCGGCCATATGTGGCAGCGCGAACAGCGCCGTTCCGCGGCGCACCGCCTCTTTGTCATCAATCGCGCGAATACGCAGGCGTACCGCCTCGGCCACTTTATCGCGGAACCGCATGTCGGACAGATCGGCCGCCGCCAGCCGTGCAATCATCACCGCATCGCCGCGCTGATGAAATGCAATGGCCAGATCCACCGCGCCGCGCGGACACAGGGTGCGCGCATGTTCAGGGTTTAGACCGACTTCGGAAACGGCGGCCGCAAATGCCGCAGGCGACCACCCATCAAACGCCACATGCGGCAGAATGGCGTCAAGCAGTTGAATTTTTACCGGGTCAATGGGTGGATTGGACATTGGGTGGCTCCTGTGAGTGCGGGTACTGGACAAACTAGCACGCCTTTGCTACATGCCCAGTTCCTGCAATTTTTGCAAATCCAACTTAGAGAGGTGGTGAAAACCACATGCAGGTTAGTGTTCGTGATAACAACGTCGATCAGGCGTTGCGTGCTCTGAAGAAAAAACTTCAGCGTGAAGGCGTCTTTCGTGAAATGAAGCTTAAGCAGCATTTCGAAAAGCCTTCCGTGCGTAAAGCGCGTGAGAAAGCAGAAGCTATTCGTCGTCAGCGCAAGCTGGCGCGCAAGAAGCTCCAGCGCGAAGGTATGGTCTAAACCATTCCCGACGTGAAGATTCAAAAGCCCCCGCCCGAGAAATCGGGTGGGGGTTTTTATTTAGGCACTGGTATCTAGGCATCGCTTCAGAACCAAAATTTATATTTTTCGGACCACAATCGTGCTGCAGGCATGCCTAATTATTACCACCCACGCGTTGCGTGTGCTAAAATCCATCCGGAATGATACGTTTGTTGCACCAAAAGCAGACTTTGAACGCTTACAATGTACTGATAAGGGTATTATGTGCATTGATATGTGTCGAGTAGCGTTTGGTTTAGTTTGGTAGGAGTGGAAACGATGGCAACAGCTTCGTTCGCTGTGCTGGGTGCGGATGTCATCCAGGGTGGCAACATCGGCACCAACTCAAGCGGCGGCTACAACAACGCCGGTACCGTGACGTTTCAGGGTGGGACCGCGATTTTTGAACCCGACGATATTGTCGTGTTCGAGGTGACCAACCCGACCGCCCAAGGCGAAATCGGGAACGGCAGCTCTATTTCTGACCTGACCATTTTTGACACCTACGCCGATTATCAGGCCTATCTGGCCAGCGTGGCGTCCGGCACTCCGGATACGTCGCTGATAAAATACAACTACGCCCCGCAAAACCCCGGCCAAACTGCCAACGTCCAATCCGATATTTCCGGTCTTGGCGACAGCTACGTCCGGTTTAACGCCAACGTGCTGATTCCGTCGGACGGCGGTCCCACGCTCAGCAACACGCTCACCATTGCGCCGGGCACAGGGATTGCAACAAATGGCGGCGAAACGATCCTGCTTGATCGTCAGCGTGATTTTGACCTCAACTACAATACGTCCATTGACGGCGGCACCGTCGAAGTCGGCAACTCGGATTTTTACATCGGCGACTACGTCGAGATCATTAACGGCGGCCCTATCTGTTTTGTCGCGGGCACCATGATTGCAACAGCTGATGGCGATCGTCCGATTGAAACGCTCGCTGTCGGTGATCTGGTTTGGACGGCGGATCACGGCTATCAACCTGTTAAATGGATCGGGCGCAGGCGCGTTCCCGCGCTTGGCAACTTTGCCCCGGTCCGCTTTGCTCCCGGCGCCATCGGCAATACCCACCCGTTAGAGCTGTCACCAAATCACCGCGTTCTCGTGACGGGGTACATGGCCGAACTTCTCTTTGGCGAAGACGAAATTTTGATCGCAGCAAAACATTTGGCGAATGATTCAACCATTCGCATACGCAGCGGCGGCGTCGTCGACTATGTCCACATCCTATTCGAAGCGCACGAAATCGTCGCAACAGATAACGTGTTCAGTGAAAGCCTGTTTCCATCGTGGGAAGCCATGACCGAAGGAACCGACGTTCAGCAAGCCGAACTCTTCAACCTGTTTCCCGAGGCATTCCTTGATCTGCGCAATGCGGCACAGGCGGCGCGACGCGTGCTGCGCAACTACGAAGCGCGGGTTCTGCTGGTCGCATTGACGCCGCAAAGTGAATAGCGCCATAGCCCCGATCCACCGCGGCGCAAAAGTCTACGCTGTTTGCACACCGGGCGCATTGCCTGAGCGCGATGCCAAACTTCCCTATTGCCTTTGAGGTTGAGTTAAACCAACTTAAGTTCAAAGATTGCTGGAGTTTAGCGCTGAGGAATAGCAACGACATTCTCCTGCCCCACCATGAGTCGAGGTCGGAAGATGGCGATAATCACCCTCACATTCCCACCGGGAACCGTTGCAGTCGTTAGCGGCGGCGGGACAGTAACCGTTAATTCGGTCAACGCGACAAGCGTCGTTCTGAATATCGATGACGTTAACAACGATGGGCTGATTTCGAACGACGAATGGGATGCGTTCATCGGTGCCGGTGGCGGCAACGACACAGGTTCCGGATTCTACCTTTTCCAAAAGGGCGCTGGAAGCAGCGGAACCCTTTATGCAACAAATGGCACCCCATTTACTGTTGGTCAGAATGTCACTGCGATTACAAGCGGCCTGAGCAACACGTTTGATGCCGACGTCACCGCGGTTGCACCGCCCCCGATATGCTTTACGCGCGGGACGCGTATCCTGACCCAAGATGGGCAACGAAGCATCGAAGATTTGCGTGTCGGCGACAAAGTTGTGACGCGCGCGCACGGCCTTAACACTGTTCGATGGATCGGCTGCCGGAAAATATCGCGGAGCCAACTCGTTGCAAACCCGCAGTTCTATCCCGTTCGCATCAAAAATGGCGCCTTGGGACGCGGCCTACCTGACCGTGATCTGGTGGTGTCGCGACAACACCGCATGCTGGTGTCGTCCAAGATCGCACAGCGCATGTTCGGTTGCCCCGAGGTATTGATATCGGCCATTAAACTGACGGTTCTGCCCGAAATTTCAGTGGACGTGACCGTGGACGGCATAGAGTATTTTCACATCCTCTTTGATCGTCACGAAATTATATTCGCCGAAAATGCGCCTGCAGAAAGCCTGTACGCAGGCGCAGAGGCGCTGAAATCTATCCCACCCGAAGCACGCGCAGAGCTATTCACGCTCTTTCCAGAACTGGCAGGCGGCACATATGCGCCCGCGCCCGCCGTCCTCATCCCCCCCGTTGCCCAGCAACGCAAACTGGTCGCAAGGCACGCAAAAAACCAGAAACCTGTTCTGGCTTAGTGACGCTCTGGCACGAGTATTTCACGTTTGCCGACATGGTTCGCCGAACTGACCACGCCCTCGTCCTCCATCTGCTCCACCAGACGCGCGGCTTTGTTATAGCCGATCGCCAGTTTACGCTGGATGTAGGATGTCGAGCATTTGCGATCCTTGATCACAATTGCCACAGCAGTGTCGTACAATGCATTTTCGACGTCCGACGATCCATCGCTCAGGCCCAGCACCTGATCAATGCTGCTTTCTGCATCGTCAGACGGGCCTTCGACCACACCCGACATATATTCAGGCGGGCCAAAGCCCTTGAGGTGGTTCACGATTTCCTCGACCTCTTCGTCACTGACAAACGGGCCGTGAATACGGGTGATCTTGGATCCGCCCGCCATGTAAAGCATGTCACCCATGCCCAGCAGTTGCTCTGCGCCCATTTCGCCCAAGATCGTGCGACTATCGATTTTCGACGTCACCTGGAATGAAATACGGGTCGGGAAGTTGGCCTTGATCGTCCCGGTGATCACATCCACCGACGGACGCTGTGTCGCCATGATCAGGTGAATCCCCGACGCACGCGCCATCTGCGCAAGGCGCTGAATGCAGGCTTCGATTTCTTTGCCCGCAACCATCATCAGGTCGGCCATCTCGTCGACGATGACAACGATATAGGGCAGCACTTCGGGTGCGAATTCTTCGGTCTCAAATACCGGATCGCCGGTTTCGTCGTCAAACCCGGTTTGCACGGTGCGGCTGAACATTTCGTTTTTGGACAACGCCTCTTTGACGCGCCCGTTAAAGCCGTCAATGTTGCGCACACCCATTTTCGACATCTTGCGATAGCGTTCTTCCATCTCGCCTACGACCCATTTCAGGGCAACAACCGCCTTTTTCGGGTCGGTGACAACGGGCGACAACAGGTGCGGAATGCCGTCGTAAACCGACAGTTCCAGCATCTTGGGGTCGATCATGATCATCCGGCATTCTTCGGGCGTCAGCTTGTACAGCAGCGACAGAATCATCGTGTTAATCGCTACCGATTTCCCAGAACCCGTGGTCCCCGCAATCAAAAGGTGCGGCATCTTGGCAAGGTTCGCAATCACCGGCTCGCCGCCGATATCCTTACCAAGCGCCAACGGCAGCTTGTGGGTGCCATCGCCAAAATCACGGTGCGACAGAATTTCACGCAGCACAACTTTTTCGCGGTTCTCGTTAGGAAGTTCGATCCCGATCACGGTCCGCCCCGGCACCGTGGACACACGGGCAGACAGCGCCGACATCGACCGGGCGATATCATCCGACAGGCCGATCACACGGGATGCCTTGAGGCCCGGCGCCGGTTCCAGTTCGTACATCGTGACAACAGGACCGGGGCGCACCGATGTGATGTCCCCCTTAACGCCATAATCGTCCAGCACGCTTTCCAACATGCGCGCGTTTTCCTCTAACGCTTCATCGCTCAGATGATGGCGTTGAATATCAATTGGGTTCATCAGCAGGTTTAGCGGAGGGTGTTCATAGTCGGCATATTTGTCGTCAAAGGCCAGCACAGGCTGGGCCTCGGCGATCGCCTGACGTGACGGTTGTGGTGTCCGCTTGGGCGGATGCTGCACAACGGCGCGCGGCTCTGGGGTTGGCACAACCGGCGCAACCGGCACATGGCGCTGCGGGATCGGCATGTGCGGCGTTGCCATGCGCGGTGTATCCTCGGCAACGATCATATCATCATCGATGTCAATATCGTCAAAATCGGGTTCTGGCGCTTCGGCCATGTCTGCCGGCGGCATCACCGTAGGCGCAGGCGGAACGTGCACCGCAGGCTGGGTCAGCACAGGTTCTTGCCGGGCGCTGAACACCAACGGCTTGGGGCCACGCCCAGCGGTCAATGATGGCTCTATGCGCACGCCCGTCGGAGAAGGTGGCACTTCGCGGGCTTTTATGGCGCTGGCAATCCGGGCACTTACACGGTCGGAATCGCCTGCAAGCGGGGCGATTGGTGCAATCTCGGGGTGCGTGACCAATTCCGGTTCGGGCATCGGGTCATTACGCTTAAGAAGATTCGACAGAAAACCGCCGCTTGCAGGTTCGGCAACAGGTTTGACTGGCGCGACCGGGGCCGCACGCATCGGCGCACCAACCGGCGGTGCAGGCGGCATCTTTGGCGCACCTGTGACGACCGGTTCCTGGCTATGGGACGCATTGCGCGCCCGCACGACCGCCGCAGCGCGGGCTTTGAAGTCCGGCATCGCAGGGGCCGTTTGCGGCGCATCGTCTTCAAAAATAGCATCATCTTCGGCAGCAGTGCGGCGCACAATGGCAGCACTACGGTAATTTTGCGCCGCTGCCGTCATCCCATGGGCCGCTGTCGCCGACAGGGTTGCCCCCTTGCCAACCAGTTTCAGGATCATCGCATACAGCATCACCGTGCCCAAAAACAGGAACCGTCCCGCGACACGCAGCTCGGGCCTGGTAAAGCCCAGCGCAAACGCCATCAGCGCCACCAACCCAAGGCCGGTCAAAAACGACAGCAGCTTGACGCCGAAAACCGCACCAAACGGCACAATCGTCAAAATCACCCCCAGCACAGTGTCGCCGAACAATCCGCCCAAGCCAAAATTTGCGGGCCAATCGGTGCCGGGGGTCAACGTCGCGGCGTAAACAGCCGCAACAACCACGGCCACTGGTGCGAAAACAATCCGCCCAAGCGCCCGTTCATGGCCGTGATGCAGGACAAACCGCGCGCCCCAACCCAGCAAAACGACCGGTACGATCCAAACACCCATGCCCAAGACCATCATTAACGGTGCGGCGATCGACGCGCCAAAATGCCCAAGCCAGTTTTTCACGGGCGCATCGGTTGCCGAAATCCAGCTGGGGTCATCGGGGGAATAGCTGCCGACGATCATCGCGATAATCAAACCTGCGACCGCCAGACCCAACCCCAGCAGTTCCCTGCTGCGTTTTTCGATCACTGCCTGCGTTGCGCTATCCAACAAGGGGTCGCGTTGCCGTGTCTGATATGATGCCATTTTACCGTCCTCAACCATACAAACAGTCGCGGATCAAAGTCAGACCGCGCTGCATTTCTTGTGTTGGGGCCACCATGGCGACCCGAATATAACCTTTGCCGGGGTTTTCGCCCGCCACGTCCCGGCTTAGATAAGCGCCCGGAAGAACCCGTACCCCAGTGTCTTGCCACAACTTTACCGCTGCGGCCTCGCCGTCATCCACAGGCAGCCACAGGAAAAACCCGGCCTGCGGCGACTGATATCCCGGCACATGGCCCAAAATATCATCCGCAATCTCGTATTTGCGGTGATAAAGCGCGCGGTTCTCTTCGACATGTGCTTCATCGCGCCAAACCTGCGCTGCGACCGCCTGCAACGGTTCAGGCAGCGGTGCGCCCGCAAAGGCACGCAACTGCGCGATCCGCGCAATGGATTTGGCACCCCCCGCACAGAACCCAGACCGCAACCCCGGTAGGTTCGACCGCTTTGACAGCGAATGGAAAATCACCACCCGATCGGGATCTGCACCCATGTCGGTCGCCACCTGCAGCGCGCCAACAGGCGGCACATCGCGGTAAATCTCGGAGTAGCATTCATCGGCAAAAATGATGAAATCATGCTTTTGCGCCAAAGTAATCAGCGCGCGCCAATAGGCTTCATCGGCCACAGCACCCTGCGGGTTCGCTGGTGAACAGATATAGGCAATCGCGGTCCGGTTCAGCACGTCATCGGACAAAGCATGAAAATCAGGCAAATGCCCGGTGGCTTCGGTCGCGGGCACATAGACTGGTTCTGCACCGACTGACAGCGCCGCGACCGCGTAAACCTGATAGAACGGGTTCGGTGTCAAAATCACCGGTTGTCCGTTTTTCGCCTCGGGGCACAGCGCCATCGCCGCATTATACAGCCCCTCGCGGGTGCCATTCAGCGTCAGGATTTGATTATGCCCAAGGGCAAGCCCATAGCGCCGCTGCAAAAACCCAGCAATCGCATCCAGCAATTCATCGGTGCCGTTGTTGTTGGGGTACTTGGCAAAGCCCTGTAAATTGGCGGCCAGAATATCGCCCACAAACGCAGGAAACGCGTGGCGCGGTTCGCCAATCGTCATATTGATCACATCCGTCGCCTTTGTTGGCACGTCAAGTAACGCACGCAAACGGGGCCACGTCGCAACCGGGAGGTTCGAAAACCGCGCGGGGAACACCATAACTGCCTCAATTCACGGGATCATTTCGCCCCGTTTTTTACCAAAGTAGCGTGATGCGACCCGTCCTGTCCAGAACAAGCCGCGAATCGGTATGATTTTGTGGCTTTTACGCCAGCGCCCGCTCGGCCGCAGCACACAGCCGCAGCAACGCCGCTTCGCCCCCATGACGCCCATTGAACATAATCCCACACGACGGCACGCCCGTTGGCAACGTGATCGACGCCAGTTCCAGCAGGTTCGCAATGCGGGTATTGCGCAACGCCAGCAGATTCTCGACTTTGTAATAATCTGCATCCGATAGCAGCCGGGCCGCATCGGGGGGCAGCATCGCCGCCGTCGGCATAATCACCGCGTCAAATCCGGCAACCGCCGCCGCATACGCCTTGCGAATGTCACGCAACAGGTTCCAACCGGCCACGTAATCAGGGCCAGATACGTCACGGCCGCCACGCACCCGTTCCAATATCTGCGGGAACATTTTTTCAGGGTGCGCCTCGACCCGATCACGCCACCAACCATAGCTATCCGCGCCATATAGCGCGCCTGCCACATTGAACGCGTCCAGTAACGGCGCGAATGCACGGCGCTCGACTGTCGCACCGGCGTTCTGCAATCGCTCCACCGCGCTTTGAAACGCGGCGCGCGGGGCGCCGCGCACATCATCGGGCGCAATCGTATCCAACAGCATCAAGCGAACACCGGTCAGATCCGCTGCCGCCAAATCCACCGGCTTTGCGCCTTTGAGCGCGGCAAACAACAGTGCCGCGTCTTCGACCGACCGGCAAAGCGGCCCCACCGTATCAAAGGTCAAACATAGCGGCACAACACCGTCCAGCGACAATCGGCCATGGGTGGTTTTCAACCCCACCAGATCATTCCATGCCGACGGAATCCGCACTGATCCCCCTGTATCAGACCCTATTGCTGCCGCAGCTAGCCCAAACGCAACCGACGTCGCAGCGCCAGACGACGACCCACCAGCAACCGCTGCATGGTCGTTTACACAAGGCGGTGTTGCCGTGATCGGGTTCAGCCCCAGCCCCGAAAATGCGATCTCGGACATATGGGTTTTACCCAAACACACCAGTCCCGCCACCGTGGCATTTTGCAACACCAGCGCATCGGCGTCCGGCACACGGCCAGCCATCAACGCAGTCCCGGCCTCTGTCGCAATACCAGCCGTATCAAACAGATCTTTCCAAGACACAGGCACACCATCCAACGGTCCACGGCGCATCCCCGCCTTGGCGCGGTCAGACGCGGCCTTGGCCTCTGCGCGCGCACGGGTCTGCGTCACCCGCGCATAAATCCGATCCCGAAACTGATGCGCGTCAATGGCATCAAGATACACATCCGTCAGAGCAATCGGGTCAATCTGCCCCGCCGCAATCGCACGCCCCAAATCCGCCGCCGTCATCCATCGCCAGTCTTGCATGTGAAATCTCCTGTCTTGGGCCGACCCTAGCGGGGAGAAAAACGGAGAACAATCGAGGAAAGCGGGCCGATGACCACATTGCGGCTGTCAGGCTAACACGGTGTTTGCATCATGGGACGAAGTAACTATCTCACGAAATATGATGTCTGCGCTTTTCTTTATAAATCTCCGGCGCATTCTCTAGCACAGAGGCGCGCTTTCGAAATTCCCTTTATCGCGCCATTTATTCTGCCAGTTTTGCACCCAAATGCAATCGTGCGACGGATGGTCATCAAAATCGCCTACAAAGGTTTTAGCGTTCTGAATATCAGCCTGTCAATTTGGGCGCTAAGCGGAAATTCTTTGATGCTTGCGTTCATGACGACCGATGCATCCATCCTATCGAACGACCCAAAACCCCTTTCAGCTCCAGCGCGCGCGCCCCTTACAACGCCCCACGCGCCAAAAAGGCCCGATGCATCGCCCACAGATCATTTCCTAACAAAATAACGCGTTAACTCTCGATTCGGGATAAACTGAAAAAACCACCGTACGATGTGCGCCCAGCGGCCAAGGATCGCATGGACAATCCCGCACGCAGGGTCATATTACGCCCTATGGATACGGATATCATCATCGTAGGGGGCGGGCTGAACGGGCCTGCGTTGGCATTGGCCGCTGCACAGGCGGGCTTTGCTGTCACAATTATTGACAGCTTGGCCATTGATCGGCGTAAACGCCCTGACTTTGATGGGCGCAGTTATGCGCTGGCGGTGTCATCGAAACGCCTTTTGCAGGGTATTGGCATCTGGGATGCCGTACGCGACGACGCACAGCCCATGCTTGAGATCAAGGTCACCGATGGCCACGCCGGCAAAGGGGCCAGCCCGTGGATGCTGCATTTTGACCACGCCGAGATCGAAGAAGGCCCTATGGGTTTCATGGTCGAAGACCGCCACCTGCGCCGCGCCTTTCTGGATGCGATGGCCGCTAATCCAAAGATCACGCAACTGTCCCAAGAAACCGTTGTTGCCCAAGACATGCGCGCGTCTGGTGTCACCGTCACGCTAGGCTCTGGCAAGGTGGTTTCCGGTCAGGTTTTGGTCGGTTCTGACGGACGCCGCAGCGGCACCGCCGCGCGGGCCGGAATCAAACGCACTGGTTGGGGGTATGGCCAAACCGCCGTGGTCTGCGCCGTTGCCCATGACAAACCGCACGGTGGCATCGCGCATCAGTTTTTCATGCCTGCAGGACCGCTGGCGATCCTGCCGCTGACCGAAAACCGCAGTTCCATCGTGTGGAGCGAAACCGACGCCCGCGCGACCGCATTGGCCGCGATGAATGACGCTGATTTCCTTGCTGCACTGCGCCCTGCCTTTGGCAGTTTCCTCGGACAGATCAGTCTGACGGGTGCGCGATTTACCTATCCTTTGGGCCTGACGCTCGCCAATAGCCTGATCAGTGATCGCATGGCGCTGGTCGGCGACGCGGCGCACGGGATGCACCCGATTGCAGGCCAAGGATTAAACGCCGGACTGCGCGATGTCGCCGCCTTGGCCGAAGTTCTGTCTGACGCCCGCGCCCGCGGCGAAGACATCGGTAGCCCCTTGGTTTTGCAGCGCTATCAGCAATGGCGGCGGTTCGATACTGCGACGCTTGCGCTGGCGACCGACACGTTCAACCGCCTGTTTTCAAACGATAACCCACTGCTGCGCGGATTACGCGACCTTGGCATGGGGGCGGTGAACGCGATTCCTGGCCTGCGACGCGGTTTCATCCGCGAGGCGGCAGGACTGTCAGGGGATTTGCCGAAATTGATGCAGGGGTAACGCGCCCGAACCTCAGTCCAGTTTGCGCGCCTCATCGACCAGCATCACAGGAATCCCGTTGCGGATCGGAAAGGCAAGCTGCGCGTTTTTTGACACCAGCTCTTGTTTTTCCGCATCGTATGCGAGTGTGGATTGGGTCAACGGGCAGACCAAAGCCTCTAGCATCTTTGGGTCGAATTCCGGTTCATTCATTGTAAAATCTCGTCGCCTGATCCACCGCGCAAGGCGAATTGGATTAATGTTGTTAATGTCTCTCGCCGGGTTGTCAGCGACGGCGCCTCAAGCAAGGCTTGCTTGTCTTCCGGGTCAAACGGGCACAGCATCGACAATGAATTGATTAACAATTCGTCCTCTGCGTCACCCAAACTGTCCCAATCCGTCGACAGGCCTTTGTCTTCAAAAAACCGCCCCAACATCTTCATGAACGGGACGCGATCAAACCCCGGATCTTTTTCGACGGCGCCCAGGTCGCGATCAAACCCGGCCCAATCGACTTTGCAGCGGCGATACGGGGTAAATCCTTCGATTTCTTGCACAATACGAAAACGCGACACACCCGATAACGTCACCATATAGCGCCCGTCTTCGGTTTCAGAAAACGCCGTAAGCCGCCCGGCGCAGCCGATGGCGTGCAGGCGATCTTTGTCGTCGGGGCGTGCGTAGGGCTGGATCATCCCAATAAGACGGGACGACGTTTTCAGCACGTCGTCCAGCATCGCAAGGTAACGCGGTTCAAACAAATGCAGCGGCAGTTTTGCACGCGGCAACAATAACGCGCCAGGCAGCGGGAATACCGGGATCACATCAGGAAGGTCATTGAATGGTATCATAGTCGACAACCTAGCCCGTGAACCGGATCAAACAAATATCAATGACGATAATTTTCTGCGCCCGTTCAGCACAATGGGATCTTTGGCATCGCGCGCGTCAAATATTTTGAACAATTGCGCCTTCGCCGCCCCATCATTCCACTCGCGGTCCCGGCGGAACAGTTCTAGCAGTTGGTTCACGGAGTCTTCGACCTGCCCGGCAGCATGCAAAGCGATGGACAGATCAAACCGCGCCTGATGGTTCGCGGGGTCCGCATCAACAGCATCCTGCAATTCCGCCAGCGGCCCTGCATTTGCCGCCTCGCGCGCCAAAGTGATCTGCGCCCGCACCGCCTCGATCGCGGCGTGGTCAGCGATTTCAGCAGGGGCCCCGTTCAAAATCGCTTCGGCCTGTTCCACTTCATCCAACGCCAGATAGGACCGCACCAATCCCGCGTAAGCCAGAGCGTTGGCGGGTTCTTCTTGCAGAATTGCGGCAAATGTTTCTGCCGCATCTGCGGCAGCGCCCTCGTCCAGCATCTGTTCGGCAGCTTCGATCGCAGCGGCCAGCCCTTCGGCTTCGGGGTCGCCCGCAAGCGCGGCGATTTTTTCAACAAACGCGTTTATTTCGGACGGCGGCAATGCGCCTTGGAAGCCATCTACCGGCCTGCCCTGATAGAACGCATACACCGTCGGGATCGATTGCACCTGCAACTGCCCAGCGTACCCTTGGTTACGGTCCACATCGACCTTGACCAGCTTGACCCGGCCGCCAGCTTTGGTCACTGCCGCCTCTATGGCGGGACCAAGCGTTTTACACGGGCCGCACCACGGCGCCCAAAAATCGACAATGACTGGCACCGTCTGCGAGGCTTCGATGACATCGGCAACAAACGTGGCATCGGTCGTATCTTTGATCAGATCAGCGGGGGCCTTTGGCGTGGCATCCAATTCCAGCATGTTCCATCTCCTTATGTGTGTTGGGACATATATGTGCGCTCACACGCGTCAGGCCAAGAGGCAATGATGCTTTACCGCATCGCAAACGCGGCGTAGCCTGCCGATATGACAAAAACACTGATGACGTTTGGCGATAGCAACACACACGGCACGCCCCCGATCACGACACGCGGCGTTTACCAACGCTTTGGACCCGCCGTGCGCTGGCCCACTGTCACCGTCGCGACGCTGGGGCCGGACTGGACCTTGATCGAGGAAGGACTGCCGGGCCGCACGGCCGCGCATGATGATCCTGTGATGGGCGCGCATATGAACGGGCAATGCGGTTTGCGCATCGCGCTTGAAAGCCACGGTCCAATTGATGTCTTGGCCATTATGTTGGGCACAAATGACCTTAAGGCGCATTTTGGGCTCACACCCGAAGGCGTCACCGCTGGTGTTGCTGGACTACTTGCCATTGCCAATTCGGTTGAATACCAAACCCGCCACGGCGGCTTTGACGTTCTTTTGATCTGCCCGCCACGGGTGTTGGAACAAGGGCCGATTGCGGAACAATTCTTTGGCGCAGCGACCAAAGCAGCAGGCCTGCCCAGACTTTACGATGCCTTGGCACAAAATTGGGGCGCGGATTTCCTTGACGCAGGTCAGCATATCGCACCCAGCCCTATCGACGGTGTGCATTTCGAAGCAGATTCGCACGTCACGCTCGGACGCGCTGTGGCTGCCGTTCTATGACCCCAAAAGTCGCGGCAATTGCGGTTGTCCTCGATGACGACCGGGTTTTGCTGGTGCGGCGCAAAAAGGAACCGGATGCAGGGCTTTGGGGGTATCCCGGTGGCCACGTCGATTTGGGGGAAACGGCCCTGGATGCCGCGGCACGTGAACTGCGTGAAGAAACAGGGGTGATTGCCACACCGGTCAGCTACCTGACAAATCTTGATATTATCACGCGCGACGACACAGGGGCGGTGCAACACCATTTCTTGCTGGCCGCAGTGCTGTGCAGCTTTGAAAGCGGCACACCGGTCGCAGCCGATGACGTCAGCGACGCCAGATGGTTTCACGTCGATCTGCTGGATACAGTCGCATGCAGCGCCGACGTGCATGCGATTGCAGTTCTTGCGCGCGGTTATGGCGCCTAGGCTGACCCTATTCTACCACTCCGACCATTGGTCCTAACTGGAACCCGAAATCGGACCGGCCCATATCGCGGGCATAAAGCCGGGACACCTTGCCATCAAAATAGAGCGCATTTGGCAATTTCAGGTAGTCACGAAAAAACCGCCCGAAATCGTAAAAACTGACTGCATTGTTCGAGATCACAAAGACGGCGCGCGCGCCATTGGCTGTCGCACCGACGCCGTTGCGCAGGAATCGCGAAGTACTGTTTGCTAAAAATCGCGGGTGCAACGCCCCGTCGATCACCAGCATCGGGCCTGATTGCGTTGCATCCCGACATTGGGGTTTCTCGTCCAGAAACCGCAATGTTTCAATCACCTGTGCGCTTTGGTCATTGATACAGAATACGCCGTTGGGCAGCAGGCCAAAATTGCCGGGGCCTGCGTTTGGAATCACGCGCATCTCTTCTACGCCATCCTCGACGTAGTGACCGACTGGCGCACGGTCCGCATGGTACATGCCGGCATTCATCCCGAATGCCAAAACCTGCTCATCCAAGTTGGCCTCGATACCCGAAAAACTGCCCAACACCGCGCCATCTTCGTCGCGCAGAAACAGCCGCAAGTCTTCTGTCCGCGCATCAACGCTGCATGTGGTATAGCTGTTGCCATCGTAGTCGACGTTCGCGCAGGTCACAGCCGCCGCAGGGGCTGCCATCCAGATCAGCACAAACGCAAACAGTCGCATCAGTCGTCAAGGTCCTGACGCACGTGGCTTTCCGCCAAAAGGGCGCGCGTTGCGTCCATTTGATCAAAGGTGCCATCAATTTCAAACCGCAGCTCGGGGGCAAATTTCATTGTCCCGCCCTTGACCACCAGATGACGGATTTCGTAACGGTTCCGGCGCATCGCCGCGAGAGCCTCTTGTTTGCCATCACCGCCAAGCGGCAGAATGAATGCTGTCGCAATGCTTAGGTCTGGGGACATCCGGACCTCGCCGACAGTAATTGACATCCGGTTCAGCTCCGGGTCATGCACGTCACCGCGCTGCAAAACCTCGGACAGGATGCGACGAAACTGTTCGCCCACGCGCAACATACGTTGTGTGGGTGCCTTGCCGTCGCGTGTTTTTGTGTTCTTAGCCATGCGCTAGATGTAGGCCGAGTTTGCGACAAAGCCAAGGAGGGCTTTGCGTCATCTGCAATCAATCGCTAATAGGGTGCAAACACGAAGGAACAGACCCATGACAGACACTCCAGGCATCGTTATCACCGGCGGCTCAGGCAGAATGGGCCAAATGTTGATCAAATCCGTGCTTGCGTCTGATAAATGCCGCCTTGTCGGCGTGGTCGATCGGCCCGGTCACGATTGGATCGGGCAGGACATTGGCACGGTAATGGGCGGGCAACCTGTCGGCGTTGTTGTCACCGACGATGCGCTTGAGGCGTTTGCAAAAGCACAGGCGGTGATTGATTTCACCTCGCCGGCGGCGACGGTCGGATTTGCGGAACTGGCAGCACAGGCGCGCGCCGTGCATGTGATCGGCACGACAGGTCTGTCAGATGATGACCTTGCGGCAATAAAAGCAGCCGCGCGTCATGCCGTGATCGTGCGTGCTGGCAATATGTCGCTGGGGGTTAATCTGTTGGTGCAACTAACCAAAAAGGTGGCCGCCGCCCTTGATGAAGATTTCGACATCGAGATCATCGAGGCCCACCACCACCACAAAGTTGATGCGCCATCTGGCACAGCGCTGATGTTGGGTGAAGCCGCCGCCGAAGGGCGCGGTGTCAATCTGAAAGATGTCAGCGATAGCGGCCGCGATGGGATTACGGGTGCCCGTAAACGTGGTGACATCGGGTTCAGCGCCATTCGTGCCGGTGACATCGTGGGTGAACATGATGTTTTGTTCGCGGCGGCAGGAGAACGGATCGTGCTGCGGCATATGGCAACTGACCGCGCGATTTTCGCCCGCGGCGCGCTTAAGGCTGCGCTTTGGGGGCAGGACAAAACCCCCGGCGAATATGATATGGTGGACGTGCTGGGGCTTTAAAGTCATCCAAACCGCTGCGTTGCGCGTAATTGGGACACTTGATGAAAAACAGGTGGCCCATGAAATATGTTCTTATTGCTCTCACCCTATGCGCGAATGCTGCTTATGCAGAAGGGTTTGAACCCTTGCGGGACCGGTCGGCGTTTTTAGCAACGGTCGCGGACAAGCATTTGCGCAACCGGCTTTACGGTGTGCGGCTCATGGTCAACCCCGACGGTACAATCACCGGGTCAGCCGTTGGTCGGCAGATCACAGGATCGTGGGACTGGCAGGACGGATATTTTTGCCGCGCGATGCGCTGGGGAACCCGTGAAATTCCAGCAAACTGTCAACTGGTCGAAACCAACGCGCGTGCGCAGATCCGATTCACAGTCGACTATGGTACAGGCGATTCAGCCGTGTTTCGGATCGAAAATAGCGACTAAACCCGCATCGTTCGCACAGAAAATCATCCCAAAGATCAAATCATCAGCGGAAAATTTAAAAAAACCCTGTTCGTTTGTTGCGTCAACGATGGAACACGCCGCAATAAAAATCTGAACAGCGGATCTGTTCCTCTTTTACCCCCGGCAGATTTCTTGTGCCGTGGCGTCAGCTTGCAAAGTTCCTTGCCATTTCCACCGATTGGTCAAAATATGCGCGCTATCTGCGCGAAAACGCGCGTGACATATCCGACAATTGCATCGGCCAACGATGCAGAAACAGGGAGTTTTTCATGACAATGAAATCAACACTGCTCGCAACGACCTCTGCGATTTTAATCGCCGCATCTGGCACCGCTTTCGCGGAAAGCCACGCCACACATCCCGTCACAGGCGAACCTCTTGCCTCTGAACAAACATTCACCTACCGCGTGGGTGACGAAAGCCCATCCATTGATCCAGGCATGACCGAAGATTCCGACGGTGGTGACGCCGTACGCGACTTGTTCGAAGGTCTGTTCAACCAAGACGCTGCCGGCAACCTAGAGCCCGGCGTTGCGACGGGTTACGAAGTCAGTGATGACAACCTTGTTTACACGTTTACATTGCGCGACAACGCAAAGTGGTCGAACGGCGACCCCGTTGTTGCTGGCGATTTTGAATATGCTTGGAAACGTGCTGCATCCCCTGAACTGGCGTCCCCTTACGCTTGGTTCATTGAACTGATGTCGGTCGCAAACGCGTCGCAAGTCATCGCCGGCGATATGGATCCATCAGAACTGGGTATCAAAGCGGTCGACGACACAACGCTGGTCGTAACGCTGACCCAACCGCTGCCATACTTTCCGCAGATGTTGACACACTACACCACCTTCCCTGTGCATCAGGCGACTGTCGAAGAGTTCGGCGCCGACTGGACCAAGCCCGGCAATATGGTATCAAACGGTGCCTATATCCTGACAGAACACGTCCCGCAGGAAAAACTCGTCCGCGAACGCAACCCGATGTATTGGGACAACGACAACACGATCATCGAAAAAGTCACCGCGCTTGTGATCGGCGATGAAAACGTTGCACTGACCCGCTATCTGGCTGGCGAATTGGACCGCACCGATGTGCCTGCAGGTCAATTCCCGCGCCTGCAAGAAGAATACCCAGATCAGGCTGTGTCTGTCCCCTATGCGTGTTCCTACTATTACATGTTCAACCTGCGTGAAAACGGCCCTGCGGAAATGCAAGACCCGAACGTCCGCAAGGCCCTGAGCCTCGCGATTGATCGCGATATCATTGTGGACAACGTTCTGGCTGGTGGTCAGGCCCCTGCCTATACATTTACGCACTGGGCGACTGCCGGGTTTGAAACACCCGAGATTGCAATGGCGTCAATGACACAGACCGAACGCAACGAGATGGCGCAGCAATTGCTGACCGATGCGGGCTATGGCGAAGACAATCCGCTGACAGTCAATCTGGTTTACAACACCAACGATTCGCACAAAACCGTCGCTGTTGCGATCAGCCAGATGTGGAAGCAGACATTGGGTGTCGACACCACACTGTCGAACCAAGAATGGCAAACCTTCCTAGAAGCCCGTGCCAACGGTGACTTTGACGTTGCCCGTGGCGGCTGGTGTGCGGACTATAACGAAGCATCGACCTTCCTTGATCTGATGCAGTCCGAGTCCGGCTATAACGACAGCAAGTACAACAACCCAGAAGTTGACGCGCTGCTGGCAGACGCCAAAACCGCCGAGAACCCACAGGCAGATTATACCGCCGTTGAAGAGTTCATCGCGCAAGACACACCTATCATCCCGATCTACCACTATGCATCGGTTAAGATGTTCACTGAAAACCTCGAAGGCTGGCCTCTCGAAAACTTCCAGCAGAACTGGTATTCGCGCGATCTGTACAAAATCGCTGAGTAACGCTCGCGATTGATCCGCCGCGCCCCTTGAAACCCAAGGGGCGCGGTTTAGCTTTTCACAATCCAAAATTTGTGGACCCCAGACACATGTTCAGCTTTGTCATCCGCCGCCTTGCGGTGGCTATCCCGACCCTTTTGATACTGGTCGTTTTGTCGTTCATCCTGATGTACGCGGCGCCCGGTGGTCCGTTCGGTGGTGAACGCCCCCTGCCCCCCGAAGTGCTGGCCAATATCGAAGCCAAATACGGGTTGGACCAACCGTTCTGGAAACAGATCGTCAATTATATCTGGGGTGTTGTCGTCCATTTCGATTTCGGGCCATCGTTTCAATACAAAGACCGCACCGTCAACGATGTGATCGCCCAGGGTTTCCCGGTGACGCTTACCTACGGGTTCTGGTCGTTCCTTGTCGCCGTCGTCTTTGGCATGAGCCTTGGCGTTGCTGCCGCGATCAAGCAAAACAGCTGGATCGATTATGCGGCGGTTGGCATATCCATCGGCGCGCAGGTTTTGCCCAACTTTGTCATGGCGCCGTTGCTGGTTCTGACATTTACGCTCTGGCTGGGGTGGTTGCCGGGCGGTGGCTGGGAAGGTGGCCAATGGCAGTATCTGGTCATGCCGGTTATCGCGCTGTCGACGTCTTACATGGCATCTGTTGCGCGGATCACGCGCTCGTCTATGCTTGAGGTGTTAAACACCAACTTCATCCGCACCGCCAAGGCCAAGGGCCTACCGATGCGCCGCGTGATCTGGAAACACGCGATGAAGCCGACGTTTTTGCCGGTGTTGTCCTATCTGGGGCCTGCGTTCGTGGGGATGATCACCGGATCCGTTGTCATCGACGTCTATTTTTCGACCGGCGGTATCGGACAGTTCTTTGTGAACTCGGCCTTTAACCGCGACTATTCGGTCATCATGGGGATCACCATTCTGGTGGGCGCCCTGACCATCTTGTTCAACCTTGTTGTCGATATCCTGTACGCATGGATCGACCCCAAGATCCGCTATTAAAGGGGGCATCGATGTTACCTAATACTGCTTCCGTTGAATCCGTCGCAGAGGCGATGAACCTTGCCGAGGTGCAAGGCCGGTCGCTTTGGGCGGACGCCCGTATCCGTTTTTTCCGCAACAAAGCTGCGGTGGTATCCTTGATCATTCTGATCTTGATCGGTCTGTTCGCGATGTTTGGTGGTGTGATTGCCCAATACAAAGCGGACTATGTCGACTTTAGCCTGATCGGCAGCAATGCTTACAAAGGTGTGCCGGGGATCGAAACCGGGCATTATTTCGGCACCGATAGCAACGGCCGCGACCTTTATGCACGTGTTGTGCAAGGGACACGGATTTCGTTGATGGTTGGGGTCGTGGGCGCCCTTGTCGCGGTGGTCGTCGGCACCATTTACGGGGCAACGGCGGGCTACTTTGGCGGCCGTATTGACGGGATCATGATGCGCATCGTCGATGTGTTGATGTCGATCCCGTTCATGTTCGTCCTTATCTTGATGCTGGTCATCTTTGGTCGGTCGATTTTTATGCTGTTTCTGGGCATCGGGCTGATTTCATGGCTGGATATGGCACGGATCGCGCGCGGGCAGACGCTGACCATCAAGAACAAGGAATTTGTCGAAGTCGCCCATGCCACGGGTGTACACCCCGCCAAGATCATCTTGCGGCACATTGTGCCAAATCTGCTGGGAATCGTCGTTGTCTACGCGACCCTCTTGGTGCCGAACATGATCATCTTTGAAAGCTTCATCAGCTTTCTCGGGTTGGGAGTGCAAGAACCGTCAACGTCGCTGGGCGCATTGATCGACGAAGGCTCAAGCACCATGCAGTATGGGTATTATTGGCAGATCGGCTTTCCGATTTTCTTTTTTGTCGCCACCATCTTTGCCTTCTTCTTTGTGGGCGATGGCCTGCGTGACGCACTTGATCCGAAGGACCGCTGATCATGCGCTTATTGGAAGTCCAAGACCTGCGGGTCACGTTTAAAACCGCCGATGGCGACGTCAATGCCGTGAACGGCGTCAGCTTCGGAATCGACAAGGGCGAAACGCTGGCGATCGTCGGCGAATCCGGGTCCGGCAAAAGCCAGACAGCGTTTGCCGCGATGGGCCTGCTTGCCAAAAACGGAAGCGCCAGTGGCGAGGCGCGGTTTGACGGGCACAACCTGCTCACGATGAACCAACGCGCCCTGAACAAGGTCCGCAGCCAAGAAATCGCCATGATCTTTCAAGATCCCATGACGTCGCTGAACCCCTATATGCGGATCAGCGACCAAATGGCCGAAGTGTTGATGCTGCACAAAGGCATGTCCAAACGCGACGCGGTCAATGAGGCGGCGAAAATGCTGGATGCCGTTCGCATCCCCGACGCCCGGGCGCGGATCACCATGTACCCGCATGAATTTTCCGGCGGCATGCGCCAGCGGATTATGATCGCGATGTCGCTGCTGTGCCAACCACGTCTGTTAATCGCGGATGAACCAACCACCGCACTGGATGTGACCGTTCAGGCGCAGATCATGCAGCTGCTGGGCGACATTCGTCGCGACTTTGGCACGGCTGTGATCTTGATCACCCATGATCTGGGCGTGGTTGCAGGGTTCTGCGACAGGACGCTGGTGATGTACGGCGGGCAAATCATGGAAGAAGGCCCAACCGACGACATTTTCGCCAAACCCCAGCACCCATACACATCAGGATTGCTAAAGGCTGTGCCGAGGCTTGATCGCGCTGATGCCACGCTGGCGACCATTGCAGGCGAACCGCCGGATATGTCGCGTCTGCCAGCGGGTTGTCCGTTCTCTCCGCGGTGCGCGCAGGTTCTTGAAAACTGCCGGGCTGATCGCCCGATACTGGAAACCCTTGGCGACCGTCGCCGTGCCTGTCACCTGCCCATTCAGGAGGTCGCGTAATGTCGCCCATCCTTTCCGTTCGTAACCTGTCCGTTACATTTGACGTGCGCCGCCCCGGGTCATGGCCATGGACGCCACCGCGCAAACTACATGCCGTATCCGAGGTGTCTTTCGACCTCGCCCCCGGCGAATGCCTTGGCATTGTGGGGGAATCAGGGTCTGGAAAATCCACGCTGGCCCGCGCGATTGTCGGCACGATCCCGTCGTCGGGCGGCAACATCTTTTTTGAAGATGCCGATTTGGCCAATATGGAACCAACCGAACGCCGCATCCATCGCCGCGATGTGCAGATGATCTTTCAAGACCCACTTGCCGCGCTGAACCCACGCATGACAGTGGGTGATATTATCGCGGAACCTTTGGTCACGCACTATCCCAACACCCCCCGCAAAGAAGTAAAGGCCCGCGTCGCCGAACTGATGGAGCGCGTCGGTTTGCTACCAAACCTGATCAACCGCTATCCGCATGAATTTTCCGGTGGGCAGTGTCAGCGCATCGGGATTGCCCGGGCTTTGATCCTGAAACCGAAACTGCTGATTTGTGACGAACCCGTATCGGCGCTGGATGTGTCCGTGCAAGCGCAGGTCATCAACCTGCTGATGGAACTGCAACGCGAAATGGGGTTGTCGATGATCTTTATCGCACATGACCTGAGCGTGGTCCGCCATATCAGTGACCGCACGTTGGTGTTGTACCTTGGCCGCGTGATGGAAACTGCTGACAGCGACACCCTGTCAACGGCGCCTGCGCACCCCTATGCGCAAGCGCTGATCGCCTCGGTGCCGATCCCCGACCCGGTGTTAGAGCGCGCACGCCCGCGGCCCATTTTGGAAGGCGAACTGCCGTCACCCCTGTCACCACCGTCAGGCTGCGTTTTCCGCACCCGATGCCCAAAAGTGCAGCCGTCATGTGCGCAGGCAAAGCCGGTACTGGAGAACATCGGCGAACAGCATTATGTCGCCTGCCCCTATCACGAGGTTCAACATCTTTTGGCGGTGAACCAATAGGTTCATCGCGCTTAGCCCCTGTCTGGCGCCCCCCGCATATGCGCAAGCTGTTCAGCGTCAAATGCAGCGGCTTTGGCGGCGGATGGGCGGGCCTCGCAGCGTTGCAGCCATGCGTGAACGGCGGGGTGGTCCGGTGTTCCGCCCGGAAACCACGTAAAGGGCGACACTATCAGCAAGTCGGCCGCGCTAAAGCTGTCGCCCAGCAGGTAGGGTGATCGTTCCAATGCCGAAACCAGACGCGCCGTCATTTCCGGCACGCCGCGAAAGGTCGCTGTCAACATTGGGTGGGACAGTTGGGCCACGCTGGTCACAAAGACGGGTTCCAGCACATTGCCGTACCACGCAAGCCAGCTTAGGTACCGCCCCCGCAGCGGGTCGCCCACCGTTGGCCCCATCTGCGCCTGCGGGAACATATCCGTAAGATACAGAATGATCGCGTTGCTTTCCCAAATCTCGACCCCGTCGTGCACGAGCAGCGGCACTTTGCCTTCGGGATGCGGGTTTGCAGGATCGGCGGCACCCGTTCCGTCCTGGCGTGGGATCCCCACCGCTTTGATGTCGATTGCGTCCCAGATATCCAGTTCTTCGATCAGTCGGATGATCCGCGTCGCGCGCGAGTTGGGTGAATAATACAGCGTCAGCATGGTAAAGCCTCTTGAGGTTTTGTTGCGTTATCGGCTTTGGTATAGATCGTCCCTACTGTCAGTTTCCGTCAGGATGATATGAGCCGCTCTGATCGCCTTTTTCGCCTATTGCACGCGCTGCGCACCCTGCCACAGCCCATCACTGCCGCACGTCTGGCGCAGGAAACAGAAGTGTCAGAGCGCACGCTTTATCGCGATATCGCAAGTTTGCGCGCGGCTGGTGCGCTGATCGATGGTGCCGCAGGGGTGGGGTATACCCTGACCGAAGATCCGGCCCTGCCACCGCAAACTTTTGACAGAATAGAGATCGAGGCGCTGGTGATGGGGCTCAGCGATATCCGCCATTTGGGTGACGCGCAGTTGACGGCCGCCGCCGAATCGGCGCTCGCCAAAATTGCCGCCACGCTACCAGAGCGGCTGCAACGTCAGGCGCTGCACGCGACCCATTTGGTCTATCGCATGGGGGCAGAGGTGCCAGTTGGCCCCGATATCTCGGCCCTGCGCACCGCCTGCTGGGACGAACGCGCCGCCGATTTAATTTATACCGATGCGAAGGGCGCAAAGACAGAGCGCCGCGTATATCCACTGGCGATTGTTTATCTGGACCACGGCATTATGCTGCTTGCATGGTGTTGTCTGCGTGCAGAGTTTCGGCAGTTCAGGTTGTCTCGGATCATACATTTCCAACCGACCGAAGACAGCTTTCGCCCGCGCCGCGTGACACTTCTGCGGGATTATATCCGCCAGATGGAGCACGAGAGGCAAAATCGGACTTAATAATCCCGCTCGAAAAACACGCCAATGCTGGTTTCACCGTCTTGGTCGACGCTGCCTTTTGCGGTGATTTCGCTTGTGATATCAAGATTAAGGTTGATTTCTGTGTTGCCCTCGCTGGTGATGGTCACATCTGTATAGACGTTATCTGACAGGTATTTCCCCGCACGTACGGCCGCATTTCCATCATCGTCGGTCGTTACGTCAAAATCGTCCAGACCGATATTTTCGCGCAAGCGGTCCAGTGCGCCACCGCCATTCCCCGCAAGCGTGCTGATCGCCGCTGCAAGCTGGACGGCTTGCAATGGGCTGATGCTTTGCAAATCGCGGCCAAAGATAAGCTGCGATAGGACTTCGTCTTGGGGAAGGTCCGGCACGGATTCAAACCGGACCTCTGGCGATGCCGCCGGACCTTCGACGATAATCCGGATGGTTGTGCCTGACGTCGATTGTGTGGATGCAACCAGTCTGATGTAGGGTTCGAAATCACCCTGCAGGCTGGCGCTGCCTTCGGTCAGGTCGAACCGCTGTTGCAAGATATTGATCCGTCCGCGCACCAGCGAAAATTGCCCGACCGGGATAACATTTGCGGTCGTTCCGCCAATGGTAAGCCGTCCGCCCAATTCCGCATCCAGCCCCCGGCCCCGGATAAAGATCCGCGAAGGTGCATCCACAACAATATTGAGCGGGTAAGCACGCCGTGGCGCAGACGTCGCGGCTGTTGCAGCGCCGCCGCCTAATGCAACATTCGCCCGCGCCAAAGTGCGACGCACGTCACTTTCTGCTCCGATATGCATCACCGTAGGCAAATCCCCCAGCGCGCTGACCCCCGAGGACGGCACCTGAATATCGGTCTTGCCCAAATTTAGCCGCCCCTCGATCCGCGCGCCCCCTTGGGCTGGTCCACGCAGGGATATCTGTCCGTTCACCGTTGTTGAATACAGTTCGGGATCTTGCAGCACGACGTTATCAAGCCGCACGGTGACGTCAGCCTGATTGCCCCCGGTTAGCGCGACCGGGCCAGAAACCGACACACCACCACCACTGGCCACATCGGCCCGCAGGTCGATTTGCGCCGAAGACCCGCCAAGCCGGATTTGTCCGCCGACATTGGTCAGTGCCTGCCCCAAGGTCGGCGCGGTAAGCCGCCCGTTCGCAAAGGTCACGTTGCCGCTAAGCGATGACAGCGCCGGCGGGCCGTTGACGCCGATATCGAAATTGGCGGTTCCGCTTAGGCGGCGCGGCTCCAGCGCGGCATTGGCCAGCGCCAAGGGTGCGCCGCCATTGATCGCAAGGTTCAATTGCCCGCTTTGGCTGACTTGCCCCCGGATCGTCGCCACCAGACCGCCCGGCCCCGTACCGTTCGCGTCGATCCCCCAGTTCCCATCTTCGTCCAACGATGCGCTGCCGGTGGCCCGCACCGGACCGCTGATCTGGTCAGTCAGCACGCCCACATCGCGCAAACTGGCGTTAAAGCGCCCTTGGCCATAGCCGGTGTTCCCGTTCAACGCGCCAACGACCGATACTTGTGGTGTTGAAACTTCGAGCGTGCGCACCGCCAAAACACCGTCTGCCAGCGCAATCGTCGCATTGACGCGTCCCTTCCCCGCAATCAGCGGATCAATCGTCGGGTTGCGGATTTGGATATCTTGGCTGGTCGCTTTGATTTGGGCATCAAACCGGGTCAAATCGGGCATCACGGTGCCTGACGCAGTCACATCGATGCTGCCCGCGATCGGCTGACCGATAAGCGATGCAAACGTCGCAAGGTCCGCAACCGACGCTGTCACATCGCCCGTGACGGCGTAACCTTCAGCGGGCGCCGCAACCGTTGCGTCGATCGCGACCAAGCTGCCCGGTCCCGTGAGCCGTATCATGGTCGCCGTTGCACCGCCTGCCTCGGGTTCGGCTGACAGGCTCATGACGAGCGGTCCACTGAGCGCGGGATCAAGCAGCCCCAGATCAGCAATGCGCGCAGTGATATCAGCCTGCGTCGGTCCCTCTGCGCGCAGTTCTGCATCGCCACGCGCAATGAAACCTGGCGTCAGAATAGACAAATCGGAAATCAACAGCGCATCATCGCTAGGCCGCGACAAGCCGACAGAAAACTGCCCATCGCCCGCCAGCAACGGGTCAACGCGGTCTATTCCGGTTGAAACATCGCGGGTCTCGCCGGAAACTGTCACATCAAAACGCATCTGATCGCTAAGCAGAACACCGTTCGCCGCAAACGACGCCGCGCCAGCAAGAGGGCGCCCAGCAAGAGCTGCATAGCGCGACAAATCGGTCACTTCGGCAGTGACGTCGGCGTTGATGGTTTGACCCGTTTCAGCCGGATCCATACTGCCTGTTGTTTCAAACTGGACAGCGGGCCCGATCCCTTGCAGCGCGAACGCCACCTGACCTTCGGCGCTGCGGGTAACCTGACCGGCGACCGTGGCCGCCCCGGATACATCTGGCAGCACGACCGCAACGTCGCGCAGCGCGGCGTTAAACTGCGCCTTTGATCCGGCGCTTGTCAAATTCGCGGTCCCTGTCACCGTTGCTTCGGGCGTTTGCAGGCGCAGTGCCTCGAGCCGGGTACCCTCTGTGTCGCGCACCACCGTCGCAGCGATGTCTCCGACGCCTGCCAAAACTGCGTCGGCCTGCGGAATTCCAACGGATAAATTATCGGTCTCACCTGTGACAATCACGCGGAACATCCGGTCCAACGGGCCAATGTTCGCTATGACATCCAATGTGGCAGCACCACCCAGATCTTGCCCAGCGAGGGTCGAAAACCGCCCTAGCCCAGCAACGTCAATCTTTGCCGTCGCGTTTGTTGCAAATCCGGCCTTTGGGCCGTCGACCGTGCCTTGAACCATGACGTCAATACCTGCGCCTGACAGGGTCAGTTGACTAATCTGTGTGGCGGCACCTTCGGTGCGGGCGGCTGAAAATACGCCTTCGATCCGGTCGCCAAACGCGCGTGCCGCCCCGGCATCGTCCAACTGAACACCATCTGCCGCATACCGCAGGTTGGCCGTGATCTGACCGATGGCGTCACCTTCGCCTGCCTTCAAAATACCGCCGCCGCGCAGGCTCAGGCTTTCAATGCCAAGCCCGGGACGGTCGAACCCATCGACCGAAATCTCGGCGCGCCAGTCGTCCGCGACCTTTGCATCATATGTGATCGCAAGAACGGCCCCATCAACATAGGTCTTCGGGCCGCTCACGGGTAGCAAGACAGGGTTGTCACCCATCGGCGTGATGCCACCCGTCAAATCGATCCGTTCGGGCCAGCCTTGTGTGCCAATCTGAAGCGCACCCGTCAAAGCAACCCGGCCTGCATCCAGTTCAAGTTCAGGAACGTCGATCCGCCCGGTATCCGATCGCACCGCCCGCGCCGTCAGCCGCGCATCGGTGCCGAAAAAATCCTGATATTCGGGCAAAAATAGCGGCGATATATCCCCCGTAACGTTCAGGCGAATTTGCTGCTGGCCGTCAGTGTTGACCAATGCGAAGTCGCCGTTCAACCTGTCCTGCCCATCGGTGGCGATGGCAAGTGTTGCCGCATAATCATCGACAGGCGCATCGCCTTCAACGACCAGTTTGACGGCAGGCCGCCCCGGTAAATCGAGAACACGCGCAGCAATCCCGTCGGCACCTTCTTCCAGACGCAGCAGCAGACCCAACTGGCGGGTGGCGTTAGCGTAGCTACCCTTGATTTCAAACGCCCCTGACTTGCCGTCGATCCGGTTGGCAATGATGTTCGCGGTACCCTCGCCGTCGCCCAGCGCAGCGGTGCCGGACAGGCTGACCGAAATGGGTTCACCCAAAAAAACATCACCCAATTCGATCAGGTCGATATTGAGCTTACCAAGCGCGATGCTGACCGGAAGTTCTGGCAAGGCAAAGGGTTTTGCTTCCAGCGTTGCACTGACGGCATTCGGGTCCGCAACAGGGGGACGCGAAAGCACCACATGCGCCGCGCTCAATTCCTGAACATCAATGGCGCCACGCAACAAGGCGCTGCGGTTCCAATCAAGCACGATATCCTCGATGGTGAGCCAGACGCCTTCGGTATCTGCAATCGTCAACACATCAATCGTCGCTTGTGAACTAAGCGCACCTTGGAAACCGATGATGCTGACCTCGCGGCCCGCGCCGGACAGGTTGTCTTCTATCAAAGAAGCGAGATAGCTTTTGTCTGCTTCCTCCTGCGTCTGCGCAAGCGCGGCACAGGGGAACAACAATGCAATCACGAATGCGCGTAAAATCATCAAAACGCCTGTCCAATACCAATATAAACTTGCACGGATTGACCGGCATCATCGCCGCTGGCCGGTGTACCGATATCCAACCGGATCGGGCCAATTCCTGTGTCATAGCGCAGCCCAAGCCCCGCCCCTGCATGCCAGTCACCACCGTCAAAAGGCAGCGCCGTATCGCCGACCTGTCCGATATCGTAGAAACCGACCAGCGAAATCTTTTCGCCAACCGCAAAACGCGCCTCGATCTGCGCGCCAGCAAAGGACGTGCCGCCTGTGGTCACGGTTTGCCCACCCTGCACGGTTTCGACACCCAAGGAATTGTAACTTTGTCCGCGCACGGTGCCGCCGCCGCCAGAATAGAACAGGTAATCTGCCGGTGCTTCCTCGATCGTCGCCCCAAGCAGGCTTCCCACTTGTGCGCGCGCCGCAAAAGTCAGCTTTTCCGCCTCGCCAAAGGTGCGATAACCACGCAAATCACTGTACAAACGCGCCCCGTTCGAATTTCCGATCAGGCTGACAAACGGGGTTGCCGAAGCGTCTGCATAGTATCCATTTTTCGCATTTGTCGGCACATCCCGCCGCTCAAGCGTGAGCGTCAGCGGGAAGGTCAAAAGTGTATAGTCGCGTGCGCCCAGATCGGTCTCTTCATGGGCTGTCAGCAGACCGATACCCGCCCGTAACATCAAATCGTCAGTCAACGGCCTTACAACACCGTTTTCAATGGATATCTTATCCAGCAGGTAATCGGGTTCGTTTTCGCGCGAGATTTCCGCCGTCAGATAATATTCGGTTTTGGGCCCAAAGGTGGCGGGCCGGATAAAGTTAGCACCCAAGCGATAGTCTGTGCCGCCCGTTTCACCGCCGATCCCTGCGACCTCGCCATCAAAACGAAGGCTCTCGGCGCCCCCCAACAGGTTGCGGTGCAGCCAAAATGACGACACCGTCAGTCCGTCAATCGACGCGAGTTCAACGCCAAACCCGAAACGCCGCGGCTTTGACTCGTCCACGGTCGCCGTGATGCCCATCACATTGTCGGGGCCGATCGCGTCGGATTCGGTAAAAGCAACGCTGTCAAAGGCACCCGTCCGCCGCAACCGCTGCGCCGCTGCATCCAGTTCAGCTGGCGAATAAACTTCGCCGGTGGGTAAGCCTGCGATTTGACGAATGCGTCCTTCGCGTACGTTTTCGTTTCCCTCGACCGAAAGTGCCCCGAAACGCAGCTGTGGTCCCGGCGCCAAGGCAACATTCACATCCAGTTTTGCATCAGGGTGGCGCGCGGTGATTTGCTGTCCTGAAACAGCCGCCCTGCCATAGCCGACGTCGCGCCAGCTTCGGATCCCGTCAGAGACCGCGGCAGAAATGCGCCCTGCCTCTGCGGGCTGGCGCGGGCCTAAATCCTGGGGGATTTCCGCGCCACTTGGCAATGGCGCAATCGATACATTCCCAAAGGTAAACTGCGGACCCGGATCGACGTTGATGACAACCTCTGAAATCCGCGCTGGCGCGGCAAGCGGCGCAATGTTCGCGGCCTCGACCCCATCAATGGTAATCGAAATCGTGCCACCATAGTAACCTTTGGAATACAGCGCCGTGAGCAATCGTTGATAATCTGCACGTGCAGCGGCGATGTAATCTTGGGGGACGGCGGTGTCATCCAAAGATCGCAACAACGAAGCCGCATCAAGAACCCCGCGCGCTTCATCGCTTACCAAACGCACGGATTGCCCCTGCGCCATGCTCGCTGCAAAAACAAAGCCTGCACAAAACCATTTCAAATTGGCCACTTGTCACCCCTTTGGCGTCTCAACGGTTTCACCGCTCTTTGGTTCCACACAACCTTAGCGAACACTCCGATGATTGGCTATTCACATCCGCGCAACGCGCGATCAGGAAAACGGGTCTGCTGGATACTGGACCTGTGCCAGATACAGCCCATGTGGCGGGCAAACCGGCCCGCACGCCGCGCGATTTCTGGCTTTCAACGCTGCTGTAACATCGTCCGGCGTCCACGCCCCCGCCCCGACACGTTCCAACGTCCCCACGAAGCTGCGGACCTGATTGTGCAGGAACGAACGCGCCCGCACGTGAAAGCGGTATTCAGTGCCGACAGCGTGTTCAATCGTCTCGACCCGCAGTGAATCAAGGGTCTTGACGGGGCTTTTTGCCTGACAAATCGACGACCGGAATGTCGTAAAATCATGTTGACCCAGCAACCGGTCCGCCCCGGCCTGCATGGCCACCCCGTCCAACGGATGGTTCACCCGCCACATTTGCCCTGCCTCAGATGTCAGCGGTGCGCGGCGCGACATCAGCCGAAACAGATAACGCCGCTCCAGCGCGTCAAACCTTGCGTGCCAGTCGTCCGCCACCTTTGCACAGCTCACAATTGCGACAGGTTCCGGTTTCAAATGAAAATTAAGGGCCTCGGACAGCCGGAACGGGTCCCAGTCCCGGTCCATATCACAGTGGGCAACCTGCCCGGTTGCGTGCACCCCCGCATCAGTCCGCCCGGCTGCGGCGATGGTGTGGGCGCGCGGTTCCAGCTTGGCTAAGGCAGCCTCGATCGCGCCCTGCACAGAAGGCTGGTCATTCTGGCGTTGCCACCCGGCAAAGGGCGCGCCGTGATATTCAACAAGAAGGGCATAGCGGGGCATGCCACCGCATTACGGACCGACAGCTATAAAATCAATCCCTACACATCTGCCCCGCGCCACCCTATCTTGTGGCAAACGCTGGGAAAGGGTCGACCTTGGGCATCGCTACATTCGCCGATCAGATTGCACGCACAGTGACAGGGGTGACCGACACCTTGACCGCGCCTTTCGCCGATCCGGTCATACGGTTGGGCGTGACGGGGCTGTCACGCGCCGGCAAGACTGTGTTTATCACGTCTCTTGTCGCCAATTTGATGGACAGAGGCCGGATGCCGCAACTGGTTGCTGCTGCCAATGGCAGTATCCGCGCTGCGTATTTACAACCGCAACCCGATGACACGATCCCCCGGTTTCCCTACGAAACCCACCTTGGCCAATTGACGGCCCCCGACCCAAGCTGGCCCGAAAGCACCAACCGCATCAGCGAATTGCGTCTGTCGCTACGGGTGCAACCAAGCGGGTTCCTATCGGGGTTTTCCGGGCCGCGCACTGTGCATATCGACATCGTGGATTATCCGGGTGAATGGCTGCTGGACCTGTCGCTGCTTGATCTGACCTATGCCGATTGGGCGGCGGCCGCGCTGGCCCGTGCCAAAGGCCGTCCCGGCGGCGATGATTATCTGGCGCAAATCGCCAGCACAGACCCCGATCAAACCCTTGACGAACCCGTCGCCGAGGCGCTGGCCCAGCGGTTCACCGCACACCTGAATGCCGCACGTGCAGCAGGCTATTCCGATTGCACACCGGGACGGTTTTTGTTGCCCGGAGAGTTGGCCGGATCGCCAGTGCTGACCTTTGCGCCGCTGCCCGGCGACAGTTTTGCCCGCAAATCGCTGGGCCGCGAATTTGAGCGCCGGTTCGAAAGCTATAAGCGCAACATCGTCAAACCGTTCTTTAAGGACCATTTTGCGAAAATAGACCGCCAGATTGTATTGGTCGATGTCTTGGGCGCCATCCACGCCGGCCCCGCCGCATTAGACGATTTGCGCGGCGCGATGGCGGGGATTCTTGGGGCGTTCCGCCCCGGGCGCAACGCGTTCTTAACCCGTATTTTCCAAGGCCGCCGAGTCGAGAAAATCCTTTTTGCCGCGACCAAGGCCGATCATTTGCACCATACACAACACCCACAACTGACGGCCATCACCGAAGCTTTGCTACGCGAGGCCCGCGACCGTGCCGATTTCGCAGGTGCGCAAACTGCTGCCATGTCGATAGCGGCCTTGCGTACAACTGTTGAAGATACGGTGGAACACGCAGGGAACCCGCTGAACGTGGTGCGTGGTCGGTTGCTTGATACTGGCAAGCAGGCCGCGCTTTATCCTGGAAAGCTACCCGATGATCCGGCGCATCTGCTTTCGCCTGCACGGGCTGGCGCCGAAAAATGGCTGAATGCGGATTACAGCATCATGCGCTTTGCACCTGCCCCGCTTACATCACGTCCGGGCGATGGCCCGCCGCATATCCGGCTGGATAAGGCCGCACAATTTCTGTTGGGAGACCGGCTATGACCCTTGGCCCTGTGTTGATCGACCTTGACGATTCTGATTCAGCAAAGCCCGATTCAGTGCCACCAGTACCGGATATTGCCGGATCGTATGATCAGACAGCCATGCAACACGTGGCCGCATTGGCCGCACGTAAACCATCCCGCATTTCGCGTTGGTTTTGGTCGCTCGCCGTGTCGTTGATCACCTTTATCGTGTCACTTGCCGCGTGGGATTATGTGAACGGATTGCTTGCGCGTTCGCCCATCCTTGGCGGGATCGCGACCGCGCTCATCGCACTTTTGGTGCTGGTGCTCGCGCTTGTCGCACTTCGGGAACTGGCCGCGTTTGGCAGGTTGCAGCGCCTCGACAGTATTCAGCGCCAAGCGGCGGCTGCGCTGGCATCAGGCGATCTGAAAGCCGCGCGTCAGGTAACCGTGGCGTTGGACAAACTATATGCCAAACGCGACGACACCGCATGGGGCCGCGCCGAGATGAAAACCCGTGTAAGCGATGTGTTGGATGCGGACGGGCTGCTGGGGCTGGCTGAAACAACGTTGCTGGCGCCACTGGACGCCCGCGCCCAGCGCGAGGTCGAAGCCGCTGCACGCCAAGTTGCCACCGTCACGGCCATTGTGCCGATCGCGCTGGCAGATTTATTCACTGCGCTTACCTCTAATTTGCGGATGATCCGACGGATTGCCGAAATATACGGTGGGCGCTCAGGAGCCTTTGGCAACTGGCGGCTAACGCGCTCGGTCCTGTCACATCTCGTCGCCACTGGGGCAGTGGCGGTTGGTGACGATTTGATCGGATCAGTGGCGGGCGGTGGCGTGTTGTCCAAAGTCTCGCGTCGCTTTGGCGAAGGCGTGATCAACGGTGCGTTAACCGCGCGGGTCGGCGTCGCCGCAATCGAGGTTTGCCGCCCCCTTGCATTTCACGCAGCAAAGCGACCATCGGTGACCGCCTTGGTGCGACGCGCACTGACGGGGTTATTTGGCCGCGACTAGTTCAAGCGGGGGGCAGGCCCAATCGGTAACGGCCCGAGGAACATCGTGCCATCCCGAAACAGCACAGGCAGATCCAGCGTGCCGTCTGCCGCGGCCATCGCCGCGGCCAGCTTTGTCACGGTGGGTGCAACGCCGGCATCAATGACTTGAGCCGCCACAAGCAGGTCGATCATCTGGCGCCATTCAGCTGATACAAGCGTGATCCGACCGTCCAGAACGCCAGCAGCATCAATATCGAACCGTCCAGATCCACGAACGGTGACATCACCCCAATCCAGGATCAACTCTCGCAGCACAAATTTGGTGGCACGTGGCGTCGGGCCAGTCCCGTCAAAGGCGTGACGGTCCAATGGGGAATCAAGCGTAACCGCGCTATCAACGACAACCCGCGACACGGTCTGACCCAGATGTCCTTTCGGGTCGATCTGCGTAACGACAGCGTCGGGTAATTGCAGCTGATCCGCGTCAAGGTAGACGTCATACGTAGCATCGACATGCGTTTGCGCACGAACGGCGATCAGGGCACGCTGCAAAGACGCGTCCCATCCTGCATCGGACGCGAACATCGACGCACCAACCTCTGCCGTGGCGGCATCAAAGGCAAGGTCGGTGGCAGCTTTGACACCCGCGCTTAACCGAAGCCCACTGCTTGAAATTTGGACCGTTTGCGCGCCAAGCCGCAGTGCCTGTTCATTCGGGAATGCAGCAATGATGCGGTTCGGCTGGTAACTAAGCGCAAAGACCTGCAAAAATGGGGCATCCCAACGCCAGACGCCATCAGGCGGAGACACCACAGGTTCGGTAATTGTCGTATCAAAGCGCGAGGGGAACCCGACCGTGTCAAGGCGACCGTAAGATATCTGCCAACCGTCTGCACGGGCTTGCGTGATCGCATCGCGCACCCCGCGTTCAACCGCGCTTTGTCCGATAAACCAGTACCCGCTATAAAGACCGGCAAGAAGCAGAACAAAATAAGTCAAACGCCGCATAAGGGATTCCTGATCAGTTGCCAGCGCAACTTAGCGGCAGTGGAACAGGGCGACCAGTGCGCAATTCAAACGAGAATGTTACTTGTCGTCATCCGGCATGGTGCGAAACTGGGTCATCGTATTCAAACGGTCAGCAATATCGTCTACCTCTGGAAATCTGGGGTCAGACCGACCATCAGCGCGAAGTTTCGGCCTGCCACGCAGCGGATCGTTAGTCGCGCTGTTTTTTTGATCTTCTTGCATTTCCTACCCTTCACAAAGGCACCGATTTTGCTTTGGAGACACCGTAAGCAACTGACATCCTGATATTTTTGCGCAAACAGTGATGTAAGAACAATGGCGTCATGCATAAAATTCGTCCGCGTCGCGCGCGACGCCTTAGCACAAAGTAAAAATAAATCGTTATTACCTAATTAAATCAATAATTTACGTGTTTTAGTACCCAGAGGTTGGATTTCATCTGCCTCTTTGATGCAACACATCACCTTGCTGAAAATGTCTGCACAAGACCAGAGGGTGCATACAAAACACACCCGATAGCTGACCCGTCATTCGCCGTGCAATCATGGCGTGATTGAATTACCTATGATTTTTCGCATCCAGAGCTGATCAGGGGGCTTTTCCGCGCACCCTAAATCGATTGTGCGAAAAGTCACAGACACAACGGTGCACCGACCACACAGTGTTTCCGAAACGCGCACCTTTTGTATGTAGGAGCTCCGCTCGGAACTGGAATTCAATATGGAACCACTCTTGGGACAGGTTGTCCTGTTCAGCGGAAACTTTGCACCGCGCGGATGGGCGTTTTGCGATGGCCAGCTTTTGGAAATCGCTTCCAATGAAGCCTTGTTTGCGATTCTGGGCACAACTTATGGCGGCGACGGACACGATACATTTGGATTGCCTGACCTGCGAGGACGGGTTCCCATGCACGCCGGCGCTGGACCAAACCTGACGCCCCGCGCAATTGGTGAAAAGACAGGATCAGAAAAAGTAACCGCAAACGCAACAAGCAGTTCTATTGGCGTGGCTGCCCCCCAACAGGCCGAAACGTCGGGGCGCGCCCTTCTTGCGGACCTGTCAGTTGATACGATGCAGCCCACACTGTGCATGAACTACATTATTGCGCTGGACGGTATGTTCCCGCGCCGCAACTAAGCTATCCAACTGATTAGACGCATAAAAAATATCTGGTTTGTGTGATTGCGCACATATAGCCACAACGCGAAATGTTAGCCGTCTTTCAGTACACACCGCCAGATATGGCGCACTTTATTGAAGAAGGTCAGGCAATGTTCAGCTTTTCTCCGGCAATTCCGTCCCGCAGTGATTTGGACTGGTGTTGGTACCTGCGTCGACAGGGGCGCGCGGGCGAGGCGATTGAACGTGTGCTGCACAATATTGGGGTCATGCACCCTAGTGGCTGGGCCGATTGGTCTGCCAGCAGCCTGACAGACACCGGTTCCCCGGTTGAGGTAGTCTTTTCAACACATGACAAAGCTGCGACGCTCACGACCGAAGTCGACAACCCAAGTCACGATCCGAATACGCGCTTTGGCCAAGTTTGTAGCATCATGGCCGATCTGGGTGGAACGCCGCCCGATGCCGCGCTGCGTGACGTGATCAGTGTGGCCCAAGGCGCCGCAAAATTGCATTATGGTGCGCGCTTGGGGCTGCGTCATGACGGCAACACGCTGAGTACGATGCTGTTTGCCGAACTTCCAACGGCGGCTTCTGATCTTTCCACGCTGATGTCACAGGCACCGTTTGAGCCGATTTTGCAGATCCTTGGACCATCGGCGCGCACGACAATGCTGGGTTACGACGGAACAACACGCAAAGTGACGATTTATTGCGAAGCCGACGGCGTCAAACGTACCATACTGCCAGCATTGTGTGGGCCGGCACAGGTGTCACCAGACGTTCTGTCGATGTCGATTGACGGCATGACCGATGCAGCACCCAGTATGGACCTGCCCACCCAAAAGCTGCGCTTTAGCTATACCATAGGCGCCACAGAATCCCTGCCGACCTTATCACTGGCATTTTCATCCAAGGCGCTTTTTGGAACAGACGACGCCATCGAACGGCGGGTGCGGGCATGCAGTTTCGCCAAACAAGCACATTACACCCAACTGATGGAAAACCTGCCCGTCGCGCCCAAAGGTATCACCCACCATGGTGATATTCACATGACCGCGCGCAAGGACGCTGCACCCGCAATGTCCATCAACGTTGCCGCGCCATGGGACTACTCCTTTTAGGCCATGATCACACCAGCATCTTCGATGTAAGGGGCAAGAATTTACCGCGTTCGGGTGTTCCGCGGAACAAGATGCACTTGGCAAATCGCGCATAATCGCAGAGACTTAGCGCGGGTGGGGCTTTACGTATTTCAATATTTATTGAATCGGGGAGCTATAGATTATGTCCGCAAAAAAGAAAGTCGCCATTATCGGCGGCGGTGTTGGTGCAATTACGGCGGCCTATGCCATTACACAGCAACCAAACTGGCAGGATCAATACGACATCACGCTTTACCAGCTTGGCTGGCGGTTAGGCGGCAAGGGGGCCAGCGGTCGCAACATGGATCATGGTGGCCGGATCGAAGAACACGGGCTGCATATCTGGGCCGGGTTTTACGAAAACGGGTTTCGGTTGATGCGTGATTGCTATGATCAACTGAACCTGACCGGTTTGCGCAGCCCAGATGCCCCGCTTGGCACATTGGACAAGGCGTTCACCGGCCTCAACAGGTTCCTGCTCGCCGAAGAAATCGAAACTGACGGCGTTAAGACCATTCACCCTTGGTTCCTTGAATTCCCGCCAAACGACAATGTTCCCGGAACAGGTGGCGTGTTGCCCACACCGTTCGGATATTTCCAGATGCTGTTGGAAGCTGTGGTGAATTTCGTCGAAAAAATCCTTGAGGAGATAGAAAACGACACCGCCTATGTGACACCCGCCCGCTTTCACCCGGCGCTTTTGCGCAAGGGGTTGCACATCGAAAAACCGTCACCGCTGCACCAGATGCGCGACTTTGCCAAAGCGATGCCCGAAAAAGCCAGTGCGCACAGTAAAAGCGACCTTATGGTGCTGGCCGATTTGGCCCGTCACGCCCAAAACTGGATTGCCAGTGATACAGGGCTAAGCGGAAAACTGTCCGATGAGGCACGCCGTCTGAAATATATCATCGACCTGTCACTGGCGTTCTTCCGCGGCACCATCGACAACGGCGTATTTTTGCAAGGCTTTGATGCGATTGATGACAACGAGATCAGCCAATGGTTGCTGGACTATGGTGCCAGCCCTGACGCGGTTTATTCAGCCGTGTTCCGCGGCTGCTATGACTATGTGTTTGGTTATCCCGCTGGTGTCACCGATCATCGCAGCGTGGGTGCCGGCACCGCAATTCGCGGCCTTTTACGCCTTGCCTTCACCTATAAGGGTTCACTGTTTTTCAAAATGATGGCCGGGATGGGCGACACGATATTTGGCCCATACTATCAGATTTTGAAACATCGGGGGGTGAAATTCAAATTCTTCAACGCCGCCACCCATTTGGCGTTGGACGCCACAAAAACCTGTGTTGAGCGCATTGATATGGTGGAACAGGCGGCATTGACCGGTGCCGACTATGACCCCTTTGTCACCGTCAAAGACCTGCCTTGCTGGCCGTCACAGCCCCATTGGGATCAGTTGGAAAACGGTGCTGTGCTCAAGAAGGCCGGTGTTGATTTTGAATGCGAAAAAGATGCACCAACGGGCCGCGCCTATAGCCTGCGACGTGGGGTCGACTTTGACGCGGTGATCCTTGGCGCATCGATCGGTTCGCTGCCCTATATGGCGTCTGAACTTGTCGCTGCGAGCGAACGGTGGAAACTGATGTTGGAAAAGGTGCCAACCGTTGCAACCCATGCGGCACAGTTTTGGGTGGATAAAACAGCCGCAGATCTAGGGTGGAACGATGTCGTGGCCAAACACAACATTGGTGATATCCCCGCCGACCTAAAGACCGTCATCACCAGCTTTATCGAACCACTGGATACTTGGGCTGATATGTCGGACCTGATTGGCCGCGAAGATTGGTCTGCGCCCGGCCCCGCATCCATCGCTTACTTCTGTAGCCCAGCGCACGACGCAGGTGTTGATGCCATTCCGTTTGCCGACCGCGTCAAAGACTGGGCTGATACCGCGCTTTTGCAGATGTGGCCCAATGCGGAAAAGAACGGCAAATTTGATATGTCCCTGCTGCATGCGGAAACCGCCAAAACCGGCCCTGCAAAATTCAAAGCCCAATATTTCCGCGAGAACTTTTATGGGTCCGAAAGATATGTCCTGTCGGTTCCGGGCAGCGTGCAATATCGGCTACCACCCGACGGCACGGGGTTTGACAACCTTTTTATCGCGGGGGACTGGACGCGCTGCGGGATTAACGCGGGCTGCGTCGAAGCCGCAACAATTTCGGGATTAGGTGCAGCGCGCGGCCTGACCGGCGCTGACATCGAAATCGTGGGCGAAGGCGACATCACGATGGACGATGGTCCCGGTGACGCAACGCGTCTGGCCAGCCCTTATGCACAGAATGCAAACTGGCCGCTGACGCCGTTCTTTGGTGTGGGGGAATTGGACGGTTTCTTTAGCTTTCACGCTGTGGATGCAGTCGCGCTTGCGAAATGCCTGCCAAAAGGGATGACATTACACCCACAGTCAACAACGCCCGAAGGGACACACCCGGTGTCGATTCTGGCCAACCAGCAGATCGGTGTGCGGCCGACCATCCTGCCGCGGCTGCTGGGTTTTCGGCCCTATAATGAAGCCATCGTCGCCATCAACGATGTACAGGTCGAAGGTCATGATGGCGTTTTCACCTACTTGCCTAATCTTTACCTGAACAGCAAACTCCCACAGCTCGCCGGGGTGTGGTTTTACGGTTACAACAAGAGGCTCGGCAAATTGACAATGGGCAACGACCACTATGCGGTCGAAACGCCGGACGGAACGCCGGTTTGGTTTGGTAAATACGCACAACCTGGGGTCGCACGCCCCCTGACCGACTTTGCAGGATTAGGCCGGGTGTCGCGTTTGGCCAACCAAGTGGTTGTGACCCTTAATAAATGGGGTAAGTGGCAGTTTTCAAACTTGGATTTTGGCCTAACCGGGGCGCAAGCCGCGGGCGTTCATGCGCAAATTGATATCCAGAATTCCGCCTTCGCTAATCTTCCGGTCGGCCGTATGGTTGCATCGCCTCTACAACTAGAAAATGCATCGCATAGTCCGGAATCATCCCTGCCGGGCGCGTTTCGGATCTGGACAAGCTGGACATTGTCAAATCCTTTTGACAGTGCGCGCATTGCACGCTTGGAAGCGGCAAAATTCCGCTTATAGTAACTCTGGGGCGTCGGGAGTGCGGTATGAACCAGCCAGTACTGCCCCCTGCCGCTAGCGGCAGGGGTGAGCGAAAGCAAATTACGGCGATGTTTTTAGACGTCGTAGGTTTCAGTGCGATCGCCAGCACAGCCGACGCAGAGGATCTGGAGCAGTGGCTCGAAGAGTTCTATGCACAGTCTCGAAAAATTATCGAAGAACATGATGGCGAAATCACAGAATACTTGGGTGATGGCATTGTTGCCCTGTTCGGGTTGGCGCGCGCCGACGAACTGGCTGCGTCAAAAGCGGTAAATGCCGCGCTTCAGTCTGTGAACACGATAAACGCAGGTTATCTTGGCAGCATTACCGTGCAACTTCGCGCCGGCATCGCCACAGGAGAGGTCGCGGTACGATCATCACACACCAACGACAACCTGCCGCGCGCCACTGGAATGGTGACAACCCTCGCGCAGCGCATCCAAGAACGCGCCGCGCCTGGAACTGTTTTAATCGCCGAAAGCACCCGCATGTTGCTGCGTGGCAGCCTTTCACTGACCGCGATGCCCGATCAGGTTCTCAAAGGTTTTTCGAAACCTCACACGCTTTTTGCGCCCGCGCCTGACGTCCCGCAACCAGATCAGCGCAGCCTAAAGTTTTTTGTTGGGCGCCGTGCAGAATTGATACGCGTGGCCACCAGCCACTTGCCCTGCCTTATCATTGGGCCCGCAGGTATCGGAAAGACGGCCCTTAGCCGGCATATAGGACAATCAGCGGCAGCGGTCGCAACATTCACGGCCGACGGTGTGCACACACGTGCCAGTTACCAACCCTTTAAGGACTGGATTTTGGCGCAAATTGGCAGCGCCCTACCAGAATTCACAGATATCCAAAATTGCTTTGGACCGTTTGGGCTGTCGGTCGAGTCCCAGCGCGCCTTGGCGCTTGTCTTGGGCCTTGCCGAAGGGCAGCGCCTGTTATCGGAGCGAACCAACATCGCCCTGAAGTCCCTTATCGAAGACAGTATATGGCAGGCAATCCAAGTCATTCAACCTGCCTGTCTATTGGTTTTTGAGGACTTGCACTGGCTCGATAACGCGAGTTTCGGCGTACTTATCGGCATTCTGAATAGTCCGCAGGCAGCCCGCTATCAAATTGTGATGACCAGCCGCGAAGACACGAAGATTGGCAAGTATCTGGGCACGCTACAAATTACGACCGTGCCTCTCGATACGCTTTCGGATGCTGATGCGGCCGTGATGCTCGACACCCTGAGCAAGGGGCAAGTCACCGCAGAAAATCGTGCGGCACTGATCGAAAAAGCGGGGGGGATTCCGCTTTTCCTTGAGCAGCTTTTGCAGCGCGCCCAGTCCGAAGACATTGGAAACGACAGCGTACCAGAATCACTGATGGATTTGCTTGCCGGGCAGATTGACGCCACAGGTGCATCAAAACCTGTGCTGCAATGCGCGGCCAGTATTGGCCGCAACTTTACGCTTGATATGCTGCGTGTTGTTGCGAACGAGTTTGAACCGCTCGAACCGCATTTATCCAAGGCCTGCGCGCGCGGCGTGTTGCAACAAAACGGTGCCGAGACATGGATGTTTTCGCACGCGCTTTTGCATCGGGCTGCTTACCAAGGTCTGTTGCGCCGCACGCGCGTCGACTATCATAGCCAGATCGCGGCCCATCTTCAAAACAACCATCCGGACGCTGTGCGCCGGAACCCCGCTTTGTTGACAGACCACTTACGGCTTGCACAACAGCACGTGCCAGCGATCCAAAACTACCTTACGGTCAGCCAATGGGCTCTTTTTCAAGGCGCGTTCGAGGATGCCGAGGCGCATATTCTCGCGGCGATTTCGCTGTGCAAAGACGCACCTGCCGACGTCGACGTGACGGATCTTGAAATTGCGTGCTACACCGCGCTTGGGTCGATCCGGGTACAAACAAGCGGCTATATGGCACCACATGTCAAAGAAGCATTCGATGCTGTGACAACGCGCGCACAAGCGCAACATAAATATTCAGCCGCAATCGGTCCCGCATTTTATGGTAGCTTCTCGCACGCAATCATCTCTGGCGATAAAGATGGGTCAGAACAGTTCAGCGACCTGTTGCTGGATGCCGTCAAAAATAGCACAGACCAAGCAGCCGACAGCGAAATTCGTCTCGCGTCACTCAATGTGCAGGCTTGTCTGCATTGCTACAGCGGAAACTTTGAACAGCTCTTTGTAGAATATCAAAAGCTGAGGGACGTTTACGACATCTCCCGGCACGGGGCGATGATCACGCAGTACGGCGTTGACACCTTTGCTGCGACCCAGATGTTTGACAGCGTAGGGCGGTCGATCTACGGCGACAGCCATATGGTGCCGGATCTGATCGCAGAAACTGACGCACATCAAAAATTGCTGAACATTCCCGTCATGCGGCCCTATTCGCTGATCTGGGGGTCAGTTCCCTTATTTTATGCTGGCGACACACAAACTGCGATCGCGCGCGTAAAAGAAGGGATCGCGACAGCGAATGAACAAACCGCGGCATTCTGGCAATTGACCGGCGCCGCGTGGCTGAATGTCATGGACCCCACCCAAAGCGCGAGTGCCGATGGTTTTGCCGCTTTTCAGGCCGTCATCCAAATGCACGAGGCCGTTGGCGCGAAGGTCGGGTTGCCATATTTCCGTGCGCATCTTGCCCTGGCATACGCGCAGCATGGTGACTTGGACACTGCGTACCAAGCGTCATCGCTCGCCGTTGACGAAAACGACCGCAGTGGATTGAACTGCTGGTTCGCTGAAATCCTGCGCATACATGCAAAAATTTGCCTGCGGCTGGGTCTGGAGGCTGAGGCAAAAAATACACTGGAACGCGCGGCAACGGTGGCGCAACGGCAAAATGCACGGCTCTGGCTTTTGCGCGTGCGGCTTGACCAACTGGACGCGGGTCTGATCGACAAGCCTGCACTGGCAGCGGCTGTAGCAATCTTTCATCCCGACGCATCGCCACCTGAATTGGTCGACGCAAAGCGCCTGTTGGCCTTCGCATGAACGCCGCACAATTATTGGGGTACAACCTACCGTTATTTGACGGCGTGACTGAAAATGATCTTGCTGGCATCCCGCTGGCAGCAAGCGAACAAGTTTTTGATGCGTGGCAGACGATTTTTGACCAAGAAGACGCGTCATACGATCTGCATTTTCTGCTCTATGGCGCGATCTTGGCGGTCTATTGGACTTCGGACGGGCGCGAGATTGTTTTTTCGCGGTTTCCGGTCGGGGCCTACTTTGGGGAACTTGCCGCCCTGGATGGGGTTAACCGGTCACTCGCGATCGTCGCAAAAACCGACGCAAAAGTCCTGTCACTAAAACGCGAAACGTTTTTACGTCTATTTAGCGACGTACCATTGATCCGTGATCGCATTACCCACCATCTGGTTGCCCGAATCCGCAGCCTGACCGAGCGCAATATGGAAATGACAACGCTTTCGGTCGAACAGCGTGTGAACAGCTACCTCCTGCGCCTCGCCGCCGAGCTTGGAAAACTTTCCGCTGGTTCCGTGATCGAAAATGCCCCCACCCATGCAGAAATTGCGGGAACAATTGGCGCGAACCGCGAGATGGTGAGCAGGTCGATCAGCAAGCTTTCCAAAAGAGGGGTGATCAAATCCTCTCGTCAAAGAATCGAGATTCTTGACCCGGGTGCACTTTCCGAAGAAATTTATTAACCGTGTTTTAGGACACAACCGTTAGTGTACAGCACTGTTATGCCTCGCAATTGAGGTACATTGATGGGAAGCGCAATGAAACGGTTAACTATTCTGGGGCCAGAGGGTGTCTTAATGTGCGGTGGATTGGTTATCGTGCTGATATCGTCTGCCTTTGGCTAATTTGCCACAGTCAAAAAATTTCTAAAAAGCCGTTTTGACGCTTAAAACAATTCGGCTAAACAACATCTATTCGACTACGAATCAAGGAGACTGCTCATGGACCGAAAGGATTTTATCGCCCATACGTGCTAGCGCACGAAAGCAGCGCCTGTGTGCCACTGGCACAAGGTATCTCCAACGTTTTTTCTATACATTCGTAGATTGGATTGCAGATGCATCCCCCGTTTTTTGTCGTCGATCACAAGATCGGCCCCGATATATATCACCGTGATACCCTCCGCCCCAGCAGGCGTCGCGGGAAGCCAGAGGCCCTGAATTTGTCACACGTGGCAACGGGGTGGCCGCCGTTTCCTTTAGTTGATGAAGCAACATTGACTGGGTACGTTCCGCTTCCAAGCGGCGCGAAGATTTTGCTGCGGCCTGTGTTGCATGTCGTACCACCACCGCAGCGTAATCTGCGGCACATCGTCGGGCGCTGGTTAATAAGGCTAGGCCAACGCATGATCCTTGAAAATCGCCTCGGGTAATTGACCCGGGGCGATCCGTCCTTAGGGTGTCACTGACTTCACGTAAAGGAAACGCCATGTTCAAGCGTATCGCCACTGCGGCCTTTATCAGCTGCCTTAGTCTGCCCGCGGCGGCATTGTGTGCCGGTGGGAGCTATCTTGATCAACTGACCGCCGCGCAAAATGCACAGTTGATCGAGGCTGTGGCCACCATACCATTTGCCGAAGGCGTGATTTGGGACGCCCGCAAGGGCAATGACACCATTAAGGTCGTCGGAACGATGCACATCTACGACCCACGCCTAGAGTCGGTATTCGCGGCGGTCGCTGACGCAGTTCACAACGCAGACCTGGTTCTTGTAGAGGCGACGCCAGAAGACGAAGCCGCCTTGCAACGTCTGGTGACGAGCGACCCCAGCCAGATCTTTCTGACGTCAGGGCCTACGTTGCCCGAACTTTTGGACGAAGAGACATGGCAGCTGTTGTCAGAGGCCGCCTCTGCCCGTCAGATTCCCAGCTTCATGGCCGCGAAAATGCAACCGTGGTACCTGTCGATCGTGTTAGCGGTGCCGCCTTGCGCAATGACCGACATGCTGGCGGGCGATCAGGGCCTTGACCACATGATCACGGGGGCTGCGGCCGAGACAGGCGTGCCCATGCAGGCCCTTGAGGATTTTCGGCTGCTGTTTTCGATCTTTCAGGACGAACCGTTGGAACAGCAGTTGGAAGTGCTGCGCATGAATCTTTTGATGCCCGAGATGCAAGAGGCCATGTTTGTTGCCATGCTGGACGCGTATTTTTCCCAAGATATCGCAACCTTGCTGGAATTGTCGCGCATCGCGCTCTCGGATCTGCCGAACATGGACGTGACAGCGGCGATGGCATTGTTCGACGAAACCCAAACCGAACTGCTAGACAATCGAAACCGCAACTGGATTCCTGTCATCACCGAAGCATTGGCAACCCATGATGATATTGTCGTCGCGGTTGGGGCGGCGCATCTGGTGGGTGAAAACGGGATTTTGAATTTGCTGCAAGACGACGGGTGGGCCATAAGTCGCGCAGACTGACAGCGCCCTATGCGTCACCGTCATCTCCGAAATCGATCATCCCTTTTCGGCCGGTTTCTGTCAGGTCATAGATCCCGCGCGATACACGCTGAAACCACCCGTAATGATCGTCGGCCATAATTTGGGTGGCCTGCGGCACCTCGGCCCATTCTTTGACTTTTGCGCCTTTTGACGGGCCATGCACCGCCAAAAAACGCGCGCATCGCAGGGCATCTTGCCGATACCCTGTGACGATGCCATGGCGGGTTGCGCCACCAGCGTTGGGGTCGCCCTGCAACCGATCAAATGCCCGCAACAGCCGGGTTTGCTTTTTCTTGGATTTACGTGGGGCATAGGGGCCGGGATCGGCCAGAACCTCGACGAAATTATCGCGCAATCGCACCGTCATAACGCCAAGCCCCAAGCGACGGGCAAGCGATACATTTGCCTTTTGCGCCTTGGCGCGCCCATCGGACGGCACTGCGACATAAACGTGGTCCGTTACAGACAATCGGTCGACCCCTTGATGAAAAAGCGCAAGCGAGAACCCAAGCTTGAGCTCGACCACAATCAAGTCATCCGCCTTGCGCGCCACAACATCGGCCGCGCCGACCTCGCCTTTGACTTCGTAACCTTGCCTTTGAAGGTAGGCTTTGATCGGCGCATAAAGATCGGCCTCGCGGGGTTTGGTCATTTGTCGGCTATCCTGTGCAATCGCCGTATCATGGCGTAGGGTGCCGGGTGAATGCAACGGCGTGACATTGTGAAAAGCCCTGCTATAACGCGCCCAAATCCGATCACATCTAAAGGCAGACAATTATGACAACTCTTGTTTTTGGCCACAAAGCCCCCGACACCGACAGCACCGGGTCTCCGCTGATCTGGGACTGGTTTTTGAACCACACAGGTATCGAAGCCAAAGCGGCCCTGCTTGGCACGCCCAACACCGAAGCGGCCTTTGTCGCAAAGCGCTGGGGCTTTGACTTGCCGGCGGTGATTTCCGACGTGGAAGATGGCCAATCTTGTGTGATTGTGGACACCAACAACCCTGCCGAACTGCCCGCAAATATTAACAATGCTGACATTCTGGCGATCATTGATCACCACCTGTTGGTCGGCGGCCTCAGCACCAAAGGCCCGATCAATATCACGATCCGTCCGCTGGCCTGTACCGCGACCATTATGCATGAAATGATGGGTGCAAAGGCGGCTGATATGCCCGACAACATCAAAGGTCTGATGCTGTCGTGCATCCTGTCCGACACGCTTGCGTTTCGGTCCCCGACAACGACATCGGTCGATAAAGACTTGGCCGAATCTTTGGCCAAAGACCTGAAAATCGACATCGAATCCTACGCGTCGGAAATGTTCGAAGCCAAATCGGATGTATCCGCGTTTTCGGATGCTGAACTGCTGCGGATGGACAGCAAAGAATACGAAGTCGCCGGAACCAAGTTCCGCGTTTCTGTTCTGGAAACCACTGCGCCAAAAATTATCCTGGACCGCAAAGCATCCATCATGGAAACCATGACCACCGTCGCCAAGGAAGACGGCGTTGATCAGGTGCTGCTGTTTGTCGTCGATATTTTGCGCGAAGAAGCCACAATGTTGATCCCGAACGATCTATCCAAAACGCTGGCCGAAAAATCGTTCGACGCCAAAGTCGAAGGTGACAGCGTTGTTCTGCCGGGCATCATGAGCCGCAAAAAGCAGATCATCCCGAACCTGAAACTGTAATCGGCTTGCCCCGGATCGGTCCGGGGCAACACGCCAATACTTAAAAAAGGCCGCGCCATGACCCAGATTATCGAAACTTTCGCTGACATCTCGGGTCAGTACGACGCGGCCTTTGTTGATTTATGGGGCTGTATGCACGACGGCATCACGGCGTTGCCCGATGCGGTGTCTGCGATGCAATCGTACCGCGCGCAAGGCGGTGTTGTGGTGCTGGTGACCAATTCGCCCCGCCCATGGGAATCGGTTGCCCATCAAATCCACGGTTTTGGCATTCCCGAAGACGCGTGGGATGCGATTGCCACCTCTGGTGACAGCGCCCGTGCCGCGATGTATCGCGGCATCGTTGGCGAAAAAGTCTGGTTTATGGGTGAAAGCCCCCGCGATGATGATTTCTTTAAGCCACTAAAAATCATCGACACCCCGGTGAACATCCAACGCGTACCACTGGACGAAGCCGAGGGCATCGTTTGTTGCGGTCCGTTCGATCCGATGGCCGACCTTGACGTCAACCGCGCGCAGTTCCTTTATGCCAAACAAAAGGGGCTCAAGTTGCTGTGTGCCAACCCCGATATCGTTGTGGACCGCGGCGAGATACGCGAATGGTGTGCCGGCGCGCTGGCAGCCCTTTACACCGAAATGGGTGGCGAAAGCCTGTATTTCGGCAAACCGCATCCGCCGATCTATGATCTTGCCCGCCGCCGTCTGGCTGCCCTGAACAAAGTGCCCGCGGACGCCCAGATCATTGCTATCGGCGACGGCGTACATACTGATGTTTTGGGTGCTGTTCAGGAAGATCTGGACGTTTTGTTCATCACCGGCGGGCTTGCCGCGACCGAGACCAAGACGATGCACCAGCCCGATCCCGCCGCGCTTGATGCCTATCTGAATGCGCAGCAAACCAGTGCAACATTTGCGATCGGGCATCTTCGCTAACGGAATCACTTGATCTTTCTGCGCCTGCAAAGTAATAAAATTACAATACGGATATGTATTTGGGATTTTTGTTACTCAATGGAGCGCGACATGTTAGATAACGCCCCCCGTGGGACGATTTGCATCGAAGATATTGAAATCGGAATGATCCGGTCTTTGCGGAAGGTCGTGACCGACCGTGATATCGAAATGTTCGCCGAAGTCTCCACCGACCGGAATCCGGTCCATTTAGACGAAGACTATGCCCAAGATACGATCTTTGGCGGACGCATTGCGCATGGCATGTTGACCGCTGGCCTGATCAGCGCCGTCATTGGCGAACAACTGCCTGGCCACGGCACGGTTTATTTGGGTCAAAGCCTGAAATTCTTGGCACCGGTGCGCCCCGGTGACATGGTTCTGGCCGAGGTCGAAGTGACAGATATCGACCATTCCAAACGCCGGGTGACGCTGAATACGCGCTGTCTCGTGAATGATAAAAAGGTCCTTGTGGGCGATGCTACGGTTCTCGCGCCGTCACGTAAATTCGACTAGGGTTGAACACCCCCGCAGGCCGCGCTACGCAAGGATATGCGCATCATCCGAGACACCTTATTCATCGACCCAAATGACCGCGGCGCGGTTGCGGCCATTGGCAACTTTGACGGTGTCCATTTAGGGCACCAGTCGGTTCTCAATTTGACGCGCAGCGCAGCGCAGGCTGCAAACGCACCATTGGGCGTCATGACATTCGAACCTCATCCGCGCAGCTATTTTTCCCGCGACCCGAACCCGTTCCGCCTGATGAACGCCGAATCCCGCGCCAATCGTCTGGCCAAATTAAGCGTTGAGAAGCTGTATGAAGTCCCTTTTAACGCAGCCCTCGCGCAGCTTAGCCCACGTGAATTCGCGCAGACCGTGATTGCTGACCAACTTGGCCTCAAGCATGTTGTGGTGGGCGCCGATTTTTGCTTTGGCAAGGGGCGCAGTGGAACGGTCACTGACTTGCAGACCTTTGGCGCCGAGATGGGTTTTGGCGTGACAATTGCACCGCTCCTCACCCATGACAACGGGAATGTTTCGTCAACCGCGATCCGTGACGCGCTGACAGACGGCAGGCCACGTGACGCCGCCGCGATGTTGGGCCATTGGCACCGTATCGAAGGCAAAGTTATTCGCGGCGATCAGCGCGGGCGCGAATTGGGGTATCCAACCGCAAATATGTCCATCGCAGGACTGCATCCCCCCAAATTCGGGGTTTATGCGGTCAAAGTTGACGTATTGGACGGCGCCCACAAAGGCACATATGACGGTGCCGCATCGATTGGTGTGCGCCCGATGTTTGGCGAAAATACCCCCAATTGCGAAAGCTTTCTCTTTGACTTCAAGGGCGATCTTTATGGCGCAACGCTGTCTGTCGCGCTGGTCGATTACCTGCGGCCCGAACTGAAATTTGATGGGCTTGACGCGCTGATCACCCAGATGGGTGTCGACTGCGACACTGCCCGAAAGATCCTGAAAAATGTCAAATGAAATCACCCGTGGCGGCCTGACGGACCGGTTTTGGGAAACCAAAGCCATGAACAAACTGTCAAAGCCCGAATGGGAAGCGCTGTGCGATGGCTGCGGCAAATGTTGTCTGAACAAATTGGAAGACGAAGACACCGGCGTCGTCGTGATGACGCGCGTGGCGTGTCGCCTGCTGGATGATCAAACCTGTCTTTGTGGCAACTACCCGATCCGGCATCAGTTTGTGCCGGAATGCATCGTTCTTAGCCCGAAAACCATCGAAAGCACGATGTATTGGCTGCCGCTAACCTGCGCCTATCGTTTGGTCTATGAAGGGCGTCCGCTATACGACTGGCACCCGCTGATCAGCGGTGATCCAGAATCGGTGCATCGCGCTGGCGTATCCGTGCGGGGCATGACGATCCCCGAATTCGAGGTCGACGAAGACGACTGGGAAGACCACATCATCGAGGAGCCGCTGTAATGTTTTTTGCGTCTGACAACGCGGGTCCAGTGCATCCGAAAATCATGCAAGCCCTCAGCGATGCCAACATCGGCTATGCGCTTGGGTATGGCGCCGACAAGATTATGGACGACGTGCGCCAGCAGGTACGAGACCTGTTCGAAGCCCCCGATGCCGCCGTTTATCTGACGATCAACGGCACATCTGCGAACGCCCTTTTGCTGGCGACAATGACCCAGCCTTGGCAGACGATCTTTTGTGCGGATATCGCCCACATCCAAGAAGACGAATGCAACGCCCCCGAATTCTATTCGCAGGCGAAACTATCGCTTATTCCCACTGTCGATGGTAAATTTGACAGTGTTTCGCTAAAAACCCGCATCGAAGCAGAGCAAAATCGTGGTGTCCATGGTGTGCAGCGCGGTCCGGTTTCACTGACGCAGACCACCGAAAAAGGGACGGTTTACACATTGGACGAGATCCGCGCGATCACCGATGTCGCCCGGTCTTTTGGTCTGAAAACCCACATGGATGGTGCGCGTTTCGCCAATGCAATGGTCACGCTGGGATGCAGCCCTGCGGACATGACATGGAAAGCAGGCATTGATACCGTCAGCTTTGGCGGGACGAAAAACGGCGCGATGGGGGTAGAGGCCTGTGTGATCTTTGATCCCGACCTCGCGTGGGAATTCGAGTTGCGCCGCAAACGCGGTGGGCATCTGCTGTCCAAGCACCGCTATTTGTCTGCGCAAATGCAGGCCTATCTGACGGACGGTTTGTGGATCGAAACAGCGCGGGCCTCAAACGCACGCTGCGTACAATTGGCCGAAGGGCTACGCGCCCATAACACAGCGCAACTGTTGTTTACGCCGCAGGCCAACATCATCTTTTTCCGGATGCCCCGCCATGACCACAAGCGTGTGCTTGATGCCGGCGCGGTCTATTACGTCATGGACGGCGATGTGAATACAGGCGATCCCGATCAAATGCTGACCGCCCGCCTTGTCACCGATTGGGCAATGACCGAACAAAGCGTCAGTGAATTCCTCGCGCTGCTGCGCGGATGATCGCAGCGACTTCGGTCGCATGGGTCAGCGGCACCATGTGCGCTGCCCCATCAACCACATTATCTGTAGCTTGCGGAATGCGCTGCATCAGGGTTGCGTGAATCGCAGCGACCACAGGCTGCGTGGCGCTGCCCCTGACCAATGTCACGGGCATTGTCAGCGCGCCCAAACGCGTCGCAGATGTGATCCCATCCGCGTCCTCTTCAATCGCCGCAGCACCCGCGACGATCAGATGGATGCGGTCAGTTAAATAGCGTTGGCGTCCAGGCGATAGATCATTCCACGGCTGCGCCCCCCACAATGTGTTAAAATGCTGTGCGGCGCGGGCTTCGTCGCCCGTAAGCATTGCGCCGATAAACGGGCGAAAGGCCGCAGCATGGGCGGCATGCGCGGCACTTCCTTTGGTGGCCGCAAAATAGACAGGTTCGATCAGGGTCAAGCGACTGACCAGATCGGGCCGCTCAACAGCCACGCGCAGCGCAGCAGTTGCGCCGAACGAATGACCGATCACGTGGGTTGGACCGTCGCAAAGCGACGCGGTGATCTTGGCAACCAGCCCCTGATATTCGGCGTTCCCGTCCCAATCTGCGCTGCGGCCATGGCCGGGAAGATCGAACAGCGTCATTGTGCCATCCAGATGCCGGGCAAGCGGCTTCATACCCTCTAGCCGCCCTAACGCGCAATGCGCCATCACGATGGGTGCGCCTGCGCCACTGACGTCAACACAGACCCTTTGGCCCGCAAGCAGCGTCACTTAGGCGCCAGCCAGATATAGGTCCAGATCATCCAACCGGTCGCGCCCCCAAAACCGTTCATCCGTATCGGTGATAAAAAAGGGTGCGCCAAACGCACCGCGCAACACAGCCTGCTCAAGGTTTTGCGCATAGGTGTCTGCGCTAGTCAGCATGTGTTTATCAGCGAGGTCAGCGTCAAAACCTGCCGCCGTCAAACAGTCGCGGATCACATCATCTTGCGAAATATCGCGGTCGTCCGCCCAACATGCCGCGCCGATCGCCTTTGCCAGCCCGGCCACGTCACCCCCGACCTTTTGCGCCGCAATAATCGCATAGGACGACGGCGCAGGATTGGTGGGCCAGAACGCGGGCTTAAGCGTGAGCGGCAGTCCCGCTTTGCCGCTTTCGCGACGCAGCTCTTGGGCACGGTATTCCATCCGGCTGGGGTGGCGATCTTTTGGGGCAGTTCCACCAGTTCGGGCAAACAGACCCATGATGTCTAATGGTCGATAGGTGATTGTGGCGCCATTCTTTTCCGCGATTTCAGCGGGGCGTGTCCCGCATAGGTAGCTAAATGGCGAAATGGTGGAAAAGAAGTAGTCAACATGGGCCATTTTTGTCTCCTGAGGTGCGCGCATTGTTTGCCTGACGGTAACCCTGTGCTAGTCGGTGTCAACGCCACGAATCTGTTACGCCAATGTAACCCTCCTCTGCCAAAGGATGCCTAATGCCCAAAATGAATGCGCCAAAGCTGATTTCAGGTAACGCGAACCAACCCCTTGCCGCCGCAATTTCCCGACGAATGTCGATGCATCGCGGGATGGATGTCGGGCTTGTTGATGCGCGCGTCGAACGGTTTAACGATGGCGAGATATTCGTCGAGGTGTTCGAAAATGTGCGTGGCGAGGATATGTTTATCGTCCAGCCCACATCAAATCCGGCCAACGACAATTTGATGGAATTGCTTATCATTACAGACGCCTTGCGGCGGTCATCGGCTGGCCGCATCACCGCGGTTATCCCGTACTTTGGCTACGCCCGCCAAGATCGCCGGTCCAAAGCGCGCACGCCCATCACAGCAAAATTGGTCGCAAACATGTTGGTCGAAGCGGGCATCGAACGTATCCTGACGTTGGATTTGCACGCCACCCAAATTCAGGGTTTTTTCGACATTCCGGTTGATAACCTCTATGCTTCGCCGATCTATGCCTTGGATGCGATGCACCACTTTCGGTCTTGCATGGAAGACGTGATGGTCGTGTCGCCTGACGTTGGGGGTGTGACCCGCGCGCGCGACCTTGCCCAGCGTATTGGGGCCCCCCTGTCCATCGTGGACAAACGCCGCGGCAAACCCGGTGAAGTCGCTGAAATGACCGTGATCGGTGATGTGAAAGACCGCGTCTGCATCATCGTCGATGACATCGTCGACACGGCTGGCACCCTATGCAAAGCCGCCGAAGTGCTGATGGAGAACGGCGCAAAAGAGGTGCATTCTTATATCACGCACGGCGTGCTGTCTGGCCCGGCGGTCGAACGGATCAAGAATTCAGCCATGAAAAGCCTTGTGATCACCGACACTATCGCTGCGACAGATGCCATCAAAGCCGCATCCAACATTCGCATCGTTCCCACCGCGCCGATGTTTGCGCAGGCCATTCTGAACACATGGAACGGCACATCCGTGTCATCGCTGTTCGACCACAAGACCTTGGGCCCGATCTACGAGGGCCTTTATACAGCCGACTAAGCAAGGCGTTGCGCCAAAGAAAAACCCGGTCGCGCAAGCGGTCGGGTTTATTTTTGGGCGCGGCATTCAGCGGGCATCAATAAAGTTCCCACGCATCATCATGCGGGAGTTCCCCGATCGACGTCCACGCAACCCGAAGCCGCGCAACCTGCGTGTCGGACCATGTCCGAAAGACGATCTCGAATCCGGTCTCGGTGATTCTTTCGGCCTGGACGTCGGCGCGGATGTTTGAGCTATTTGAAATATCCCACATCGAAATCGAGACCTGCACATGCGGCGGCGTCACATATGGTTTCGCAAACTTAACGGATGCATGGCTTTTGCGCGGGCCTTGGCCACGCCACATCTCGCCATCATCTTCGAAGTCAGAGAACAGAACCACGTCGCCGTGATCAACCCCTATCAACCCACGTTCAAATTTACGCATTGCCGCGACCGGCCTCTCGAATACATCCATAGGTGTATCACAGAGTTTGTGAATAAATGCGACCTAAAAAACGCAAAAGGCCCCGCAAGGCGGGGCCAATGGCGAATAGATTTAAAGAGCGTTACCCGAAGCTGGACTGATTTGGGTCAAGACCGATATGGGTGCCAATCGCCACCATATCTGCAATCAGCTTGGCCGCGTCATCGACGGGGCCCGGCTCATTTTTAAAGACTTCTTCGTGCTTCTTGTACAGTTCTTTGGCGTCAGCGATCATTTGGTCATAGACCTCTTGCGTCAGCTCGTCGCGGTGCATGGCCTGTTCGGCCAGTACAGAAACGCCTGTCGCGCTGATCTCGGCAAAACCGCCCAAGACGACATATTCGTCTGTGGTGCTGCCATGCGTCACGCGCAGGATACCGGGGCGCAATGTCGTGATGGTGGGCGCGTGGCCTGCCATCGCGGTCATATCACCGTCGGCACCGGGGATCTGGACCTCGGTCGCCTCGACCGACGCCAAGCGGCGTTCGGGCGAGACAAGGTCAAATTGTAGGTTTGCCATGTCGGCTCCTTACAGGTTCATTAAGCTGCGGCTGCAGCCATTTTTTCGGCTTTTGCGATAACTTCAGCGATGCCGCCTACCATGTAGAACGCACCTTCTGGCAGGTGATCGTATTCGCCAGCAACAACGGCCTTAAAGGACGCGATTGTGTCTTCCAGCGGAACCTGAACACCCGGAGAGCCAGTGAACACCTGCGCCACGTCGAAAGGCTGTGACAGGAAGCGTTCGATCTTACGTGCGCGCGCAACGGTCAGTTTGTCTTCTTCTGACAATTCGTCCATGCCCAAAATCGCGATGATATCCTGCAACGATTTGTAGCGCTGCAACATCTGCTGCACGTCCGCCGCAACGGCATAGTGCTCTTCGCCAACGATGGCTGGGTCCAGCAGGCGCGATGTGGAATCAAGCGGGTCAACCGCAGGGTAGATACCCTTTTCCGAAATCGCACGGTTCAGAACCGTTGTCGCATCCAAGTGAGCAAACGATGTGGCCGGCGCAGGGTCGGTCAAGTCATCCGCAGGAACATAGATCGCCTGAACGGACGTGATCGAACCGTTTTTGGTCGATGTAATGCGTTCTTGCATCTGGCCCATGTCGGTGGCCAGTGTCGGCTGGTAGCCCACAGCCGAAGGAATACGGCCCAGCAGTGCGGACACTTCGGAACCGGCTTGTGTAAACCGGAAGATGTTGTCCACGAAGAACAGAACGTCTGTGCCGGACTGGTCGCGGAATGCTTCTGCCATTGTCAGACCTGACAGGGCCACACGCATACGCGCACCTGGTGGCTCGTTCATCTGACCGTAAACCAGCGCAACTTTGGACTTGGTCAGGTCGTCGATGTCGATAACTTTGGAATCGATGAATTCGTAGTACAGGTCGTTCCCTTCACGGGTCCGTTCACCCACACCCGCGAACACGGAATAACCCGAGTGCACTTTGGCGATGTTGTTGATCAGTTCCTGAATCAGAACGGTTTTACCAACACCGGCACCACCGAACAGTCCAATTTTACCACCCTTCGCATACGGCGCGAGAAGGTCGATAACCTTGATGCCTGTGACCAGCACTTCGGAAGCTGTTGACTGTGCTTCAAAAGGTGGCGCGTCAGCGTGAATCGAACGGCGCTGTTGCTCGCCAATCGGGCCTTTTTCGTCGATAGGTTCACCGATCACGTTCATGATGCGGCCCAGTGTGGCGTCGCCCACTGGCACGGTGATGGTTGTGCCCAGATCGGTCACTTCCTGACCGCGCACCAGACCTTCGGTAGAGTCCATCGCGATGGTACGGACGGTGTTTTCGCCAAGGTGCTGCGCAACTTCAAGCGTCAACAGCTTGCCGTTGTTGTCTGTGGTTAGGGCGTTCAGAATTTCAGGCAGATGGTCACCGAACTGCACGTCAACGACGGCGCCGATGATCTGCGTGATCTTGCCTTTTGCGTTTGCCATAATGGTTTTCTCCGGGGTCTAGAGCGCTTCCGCGCCCGAAATAATTTCAATCAGCTCGTTGGTGATCACAGCCTGACGCGAGCGGTTATACTCGATGGTCAGCTTGTCGATCATTTCACCAGCGTTGCGTGTGGCGTTATCCATCGCGGACATCCGTGCGCCCTGTTCAGAGGCAGCATTTTCCAGCAGTGCGCTGAAAATGGCTGTTGCAACACCACGTGGCAACAAGTCAGCAAGGATTTCTTCCTCACTTGGCTCATAGTCATAAAGCGCTGCGTCAGCGTCTTCGGCCACGTCGAATTTCGCAGGGATGATCTGCTGCGCAGTCGGATGTTGTGTGACAACGTTTTCGAAACGCGCGAAGAAGATCGTCGCGATGTCAAATTCACCGTCATCGAAACGCGACAACACATCTTTTGCGATGTTTTGCGCATCGGCATAGCCCACGCGTTTCACGCCCGACATGTCAAAGTGCTTTACGAAATACTGACCCAAGTCGCGCTTGATCGCGTCGCGGCCTTTTTTCCCAACGGTGACAATTTTCACTGTCTTACCGGCGGCGATCAGTTTTTGCGCATGCACTTTAGCAAGCTTTGCGATGTTGCCGTTAAAACCACCACAAAGGCCACGTTCAGCCGTCATGACAACCAGCAAATGCACCTGATCGCTGCCCGTACCGGCCAGCAATTTTGGAGCACTCGCAGAGCCGCCAACCGAAGCAGACAGCGCACCCATCAAAGCGTTAAAACGCTCTGTGTAGGGACGTGATGCTTCGGCTGCGTCTTGGGCCCGGCGCAATTTTGCAGCCGAGACCATCTGCATGGCCTTCGTGATCTTGCGGGTCGATTTGACCGACGCGATCCGATTTTTAAGGTCCTTAAGATTAGGCACGTTTTCGTCTCCTTATCTCAAGATTTACGCGAAATCAGCGGCGAATGCGTCCAAAGCGGCTTTGATCTTTGCTTCTGCGTCACCTTTGATTTTTGGATCTTCCTTGGTGATCATGTCCAGCACGTCTTTTGCGTTTGTGCGCAGGTGCTTAAGAAGACCAGCCTCGAAACGACCAACGTCTTTGACGCCGACCTTATCCAAGTAACCTTTGGTGCCTGCGTAGATGACGCAAACGATCTCTGCGTTGGTCAGTGGCGAATACTGCGGCTGTTTCATCAGCTCTGTCAGACGGGCACCACGGGCCAGCAATTGCTGTGTCGCGGCGTCCAAGTCAGAACCGAACTGCGCAAAGGCCGCCATTTCGCGGTACTGCGCCAATTCCAGTTTCACCGGACCAGCAACCGACTTCATCGAGTTTGTTTGAGCAGACGAACCAACGCGCGACACCGACAGACCTGTGTTCACAGCAGGACGGATCCCTTGGTAGAACAGTTCTGTTTCCAGGAAGATCTGACCGTCGGTGATCGAAATCACGTTTGTCGGAATAAACGCAGACACGTCACCACCTTGGGTTTCGATGATCGGCAGCGCCGTCAAAGACCCGGAACCGTTGTCTTCGTTCAACTTACAAGACCGCTCCAGCAAGCGAGAGTGGAGATAGAAAACGTCACCTGGGTAGGCTTCACGCCCTGGTGGGCGGCGCAGCAGCAGCGACATTTGACGATAAGACACAGCCTGCTTCGACAGATCATCATAGATGATCAGCGCGTGGCGGCCGTTGTCGCGGAAATGTTCTGCCATCGCAGTTGCAGCATATGGTGCAAGGAACTGCATCGGCGCAGGGTCAGAAGCTGTCGCAGCAACAACGATCGAATATTCAATCGCGCCGGATTCTTCGAGCTTTTTCACCAATTGTGCAACGGTCGAACGCTTTTGACCGATCGCAACGTATACGCAATACAGCTTGTCATATTCGCTGGTCGCTGCATCGTTATACGATTTTTGGTTCAGAATCGTATCCAGCGCGATGGCTGTTTTACCTGTCTGACGGTCACCAATGATCAATTCGCGCTGACCACGGCCAACCGGGATCATCGAGTCAACAGACTTCAGACCAGTCGCCATTGGTTCGTGCACGGACTTACGTGGGATAATGCCTGGTGCCTTGGAATCAGCAACAGCGCGCTTTGTTGTTTTGATCGGACCTTTACCGTCCAACGGGTTGCCCAGACCATCGACAACGCGGCCCAGCAGTTCATCACCAACGGGAACGTCCACGATGGACTTGGTGCGTTTCACAACGTCACCTTCTTTAATGTCACGGTCGGACCCGAAAATAACAACACCGACGTTGTCAGATTCAAGGTTCAAAGCCATCCCACGGATACCCCCGGGGAATTCAACCATTTCACCGGCCTGCACGTTATCAAGGCCATAAACGCGGGCGATACCATCACCAACGCTCAGTACCCGGCCAACTTCGGCCACTTCGGCATCTTGACCGAAGTTTTTGATCTGGTCCTTAAGGATCGCAGAGATTTCAGACGCTTGGATCGCCATTTATCCGACCTCTTTCATAGTGTTCTGGAGTGCGTTGAGCTTTGAAGCGATCGACGTATCGATCATTTTAGAGCCCACTTTTACAATAAGACCGCCGATGATTGACGCATCAACGGTTTCTTTGATGGTGACAGACTTGCCGAATTGGGAAGTCAGTGTTTTTGCCAGTTTGTCGGCTTGCGCTTTGGTCAGCTTTTTCGCTGCAGTGACTTCCGCTGTCACTTCGCCGCGCTCGTCCGCCAGCATGTCGCTTAATGCGACAAGAAACTGCGGCAATACAAACAAACGGCGCTTGCTTGCCAGCAGCGCCAATACATTGCTTGTTGTCGCAGATAATTCCATTTTTTTGGCCACAGCAGAAATCGCTGCGCCCTGTTCGTCGCGGCTGTACAGCGGCGACGACAGCAATGTGCGCAAATCCGCGCTTTCAGCCATTGCAGTTTCAAAGGCAGCTACGTCAACTTCGAGCGCCTTGATGGCCTTGCCTTCCTTGGCAAGGTCAAACACAGCAGTCGCATATCGCGACGCAATGCTTGTGGAGATACCAGCAGTTTCGGACACGTCCACCCTTCCGATGTCTTAGGCCCAGATCACCGCCCGACCTAGGGCAGCAAACAGGCAACTTGTTTGGCCCCCGTTCATCACGAAAGCGTCAAAATCCAGCGCGATGTAGCAGAGCAGCTATGCTGTCGCAAGCACCCTGCGGCGTTAATGCACATCATATTGGTCACTTGGCGCACTTTGGCATGATTTTGTCCGCAGAAACCACATATTAAATAAATGAGGCACAAAAAAATGGGCGCGGCCTATCAAGGCCGCACCCACAAAAGTGTTAGATTTTTGTCGCTGTGTTAAAATAAATCCTGCCAAACCACCCCGTCATGACACCGCAGTTTCGCAGCGGCAGAATCGAAATAAACGTCACCAGCCTGCGCGCTGGCAGGGGCTGCGCCCGGTGTCAGACGCAATAACTGCTCAACCGTAACGCGTCCTGTATCCCCTGCAATCGTCGCGGCTGTCGTCCAGTTTGATCCGTCCGCGCTGACCTTGATGCTAAAGTCGTCATTGCCTGCCAGCCCCATTTCTGCCCGTCCTGACCAGCCGGATTGGTACAATAGCGACCCGGTGTCGCCCGACCCCGCCTTATTGATTTTCAGCTGGTGCCCCGCGCCTTCGTTATTCAGCAGCGTTGACGGCGCATTGATGCTCAGCCTGTTGTAGCTATCCGCGGTCGCATTAATCCCAATGAAAGAAAGGTTTTGCAGCAACGGGTCGCCGCCTTTGGTCACCCAGCCACCACCCGAACACACTTGCAATTCCGCCAAATCGCGCACCCACGCGACCCACCCGTCACGCGGTGCGACAAACAGCCACCCACCCCCGCGCCAAGTGGCGATCTGGCCGTCGTGGCCGACCCAATCCCCCGTCGCCCCGGCACCCAACGCCCATGCTTGCCCTTCGGCTGGGCTGACAGGTGGCGTGGTCGCAAAGGAACTTTCAAGCGTCAATTGGACAACCATGTCGAGCAATTCAATCGCCTCGTTATGGGTGACGTGCTTTTGCGCCTGCGCGGGCATGATAAATGGCAATGAAAGATTAGGGGTTTGGTTTGACATGGGGACAGCACCTTTTGGGAAAATGAAATCCAAACCACTATTCATTGATTGCCGTAAATGATTGGTGCAGCGGCCGTACGGTGCCTGAAACGCCCGAAATTCATTAAGATTAACGTGTCGTTAAGGCTTCTGCGGCGACAAAGAGGTTAACGCGGGTGAAACGAATCGCCTCGCGGCAAAGCGGAGGCATAAGACGGTGAAGCGCGCGTTGATTACCGGCATAACCGGTCAAGATGGATCCTATTTAGCAGAGTTTCTGCTGGAAAAAGGGTACGAAGTCCACGGAATCAAGCGCCGCGCGTCAATGTTTAACACCGCACGGATAGACCACATCTACGAAGACCCCCAGACCGATGACGCACGGCTTATCTTGCACCACGGCGACTTGACGGACAGTTCTTGCCTGACCCGAATCATCGCACAGGTGCAGCCCGACGAAGTCTACAATCTTGGTGCACAATCCCATGTTGCCGTCAGCTTTGAAGCGCCGGAATACACGGCAGATGTCGATGCCATCGGCACGCTGCGCCTACTGGAAGCAATCCGGTTTCTGGGTCTGGAAAACAAAACACGGTTCTATCAGGCTTCGACATCGGAACTGTTCGGGCTTGTGCGTGAAAGCCCGCAAAGCGAAACCACCCCTTTTCATCCGCGTAGCCCGTATGGCATTGCCAAACTGTATGCCTACTGGACCTGCGTGAACTACCGCGAGGCATACGGTATGTTTGCCTGCAACGGCATCATGTTTAACCACGAAAGCCCGCGGCGCGGCGAAACATTTGTGACCCGCAAAATCACGCGCGGCATGGCCAATATCGCGTTGGGCCTTCAGGATTGCCTGTATCTGGGCAATATCAACGCACAGCGCGACTGGGGCCATGCCAAAGACTACGTGCGTATGCAGTGGATGATGCTGCAACAGGACACACCAGACGATTACGTTATCGCCACGGGCATCCAGCATTCTGTGCGTGATTTCATCCGCTGGACAGCGGCAGAACTGGGACTTCAGCTGGCGTTTCGCGGCGAAGGCCTGCAAGAGACCGCAACAGTGACCGCCGTGACAAGCGACCGCGCCGCCGCGGTGAAACCCGGCGATGTGGTGATGCGCGTCGATCCCCGCTACTTTCGGCCAGCCGAAGTAGAAACTTTGCTGGGCAATCCGGCGAAAGCAAAGGCGCAATTAGGGTGGTCACCGCAGATCACGGCGCAGGAAATGTGCGCAGAAATGGTGACCCATGATTTGCAGGCTGCGCGTCGTCACGCGCTTCTTGTCCAGCATGGGATGCACCTGCCCGTGTCCGTCGAGGCATAGATGCGGATTTATATTGCAGGGCATTGCGGCATGGTCGGCAGCGCAATTTTACGAAAGCTACAGACGCAAACCCACCACGAACTGATTACCGCGCCCCGCGCACGGCTTGATCTGACAGACCAGCACGCGGTGCGCAACTTTATGAACGACACGCGCCCAGATGCCGTGATCCTTGCCGCAGCCCGCGTCGGCGGAATCATGGCAAATGCGACGTTCCCGGCGAATTTCATCTATGAAAACTTGATGATTGCGGCCAACGTTATCAACGCTGCGCATGACGCGGATATCCAACGCCTTCTGTTTCTGGGGTCGTCATGTATATACCCTGCCGCAGCGCCCCAACCGATGCGCGAAAACGCCCTGCTCACCGGCGGGCTTGAACCCACGAATGAACCCTATGCGATCGCAAAAATCGCCGGAATCAAGCTGTGTGAAAGCTATAATCGGCAATACGGCCGTGATTACCGGTCAATCATGCCAACGAATCTTTATGGACCGGGCGACAACTTTCACCCGGAGACGGCGCATGTCGTGCCGGCGCTACTGCACCGGTTTGATGATGCCGCACGCAAAGGTGCAGATCGGGTCCAAATCTGGGGGAGCGGCATAGCACGCCGTGAATTTTTGCATGTCGACGACCTCGCCGCCGCCGCCCTTTTTGTATTAAATCTGGAAAAGCTGCGCTATGACGCGGTCACCACGCCTATGCAAAGCCACCTGAATGTCGGCACAGGGCAGGACATTGCGATTTCGGAACTGGCGCGAATGATCGCTAAAATCACGGGGTTTACCGGGGCCATTTCCTACGACACCAGTAAACCTGATGGCGCGCTGCGCAAACTTCTGGATATCAGTGTGATGTCCGCGCTCGGCTGGCAGGCCCGGATCGAGTTGACCGCGGGAATGACTGCGACCTACGACTGGCTGCGCTCTGAGCATAGCGTCAGAGGTATAGCATGATCTCCCCCATTATCTTGTGTGGTGGCACAGGCACCCGGCTTTGGCCGCTGTCGCGCAAAAGCTATCCAAAGCAATTTGTTCCCCTGATGGGTGAACACAGCCTATTCCAATCCTGCGCCATCCGGTTGAAAGGTGCTACCTTCACGGCACCTGTGGTCGTCACGGCAGACAGCTTTCGCTTCACCGTGGCGCAGCAACTGCAGCACGTCGGCCTTGATCCCGGCGCCATTTTGATCGAACCCGCCGCACGCAATACCGGGCCGGCGATCTTGGCTGCCGCGCTTCACCTCATGGAAACCGATCCGGACGGCCTGATGCTGGTTGCGCCGTCCGACCAGGTGATCCCTGACAAACACGCGTTTGATTCTGCCATCGCGACCGCTATTCCGGCAGCGCAATCTGGACAGTTGGTGACATTTGGGATCACGCCGACACGCCCCGAAACGGGGTACGGTTACCTTGAACTCCATACGATGCCCAAGGGTGAAACGGTCGCCCTACCGCTGCGCAGCTTTGTCGAAAAGCCCGACGCGAACAAGGCGGCGCATATGCTGTCTGACGGGCGATATCTTTGGAACTCGGGTATTTTTCTGTTTTCCGTGCAGACAATTTTGGCGGCATACAGGGCCCACGCGCCGGAAATGTTTGCCACAGTACAGGCCGCGGTCAGCGCCGCCAAACACGACCTTGGCTTTTTACGGCTTGATGAAGCGTCATGGAAAGCTGCTGGCGATATCTCGATTGACTATGCCGTGATGGAAAAGGCCGATAACCTGTCTGTTGTTCCATTCAGTGGCGGCTGGTCAGATCTGGGCGATTGGGCATCAGTCTGGCGCGAAACCGAAAATGACGGGCTGGCGCTGTCAGGGGCCGCCACCGCAATCGACTGCAAAAACAGCCTGCTGCGATCAGAAACAGACGGGCAGACCATTGTCGGTATTGGCCTGGAAGACATTATTGCAGTGGCAATGCCGGACGCAGTTTTGATCAGCCACAAAAGCCGGGCGCAGGACGTGAAACAGGTAGTCGCACTGCTGAAAGAACAAGGCGCACCCCAAGCAGAGTGTTTCCCAAAAGATCACCGGCCTTGGGGGTGGTATGAATGCCTGGCGCATGGGAACAGATTTCAGGTAAAGCGGATCGTGGTGAACCCTGGCGCATCGCTATCGCTTCAATCGCATCACCACCGGGCCGAACACTGGATCGTGGTTCACGGCACTGCAAACGTAAGCGTCGATGGCACCTGTAAATTAATAACGGAAAACCAGTCCATCTATATTCCGCTCGGCGCCGTACACAGGCTTGAAAACCCCGGAAAACTGCCGGTGGTCTTGATCGAGGTCCAAACCGGGAGCTATTTGGGCGAAGATGACATTCAGCGTTACGAAGATATCTATGCGCGCACGTGATGGGCGCAGATCCGCTAACGTAAGTTGTGAAGATTGACACAGGCTGCCGAGTTGTGGACATTGCGCCGTAATTATACGCGGCCCGGGTATTTTCGCCAAAGTTGTGGATGATCTTGGGACTACAACCCGTCGCGCGCCCCCGAATTAAAGAGTATATGATGCCTGATCTTCCATCAAATAACACGACGACCGCAACGATCGCTGTTGGTGGCACATATGTTGATGCACTGGAAACCGTTGGCGACCGGGATTGGGTGCGGATCGAACTGGAGCCGGGGCAATATGTCGAAGTCACATTGGACGGGTTTGGCACTCTGGACACATACCTTCGCGTTTATGCAGCGAACGGGGACTTGGTTCAGCAGAACGATGACATCGATCCAGGGGCCAACCTAGATTCACGGGTTGTTGTGGGCAGCGCCACTGGCGGCACGTTCTACCTTGAGGCGGCCAGCTATGGCGATGCGTCGTCAGGCACCTACCGATTCAGCGCGGTCGAGGTTCCCGCCAGCACACCTGTTGATACGCTCGACAGTGGAAGCGAGCGCACGGATACAGCGACGCCGATCACTGTCTACTTTGTTCCGGCAGGGCAGTCGCGTGATGGGGTGACATCCGAGGGCTGGACCAGCACCGAGCGCGCGCAGTTTATGGCGGCCCTTGCCTCTATCTCTGCCGTGGCCAACGTCACTTTTGTGGAAACGACTGATCCAAATGCAGACTTTCAACTGGTGCTGGACGACAACGAACTGCTTGCAAGAGAGGGTGCAGGCTTGCTGGGGTATTTTTATTACCCAAATGGGCCTGCTCCTAGCGTGGGTGTTTTTAACGGCAGCGGGTACGGGTGGGATACAAACGGATTACAGGCTGGCGGTGTTGGGTTTTCAACTATTGTCCACGAGGCCCTGCATGGTTTGGGGCTTGGACATCCCCATGATGGCGAAAACGTATTGAATGGTCTCGATCAGAACGATCCCGATTTTCCGTTTGGGCAGTATGGTGACTTTGACCTGAACCAAGCCGTCTATACGATCATGTCCTACAATTCTGGTTACAATGGCGCCCCGTCCAATAGCTTTGACTATGGCGATGCTGCCGGGCCAATGGCGTTGGATATCGCGGCACTGCAAAAATTGTATGGCGCGAACACGACCTACGCCAGTGGCAACGACACCTATGAAATGCCTGATAGCAACAGTGCGAATAGTGGCACAGGATGGCTTTCGATCTGGGATACCGGCGGGATTGATACAATTAGTTACAGCGGCGCAACCGCAGTGACCATCGACTTGCGCCCTGCGACCTTGCAGTACGAAATCGGCGGCGGCGGGTTCATTTCGGCCGCTGACGGGATCGCCGGCGGGTATACAATTGCCAACGGAGTCGAGATCGAGAATGCGACTGGTGGGTCCGGCAACGACACCCTTATTGGCAATCACGCGAACAACACGCTCACCGGCAATAACGGAAATGACGAGATCATCGGCGGTGCCGGAAACGATGATCTGATCGGTGGCAATGGCAATGACACGGCCCATGGCGGGTCTAGTGATGACACCATCGATGGTGGTGCCAACAACGATACGCTCTACGGTAACTCCGGCGGTGATACAGTAGAGACCGCAAGTGGCATCAATACCATCTACGGCGGCAGCGGCTACGATGTCCTGCAAGGCGGGTCAGGTATCGATACGATATACGGCGGGTCCGGCAACGACACCATCAGCGGCGGTGGCGGTGCGGATAACCTGTCGGGCGGGCGCGGACACGATGCGATTGATGGCGGCGGCGGCGGCGACCAAATCACCGGCGGACTGGGTGCCGATACATTTATCTTCCATGCCATCAGCGACAGTTTTGTCGGGACGCAAGACACAATCACAGACTTTGCGATTGGGTTAGATGTCATTGATCTTTCCACGATCGATGCGAATCTTGGGACCGGCGGAGATCAGGCGTTCACGTTCGTCGCCGCAGCCGGAAACAACGCTGGCGAAGTGTGGCTGTCGGAAACTGGCGGCGACACTTTCGTGTTTATCGACCAGAACGGCGACGGCATCGCGGACATGGGCATCACGCTTTTGGCGGTGTCCGGATTGACCGAGTCGGACTTTATTCTTTAGGGCATCTGGAAGGGTGCGTTGATACCGCGCCCATGTCGCCTATAAGAAACACGAAAAATAGAAAGTCTTGCCCATGCGCGTTCTTGTCACTGGCGGTGCCGGATATATCGGCAGCCACACTCTGCTTGAGCTGATGGCCCAAGGGAACGAGGTCTGCGTGCTGGACAACTACACAAATGCCGCGCCCGAGGTTCTAAATCGTGTGCGGAGCTTGTCGAATGGTGTGGTCACAGATTTTGTTGGTGACGTGCGCGACCCGGCAGCGTTGGACCGCGCAATGCAGGACTTTCGCCCCGATACGGTGATCCACTTTGCGGGCCTCAAGGCAGTAGGAGAAAGCGAAGCAAAGCCGCTGTGGTACTACGACGTGAATGTAGGTGGCACGTTGGCGCTTTTGCATGCAATGGACCGTGCCGGGTGCAAGCAGATCATCTTTTCGTCCTCTGCGACAGTTTATGGCGAACCCGTCTACCTGCCATATGACGAAGACCACCCGACCGCGCCGACATCTGTCTATGGTCGATCAAAGCTGATGGCAGAACAAATCATAACCGATTGGGCAAAGGCGACACCGGGTACTTCGGCGGTATTACTGCGCTATTTCAACCCCGTGGGCGCGCATCACTCTGCCCAGATTGGCGAAGACCCCAAAGACATCCCCAACAATCTGATGCCATTCATCGCCCAAGTCGCCGTTGGAAAACGCGATGTGCTGACGGTGTTCGGCGATGATTACGACACCCCCGATGGCACAGGTTTGCGTGACTACATTCATGTGGTCGACCTCGCGCGCGCGCATGTTGCCGCGTTGGGCTTTACCAGCAGGGCAATCGGTGCGCGTGCATTTAATATCGGCACGGGCCAAAGCTACAGCGTGCGCGAGATGGTTTCTGCCTTCGAGCGCGCGTGCGGTCATCCAATTCCTACACAACAAGCCCCGCGGCGTTCTGGCGATATTGCAGCCTCTCAGGCTGATCCACGCCGTGCGGCCACAGAACTTGGGTGGAAGGCAGAATTCGGATTGGATGACATGACAAAAAGCACGTGGGCATGGCAATCTTCAAACCCGAACGGCTATGACGACGCGTATCCCGTAGGCTCCGCGCCTGAGAACAAACACGGAGCCCGCGGGAAAACTGATAAACACTAAAAATTTTTAACGTTGTCGGCCCTTTGACTTTCCAAACTTCCGGTCAAAAGTCTGTGCCTATTGTCACATTTCAGGTTAACGATGTATTAATTTATGCCTGAGCCTGGCCCAATATATCTAAAATACACGCAATGCTATCTAGCGTTGTATCCCGCGCTGCACTTACACTTTCGGCTTCGGAATAAACGCGGAGTTCCGGCGCATTTCCTGACGCGCGAAAATGGATAATCCGTCCATCGACGCAGGTCATTCGCAAACCATCGGTCAGATCGACGTTGGCTTCACGTGCGCCCAACTGCTTCAATAGCGCTGCGCGGTACGCAACATCCTCTTTCAGGCGCATCAACATGTTTTCAACGGCCTGCCGTGAAACATCAGCAATACGGTCCGCCGCCGTAAATCGTGCGGGCTGTTCGGCCACCACACGCGCCAACCCGCGATCACGCCCAGCGACAAGGCCCGCAATCAACGGCAAGACGGCATCTCGCGTCATAAGCGGCGCCAAAGTACCTGATGGTCCATGCGCGGTATAACCCAGCAAGAACCCTCCGTTCGCCTCGTACCCGGCGACCCTTCCGGTTTGGGTCTGCATTCCGGCAATCACGTACGGCGACCCTATTTTTGTCCGTATGACGGTCGCGAACTGCCTGTCAGCGCCCGTGTTAGAAGAAACAGGCGTCACAGCCGTATCAGCGCCCAAAACCTTCGCGGTGATCTGCCCTAAAATATCGCCCGGAATAACTTCGCCATTTTCATCGGTCATCAAAGGCCGATCGCCGTCACCATCGGTTGATACAATGGCTGCAAAATCGTGGGTATCGGCCCAGTCGCGCAATTGCTGGCGCACCGCAGGTGAAACAGCCTCGGTATCGACGGGCACAAATGTGTCCGACAAGCCAAGAACAGTGACCTCTGCGCCCAGCGCTGTCAAAAGGTGGTTCAAATCATCGCGTCCGACAGCACTATGTGCATAAAGTCCGACCCGCATACCGCCCAGCGCGCCCTGAAATGCCGCAGTGTACCGTTCACAATAGGCTGCGCCCACGTCATCGCGCAGCGCCATATCGCCCGGTGTCACATTGCGTGACTGATCGCGCACTGCGAGAATTGCGCTCTCGTCTGCTTTGGTAATCTCCCCTGTCGGTGTGTAAAACTTGAGGCCGTTTCGGTCCGCAGGAATGTGACTACCCGTGACCATGACTGCCGCCGCGCCATTGGACATCGCCGCCAACGCCAAAGCCGGGGTTGGAATTGGCCCGCACATAACAACATCGACGCCCGCCGCCCGCGCCGCATGCGCAACATACATCGCGATCTCAGGGGACGATGGTCGCAAATCATGCCCAATGAACAGCCCCGCACCAACCGGGCATGCCGCGACAAAGGCGGTGACGTGTCGCGTCACACAACCAGGCGTCAGTTCGGTGACTAAACCGCGCAGACCGCTTGTTCCAAATTTTGGGCTCATGCCGCCTCGCTCTTGTCGTTGCTGCCACTTCTACCCTGCACGCCGCCACTGTGAACACTAAAATTCAGCGCGATATTGAGCCAATTTCGAACAAAGAGCCACCGTTATGCCCTATTCGCGCCACCTGAGAGCCAAGGCGCGGACCGAACCTATCCTCAGACGACTGTTACCGGTCCTGGGGGGGACCATGCATGTCAGCAATCAGCTTCGTGTCGTGTGTCAGCTTGGTGACTGACCCTGACCATTCACACATCACCGATCTGTCTATTATGACGGTTGCCAACGGGTCCGTGCTGTATAGCACGACACGTGACGATGGCGTGCTGACCGCATGGAACATCACCGGCGCGGAACCTGTCGTTACGGATATACACGACCTTGACGGCGCTGATACGCCGGGTAGCCACCCGACGCTGGCAGGGGTTGCGACGTCCGGCGGCATCGCCATCATCACCGGCGGCGGTACGGTTCAGACGATTTCGACAGCCGTTGACGGCAGCTTTGATAGCGCAACACCCCTAACAACAGTCCCCTTCAGCGGGTTTCAGAACTATACCACGGTCGCGCTGGAATCCGGTATGCAAGCAGTCTATGGCGGTCTGAACGGGACCACTGGCATCGGACAACTCACATTCGACAGCGGTGGCAGTTTTCTGGGACACGACATCACGGTTGGTCCCTTGGGCAGCGCAACCCATCACATCGCGGCGACCACATATGCAACAGTAGGCGCGCAGCAATTCCTGCTTACCACAAGCGGCACCGCAAATACGATCACAAGCTGGGCAATAGGTGCGAACGGCGACCTAACCGCCGCGCACAGCCTGGACGTGACCGAAGGACTTTGGATCGAAGCACCTACCGCGATGGCAACCGCAACGGTCGGAGATAAAACCTACATTTTATTGGGGGCCGCAGGTAGCAGCACCATCACCGTTATGCAGATCGGTCCAGACGGCAGCCTGATCATCCGCGATCATGTAATTGATACCTTGGACACGCGTTTTGGCGGGGTCACCGCCCTAGAGGTGATCACACATCAAGGCCAAACCTTTGTCGTCGCGGGTGGGGCGGATGACGGCATTACGGTCTTTTCGTTGCTTGACGGTGGTCAACTGGTGCCCCGTGCAACGCTGGCTGATACGACGGACATGACCCTTGATAATATCAGTGCAATCGCGGTGCAGGGACAAGGCAACGCGATCAACATATTTGTCGCAAGCGCGAGCGAAAATGGGCTGACGCAGCTGCGCTATGACGTCGGAACGGCAGGCGTCACTGCAACCGCGGCCTTAGCGGGGGGGCTTCTTGTTGGAACCGGTGGGGCCGACATTATGCAGGGGCACAATGGGGACGATGTGATCGATGGCGGCCTGGGTGATGACATTTTGCGCGATGGGTTAGGCAGTGATGTCATGACCGGTGGCGCAGGCGCTGATGTATTTGTGCTATCGCTGGATGGGCAGACCGACACCATCACGGACTTTACCTGGGGCGAAGACCGGATTGACGTGTCGCTGTGGCCAATGCTGCGCGACATTCAGCAACTGACCATGCGCATTCGCGACGATGGCGTCGAAATTCGCTATGGGGATGAGGTGCTGATTATTCAAAGCAGCGATGGCAACCCATTCGACTATCGCGACTTTACCAATGCAGACCTCATCGGATTGACACATGTTCCGCAAAACAGCACCGCCGGCTATCCCGGTCCGGCGACACCACCGCCAAATCTGAACCCGACCCCCACCGAAGTTGACCAAGGCGGCGCCATCAACGTCATGACCGGGGCCCAAGTGATCGCTAGCAACAATCTAGTCACGCTGCGCGCGGCGCTACACGGAACCCAGCCACCGCAGTCATCTGGCGGCAGCACGGCAGATGCTATGATATTCGGGGGCAACGGTAATAACACGCTAACAGGCGGCGCGGGGCGCGATGTCATCAGTGGCGGCGCAGGGCATGACACACTGAACGGTGGCAATGGTGATGACACCTTGATGGGACGCAGCGGCAACGATGTGATCAATGGCGATGACGGGGCAGATATGATGTTCGGTGGCGCAGGCGACGACCAGATATGGGGTGGGAACGGGCACGATATATTGCACGGTGGTGCCGGCGACGACACGATCAGCGGCGGCGCGGGCAATGACATTTTGTTTGGTGACGCAGGTGCAGATGAATTCATCTTTGACGGCGGCACCGATACGATCGCCGATTTCGCCCAAGGGATTGATCACATCACTTTGGATCCAGCCGTCTGGACCGGGCTTACCTCTGCTGATGATGTTTTGCGCCTTTACGGCACGCATACCGGATCGCAGATGGTCATTGATTTTGGCGACGGCAACGTGCTGGTAATTGAAAACGTGTCCAATCCCAGCACGCTCGGTGACGACATCAGCCTATTCTAACGAACCTTAGTTCCCAAGAGAAGCAATCGTCTGACCAACGCCGACCAAGGTCAAAGCAGCGCCAAGCACGCTTTCGGTTCCGTAAATCAGGTCGCCATCTTGGATCAAAAACTTTCCAGCGGAAAACAGACCGTCAGCAGTTGTCAAATCAAGCGTAAACACCACGCGCTCTTGTGGTGGGCCAGTCAAATCGGTGCGCACCGCACTGGCGGGATACTCGCGCAGAATCAAAATACCCTTTGGGTTTGCAGATCCGTCGTTCACGCCGCCGATCGTCGCCAGCGCCTCAAGCGCGGAGAGTTCGGGCTTTTCAATCGGGACGACAGCCTCTGCACCCGTGGCGCCCAGCGCAAGGAAACTGCGGTCATCGGACACAACGCGCACCAAATCGCCACCGCGCATCGTCGTGTTCAAAGCCGGCTCTTCCAACAGCCGCTTAAGAGGTATGCCATATGTACGCCCATCACGGATCAACCGCACCTGTGGGTTGGTTAATTCGGTGTTTGCCCCACCTGCCATGGAAAGAAGTTCAAGCAGTTTGAAATTCCGATCTGGCAGTTCATACAGGCCGGACGCGCCAGCACCACCCAGAATGTTCGCGGTGTTACGGCGCCCCGGTTTCACGATCAATTGTACCTGCGCCGATGGAATTGTGCGGCTCAATTCCTCTTCGATGCGACTGCGCGCAGTCGTCGGGGACATACCAGAAATCTGCAATTCGCCGATGTAGGGCACAAAAATGCGCCCGGTGGAATCCACCTGTGTTTCCTGCAACGGGGTGACGCCACCGCCAAGTCCGGACAACAAAGAATTTTCTTCTGCATCCCAAATTGTGAGCTGTACCAAATCATCTGGCGCAATGATCAGCGATGCGGGCTGCTCTTGGCTGCTAATCCACGGAAAGCTTTCGGCATGTGGGTCCGGCCATGCGCCGATCACTGGCAACGTTTCGCGGGTGACCTTGTACACTTCGAAATCGTAAACTGCTTCTTCGCCTTCCGCCCGGTTGCCAGCATTCGACGCGGCCAGAACCTCGGATTGGAAACCCGCGCCACGCGGTAAACTGCAGCCCGATACAAGCAAAGACAGGCTCAGGATTGCGGCACGATGTAACGTCAAAAGCATGTTTTCTCCCACAAAGCACGGTCACTGAAACAGCAACCAAGCCCTTTCATACCGACGACTAGCCTAAATTGGAGTAAAATGTGAGACAGCAAAATGCTGAAATGCAAAAAACACACTCTATCAGTGCAAATTTGCGACACGGCAAAGCGCGCTGATCACGCGCTTTGCCGTCAACTCGTCAACCTTCGACTGCTGCTGCGATAACAGCATCGTAAGTGGCACAAACTGGTGTCAGATCAGCAGACGCTGTCGCAGCGGACAAGTTGCGCTGAAATTGGCTAACCAAAACATACGCGCGGTCTGGATCCTGCGACCCGATCGTCTGGATTGCCTCGCGCGCTTGCAAGATTTTGACATCGATTACCTCGGCAGTGCAGTCCCCTGCTGCAAAGGCGGTCGATCCGGAAACGATTGCAATAGTCGCTAAAAGTGCCTCAATTTTCATAGGTTATATCCTTTTATTGTCAGAGCAACATGCAGCTCGACTAGGGATTTACACCATACATTTTAATTGTCGCGTGGCTTCTTGCTATGTGCAGATTTGTCGCAAATTTTCGCCCACGCCTAGCAATAAATTGCCAATGCGGATGCTCAAAAATCGACCGCGATACCTTTTCGTTCCCAATCGCCATAACGCACCGGTTCAGGACCATCGCGGCCGCCCAATTCGGGCGGAAGTCGCTTTGCCGCGACTTTGTTGCGCCGGTCTTCGGCTTCCGCCAAGGCGCGCTGGGCTGCGGGCGGCAGATCTGTCGGTTGGTCTGTCATTTCGGGTCTCCTTGTCGGCGGCACCTGTTTGATATACGCCGCTTTCACCTAATCTCAAGAGAGACTCCATGACTCAGACCGGTCTGCCCGCCCGCCGCACCGCACATCACATGCTGATGGAAATCACGACCGAAGGTCGTTTGATGGCGGAACTGATCGTCGGAGGTGCGCTTAATCATCTTGCCAATGATGACCGCGCCCGCGCCCAACGTCTGACCACCGCGGCGCTGCGGGGGCTTGACCGCGCAGACCGTATGCTGAAACCGCACCTGAAAAAGACCCCGCCGGACCACGTGCTGAATGCGCTGCGTTTAGGGGTCATTGAACTATCGGCCGGCGAGGCAGCGCACGGCGTTGTTAACGCTTATGTGGAAATTGTCGGACGCAACAAGCGCACGCAAACCATGAAAGGCCTTACCAACGCCGTGCTGCGCAAGATCGCTGACGAAGGTGCGGCGGCGTGGGATAAACGCGCAATTCCTCTGACGCCCGGCTGGCTTCGGCAACCGCTGGTGGCCGCATGGGGCCGCGACGCGGTGACCGCGATAGAGGCGGTGCATTTTGCAGGTGCCCCGCTTGATCTGACCCCAAAGGGTGACGCGCAAGCGGTTGCCGCCGCGACAGGTGGCGCCATCCTGCCCACAGGGTCGGTGCGAATCGCAAACGCAGGTCAGGTCACAACGCTGCCGGGTTATGAAACAGGTGATTGGTGGGTACAAGATGCCGCCGCGGCGATCCCCGTGAAATTGCTGGGTGACGTCACTGGCCTGAAAGTACTGGATCTTTGCGCAGCCCCCGGCGGCAAGGCCATGCAATTGGCTGCGGCGGGCGCAGATGTCACCGCAGTTGATTTATCACAACGCCGCATGGCACGCGTCACAGAAAACCTTGCACGGGTCGGGCTGACCGCACGCACCGTGATCAGCGACGCCTTTGCATTTGACGAAACCGGGTTCGACGCGATCCTGCTTGATGCGCCCTGTTCTGCCACCGGCACCATTCGTCGGCACCCGGATCTGCCCTATGCGAAGGACGGATCAGAATTTGGCACGTTGATCGATCAGCAAGGGGCCATGATCGACCACGCATTAACCTTGCTCAAACCCGGTGGGCGTCTGGTGTTCTGCACCTGCTCGTTGCTGCCCGACGAAGGCGAAGTGCAAGCCGAAGACGCACTTGCGCGGCACCCAGACCTGAAAATCGACCGCGCCGCGCTGGATATTCCCGGCATTGATCCTGCCTGGGTGACAGCCGAAGGTGGTTTGCGCCTACGCCCCGATTACTGGGCGGAACTTGGCGGCATGGACGGGTTCTATATGGCGGTGCTTTGCAAACCGCTTTAAACATCCTTGCTATATCTGGCAGTGTGCGCCGAGATCCGACAAACACAGCGCTGCGAGACGCACCGCGGCGCCGATATGTCGGACACCCTTCGGATGGTGCTTGCAACGGTCAGCAGCGGGTTTGACGCCACTCTGTTTGCGCCGTTGGGGAAACAGCCTGCGCGGGTTGCTGCGTACGTCCGACAGCCACAACAGGCGGACCAGTTGCGTCAGTTACGAAGCAATCTCGTGATATTGGCAAAGCCTCGCCGAGACACAGATGCTTGCGTGACTTGAGCCCCGACATTTCCTATCGTGCGCCTTAGACGAACATCTGAGGCAGCGCAGATTTGGCAAATCCAACACCATGGCGGGATCGCCGCACCCGACTGATGCACAGGTATCACGCCCGCCGCGCCGCGCGTACCGAATTGCCACTGGGTTTTGTCACACCGCCCGATCCCCGCACAATCGGCGTTGTCGCGCGCGGTCGGCAGTTGATTACCGGTAACTTCCTGTTTTCGGGTCTGTTCATCGAGGGGCCGCAACTGTCGATCTGGGACATCGTTCAGAAAAATCCGCAGGTGCGTGGTGAAATTCATGGCTGCGCATGGATGGATGATCTGGCCGCAGTTGGCGACGAAAAGGCGCGCGATCGCGCGCAAACATGGGTTTTCGACTGGATCAAACGGTTTGGTGACGGGCGCAGCGATGGCTGGGTTCCTGAAGTTACCGGACGCCGGGTAATCCGCTGGATCAATCATGGATCTTTCGTGCTGCGCGGACAAGATCAGACCGCCAGTGACGATTTCATGCGGACATTGGCACAACAGACCCTGTTTTTGCACCACCGCTGGAAAACTGCCCCCAAAGGCCTGCCGCAACTCGAGGCCCTGTCTGGCGTGATCTATGCCGGACTGACGCTGCAAGGTATGGACAAATGTGCAGCCCCAGCGGTCATTGCGCTGGCGGCGCTGTGCGAAACCCACATCAGTCCGGGTGGCGCAATCGCAACACGCAACCCCGAAGAATTGCTTGAAACACTGACACTGTTAAACCTCGTCCATCAGACCTTGACCAACGCCAATCAACGTGTCCCGCGACAGGTCACCCAAGCGATCGAACGGATTGCGCCGACCCTGCGCGGCCTGCGCCATGCTGATGGGGCGCTCCCCCGTTTTCACGGTGGCGGCGCGGGGCTTGACGGCTGGCTGGATCAGGCTTTGGCCGATTCAGGGGTCAGAACACCGGCACCCGCGGGCCTTCCGATGGGGTTTGCCCGGCTCACAGGTGGACGTTCGACAATCATCTTGGATGCCGCACCGCCGCCCACAGGGGCGGCGTCGGCCAAAGGTCACGCCAGCACGCTCGGCTTCGAGCTAACCTCGGGGCGTCGCCCCCTGATCGTGAATTGCGGGTCAGGTGCGCGTTTTGGCAAAGAGTGGCGCCGCGCGAGCCGTGCAACGCCCAGCCACTCAACGCTTTGTTTTGACGGGATGTCATCGTCGCGGCTCAACTCTGAAGATGACCTGCTAAGCAACACGCCGGACGTTGTACGATACCATGCACCAGCCGTCGAAGGTGGGCGCAAGCTAGAGGTATCACACAACGGCTATCAAGCCAGCCATGGGCTGACCCACGCCCGCATTTTGCAACTTTCAACCGACGGGCGCACCCTATGGGGCGAAGACCTGCTAACCACGCTGGATGATGCAGACACCGCGGTTTTTGACAGCGCGACTGCGGATCCGGGGGTCGCGTTCAGTATCCGGTTCCACTTGCATCCTGATGTGACAACCACAACCCATGGCCCGGATGTGTATCTGACCCTGAAATCAGGCGAAACATGGGTGTTTCGTCATGACGGTAGCGCCGGAATGGCGCTTAGCCCGTCAGTTTATCTTCAAAATGGCAGATTAAGACCCCTTGGAACACATCAAGTGGTTTTATCTGGCCGCGCAATGTCCTATGCGACACGCGTCCGCTGGTCACTGGCCAAGGCACAAGACACGCCCACTGCCCTGCGTGATCTGGTGCAGACCGCGCCACTGGACGACGTGGATTATACACCTGGGGACTTTGAATGACCAACCTTGCACCACTGCGCCGCGCGCTGCTTTCTGTTTCTGACAAGACGGGTCTGATCGACCTGGCCACCGCGCTTGCAAAGCGTGGCGTGGAACTCCTCTCCACTGGCGGATCGGCCAAGGCACTGCGCGATGCTGGCCTTGAGGTGCGCGATGTCGCCGATGTCACCGGGTTCCCGGAAATGATGGATGGTCGGGTCAAGACATTGCATCCCGTTGTTCATGGCGGCCTGCTTGCCCGCCGCGATCTGGAAACCCATCGCGATGCGATGGTGGAACACAACATTGGTCCGATCGACCTGTTGGTGGTCAACCTCTATCCATTCGAAGAAACCGTCGCCAAAGGCGCCGATTTCGACACCTGCATTGAAAACATCGACATTGGCGGTCCCGCGATGATCCGTTCTGCGGCCAAAAACCACGCCTTTGTGACGGTTGTAACCGATGTTGAAGATTACGACGCCGTGCTGGCTGATATGGATGCCAACGACGGTCAGACCACGCTGGCCCTGCGTCAACGTCTTGCCCAGACGGCCTATGCCCGCACCGCTGCGTATGACACAGCAGTCAGCACATGGATGGCGGGCGCGATTGATGCGCAGACCCCGCGCCGCCGGTCGTTCAGCGGCACCTTCAAGCAGGTCATGCGCTATGGTGAAAACAGCCACCAGTCGGCAGCATTTTACACCGATGGGACAGACCGCCCCGGCGTGGCCACCGCGACGCAGCATCAGGGCAAAGAGCTGTCTTATAACAATATCAACGACACCGACGCCGCGTTCGAATTGGTGTCCGAATTTGCGCCCGAAGACGGCCCGGCCGTTGCGATCATCAAACACGCGAACCCTTGCGGTGTCGCGCGTGGGGCCACCCTGCTTGAAGCCTACCAAAATGCGTTCGATTGCGACCGCACATCTGCCTTTGGCGGTATTGTCGCGCTGAACCAACCGCTTGATGAGGAAACAGCCAAGGCGATTGTTGAAATCTTTACCGAAGTCGTGATCGCCCCCGGTGCGTCCGATGCCGCAAAGGCCGTGTTTGCAGCCAAGAAAAACCTGCGGCTTTTGACGACAGACGGCCTTCCTGATGTGACCGCGCCGATCACCACTTACCGTCAGGTTGCGGGCGGGATGCTGGTGCAGGACAAAGACACAGGCTTTGTCGGGCTGGATGACCTGAAAGTCGTGACAAAGGTGGCGCCGACAGATGAACAGATGGCCGACCTGCTATTCGCATGGAAAGTGGCAAAGCACGTGAAATCCAACGCGATCGTCTATGTGAAAAATAGGGCAACTGTTGGTGTTGGTGCAGGGCAGATGTCGCGCCTCGATAGCGCCTTGATCGCCGCCAAAAAGGCCGAACGCATGGCCGATGCTATGGGGCTTGCACAGCCGCTGACCATTGGATCAGCCGTTGCATCAGACGCGTTCTTCCCGTTTGCCGACGGCCTCCTCGAGGCCGCCGCCGCAGGCGCAACCTGCGTTATCCAACCGGGTGGCTCAATGCGCGACGACGAAGTTATCGCAGCAGCGGACGAGGCCGGGATCGCGATGGTCTTTACCGGTATGCGCCACTTTAAACACTAAGGGGCGATGATGCGTCTGACATTCTGGACCGGGCTATTGGTGCTGTTGCTGGACCAAGCCAGCAAATACTATGTTGTACACTGGCTGCGGCTGTCCGAACCGGGTGTCAGCCCGATCCGCGTTTTCCCGCCCTATCTGGAGTTCCAGATGGCGTGGAACCGTGGCGTCAACTTTGGGCTATTTGCCGGGTTTGATATGCGCTGGGTTCTGATCGGACTGGCGCTTGTTATCTCGGTCGCGGTGCTGTGGTGGCTGCATAAAAACGGTGGTTCGAAATGGGCTTATTTATCCGCAGGCTTGCTGGTTGGTGGGGCCTTGGGCAATGTCATTGACAGGGTCTTCTATGGCGCAGTCGCCGACTTTCTGAACATGTCGTGCTGCGGCATCAACAACCCCTACTCGTTCAACGTCGCAGATGTGGCGATTTTTCTGGGGGCTGTTGGGCTGGCGTTTTTAGGTGACGGCGACAAATCAAAACCAAAGAAGAAGAGCGCGTGACCTCATGCCAATCATCGGCTAAACACGTCGCAACAATCTAACGGGTGCTTTGATGCGTGCGATCCTTTTTTCTGTTCTGACCTTTGCGACATTGGCCGCCTGCGGCAACACCGACCGTCCCCTGCGGGAAATGGGCGTGTCGGATGGTGGGCCAGACGAATTTTTGGTGATCCCGCTGAACCCGCTGGACGTGCCGGCCAGCGCGTCCCTGCCGATGCCGACACCCGGCGGAACAAATCGCGCCGACCAAGCCCCCAAAGCGACAGCAATTGCCGTGCTGGGTGGAAACCCATCATCGCAAATCGCCGGCGGCATTCCCGCCACCGAAGCCGCACTTGCGGCACATACCGCGCGTTACGGTGTGAACCCTGCGATCCGTGCCGAACTTGCTGCTGCGGACGACGCGATCTTGCGCCGCAAACGGATATCCAACGTATTTAATCCATTGAACCGCGACCGTTATTTCGGCGCCTACGCGAACCAGGCATTGGATGCCTACGCCGAATTAGCGCGCCTTGCCGCGCTTGGCGTGCAGGTACCCGACGCACCTGTCGCCGAATAATACCAATTCTCACAACAACGTATGACGGCTTGAACATCGCGGCACCCGGCGTCAGTTTACACCCAAGTTAAGCTGGAAGGGTGCCCATGAAACAATTGTTTGCTGCTGCTGCCATCATCACCTGCGCAAGCGCTGCGCTGGCTGAAGACGTGACCACATTCACGCTTGATAACGGGATGGAAGTCGTCGTGATCGAAGATCACCGCGCCCCGGTGGTGGTGCAGATGGTCTGGTACAAAGTTGGGTCAGCGGATGAACCTGTCGGCGCGTCCGGCGTGGCGCATTTTTTCGAACACCTGATGTTCAAGCAGACCGATATTCTAGAGGCCGGCGAATTTTCGGCGACCGTTGCGGCCAATGGTGGCAGCGACAATGCCTTTACCAGTTATGACTACACCGCGTATTTCCAACGCGTGGCCGCGGATCGGCTTGATCTGATGATGCAGATGGAAAGCAACCGGATGACCCATCTGGCGATCACAGCAGATAACATCGAAACCGAACGCAATGTGATCCTTGAAGAACGCAACCAGCGGACCGAAAACAACCCCGGTGCGCTTGCCCGCGAACAATTTAACGCAGCGCAATATCAAAACCACCGCTACGGCGTGCCCATCATCGGCTGGAAACACGAGATGGAGCAGTTGGAAATTGATGACGCTTTGGCGTTTTATGATCTGTATTATTCCCCGAACAACGCCGTTCTTGTGGTGGCCGGTGATGTGCAGCCGGACGACGTCAAAGCATTGGCAGAAACCTACTACGGCGTGATCCCGGCAGAACCGAACCTGCCCGAACGCATCCGCCCGCAAGAACCGCCACAACGGGCGGAACGCCGGATCACGTATGTCGATCAGCGCGTCAGTCAACCCTATCTGGTGCGCAGCTATCTGGCCCCAGAACGCGACCCCGGCGCACAACAAGAGGCCGCAGCACTTACCTATCTGGCCGAGCTTCTCGGCGGATCCGCCTTTACGTCTGACTTGGGCCGCGCGCTGCAATTCGACACGCAAACAGCGCTCTATACCTCTGCGTCATATGATGGCAGCTCTTTGGATACAGCAACCTTTAGCGTTGCGGTCGCCCCCGCCGAAGGCGTCAGCCTATCAGAGGCAGAAACGGCGATGGATCAGGTGATCACCGACTTTATCGCCAATGACATCGACCCAAACCGGCTGGACAGTATTCGCACACAGCTGCGCGCCTCTGAAATCTACGCTTTGGACAACGTCCAAGGCTTGGCAAACCGCTATGGCGCGGCGCTCACCCAAAGCCTGACAGTTGCCGATGTACAAGCATGGCCCGAGGTTTTGCAAAATGTTACCGAAGCGGACATCAAAGCCGTCGCCGCCAAGGTGTTTAACCGCGATCAGGCCGTGACCGGCTGGGTTGTTGCCAATCAAGAAGAGGCGATCTGATGATGTTGCGCACAGTTTTCGCCCTGATGTTGGCGGTTTTCGCCGGAACAGCCCACGCTGAAATTGATATCGTCAAGGTCACGTCACCCGGCGGGATCAACGCGTGGGTCGTCGAAGAACCCAGCATCCCCTTTATCGCAGTGGAAATCCGGTTTCGCGGCGGCACTTCGCTTGATCTGCCCGGCAAACGTGGCGCGACCAATCTGATGATGGGCCTGTTGGAAGAAGGCTCTGGCGAAATGGATGCCCAGGCGTTTCAAACGGCCCGCGAAGCATTGGCCGCCAGCTATGGCTTTGACGCGAACGACGATGCACTTGGTGTATCCGCGCAGTTTCTAACCGAAAACAAAGATGCGGCGCTTGCGCTTTTGCGGCAGGCGCTGATCACCCCGACTTTTGACCAAGATGCAATCGACCGCGTCCGTAGTCAGGTCTTGGCCGTCATCGCCAGCGACGCGAAACGTCCCAACAGCATCGCAGGTCAGACCTTTGATGCCGAAGCCTTTGGTGATCACCCCTATGGCACCGATAGCAACGGCACCGTCGACAGCGTTAACGCTCTTAGCCGCGATGATATCGTCACAGCCTACCAAAATGGCCTGACCCGCGATCAGCTTTACGTGTCGGTCGTAGGTGATATTGCGGCCGATCAGGTTGGGGAAATGCTGGACCAGCTTTTGGGCGACCTACCCGCGACCGGACCGGAGATGCCCGCCGATGTGCCATTTGGCTTGGCGGGCGGCGTCACTGTCATTGATTATGAAACGCCGCAAGCGGTGGCCATTTTCGGCCACGCCGGGATGAAACGCGACGATCCAGATTTCTTTGCCGCTTATGTGCTTAATCAGGTACTGGGTGCGGGCGGCTTTGAATCGCGCCTGATGAATGAGGTTCGTGAAAAACGGGGCCTTACCTATGGAATCGGGACCTATCTTGTCTCAAAGTTTCACGCAGACATGATGTTAGGCCAAGTCGCATCGGGAAATGCCACAATTGCCGAAGCAATTTCCGTCACCCGCGATGTCTGGGCCGATACTGCCGCCAACGGGATCACCGCCGAAGAATTGGAAAGCGCGAAAACCTATCTGACCGGGGAATATCCCCTGCGCTTTGACGGTAATAGCGAGATTGCGAATATCATGGTCGGGATGCAGATGATTGACCTTTCGCCGGACTATGTAACGAACCGCAACAGCTTTATCGATGCCGTGACCTTGGACGATGTGAACAGGGTCGCACGCACATTGCTGCAACCTGAAAATCTACATTTTGTCGTGGTGGGGCAGCCCGAAGGATTGGAAAACACTGGCCGCTAACCGCTGCTGGTGCCCAACTCTCCACTCGCAGAATCGTGGCGCGCTGTGCTAATACTAGTGGTATGACTATTGCTGACCCCCAGATAAAGCCCCGCCCGGTGATCCGGCAGCTTGACGATGCCGCAATCAACCGGATTGCGGCAGGCGAAGTGTTGGAACGCCCTGCCTCTGCCGTCAAAGAATTAGTCGAGAACGCAGTCGATGCTGGCGCAACCCGGATCGAGGTGGTGATTGCCGATGGTGGCAAGACATTGATCCGCGTCACCGACAATGGGTGCGGGATCGCAGCGGATGATTTGGCATTGGCACTGTCGCGCCACGCGACATCAAAAATCGACGGATCAGACCTGCTGAACATCCACTCTTTCGGGTTCCGAGGCGAGGCACTGCCGTCTTTGGGCGCGGTGGGCCGCCTGACGATTACGTCGCGTATTCCTGATGCCGACGCGGCCTGCATCAACGTCGCTGGCGGCAAGATGGGCGATGTGCGCCCTGCCGCGCTGTCCACCGGGACAGTCGTTGAATTGCGTGACATGTTCTATGCCACCCCGGCCCGCCTGAAATTCCTGCGCACCGACCGCGCCGAAGCTCAGGCCGTGAATGATGTGGTAAAACGCCTTGCGATGGCAGAACCCTTTGTCACCTTCATCTTACGCGACGCGTCCAACGGCGATAACCGCACCACCTTCCGTGCGGACGCCCAAACCGGTGACCTGTTCGACGCGCTGCACGGGCGGTTGCAAACCGTGTTGGGCCGCGAATTTGCCGAAAACGCGCTGGCGATTGATGCGGAACGTGACGGGTTCCACCTGACCGGATATACCGCGCTGCCGACCTATTCGCGGGGGGCTGCCATCGCGCAATTCCTGTTCGTGAATGGCCGCCCTGTGCGTGACAAGATGTTGCTGGGCGCGTTGCGCGCCGCCTATATGGATGTGCTGTCGCGCGATAGACACCCTGTCGCCGCGCTGTTCGTCGATTGTGACCCCACGTTGGTCGACGTTAACGTGCACCCCGCGAAATCCGAGGTCCGTTTTCGCGATCCGGGTACCGTGCGGGGGCTGATCGTTTCTGGCCTGCGCCATGCGTTGGCTGGTGCCGGGCATCGGGCATCCACCACGGTGGCCACTGCAACGCTGGGCGCGATGCAGCCCCAGCAGACCGAACCGCGCGTCTATCAAATGGACCGCAGCTATTTGCCGACCCGCCCCAGCTTCAGCGCGCGGTCACTCACGTTTCAGGCCCAAGCACCGGGGTTTTCAGAGGCCCCGTCGGCCCGTTTTGAACCGCCAATGGTCGATGAACCTGATAATCTGCCACTTGGCGCGGCCCGCGCGCAGGTGCATGAAAACTATATCATCGCCCAAACCGAAACCGGCATTGTGATCGTCGATCAACACGCCGCGCATGAACGGCTGGTCTATGAAAAACTGAAAACGCAAATGGCCGAAAACGGGGTCGCCGCGCAGGCGCTTTTGATCCCCGAGATCATCGAAATGACTGATAACGAGGTCGCGATGCTGTTGGACATTGCCGATGACCTTTCACGCCTTGGCCTGACGATTGAAACCTTTGGCGGCAACGCCATCGCCGTGCGCGAAACCCCCGCAATTTTGGGACAGGTCAACGCCCAAGCAATGATCCGCGACATTCTGGACGAACTGACGGACCAAGGCGACAGCGCCAGCGTTAAAACCAAAATCGAAGCCATCCTTAGCCGCGTCGCCTGCCACGGGTCAATCCGGTCAGGCCGCCGCATGCAAGGCGCCGAAATGAACGCGCTGTTGCGCGAAATGGAAGCAACCCCGCTGTCCGGCCAATGTAATCACGGGCGTCCCACATACGTAGAGCTGAAACTGTCTGATATCGAACGGCTGTTCGGGCGCACATGATCCAAATCGGCGATCAAACCTATGCTTTCAATAACCCCGTGGTGATCGGCGCACTGGTCGCTGGCGTCATTTTGCTGCTTGTGCTGGTCATCCTGATCACCACCATGCGCCGCACCGGTCGGTCTGCGGGCACCATGCAGGCGATGGTCAATCAGATTGAACGACTGTCCGTGGGGATGAACACCCTTGGTCAAAGCCAGCACCAATTGGCCGGAAACATCCAAACTGTCAGCGATGCACAGGCGAACGGTCAGGTGCTGGTGATCCAAACCATGGAAACGCGGCTTGCGGCGGTGCAGGCACAAATGGCCGACCGACTGGCGGATAACGCCTTGAAATCCGCACACACACTTGCCGAAATGCAAGAACGGATGAAGGAAACCCTGACCGGATCGTCGGAAAAAACCACCAAAAGCCTGACGGAATTGCAGGAACGGCTGGCCACCATCGACAAGGCCCAGACCAATATCGAAAAGCTATCGGGGGATGTGCTGTCGCTTCAGGATATCTTGTCCAACAAACAAACCCGTGGTGCATTTGGTGAAATCCAACTGCAAGATATCGTGTCCAAGGCCCTGCCCGCCGACAGCTACACGTGGCAGGCCACGCTGTCGAATAACCGCCGGGCCGATTGCCTGATCCACCTGCCCAATCCGCCTGGCCCGATGGTCATCGACGCCAAATTCCCGCTCGAGGCCTACGAGGCGCTTGTCGCCGCAGAAACGAAGGCCGACCGCGACCGCGCGCTTACTGCGCTAGGACAAGCGGTGCGTGGGCATATCCGCAAAATATCAGACAGCTACCTGATCGAAGGTGAAACCGCCGATGGCGCACTGATGTTCCTTCCCTCCGAGGCCGTCTATGCCGAACTGCACGGCCGCTTGCCACATATCGTGCGCGAAGGTTTTGCCGCGCGGGTTTGGATCGTGTCACCAACCACCTGTATGGCGACGCTTAACACCATGCGCGCGATCCTCAAGGACGCGCGAATGCGTGAACAGACAGGGGCCATCCGCAAAGAACTGGCTTTGTTGGGCGATGACGTGGACCGGCTGGTGACGCGGGTCGGCAACCTTGACCGTCATTTTGGGCAGGCCGCCAAAGACATCGAAGAAATCAAAATCTCGGCCGATAAAGCCGGGAAGCGGGCGAACCGCCTTGATCACTTCGACTTTGCAGAACTAGAGGCAAATCCGGTCGCCGATGTCGTGCCACTGGCCCCAGCACAAGATTAGTTGCGCTACATCAAGACGCGCCCCAAATCATAGACTAAGGTAGCGGCAGGAGGACCTGCAAATGTTACCTATCCCCACAGACAAAGTCGCCGAAGTAATCATCCTTGCGCGTGAACTTGACCGTGCCGAAAACGAATTCGACGGTTTTGTGAATCGTTTGGCCCAAGACGAGCAGGCCGCCTTGGTCGCCATCTTCTGGATCGGACGCGGCAGTTTCGACGCTGATGACTGGGCCGAGGCCCTGCGCACCGCCACCCAAGAAGCCCGGACACCTACGGCGCATTACCTGAAAGGATCGCCGCATCTGGCCGATCACCTTGAGGCCGGGTTGGCCGCGTTGGGCATTGATCCGACGGACGCCGAAGACGCATTATACTGACCCGAGGCGGGTTTTAACCCACTTCACTGTCGAAAATCGCACGCGCACGCGCCCAAACATCTTGGTCAATCGCGTGCAGCGTCGTCAGGTGGGGCAGCAATTGCCCGGCAAAATCTGCACTGCTTTCCGCTGGCAGCATCGATGGCAGGTTATCGATCGCCGTGACATCCAGAACGGGGACGTCATGCACCCTGATCGCCGGTTCATCCCACGTCGTTGTGCGGTCGTATACCTTGATCGGGGAAAAGTCGCTGTCTGGGTCGCAGGCAATATCACCGATCACCGATAATCTGCGCGGATCTGTCTTGGCGCTGGCGGGTACAAACACAGGGGTGCCGGGGCGCGCCAAAATACAGTTCAGGAAAATGTCGCGCTGCAGTACTTGCGGGAAAGGCCCGCCTGACGCGGTTTCGGCCATATCCCATTTTGCCACCTGCATCCCCATCGCTTCGCACAGGCCCGCAGCACCGGTCCCCACGCGGCCAAGCGCCCCGATAATCAACGCCGTCGGGCGGGTTGCGCCCAGACGTGACAACAGGTCAGCACGCATATCCGGGGCATCCGCGTACGCATGAACTGCCCCGACCTGACCGCCATCTTGCTGCGCAATCCAGCACATTAAAGACACCGCCGCCCCCGCATAGCCCGCCCAATATCCAAAGGCAGCAACCCGGCGACCATCCGCATGTGTCAGGTATTCCAGATCATAAAGCGCACCACCGCCAGCCTTAAACCTGTCCAACAAAACCCGGCCCGCAGGTTGGCCCTTGTAGGCGTGGCCAAACATGATGTGGCGATGCCGCAATGGCGTGCCGTCATCGGGCAGTTCCTTCAGGCCAAATACAATCGCATCGCGCGGGGCATCGACCCACGAAAACTCGGGCGCAATCGCGCACCCCACCGCCGCATAGTCAGCGATCGGGATGATGCGTTGGCGGCTTTCTTCGACAGTGACCTGAAATCCGTCATTGATCAGCGCTTTTGCACCTGACGGCGTGATCCCGACACGTTCCTCGTGCGCACGGCTTTCAGAACGCACCCAAAGATGAACCATCACAACATTCCTTTATCATAGATACGCTGCACCGATGGCCGCGCGTTCATTTTGTGCTGGAATGCCTGTACCTGCGGATAGCGTGATACATCGACACCATCACCTGGCAACCATGAAAGAACGACATAAAGATAGGGGTCAGACAACACCATATCGGTGTCCCCCCAAAATGGCAGGCGCGGCAGCAACGCCTCGAGGTAATCACAACTGGCTGCCATGGTCTGCGGCACCTTGCGGGCCATGTCCGCGAACGAACTTTCTTCGTCCGCCCAGCGTGCACCACGCAGCTTGTGCGCATGGTTCACATGCATCGTGCTGGCCAGATAATACATCAACGCCCGCATCTGTGCGGCCGCGAACGGGTCGCGCGGCACCATATCCGGTGCAATATATTCAAGGATTGCACCCGTTTCGGTCAAAACCCCTTGCGCGGTTTCCAGCGCGGGCACCCGACCCTTGGGATTGATTCCGCGATACGCAGGCATCGTTTGTTCGGCTGCGGCAAAGTTGACCGGAACCGCGAGATAGTCCGCGCCGATTTCCTCAAGCACAATCGCAACAGCGACAGAGATGGTGTGAGGCGCGTAATGAAGGCTGAGCATCGGATTTCCCTTAGTAATGTGTGACGGCGCTTGCACGATCGGGGTGATCCAAATGCGGTACGGCGTTAAAGCTGGCCAAAATCGGCCCTTGCGGGATCACATGCACCCGATGTAGCGATGTATTCATGATCGGCAGCAAGACATGCGCCAAACGTGTCGGGTCCAACCGCAGCAAATGGCGCATAATCATGCCGATGACCCCACCCGACGTCACGCATAGCACCCGTACACCCGGCTGCGCTGCTTCTTGCAACACGCCTGTCACCCGTTCTTCGAAAGATGCGAAGGTTTCGACACCCTGGATTTCCGCGCGGTGCCATGCTTCCATCACCTGCGGGATATGGGCCGCAAATTGATCTGGACCAGGCATCGGCACGCCATGCACATCATGCAGCGCCCTCCCAAGGTTAAAGTAGTCCATCTCGTTCAAGCGTGGATCAATCATCGGGTCACCAAAACCCATGCCGGTCGCGGTTTCACGATGACGCCGCAGGCTTCCGGATATCACCTTGTCAAACGGAGCTTCGCGATGATTTAGATATTCACCCAGCCACCGCGCCTGTTGATGTCCCAGATCGGACAGCTTGTCATAGCTTTCTTCGTCCTTCGCGCCAGAATTGGCCTGCCCGTGGCGCACAAAAAGAATCTCACCCATACCCGGCCTCCTGTTTCGGACCAGAGTTACGGGTTCAAATCCCGCTTTGCAACGCGCCAAGCCGTTGCCGTGCCGCGCGACAAACCGGATTTTGCAAAAAATATCTTATCACAAAAAAGAATTTTCCGGCCCAAAGTGATCTAGCTTTCAGGCGGAAAACCCGTTGTCGCCACGTCTGCGCACGGCTTTGGACTTCTCTCTGTTCATAAACGCACAGAAGTATGCCGATGGGTCGCCCGTGACAGATTTCAAGGTTTATTTCTGATCACTTTGATCACCATTTTCGTGATCGCCGTAGGCCTTTCCAAATGCGTCAACCTACCCGATATCCCAATCATCAACACGGCAAACATCGCCGCCGAGACAAGTTAAACCGCGACACTAAGGTCGCAATAAATAAAGATAAAAGGAAAATATCATGTCTATCAAAACAATCGCATTCGCTGCTGCAACTGTCGCTGCTCTGGGTACTGTCGCTTCTGCAGAAAGCTACTTTGAAGTCGGTGAAAACCTGAACGCAAACTCGGTACTGGAACTGGGTCTGGTCCGCGCACAGAACGACGGTGTTGTTGAAATCTACACAAACAACGGCGGCGAATTGGGCAACCTGATCGGTACAGAAAACGTACACGCTGGTGCGAACTCTGATGTCCGCGTCAACGTTGGCACAGCGCCAAACCAAGACGTTATTGCCCTGCTCAAAGTTGGCGGCGAAGTTGTCGTATCTAAAGATTACGACGTTATCCGCTAACCGATCCGCGCAAGCGGTATTCCCTTCAAAGGCCGTCTTCTGCAAAGAAGGCGGTCTTTTTGCATCCGGTGCTTGCCGCCCGATTCTGAACGTGGGAATGTGTGCGCCAACACTCAGCCACCGATAGGTCTTTCTTAATGCCCGCTGCCACGCTGCTTCGCGATGTTTTTGGCTTTGATGCCTTCCGCCCCGGCCAGCAAGAAATCGTGGATGCAGTCATTGCAGGACATAATACCCTGGCCATTATGCCGACGGGTGGTGGTAAATCCTTGTGTTTCCAGTTGCCAGCTTTGGTGCGTGACGGTGTTACCGTGGTGATATCGCCGTTGATTGCGTTGATGCGCGATCAAGTTCGCGGCTTGCACGAGGCGGGCGTTGCCGCAGGCGCGCTGACATCCGGGAACACCCAAGACGAAACCGATGCCGTCTTTGACGCGCTTGCAGCCGGCACGCTCAAGTTGCTCTATATGGCGCCTGAACGGCTTTCCTCTGGCGGGACCATGAATATGCTGCGGCGCGCGGGCGTCAGCATGATCGCGGTGGACGAGGCGCATTGCGTCAGCCAATGGGGCCATGATTTCCGCCCCGACTATCTGCGTATCGGTGAATTGCGCAGCATGCTGGACGTCCCGCTCGCGGCGTTTACCGCGACCGCTGATGCAGAAACCCAAGCCGAGATCATCGAGAAACTGTTTAATGGTGTCCCGCCCGCAACATTCCTGCGCGGATTTGATCGCCCCAACATTCATTTGGCCTTTGCTGTCAAAGACGGTCCGCGCAACCAAATTCTTAACTTTGCCGCCGCGCGCAAAGGTCAATCCGGCATTGTGTACTGCGGCACCCGTGCCAAAACCGAAACCCTTGCGAAGGCATTGAACGAAGCAGGTCACGCCGCCTGCCATTATCACGGCGGCATGGATGCCGAAGACCGCCGGATTGTCGAACGCAAATTCCAGCAAGATGACGGGTTGATCGTTTGTGCCACCGTCGCCTTTGGCATGGGGATCGACAAACCCGACATCCGTTGGGTGGCCCATGCCGATCTGCCCAAGTCGATCGAAGGGTATTATCAGGAAATCGGTCGGGCCGGCCGCGATGGTGCGCCAGCGGAAACACTTACGCTGTTTGGCCCCGACGATATCCGCTTTCGTCGCCAGCAAGTTGACGAAGGCCTTGCGCCGCCCGAACGCCGTGCGGCGGATCACGGCCGTTTGAATGCGCTGCTTGGACTGGCCGAGGCGCTGCGCTGCCGGCGTCAAAACCTGCTTGAATATTTTGGCGAAAACCCCGGACCCTGCGGGAACTGCGACCTGTGCGACAAACCCGCCGAGATATTTGACGGCACAACCGCCGTGCGCATGGCGCTATCCGCCGCGCTGCGCACCGACGAATGGTTCGGCGCGGGGCATTTGATTGACATCCTGCGGGGCGATCTTACGGATAAAATCCAACAGCGCGGACATGACAGCCTCCCGACTTTTGGGATCGGTAAGGAATATGATAAACGCCAGTGGCAGGCGATTTTCCGGCAAATGATGGGCCACGACCTGTTACGCCCCGATCGGGACCGTCATGGTGCGCTGCGGATGACCGAAGCCGCGCGGCCCATTTTGCGCGGCGAAGCAACCATCGAACTGCGCCGCGACACCATCCGTGCCGCCAAAGGCACAGGGCCGCAAGTCCGCGCATTGGTCAGCGACGAAGATGCGCCGCTGCTCTCGGCACTCAAGGCCAAGCGGCGCTATCTGGCCGAACAAGCCGGGGTGCCCGCCTATATTATCTTCAACGACCGCAGCCTGATCGAAATGGCCGAAAAGCGTCCGATGACGCTGGATGACATGGCGCATATTGGCGGGGTCGGTGCAAAAAAGCTGGAAAGCTACGGGCGCGATTTTCTCTCGGTGATTACGGGTGCGGTGAACGATATCCATCCGGCGCGCCGCAAGCTTGCCGGGCGCAACGAAGGGTCTGTGTATGATCGCTTGCTTGCTGCGCAGGCCAACCTTGCGCGTGGCCCGCACGGCGCCGACAAGCCAATGAGCTGTAGCGCGTCGGTGCTGGCAAAGGTCGCGCAAATGCGTACCGCCGATCTGGTCCAACTTGAAAGACTCATTGGTGCCCGCCACGCAGAACGATTTGGCGAAGCCTTTCTTGAAGTTATTGCCTCTGACTAAGCCAGAGAAACTGTGCCTGCGCCGTTACACAAATAAAATATTACGAATTTGTAAAATCATGCGAAAAAAGATTCCGGGCATGAAATTAGCCAAATTTCCGCGGGACCGCGTCACTGAAGCGACGCAAATTTCATCGCATCTCATTGTGATTACACAAATTTTAGGCGCTCTTTACTCAAATCCGCGGCGCCATCCAAATCAGCATTTATCGTGGCGGTCGTCGTAATCGTATCCGATGATGCCCGATCCCTGTCATAATGGGACCACAATTGTTTACAGGATGTGGTCCAATAGTATTCGTATCTTCCAATCCCAGAGGTCAGGGGAACAATTATTGTATTGCAACCCCGACGTCGGAGCATAGTAAAAATGGAGTTCTTCGTTGAAACACACTACTGGCCATAAAAAGCGTTCTTTCGTCACAGCGATTATTCTTGCTGGTACGACGGCCCTTTCCACCAATGCATTTGCAGACACGGTTATGCTGCGGTCGACAGACGGCACGATCAACCTCGAAGGGAACCTTATCGGCGTTGTCGACGACTTTTACCTGATGCAGACCGCACTGGGTGACCTTCGGATTGCGACCAACCGGGTCCGCTGTGAAGGCGAGGCTTGCCCAACAACCAAAGCAGTTGTTGCCGATATTACCATCGGCGGGTCCGATACGATCGCTGAAGGTCTGATGCCCCTGCTGATGGCCGGTTATGCGACCTCGCAGGATGCGGAATCAACTGTCGAGACCACGTCGAACGCGGGCGAATTTGCGGCAACTCTTGTTGGTCAGCAGGGCTTTGGCGACAAACTTGGGACCTATTTGGTGAAATCAACCCCGTCAGGCGACGCCTTCGCCGGTTTGACAGACGGCAGCATGCAGGTCGCAATGTCGACGCGCACGATCACCGCTGACGAAGCCGCAACATTGGCGGCGAGTGGCGCAGGCGACATGACTGCCGGTGACCAAGAGCATATTCTGGCGCTTGATGGTCTGGTTCTTATTGTGAACCAATCCAACCCCGTCAGCGCGCTATCCCTTGAAGACGCGGCGCGGATCTATCGCGGCGAAGTCACCAACTGGTCCGAGATCGGTGGGCCAAACATGCCGATCGAAGTTGTGACCGGCGATGATGATACGGCCTCCGTATTTAACGCGGGTGTCTTTGGTGGCGACGCGCCTGCAACCGGCCCTAGCGCATTTGCAGCGACCGATAACGTCGAAGCCTCGAATTACGTCGACAAGAACCCCGGCGCGATCGCGTATGTTGGTTTTGCGTTCAAGCGCGGTCAAAAGCCGCTTACGCTGGTCAGCGAATGCGGTATCGGCAGCACACCCGACGCGTTCTCTGTGAAAACCGAAGAATACAACCTTTTCCGCCGCCTCTACCTGTATAACCGCGGCGATCTAAGCGATCAGATGGCGCGTGATTTCGTATCATTCGCGACCTCTGACGATGCGAACGGCGTCATCACGCAGTCCGGCTTTATCAACCTTGGCGTTGAGCGGGTTGAGATGGGTCTGGGCAGCGCACGCGCACGTGAGGTTCTGCAATCCGGCACCAACGCATCAGAACAGCGCCTTGCAAACGACATGTTGACGATGCTGGCGAACAATGATCGCTTGTCATCAACATTCCGGTTCCGCACCGGGTCAGCCATCCTTGACCAACGTGCTGAATCCGATCTGACACGTCTTGTACATTACCTTGCTGACGCGCCTGCCGGGACACAGGTCACTTTTGTGGGCTTTGCAGATTCGATGGGTGACTTCGGGGCAAACCTGTCGTTGGCTCAAGCGCGCGCCGCACAGGTGCAATCAGCTCTCGAAGCAGCATCAGGTGGCAGCCTCAGCAATGTGACGTTCACGTCGACTGGATTTGGTGAATTGTCCCCTGCGGCTTGCAACAGCTCTGACTCTGGGCGTCAGATTAACCGTCGCGTTGAAACATGGATCAGCACACAATGAGCGGGTTCAATCAGTTTGCAAACATTTTGACATCACAGGAGCGCGCCCGCGCGCACCCCACATTGTCACGCAGTAAGAGGTTCGCCATGTCCACAGCAAAGTTCACCAAAGCCAAAAGCCTGACAGGTGTGTTTGCCGCAGTTCTGGCCTGCGCATCTGTCCAAACCTCGTCGGTTCTGGCGCAAGACACCGCGTCAACCGAAGCTGTGTATATGTCTGGCGCAGAACGGGTTACCGCAGGTGGGCACATGCGTACAGCCGCGCAGCAGATCGCTGTTGCATCCTGTTTTCTGGATGCAGGGATCGAAGCTGATACTTTCCGCGAACAGATCAACCAAAGCGTCACAGTATTCGACGACAACATCAATGCCCTGCGCGACGGGAACGCCGCGTTAGGGGTCCAAACACCCGAAGAGGGTCGCAAGCTGTTGTCAACGATCTACAGCGTGACATCGCAGTGGACTCCGTTCAAAGAAGCGTCACATGCGCGCCTGCAAGGCGGCGGTGTCATGGATGGCACCGATTATGTCAGCCGTCATAACCTGAACATGATGCACACCTCGCAGTACCTTTTGCGCGAAATCATCGCAGGTTATGCCATTCCGCCCGCGCTGCTGCAAAGCGACGCGTTCACAATGGATGTGCTGACACGCCAGCCCGCGATCGGCTTTCAAATTGCCAAAGAGGCATGCGGATTGATCACCGGGAACACCGTGATGGGCAGTGCCGCACGTTTTGACAAATCCGTCGAGCGTTTCGACGCGTCGATGGGTGCGCTTGTCAATGGGTTCGAAGGTGTGGGCGTTTCCGCGCCACCAACACCAGAGGCACGCGCCGCCCTTGAATCTGTGAGCGCCGAATGGACGACGCTTAAGGATGAATTGGCGCAAGTCAAAGGGTCGAATGACGTTGTGCTGGCCCTGTCGATCTACCGCAAATTCGATACGATCAACGACCAATTCGAAGCCATCATTCCGCTGTATATCGAAGCAAGCAAGTCTGGGATCTAATCCCGACATCATGTTTATGCACCGCGCGGGCGCAGGCTCGCGCGGTTTCTTTTTGTCAAAAGGCGGGCGATAGCAACGCTTGACCCCTGCCCATAGGACGACTAGCAAGCGCGCTATCGGATAAAGGACATAAGTGATGGCGCGCAAACGCAAGGGACGCGATATTTCGGGCTGGCTCGTGGTTGATAAACCTGCGGGCATCACGTCCACCAATGTCGTGAACAAAGTTCGCTGGGCGTTGGACGCGCAAAAAGCGGGGCACGCCGGCACCCTTGACCCCGAAGCCACCGGCGTTCTTGCAATCGCGTTGGGCGAAGCGACAAAAACCGTTCCCTACATCACCGATGCGCTAAAGGCCTATACCTTTACCGTTAGGCTGGGGCAGGCCACCAATACCGACGACGCCGAAGGCGAAGTCATCGCAACCAGCGATCTGCGCCCCACCGATGACGCCATCAAGGCCGCACTCGGTGCTTTTATTGGTGATATTCAGCAGGTTCCGCCACAGTTTTCTGCGGTCAAAGTCGACGGTGAACGCGCCTATAAAAAAGCCCGCGACGGCGAAGAAATGGACCTGGCCGCCCGTGATCTTTGGGTGGAAGAACTGTTGCTGATCGACCGCCCAGACGTTGATCATATTGTGCTAGAAATGACATGCGGCAAAGGCGGTTATGTGCGGTCAATCGCCCGCGATCTTGGCGATGCCTTGGGCTGCAAGGCCCATGTAAAATCGCTGCGCCGCATCTGGTCCGGGCCTTTTCAGGCGACCGCTGGCATCACCCTTGACCAAGTGGATGCACTGGCCAAAACGCCTGACCTTGACGCGTTTGTGCAACCGCTGGAAATTGGGTTGGCCGACCTGCCAGAGGTGCGCTGCCTTGCCGAAAGCGTTACAAAGCTACGCAATGGCAACCCGGCTTCGGTCATCGCGTCCAATATTGAATACGGCGAGGAAGTTTGGGCGTCTTATGATGGCAAAGCTATCGCCGTCGGCACCTATCGCGGCGGCGAAATACACCCAAGCCGCGTTTTTGTACGGTAAGATCGCCTGTTTCCCATTGCATGATACATTACATCGACCATTAACCATCGAGTCACTTTCACCGCTGAACGTCCGAAAACTCTGTTAGAATGCCTTGTGTAAAGGGGTCCAGCGTGACCCGCAGTAATGCAGGATTTCACCATGCTCGCCATTTTGGGGCTGATGGGTTTCGCCATGTCAGCGTTCATGCTCTCTGAGACGGATTTTGACGACGCTAAACCCGTTGATGATGCGGACGATGACGACGCGACCACTGACGAAGCGCTTGATGTCGTGCCAATGGACCAATTTGTTGACGGGATCGACGCAGACGCGGTGATCTTTTCCGGCGATGCCAATGACACTGTCACAACAGGCAACGGCGACGACTATATCGACGGAGAAGGCGGCAATGATCTGCTTATCGGCGGATATGGCGACGACACGCTGCACGGGGGTGCGGGCGATGATGTGCTGAACGGTGGCGCAGGCAATGATCAGCTTTTTGGCCATGTTGGTGACGATACGTTGTTTGGCGACGACGGTGATGACGCCCTGAACGGTGGCGACGGCGATGATGTGCTGGTGGGCGGCGATGGCGACGATGCCCTGTTGGGGTCACTGGGCGATGATACTCTTATCGGCGGCAGCGGTGCCGACACGTTGCACGGCGGCGATGGCAACGACATTTTAGAAGATCGCGCAGATAATATTCGCGATTTCCTGAATGGCGGCGCAGGGGACGACATTTTATCGGGCGGGTCTGGTGACATCGTGAATGGCGGAACGGGTGCCGATACATTTGTTGTGGGTGCCGATGCAGATAGCATTATCAAAGATTTTAACCCCGATGAAGACCGCATCGAGGTCAGTTACAGCGGCGAACTGCCGACGCTGTCCACCGCCGCCACCGATGATGGGTTGCAACTGTTGGCCGACGGGCAGCTTGTGGCGACTTTCGCCAATCTTGACACGCTTGAGTTAGCCAGCATCGCGTTGGTCGCCGCATAAACTGCTTTTCTTTTTACGCAAATCCCCTTAAACGCAGCCATCTGCGCAGGGAATCCCCCTGTCGGATCCTCCACGGGCCTTTCTGGACGACATCCCGGATCGTGCCATCAACCCTTCAATATAAGGAGACCCCGATGTCGATTACTGCTGAAGAAAAAGCACGGATCATGAAAGAATTCGCGACCAAAGAAGGCGATACAGGTTCGCCCGAAGTTCAGGTTGCAATTTTGTCGTCGCGCATCGCGACCCTGACAGAGCACTTCAAAACCCACAAAAAAGATAACCACGGTCGCCGCGGTCTTCTGAAAATGGTTGCCCTGCGTCGTAAGCTTTTGGACTACGCAAAATCTAAAGATGAGGCACGTTATCAGTCTCTGATCGAACGCCTGGGTCTGCGTCGCTAAGCTGACTCATCAGACGAAACGAACGCACAAACGCCCGCTATTTTAGCGGGCGTTTTTTATTTCCGGGTGCTTGGCCGCACCCCTGCCGTCACGAACTTTGGTCAATTCGTGTTTCCCCGCGCAACAACCGAGGGTGTGCCCGCAAGACTGGCGCGGCTTAAACCCATCTTTACCATTGGTCTCATAGGATGTGGTTTACGCACCTTAAATCAGAACGGAACCAAATGCATTCTTTCTGGCGAAAGCAGACCATATCTCAAAGCGACCTGAATGATCGATTTTTGCTAGAGATGATTGATCGCACACACGCCGTCATCCACTTTGCCCCAGACGGGACAATTTTAGATGCCAACGAAAATTTTCTAGCCGCATTAGAATACACGCTGCCAGAGGTCGTCGGCAAACATCACTCGATTTTTGTGTCGGCCGAAATGGTCGCGAGCGATGCGTACAAAACGTTTTGGCATGACATTTCTGAAGGTAAATTTACATCAAACCAGTTTCCGCGCGTCACAAAATCAAAATCAATCGTCTGGATTCAGGCCACATATGCGCCAATTTTTGATACTGACGGACAGGTATGTGGCGTCATAAAAGTCGCGAGCGACATCACGCAAAGGCGCCAAGCAATCGAGCGGGTTGCAAAGGCTCTTGATGCACTCAGCAACGGAAATTTGGGGTATCGCCTCAAAGCCAGCGGAATTGCAGATGTCGATTCTATCAACGGCGCATTCAACCGTGCCTCTGAACAGTTGAGCGAAATGGTCAATGCGATGACCGAAATATCAGCCGATATCACAGAAATCGTCCAGCAGGTCAGCCACGCGTCTGACGATCTGTCTGCGCGGACAGTGGGGCAGGCCGCCACCCTTGAACAAACAGCAGAAGCGATTGAACAAATCACAATTGCTGTACGTGCGTCATCGGAAGGTGCAAACGCCGTCCTAAAGGAATCGACCCGCACCCGCGAAGTCGCGCAAAACAGCGAGGTCGTCGTCGCAAAATCGATCGATGCGATGGCGCAGATTGAACAGTCTTCCAGCGAGATTTCGAAAATCATCTCTGTCATTGGCGATATCGCGTTTCAAACAAATTTGCTTGCCCTGAATGCCGGCGTTGAAGCCGCGCGTGCAGGCGACGCTGGGCGCGGCTTTGCCGTCGTCGCGTCAGAGGTCCGTGCGCTTGCGCATCGATCCCAAGAGGCAGCCAGAGACATCAATAGCCTCATTTCCGAAAGCTCGGGTCATGTGGCGAACGGCGTCGAACTGGTGAATCAGGCAGGCGACGAATTGAAACGAATCATCGCCAATGTGAAATCTATCACTGATCGGGTCTCAACAATCGCGAATAGTACGTCAGAGCAGGCGACAGCCTTGAATGACATTAACACCAGCGTCACACACCTTGACGCTATGACACAGAAAAACGCGGGCATGGTCGAGAATGTGACATCCGCGAACGCAACCCTGTGTCAGAACGTCAACCACATGAACGTTCAGGTTCAACGGTTTTACAGCGAAAGCGGCAGCCACAGCGCGCGGCATTCACGGTCGCCACAATTCCGCAGGGCCAGCTGACCTAAGCCACGCACGCCATTGTCGCCAGCCTAGACGCCTGTTCCGTCCACCCAGTGCCGGTCTCGAATTGGGTGTCTGTACGCATCTCTCTTCCCAAATGTCTAATTTTCCGCTATGGCCCGACAATCTTGAGAGACCGGCGCCCGCATTCCAGCGCCTGACAAAGAAGATACCGGGATGAGGGGGAATACGCCCCCTACGCAAAATGGGCTGTGGCCCGACTAGGAAATATAGATGTTTAACGAAGTGAAAAAATCAATCCAGTGGGGCGAAGAGACGCTGACCCTGGAAACTGGCAAAGTTGCCCGTCAGGCCGACGGTTCTGTCATCGCCACTCTGGGCGAGACATCTGTCATGGCCAACGTGACATTTGCCAAATCACAAAAGCCGGGTCAGGATTTCTTTCCTCTGACCGTGCACTACCAAGAAAAATACTATGCCGCCGGTAAAGTACCAGGCGGCTTTTTCAAACGCGAAGCGCGTCCAACTGAAAAAGAGACGCTGACATCCCGCTTGATCGACCGCCCCATCCGTCCGCTTTTCGTCCCCGGCTTCAAAAATGAAGTTTTGGTGATGTGTACCGTTCTGTCGCACGATATGGTAAATGATCCCGATATGGTCGCGATGATCGCTGCATCGGCCGCGCTGACGATTTCGGGCGCACCGTTCATGGGCCCAATCGGGGCCTGTCGCGTTGGTTTCGTGAATGGTGAATACATCCTGAACCCAGAAATTGACGACATGCATAACCTGCGTCAAAACCCGGAGCAGCGTTTGGATCTGGTTGTTGCCGGCACCAAAGACGCCGTGATGATGGTGGAATCTGAAGCATACGAGCTGACCGAAGAAGAAATGCTTGGTGCGGTCACATTCGCACATGCGCAAATTCAACCTGTCATCGACCTGATCATTGATCTGGCCGAAGTCTGCGCAAAAGAGCCGTTCGACTTCCAGCCAGATGACTACTCGGACCTGTTCGCAGCTGTCAAATCTGCTGGCGAAGACAAAATGCGCGCCGCTTACGCGATCACCGACAAGCAAGAACGCACAACAGCCGTTTCCGCTGCCAAAGCCGATATCGTTGCGACCCTGACAGAAGAACAGCAAGCCGATACCAACCTTGGCCCCGCACTGAAAAAGCTGGAATCTTCGGTTCTGCGCGGCGATGTTGTGAAAAACGGCAAGCGGATTGATGGACGCGCATTGGACACTATTCGTCCAATCGTATCTGAAACCGGCATCCTGCCACGGACCCACGGGTCCGCGCTGTTCACACGCGGCGAAACCCAAGGTCTGGTTGTGACCACATTGGGCACCGGCGATGACGAACAGATGATCGACTCGCTGACAGGCATGTATAAATCCAACTTTATGCTGCACTATAACTTCCCACCATATTCAGTTGGTGAAGTTGGTCGTGTCTCTGGCCCGGGCCGTCGTGAAATCGGTCACGGCAAACTTGCATGGCGCGCGCTTCAGGCTGTTTTGCCTGCCGCAACTGATTTCCCGTACACCATCCGCGTTGTTTCAGAGATCACTGAATCCAACGGGTCTTCGTCTATGGCGTCTGTTTGCGGTGGTTCGCTGTCGATGATGGATGCCGGCGTACCGCTGAAAGCACCTGTCGCGGGTGTCGCCATGGGTCTGGTGATGGAAGACGACGGATCTTACGCCGTTCTGTCCGACATCTTGGGTGACGAAGATCACCTTGGTGACATGGACTTTAAGGTTGCAGGCACCGAAGCAGGCATCACATCGCTGCAAATGGACATCAAGATTGCTGGCATCACGCCAGAGATCATGAAAAAAGCACTTGAGCAGGCCAAAGCAGGCCGTCTGCATATTCTTGGCGAGATGGGCAAAGCCCTGTCTGGCGCACAGGAATTCAGCGTTCACGCGCCTAAGATCGAAACGATGCAGATCCCAACGGACAAAATCCGCGAAGTTATCGGATCTGGCGGCAAGGTCATCCGCGAAATCGTTGAATTGTCCGGCGCAAAAGTCGACATCAATGATGATGGCGTGATCAAGTTGGCCTCGAACGATGCCGAAGCGATCAAAAAAGCCTACGACATGATCTATTCGATCGTGGCAGAGCCGGAAGAAGGCGTGATCTACAAAGGTACAGTTGTGAAACTGGTCGACTTTGGGGCTTTCGTGAACTTCTTCGGTAAACGCGATGGTCTTGTCCACGTGTCCCAAATCGAAAACCGCCGCTTGAACCATCCTTCGGATGTCTTGAAAGAAGGTCAGGATGTTTGGGTTAAGCTGCTGGGTTTTGATGATCGTGGCAAAGTACGCTTGGCGATGAAAATGGTCGATCAGGAAACCGGCAAAGAGCTGACAAAAGAAGAAGAAGCTGAAGAGTAATTCAGCACACATTTAATCTACTTGAAGGCCCTGACATCAATTTGTCAGGGCCTTTTTAACTTCTGCTGCGTATTCAAGAAAACGTATGATGGCAATTCGACCCGCGAGGCAGTCGTTGCGCTATTGTCGCACCCGCTTGAAATTCCACGAGCCACGTTCGCCCCGGCTTTGATGGCTATCTAAATCCTTTAGGTAAACCCTATTCACTTTCTGGAGACTCTTTATGAATAATACTTTTGCTAGCTGCATCGCACTGCTTATCTGCTCCACGGCAGCTCAGGCACAAGAAGCAGGCGATATGTCTGTCGGACTTGGTGTTTCGACATTCGGCGGCAACCTAGAAGCATCATATGTTATCAACGAACAGCTTCGCGTGCGCGGTGCGCTGATGGGTGGTTTCTCTTACGAGGAGTCCGGCGCAGAATCTGGTGAAGGTTCGTATGAATTTGATGCAAGCCTTGGCGGCGTTGCCGTATTGGCGGATTATTACCCAACGCAAAGCGGCTGGCGTTTGTCGGGTGGCCTGTTCCTGTCCAATACGGATTTCAACGGTATTGCAGAAGCAACGGCGTCCAACCCAATCGAAATCGACGGAACAGACTACACAAGCGGTTCTGTGACATCAAAGGCAGAGTTCAAAAATACAGTCTCGCCTGTCCTGACAACAGGGTACGATCTGCACTTCGCAAATAACTGGACGTTCAGCAGTGAAATCGGTGCAATTTTCATTGGTGGTGTTGATTTTTCAGCATCATCTGACGATGCAACGTTGCAAGCCGAGATCGACAGCAGCGTTGATTACCAAGAAGCGCGCGATGACGCGGATGATCTAAACATCTATCCGTACCTGAGCTTCGGGCTTGGATACCGCTTCTAAGGCTCAAACTCATGTGGACCGCATTCAATTTTTGAATGCGGTCCATTGTTTCTTATAACTTGGTTGTCCGAAGATACGGCAGCACGGTTTTGAAATCGCCGTACTTCGCCTTTGCGTCTTCGTTGCTGACGGATGTCGGAATGATCACGTCGTCGCCAACGTTCCAGTTGGCAGGTGTCGCGATTCCCTGACCGGCGGCGGTTTGCAGACCATCCAATGCACGCAGAACTTCGGCAAAGTTGCGACCGACGTTCATCGGGTACGTCATTGAAAGCTTCAGCTTTTTGTCAGGCCCGACGATAAAGACAGCACGCACTGTCGCGCTATCGGCCGGGGTCCGGCCATCCGGCATGTAGGCTTCGGCAGGAAGCATGTCGAAGGCTTTGGCCATTGCCAGACCTTCATCAGCGACAATCGGGAAGCCGGCTTTGGTGCCTGCAACTTTTTCAATGTCGCTTTTCCACTTTTTATGGTCCTCGACACCGTCAATGCTGATGCCAAGCACTTTGGTGCCGCGCTTGGCCCATTCTTCCGACAGTTGCGCCACCGCGCCAAACTCGGTTGTGCAGACAGGCGTAAAGTCTTTGGGATGTGAAAACAGGATCGCCCAGCTATCGCCAATCCAGTCATGCAAAGAAATTGTGCCCTGATCCGTCTCGACGGTCAGGTCAGGAATCGTATCGTTAATGCGCAGGCCCATTGTGGTCTCCTTCTGTTGCAATGCGTTCTTTACAACATAAGCATTCACCATCGCGAGCACCACCATGTCGTACGCTATGTCGCACTTCATGTGCATTTTTAAACCATCACAGTGCGCCTCTGGACGTTTCGTGCTTTCGTCTGGCGGGTTATATTGGTGCAAAGAATTAAGGAGAACTGCCATGCTGAAACAAATCAAAGGCCTGCACCATGTGACGTCACTGGCCAGCGACGCCCGTGAGAACAATGCATTTTTCACAAATGTCCTTGGCTTGCGCCGCGTTAAGAAAACCGTGAACTTTGACGCGCCAGACGTCTACCACCTTTACTATGGTGACGAAGCCGGCACCCCCGGAACAGTCATGACCTATTTCCCGTTCCCGAATGCCGGCCGCGGCGTCGCAGGCACGGGCGAAGTTGGCAGGACTTCATTCAGCATTCCGACCGGGACAGCGCAGGCGTGGACCGACCGGCTGTCTACCTTTGAAACTGCGGATTTGGGACGCGACATACGCTTTGGTCAAAACCGTGTTCTGTTTTCCGGGCCTGACGGCGACCAATTCGCGCTGGTCGAAAGCGACGATGACCGCACCCCGTGGACGGGCAACGGCGTCAGCGCTGACATCGGGATCCGTGGATTTCATTCGACGGATATGCGCCTGCGTGACAACGCACAGACCGCCGAACTGCTCAACTTTATGGGCTATGAAAAGCTGGACACAGAAGGTGACGTGACACGTTTTATCGTGCCAGGCGGGAATGACGCCAACACCCTGGATGTTGAGGTGATGCCGGGCGCGCGTCGTGCGGCCCAAGGGGCAGGGTCAGTGCACCACATCGCCTTTGCCGTTGAAAACCGCGCACGTCAACTCGAGGTCCGCGAGGCCCTGCTGGACACCGGATATCAGGTGACGCCTGTGATTGACCGCGACTATTTTTATGCGATCTACTTCCGGACCCCCGGCGGTGTCCTGTTCGAGGTGGCGACCAACGAACCCGGCTTCGACCGCGATGAAGATTCCGCGCACTTGGGTGAAGCTCTTAAGCTGCCAAGCCAGCACGAACATTTGCGCGCGCAGCTGGAACGTTATCTGCAGCCGCTTGAGGGATAAAATGACCTATTTAGCCAAACGTACAAAAGGCGCAGCGGGGAAACCGCTGTTCCTGACATTTCATGGCACTGGCGGCACCGATGAACAGTTTCACGCCTTTGCAGAACAACTGGTCGCGCAGGCACATGTCACATCGCCACGCGGCGATGTGTCAGAACATGGCGCGTTGCGTTATTTTCGACGAACGGCCGAGGGCGTCTATGATATGGCCGACCTTGCCCAGCGCACTGCTGCGATGGCGGGGTTTATCCGCGATGAAATCAGCAACACCGCGGCGACGCGGACATTTGGGATTGGCTACTCGAACGGCGCCAATATTTTGGCATCGGTCGCGCTGGCTGAACCAGAGCTGGTGGATGATCTGGTGTTGATGCATCCGCTGATCCCGTGGAACCCGTCACCACAGCCTGCTTTGGCGGGACGCCGGGTGCTTATGACTGCCGGGCGGCGCGATCCGATATGCCCCGCAGCGACAACACAGGCCTTGGCTGACTATTTGATCGCCCAAGGTGCCGATGTGACCCTGCATTGGCACACCGGCGGACATGAAATCACGCAGTCAGAGATTGATGCGATCACCAGCTTTGTCCGGGCCTAAGTTCGGGCCTAGAACGGGCACTTTGCGGTGATCCGCATCCCCTGCCCGCCATCTGGGTGGCGAAATTGCAGGGTTTCCGAGTGCAGCATTAACCGCGGATAGTCCCCCGCGGGCCCATCAGCGTAAAACGGATCGCCTAAAATCGGATGCCCCAGCGCCAGCATGTGCACGCGCAACTGGTGCGAGCGTCCGGTTTTAGGCATTAACCGCACGCGCGTTTCAAATGCATCAGACCGAACAACCCGCCAATCGGTCACCGCTTGTCGGCCGTTTTCATGGTCCACCATCTGTTTAGGGCGATTTTCCCACTCCACAATCAACGGCAGGTCAACGGTCCCCGTCTTGTCCGCTATCGTCCCCCAAACACGCGCCACATAGGTCTTTTTCGTCTGACGCTTTTCGAATTGCAGCCCAAGATGACGCTGCGCATGGGGTGTCAGCGCAAAAATCATCACGCCTGACGTATCCCGATCCAAACGATGCACCAACAACGCGGTCGGAAATACGGCCTGAACCCGCGCGATCAGGCAATCGGCAAGGTGTTCGCCTTTGCCCGGCACCGAAAGAAGGCCCGCAGGTTTATCAACCAAGACAACCTCGTGATCATGATGCAAAATCACCAGCGGATCGTGGGGAGGGTTATAGTCGCTGCTCACGCGGGCACGCGGTCGCCAAAAATGGCCGATCCGACACGGATATGTGTGGCCCCCAGCGCGATTGCACGTTCAAAATCGCTGCTCATGCCCATCGATAACCCTGCTAACCCATTCCGCGCCGCGATTTTGGCAAGCAATGCAAAATGTAACGATGGTTCCTCGTCCACGGGCGGAATGCACATCACCCCTTTCACTGGCAAATCCAGCGCGCGCGCCTCGGCGATAAACGCGTCAGCATCTCTTGGGGCGACGCCCGCCTTTTGCGGCTCTTCACCTGTATTCACTTGAACGAACAAATCAGGGCACGATCCCGTTTCTTGGGCCAACCGTGCAAGCGTGGTGGCCAGCTTGGGGCGGTCAAGCGTGTGGATGGCCTGAAAAAGCTCTATCGCCTGCCGCGCTTTGTTGGTTTGCAGCGGCCCGATCAAATGCAACTGGATGTCATTATACTGTGTGCGGAAATCCGGCCACTTGCCGGCGGCCTCTTGGACCTTGTTCTCACCAAAGATTCTGTGTCCTTGATCCAACGCAATTCTTACACGATCGTTGGGCTGCACCTTGGAAACGGCGATCAGGGTCACATCATCATTTTTGCGTCCAACGGCTTCACAGGCCACACGGATACGGTCTTTGATATCAGCTAAAGGCATGTAAGGCTCCGAAAAATAAGGGTCACGTAAGATTTCAGGCGGAAATAATGCCAATCTAGCAGGATGTCACCGCCGAAAACACTGTGTGTCCTTGATGCATCATTTTTTACGAACACGCAAAATCAGGGTCTAATTTACTTGAGTGTCGGGGCCAATGGGCGCACTTACACCTCAATGCTAGGAATAACTGGCATTCTTGGGAATGCACAACACGAGGGAATAAATCCATGAAAAGCATCCTTCTTACAACAACTGCAATCGTTGCCTTTGCTGGCGCTGCAGCTGCTGAAGTATCTTTCTCCGGTGAAGCAACACTGGGCTACAACGACTTCGACGCACAAAACATTGCTGACGACGAAGTTGGCTTCTACTGGGACGCAAATGTTGCGGTTGCCATGTCACAGGAACTGGACAACGGCGTAACAGCTGCTGCATCTTTTGACTTCGACGTTGCAGACATGAACAACGGTCAAGCCCTTTCTTCTGGCGGTTACGTTCTGTCGCTGACAACAGACGAAGCTGGCCTGTACTACGGTGACACAGCATTTGCTGCTGAAACTAAGTGGGCTTCTGCTGGCGACATGGAAGCTGATGCTTTCTCCGAAGCTGACGGCGAAACAGTTCTGCGTGGCGAATTTGCTGTTGCAGGCGTAGAAGCAGCCGTTTCGATGGCAATTACTGATGCAGATGGCGCTACTGTTACCACAACAAGTGCTGGTGCAGACGACTACGACCAGATTTCGGTTGGTGTTGCTGCAACATTCGGTCAGTTCACTGTAGCTGCCGCCTACCAAGAAGAAGCTGACGCAGCTGGCTTTGCTACTGTTGCTGAAGCTGCAAACGGCGACTTTAACGCTGGCGAAGTATACGGTATCTCCGCTTCGACTTCTTTCTCGGGTGCAGACCTTACAATCGCATACGCTGAAGACACAACTGCTGGCACCTCTTCTACAGGTATCAAAGTTGCGTACCCATTCGGCCCAGTTACAGCGACAGCTTACTACGTCGACGAAGCTGGTGGGACTGACACCGATCCAAACTACGGTGTAAAAGTTGCTTATGCAAACGGCCCGATTGCTGTCGCTCTGGACTACCAGGATGACCAGGGTACAACCAAAACTGCGGTTGACGGTTCTTACGACATTGGTAACGGTTTCGCAGCTCTGGCTGGCTACTACGTCCAGGACAACGAAGACGGCTCTGCTTACGATGACGAATTCTACGTTGCAGGCACATACGATCTGGGCGGCGGCGCAGCTGTTCTTGTTTCCTACGCCGGTGGCGCAGACAACACAGACGACGAAATCGGCGCGAACGACTACAAGCGCGGTGCAACTGTTGAAGTATCCTTCGCATTCTAAGCGAACCGATATCCAACTAAGCGAGAGCGACCCTTTGGGGTCGCTCTTTGCGTTTGCGGGGTTCGCTATTTGCATAATCACTTGTGACCTGACCGCCGCTTCGCTACATATTTCCCGAATGACAAAAGGTCCCGGCATAGGGGAAATGGTTTGACGTCAATGATGAAACTTGTTCGCACTGGCCTGTTGGCCCTGTCCGTCGGTACGCTGGCCGCTTGCGGCGGACCCGCACCAACCCCGCGTGCCGCCGAAAACGTGGCGGTAAACCGCTATTTGTGGGCCGCATCGCTGGATGTGCTTGATTTCCTGCCTGTGCAGTCTGCTGATCCGTTTACCGGCGTTATTTCAACCGGATACGGCACGCCACCCGGCAGCAACCGCGCCTACCGCGCCACCATTCGCGTGACTGATCCGGCAATGGACGCCCGCGCGCTGCACGTCGCCCTACAAAGCCAAAGCGGCCCGGTATCAATCGAAGTACAGACCGCCATCGAGGATGCGATCCTTGCCCGCGCCCGCCAGCTTCGGATTGCTGACGGCGCCCTCTAGCTTTCGGCATCCCGCCCGATTATCACTTGCGCCGGGCCCAGTCGCCCGGCGTTTGCATTCTTGAAAGACCGTTCTGATGACCACCTACACCCCTGCTGACATCGAAGCGAAATGGCAATCTGCTTGGGCCGAGGCCCAGACATTTCTGGCCACGCGCAGCGCCGACAAGCCGAAATATTATGTGCTCGAAATGTTCCCCTACCCGTCGGGCCGTATCCACATGGGCCACGTGCGCAACTACACGATGGGTGACGTGATCGCGCGTTATAAACTGGCGACGGGTCACAACATTCTGCACCCCATGGGCTGGGATGCCTTTGGCATGCCCGCCGAAAACGCGGCGATGGCGTCAGGTGGTCATCCAAAGGACTGGACCTATCAAAACATCGCCGACATGAAGGCACAGATGAAACCGCTGGGCCTTTCCATCGACTGGTCTCGCGAATTTGCAACCTGTGACCCGGAATATTACGGCCAACAGCAGGCGCTGTTCATCGATTTTCTGTCAAAGGGCCTGATCTATCGCAAAAAGGCCGTGGTGAACTGGGATCCGGTCGATATGACAGTGCTGGCCAACGAACAGGTCATTGACGGCAAGGGCTGGCGTTCAGGCGCCGACGTTGAACGCCGCGAATTGGTGCAATGGTTCTTTAAAATCAGCGACTATTCCGAGGAACTGCTGTCAGCCATCGACGGGCTGGATGATTGGCCGGCCAAGGTCAAACTGATGCAGGCGAACTGGATCGGTAAATCGCGCGGATTGCAATTTGCATTTGAGCGCACCGATGGCAGCGCGATCGAGGTTTACACCACCCGCCCCGACACATTGATGGGCGCGTCCTTTGTGGGTATTTCACCCGACCATCCGCTGGCAAAGGAGTTGGAAGCCAAAGACGACAAGGTCGCTGCATTCTGCGCGGAATGCCGCAAAGGTGGCACCACCGCCGAAGCGATCGAAAAGGCCGAAAAACTGGGCTATGACACCGGACTGAAGGTGAAACACCCGCTCGACCCAGCGTGGGAACTGCCTGTCTATATCGCAAACTTTATTCTAATGGACTATGGCACCGGCGCGATTTTCGGATGCCCGGCCCACGACCAGCGCGATTATGACTTTGCGACGAAATACGGGCTGCCGATCATGCCTGTGTTTTTGCCAGATGCCGACGCCACCTTGACCGAGGCCTACGTGCCCGCAAAATCGGAAACTGTCACCTATGTCAAAGGTTTCGCGGGTGAAACCGTGCAAACCGGGGATGCGGCAGTGGATGCCGCCATCGCGTATTGCGAGGCGAACGGCATCGGTGGGGGCGTCACCAAATTCCGCCTGCGCGACTGGGGACTGTCGCGGCAGCGCTATTGGGGCTGCCCCATTCCGATTGTCCACTGTGAAGACTGCGGCGCGGTGCCGGAAAAGAAAGAAAACCTGCCGATTGAACTGCCCTATGATGTCACGTTCGACATCCCCGGCAATCCGCTTGACCGCCACCCGACATGGCGTGATTGCGCCTGCCCGTCGTGTGGCAAGCCCGCGCAGCGCGAAACCGATACGATGGATACCTTTGTGGATTCCAGCTGGTATTACGCGCGCTTTACATCGCCCCATGCCCCGACGCCCACCAATGCCGAAGATGCTGCGTACTGGATGAACGTCGACCAATATATCGGCGGGATCGAGCATGCGATTTTGCACCTGCTTTACAGCCGTTTCTTTGCCCGCGCGATGAATATCACCGGCCACCTGCCTGACAGCGCAATCGAGCCGTTCAACGCATTGTTCACCCAAGGCATGGTGACACATGAAATTTACCAGACAAAAGATGCCAACGACCGCGCGGTGTATCATTTCCCAGAGGACGTCACCGACGGCAAGCTGGCTGATGGCACCGCAGTCGAAATCATTCCCTCTGCGAAAATGTCGAAATCCAAAAAGAACGTCGTCGACCCCGACGATATTCTCGCGAAATACGGCGCCGATACCGCGCGCTGGTTTGTGCTGTCAGACAGCCCGCCGGAACGGGACGTGGAATGGACGGCGTCCGGCGCAGAGGCGACATACAAGCACCTTTCACGTGTGTTCCGCATCGCCAATGACATCGCCGCTATGGACGATACGCCCGGTACAGATGATGATGCTTTGCTGCGCGCCACGCACAAGGCCATTCACGACGTGACCATGGGCGTCGAAACCTTTGGCTTTAACGCCGCAATTGCCAAGCTGTATGGCTTTACCGCTGTGGTGTCGAAATCAAAGGCAGGCAAGGCGACAAAATCCGAAGCCATGCGCATATTGGCGCAGCTGATGTCGCCCATGACCCCGCACCTGTCCGAGGAAATCTGGTCGCTGCTGGGCGGCACAGGGTTGATCGCGAACGCACCGTGGCCTGTTGCTGACACGGCCATGCTGGTCGAGGATACCGTCACAATGCCGATCCAGATCAACGGCAAACGACGCGCTGAAATCACCGTTGCGGCTGACGCCGATAAAGCAGCTATTGAGGCGATCGTCATGGATCACTACGCTGTCCAAAAGGCATTGGACGGCAACGCGCCAAAGAAGCTGATCATCGTACCGGGACGGATTGTGAACATTGTCATCTGACCGGATCTCTCGTCGGGCAGTCGTGCTGGGGCTTTTTGTCCTTGCCGGCTGCGGATTTGCGCCCGTTTACGGCGATGCTGGGCGTTTGCATGGCAGCATCGCGTTCACTACGCCTGAAACCGTCGCCGGATATCGTCTGGGCGAACGGCTTGAGGAAAGGCTGGGCGTGGCCAACGCGCCCCGCTACACATTGCAAGTGACATTGACCCAAAGCCGCGCAAGCTCTGCCATTACCGAAGATGGTAACACCACCAGATTCAAAATTATCGGTCGCGGAAATTGGGTGCTGCGCGACAACGCGACAGGAGACGAGATCGAAAAAGGTGCCGTCGACGCCTTTACCAGCTATTCCACGACAGCATCAACAACGGCCACGCAATCCGCAGAAACCGATGCGGTGGCCCGTCTGTCCGTGATTCTTGCAGATATGATCGTTGGCCGCCTGCTGCTCCTTGGCCCGAAGATCACGCAATGAAACTGTCGGGGTCATCTGCTGCGGCCTATTTTCGCAAACCCGATCCAACACATACTGGTTTGCTAATCTTCGGTGCTGACCCCATGCGCGTCGCTGAGAAACGACAGCAGGCCATCGCAGCGCTTGTCGGCCCGCAAGGCGAAGCCGAAATGCGCCTGACACGGATTGCGGCGTCGGACCTACGCAAAGACCCCGCGATACTGGATGATGCAATCAAAGCCCAAGGGTTCTTTCCCGGACACAGGGTCGCGTTTGTCGAAGATGCCACGGATACCGCCGTCAAGGCCCTGACAAATGCGTTGGTTGACTGGCAGCCGGGTGACGCACAGATCATTGTGACCGCCAGCCAGCTGACCGCAAAATCCGCGTTGCGTAAGCTTTTTGAAAACCATCGCAACGCGATGGCGATCGGCATCTATGACGAACCACCAACGGTGGCCGATATTGAACAGGCGCTGGAAAAAGCGAACATCGCGCAACCCGCCCGCGATGTCATGGATACGCTTATGGCGCTTGCCGCCTCGCTTGAGCCAGGCGATTTTCGGCAGACGCTGGAAAAAGTCAGCCTATACAAACTGGATGACAGCGCACCGCTATCGGTTGCTGATGTTTTGCTGAACGCGCCGCAATCTGCCGAAGTCGATGTGGACGACGTACTGGACGTGGTGACAATGGGCCACGCCGAACAATTAGGGCCTGTGCTTAGCAGCCTTTACGCGCAAGGTGTGACACCTGTGACGCTGTGCATTGGTGCCATGCGCCATTTCAGGCGGCTGCACATTGTCGCCTCTGATCCGGGCGGTGCTGCGGCGGGAATCGGTCGGTTACGGCCACCTGTATTTGGTCCACGGCGTGACAAGGTGGTTCGGCAAGCAAACCACTGGGGACGCCCCCGGCTGGAGCGGGCGCTGACGGTGATCACGGATGTGGACTTGCAACTGCGCTCGGCCAGCACGGCCCCGCAAGGCCCGTTAATGGAGCGGGCGCTGATGCGGCTTGCGATGATGGCGCGCCGCTGAAAAAGTAAAAGGCAAGCCCTAGGGCCTGCCTTTTTTCAGATCCGAAGATCTGATTATTTCTTAGTCTTGAGCGTTTGCTGCAGCAGCGATCACCAGAGCGGCAAGAACGCCGATCACGATGTATGTGCTGCTGATGGACGAGCCAGCAGGTGCTGGTTCAACAACAACAACAGGAGCTTCCATTGTTGCAGGTGCCATGCCGCCAGCGTTGGCAGCAACAGCGGAAACAGCCAAAGCTGCAGCGGCAAGTGTAGTTGTAAGGCGCATGTCGGTACTCCAATTAATGCACGGGTGGTCTATCACGTCGTGATGATCCACATTTTGATATTAAATCAGTGTGGTGGGCAAAATCCAAGGGGTCTCACGAAAGATCAAAAAACATCAATTTGCAGATAGCCAGCGGATGGCGACACAGCTTGCAAACTGCGCACCATGTTTCCGGACGCATTAACCCAGTAAACATTGGAAAATGTGAGGTTTTCCCCCTCGCATTTCTCGTTGAAGCGGCGTGTTTGGATGCCAGTATCGCCCCGTGCGACCACCTCTGTCCCGTCCAAAACGATGCTGCATTGCAACAGTTCCGTCGAAATTCTGTCTTGGTCAGTCAGAAAATCATGCCGCCTTTCGGCTGTTCCGCCCCCTCTTTGGACCGCAAACCATGATGCCGCGACATCTGCACCCATCAAATCACGCGACAGACCGCGCGTGGCGACCACCAATCCGTTCGAAACAGTCACGCTAAGGTTGCTTGCATCAACCCAAGTCACGCGCCCGTTATTCTCCCCGCCCACAACCATAGCGGTCCAAATGCCTTGGTCACGGATATTGACTCGCATGTATTTTCCGGGGTTCGCAAGCAGCACCTCGGCAGGCACATTTGTGTCGGGGGCGGCGGGTGCGGTCCCGCGCTGACTGGCGACAATGGCCAACTTTTCACCCATCCCACCCTTGTTCATCGGACCGCACGCTGCCAAAGCCAGCATCGCCAGACCAAAGGTCATTTTCCCAAGCTTTTTCATCGCCAAAACCGTCCCCAAGTATCTGAAAGATCGTTGGTGTGCGCATCGCGCACGACCTCGTATAGCCGCCCGTCGACATTCAGCATTGCACCGCCATCACCAGACCGCGTGCGAATCGTTGCCGCATAGGTTTTGCGCGATGGATTCCCAAGCAGGAAATCCTGCGGGATCGCGATTTGTATGCCCTTGTTGTAGGATCCGTCACCGTAATCATCATAATTGACTTCGGTTTGCGCAACATAAGCGCTGATCCTCACTCCATTGTCGTATTCGCGGGCCACGGTGACGGTGCCACCCCAATCGCCCGCCAGATACCGCCCAACATCAAGCTGCGTGTGATAGCCATTCCCAAAGTCATAATAGGCAGAAACATGTCCGGTAACTACGTCGTAGTCATATTCGCTAAACCCGAATGCCATGTCGGTGTCGCGCTGCGCGACATAGTTTAGTTCTGCACCAAGCCCAAGGTTGCTATCGACCGGCATCCATAGGATTTCTGATGAAACTCCGCCATACATCCGCTCTAGGTAGCCAGCGCTGATCCGGCTAAACAGGTCGGGTCCGGGCCGGCCGTAATAACTGATTGTTAAGTCTTGCAGCACGGGGACGCCGTCATCGCCATAAAAACCGCCGTCAGACCTGACATTTTGCAAGTCAGGTGTTGCGTCAATGATAGGGTCTTGTGGATCAGCAGGTCGCGCACTTTGCACAACGGACCCAGCAGCGACAATCTGCGGGGCGATCTGATATCTGGCTTGCAGCTTTAACCCTGCGTCGATCTGCGCCGCGCCGTCTGGACCATAGGGGTTGATGACGAAATATGGGCCCAGCCCCCATGTAAACGCCGCAGCCTCCGAAGGCACAGGTGTTAATCCTTCGGCGCTGCCGGCATCCACGAAAACGGCCCGCTGCAACATGGCATCCGCACCACCTGAACGTGTTTCCAGTGCTTCGACATCAGAACGCGCAATCCGTGTTGCAGACAGCGGGATGCCACGCGATTCGGGTTCAAAAATGAACACCTCAACCGATCCGGGCATCACTTGCGTCAAAAACCGCGCCACGCGCCCCATCGCCTGCGCTTGGGACCGATACCGCCCGTTGATGTAGCGCACGCGCGCAGAGGTGTCCGTGATTTCCAATCCGGTCAGCGTCAAACCTTCGCTTTCCATCAAAGTTGCCATCGCGGTGCGCAATGCAGGTTCAGACACTTGGGTGCGGTCCCACTCTCGGGCGGCACGTGCATTTTCACTGCGGACTTTGACCGGGACGGGTGCGCGCTCGGCTCCGCCCATGCTGGGACGGTTATGCGCATTCAGCGCAAAAGTACCCGACACCCCGACATCGCGACCATAAAGCGACACAAATGACAGCTGCACGCCGTCGGCAGGCCGATAGGTCACGCCAAAATTATAAGGGCTGTCTGTTTCCAGCACGAGGCCATCGGGCTGCTGTGTATAAGCGATCGAAGAATACTCAGCCGCAACGCCCCATTTTTCATTGATTTGGTAGGACGCGCCGCCAAACCACGCCGCGTCCCCCGCGAACCACTGATCAGTGGCAAGCTGCCCGTCCGCGGACGCAGTATCAAACACGGGACGCTCGGCACGTCCACCAATCGGATTATCGAACCCGCCAGCGGTCGCCATTGCGCCCCAACCCAAACCAGCCGTCACCGACAGGCTGTCGCCAATTGATTTTGTCGCCACGATATATTCAGACTGCAAACGCCCCGGCGTCAGGATGTCGCGCATCCCAATTGCGATCTGCGGCAGATATTCCGTCTCGTTTGTCAAACGATACTGCAGGCTAAACGCGCGTGCATTTTCACCAGCAATCACGGATGATCCGGTACTATCATAGACATCGGCGATGTTGAAACCTGCGCTCGCCGACAGACGGTCGGTAAGTTGCAGACCAAAATTGAGCCGGAAAATTCCCTCTTGCATCGCGGCTGTAACCGCCAGCGCACCCTCGCTATCACTTTGGGCGATGGGCATCTCGATCACGCCGGGCAAACCATTTAACCCGTACCCCAACGGCGTCTCTTGTGCTGCGACCGGCACACCAATGGCCGTCGTCAACGCAGTTGTTGTAAATAGCGCTTTTTTTAGCATTCAGTTCACTCCATCAGCCCGTTGTCATTGTTTAGCCCGGGTAGATCAAAATGGCTACCTTCACGGGTGGTCGTGTGGGGGGGCAAGTTTGGTGGCATAATCCACAGCAGCACGCCCCGCCAGTAAGCCTGTCGCAAGACATCCGGTGATCAGATAGCCGCCGGTCGGTGCCTCCCAATCCAGCATTTCGCCAGCACAAAACACCCCGGCACGGTTGCGCAGCATCAAGCCATCGGTGAGCGCGTCAAACCGGACCCCACCAGCAGTCGAAATTGCCTCGTCCATCGGTCGCGGACCTTGGTGAATGATGGGCAAAGCCTTGATCAGCGCGGCAAGATCGTCAGGATATGGCCGCCCGAGTTCGGCGAGCAGCGCGATATGGACAGCGTCCAACCGAAGCGCCTTGCGCAAAAAGTTAGATAGGCTCTGCTTGCCGCGCGGTTTTTGCAACGCGTCCCGCACCCGCTGTATCGGCCAGTCTGGCATCAGGTCGACAGACAGCGGCGCCCCTTCACGCATCGGTCGCGACAACATGTAAATACCGCCACCTTCGATACCGCGCGCGGACACCACAAATTCGCCGCGCGTTGTCTGATCGCCAGCATGCAAGGCGACGGATTTCACGGGCGTCCCAAAGTGACGCGCCATATGATCAGACCACGGCACAATAAATCCCATGTTGGCGGGCGCAAATGGCGCTGTGACATCCGGCAAATACTGCGCCCAAGCCCCATTGGACCCCAAACGCGCCCAGCTTGCGCCACCCAGTGCCAAAACCGTCGCCTTTGGCCTGACGCGTTGCTGTCCCACAGGCGTATCAAACAGCAGTTCAGGCCCATCCCAGCCTGACCAGCGCCACCGTGTTTCCAAACGGACGCCGAGCCGATCTAACCGTGCCATCCACGCACGCAACAGCGGCGATGCTTTCATCACAGTCGGAAATACGCGCCCGGTCGATCCGCTGAAAACGGACTGTCCTAATCCTTGCGCCCAATCAACAACTGCTTGCGGGCCAAAATCCGCGACCGCGCCCTGCAACGCATGTGGCGCGTCACCGTAAGCCCGCAAAAATTGCACATCGGGTTCAATTTTGGTCAGATTCAGCCCCGACTTGCCAGCCATCAGAAACTTACGGCCCACGGACGGCATTGCGTCAGCAAGCGTGACCGAAAGCCCGGCCTCGCCCAAGACCTGAGCCGCCATAAGGCCCGCAGGTCCGGCACCAATGACGACAGCATCCGTCACGCAGGCAGACCACCTTTGATTTCGACAACACGGTGCGGATAGGGGATTTCGATATCGTTGTCTTTAAGAGCATTCCAAACAAGGAACAGGACGTCGGACGTATATTTGTTCTTGCCGTCGTCAATGCCGTTCACCCAAAATTCAACCGCAAAATCGACGCCGCTGTCGCCGAATCCGCGCAATTCGCAATCCGGACCTTCTGGCGCTTTCAGTACGTCAGGGTGCGTCGCCACGGCTGCTGTGATAATATCGGGGACTTTGTTGATGTCGGTGTCATAGCTGACGGAAAACAGGACTTCGTATCGGTTGGCTGAACCACTGTCGGAATAGTTGACCACGCGCGTCGTGATGAAATCTTCGTTCGGGACAACAATCCAGCGCCCATCAAAGGTTTCCAGAAATGTCGCCCGCGCACTCATTTTGATAATGGTGCCCGCTTCGCCGCCGTCCAGCGCGACGTAATCCCCCACCGTCGCTTGCCCTTCGATCAAAAGGATTACCCCTGAAATGAAATTCGAGGCGATTTTTTGCAGACCAAAACCAAGGCCGACACCAACGGCACCCCCGATCAACGCAAGCGAACTCAGGCTGATCCCCATAATGTTCATCAATAACAGGAACGCGATCCCGAAAATCAGAAACTCGATCGATTTGACAGCCAGTTGCCGGATCGCGGGCCGCATCGGCTGTTTGTCAATGTAGGACGCAGATTGCGAATTTGACCATTGTCCCAGCCAGAAAAGCAGGCTGCCCGCGATCAGGCCACGTATAATCGCCAGCACCGAAAAACTAATATTGCCAAGGTGGACAACGGTGCCTGCAAGGGCAGCAATGACCTGATCCAAAAATCCAACCGCATAAAGCGCGGTCACCGGAACCAACACGTATTTGCCCAGTAAGCGCAGGAACGAATCCTGGATTATGTCCCGCGCCAAGGCCCGCACAGCCAGAAACAAAAACACGCGTTTGCCAAATGCAATGACCGCCCCGGACCCGAAAACAGAGCGGGTTACAACTTCGCCAATCGCTGTAAAACCATACGCTAAAAGTGGCAGCAGGATTGGCATAAACAGCAGAATGAACCGGCGCGCTTTGGCCAACACCGTCGTGTTTTCAGGTTCTGTGGCAAGCAGCTTTTTCAGTCTGGGCGCAATAATCAAATTTGTGATACGCGCCAAAAGATAGGCACCTACCAAAAGTGCAAATTGCGACCATGCCGCTGGTGACAGCAGCCAGTTTTGCGCGAGCGCGATTCCCTGCGTCATGGCGTCTGACGCCTGATCTATCAAAGTGCCGTTTTCCGCCATGTTTCCCCCGAAAGTGTTCGTGTCGTTTTGGATGTGCCCTCGCGATTGAGCAAGTACACTTTACTGACCACAGGGAATCATTTTTTTGATCGCATGAATATGCGCACCCGCTGCGTTTACCGCATCCTGCGCCAAAGTTTCGGCGGTTTTGATCAATGTGTCTGCGGGTGCGATCCTGTCTACCAGCCCCCACTGCAGTGCTTCGTTTGCAGTGATCTTCTGTCCCGCCATCAAAATCATTTTCGCCCGCGACGGACCAATCAGCGCCGCAAGGCGGACTGGGTCAGAGGGTTGCGGCAAAAAGCCCAGCTTCATGACGGGGTAGAAAAACTTTGCATGGTCAACCGTGATGCGCAAATCACAGGCCAGAACCATGCCAAACGCACCTCCGGCCACGGTTCCGTTCAGCGCGGCAATTGTTAACCCTGGCAACGCCGCCACAGCCGATGACAGATGTTCCCACACCGGGTCCAGTGCCAAACCGGCGCGGGCCTCGTCCAGATCGGCCCCTGCGCTAAAAACCGTACCTGTACCCTTAATTATAAAGACTTTTGCGTTCTGCGCTTGCGTCATCGCCGTCGTCAGCGCGACTAACATTTCGCGTGTCAGTGCGCCGGCTTTTTCCGGACGGTCAATTGTGATCCAATATATGTCGCCTTGGCGATCGCAGTGTATCATGCAAGCCCGACCTGCTGGCGGATGGATTCTTCACGCAGGCTGACGTCCATTCCCAGATAGGCGTCAGCCTCTGGCGTACACATCCAAACCAGCGTTTGCGCGGGCCATTCGGGCGGAATGTGGACGGACCAGTCAAGCTGGCTAACGGCATTAATGCCGGACGACTTGATATCGCGTTGCATATCTGTGGCCACGGTGCCGGGTGATAGCCCCATGATGCGCAACCCTTTGTCGCGATTTTCCAGATCCGCCGCGCGGGTCAGCATATAGGCCCCTGCCTTTGAACTGCAGTATGCTGTCCACCCTTCGACCGGACCATGTGCCGCACCCGATGACACGGTGATAATGGTGCCGTGACCTTGGGCAATCATACCCGGTAAGGCGGCACGCATTCCGTACATCACACCCTTGAGATTGATATCAATGGCGCGCCCCCATGCATCCGGGTCACAGTCAGCCAAATCGCCGATCGGGTCGATCACACCCGCGTTGTTGATCAGGACATCAAGCCCGCCAAAGGTGCGGGCAGTGGCACCGATAGCTGCCTCTACCTCAGAATACCGCGACACATCGCACGGAATTGCGAGCGCTTTTTCGCCGATCTCACCCGCAAGCGTCGCGATCGCGTCTGTGCTGCGGGCAAGCAAGGAAACATTGGCCCCCGCAGCAGCAAACGCCCGCGCCGTAGCAGCGCCAATCCCCCGGCTTGCGCCGGTGATAAGTACGGTTTTCCCGACCATGTCCATGTTTTTCACGCTGATCCCTTTCGGTGGCCCCAAATGGTGATTAGTTTGGGAATCAATATTTCCGTTTCAGGGCATACACTAGGTAAGCCCATTCAGTTCGGAAAGCATTTTAACCAAGGGGAATTAGAATGGGTTACTCTTCAAAGCTGCGCGGTGCAGTCTGTTTTGCAGCACTCGTTGTTGGTGGCGCTGCCAACGCAGACGTCACTGCGCAACAAGTTTGGGATAGCTGGAAATCGCAGATGTCGATGTATCCTGAAACTGCTTTGACCACGACATCCGAGGACATGTCCGGCGACACCCTGACAGTGACGGGTCTTTCTGTCAAAACAACGTCGCCAGAGATGTCGACAGAAGTCGCTATCGACCAGATGACCTTTGAAGAACAGGGCGATGGCAGCGTTCGGATCACGATGAGCGAAAGCTATCCAATGACCTTTACCGCGCAATCTGGTGCGGTGATTACCGTCGACACAACCTATTCCGGTCTGGAAATGGTCGTGACCGGCGACGACACGGAACTGAACTATGATGTATCAGCGGATACCGCCAAACTTGCGCTGCGTGACGTGGTGGATGGCGATGTCACCTTTACCGGCAACGCCATTTTGATGGTCAACGATATGACCGGTTCGTACAGCACAAGCGAAACCGAAACCAACAATATTGCTTACGACATCGATATCGCGTCAATCGATCTTTTGGTTGATGTAAAAGTACCCGGCGGCAAAGGTGATTATTTCACCGGCGGTGCCAAGATCGAAGGCATCAACATGCAGGCCACGATGGCACTGCCATTGGAAATGGATGCTGAACATCCCGAAAATTTCTTTAAGGATGGGTTTGCGATGGACGGTGGCTATTCCGTTGATGGCAGCAGCTTTATCTTTGACGTCAATACCGACGGAGACCAAGCCGCGGGATCCTTTTCTGCTGGAGCAACCACATTGGCGGTCGAGTTCAATAACGACAAAGTCGCTTACGATGCCGATTCCGAAAATATTGCTTTCAACATCACCGGTTCAGAGATCCCTTTCCCTGTCGAAATCGCGCTGGACAAGTACAACCTTGGCTTTGAAATGCCGCTTGGCAAAGCAGACCAGCCACAAGATTTCCGGTTAAGCCTTGGTTTGGTGGATCTTTCGGTCAACGATATCATTTGGGGCATGTTTGATCCCGCATCTGTCCTGCCGCGTGATCCGGCCACAATCGAAATCGCTGTGTCAGGCACTGCAACACCATTGATCAACGTTTTCGATCCGGATCAGACAATGCTGATGAATAGCGCGTCACCCGTCGAGCTGAACACTGTGTCCATCGACAAGCTGAACATCGCAGCCGTTGGTGCAACGGTGACAGGCGACGGTGCTTTCACCTTTGATCCATCTGACATGCAAAGCTTTGCGCCGCTGCCGCGCCCCGAAGGCGAAGCGTCTGTTCAGATCAATGGCCTGAATGCCCTGATCGACAATCTGGTTGCTATGGGCCTGATCCCCGAAGATCAGGTCATGGGCCCACGGATGATGCTGGGCATGTTCGCCCGCACCACAGGTGATGACCAGCTTGAGACCACCGTCGAGGTCAACGACAAAGGTCATCTATTGGTCAATGGACAACGGATGAAATAATCCTCATAGTTGAATGAACGGCGCGGCGAGAAATCGCCGCGCTTTTATGTTTTGATTGAACAAGGAAATTCTGTGTCTCATCGTATTACGCTTACCGCTGTCGCCGCCCTGCTTTGCAGCCCCGCCTTCGCTGATATCACCGCAGACGATGTCTGGGCCAATACAGTTGCATTTTACGCGGCGACAGGCGGCGCGTTGACAGCCGATCGCCAGCGCGATGGCGATACGGTATTCGTAAACGACATGCGCCTTGATTACACGCTGCCGTTTGATTTTGTGTCCGTGCGCGTTAGCTTGCCGCCAATGACATGGATCGACCAGCCAGACGGCACCGTCACCATGATCTATCCGAAGTCCATTGAATATGGCATCGCCGTCAAATTTGACGATGAAGAGCTTTCCAGCTTTGGTGGCACAATTTCCATAAACCACCAAGGGTTTCGCGGAACCGCGTCAGGCACCCCCGGCGCCGTGACGTACGTACAAACCGGTGACGCCTATACCATTGACGGCGGCGTTACGTTCAACACCGCATTTGACGATTTTGGGTTTTCCCTCGCTGGGTCGGGCGAAGGGTTTAGCACGACCATGACCCTCACCGAAGGTGACCTGATCCTGATCGAAGGCACAGGCACAATTTTACCATCCGACATGACCATGGAAACAAACAAAGGCTTTGGTGTGCGCTCTGTTGACAGCTACCAAATGGGCGCCAGCACGATCAGTTTTCGTGATGCTATCCCCGCAGAAGGGGTCGATCTGCTGAACATCGCGCCAGCACTCCGCGCGGGCATGTTTTTTGAAGTGGCATCGTCGTCAGACGGCAGCGCATCAGAGTCTCTATTTTACCTAGACGACGACGTTCAATCGGCGACGCGCATGATCAGTGGCAAAACTGAAACCTCGCTATCACTGTCCGAAAAAGGGTTGTCCATTGCCGGATCCCACAGCGACATCTTTGCTAGCTTCGATGCCACCAACCTGGTCGGTATCGCCGGGTCAGGTCGCATGGATACCGTTTCCGCGAACATCCAGTTGCCGCTGCTCGCATCCAATGAGCCACAGCGCGCACGTTACCAAATCGGCATTGACGGGCTGACCCTTGACGACGCAACGTGGAACCTGTTCGACCCAGAGCGCGTTTTGCCCCGTGATGCCGCCGAGATGAACATTGATCTGGGCGCATCGGTGACATTGTACATTGAATTGCTCGACTTTTTGAACCTCGAAAGCGCGTTCACGCGCGGTGATCTGCCAGTCGTTGTGACCGATATCACTGTGGACGCTTTTTCGTTCGAAGGCGCAGGTGCGCGCGTTTCTAGCACAGGCACATTTTCGGTGGACTACAGTGAATTCCCCGACGACCCGATTCCATCAGGCAATGCTGCTGTCACGATTGACGGTGCGCATACACTACTGGACAATCTGATTGCACTCGGCGTGTTGCAGCCCGACGACGCATTTGCCGCCCGCATCTCTTTGGGGATGTTTACCCGCGACGATGGCAACGGTACTTTAACCTCTAACCTCGAAATTAACGGTGTGGACGACATCCGCGTGAACGGTGAACGCGTCAAGTAGGCTTGCGGCGATGGGTTCGGCACACTACGTCAGAGGCAACAAAGGAAACCCGATGACACAGCCTCTTTCTGACCTTACCCAGCAGCTTTTGGATGTCGCCCGCCGTGCGGGTGCAGACAGCGCCGATGCGATTGCCGTTGATGGCACATCGTTATCGATTGGCGTTCGGGGCGGTGCATTGGAACAGGCGGAACGCTCCGAAGGTGTTGACATCGGACTGCGTGTCTTTGTTGGGCAACGGCAGGCTTGTGTGTCATCATCTGATACAAAACCTGCAACGCTGCAACAAATGGCCGAACGCGCGGTTGCGATGGCAAAAGAAGCGCCCGCTGACCCGCACGCGGGCCTCGCTGATCCTGCGCAGCTTGCCACAAATCTTGATACCGGCTGGCTGGAGCTTTACGACCCCAGCGCCGAACCTGATCCGTCCATGTTGCAAGATGACGCCGCACGCGCCGAAGCCGCGGCACTGCGGAACCCTGGCATCAGTCAGGTACAATCTGCGTCCGCGGGCTATAGCCGTCGCCGCATCCATCTGGCTGCAACCAATGGATTCTCCGCTGGTTACGCCCGCACCGATCGCGGCCTGTCTTGCGTCGCGATTAGCGGAACGGGCGCGGGGATGGAGCGCGACTATGATTACGACAGCCGCGTGTTTCAGGCGGATTTGCGCGATGCGGACGCTATTGGCGTGCGCGCGGCCGAACGGGCTGTGGCGCGCACGGGCGCGCGCAAACCCAAGACAGGATCCTATCCCGTGTTGTTCGACGAACGCATTTCCAGCGCGTTGATCGGTCACCTGCTACAGGCGACCAACGGCATGATGATTGCGCGCGGGTCCAGCTGGCTGCGCGATGCACTGGGTCAACAGGTTCTGCCCACAGGGCTGTCAATCATCGAAGACCCGCACCGCACACGCGTGACCGGATCAAAACTGTTTGACGCCGAAGGATTACCGACCAGCCAGCGCGCGATTGTGGATAATGGGGTGCTGACGGGATGGACGCTTGATCTGGCAACCGCCAGACAGTTGGGTATGCACAGCACTGCAAATGCCGCCCGCGGCACCAGCGCACCACCAAGCCCCAGCCTGACCAACGTGGCGCTGACCCAAGGCGACCAAACCCGCAATGACCTGATCAAACAAATGGGGACCGGGTTGCTTGTGACCTCGATGATCGGGTCTACGATCAATCCCAATACCGGCGATTACTCACGCGGGGCCTCGGGGTTTTGGATCGAAAACGGCGAAATCACCTATCCGGTGAACGAATGTACCGTTGCCGGAAATCTGCGGGCGATGCTGATGTCGATTGTTCCCGCGAATGATGCGCAAACACATCTGTCGCGGGTTGTGCCTTCGCTGCTTGTCGAAGGGCTCACCCTTGCCGGAGACTGACACCGCACTGCTCGCCGATGCCGCACGCCAATCAGGCGACATCGCACTGCAGTTTTTCCGACGCAATCCGGAAGTGATCGACAAACCCGACGGCGCGGGCCCCGTCACCGAGGCGGATTTGGCAGTGAACGCCATGTTACAAGACCGCCTTGTGACCGCGCGTCCGGATTATGGCTGGCTGTCCGAGGAAACCGAAGACACGACAGCGCGTATGTCGACACATCGCCAATTTGTCGTGGACCCTATCGACGGGACACGCGCGTTTATCCAAGGCGGCAAGGATTGGTGTCATGCAATCGCAGTGGTCGAAAACGGCCAAGTTGTGTCCGCCGCAGTGTATTTGCCTGTGCGTGATGTGCTGTTCACCGCAACTTTGGGCGGCGGTGCAGCGATGAATGGCGCCCCAATCCGCGCGTCAGCAGCGCCCATCACAGGCGCAAGCGTTTTGGCGGCAAAGCCCAACTTTGACGGAAGTTTCTGGCGCGGAGGGATGGCGCCCCCCGTGAAACAGGCATTCCGGTCATCGCTGGCCTACCGTTTATGTCTTGTCGGGCAAGGCAAATTTGACGGAATGCTGACCCTGCGCCCCAGCTGGGAATGGGACATTGCAGCAGGGGCATTAATTGCAAGCGAAGCAGGGGCGCGCGTGACCGATCAACACAACCGTTCACTGCAATTCAACAACTTACACCCACAAGTGCCGGGGGTATTGGCCGCAGGCCCCGGTTTACATGCCAATCTCGCTGACCTTCTTGAGCCGCCGACCGCAAACCCGTAGAGTAAACGCAACAATAACCCTTGAAAAGGCTTTACCATGACCCAGCGCCTTCACCTCGTCTTTGGTGGCGAATTGATTGACCCCACAAAAAACGCATTCAAAGATGTGTCAAAAATCGACATCGTCGGAATGTTCCCCGATTACGCCACCGCGTTCAACGCGTGGAAAGGCGCAGCCCAGCGCACTGTTGACGACGCACATATGCGTTATTTCATTGCCCATATTCACCGTTTGCGGGATGAAGAAACCGAAGCGTCACCAACCGAAGAGTTGGGCAACTAGGGCCTCAGAGAATGGCACGATCCCTTTCCATTGCCGCCTATCTGGTGGGCCGGGGATCGGCCTATGAACAAACGCGTATTCTGAGTTACCCGGCGCGACCTGATGGGGTGGTGATCTGGGCGCGTTGTACCCACATCGATCAGTTGACTGCGATCGAGACGCTTGCGCGCAAAATAACGATCGACGGTGACCCGATTACGATTGTTTCAACCTTGCGCGACTGGGATCATGCGATGATCGGCCGTGCGATACAAGAACCGCGCAGCAAAGACAGTATTCGCGAATTTATCGCGCATTGGAAACCGTTAATCGGCATTTGGGTGCGTGGCGATCTGGATCCGCTTTTGATGGATGAAATGCGCGCCGCGCATATGCACAGCATCTTGGTTGACGCCAATGGAGATGGGTTGGAACAGGTCGCTGGCGGTTGGGTCCCCGGGGCGTTGCGGTCACTGCTTTCAGAATTCGAGGCAGTCCTCGCGTTGGACCATAACGCAGCGGAACGATTGATGCGGGCTGGCGCACATCCCGACAAAGTACTGGTCTCTGGTGCCATGGAGGATTGCCCACCCGCGCTTCCTCACGATGACGACGAACGCCAGGAAATCGCCAATGCGTTGGGAACACGCCCAAGGTGGCTTGCCGCCGCCGCACATAGCGCTGAATTGGCAGACCTTGGCCGGGCGCATTTACAGGCAAGCCGCAGAGCACACCGATTGCTGCTGATCATCGTTCCGCGTGTTCGCACAGAGGCCGCGGGTATCGCCGAATTCATGCGGTCTCAAGGCTTTTACGTAAGGCTGCGATCGCAAGAGCCTAAACCAACCGAATTAACGCAAGTCTATGTAATCGACACCGACGACGACATCGGGCTGTGGTACCGCATTGCGCCAATCACCTTTATGGGTGGGACCCTGCGCGGTGGCGGATGCCGTGATCCATTCGAGGCGACGGCGCTTGGGTCGGCGGTTCTCTATGGCCCGTTGGTGGCACCTTATCAGCGACATGCAGCCCGGCTGAATGCAGCTGGCGCGTCCCGTCTGATCCGGTCGCGCAGCGAATTGGGCGCGATCATCGAAATTTTGCTGTCAGTCGATAAAGCCGCAGAGTTGGCGCATGCGGCATGGGACGTGACTTCACGCGGGGCGCATGTCAGCAATCGTATTGCGGACTATCTGCGCCTGCGTATCGAAGAATTGGGGCATTAAATGCGCGCGCCGCCCTTTTGGTTTACTGCCCCGGACAATCCGGCGTTAATCGCCCGGCTGTTATGGCCGCTCGCCGCTCTTTACACACATGCGACTGCCCGGCGCTTGCGGATGCCTGCAACGGCACGTCCGTCAGTGCCCGTGATTTGCGTCGGCAATATTAACGCGGGCGGAACTGGTAAAACGCCGACCACCATTGCATTGATTGAACGTCTTAAGGCACGTGGGTGCGCACCGCACGTTGTTTCGCGCGGGTATGGCGGCACGCTGGCCGGTCCTGTGCAAGTGATTGAACGGACACATAAAGCCAGTGAAACCGGCGATGAGCCTTTGTTGCTCGCGGCTTTTGCACCCACATGGGTCGCGCGTGATCGTGCCGCGGGGGTGCAAGCCGCAGAGGCCGCAGGCGCGGACGTGATCATACTTGACGATGGATTTCAAAACCCCAGCGTCACCAAAGATCTTTCTATCGTCGTGGTCGATGCCGTGCGCGGTTTCGGCAATGGTCGGGTGATCCCCGCCGGACCGCTACGCGAACCTGTTGCTGTGGGATTGCAACGCGCCGATCTGTTGCTGTCGATTGGTCCCGATCAGCCGCAGGCGAAATTTGCGGCGGACTGGCAATTCGCCAAGCCGCATGTGACAGGTCACCTTGCCCCTTTGGCGACGGGTATGCCGTGGCAGAGCCTGAAATTGCTGGCATTTGCAGGCATCGGGCACCCCGAAAAGTTTTTTATGACGTTGCGCGAAATGGGGGCCACCGTCGTCCGAGCCGAGGCATTGGCAGATCACCAGCCCTTGACCGACGCGTTAATGGCACGACTTGAGATCGAAGCACAAACGCGGCGGGCGCAATTAGTGACGACCGAAAAAGACGCCGTACGGCTACCAGATAGCTTTAAGGCCAAGGTTCTGACGTTACCTGTGCGTTTACAGATTTCGAATTGGGCGCCAATTGACGCTGCTTTTGACAGGCTTGGTCTTTGATAAAAAGGCGGGCCATTTGGCCCGCCTGTAAACGCCTAACCCAGTTTTTCGTCCAAAATCGCAGCGAATTCATCGTAGCTCATGTTCGCATACTTTTCGCCGTCAATCAGAAAGCTCGGGGTCGAATTGATGTCGTCGCGTTCAGCGTTTTCCTGATACCACGCGTACAATGCTTCGGCCTTTGCACCATCGCTAAGACAGGCATCAAGCGTGGCGTCGTCCAGCCCGGCAGTTTTGCCAAGCCGACGCAGTTCTTCGATAATTGTCGCCGGATCACCGCTTGCCAGCCATTCGCGCTGCTTTTCATAAAGAACATCAGAAAAGCCAAAGAAGAACTCTGGGTTATCGGTGCAGCGTGCGATCATCGAGGCCCAAAGACCGGGGCGGTCAAAATAAACCTCGCGATAAATGAAGCGGATTTTGTTGGTGTCGATATAATTGGCCTTCAGCAATTTGTGCTGATTGGCGTTAAACGACGCGCAGTGAGGGCAAGTAAAAGAAGCATATTCAATGACTTCCACATTTGCCATCGGGTTGCCGACCACCATCTCCATGACTTGTGGCAACGCGTCTGTCGCCTCTTGTGCATTCGCAGCCCCCGGCAAAAGACCTGTTTGCTGATTGCGTGGCATCAGGCCAAGGCCCGCGCCAACTGTCAAAATGGCCGCACCGCCGGTCGCTAATAAAGTTCTGCGTTTCATGTTTACCTCTGCTCAGGGTGTTTGTTTGGATAAGACATTTGCGCCAAGTGCCGCAAGAGCGGCGCGCAAATCGTCGCTTTGGATATTTCCCGCCAATGTCTGCGCAATCGCTTGCGCAGCGGGGGTCGGCGTTGCCTTGCGTTTCGGGGCGGGCGTAAAGGCGACGCGTCCCTCTGCAAACCCGGTTGGCGCGGTCTGTGTGATCCGGACGCGCGCAATGGCGCGGTAGCCGTAACAGGCATTGACCTTTTCGCGCACCTGCTCTTTTTGCATTTCCAGCATGGGTGCCTGCGCGCCTGTGGTCAACAAAGTCAAAGTTGCGCCCATCCCCGCCTTGCCGTAGCTAATGTTCACTGGCGTGGCGATACTTGCCACTGCCTCGCCAACCACTTCGGACCAATGGGTGAGCAAACGCGTGACCGCAAAACCGCGTTCTTCGCTTGCGCTCCGAATGCTGGTTTGCATCAACGTCGCCGCACGAGAAAATCCGCGCGTGGTGCCAGAGGGGCGTGGTTGTTTCATATCTATGCTCTACTGTATGTGAGCGGATGCGCCAAGTCAGCGCCTGCGATATGAAAGGTATATAACCATTGCGTGACCTCAGCCTACAGCTTTTGGACTGGTACGACGTACATGCGCGCATTATGCCGTGGCGTGTGTCACCCGCGAACCGGATAGCAGGCGTTCAACCGGATCCCTATGCCATCTGGTTATCAGAAGTCATGTTACAACAGACAACCGTCTCTGCTGTGCGCGAATACCATAATAAATTCATGCAGTTATGGCCAACGGTTGCGGATCTTGCGGCTGCCGATGATGCAGATGTCATGGCTGCCTGGGCTGGACTTGGCTATTATGCCCGCGCGCGAAACCTGCTGAAATGTGCGCGCACTATTGTTGCAGATCACGGCGGCAGCTTTCCGCAAAGCTATGAAACACTTCTTACGCTGCCGGGTGTCGGACCATACACCGCCGCTGCCGTCTCTGCGATTGCCTTTGATCAGGCGGCAACCGTGGTGGATGGCAATGTGGAGCGCGTGATGGCGCGACTTTATGATATTCACGCCCCTCTTCCCGGTTCTAAAATGGCGCTCACAGAAAAAGCGCGGGCGCTGACCCCCGAAAACCGGCCCGGCGATTACGCACAAGCCGTCATGGATCTGGGCGCGACGATCTGCAGCCCACGTAATCCAGCCTGCGGCATCTGCCCCTGGCGCGACCCTTGCGCAGCAAGACTGGCAGGAACGGCGGCTGAACTCCCCAAGAAAACCCCGAAGAAAAAGACACCGACCCGGATCGGTATTGTCTATGTCGCACAGCGAACAGATGGAGCCTGGCTGTTGGAAACACGGCCAGAAAGCGGGTTGTTGGGCGGCATGCTGGGCTGGCCCGGATCAGAGTGGGGAGAGGCACCAGCCCCCAATCCGCCGCTCGACGCGGACTGGGAAGAGCTACCGCATGAGGCACGGCATACATTTACGCATTTTCATCTTAGACTAACGATCATGAAAACTGTCGTCGGCATGAATGCGACCCCGACAAGAGGCGAATTTATCGCCGCCGAAAAATTTACCCCCGCTGCCTTACCAACCGCAATGCGCAAGGTGTTTGACGTTGCCGCGCCGACGCTACGCAACACTTGAGCCAGATTGACGGCGCGCGTAAGCTGTGGCGACTTACGTAGGTGACCCATGTCGGCCCATAAATTCAAATCCGCCCTACCCTTTTGGCTGTCGCTTGGCCTTGTCCCGCTTGCTGTTTTGGCGGCGGTTTATGGGGGCTGGACCATCGCGCTGCTGCCGCTGGCGACATGGTATCTGTTTACGCTGCTGGATTTTATTTTAGGCCTGAACCTTGATAATGCCGATCCCCAAACCAGCGTAAAGGATTTGTTCTGGTATCGTCTTATCACGATAATTTGGGCACCCATCCAGTTGATCACGGTTTTTGGCGTACTGGCCTATGTGGTCCAATCGGGTCACTTAAGCGCTGTGGAGCAGTGGATGCTATTTGTCGCGCTCGGCATTTTGTCGGGTACGATCGGGATCAACTACAGCCACGAGCTGATGCATCAAAAGCCGAAATTTGAACGCTGGTTAGGCGATATTTTGCTGGGATCGGTGCTTTATGGGCATTATCGGTCAGAACACCTGCTTGTTCATCACCGATATGTCGGGACGCCGCGCGATCCGGTCACCGCACGGTATGGAGAAAGCTTTTACCACTTCTTTCCCCGCGTCCTATGGCAAAGCCTGACGTCGTCGTTTCATGCAGAGAAGGCGATGCTGGCACGCAAGTCACTGCCTTGGCACCACCTGTCCAACCCGTTCTGGCGCTACTGGGCTATTGAAATCGGTTTTGTTTTTCTCGCGTGGCTGATCGCTGGCTGGTGGGGCGTGTTCCTGTTCGCGACCCAAGCATTCTGGGCCGTATTCCAATTAGAACTTGTGGACTACATCGAACACTATGCCCTGACCCGAAAACACTTGGGTGATGGCAAGTACGAACATGTAAAACCACATCATTCTTGGAATGCGGCACACAAGGCGTCGAACTGGTTGCTCATCAACTTACAACGCCATTCCGACCACCACTATAAACCTGACAGACGGTTTCCATTGCTGCAAAACTATGGAGAGATCGAAGCGCCGCAACTGCCATTTGGCTATCCTGTAATGACAATGGCGGCACTCTTTCCGACGTTGTGGCGCAAAACAATGCATCCACGTGTCCGCGCATGGCGCGAACTCTATTACCCAGAAATTGAAAACTGGGAACCTTACAAAACAGCATCCAACCCGATGCCAAAGTAGGGCAATTACCCGAAACACAGCGTCAATTTTCCACATAAAAAAACCCGCCGTACAATGACGGCGGGCTAAAGTTAGTGCGTGCGGGCGCTCTTTCACAATGAAAGGGCTTGCCGCAAACACCGGCGGTATCAACGTTGGGGAATGTGACGCGGGTTTCCGGCGTCAGTGCTTCGCCATCTCAGAGCGAATCTGCTGGCGTAGCAGATCAATCGGAACTTTTTGTCCGTCGCGTTTAAATTGCCAGTAGGTCCAGCCGTTGCAGCTGGGCGCGCCCTCAAGATGGGCTCCGACCTGATGGATGGATCCTTTGATATCGTCACCGATCAAGGTGCCGTCAGCGCGCACTTTGGCTTTGTGACGACCGTTCATCGACCACAGTTCCTCGCCGGGGCGCAACATGCCACGTTCAACAAGGACACCAAAAGCAACGCGTGGTTCAGACCGTTTCGAGGTTGAAACCTCAAGCGCATCTGTATCGAACTTGCGTGTATTGGTGATCCGTTTTTCGGCAACTTTACGATAAGCGGCTTCGCGTTCGATCCCGATGAAATTGCGGCCCAGCATTTTTGCGACGGCACCCGTTGTACCTGTACCAAAGAACGGATCAAGCACAACGTCGCCGGGATTGGTCGTCGCGACCAAAACACGGTGCAGCAAAGATTGCGGTTTCTGTGTCGGGTGGGCTTTTTCGCCTTCGTCATTTTTCAGACGTTCATGACCTGTGCAGATCGGCAGCACCCAGTCTGACCGCATTTGAACGCCTTCGTTCAGGGCTTTCAGGGCTTCGTAGTTAAATGTGTATTTGCTTGCCTCTTCTTTAGAGGCCCAAATCAGCGTCTCATGCGCGTTCGTCAGACGTTTGCCGCGAAAGTTTGGCATCGGGTTCGACTTGCGCCAGACCACGTCGTTCAAAATCCAGAAGCCTTGGTTTTGCAGCTCTGCGCCCATACGGAACACATTGTGATAGCTGCCAATGACCCAAATCGCCCCGTTCGGCTTTAGAAGCCGACGCGCGGCAGCAAGCCATGCCTTTGTAAACTTGTCATAAACTGCAAAGCTGTCGAACTGGTCCCATGCATCGTCAACCGCGTCGACCTTGGAATTGTCCGGGCGATGCAAATCACCCTTAAGCTGCAAGTTATAGGGTGGGTCTGCGAAAATCAGGTCGACAGAACCTTCTGGCAGACTGTTCATCATCTCGATGCAGTCACCATCCAAAATCGTATTGAGAGGGAGCGTGGAAGCCCCTTTTGCTTTGGTCTTAATCGTCATTTTCTGCCTCATACACCCGGCGGTTAGTCCGCTCTCTGGTTGCCCCTAATGTGAGTCAGAGACGAATCGGTGTCAAAAGCTTTATTGAATCAATCACTTACGATTTGTTCTTGATACAAGATATTGTGTACCGGTTTGAACGAACGTCTATGGTGTGGGGTGACACCAAGATTTTCCAACCCGAATTTATGTGCCGCTGTCGGATATCCGGCGTTCTTGTCCCAACCATAACCGGGATACTGTTGCGCCAAATCCACCATGTGTCTGTCGCGCCACACTTTCGCGACCACCGAGGCCGCAGCAATCGACAGGCTGCGCGCATCGCCTTTGACGATTGCCTCGTTCGGGGTGCTCAGCCCCCGCGGGATCAAATTGCCGTCAATCAGTGCATAATCAGCGGGCCAGCGCAGCCCGGCAATCGCCCGCGTCATCGCAATATGTGACGCGCGCAGGATGTTATGTGCGTCGATTTCCGCAACAGTCGCTTGCGCGATGCAGACATCCGCCTTTGCAAAAATCTCGTCATACAGCGCGTCCCGCCGTTTCGCGGTCAGCTTTTTGCTGTCGTTCAGTCCTGCCGGGATATCGGTCGGATCAAGCACAACCGCTGCGGCAACAACCGGCCCTGCCAGTGGTCCGCGCCCCACCTCGTCAACGCCAGCAATCAACTCAAAGCCACGGTCGCGCGCGGCCTGTTCAAACATATAGTCAGGTTTTGTCATGTCCTTCAGTGACCAGAACAAACCGTTATGTTCAAGGGAAAAAGGGGCAAAGGCATGTCTGACCCTTGCCCCAAGGTGGCGCAGCAACTGGGGCGTGATGCCGCGCAAGGTGTCAGCGTCTTAACGGCGCCGATCTGTATAATAGCCTTCGTCGTGCATGCATGACGGGTCAAAACCGTTGCGTGGACCGTCGTTGGTAAAGACGCGCACCTCACAGCGGCGCGGCAAATCGTTCACTGCAACCTGATTGCGTGCAAGGCACGGCTGCATGAACATGCGATAGTCCCCGCCACGGCTTTCGGCCTGTTGCAGACAATCCGCAGGCAGTTCAAAACGGGCGCGGTTTGGTCTTGGATTCCAATGGCCGCCGTTTTGATGACCATGGTTGCGATCAACGACTGGCGCAGGCGTGTCATCGTTCCGGCGCCGATTCTCAAGCGCCGCGTTCAGAGCCGCAATCGCCGCCAAACCGATAATCAGCTTTCCCGCATCCTCTCGATCAAAGCCGTTGGCCTGCGCGGGGCCGGCTGTCGCGAAACAAAGTGATAGCGCGGTCATGCCTGCGATGATTGATTTGTACATGTTGGTTCCTTTCATCAACTGCGCCCTGACGGATGGGTGACGCTGGTGGAAACAACATCGCTGCGCCGGTTGTCGCCAAACAATATCGGGGGATGGTTATAAGATGGCATAGGCGATAACATCCAACGATATTGAATATCACAATGCTTGCGGGTCAGATCAGCGTCATGAAACACCTTTCTTTCACATTCATGGTCTTCTGTTTGACTGCAACTGCCGTGCAGGCTGATTGCTATGCCGACTACAAAGCCAAACGGGACGGACCATTGCGGCTGCACTATGGTGTGACCCAAGTTCAGGGCACATGTAGTATAGACACCGCCGCCGAACAGTTGCGCCCCGCACTGGCAAGCGATGGTTGGCAATTATTGAATGTGCTTGGCGTCTTTGACGAAGCCGGGCTTGAAGAAAGAAAGGACAGCGCAGGTGACTACTTCCTCCGCTACTGAGGCACGTGAAATTGGCAACCGGATCGTCGTGGCAGGGATTGCCGCGATTGTTCTGATTCTGGCCATCGCTGCCGTGCTGCTTTTTATCAACCTTCCCGACGCCAATGCATTCAACTTGCGGGTGGAACGCTTGTTCGTTGAAAACGATGCCCTGACTGGCAACGCCGAGATCAAGCTGCTTGAAATTCTGGCCCAGTCCGGCACAGCATTTTCCGATACGCTCGCGTCCTATCGGTTTGTGATCTTTGTATTGCTGATCTTTGCCACTGCGTTGCTTATCGCTGCGGTGGCGTTTCTGGTCATGCTCATCGCGTTAAACCGCCGCATGGGTAAAATCGAACGCCAGGGGATCGAAGTGAACTCTTTGATCATCAGTCGTGACCAAAAGGCTGTTTACCTTAATAACTTTGAATTCAAGCTTACCGAAGCCGCGATAGAGACGCTTTCCGTCTTGGCCGAGGCCCGGATGGACGACGAGGTTCTATCTGGTGCCGAGATCGAAGGGGTCATTTCCGGCCGCGACAGTACCGACTGCGAAGAGGCGGCGGGCGCTACCCGGATCAAGCGGCTGCGTGATACGCTGGGTAATCAGATGGTCAGCGAACTGCTGGTCAAAAACATCGCGCGAAAAGGGTATATCCTGGCGATCGACAAGGACGTCATCCGTATGATCTGAGAAATCAGACCGCGAATCGTTTTTCGTCTGCGCGATGGATTAAGTGTTAGCAATGCGACTTAAGTCGCATTCGTTGCGTCATATTCGAATGAAAATCAGGCTATTGGCGTATTTTGCGGTCATTTTCCTTAAAATGGAAAAGGTTTGCCGTATTTTGCGCACATTTACGCCGATTATAGCAGGTGTCTTAACAATTTGTCTTGGGTAAGACGTTTGCCTGCTTCTGTGAGGAGGGATCAGGTGGATGGGAGGCCTGGGGAGGAGAACAATAAATGTTGAATAAACGAAAATATACCGCGATGGGCATGCTGACCCTTGCGGGTAGCCTGACGTTTGCGGGGCTCGCAAATGCAGGAGAGGTCACACTGCAATCCAGCGATGGCACAGTGAATATGACCGGCGAGTTCGTCGATTTCCGTGATAACGCCTATATTATCAGTACTGCACTGGGTGAACTGCGCGTTGCCGCCAGCCGCGTAAACTGTATTGGCGATTCATGCCCGACATTCGGTACGGTGGAGGCCGATATCACAATCGGCGGCTCCGAAGTTGTCGCATCCGGGCTGATGCCACTTTTGCTTGAAGGTTACGCAGGCGCGCTTGGCGCATCCGCTGAACTGGGGAACACCGGGCAAAACGGAGAACTTATCGCTAAACTCGTCGCTGACGAGGGTTTTGGTGATGATCTGGCGTCCTTTATGGTGTCTTCTACCGGATCCAATGATGGCTTTACTCTTTTGTTGGAAGAAAAAGCTGACATCGCAATGTCGTCACGCCGAATTGTCCCTGACGAAGCTCGCAGCCTACGGGATGCTGGCGCTGGCAACATGGTCGACCCAGAACAAGAGCACATCATCGCCATCGATAGCCTTGTCGTTGTTACAAACGCATCTAACAAAATCGAAACGCTCACAACAGATCAGTTGCGCGCGATCTACGCCGGTCAAATTACAAATTGGTCCGAAGTCGGGGGTCCGAACATGGACATCGTGGTTGTGGGTCAGGACGCTGAATCTGGCACCCGCGCCGTTTTCGAAGACCGCATTTTTGGTGAAGAACAGGCAGTTTTGACCGCCGACGCGCAAATCGTCGAAAATGAAGGTGACGTGTCGCAAATCGTCAACGCAACGCAAGGGGCCATCGGGTTTTTGGGATACTCGTTCCAGCGCGGTGCAAACCCTGTCAGCCTTGTGAACGAATGCGGGATCACGATGACGCCTGACGCGTTCTCGGCGCGTACCGAAGAATACGCGCTTCAACGTCGTTTGTACCTGTACACCCGCGCAGACACTGCATCACAAGAAAGCCGCGAATTCTTGGATTTCGCGACCTCGCCCGCGGCAGATAGCCTGATCAGCAAAGCCGGGTTCATCGGTTTTGGCGTTGATCGTCGCGAACAATCGCTGGAAAGCGACCGTGCCCGCGCATTGCTCGACCCAAGCGCCGATGCTTACGAAGCTGGTTTTATGCGTCAAATGTTGGGGCAAATGGTTGATTATGACCGCCTGTCCACCACGTTCCGGTTCCGCACAGGGTCATCGCAGTTGGATGAACGTGGCCGGATCGACCGGGACCGCTTGGTGTCATACCTTGAAACACAACCTGCTGGCACAGAAGTGCTGCTGGTCGGTTTCACAGATGATGTCGGACAGTTCGATGGCAATCGTCAGCTTTCAGAAGAACGTGCGGCGCAGGTCGCGCAGGAATTGGTCGACTACGCAGGAAATCGTCTGCCTGGCATCACCGTTTCCTCTTTCGGGTATGGCGAAATCGCTCCGTCTGGTTGCAATGCCAACCAAGAAGGTCGCCGTATCAACCGCCGCGTCGAGGTATGGATTAAGTCACCCGTGTAACTTGCCCTGCCAATGACCAACGGGCCCAGACCAAGTTGAAACCAAGTATCGCAAGGCAACGTATCATCGCCGCGCTTTACATTCGGCACCACGACTTGAGACGGGATCGATAAAGGAAACAAAATGTCACAAATATCTATCTTGAAGGCAAGGTTGGCATCTTCCCAGCAGTACGCTGTAACGGGATTTGTCCGGCTTGCGACAATCGCCGCGATCGGGTTAAGCACAGCATCGCCAAGCTTTGCGCAAAACATCGCGACCGATGTGGGTGCAAGCGAGCGCATCAACCTTGCTGGCCAACTGTCGACACTTAGCCAGCGGATTATTGCATCTGCCTGTAACCTGAATTCGGGCATCACCGTGCGCGAAAGTAACGCAGTTCTGCAAATCTCCGCCGATCAGTTCGGCCGGATAAGCGATGCACTACTCGGCGGGAACCGTAGTTTCGGGATCTTGGGCGAAGAAACCCGCCCCAGAACGCTGCGGGTCATTGAAGACCTCAATAACGCGTGGGGGCCGCTTCTTGAACAGGCCCGCATGACAGAGGTTTCGGCAAACGATGCTGCACAAATTGGTACCCTTGCAGATGCCAGTGGTCCGTTGCTTGAATCGGCTAATATCCTGGTCTCTGAGATCACCGGGCAGTATGCCGATCCAGTGTCGCTGCTGCATGCCGATGCGCTGCTGATTGATCTGGCAGGCCGTCAACGTTTGCTTTCCGAACAAATGTCAAAGGACGTGTGCCTGATCGCATCGGGGATCAATACAGAAACCGCGATAGCAGATCTGACGCGGTCCAGTAAATTGTTCTCGGATACGTTGTCAGCGCTAGCAAACGGTCTGGAAAGCGTGGGCGTGCGCCCTCCGCCAACAGAACAGATCAAAGATGGTTTGCAATTTGTGGTCAGCGAATGGGCCACACTGCAACCGACAATCGAACGCGCTATCGCAGGCGAACAGCTGGATACAGCAACACGCCAATACGTTTACTTTGCCTTTCTCGGGATCGAAGCACGCATGAACAACGTGGTGTTCATGTACGACAAGAACTCGAAACTGGGACTGTGAACGCATCACACCACGTTAAAAAGGCGCCCCATCGTGGCGCCTTTTTTGTGTTAACGCAGTTGCGCAGGCGCGTACTTTAGCAAGACCGGTACCACCAGTTCTTCTTCGTCAATCAGGTGTCGGTTCAGCATTGTGCCAAAGCTGTCCAAGATGCCGTGCAGATCACCCAACCGATCCTTGAACTTCGCTTTTTTGTTTGATTCAACTTGAAGCACGTCGTTCGCGCCACCAGCAAGCCCCGACAACAGCCCGTCCATCGCATGGTGATCTGAATCAAGCAGATCAAACCCGTGCGACACACGTTTATCAAGCTTTGCCATCACAGGGAAATACTGCGCGTCTTCAATCTGGTGATGCCCATGCAATTGGTTGATCAGCATGCCGCCAAACCGGGCGAGGCTCCGTTTGTAATTCTCGGGGTCCATTTTGGCGTCAATCACGCCCTCCAGGTCACCGTTCAGCTGCTCAAGAAGGCGCCGAAACATCAGGTGCCTGTCCAGCCAAAACGCGATCAACTGAGAGTAATTTGGGTTAACCTTCCATTCCTCACGCGGAAACTCTTTGACCAGAACCCGAAGCGGGTCTGGCAAGGCTTTGCGGTTGGCAAGGGCGAGTTCGGGAGTCATCAGCACATTCCTTTGGTCTATCTGTGTAGATAGCCCAAAGTGCCGGCAAATGAATGGCCTATTTCTGTGCTTATCCGCACGGACCCGTCAGCGGCGGCGCAGGGTGTCCCCCAACGCGAGCTTGGGGCTAAGCGTAATCAGTTGCCCATCGGCATAATCAACACCCCTGTGATAATCTGCGATGATCTGCGCGGCTTTTACACCAATTTCGCGCCGACAGGCATCCATCGTGGCCAGTTGACGCGGCAGGCCGTCCAAGAGTTCGACACCGTTAAACGCCGCCAAGCCGATCTTTCCCGGCACATCAATGCCTTTTTCAAGCAGGTACAACAGCCCGCCCGCCCCGATCATGTCGTTCGAAAAATACAAGAAGTCGAGGTCAGGCGTACGCTCGATCATCTTTGCAGTCATCTCGCGACCCTTCGCCAGCGCAGATCCGCCCGAATAAAATTCTTGGTCCGCGATTTCGACTCCGGACTGCGCCAAGGTCCGCGTGAATCCCTCGAACCGTTTTCGCGCGCGGTGATCCAATGGCATTTTTGTGCCCATAAAGCCGATCCGCCGATACCCTGCGGCGATAATCTCTTCGGCCATTTTCCGGCCCGCGCGGCGATGGGAAATCCCGACGCACGCGTCAATCGGGTCACCATCCACATCCATAATCTCAACGACCGGAATGCTGGCTTGCTGCAGCATCGCACGCGACGCTTCAGAGTGCTCCAGCCCGGCAATGATCACGCCTGATGGACGCCAGGATAGCATCTCGAACAGGACTTTTTCCTCTTTTTCGGGCATATAATCCGTGACCCCAACGACGGGCTGCAAGGGCGTCCCCTCCAGAACCTCCGAAATACCAGCCAAAACCTCAGGAAATACCATGTTTCCCAAAGACGGAATAATAACTGCGACAAGGTTCACGCGCTGTGACGCCAATGCGCCGGCAATTTTATTCGGCACATAACCTAACCGTTTGGCGGCATCCTGCACCTTTTGACGGGTTGCGGCGCTCACATCGCCTTTGTTGCGCAAAACGCGACTGACGGTCATTTCACTCACCCCGGAGGCTTCAGAAACGTCGCGCAGGGTCAAAGGGCGTTTATTTCGGTTTGTCACGGGTCAGTCCTGTCATTGTATTCAACATTGTTAACGGCCCTTTGTCCCGTTGACCAGATGAACAAAGAACGGCATTGAAAGCACAGGCGGCCCCGTGGCTCAATTGGATAGAGCAGCCCCCTCCTAAGGGGCAGGTTACTGGTTCGAATCCAGTCGGGGTCACCAAAGTTGCAAGCACGTCGAAAGGGGCGGCCCTTTGTTCCCGCGAAAGGCCGCAGGTCTTTGTCGAAATCTGGGAGTGCGGTTTAAAAGAACCACGATTCCTAGGTTCGCGCCAAAATACAAAGTGATCAGATGGTGCCGCTGATAGGACTCGAACCTACTACCCCATCATTACGAATGATGTGCTCTACCTGATGAGCTACAGCGGCATTTCGGTGTAGCTCATAGCAGGACGGAATTGTCACGAGAAGTGCTAATTTTCGCTACCCGCTTCTAAAATTTCTGCATCAGCGATTGTGTCAATTCTTTGCGCCTGACCAACAATGAGGGGAAGCATTTCTGTCCCGGATGGCATCGCAACATCTTCCGCGGTTGGTCGTTTCCAAGCCAGGGTATCAAACGCCCCGCAATGCGCGCAGGTTGGCGCCCACGTCGTGTGAATGTGCTGACATTTTTCGCACACCCATTGTGGGCCGCGCGGTGCGGTCAAGGCGCGTGTAAGCCACCCACGCACAACAGAATCGTCAGCCCCTTCGCCGCGCTCGATCGCGGCCATCAACGTTAAGCTGCGCGCGGTTGGGTCTTTCTCTACTAAATCACCCAAGGCGCGTTTTGCGGCAGGAAAATCCTCTGCGGCGATGTTCAATTCGGCCATCAGCATTTTTGTTTCAGCCTGCTCAGACGTCGCTTTGGTCAGCACCTGAAACCGCTTCAGCCGCGCCTGCGGGGTTTCGTCGGGCACAATTTCAGCAAACGCACTGGCGATATCCGGATGCGGCTGAGCGTTCCATGTTTTGGTAAGGACGCGCGTCGCGTAGCGTGCATTCCCATTCGCGATATAACTGCGTGCCGCCATGACGGCCGCAGGGATCAGGTCGGGTGACAGGCGGTTTGCCTCAACCGCGGCTTCGCGCGCTTCGAAGGTTTTACCCTCGTCCAGAATGTCGCGCGCCTCTGACAAAGCCAGAACTGCGTCGCGCCGTTTATGAACATCACGCGGCAAATACCCCGCCTTCAGCTTTGCGCCCAACGTTTCGCGGGCGCCTGCCCAGTCGGCCTTTTCTGCTTGCAGGCGCAGCAGTACGTCTTGTGTTTCTTCGTGTTTGGGTTTCAAGGCAAACGCTTTTTGCGCCAAGGCCAATGCTGTTTCTGTGTCGCCTTCAGACAGCTTTTGCTTCATAATTCCGCGCACACCCACGAACCGTGTGCTGTCATCTTTCAACAACTTTTTGTAAGTTTCTTCCGCTTTGCGGCGGTCACCGTTCATTTCGGCAGCTTGTGCTGTCAACAGGTTGGTCAATTGCGGCTTGTTTAGATATTTGTCCGCTCGCGCCGCTTTCGCCATCGCCAGATGACCTTCCCCCGACGCCAATGCCATCATGCCTTCTGACAACGCCTCATAGCCTTTGCGTTCACGGTTGCGGTCGAAATAGCGCGAAATCGCGGTTTCATCGCCATTTAGAAACCTGAACACGGCGACAAGAAACGCCATAAATTTCAGCCCCAGCCAGACCAGAACGATCAGACCGATCAACCCAAAGACCATTTCAAGCGTGCTGAGGGTGACCTCGACGCCCGCCACCCCAATCGTCGCGCCACCTTCAACATCCATCAGCAGCATCGCGCCGTAGGTCAGCGCAATAATAGCAGCAACAAAGGCAGTAATTTTAATCAAGGACCAAAGCATATGTGTCGCCTCTAATTGTCACTAAGGTTGGAAGAAAGCGTATCAGCTGCAGCGATCGCTGCCGCGCGCGCCTCGGCTTTTGACAGCCAGCCTGACAATGCCGCGCGCGACACCTCGGGTAGCGCGCCGATCTCTGCCAGGGCATCCGTCAATCGTCCCGCGTCCAATGCGGCTGCGGCACGTGATAAAATCGCATCTGCGTCGCTACCTTCGCGTGGGGCCGTGGACCTTACATCAAACTGATCACGCAAAAATGCGCGAAATCCCCCGGTCTCTTCGCCGGACGCGCCCGCATCCCTTGCCGCAGAAAGCGCCGCACGGGCTGCGTCAGGAAACGTCGCGCGCAGATTGTCCATCGTCGCGACCCCGTCTTGCACAGCAAGCAATGCGGCTGGTGCGCGCGTCTCCATCGCCGTTTCAAGATCACCCAACGCCGCGCCGATGGGCCCGCCCGTTTCCAGCGATGATTGTACACGTGCGATTGCCGCCCGCAGGGTCGCATTTTGTGCGGCGGCGGCGGCGTTTTCTTCGATGGCTTTGGCTTCGGCTCGTGCCGCATCAAGCTGTGTTTGCGCGGCGTCTGTCATCTCTGACATTTGGCTACGCAACGCATCTATTTCTTCTTCAAACGCCGCAGTAGATTGGGAAAATGCACCACCTGCACTACGCGGCAATTGTTCGAGAACGGCGGTGCGTTCTTCTACGCCCGCGATACGGGTAACAAGGTCTGCTTCAATCGCAGCGATTTTTGTACCAAGATCGGCTTGCGTCGCCTCGATCGCTGACAAATCTATCTGCGAAGCGGATGCAATCTGCTGCTTTAACGCTTCGATGGCGGTCGCTTGCATCGCAACCTGATTGGCAATCGTACTGTCAACCGCGGGATTGGTCAGCGTCGATACGCCGTACCCGATTGCCCCAGCCACGATACCGCCCAGAACCAACGGCAAAAATCCAGCGCTTTTGCGTTTCTGATCGTCCGGCTGCGGCTGCGGTGCAACCGTGGGCTTCTGCTGTTGGGGGGCCGAAGGTCGCGGTGCCGATGCGACCGTTTTCGCCGCTGGCGCCTCATGCACTTCAGCCGGGATTGCGTCCACCAAAGTCACCCTGTCGGTTGCAGGTTCGCTCTTGATCTGCGCCTCTACGGGGCGTTTGGCCGGCGGTTTTACCACGTTCATTCCCTTTCCACGGAAGCACACGCAGAATCTGCCACTGCTCCACTTACTCTATCTCGGCAAACGCCGAGCCTCAACCGTTGCGCTTTTGAGCTAACGCACCAACACATGTAACGGTTGCGTCCTGCATCGCTTTTTCGTTGGGTTGCGCAGCAACAATTACCGTTTCAGCACTTAACCCTGCGGCTGCCCGTTTTACAGCATCGCTCATGACCACAAGGTGTAGAGGCGCCGTAAATGGCCCCTGAGATGCTAATATGGCGGCAGTTCGCGGCGAAAACAGGGGCAAGACCACGGGATTTTCCCCTTTTAACACGGCCAACGCGTCTGATGTAATATCGCGTCGACGCTGATCATAGGCGACAATATCCAAGCAAGATATACCCATCCTACTCAATGTTTCAGCAACTTCGCCACGGGTATGTTTACCACGTATATGTGCCAAATGGCCGCGGCGTGATTGTCTGCCTATCACGTCCACCAATCCCGCGGCGTCGCCCGGGCCAACCACAACATCAAAACCGGCCGCAACTGCCGCCGCAGCAGTTTTTTCGCCGACACACCATGCGCGTAAACCAACGGGAAGGTCGACCGCGCCAACGCCATGCGCCGACGTGAATACAACGCCCTCAATCTTGCCAAGGTCGGTAGATACCGATGTTGGCACAATATCGAACGCGGGCGATAGCATCACCTTCACATCTGACAAATAGGGCCGCAAACCCGAGGCGAATGCAGCGCCCTTGGGTTCTGGTCTTGTCACGATCATGCTTAGGTTCATCTGCTCACCATTGTTTGGACGCTGGTCCAGTGTTAACTGCCTCGTACAAACACACAACCGGGACTTCGCATGACACTGACCCTTCTCGGCATTGAAAGCAGCTGCGACGATACGGCAGCGGCCGTTGTACGTGGCACCGACGTCCTGTCTTCGGTTGTATATGGACAAACCGCGTTGCACGCAGAGTTTGGTGGTGTCGTCCCCGAGATTGCCGCGCGGGCACATGCCGAAAAGCTTGATTATTGCATCGAAGAAGCCCTGACAAAAGCAGATGTTGATCTGCGCGAACTTGACGGGATTGCGGTCACCGCAGGGCCCGGGCTGATAGGCGGGGTGCTGTCGGGCGTGATGTGCGCCAAGGGAATTGCCGCTGCAACGGGTTTACCACTGATCGGGGTTAATCATCTTGCAGGTCACGCCCTGACACCACGCCTTACTGATCAGATTGCCTACCCTTATTTGATGCTGCTTGTATCAGGCGGACATTGCCAGTTTCTGATTGTTAAAGCCCACGATCTTTATCAGCGCATCGGAGGTACGATTGACGACGCTCCTGGTGAGGCATTTGATAAAACAGCGCGCATTTTGGGGTTATCACAGCCGGGCGGGCCATCGGTGGAACAGGCCGCCAAATCCGGCGACGCAAAGCGATTTAACCTCCCGCGACCTTTGTTGAACCAAGACGGCTGCGATATGTCGTTTTCTGGTCTGAAAACTGCAATCCTGCGCGCCCGCGATCGTGTTGTCGCGGAAAAGGGGGGGCTTACCGCCCAAGATCAGGCTGATCTTTCTGCAGGATTTCAGGCTGCTGTGACGGATGTATTGATCGGAAAAACCCGTCGCGCGATGCAGGTTTACTTGCGTATGAACCCCGCCAAACGCAGTTTTGCGATTGCCGGTGGTGTCGCGGCGAACGGGACGATCCGGAACGGATTAATGCGGCTTTGCGCTGGATTAGACACTGATTTTGTCGCGCCACCGCTAAGTCTTTGCACGGACAACGCGGCGATGATTGCCTATGCGGGGATCGAAATGATGCAATCGGGGCAACGCGACGACCTCACCCTTTCCGCACGTCCGCGATGGCCACTTGACCAACAGGCCGCGCCCATGCTCGGATCGGGGAAAAAGGGGGCCAAGGCATGAAAATTGGGATCGCAGGTGGCGGTGCATTTGGAACAGCTTTGGGTGTCGCCTTAGCGCGTGACGGAAACGACATTTTGCTGTGGGCGCGCAATGCGGATGCCGTCGCGCATATGCAAAAGAGCCGGACCAACCCCAAACTTCCCGGCGTCGCATTGCCTGACAATATGGTGTTTTCTGCCATGTTAGAGCCTCTTTTTGACTGCGACACCATTCTATTGGCAATTCCTGCGCAGACCTTGCCAGACTTTCTGACGACACATGCTGACGCATTGGATGGCAAAGTTCTTGTCGCCTGCTGTAAGGGCATCGACCTGACCCGGATGACCGGCCCAGCCAGCACCATTCGCGATCTTATTCCGGGTGCAGTCGCCGCGATGCTGACTGGACCAAGTTTTGCCGCCGATATCGCGCGCGGACTGCCGACTGCGCTGACAATTGCCTGCGCCGATGACGCACAAGGGGCGATCCTGCAAACCGCCCTGTCGACGACATCTCTACGGCTATATCGGACCACAGATACAATCGGCGCGGAGCTGGGTGGTGCATTGAAAAACGTGATGGCGATTGCCTCTGGGGTGGCAATTGGCGCGGGGCTCGGCGAAAGCGCGCGCGCGGCCCTGATCACACGCGGGTTTCCAGAAATGCAGCGCCTTGCGACCGAATTGGGTGGACAGGCGGAAACACTGTCCGGCCTATCAGGTTTCGGAGACTTAGTGCTCACCTGCACATCCGAACAGTCGCGAAATTTCCGATACGGCCTCGCGTTAGGTCGGGGTGAAAAATTTGACAGCGCCACCACGGTCGAAGGGGCCGCCACCGCACGTGCAGTGCGCAAGTTGGCCAATGATCTGAATATTGATATGCCGATCTGCACGGTCGTCGCAGATTTGACCGAAAACAAAACCGACGTGACGCGCGCGCTCAATGCGTTGCTATCGCGCCCTTTAAAGGAAGAATAAATGCGCTTTGCAATCATGACAACAGACAAACCCAATGCGCTGCAAACGCGATTGGACAACCGCGATGCCCACCTTGCCTATATTGCGGACACGGGCGTGGTTGAAATGGCGGGGCCATTTTTGAATGCAGACGGGCAGATGTGTGGGTCGCTGATCGTTCTCGACGTCGCGGACCTTGCTGTTGCACAGCATTGGGCGGCAAATGACCCCTATGCCAAAGCCGGGCTGTTCAGTGACGTGCGTATTCAGGCATGGAAAAAGGTGATTGGCTGATGGCCTATTGGCTTTTCAAATCCGAACCGGACGTTTGGGGCTGGGATGCGCAGGTTGCCAAAGGCGAGGTTGGCGAGGAATGGCATGGCGTGCGAAACTATCAGGCCCGCAACAACATGCGTGCGATGAAAGTCGGTGATCGCGGGTTCTTTTACCATTCGCGGACCGGACTGGAAATCGTGGGTATTGTCGAGGTCAGCGCCGAATCCCATCCTGATAGCACCACGGATGACGCGCGCTGGGACTGTGTCGACATCAAAGCGGTACGCCCGTTTGTGACCCCAGTCAGTCTTGCACAAATCAAAGACGACCCACGGTTATCCGACATGGCCCTCGTCAAAAGCGCACGCCTTTCCGTACAACCTGTCACTGAAACCGAGTGGGAAATCGTCTGTGCCTTGGGCGACACAAAGCCCTAGGCAAATTTGAAATGTCGACCCACACGTTACGCAAGGGCAGCTTGATGGATTGTGCGATGCGACCGATCAAGCTCGCGGTGATTGACGGCGGCTACGCAACCTTTGGCTGCGTATTGATTGGCCCCGTTCTAACATTGTTATGAAAAAAGAGGGCTCGGATAAAATCCGAACCCTCTTTTCACCCCGCGTGCTCCCGAGCCACCACACGCATATGAATATCTAGGACCGGACCATATTCGTCCTGCATCAGGCTTATCGAATTATTGGATGCGTCAGCAAATGAATTTCACGAAGCATTTATCATAAATGCAAACCGCCCACCTGATGGCGGGCGATTACTGTAAATTTATCAGCAGGTTAGCTATAAACCGCCTCTTTGCCGAAATGCTTGGTCAGCATATAATAAATTACTGCGCGATACTTGTTACGCTCTGATTGACCATAGGTTTTCAACACAGAATCGATAGCAGTCATCAGTTCAGCGCTGTCTTTCAGCCCTAGCTTTTTGATCAGAAAGTTGTTCTTCACAGTTTCAAGCTCGGCTGGTTGACTGGCCGCAACAGTTGACGCGTCTGCATTATAAATCGCCGGACCACAGCCGATGGTGACTTTGGTCAGCAGATCCATGTCTGGCGTCATGCCACATTTGTTTTTCAGATCATCAGCATATTTCGCGATCAAGTCGTCTCTTTTACCCATAAGATTGTCCCCGGTGTTTAGATTTGCAAGCAGACGCCGCAGATGTGTGCCGCGTTATGAGGCACGTTAAAGGGGCAAATCCCAATCCGTAAAGAAAAAATGGCTAGGTTGGCGATCTTTTGCCACAACCGCGCGGCGAAACGAAATACGCGCACGCCCCTTGCTTTGGAAGGCGTGCGCGTTTGACATCTATGCGGCGTCGCGAATGCTGCGCCGTATTACCGATTAATAACGGTAATGCTCTGGCTTGAACGGGCCATCAACAGTGACACCGATATAGTCGGCCTGATCCTTGCGCAGCTGCGTCAGCTTTACGCCAATGCGATCAAGGTGCAGACGCGCTACTTTTTCATCCAGATGCTTGGGCAGAATGAACACACCGGGCGCGTACTCGTCACCTTTGGTCCAAAGTTCGATTTGCGCCAAAACTTGGTTTGTAAAGGACGCCGACATGACAAACGATGGGTGTCCGGTCGCGTTGCCAAGGTTTAGCAAGCGCCCTTCGGAAAGCAGGATCAGACGGCTGCCAGATGGCATCTCAATCATGTCGACCTGTTCTTTGATGTTGGTCCACTTGTGGTTTTTCAGTGCAGCAACCTGGATTTCATTGTCAAAATGGCCAATGTTCCCGACGATCGCCATATCCTTCATCTCGCGCATATGCTCGATCCGGATAACATCCTTGTTGCCGGTTGTGGTGATAAAGATGTCCGCGGTATTCAGCACATCCTCAAGCACGACAACTTCAAAGCCGTCCATCGCAGCCTGAAGGGCGCAAATTGGATCGACTTCGGTCACTTTCACACGTGCGCCAGCCCCGCTGAGCGATGCAGCGGACCCTTTACCAACGTCGCCGTAACCGCAAACAACCGCAACCTTGCCGGCCATCATCGTATCCGTCGCGCGGCGGATCCCGTCGACCAGCGATTCCTTGCAACCGTATTTGTTGTCAAACTTGGATTTCGTCACGCTGTCGTTCACGTTGATCGCAGGGAAAGGCAGCTGGCCCTTCTTGTGCAGGTCATAAAGGCGGTGAACGCCTGTTGTTGTTTCCTCGGACACGCCCTTAATGGCGTCGCGGGTTTTAGTGAACCATCCGGGGGACTGCTTCATCCGTTTCGCGATCTGAAGTTTGATAACTTCTTCTTCTTCGGATGTTGGTACAGCAAGAACGTCTTCGCCGGCTTCAGCGCGCGCGCCAAGCAGGACATAAAGTGTGGCATCACCACCGTCATCCAAGATCATGTTCGCACCGTCAGGGAACTGGAACGAACGATCCAGGTAATCCCAATGTTCGGTCAGCGTCTGCCCCTTGACCGCAAATACCGGCGTGCCGCCAGCCGCAATCGCAGCAGCGGCGTGGTCTTGTGTCGAGAAGATGTTACAAGAGGCCCAGCGCACATCGGCACCCAGCGCAACCAGCGTTTCAATTAATACCGCGGTCTGGATTGTCATATGCAGCGACCCGACAATCCGCGAACCTGCCAATGGCTTGCTGGCACCATATTCAGCGCGCAATGCCATCAGGCCGGGCATTTCGGTTTCGGCAATATCCAGCTCTTTACGGCCAAAGGCGGCCAAGTCGATATTTTTGACTACATAGTCTTGTGACATCATTTATTCTCCAAAGAAGGTTGCGGTCTGATACCACCCCAAGCGGCTTGCCACAATCCAAAGCAACGTATTATCCAGATCGCTCAATATTCAATTAAGGCAGAATCACCATGAAGCAACCTCGGGCTTGGCAGCGGATGCTTTCCGGACGCAGGCTTGACCTGCTGGACCCAACACCTGTCGATATTGAAATCGCGGACATCGCGCATGGGCTGGCGTTTGTCGCGCGCTGGAATGGACAGACGCGCGGCGACTTTGCCTATTCTGTGGCCGAACATTCGTTATTGGTAACCGAAATTTTCACCCTGCAGCAGCCCAACGCGCCGGTGAAATGGCAGCTTGCGGCGCTGCTGCACGATGCGCCGGAATACGTGATCGGCGATATGATCAGCCCGGTAAAAGCGGCAGTTGGCCCTGATTACAGCGCGTTAGATGCCCGATTAACCACGGCCATCCATATCCGCTTTGGCCTGCCCGCGCAGATCCCCGCAAATGTAAAACGCCAGATAAAAAAGGCCGATAACCTTTCAGCGTGGCTTGAGGCTGTCCAGATCGCAGGTTTCACCGAGGCCGAAGCGAATAAATTTTTCGGCAAACAAGACAGTGCGCTGACTGAACGTTTAACCATACGCTTACGCCCCCCGGCGCAGGTCCGCGATGAATTTACAGCACTGCATAAAGCCCTGATGGCGACATTATGATCCTTCGCACAGCAACAGCCGTCGACGCGATTATTGCGATTGGCCTTTAGTCTGTTGCCAACCCTGCCCCGCTGGTGATCAGCGATGGTACGATCTGTTGCACCACACGGTTCCAACGCGTCACCGGCTGTTCAGCAATAAAAACGATGTCGTTTGGTTGCATGACCACCTGTGTTGCCACCACCAAGTTCGCGATGTTCCGTGCATCTAACTGCCATGCCGTAACGGCCCCCTGACCATCGGCGCGTAAAATATAGATCTGGGCGGGGTTGCCAGTTTGGCTCAAAAATCCCCCCTGTGCGTACAAAGCATCAGCAAGGGACGCTGTGCGTCCAAACGGCAGCGCAAACCGTCCCGGCGCACTGACCTCACCGGTTAGGTACACGTAGTCACGCGGCACCGCATCCAAGGCAACGCGTTCCTGAAACGCCTCACGTTGATCTGCTAACGTCGCACGCTGTATGTTGATTTCAGCCGAGAGCGCCGCCAACGCCTGTGCTTTTGCCTGCTGGCGCGCTTGGCTTAGGACAATCCGCTGTTCAAAATAGTCTTTTGCGCGATCCAGTTCGTAAGTCGTGTCCACATATACACTATCGCCCGACACCAACCGTATCTTTTGCAGCGACGGATCATCCAAATAGCGACCAAGAGGAATCTGATACAGGCTTCCGTCGCGGTAAATTCGGATCGAGGTTTCTGCGCCATTTTGCGCGGAAAACCCTCCTGCCCGCGTGACCGCTTCGTCCAAATATAGCGGCGTTAGCGTGATTGGAATCATCATCGGCGAAGCAACCGCACCGCCCAGCGCGACCTGCGAGGCATGAAATTCCGCAATCTCTACACTAAAGGTGGGATCGATGCGCGCGGCAACAAAGCTGCTAAAAACTTGCCCTTCCGCTTCTGCGAGCGTCAAGCCGGTCACGGGGACACGACCCACCTCTGGCACAGCGATCGCTCCATCATCTTGGACAGTATAGGTTTGGCGCTGGTGTTGCGCAGCCTGCAATCCATCGCCTGACGGTATGCCAACCTTTGTTGCCAACATCAGAACATCGCCCACCCCAATCGTATAAGGACCGGGATCGGTACTGTCCGGAATACGCGTCGTCAGCACAGTGGGGCCGGGCGGCACGCGCACGTCAGGTAGGTCGCCGATGGTCCCCAATGCGGTAGTGGCACCGACTGACTGAAAAAACGCATGTGGAATTTGGTGCGGCGCATGGGCAGCCTGATTGGCAGATGCGACCGTCTCGAACGTCAGTTGTCGTAATGTGACATGGCTGTCACCCGCATCAACCTGCGGCGCAATATACGCAACACCACACCCTTGAACGCCAATGGCAACGATCAACCAGCGCCAAGTGTGGATGTTCAACAAATCCCGAAGCATGTCCGCAACATCGACGACCCCCAGTTCCCCTTTTCACAATCTGACTGAAACTGGTTAACGAAAACTTAAGGCAAAATTGGTGGTTCGTGCCTAACGATAACTTAAGCAATCAGGGGCAATTTGCAGACGACCAAACATCGGGAATCGGGTGATGAACGCCGAAAGCACAGTTTTTAAATACGCCAAAAAATTGCTCCGTCGGCGATTCCCAGAACGTATCTGGATACAGTACTGCGTCGCGGTTGCTGTGATTTTGGCTTTGCTGGGGTCAACCCATAACGTCAATAGGCTAGCTGCGGCACGCCGGTCAGATGCTGAGGCCGCGCTTGAAATTGCGATGTCACAAGCGTTGCATGCGCAGGAAATCTTGGTGATTGCGGAACATATGGCGACCCAAGATGTCACGGATGCAGCGCATATCAGTAAGGCGATTTTCCTGTTCGCTAACGGCTACCGTAGAACGATATCAAATACCTTTTGGTCCGATAACCAGCGGCAACTATATTTTGGCAATCGTGACCCTTTGCAGGCTAAAATACGTGATTTCATTGCGCTCGCGCAGCGACTCGAATCCGCAACCCAGACACAGCTGCGCAACGTTGTCGGGCAGATGAATACTTTATACCGCGATAATGGTCTTCGGAACGGGCTCCGGGATGCGGCGGACATGATCAGGCAAAGTGCCGCTGCAGAAACGCGTATATTTGCGAGAACCCAAAGCTTCATCTTGATTGCGGCCACGATCTGCTTGCTTGGGCAGGCGATATTTATCTTTTTCCCCATCCATCTGACGTTTCGGGTGGCAACCAAAAAATTGCGCCATCTGGCGAAGGTGATTCAAGAGAACCGCGAGGCTCTTAACCGATCCAATCAGCAACTGATGCAACTGTCCCATCAGGACCAATTGACAGGACTGCCAAACAGGGCGCGGCTTTTCGCCTTTCTGGCGCAGATGAACAAACACGGAAACAGTCGCGGATTGTCTGTTTTGTTTTTGGGTTTGGACAACTTCAAGGCCATGAACGATACCGCCGGACACGATCACGGCGACGCCTTGCTTGTCGCAGTCGGCGAGACCCTTAAATGCTGCATTGACGACCATAACCTTGTTGCACGTGTTGGTGGCGATGAATTTGTCATCGTCACCGACGAACCGGCGGTCGAAATGATCCGACGCGTGCGCGCATCGCTCAGTGACCCATTCGAAATTATGGGGCGTCGCCTGACGATCAGCGCGAGCATTGGGTATCTCGAGGTGGATTCGAACGACCTTGATCCTGCGAGCACCGTAGGCAATGCCGGAATCGCGTTAAAAGCCGCGAAAACCGCGGGGGGGCATCAAACCCAAAAATTTACACAGTCGCTACGCGACGATTTTGAAAGTTTGCGGACACTGCAAATGGAGCTGGGCGACGCAATCAAGCGCGGAGAAGTCGAACCATGGTTTCAGCCGCAAATCAGACTTTCAGACGGGCAGCTTCACGGGGCAGAGGTGTTGGCCAGATGGCGGCATCCGACGCGGGGAATGCTGACACCTGATCGGTTTCTACCTGCGGCCGAGAGGGCCGGCCTGATGATTGACCTTGACCACACTGTTTGGCGGACAGCTATGGCCCATTCGGTACTGTGGCAACGTGAAAACCTATGGGATCCACGCATTTCTCTGAATGCGGCTCCTGATACGATTTCGGACCCTCACCTGATCGAACGGTTCCTTTTTGAACTTCACCAGTCAGGTTTGAATGCCAATCAGGTGGTCATCGAAGTTCTCGAGACAACGCTGATCGACGGGTCGGATGACATGGCCGCCATCAATATCGACAGCCTGTCGGAATGTGGCATCAGCCTGGAGCTGGACGATTTTGGCACGGGGTATGCGTCGCTATCGAAACTTACGCAACTGCCGCTGAACGGCATTAAGCTCGATCGCTCTTTGGTCGCACCCTTACCCGACCCAGCCGCCGACAGCATCGTGCGGGCCATTCTTGCGATGGCAGGTGAACTGGGGCTGCAAGTGATCGCTGAAGGGATCGAAGAAGCTGCCCAAGCGCAACATTTGAACAGTCGTGGCTGCGCTGTTGGTCAGGGTTATGGCTATGCCAAACCGATGCCAGCCGCGGAATTTGGCAAGTGGCTAAAAGCGAACGCACGACCGGTACAAAGCATCAGTGCAGACGTGGTGCAATTTGTGACCCGGGCTTGAGGATTCATGTTGCAGGCCGTATCTGATAGAGAACGGTTTGAAGGAACGCCTCATGGCCAACCAACTCTATCAATACGACCTGCCTGACGGGCTCGACCTGGGGCCAATGGTTGCAATTGACTGCGAAACGATGGGGCTGAACCCACATCGCGATCGATTGTGCCTTGTCCAGTTGTCGGGCGGGGACGGGAACTGCTATTTCGTGCAGGTCGCGAAAGGGCAAAAAGAGGCGCCAAATCTATGCGCCATGTTGGAAAATCCGAACGTTCTTAAACTATTCCATTATGGTAGGTTTGATATTGCTGCGCTATATCACGCTTTTGGTGCGACAACCGCGCCCGTTTACTGTACAAAAATAGCGTCAAAGCTGGTGCGCACGTTTACGGACCGGCACGGGCTAAAGGTTTTATTACACGACATGTTGGGTATCGATATTTCCAAATACCAACAGCAAAGCGATTGGGGTGCAAAAACCCTAACGGGCGCGCAACTGACCTATGCTGCGTCTGACGTTATTTACCTGCATCAACTGAAATCCGCATTTGATGTCATGCTCGCCCGTGAGGGACGCACCGACATCGCACAAGCCTGTTTCGATTTTCTACCGAACCGCGCAAAACTGGACCTTATGGGGTGGCCTGAAATGGATATCTTTTCGCATTAATGGAAAACTCAGAAAAAGTATTGGACGTCGGACGCCGCGTTATCACCGACGAAGCCTTCGCACTTCAAGAGCTCGCACGCGGGCTGGGTGAAGGATTTGCAGAGGCGGTTGCGCTTTTGTTGAACGCGAAAGGTCGCGTGATTGTATCCGGCATGGGTAAATCCGGACATATCGCCCGTAAAATTGCGGCAACCTTTGCAAGCACCGGCACGCCAGCGCATTTTGTTCATCCAGCAGAGGCAAGCCATGGCGATCTGGGTATGATGACCAGTGGCGATGTTGTGTTGGTCCTGTCTAACTCTGGTGAAACGCCGGAACTGGCAGATTTGGTCACATACACCCGGCGGTTCGGCATCCCGATGATCGGCGTTGCAAGCCGCGCGGAGAGCACATTGCTGCAACAAGCGGACGTAAGCATCGTTCTTCCTCAGCTGGGCGAGGCGTGTGGACGGGGCGTCGTGCCAACCACATCAACAACAATGACGCTTGCGCTTGGTGATGCGCTTGCGGTTGCGTTGATGGAGCATCGCGATTTTACCCCGGAAAACTTTCGCGACTTTCATCCGGGTGGCAAATTAGGGGCGCAACTCGCAAGAGTGTCCGATTTGATGCACTTGGGTGAAAGTGTGCCCATCGTAAAATTCGATGCGCCAATGTCCGAAACCCTGCTTACGATCAGTCAAAAAGGGTTCGGTGTGGTTGGCGTCATTGATGACGACGAACGGTTGATTGGCATTGTCACCGATGGTGACCTTCGGCGCCATATGGACCAACTGCTTGACCACACTGCGGGCGAAGTAATGACCATGGACCCAAAGACGGTAGCGCCCGAAACGCTTGCCGCGGAGGCTCTTGCCGTGATGAATGACCGAAAAATCACTTGTTTGTTTGCCATCAGCCCAGACAGTCAGGGTAAAGTTGCGGGGATTTTACATATCCACGACTGCCTGCGCGCTGGTGTTATCTGACGATGGGCGCCGGTGATAATCTGTATTCACAAGTTGTTAACCTAGCCAAAATCGCCTTGCCGCTCGGTGCGCTGGCTTTGCTTTCTACATTGTTTTTGTTCGCGCGCGGTCAAAATCAGCCTTCCGATATCGATTTATCCGAAGTAGCGGAAATTGCGCGTGAACAGCGGCTCACAGCGCCGCAATTTTCAGGTGTGACCAACGAAGGCGCGATTGTCGCCATTTCAGCCCGAAGCGCCTATCCAAGCGGTGATGATCCGCGCATCGTTTCAATCGACGAAATCCGCATGCAAATGGACAACGTCGACGGAAGCCATATCGAAATAGTCGCCACCAACGGCGCGCTGAATGGACCACAAAAGATCGTGCATTTTCTTGGTCTCGCGCGTCTGGAAACGTCCACAGGTTACCAAATGGAAACCAACGGGCTCACTGCCGCACTCGACACAGGTCTGGTCACGTCCGATGGTGTGCTTGAAATTCATGCACCATTTGGCGAACTGACGGCCGGAAAAGTTACCTTTCAACTGTCGCGGGACAACACGCACCAACAGATGCTGTTCACCAATGGCGTCAAGCTGATATACCATCCGCAAAAGTAGATGTGGCCAAGGCAAGGAAACCAGACAATTGTTCAGAGAATTTGTGATTATTTCCGCGCTTTTGGCAAGTTTGACCACTGTCGCACACGCGCAGACCAATATTGATTTGGGCGGCGTAACAGTTGACACGTCATCCGCCATCGAGGTCACGGCAGAAAGCCTGTCGGTGGAACAGGATACTGGAACTGCTGTTTTCACGGGCGCGGTGATCGTCGCCCAAGGTGACCTAAAGTTATCCGCTGAACGCGTCGAAGTGGTTTATGCCGCCGATACCAGCGAAATTTCCCGTCTTATCGCATCGGGTGGCGTGACATTTGTGACCGCAGACGAAGCCGCCGAGGCGCAAAATGCCGATTACGACGTAATCGCCGGGCTGCTGACACTGACGGGCGATGTCCTGCTGACCCAAGGAGCGAGTGCGATTTCTGCGCAACGTATGGTGGTTAACGTGGCGACAGGTTCGGCGCAAATGGACGGGCGCGTGCGCACCGTACTGCAACAAGGCGGCAACTGATGGATACCGCAACGCAGGATCCGAATGTGGGTCTGCATATCGTTAACTTGCGCAAAAGCTATCGCAAGCGGCTTGTGATACGCGACGTGTCCATTCACCTGGGCCAAGGCGAAGTGGTCGCACTGTTGGGCCCGAATGGATCGGGAAAAACCACCTGCTTTTATGCAATTGCTGGCCTTGTAACCCCCGAGGGCGGCAAGGTGATGATCGACGGACGCGAGGTCACGACCTTGCCCATGTATCGCCGCGCACAGTTGGGAATTGGGTATCTGCCTCAGGAAATGTCGATTTTTCGTGGGATGTCTGTCGAAGACAACATCATGTCGATACTCGAAATTTCTGAAAAAGATCGTCACCGGCGGCGCGAACGGCTCGAGGAGCTTTTGTCAGAGTTTTCAATCGAACACTTGCGCCGTGCCTCGTCCATGGCGCTTTCGGGCGGCGAACGGCGCAGGGTCGAAATCGCAAGGTGCTTAGCTGCAGGGCCAAAATATGTTCTGCTCGACGAACCTTTTGCCGGGGTTGATCCGATTGCTGTGGGTGAAATACGGCACCTTGTTGCCGATCTTAAAAACCGTGGAATTGGCGTTCTGATCACTGACCACAACGTACAAGAAACGCTTCAGATCGTCGATCGGGCGTATATTTTGCATGACGGCACCGTATTGATGAGCGGGACAACCGCCGAAGTGATCGCAGACGAAAACGTCCGCAGGGTCTATCTTGGCGATAGTTTCCGCGCCATTTGATTCTTTGACAGCTTTAACGACTGAAATGTTGACATTCGGCGCAATTCGTCGCCAACTGTAACGGATGACAGACCTGACTTTCTTTCCCGTTGTTCAACCGGCAATTGCACCGGACGAACAAAATAAGCCAAAAGAAATCAAGGGGTTATCGTTTTCCAGCGACTAGACACCTAGGAATTACGCTGCCAATAGCAGCGCGAAAATGCGTGTCTTTAACCATAAGATAGGAGAAACGATGCGGTATCAAATCAGTGGTAAGCAGATCGACATTGGCGAAGCCCTGCAAACTCACGTAAAAACCGAGCTTGGCGAAATCTTAGCCAAATATGCTGGCCGTCCGACCGAAGCATACGTCGTATTTTCCAAGTCTGGTCACGAATATGTCTGCGAATCCGTTGTGCACCTGTCAACTGGGCTCACGGCACAAGCCTCTGGGCGCGCATCAGAAATTTATGCCGCGTTCGACAGCAGCGGCGAAAAAATGGACAAACAACTACGCCGATACAAACGTCGTCTAAAGGACCACCATGCCGGTAGATCACAGCCTGTTGAACTTTCTGATGCTGGGTCCTATATCCTCGAACCGAGAGACGAGTCAGACGAGGCCGCCGAAGATACAGTAAACGCAATGATCGTCGCAGAGATGGAAACCAAGATCCCATCGTTATCAGTCGGCGAAGCGGTGATGCAGATGGAAATTGCGAGTGCGCCCGTACTTGTTTTCCGAAACGAGAAACACAGCGGAATCAATGTCGTTTACCGGCGTGACGACGGAAATATTGGCTGGATTGACCCAAAATCACTGGGGTAACCTAGCGAAATTGGTGAGAGAAACGGTCGATGCAACTTGCACATATTCTGAAGTCAGATGCAGTGAAGACAATTTCTTCTTGCACCAGCAAGAAACGGCTGTTCCACGATCTTGGTGAATTGGCCGAAAGTAGTTATGGCCTGAACCCAACCGAAGTCATTGAGGCCCTCATCGAACGTGAGGGCCTTGGTCCTACGGGCGTCGGTCATGGGATCGCTTTGCCGCATGCGCGCATGAATGGTGTCGACAAAGTGCAGGGCATTTTCTTGCGACTTGAAAAGCCGCTTAATTTTGAATCGGTGGATCGCCAGCCCGTTGATCTGGTGTTCTGCCTGATCGCGCCCGCGACGTCGGGTGTCGACCACCTGAAGGCGCTAGCACTGGTATCGCGCACCTTGCGCGACCCGTCCATCTGCGCAAAACTGCGTGCGAACAGCGACCCGGCTACCCTGCATACGATTTTGACAGAGGCCCAGTCGTCACAGGCAGCCTAGGCCCAATCGTCAAACCCAAATGCAGCATAGTCACGCCCGTATGCATCGCGGGCGGCGTTTTCGATAGCCTTGTCATAGATCGCACCTAGAACGCCGTGTTGATTATGGGCAGAAGGTATCAAATCAGGTGGCGCGTTCACGCCAACCTGATCTGCGAGTGTCCGCAAATCTTGCGCCAGCCTGTCTTCGCGCAGGATCATGTCCGGAATATTGAATTCGGCCATTCCTTGCAGCAGGGTCAGCTGACCCGCCCAGGATGGATCAATGCGCAAACTTGTTTGTCCCGCCAGATTGCCACGCAAAAATCGCAAGAACCCCAGAAAAGCATCCCGATGCTGTCCGGCATCATAATCAGCAAGACCCGTCAACCCTATCCCCTCTTCGGGGATTGGCAGTTTAAACTGTTTGCGCAAAGACGCCCGAACACCCGCAAAGCTGCCTGCACCGTTTGAGAGTATGCGATCGCAGAACGCCGCATGCGCCCGCGCGATCGGATGGCGCAGAACAGTAAAGCTACGGTGACCAACGCGTGTTTGCTGCCAATCACGCAGCGTTTTTTGGGTAAACTTGCGTTGCAGGTCGCGCGGTTTCCCCCCTTCAAGCGCCGCCATCCAGTTGACGACGGCCCAATCCGGCCCCGACCGCAACGGCATATACAAAAGTCTGGCGTTGCTGGCCGCAATATAGGTTGGAATACCTGCCCCGCGACGTGGTTCGAAATGGGGCGTGCGCGCCAGTGAAAACGGATCAAGCTTGCTCAGCGCGTCTTGCATTTGATCAAAGTTGGTGACCCTTTGCTCCATCGGCTCCGGGTTTTGTTTTTTAAGTTTTTTGTCGATGCTATCCAAACGCGACGATGTGTCCAAAAACGCGGCAAGCCCATTCAGAACGGCAAGGTCATTCAGATCTTCATACCCAATATAGAACGCGGTTTGTCCGCTAACTTGCAGCGCGTTTTGAATATGAAGGTGGAACGCCTGGGTCGTTTCAAGGTGGTCCGCAAAAACATCAGCGTCAAAGCCGACCTGCACGGATTTTGCGTGTGGCGCGTTAGTCAATTTCCATTGCCCGGTCGCTTGGGCAATTTGAAGGGAAATGTAGCTATCAAGTGGATTACGCGTCAGCACGATTTTCGCGCAGCGCGGGTCAGCTAAACATATCGCCAAAACGCGCGGGTCGTGATCGTTAAATAGCCGAAAACCGCAAAGCTCGTCCGCGGATTTGATACGGTCGATCATGTCGCGCGGGTCTGCTTCGCGTTGATCTAACGTCATGCCCAGAAGCGTTTCAATGCCGGGATAACCAAGGAAACCTGGATTGAATACTTCTCCCAAACTCTTCACGCCGCGCAACGCGTTAATATTTGCCTCAAGGAAATTAGACCCGGTGCGCATGCCGGCCAACACGACAAAGTAATCAAAGCGCGTCATTTGCGGGTCGCCACATAAGTTTTTGGTGCAGCGATGCGTGCCGGTTGCGCAGCGGGCAAGGCAGACAAATCGCCGGTCAAAAACGGATGCATTCCGTGATTCTTGAGTTCCTGAAGAAAGCGCGGCAGACCGTCAAAATTGTGCATTTCAGGCAACGATGTCAATTCTCGGGCGCGGTGGCCAGCCATTTCATCAATAAGTCCCTGCATAATATCCAAAGGTTGTTCAAGAAATTCGGCCAAAGTATACAACCTCACCCGTGCGCGTGTCTGCGGGCTCGTAACGCTTTTCAAGAAACGGTGTTCACGGCGCTGCAATCGCCCAGCTTCCGTGCGCACTTCGGCGGCACTGCGGCCCGACATGAAAAGCGGAATAGCCCATGCCCCCGAGATAATCCAAAGGCGAGCATTCGTGTCCTGGGTCAACATACCGCTGATGCGTTGCGCGTCAGCAGGCCCGAATTGAAAACACTGTCGGTTCTCCCGACCGTTCCAGATCAGCGTCTTCAGAAAACCCTCGGCGTTGTAATCGCGCAGACGCGCCACATCGCTTAAGCCGCCCCGATAAATCGCGGCGCCCCCAGAGAAATGGGCCTTATCTTGTCCAAATAGATGACCATGCACTTGGGCAGGTGTTTCTTGCGCTAACCAGCCTGAGAAGTTGGGAAAGACATCATCAAACCCCTGCACGACGGTATAGGGTGCCGCTGAAATGCCGTTTGCATGAGTAGAACTGGGGAACCGGCTTTGCATATAAAGTCCGGGACGTCCGTGCGCCCTGCGCTCGCGCGCTTTGCCGAAAATACGGTCGACCGTATTTGTATTGGGTATGGTATTCAGGCTGCCCGGATCGGATGCGCGCGGAAAACTTTGGTAAAGTGTATTCGCGTCCCGCCAAATCTTTCTTGCTACAAAGCTACCTGAGCGACGCAAAATTTCCGCATGGTCGTCGTAAAAAATATGTGGTTTTCCATGATAGTCGAACTTGGCCAAGGTCAGTGATCTGCTTTGGATTTCTTTTCCATGCAGCCGCGACAACGTCTGAAAATAGCTTTCATCAGGTATCCAAACACGTTTAAAATACCTGTCGTAGATAGGCCGCCTCGGGTCGTTCAAAATCGCACTGATGGTGTCCCGCGTGAGGCACCACCACTGCGATCCCATATGCGGCACCAAACCTTCCGGTATCTGGCGGCTTACACCTATTCTGCGCTGCAACCTGACATAGCCATCAAATAGCCGTCGGTGCGTTTTCCAAGACAACGGAAATCTTAGCGTAAAGCGCTCTCGGTCCAAACCGCCAACAGTCCATGGCACATCTGCGGTCGTTGCGCTTTCGATGAAGTCGGTGGTCGGGCTTGCATCCAAAAAGGCGCGCAGCTCAGAGATCGGGCGCAAAGGAAGGCAGGATCCTGACGCCAAATAGACATGGCGAACCGCTGAAAAGTCGCGCAGCAACAGCGTTGCCGCATCCAGCGTTGCCGCGACCAACCCCCACGTCCCCCAAGCACAGCGGTGTCGTTTACTGAAACGCACATGATCAAGGTCATCCAAGGATTTTACAAATGCATCAAAAGTCTGGTCGTCGACACTGCGGTCAACATGCACGATCACAGGACATTCACCTGCAACCCAGAGACGGATCACAAGTTCTGCACGATCAAAGTCATCATGCACAAGTATGACGACGCCTACGGTCATGCCCAGTTTCCCTTTGACATCAATCCCAACTCATCAAGTTGACGCCAGTTGATATATTGCTCGCTCCATTCACACCATAAATCGATATTTGGATCGTAGAACTTATATTCACGTGCAGCGTCGTAATGTTCGCCGCGCCTTGCCTCCTCGGGTGCACGTTGACCAAAGGCATTCGTAAATTTGGCATGGAGAAGTATCCCGGACGTTTTTTCGCCACCACTTTGATCGTAAACTAAGTTAAGGCCGCGCGGCAGCACCATATGGGTCGAACTGACATAGGCGTAACCGCGTTGCCATTTCACAAAGGGGATTTTGTTCAGCGCTGGCGCCTGTTTCGGTTTGTTCGCAAAGAAAGCCCGCGCTCTTGGTCCACCCTGAATCCACAGATTTTGATAAAGCGGATTGCGCGTAATGATATAGTTGCCCGGATCAAACCAATTCAGCACCGAAAACGGATTTTCCCCGGCACGATACAGCGGGGCGCTTACCCTGCCCTTGGGGTACATATCCAGCAGCATTGCACCAAAAGAACGAACCTCGGATGCATCCAACCAATCTGCCAATGCTGCAATGGGGCGCGTATCACAAAACGGATAAACAAAGAATTCATCGACATCGACCGTGAGCGCCCAATGATCGTGTGCATATTTTGCTTGTAGGTGGGTTAACCAATCCATGCCGTATCGGGACTGCCCGTAGGGTGCACCCGTTGTCCAAAGCGATACATCCGGCTGTTGCGAAAGATAGGCTGCACCATCATCATCACTGTCATTATCAACAAAGAAAAAATGATGGACCCCAAGATCCCGGTAGTATTGCAAGAAATACGGCAATCGGACAGCTTCGTTACGACACGCACAAAATAGCAAAATGTCACCCGGCTTAATCTGGCCAGTGCGGTCCTGCTGTACGGTCAATTCGCGACGCTTGTGCAGCGCACGCAACTGTAGTCGCTTACGCTTTAGCCGAAGACGATATGACGTCCAAAATCCCAACCCCTTCAAACCCCTCCACAAGGCTAAACCGTACTAAACATCCCAGCTGCCGCCTGACAGCAACCCCAACGCATGCAGTTGGTGCCACGCCTCGTACCGCTGCGACGTATCACACCAAAGGTCTGGGCCAGCTATCAATTTTTGATAGTACTGTTCATACAGACCACTATTTTCAAAATGTTGAAGGCGCACCATCTCTTCTTTTGATCTTTGTGCAATATCGGGCAGGAATTTTGTGTGCAACAGCGCACCAGTGAGTTTCTTGCGATCGGGCCAGTCAAAGACGTTGTTCAGTCTCCGCGGGAGCATGTGGTGGGTTGAAGTCACGTAAACATGCCGCCAGTGCCATTTGACCAACGGTGTTTTATTCAGTGTGGGGGCGCGTCTTGGGTCGTCGGGGAAAAACACCCGGTCCCTTACCCCGCCCTGAATCCAATGATTCCCAAAAACGGGATGAATTTGATCGCGGTAACCTGTAGGGTCGAACCATTCCAGCAGGGAAAGCGGGTTATCTCCAGGTTGAAACGACGGCGCGGTCACAGACCCTTTCGGGTAGAGATCCAGCATGAGCGCCCCGAAGGCAGCAATGCTTTGGCCATCAAGGTATGTTGTCAGCGCATGCAGGTCACGGCTGTCGCAATTTGGATATACTAGCAATTCATCCGCGTCGACAGTCAGGCACCAGTGTCCATGCCCAAAGCGCCACTGTAACAAGCCCAGCCAATCCATACCAAAGCGCGACAACTTATAGCTATGCGCGCTGTGCCAAAGCGACACATCAGGCTGGGACTTTAGAAAATCGACGGTGCCATCGTTGCTGTCATTGTCGACAAACAGGAAATGCCCCACCCCCAGCTTGCGATAATGTTCCAAAAAATGTGGAAGGCGCAGCATTTCATTGCGAACCGTCACAAAGCCCAGAATCGTGTTGGGTTGGATCAGATCTGTGCGGTCGACTAGGTTCGCGATTTGCCCCCGTTTGCGCCAGATTCGCCATAGAATACGGCGTCGTTTCCAGCGCAAACGATAGGTCAGCCAAAGATCTCGTGCTGCCAAGCCAACCTGCCTTAGGAGTTCAGTTTGAGCTGACTCAAAAACGAAGAAAGTTCATCACGAAGATCGGAACGACTAAGCGCAAAAGCAACCGTCGCCTGTAAGAAGCCCGCTTTTGATCCACAGTCGAACCGTTCACCGTCAAACAAGTAGCCAAAGATCTCTCGCCCGGCGGTCAGTTCATGCGCGATGGCGTCAGTCAACTGAATTTCGCCGCCAGCGCCACGTCCGATTTCTGCAAAGTTTTGCATGACTTTCGGGGTCAGAATATAGCGACCAATAACCGCATAGTTCGACGGCGCAGTCCCAAATGCCGGTTTCTCGACCATACCTTGGACGTTCAAAATGCGATCGTTCCGCCCAGCCACATCCAGTACACCATAAGCGGAGGTTCGTTCCGGCGTGACCTCCATCGCGGCGACCATTGCACCGCCGGTTTCTTCGTAGGCTTCAACCATCTGTTGCAAACACGGTTTTTCTGCCGCGATAACATCGTCGGGCAGGATGACCGCAAAAGGTTCATCGCCAATCAGCTTGCTGGCACAAGAAACAGCATGGCCTAAACCCAAAGCTTTGTGCTGGCGAATATAAGCAATTGCACCGCTTTCCATGTTGGTGCTTTGCAGAATGTCTAGTAATTCGGTCTTACCTGCATCACGCAATGAACTTTCCAGTTCGGGTGAATGGTCAAAGTAATCTTCAAGCGCGGATTTCCCACGGGCGGTCACGAAAATAAAGTCTTCAATCCCAGCCGCACGGGCCTCGTCGATCGCATATTGAATCAAAGGACGATCGACCAAAGTCATGATTTCTTTGGGCACGGATTTGGTAGCAGGCAAGAACCGGGTGCCGAGTCCCGCAACAGGGAAAATCGCCTTGGTCACTTTTCTTGTCATTTTTCAGTCTTTCATCTGCAGATATTTAGCGTGTTCTGACATAAGTTTCAGACAAGTTTAAGGCTGTCCCATCTCGGCCAGCATTGCCTCGATACGCGGAACGTCTTCTGGGTTGTTCAGTTCCCAAAACTGGCGACCTTTTGCAGCAACCTCGACGCACAACATGGGCGTACCGCGTTCCAAGAAACGCAATTGCTCCAATCCTTCCAGCTGTTCAAGCGGGCCCGCGGGCCATTCGGCATACGCAGTCAATGCAGTGGGCCGATAAGCATAGACGCCGACATGGTGAAACACAGGTGTTTCATCGGCATCTGCGTAGGTTTTTCCGGTATATGGAATAACCTCTTTCGAAAAGTATAGCGCGTTGTGGTCAGCCCCGAAAACAGCCGTCGTGCCACCGACACGACCAGCCCGACGATCTTCGAGGAGACCATTCAGCGCCCGCCCTTCAGTGCGCAAAACAGGTGTTGCAACATCAGCGTCAGGATGGGCGCGCAAGCCAGCGATAAGATCCTCGATAAACCATGCCGGTGTCAGCGGTGCATCGCCTTGCAAATTGACGACAATTTCATAGTCATCACCCAAACTGCGCAACGCTTCGGCACAGCGTTCGGTCCCGTTCTGACAACCGGTCGACGTCATCACAACCTCTGCACCAAACGCACGCGCAGCATCTGCAATTCTTTCGTCATCGGTTGCGACAACAATCCGGTCCACACCGTTAACCTGCATCGCAGCATCCCACGACCGGCGAATGAGCGATTTCGCTTCTCCATCAGATCCACGCAATGTGACCAGTGGTTTTCCCGGATACCGCGTTGACGCGTAGCGCGCGGGAATAATGATAACAACTGACACTAAACTTTTTCCAATACAACGTCGGGGGATAGCGCAATAAAGAATGGGTTCGCAAAGTCGGGCTTGCCGTAGGTCAGCGGCTTATGATTGTCGAAACGCACGACTTGTCCGCCTGCACCCGTTAACACGGCATGTCCCGCGGCTGTGTCCCATTCCATCGTACGTCCAAGACGCGGATATAGGTCCGCCTCGCCGGTCGCGACCAAGCAAAACTTTAGGGATGACCCCGCGCTTTTCATGTCTTTGACGCTGTAATTATTGATGTAATCATCGGTTGCCTGATCCCGGTGCGATTTTGATGCGACGACAAGCAATGCGTTATTGTCCGGGCGCGACACAGAAATCGGCTCTGTTTCGCCAACTTTATCCTTCGCGAAATCGCCTAACTCCTCGACCGATTGTCCGTCGGCTTGCGTGTAGAACAGGCGCCCTTTTGCCGGGGCGTAAACAACACCGCGCACAGGCACACCATCAAGTACATAGGCGATATTGACGGTAAAATCGCCACGACGCTGGATAAATTCCTTCGTGCCATCCAAGGGATCAACGATCAGGAATGTGCTGACGGACTGGCCATGTGATGCTGACTGCTCTTCCGTCACAAGCGGAACATCAGGAAACGCTGCCCGCAGCCCCGCGCTGATGATTGCGTCTGCGGCTTCGTCAGCGGCCGTGACGGGGCTTTGGTCGCTTTTGGCGCGGACGTCAAAGTCATCAGCGGCATATATCTCCATGATCTTATCGCCAGCCAACAGCGCCAATCGGCGCATTTCCTGGGTCAGTTTCTCATAGTTCATACTTGGCTATCCTGTTTATTGAAAAATTACGTTGCGGAGGTTATGAGTGCTCATTGTCCTATCGGCAAGGCTTTCATAGCAGATCCGAACTCTGGCAACCACAAATAGCCATAAAGGCACATCATGCTCCAGACTCGCAGGAACGCTAACACAACCCAAAGCTTTTTCAGCACACTCGAAGTAATTTATTACGTCACAGTGCGCAGCGTGCGTGGCGGTAACACCAACGCCATTATCGGTATCATGCTGAATATCGTGCAAAGCCTGGTGATGATCGCGATGTTTTTGGCAATGTATTTGCTTATCGGGCTGAAAAGCTCGCCGATCCGCGGCGATTTTCTGCTTTACGTGATGTCAGGGGTGTTTCTGTTCCGCACGCATATTCAGGCCGTGAGCAGCACCCAAGGCGCGGCTAACTCGCTTGGTTCGATGATGCAGCACGCACCGATGAACACGATTATTTCAATCACTTCAGCCGCGTTGGCATCGCTGTATAAACAAGTCTTCGCAATTATTGTAATTTTGGGGATTTATCACCTCGCCTTTACACCGATTACGATCGACAACCCGATCGGTGCGATGGGGATGTTGATTTTAGCATGGTTTTCGGGGCTGGGCGTTGGCCTTATCTTTGCGGCCCTCAATCCATGGTTTCCAAAATTCACAACTGTCGCCTCAAATCTGTATCGACGCGCTAATATGATTGCGTCTGGCAAGATGTTTCTGGTGAACACGCTGCCATCAAATATGATTGCACTGTTCTCTTGGAACCCGTTGTTCCATATCATTGATCAGAATAAAGGTTTTGTTTTCTTGCATTATACCCCGCGGGTCACATCCATCGACTACGCGCTGCAAGTATCCATTGTGCTGATTTTCATTGGAATGATGGGCGAATATTATACCCGTCAATATGTCTCGGCGAGTTGGTCGGCAGGTAAGTAAGAAATCAGTTGCAGGTTCGGACTTCGTGACTGGCGGTTTAGACCGCACTTGCGCCAAAAGATTCAAGTTTTTTGCAAATTTGTTCGCGATACTGCGGTTGCAGGCCCGATTACGCGCCCCTATATACGCCTAGATCAAATGTTTGGGGGCTTCCCCCTGATCAGACGACTGAAACTGGCGCGGGTGCCGAAACGGGTTCGCGCTACTCAAACCGCCTAGCGTAGAGGGATTTGAAATGGCCAAAGTTATTGGTATCGACCTGGGAACGACCAACTCCTGTATTGCCATCATGGATGGCTCTAAACCACGTGTGATTGAAAACGCCGAGGGTGCGCGCACAACGCCATCTATCGTTGCATTTACCGACGACGAACGTCTTGTCGGTCAGCCTGCCAAACGTCAGGCCGTCACCAACCCCGAAAACACGATCTTTGCTGTGAAGCGTCTGATCGGTCGTCGGTTTGACGACAAAGACCTCGCCAAAGAGAAAAAGAACATGCCATTTGAGATCGTCAATGGCGGCAACGGCGACGCATGGGTCGAAGCCAAAGGTGAAAAATATTCGCCTAGCCAGATCTCTGCCTTCATCCTTGGCAAGATGAAAGAAACCGCCGAAAGCTACCTTGGCGAAGAAGTGACACAGGCCGTCATCACGGTTCCTGCGTACTTTAACGATGCACAGCGTCAGGCCACCAAAGACGCCGGTAAAATCGCTGGCCTTGAGGTGCTTCGCATCATCAACGAACCGACAGCGGCTGCGCTGGCTTACGGTCTTGATAAAAAAGATGCCAAAACCATCGCGGTCTATGACCTTGGCGGCGGTACATTCGATGTGACCATTCTGGAAATCGACGACGGCCTGTTCGAAGTCAAATCCACCAACGGGGATACGTTCCTGGGTGGTGAAGACTTTGACATGCGGATCGTAAACTATCTGGCCGATGAGTTCAAAAAAGAGAACTCTGTCGATCTGACCAAAGATAAGATGGCGTTGCAGCGTCTGAAAGAAGCTGCAGAAAAAGCAAAGATCGAACTGTCGTCTTCGTCCAGCACGGAAATCAACCAGCCGTTCATCTCGATGGGCGCGAATGGTCAGCCGCTGCACATGGTTATGAAATTGACACGTGCCAAGCTGGAAAGCCTTGTTGGGGATCTGATCAAAGCTTCGATGAAGCCTTGTCAGGCCGCGTTGAAAGACGCCGGTCTGTCCACATCCGACATCGACGAAGTCGTGTTGGTCGGTGGTATGACACGGATGCCTAAGGTCAAAGAAGAAGTCAGCAAATTCTTCGGCAAAGAACCGCATCAGGGCGTGAACCCGGATGAAGTTGTTGCGATGGGTGCCGCAATTCAGGCGGGTGTTCTGCAAGGCGACGTTAAAGACGTTGTTCTGCTTGACGTTACCCCGCTGTCGTTGGGTATCGAAACGCTTGGCGGTGTGTTCACACGCCTGATCGATCGCAACACAACGATCCCAACGAAGAAATCTCAGGTCTTCTCGACCGCCGAAGACAACCAAAACGCCGTGACGTTGCGCGTGTTTCAAGGGGAACGTGAAATGGCTGCCGACAACAAAATGTTGGGCCAGTTCAACCTTGAAAACATTCCACCAGCGCCACGCGGGATGCCGCAGATCGAAGTCACCTTTGACATTGACGCCAACGGCATCGTCGAAGTCGGCGCGAAAGACAAAGGCACTGGAAAAGAGCAGAAGATCACGATCCAAGCTTCCGGTGGTCTGTCCGACGCAGACATCGAAGCAATGGTCCGTGACGCGGAAGAAAACGCCGAAGCCGATAAAGCCCGTAAAGAGCTGATCGAAGCGAAAAACCAAGCGGAAAGCCTGATCCACTCGACCGAAAAGTCGATGGAAGAGCATGCCGATAAGGTTGATCCGACGACGATCGAAGCAATTGAACTTGCGATTGCAGCGCTGAAGGACGAATTGGAAGGCGACAACCCTGACAAGATCAAGTCCGGCATCCAGAACGTGACTGAATCGGCAATGAAGCTTGGTGAAGCCATCTACAAGGCCAGCCAGGAAGAAGCAGGCGATGCAGAACCAGAAGCGCGTGCCGCTGACGAAGACGACATCCTTGATGCCGACTTCGAAGATCTGGATGAAAACAAGCGTGGCAAATAAGCTAACGCGCGTCTAGGAACGAAGACCGGCCCAACACCGGGTCGGTCTTTTCCTTTCCTAAGGGAAAAATTTACTATGGCAAAACGTGACTATTATGAAGTGCTTGGTATCGCGAAAGGTGCCGACGCAGCTGCCATCAAAAAAGGTTATCGCCAAAAAGCGAAAGAGCTACACCCAGACCGCAACGTCGATGACCCAACCGCAGAAGCCAAGTTTAAAGAAGCAAACGAGGCCTATGAGGTTCTGAAAGACGAAACCAAAAAGGCCGCCTATGACCGTTATGGTCATGCAGCATTTGAACATGGCATGGGCGGCGGCGGACCGCGCGGCGGTCAAGGCGATTTCGGAAGCGCCTTTTCCGATGTGTTCGACGACCTGTTTGGTGACTTTATGGGCGGTGGGCGCGGTGGTGCACGCCGCAGTGGCGCGCAGCGGGGCAACGACCTGCGCTATAACCTCCGCATCAATCTTGAAGACGCATATGCAGGCCTGAAGAAAACGATCACCGTGCCGACTGCGGTCAGCTGTGGTTCGTGCAACGGCACCGGGGCCGAAGGCGGTTCAGAACCGCAAACCTGCCCGACCTGTGCGGGTATGGGTAAGGTGCGTGCGCAACAGGGTTTCTTTACCGTTGAACGCACCTGTCCGACCTGTTCTGGCATGGGCCAAACCATAAAAAACCCCTGCAAATCCTGCCACGGCCAAGGGCGCGTCGAAAAAGAGAAGTCGCTGTCGGTCAACATTCCGGCCGGCGTTGAAACGGGCACCCGTATTCGGCTTGCCGGTGAAGGCGAAGCCGGAATGCGCGGCGGACCAACAGGCGATCTGTATATCTTTATCGAGGTCAAGGATCACGCCCTGTTCGAACGCGACGGCCCAACCCTTTTCTGTCGCGTGCCTGTTTCTATCTCGACTGCCGCCCTTGGTGGAGAGATCGAAGTGCCCACCATTGACGGTGGTCGCAGTCGCGTAAAGATATTGGAAGGGTCGCAAACTGGTCGCCAGATGCGTTTGCGTGGAAAAGGTATGCCTGCCCTGCGTGGCGGCGGCGCCGGTGATATGCTGATCGAACTCGCGGTGGAAACGCCCGTCAAACTGACGGCCCGTCAACGCGAAATCCTTAAAGAATTTGATCAACTGAGCGAAGATAATAACCCGCAAGGGTCGACCTTCTTTAAGTCAGTCAAAAGCTTTTGGGATTCGATGAAGGGCTAAAGGATGATATCCCGGGTTGTACCCGGGATATCATCGAATATTTACGTCTTTTTAACCCACTTGGCACGACATTCAAATGATGTCGCAATTTTCCGAATCCCGCTCTCTTTTCTCTGACCTTGATGATGTCGCACAGGCTATGCCGATGGCATCTGATCGTGCGCCATCTTATTTGCGCGACCATCGCAAACGATTGCGCGAACGGTTTTTGGCGGGTGGGGCGCAGGCGATCCCTGACTACGAACTACTTGAACTTGTCCTGTTCAGAGCAATCCCGCGCCAAGATGTTAAACCTTTGGCGCGCCAACTGATTGAAATATTCGGTGACTATAACCGGGTTCTGTCAGCGCCCATTTATAAATTGCAGCAGGTATCAGGCGTAGGCGAGGCCGTCGCACTTGAACTGAAGATCGTCGAGGCGGCGGCGCACAGGTTGGCCCGCGCCAAGGTAATGCAACGCCATGTCGTATCGAGCTGGGACGCCCTTTTAGACTATTGCCATACCACAATGGCCCACCGCGATACTGAACAATTCCGCATTCTTTTTCTGGACACTAAGAACGTGATCATCGCGGACGAAGAGCAAGGCAAAGGCACAGTTGATCATGTGCCTGTCTATCCCCGTGAAGTTGTCAAACGCGCCCTTGAATTGAATGCAGCCGCGATCATTTTGGTACACAACCATCCATCCGGCGACCCGACGCCATCGCAGGCCGACATCCAGATGACCGATCAAATCGACAAAGCGGCAAAGGCGTTGGGGATCACGGTACATGATCACCTGATTATCGGCAAATCCTGCGAAGTTAGCTTTCGGGCTCAGGGCCTATTCGATCCGGCCCATTAGCAGACGATGTCAAACTAATGAGTCAAAGCGTCGGTTAACATCTGAAATTGACCCGTAGCATCGCAATTAGGGGTATTGACGCTGTGAACAAAGGGGGGGCGCAGAATGCCTGCGGTCGATGTGATCAATTGAACATCGAAAGATCGATCGCAGTTGTCGGGGGTAATAATGGCACCAATCTGTGTTTTTACAGCCAGGTCGTGCCCCATAACGCGAACAGGAAAGGTATAGACCTCTGCTTGATAGGGAACATCACCGAACATACCACCCTGTTTTAGCACGTACCCATGCTGACCAAGCACGGCAAAGTCAGCAGTGTGCACGGACCCTGACCAAATATGCCCTTGATCGCCAAATTTCGCATCACCTTCCAACACATGAAGCTGAAAATTATTTGCGCCGCGCCATTGCAGGATCATACGATCATATGCAGCAGCATCGGGTATATTGACGGTCAGCGTGGCGCGTTCGACGTTATTGAACACAACAGATATTTTAGCATCGACAGTTAATGCAGGTAACACGACCTGCGCCGCGCCGTCGCGATCTGTTGACGCCGAAAACCGCAAACCTGCGTGCATTATATCAAATGCCGCCCTGTTCAAACAAGGTGTCCTTACCGTCAACACAATCATGGCTGCAGGCGCCGTGACCGCCGACGCCGTCACCTTGCAAGGGTCGTCATTGACCGGTGTATCAGCGAGTATCCCGAGGTCTGGCGTTAGCGTGTCGATATGCGCACCAACGATCTCGGTTCCCGATCTCAGGTCAGACGTATGATCAGTTGGTGAGTGGGTGTCATTGCTGAACCCGAAAAGAGACTGCGTATGCGTGCTCGTCACAACCGTGACCGCGCGCGGAACGGTCAGTGGTAGTCGTTCAGTTGAGGATTGATTTGCCGCCGGGCGATCCGTCGACTGCACTAGAAAACCCGTCCCCAACGCCACAGCGAATGTGAACAAGACCGTCTTGATCGTTTTCATGCGGGACATGAATGTATCCATTGCTTAATCACGCTGTGGTCCCAAATATCTTACAGCGTGATTAAGCGCGATTTTATACTATGCGTCCATGGCAGTGTTTGAATTTCTGACCAGACCCACACGGACAGGCATCATTGCGCGCCGGGTTACCCCAAGTTTGTGGGTCGTTTTCATCAAATCCAGGGCGGGCGGAACCCGCGCTTTCGACTGGCGTAGCATCCTGTTGTGCGGCCGCTTTTTGTTGCTGCACAGCCTGCGCAATCATCTGCTCTTGCTCTTCTTTCGTCATCGGACGAATCCGGGCAAGCTGCTTGGTAACGTCAACACGCAGCCCATCCAGCAGGCTTTCGAACAGCTGGAAACCTTCGGTTTTGTATTCGTTCAACGGGTCACGCTGCGCATAACCACGGAAACCCACCACTGAACGCAAATCGTTCAACGTCATAAGGTGTTCACGCCATTTTCCGTCAATGGTTTGTAGCAAAAATTGCTTTTCAACACGTCGCATGGTGTCTGCGCCAAAGCTTTCGGTCTTTTCATCCATATACGCGTCGGCGGCGTTCTCGATCCGCTCGATGATATCGCCATCGTCAACGCCTTCTTCCGCTGCCCAGTCAACGATGGGCAAGTCAAGCCCAAGCTGGTCGCGCACCGCATCCGACAAACCAGCGGTATCCCACTGATCAGCATAGCTTTTTGGCGGCATGTAGGTCACGACGATGTCTTCAATGACCTGATCGCGCATGTCCTTAACGACCTCGGACAGGTCACTGGCCTCCATGATTTCACGGCGCTGCGAAAAGATCGCTTTGCGCTGGTCGTTCATCACGTCGTCATACTTCAGCAACTGCTTACGGGTATCAAAGTTGCGTGCTTCGACTTTGGCCTGCGCGCGCTCAAGTGATTTGTTCACCCATGGGTGCACAATCGCTTCGCCCTCTTTCATGCCAAGGCCAGACAGTACCTTTTCCAGACGCTCTGAACCAAAGATCCGCATCAGATCGTCTTCAAGCGACAGAAAAAATGACGACCGCCCCGGATCACCCTGACGGCCCGACCGACCGCGCAACTGGTTGTCGATCCGTCTGCTTTCATGGCGTTCTGTCGCCAGAACAAACAGCCCCCCGGCATCCTTCACGGCCTGCTCATCCGCCGCATGTTCGGCTTCGATCCGGGCGCGGATCACGGCGTGATCCCCGTCTGGGCTGGCCGAAATCGCGTGCATGATCTTCATTTCGACGTTGCCGCCCAATTTAATATCGGTCCCGCGACCTGCCATGTTTGTGGCAATCGTGACCGCATTCATCTTGCCCGCGTCAGCAATGATCTGCGCTTCTTTTTCGTGTTGACGTGCGTTCAAGACGTTAAATTTTATATCCTCTGCGCGCAACAATGTCGCCAGCGCTTCGGACTTTTCGATCGACGTGGTCCCAACCAAAATAGGTTGGCCCGTTGCGTGCGCTGCTTTGATTTCCTTTACCACGCCTTCGAATTTTTCTTTCGATGTGCGGTAAACTTGGTCGTGCTCATCAACGCGCGCGACAGGCCGGTTTGTCGGGACTTCGACAACGCCAAGGTTGTAGATTTCCAGAAATTCTTCGGCTTCGGTAGTCGCTGTTCCGGTCATGCCGGCAAGTTTCTGATAAAGGCGGAAATAGTTTTGGAAGGTCACAGACGCAAGGGTAACGTTCTCGGGCTTAATAGCCACGTTTTCCTTGGCTTCGATGGCTTGGTGCAGGCCGTCAGACAGGCGGCGACCCTCCATCATGCGACCAGTGAATTCGTCGATCAGCACGACCTCACCATTGCGCACGATGTAATTGTCGTCCTTCGTGAACAGTTTATGCGCCCGCAAGGCTTGGTTCACGTGATGGACCAAGCTTGCACTTTCGGGGTCGTACAGCGTTTGCCCTTCTGGCAGCAATCCGGATGCAGACAGTTGCTGTTCCAGAAAATCGTTGCCGTCTTCGGTGAACGTCACCTGACGGCTTTTTTCGTCCAAGGTATAATGTTCGGGCAGAATACCTGGGATAACTTTATCGATCGTCGCGTACATTTCGCTGCGGTCTTGCGCCGGGCCAGAAATGATGAGAGGCGTGCGGGCCTCGTCGATCAGAATACTGTCAACCTCGTCCACGATCGCAAAATTGTGGGGGCGTTGATACATCTGGGACAGTTCAGATTTCATGTTGTCGCGCAGATAATCAAAACCAAGCTCGTTGTTGGTCGCGTACGTCACATCACAGGCGTAAGCGGCTTTTTTGTCGGCATCAGGCTGGTTGGGAACCACGACACCGGTTGTCAGCCCCAAGAAGGAATAGACTTTGCTCATCCATTCCGCATCGCGGCTGGCCAGATAATCGTTGACGGTGACAATATGCACGCCCTTGCCCGTCAGGGCATTCAGGTACGCCGGGAATGTCGCAACAAGGGTTTTCCCCTCGCCGGTTTTCATTTCTGCGATATTCCCTTGGTGAAGGAAAATACCACCCATCAGCTGCGTATCAAAGGCGCGTAGTCCCAAGGCACGTTTAGCGCCCTCGCGGCAGTTGGCAAATGCCTCTGGCAATAGCGCATCAAGGCTCTCGCCGCCCATCGCGCGCTTTGCGAACTCTTCGGTCTTTTGCTTTATGCCCTCGTCGGACAGCGCCGCGAACTCGGTTTCCAGCGCATTGATCTTTTCGATCAAAGGACGGATGGCTTTGACTTTGCGGTCATTCGCTGTGCCAAAGACCTTTTTGGCGATCGTTCCGATACCCAGCATATTCACTCCGGAGGCGCATCCGCGCCTGTCTGACATCATTTTGAGAGGAGGTCGCTTGTAGGCCCGTGACTGGCCACATACAAAGGACCAAGACCAGCCCCCTCGAGGCATCTTAGGGATGTAAGGGGCCGGATATGCAGTGTCAACGCCACGCACCAGCGTGGCCTATCAAGGGATCGTTTTATGTTGAAACATGTCACATTTTTAGGGGCTACCGCCCTTTCGCTTTCGCTGACTGGTGCAGCAGTTGCGCAAGATGCAACCGCAGAGACCGTAGTCGCGACAGTCGGTGATACTGAAATCACCTTGGGTGAGCTGATCATCGCCCGCACACTGCTACCGCAACAGTATGCCCAGCTTCCAAATGAAATGTTGTTTCCGGGTCTCGTTGACCAGCTTATCCAACAGCAGTTGCTAGCCGATGAATTGGTGGACGTCCCTGCAGGGATTACGTTGACGCTGAAAAACGAAGAACGTTCGCTGCGCGCGGACGCGGTCATCACGGAAATCGCCGAAACATCTGTCACCCCCGAAATGATCCAGGCGGCTTATGACGAACGCTTTGCTGACGCAGAAGACGTTCTTGAATTCCACGCCGCGCATTTGTTGGTGGAAACCGAAGAAGAGGCCGCAGCGGCAAAGGTCCGCATCGACGAGGGCGCAGAGTTTGCGGATGTGGCGCGCGATGTGTCAACTGGCCCGACAGGTCCAACGGGTGGTGATTTGGGATGGTTCGGCAAGGGTGCCATGGTCCCCGAATTCGAAGACGCAATCACCAGCCTAGAGGTTAACGAAGTATCCGAGCCTTTTGAAACGCAATTCGGCTGGCACCTTGCCACGCTGCTTGAACAGCGCGTGCAGGCCTTGCCAACGCTCGACGAAATGACCCCTCAGTTGACCTCTGAACTGCAAGAGGCCGCTATCACCGCCTACTTGGGTGAACTGGCCGAAAAACAGGATATTACGAAACCCGAAGATGGCCAGTTTGATCCCAACCTGATCAACGCTCTCGAATTGTTGGACTAATACCTATGACCATTTCCCCACTTGCCCCTGCCGAATTTCCAGATCTTCCTGAAATCGCAGGTGTTACCTTTGCATCGGCAGCGGCGGGCGTGCGCTATGCAGGGCGCACCGATGTCATGCTCGCTGTTTTGCAGGAAGGCACCGCAATCGCCGGAGTCTTCACGCGGTCAGCCACACGATCGGCCTGTGTCCTGGATTGTCAGGCCAAATTGGGGGGTGACCCAAGCGGCAAGGCCGCGATTATCGTGAACTCCGGCAACTCGAATGCCTTTACCGGGCGTCACGGTGACGACAGCGTCGCCGCGATCAGTGCCGCTGTTGCCGCGGCGGTTGGCGCACCCCCAAGCCGGGTTTTCTCGTCATCGACCGGCGTGATTGGTGAACGGCTTCCCCATGATCGGATCACCGCGAAAATCGCAGAACTGCTTGCCGATCAAGCTGCCAACAAAATCGCGGATGCGGCGCGCGCCATCATGACCACCGACACTTTTCCCAAAGGGGCAAGCGCGACGATCACGATCGACGGCAAACAGGTGAATATCGCCGGTATTGCCAAGGGTTCAGGTATGATCGCCCCCGACATGGCAACAATGTTGGTCTATATCTTCACCGATGCCAAAATCAGCCAGACTGATCTGCAAGCAATCATCAGTACGCAGAACGACAAGACGTTCAATTGCATCACTGTCGACAGCGATACATCAACATCTGACAGCTTGATTGCCGCGGCGACTGGCACATCCGGTGTCGATGTAACCGGAAACGCGGTTTTCACGCAGGCGATGCACGATGTCATGCTGGATCTTGCGTTGCAGGTTGTCCGTGACGGCGAAGGCGCGACAAAATTTGTCACCGTGGACGTGACCGGGGCTGCCGATGACGCCGATGCGCGCAAGGTTGCTATGGCCATCGCGAATTCACCACTGGTGAAAACGGCCATTGCGGGTGAAGATGCCAACTGGGGTCGCGTTGTGATGGCGGTTGGAAAATCTGGCGCAAAGGCGGATCGTGACCTGCTCAGCATCCGTTTTGGTGACATCGTTGTGGCCGAACAGGGCTGGCGATCGCCGGATTACTCGGAAGAGGTCACAAGCGCCTATATGAAGAACCAAGAGCTGACGATCGGCGTTGATCTTGGCTTGGGTAGCGGCGCATCAACGGTGTGGACCTGTGATTTGACCCACGGTTATATCGACATCAACGCAGACTACCGGTCGTGAAAACGCTGCTCGTTTCTGCGGTTGCGCTGATTGATTCCGACGGGCGCGTGCTTTTGGCACAGCGCCCGGCGGGAAAGTCATTGGCAGGGCTTTGGGAGTTTCCGGGCGGTAAGGTCGAACAGGGTGAAACGCCTGAAATCGCCCTGATCCGCGAACTTCAAGAGGAGCTCGGGATTGATACTTGGGCGTCATGCCTTGCGCCGCTGACGTTCGCCAGCCACAGCTATGAAGATTTCCATTTGCTGATGCCCCTGTTTGCCTGCCGCAAATGGGCCGGCACCCCGCAATCACGCGAAGGTCAGGCGTTAAAATGGGTGCGGCCGAACGATCTGCGCAATTATCCGATGCCAGCGGCTGACATCCCACTGATCCCAATTTTGCGTGACTGGCTTTAACCGATCAGCGTGATTGATCGCAGCGTTTCTGTTGAAAACACAAAAGGCGACCCAATAATAGGTCGCCTTTTTTTATTGTTATAAGGCTGGCCTTACAGGTTGCGTTCGATTTCTTCACGCTCGAAGATTTCGATCACGTCACCTGGACGAACGTCGTCATAGTTTTCAAATGCCATACCGCATTCTTGGCCCGACTGAACCTCCGGCACTTCATCCTTAAAGCGCTTAAGCGTCTTCAGCGTACCTTCGTGAATAACCACGTTGTCACGCAACAGACGGACACCCGCAGAACGGCGTGCAACGCCTTCGGTCACAATACAACCGGCAACTTTACCCACATTCGAGACCTTAAAGACCTCTTTGATATTGGCGTAGCCGATGAATTTTTCGCGAATTTCCGCAGACAGCAGACCAGAGGCCGCTTTCTTAACATCATCCACAAGGTCATAGATCACCGAATAATACCGGATTTCGACGCCTTTTTGGTTCGCAGTGTTCCGCGCCGACGCGTTTGCACGCACGTTAAAGCCGAATACTGGGGCACCAGATGCCTCGGCCAGACCTATGTCGGTTTCCGTGATCGCACCAACACCCGAATGCAGAATACGTACGCGGACTTCGTCGTTGCCAATCTTTTCCATCGCCTGAACGATAGCTTCCGCAGACCCCTGAACGTCGGCCTTCACCACGATAGGCAGTTCGCTGACGTTTTCGTTCGCTTTTGCGTTCGCCATCAACTGTTCCAGCGTCGTTGCAGCACCAGCCGCAGCACGTTTTTCTTTCGCCGCCTTTTCACGGTATTCAGCGATTTCACGCGCTTGCGCATCGGTCGCGACCACGTTCAAAACGTCGCCCGCCTCGGGTGTGCCGTTCAGGCCAAGCACCTCAACAGGGACCGATGGACCGGCTTCTTTGACGCGCTCACCCTTGTCATTGATCAGTGCGCGGACTTTACCGTACTGTTCACCGACAACAAAGATATCACCCTGACGCAACGTACCTGTGCTGATCAGAACAGTCGCAACTGGTCCACGGCCCACGTCAAGCTGTGCTTCGATCACGGCACCTTCGGCAGCGCGATCAGGGTTCGCTTTCAGTTCCAGAATCTCGGCTTGCAGCGCAATCGCCTCGAGCAGTTCATCCAGACCTTGGCCTGTCATCGCAGAAACTTCGACATCCTGAACATCGCCAGACATCTTTTCGACGATCACTTCATGGTGCAGCAGATCTGTGCGCACCTTGTCCGGATTCGCAGACGGCTTATCGATCTTGTTGATCGCAACAATCATCGGAACTTTGGCGGCCTTGGCGTGGTTGATCGCCTCGATGGTTTGCGGCATCACCGCATCATCAGCAGCAACAACCAGAACCACGATATCGGTGACTTGCGCGCCACGTGACCGCATGGATGTAAACGCGGCGTGGCCGGGTGTATCAAGGAACGTCAGCAGTGAACCGCTTGCCGTTTTGACCTGATAGGCACCGATGTGCTGCGTGATACCGCCGGCTTCACCAGCGACAACTTTCGCGTTCCGGATCGCATCCAACAAAGATGTCTTACCGTGGTCGACGTGGCCCATGATCGTAATGATCGGCGGACGCGACTTCAGGTGCTTTGGATCTTCTTCAACTGGCTTGATCACGTCTTCGACGTCAGCATCAGACACACGTACAACATTGTGGCCAAATTCTTCGATCAGCAGTTCAGCCGTATCCGCGTCAATTGTTTGGTTCTGGGTTGCCATGATACCGTTTGTCATCAATGCCTTAACGACATCAGATACACGTTCGGCCATCCGGTTCGCCAATTCAGAGACAGTGATCGCCTCTGGCAATTGAACGTCGCGAATAATCTTTTCACGCTCAACCAAACCACCCATCGCTTTGGCGCGCGCGCGGTCTTGCTTCCGCTTCATCGCAGCCATCGACCGCTGACGGCCACCTTCGCGACCCGTCAAGGCGTTGTTCAATGTCAGCTTGCCAGCGCGGCGGCTATCGTCTTCGCGGCCTGGCTTTGCTTTTGTTGCCTTTTCACGATCATCGCGGTCCGTTTTGCGCGGCGCAGCAGAGGGGCGCGAAATAGACGTCTCGCCCGGCGCAGCAGCAGCGGCCGCAGCCCCTGCAGAAGGCTGTGGTGCCTCGGCAGCAGATTTTGCCTTTGCGGCTTCAGCCCGCTTACGCTCTTCTTCTTCGACTTTCGCTTTGGCGCGTTCTTCGCGTTCGCGGTCTTCAGCCTCTTTGGCTTCCATCTCGGCGCGGCGTGCTTCGCGATCGGCGGCACGTTCTTTTTCTTCTGCTTCGCGCTTTGCTTGCTCTTCTGTCTCGCGGGCTTTCGCCATCGCGAGCGCCTTCATCCGGCGCTCTAGCTCGGCATCAGAGATCCCAGCGGGACGCTTTGATGGATCGCCGCCCATCGGGGCAGATCCACCGGTTGTCTTTGGCGCACCCGGCTTGGGAACCACAACGCGCTTGCGCTTGGTTTCCACCACAACGTTCTTGGTCCGCCCGTGGCTAAAACTTTGTTTCACGTTGCTTGGACGCGAACCACCGAGACCGAGTGTTTTTTTACCGTCGTTATCGCTCATTTAGCTTCTTTATCCTTCTCGGTGGCCGTATCGCCACCGTCCACTTCGCGCAAGCCACGTAGCTTTGTGGCTTCCTCTACAACACGGTTGCTGAGTCCACCAGTCGCAAGCGCGCCATGTATCACACTTTGCCGCCCAAAAGCCAAACCCAATTCTTCTGCTGTAAAGCAACCAAAGTATCGGGCCCCTTCGGGCGTCCACAATTTCGCCTTGCCGCGCTCTGATCCATCAGAGGCTTGCAACAACACGCGGACTCGCTCGCCGCCTGCGAGCCACCCCTTTACTTTCTCAAACCCACAAACCGCACGGCCCGCTTTTCGGGTCATCGCAATCAGATCAAGAGTCCGACGCGCCAACTGGCGTTCGACTTCGTCAGCAAGACCGTCAGGAACAGTGACAGCCTGTTTCGCCGCACGTGAAAATTGGCCTTTGCTGGCCGCATCCAACGCGTCGCGCGTTGACGTCACGTACATACCGCGTCCGGGCAATTTGCCCAAAACATCTGGATAAACAGCGTTGTCGGGACCCACAACAAAGCGGATCAGCCCAGCCTTTGGCTGCACTTCTCCGGTGACGATACATTTACGTTCCGCCGCATCGTCCTGATCTTTGTTGTGGCCACCACGCGCCATAAATTATCCCCTAAAGGCCTGATTTCAGGCCTCTTCTTCCTCGTTCAGTTCTTCATCGTCGGATGCGAGTTCAGCAGGATCAACCCAGCCCAACATCACACGGGCTGTCATGACCATCGTCTGCGCCTCTTCCAAGGACACATCAAATTGCTCTAACACGCCTTCGTCTTTGGTGCGCTGACCATCAACAATAGTCCAACCGCCAGCCAGTTCCCAGTCTGCACAGGTTGCAAAGTCTTCCAGCGTTTTCACGCCGTCTTTACCCAGCGCTTCTAGCATCTGCGGGGTCAGCCCCTCAAAGTTCACAAGGCTATCTTCCACACCCAACGCGCGTGCAGCTTCCATTGCCTTGTTGGCGACCGCTTCAAGATAATCACGGGCACGTGCTTGCAGCTCGCTTGCGGTACTTTCGTCAACGCCTTCGATGACCAGCAATTCGCCAACTTCGACATAGGCGACTTCCTCAAGGCTGGTAAAGCCTTCAGATACCAGTAGTTGGGCAAAGAACTCGTCCAGATCAAGAGTGTCCATGAACAATTTTGTCCGCAGCTCAAATTCGGCCTGACGACGCTTGGATTCTTCTTCTTCTGTCAGAATATCGATATCCAGACCAGTCAACTGCGAGGCAAGGCGCACGTTTTGACCACGGCGGCCAATGGCCAGCGACAATTGTTCATCAGGAACAACGACTTCGATTTTGCCGGCTTCTTCGTCCAGAACAACCTTGGAGACTTCGGCTGGCTGTAGCGCGTTCACAAGGAAGGTCGGCATATCTTCATTCCATGGAATGATGTCGATCTTTTCGCCCTGCAGTTCGTTCACAACGGCCTGCACACGGCTCCCGCGCATACCAACGCAAGCGCCAACAGGATCGATCGAGCTATCATAGGAAATGACCGCGATCTTCGCGCGCGAACCCGGGTCACGGGCGACGGCTTTAATCTCGATGACGCCTTCGTAGATTTCAGGCACTTCCATCTTGAACAGCTCGGCCATGAATTCTGGTGCAGTCCGGCTCAGGAAAATCTGCGGGCCACGCTGCTCGCGACGAACTTCCTTGATGTAGCAACGGATGCGATCGTTGGGGCGGTACGCCTCGCGACCAATCTTTTCGTTGCGACGCAACACAGCTTCACCGGAACCTACGTCAACGATGACGTTCCCGAATTCTTCACGCTTAACGAGCGCGTTGATGATCGTACCTGCGCGGTCTTTGAATTCTTCGTATTGCTTATCACGTTCGGCTTCGCGGACCTTTTGCAAGATCACCTGCTTGGCGGATTGCGCAGCAATGCGGCCCAATTCAACGGGTGGCACTTCTTCGATATATTCCTGTCCGACTTCTGGGTCAGTCATATAGTCTTTGGCTTGGGCAACGGTGAATTCGGACTGATAGTTCTCAAGCGCGTCATCTTCGACGACGGTGCGGACGCGTGTAAACGTCGCCTTGCCGGTTTTACGGTCGATGGACACCCGAATGTCCATTTCCGCGCCGTAGCGGGACTTTGCCGCCCGGGCGAGCGATTCTTCCATCGCCTCAACAACCAAGCCGGGATCGATATTCTTTTCGCGCGCGACGGCTTCAGCCGTTTGCAAAAGCTCCAGCTGGTTTGCGGAAGTATATGCCATCAGGTGTTCTCCTCACCATCAATTATGGTTTCAATCTCGTCGAATTGGGCCTCGTCGATCTGGCCCGCATCCTTGCGCCCGCGCAAAACGTCACGGATCAATTCATCTGTCAGCACCAGTTTGGCATCTGACAGCCATTCAAACTTAAGGCCGATTGTGCCTTCGGGAATGGTGATAAGAATTTCATCACCCTCGGTCCCGGCCAGCAGCCCCTTAAACCGACGGCGGCCATCGATCAGCATGTCGGTCTCTAGCTTGGCTTCGAAACCTTCCCACTGATCGAAATCCTTCTGCCGCGTCAACGGACGGTCGATACCGGGGCTCGACACCTCGAGGTTATAAATCTCTACGATTGGGTCTTCGACATCCAGAACCGCGCTCAGCGCTGTGGATACGTGGCCGCAATCATCAACCTCCATCGTGCCGTCCGGTTTCTGGACCATGACTTGCAAAATGGTTTCCTTGCCCGACATCAGACGGACGCGCACGACCTCAAACCCCATGTCTTCCACGACAGGGGTGATGATCTCGGCGATACGGCGGTCAATGGCCGCTTTGGCGATCAGGTCGTTCATAATTCTCTCAAGCACAAAAAAACGGGCGCGCGGCCCGTTGATGTTTCCCGGTGGAACCGTTGGGTTTGGAAGCCAAGGCGCCGCTATTGAGGTTCATATAGATCGAATGGCCCGAGTCTGCAAGGCTCGTTTCTTAGAACGAATATAAACAGTCGACCGTTCACAGCCGCAGGCTGCTTATATGGCCAATACGCGATGCCGTGTGTAAGGGTAGGCAACAAAAATCGAGACGCCCAAACACGGAGACGGCACATGCGTATCTTTCCATCTCGCTCGAAAAAGCTGGAGGCAACACAATTTTACGTGCAGCCCCCAAGCTCTGCAGGGAATGGATCCGGTATCGCCCTTGCTGTGATCGTTAACAACGAGGCGGCATCAATCGGAGAATGGCTCAGATTTCACGAGGCGGCGGGGGTAGACCATTTTATCCTATACGATGACGGATCTACCGACGATACTATCCGCATCGCAAGGCAAATACTGCCGCCCGAAAATTTGACAATGATGCCTTGGTCTCAGCGGCTGCGCGATGCTTCGCCACAAGGCCGGGTGATCCATAGCCAGGGTCTGGCATTTGCACATGCGATTTCAAACTTTCGCGATCGATTCAGGTGGATGGGCTTTATCGACATCGATGAATTTTTGTACCCCACAATGGCAAATAGTATTCCCGACGCTCTGGCGGGAATGGCGCATGTCGATAATATTCTTTTGCCTTGGCAAATGTTTGGGCGTCAGGGCTTTAGCCATACACCTGAAAAGGTACTGCCCAACTACCTTCAACGCCATCGCGACCCGTATTCCAGCGCGGTCAAAGGTATTTTGAATTTCAAATGTGTCGTGAGCCCTGCGGCGACAACAAAAGTATATGTTCACGGATTCGAAACGAATGGGAACAAGACAATCTGGAACTCAGCGGGCCAAGAGTTTCAATTTGGGGGTCACTACAAGCCAACATTCAATGCCCATCACGCGTTACAGCTGAATCACTACTTTGCAAAATCAGATCAACAGCTCGCAGAAAAGATCGCGAAAGGGTCGATTGGATTATCCGAATTCACAAAAGACTTTAAAGGCTCGGATGAACGCGCAACAAAGCTAACCAACCGTGTGCTTGAAATGGAGCGAGACACGGTCGAGGATCGCGGCATATTAAATTTTTGCGAGCGCATCGGGTTTGACCCAAACTAATTTTCGGCCCCAACCCCGGAAAGACGTTTCAAAACAAAAACGCCCCACCAATCGGCGGGGCGTTTAAGGCTAGATTAACGGATTAGGCCACCCACCAACGTTCGGCCATGCGGACGTTATCCATTTGCCACAGGTTGCCAATGACATCTGGTGACGCAATACGGTTGTTCACCGCCTGCACAGAGTTGGCGAACATCGGGATCAACGCGCCACCTTCATCGCGCAGAATTTCCTGCATTTCATAGTACTGCGCACGCCGCGTATCACTGTCCAACTCGGCACGGGCGGCGATCAGCAACTCTTGGAAACGTGCGTTATTCCAATGGGTGTCGTTCCACGGCGCGCTTGCCTCATACCCCGAAGAGAACATCCAGTCTTCGGTGGCGCGGCCTGACCAGTATGCCGCGCTGAATGGCTTTTTCAGCCAAACATTAGACCAATAGCCATCCGCAGGTTCCTGTACGACATTGATATTGATACCCGCACTTGCTGCGCTTGCTTGATACAATTGTGCTGCATCAACGGCACCATCAAACGCCGCGCTGGATGCGGACAGGTCAATATTCAGGCTATCAAGGCCCGCCTGCTGCAGGTAATATTTGGCCTTATCCGGATCATAGGCAATCTGCTCCATGTCGGCGTTGTAATACTGGTTCGCAGGACCGATGGGGCTGTCGTTGCCGACGGCACCGTGACCCAGCAGGATTTTATCGACCATTTCCTGACGGTTGACGCCGTATTTCAATGCCTTGCGTACGTTCACATCGTTCAGCGGGGCAACATCGGTCAGCATTGGGAAAGTATAGTGCTGGTTGCCAGTCACCTCTTGGATGCGCAGCATCGGGTTGGCTTTCAACAGCGCCTCTGCCTTAAAGTCGATACGGTTAACGGCATCGACCTGACCGGTCAAAAGCGCGTTCATCCGGGCATTGTTGTCATTGATCGCGATAAACTCGATCTCGTCAAAGAAACCGGCGGTGTCACCCTTATAGTGATCTGCGACGCGCTTACCGACAAACCGCACACCCGGATCAAATGCAACGACCTCGTAAAGGCCGGTCCCAATCCCTTTGGTGATCGCTTCGTCAATCTGGCCCGCAGGGTAAATCAGCAAGTGATAGTCGGACATCAAATAAGGGAAGTCAGCGTTCCCGGCTTCCAATGTGAACTGCACCTGATGATCGGTCAGTTTCGTCATGTCGGTGATCGCGGCAACAATCGGCTGCGCACCAGACTTTGACCCTTCGGCGACGTGCAGTTGCAGTGATTCAATCACGTCATCCGCGCCAAAAGATTTGCCGTTGTGGAATGTCACACCCTGGCGCAGGTTGAATGTCCAGGTTTTGGCGTCTGCGCTGGCTTCCCAGCTTTCAGCCAATTCGCCCTTAAGCGACCCATCGGCCGCAACCTCGGTCAGGCAGTCAAACACCGCGCCTTGCCCAGCACCGATCATGAACATGTCTGCGTGTGTACGGCCATCCCAGCTATCAGATGTGTTTGCGCCATTAACGCCAGCGGTAAATTTGCCGCCCCGTGATTGCGCACGCAGTGGCATGCCAGATAAGCCAAGCACACCGGCAGCAACACCTGTTTTCAACAATCCGCGTCTGCTAATTCCATTCATCATCGTTCTCCCAGTTCATCGGTTAGACCGTTTCGGCCCGTTATCGCATCCAAGGATGCGTGATTCGTGTTACGTCTTGTGAACGGTTTGATCACCAAACGGATCATCGCCGCGTTCATGCAGAAGGTTAGTCAGCCAATCGGGGTCCATCTGCGGCACCGAACTGAGTAACAGTTCGGTATAGGCATGATGCGGTGGCGTGAACATGTCGGCCTTTGGCCCCTGTTCTACCACACAGCCATCCTTCATCACTACAACTTCGTCAGCGATGGCGCGCACGGTCGCTAAATCATGCGTGATGAACATATAGGACAGGCCCAATTCTTTTTGCAGTCGTGCCAAAAGCCGCAAAATGCCCTCGGCGACCAGTTGATCGAGCGCCGAAGTGACCTCATCGCAGATAATAAACTTTGGCTCGGCCGCCAATGCGCGCGCAATACCGATCCGCTGTTTTTGCCCACCAGAAAGCTCGGAAGGAAGCCGATTGTAATACGCGCTTGGCTCTAGCTCGATTTGTTCCAACAACTGGTCAACGCGTTTGCGTTTGGCGGCCCCCGTGAGCCCCATATAAAACTGCACAGGGCGCGCAATGATCTGGCCGATCGACATGCGCGGGTTCAGCGCGGTGTCGGCCATCTGATAGATCATCTGAATTTGCCGCAACTGGTCTTTGCTGCGCTTCTTATAACTTGGTGGCAGCACATCACCGTCCAGCAAGATCTGACCGGATGTGGGCGGCAACAACCCGGTGATACAGCGCGCGGTCGTCGATTTTCCCGATCCGCTTTCACCAACAACCGCCACCGTCCGACCCGCGTGCATATCAAAGCTCACGTCATTCAACACAGGCGTTTTGCCATAGGCCGCAGACACGTTTTGCACACTAACCACAGGCACGGCGCCCCTAGACACAGCAGGTTTCGCTGGGGTTTTAAAACTACGCACAGCCCAAAGCGATTTGGTGTATTCCTGCGTTGGTGCATCCAGCATGGTGCGGGTATCGGCTGTTTCGACCTCGTCACCCTTCAGCAAAACCTTGATCCGGTCCGCCATCTGCGCCACGACCGCAAGGTCATGGGTGATATAGATCGCGGCCGTCCCGAATTGATCGACAATATCACGGATTGCAGACAACACCTCAATCTGGGTGGTCACATCAAGCGCGGTCGTGGGTTCGTCAAACACGATCAGATCGGGACGGCACGACATCGCCATTGCGGTCATCGCCCGCTGTAATTGACCGCCCGATACTTGATGCGGGTACCGAAACCCGATTTCGTCCGGATTTGGCAGCCGCAGTTTACGATAAAGCTCCATTCCGTCCGCTTCACTCTCGGATCGGGACATTACGCCATGGCGTGCGGGGCCTTCGGCGTGTTGGTCGATCAGACGGTGCGCGGGGTTAAAGCTGGCGGCGGCAGATTGCGCGACATAAGCGATCCGTTTGCCCAACAGATCACGTTTGACTGACGCAGACGCGTTAAGCAGATCAACGCCGTCGAATTCCACAGTGCCTTCGCTGATCCGCACACCGTCGCGGGTATAGCCCATCGCGGCCAACCCCAGCGTGGATTTTCCCGCCCCGGATTCACCAATCAGGCCTAACACTTCGCCCCGGGCAAGGGTCAGATCGATGCCGTTGATGATCGGGGACCAGTCTTCGTCACTGCGGCCCTCGATCTTGACACCGCGCATTTTTAACAGCGGTTCGGTCATTCTTTCAGCCCCGATGATTTATGCAGCATCCAATCCACGACAAAATTCACCGCCACAGTCAGCAAAGCAATTGCGCCTGCCGCCAACAGTGGTGCGGTCGCGGCCATAGGCGCAAATTGCGCGTAATTTATGAAACTTGCCAGATCGCGGACCATCGTCCCCCAATCGGCCAACGGTGGTTGAATGCCCACCCCAAGAAACGAAAGCGCCGCAATGGTCAGGAAAACGAAACAGAACCTGAGGCCAAATTCAGCCAACAAAGGCGACATGGCGTTTGGCAGGATTTCTTTGAAAATCAGATACCCCATACCTTCGCCGCGCAGCTTTGCTGCTTCGATATAGTCCATGACCACGATATTCTGGCCAACAGCGCGGGCCAGCCGGAAAACACGTGTGCTGTCGATCACGGCGATAATGATCACCATGAACCCGGTCAGCGGAAACCCGATGCGCGGCGCCCATACGGCAGCAATTGTCATCAGTAGTAACGCAAAAATCAACGACGGGGTGGCCATTAAAACGTCAACCGTGCGCGACAAAATCTGATCGACCCAGCCACCCAAAGTGGCGGCCAAAAACCCAAGAGACCCACCCAGAAGAAAGGCCAGCACCGTGGTCAAAAAAGCGATTCCGACTGTGTTTTGTGCGCCATAAATCAAACGGCTTAGGATATCGCGGCCAATTTGGTCCGTCCCTAACGGGAAATCAGGGTTACCACCAAGGGTCGGGTCACCGCCGGGCGTGATATTGGCGGCAACACCCTGCAGAATTTGTTCTTGGCCATAGGGGGCAAGCGCCGCCGCAAAAATGGCGACGAACGCATAAATCAAAATGATCAGTACCCCGAACGCGGCTGTGAGCGGCATGCTACGAAACATTTTACGCGTCCATGCCGTACCGATATGGCGCCCTGCGATGCGAAACAAAAACGCCGCGACCGAAAAGATCACAAAACCCTCGATCGCGATGCGCAGGAAAAAGAACTTGTTGGCGACCAAAGGGTCCGCGCTGCGGCCTTGGGCATAGGCCCAAATCAACCAGCCCACCGCGACAGCACCCAAAACGTAACCAAAGGCCACGCCAAATGTCATATCGCGATACTTAGGTGCGTTCCCCGTAACCTTTTGCGCCACAAAACGCCCACCCCAGGCCACGGCAGCAATCGCCACCAGAATGATCGCACTCCATAACATCATTTCGGGTGCCTCAAACGGGGGTTAGACAGCATCGACATGATGTCCGCCGTCAAATTCAGCAATACATAAGCCGCCGAAAAAATCAGACAGCAGGCTTGCACAAGAGGGATATCACGGGTTTTCACGCTATCGACAAACAGCTGGCCAATACCGGGATAGACAAAAACCACCTCGACCACGACGACGCCGGTAATCAGATAGGCCAGGTTCAGCGCCACAACGTTAATAATCGGCGCCAACGCGTTCGGCAGCGCATGTTTCACAATGACCCGCATCGGCGACAAACCTTTCAGACGGGCCATTTCGATGTAAGGACTGGCAAGTAGGTTGATGATCGCCGCACGCGTCATGCGCATCATATGTGCCGTGACAACAAGGGTTAGCACCAGCGCGGGCAACATCGATTTATCCAACCGATCCCCAAAGGTCATCCCGTCATAAATATTGGAAAGCGATGGAAAAATCGGGTTCAACACCGCGAAGAACAAAATCAGGATGTACGCCAAAAAGAATTCAGGGCACGAAATCGATGTCAGCGTGAACAGGTTCGCGACACGGTCAAACGGCGAATTACGGTAAAGCGCGGTCAGAACGCCCAACACCAATGCCAGCGGCACGGCAAACATTGCGGTGATCCCCGCCAAGAACATCGTGTTGGCAAACCGCGGCGCGATTTGCTGAACAATCGTCGCCGCCCCGGAATCGGTCCCTGAAAAAGTTGCAGCATTCGCGTTGGCAAAACTGGTGCCAAAGTCACCCTGCAACACCCCCCCCAGCCAATCAAAATAACGAACCACCATCGGTTGATCGAGGCCAAGATCACGGCGAATGGCCGCGACAGCCTCTGGTGTGGCACCCTGTCCCAACGTGGCCTCGGCAAAGTCGCCGGGCAGCGTATTCACCGCCACAAAAATAACGATCGACACAACGAGCAAAGTCAGCAGTCCTAATGCTAGGCGCTGCAAAATGATCTTTAGGACGTTGTCCAAAATAAGGTTTTCCTCGTTATTCTAGACATAACCCTAGCGCCTGAACGCGCACTGTAAACCCTAAAGCCCCAAGATGTCGGGCGCTGCACCCATCAGATCCATCGTCCGGACCAGTTCCGCACTGATCCCCGGCTCAGACAATGCGTGCCCAGCGCGACCAATCATCAATAGCTTCGACTTCGGCCACGCCTCTGACAAGCGGTGCGCAGAAGCCGGGGGGCAGATCATGTCATAGCGCCCTTGCACAATGAAACCGGGAATATCGGCAATCTTAGCCATTTGGTTAAGATGCAAAATTTGTTGATCAGCGGCCAAGAACCCGTTGTTCACAAAATAATGGTTCTCTAGGCGGGCAAAAGCGCGGGCATATTCGGCAGGGCTTTCGCCGGTTCTGCCGTCACTGTCGATAGACGCCAGCGCATTTTCCCATGCAGCCCACGCACGGGCATAGCGCACCTCTTGGGCGTGGTCGCCGCTGAAGAGACGGCGGTGGTACGCTGCAATCAAATCGCCATGTTCAGCGACCGGGACCAAGCTGGTGAACCGGTCCCATAGGTCTGGCCAAAACTTCCCGGCGCCGCCGCCATAGAACCAATCAAGTTCAGGCTGGGTCATCAAAAAGACGCCGCGCAGAACAAGCGCCAAGGCCCGATCGGCATGGGCTTGCGCATAGATCAATGCAAGGGTCGCACCCCAGCTTCCACCGAAGACGACCCACCGGTCAATTCCCAAAACGGTGCGGATTTTCTCAATATCGGCCACCAAATGCCACGTCGTGTTTGCGTCCACGCTTGCATGCGGGCGCGAACGCCCACAGCCACGCTGATCAAACAGCACAACACGGTAGATTGCGGGATCAAAATAGCGGCGCATCGCAGGGCTACAGCCTCCGCCCGGCCCACCATGCAGCACCACAAGGGGGATCCCAAGCGGGTTGCCACACTGTTCGACATAGATTTTGTGTCCGTCGCCCACGTCCAGCATACGCTGGTCAAACGGGTCAATGGGGGCGTATAAATAAGCGAATGCGCTCTTTTGTCCTACGACTTTGTCCATATTCACCCTATATCGCGTCTGAGTACAACTGACCATCCGGAGCCAGCAAATGTCTGCCACGAATACTGTCGACCCATCTGAAATTGCCAAATTTGAGGCAATGGCCGCAGAGTGGTGGGATTTGAACGGGAAATTCAAGCCGCTTCATATGATGAATCCGGTCCGGCTTGATTATATCACCCGGCAAATCGCCGCTGAATTCGGGCGTGACCTGTCCCAACCACAGCCATTCAAAGGGCTGCGTATTCTTGATATCGGCTGTGGCGGTGGACTGCTGTGCGAACCGATGGCCCGACTGGGTGCGACAATTGTGGGCGCAGACGCTGCCGAACGCAACATTCCGGTGGCACGTATTCATGCGGAACAATCCGGGCTGACCATCGACTATCGACACACCACCGCCGAGGCGCTCGCCGAGGCAGGTGAACAGTTTGACGCGGTGCTAAACATGGAAGTGGTCGAACATGTGGCAGACCCGCTTGGCTATCTAACCGCGTGCCAACAACTGCTACGCCCCGGCGGAATCCACATTTGTTCGACGATCAACCGCAACCCTAAATCCTTTGCGATGGCGATTGTCGGGGCTGAATGGGTCATGCGTTGGTTGCCCAAAGGCACCCATGAATGGTCCAAATTCATCACACCCGACGAATTGTTCAAGTTGCTCAGCGATGCCGGGTTAACCCCCGTCGATCGCAAAGGATTTGTTTTCAACTTTGCGCGGTTCACTTGGTCCATCTCGGATCGCGACCTATCGGTGAACTATGTGACTACCGCAACAAAGCCAGCCGTCTAATCGATCTCGCTTAGTCTTTGCCGCATTTCACGCAGCACCGGCAATGCGATGCGCACCTTTTCGGCACCGACTTTGTCCACGACTTCTGCAATGACTGGCGCGATCGCGGCCAAGGCCGCATCACGCGCGGCCTGACCAGCCGGGCTAATTGATACCAATTTGCGGCGGGCATCATCCCAGTCAGGACGAATATGCACCCAGCCGACCCGCTCTAGCTTATTGACAGTATTTGTCATCGCGCCCCGCGTCAGATGAAAAGTTTTCGCAAGCTGCGCAGGGGTCCTTTCCACCCCAGCATGGGCCAACTGATTCAAAACTGAAAAATGTGACAGCTCCATTCCCTTGGGAAGGACGCGGGCCACGTTGGCGCGGGCCAACTGGTCGACAACCAAGATTTCACTGAACAGTGACACCGCGAGATTATGGGATGCATCAGACATTACGGACCTTCAAACACGCGATCATGGGTCAGTGCCCCGATCTTTCGCCGGCTTTCTGCCACTTCGTTAAGGTCGAGATCAACCAAAGCCAACCCGGGCGTTGTGCCAAGGTCCACCAAAACCTCGCCCCATGGCGAGATCGCCATCGTATGACCGTAAGTTTGACGCCCCTTGCCCGACCCACTGCGATGTGTGCCAGTCTGCGCCGCAGCCAGAACATATGACCCTGTTTCAATCGCGCGTGCACGTAATAACGTCGTCCAATGCGCGGCACCCGTCACAGGCGAAAACGCGGCAGGGACCAGCAATATTTGCGCACCCGCCTGCGCCAATGCTCTGTAAAGATACGCGAAACGGACATCGTAACAGATGCTTAGACCGATTTTTCCAAACGGCGTATCTGCAATCACAGCCCTGTCGCCCGGTCGATACCCCGCAGATTCGCGGTAGGTTTCAGTGTCAGAGACCGCGACATCAAACATATGAATTTTGTCATAGCGCGCGACGATCTGCCCATTTGGATCGATCAGAAACGACCGATTGGCGAAACGCCCATCTGCATCATTCGTTTTCAGCGCAAGCGACCCGATTGACAACCAGACCCCGTGTTGTTGTGCAGCCGCGCGCAGTCCCGCAAGCGTCAGGTCGTCGGTTTCGTGTTGCAGCACAATTTGCTGGTGCGCCCGGTCTTGGGAAATGCAGTTTGTGACCTCGGGCGTTAGAACAAACCCTGCCCCTTGGGCGGCGGCTTGGGCAATCAGATCGACCGTGACCGGCAGGTTCGCTGCCGGATCATCGCTTGCGGTCAATTGAACAACTGCTGCTTTCATTCAGATAGCATAGCATCCAATTTGCCACTCCGATCAAGCGCCATCAAATCGTCGCAGCCACCGACATGTTTTCCGCCGATGAAAATTTGTGGCACCGTGCTGCCGCCGTTGGCGCGCTGGATCATCTCGGCGCGCCGATTGGGCTCTGCGGTAATGTTCACTTCCGAGAACCCGACGCCCTTCGCAGAAAGCAAGCGTTTCGCCATGTGGCAGAAACCACAGGTCGGTTTGGTATATATTTCAACTGTTTTCATCATCTTCGTCCTTAGAGCCGTTAAACGGTATCTAAGCGTCTTTGACTACTCTTGCCAGTGTCACGATCGAAACAGCGCGGGCGCCCGCCGTTTTGGCCGCTTCGGCGCAAGCCGCGAGCGTTGCCCCGGAGGTCATGACATCGTCTACCAAAATGACCGATTTGTCGCGCAGCATTGCGACCCGTTTCGGATTTGGCACAATCGCCCCGGACAGCGCCGCAAAGCGCGCGTCGCGGCTGTGCCCATCAAGCGATTTTGTCATTTTGGGGCGTAACAACGCATCTGCACCAAAAGCGCATCCCAGTTCCCGACCCAGCGCATGCGCTAAAACCGCCGCTTGGTTGTATCGCCGTTTTACCCGGCGCAACCAATGCAACGGGACCGGAACCAATACGGTGTCATCGTGCAACAGTGGTCTCGTCACCCGCGCGAGCCAAATTGCCGCAGGCCGGGCCAAATCGGTACGATCCCCATGTTTAAATCCCAATATCATCCGCCGCCCGATGCCGGAATAGATCAACGCTGCGCGCCCCTGATCCCACGGGCGGGCAATCGTCATACAGTCATCACATTGTTCGGGTGTGCCCGTGTCTTCGCCCGGCAGTGGGGTGCCGCAGGTGTCGCAAATCAGCCCCCCGATAAATTGGGTTTCGCGCCAACACACACCGCACAAACCGAATTCGGATTCGGTTTGCGCGTCACATGCAACACATTGTGCAGGATAGATCGCGCGGATGATGCTTTGCATCTGCATGTTTGCACCCTAAATGAGGGGCATGGAAAAAATGCCCGCACTGTTTGACCGCGCCACCCTGCATCGCAACCGCGCACGCGCCGATATCGAGGCGCTTTTTTTGCATGAAACCTTGGCCGCTGAACTACATGAAAGACTGAACGAGGTTAACAGAACCTTTACGTCCGTCGCCATTGTGACGCGTTACCAAGATTTTTGGTCAGCGCAGTTTCCCGGCGCAACGGTGGTTCCTGATGATGATACCCTATCACTCAGCCCCGGCACCCATGATTTGATCTTGCACACCATGGCATTGCATTGGGCCAACGACCCGGTTGGGCAGTTGGTGCAATGCCGGCACGCTCTGCAACCCGATGGGCTGTTGCTGTGTAGTTTTTTGGGCGGGCAAACACTGCATGAACTCCGCGCATCGCTGGCCGAGGCAGAGGCCGTCGTTGCAGGTGGCCTGTCGCCCAGAATAGCACCAATGGGCGAAATTCGAGATTTGGGCGCCTTGCTGCAAAGGGCGGGATTTGCATTACCCGTCGCTGATGCCACATCACTGACGGTCAGCTATATCAACGCGTTCCACCTGATGCATGACCTGCGCAAAATGGGTGAAACAAACGCGATGACCGACCGCATCAAACACTTTACCCGGCGGAATGTGATGACAGAAGCGGCCAGCGTCTATGCCGAAAATTTTAGCAATGCCGACAACCGTATCGACGCAACATTCGAGATTATCACGCTCACCGGCTGGGCACCGTCCGACACCCAGCAACAGCCCTTGCGCCCCGGTAGCGCAATTACGCGTTTGGCCGATGCGCTAGGTGCGGCAGAACAGCCGCTTGAACGATCCAAAGATTGACGTGGGACGTAAACCCGCTAATTCCGACAGAACCCAGACTGATAAGGCAACGCATATGTCCGACACCCAGCCACCTGCCACCTGCCCAGCACACGCACCTGCCGATCACCCCGCAATCAAACCCGCCAAGGTCGGCATCTTGTTGGCCAATCTGGGAACACCTGACGCCACGACCTATTGGCCGATGCGGCGGTATCTAAGCGAATTTTTGTCCGATAAACGCGTTGTCGATTATCCGGCATGGAAATGGCAGCCAATTCTGCAACTGATCATTCTAAGTATCCGGCCAACCAAATCTGGCGCCGCCTATCGGTCTATCTGGAACAACGAAGCGAACGAAAGCCCGCTGCTTACGATCACCAAACAGCAAACAGCCGCGATCAAAGCCAAGATGCACGAAACCTACGGTGACAAGGTCATGGTCGATTTCTGCATGCGCTACGGCAACCCGTCCACCAAATCAAAGGTGCGCGAGATGGTCGAAGCCGGCTGTACCAAAATCCTGTTCTTCCCGCTTTACCCTCATTATGCCGGGGCGACGTCTGCAACGGCCAATGACCAGTTTTTCCGCGCTCTCATGGAGGAAAAATGGCAGCCGGTTGCGCGCATTGTCGAACCGTACTTTGCTGATCCGGCCTATATCGACGCCCTCGCCCAATCTATCGAAACAGCTTACGCAAAGGCAGAGGTAAAGCCAGAAAAGCTGATTTGCAGCTATCACGGCGTGCCGGAACGATACCTGCGCGAAGGTGACCCGTATCATTGCCAATGCCAAAAAACGACGCGCTTGCTGAAGGAGCGGCTTGGCTGGGACAACACGCAAATCATGACGACATTCCAGTCCAAGTTTGGCCCCGAAGAATGGTTAAAGCCGTATACAGTGAAAGAAGTCGCGCGATTGGCCGCCGAAGATGGCATCAAGAATATAGCCGTTTGCGCGCCCGCATTTTCTGCTGATTGCATCGAAACACTGGAAGAAATTAACGAAGAGATCAAAGAAAGCTTTGAACACGCCGGCGGAGAACATTTCACTTATGTGCCTTGTTTGAACGATTCTCCTGCGCATATTGATGCGTTGTCTGGGTTGATCAAAAACAACTTGCAGGGCTGGCTGGACTGATCAAGTCGTTACAAAATTGGGCGATTTAGTATCAAATGTCACATAGCACGCTAAAAAGTATGCTTATCGTGCAACTTGATAACGCGGCGTAGGCGGAAAATTGCCTGTTTGCCCAATTCCAACCACATTTTGGCTGCATGCCTTGGTTTGTTATTTTGTGTTTATTGCATCATTTTCGATGCTTAGGTTTGGTGAAAGATGACTGCTGCTGCGCCAGAGGCAAAAAGAAGACGCTCCTCCAACCAAGGTGAGGCACTTCCAAACGGAACTCCGCTGTTAGGGGACCAGTTCACGATTCAGCAGCGCCTTGGCAATGGCGGGTTTGGCATTACCTATCTTGCCGAAGACAACTATCTTGAACGCAGTGTCGTCATCAAAGAATGCTATCCAGAGGTGTTTTGCCTTCGCGACGAAAAGAACGTCTTTGTTCGGTCTGAATCGCATTACAAAAAATACCGCTCGATCGTCGAAATGTTCATGCGAGAAGCGCGCACTATCGCGAAAATGCGGCACCCTAACATTGTCGGCGTCCACCGTGTTTTCGAAGAAAACGAAACCGCCTATATGGTGCTGGACCTGATTTCCGGGCGTGACCTTCTGGATATTATCAAAGATCCCGATCAGACGCTTAGACCAAAGCAAGTGAAAAATATCATGATCAAGCTGCTTGATGCAGTTGATTTGGTCCACCGACAGGATTTGTTGCACCGCGATATTTCACCAGACAACATTCTGTTGGACAAATGGGGAAGTCCGGTCCTGATCGACTTTGGCGCTGCACGCGAAGAAGCCAGTCGCGAGACACGCGAATTATCTGCCGTATTGGTCGTAAAAGACGGGTATTCACCGCAAGAATTCTATTTTGCAGGCGGAAAGCAGGCACCAAGCAGCGATCTATATGCCTTGGGTGCTACTTTTTATCATCTGATTTCCGGAAATCCGCCGCCAAACAGCCAAACACGGATGGCTGAATTTGCAAGCAATAACCCCGACCCCTGCGAACCTCTCGCAGGGAGGTTCGATGAATATGACGCCCCGTTTTTGGCCGCCATCGACAAAGCAATGAGCGTGCTTCCAAAAGACCGTATTCAGTCCGCACGCGAATGGCTCGATATCATTGATGGCGCCCAAGAGCGGATTCGCCCGCTTATCCTGAAGCAAAGCAATAATTTAGGCCAGGTCCTGACCCGCCTCGTTTCTGAAACGAATGAATACGTGCTTAATTCACAACCACTCGAATCAACGCGCAAACAACCTGTGGTCGAAGCACCAAAGAAAACCGTCCCGAAGTGGGTCGAAGAATTTAACGAAGAAACATCGCGATCGCATGAACGTGCCAAAACAAAACCACGGTCTGTGCCGGTATATTCTCCGCCGCCTGTTTATCAGGAACGTCAAAAATCACGCGTGTGGTTATGGCTGCGGCAGCGGTTCAGCACCTAGGCTGAACCGCAGATTGCCTTAAATCAACAGAACCTGCGTGCCGACTTTGGTGTAATCGAACAACTCTGAAATGTGTTCGTTAAACAGGCCAACACATCCGTTTGACGACCGCCGTCCAATTTTGCGCGTATCGTGAGTGCCGTGAATCCGGTAATACTGCCAAGACAACCAAAGAGCGTGTGTTCCCAATGGGTTATCTGGACCGGGGCCGATAAATTCTGGCCATTCTGGATTGCGTTCACGCATCGATGGGGTTGGTGACCAGCTTGGACCAACAACCTTTCGGATAATTTCCGTGCGGCCTTTGCGGGTTAGATCATCGGTCAGCGGCACACTTGTCGGGAATAGCTTATAGATCGACTGATCCTCGGACCAGTAATGCAGCGTGCGCGACTGTATATCGACCAAGACCGCGCCGTTTGTCAGGTTGCTAAAATAGGGCTGCCAGTCAAGTGACCGGAAGCTTGCAACATTGCGTTGAACCCCCTGCGAGATATCGCTTTCGATTTCAGTCGAATTGGCGGTCTGCGCAACGGCCCCTGTGCCGATCACAGCCGCTGTTGCCGCCATAAATCCGCGACGTGACAGGTCATTATTCATTGCAGTCTCCAGGACATGTTTCATTTTCGGATTATAATGTGTCTCTCGTGCCACCGCAATTCAAACAAATGTCAGGACGCGGTTCACACGCGAATGTGCGTTTGAAGTGTCGCGCGCCGTTAGATAAAGAGAGATCAGGTAAATGAGGCGGATGATCTATGTTAAGACGTGAAGTGATCCTTGGACTTGCTGCGATGGGCCTGGCCGCATGTGAACCCGCGCGAAATCTCGGACCTGACGGGCTTCCGCTACCAACCGCCTATCAGATCAACCCTGGCGACGCTGCTGCGATTCAGTTTCGGATGCTCGACAGCGTTAACGCATTGCGCGCCAAGGCGGGTGTCGCCCCTGTGCAACTGAATTCGCAGCTCAACGCTGCTGCGGCAACACATGCACGCGATATGTCGGTACAAAACCGCCCCTGGTTGTTCGGGTCTGACGGTTCAAGCCCACTTGACCGCGCAATTCGCGCGGGCTTTTCCGGCAGACTTTTGGGCGAAAACATCTCTGAATCCTATGAGACGGAACTACAGACCCTCGCGGCGTGGATGGAACAGAACGACACGCGCGCAGTGATTCTTGATCCAACCGCGCGCTATATGGGTTTTGCGTGGCACCAAGAACCCGCAGGCAAGCTGTGGTGGTGCATGAACATGGGCAGCGATCCCGCGATGTCGCGTCCAATCACGGGTGCTGGATTCTAGGCGTACAGCGTGATGAGGGTGCCCGTGTTCACCATGGCGTAAACTTCGTCCATTTCTTTGTTTGAAACGGCGATGCAGCCCCACGTCCAATCACGCTGACCCACCCAAGGGTCGGGCGTGCCATGGATGAATATATCCCCGCCTGGTTTCAAACCAAGGCTACGCGCATGTGCCACGTCATTGGTGTTTGGATACGAAATACCCAACGATAGGTGATAACGGCTGTTGGGATTGCGTCGGTTAATCAGATACGCGCCTTCTGGCGTGCGTCCATCGCCTTCAAATTCTTTGTGGCCCTCTGGCGCAAATCCCAATTCAAACTTGTATTCGCGCAAAAGCTGGTTGTTGCTTAACAACTGCATCCGTCGCGCGCCTTTAAACACCTGAATACGGGTCACTTCTGGCCCGGTGTATACGGTTGGTCCTGCCGCGCAGCCGGCCAAGCCCGCTGCAGCGCCAATCATCACTGATCGTCTTGTTATCATTTTACTGCCTACTGTCCCGGTCTATGCCGTTTTGCTGGAATTTAGCCGGAAATTGTGGCAAAAGGTAGAAGAACTTGACAGTAATCGCTCATTTTCGCGTGAAAGGTGCGACAATTTCGACATGGGGCGACCAGCGGAATTGATCCACTGTCTGCACCCAAGGCATATCAAACCCCGCGTCAATCAGCGTTTTGGCGTCGCGGGCAAAAGTGATCGGGTTACATGACACCATCGCGATCGTTTTGACGTTCGAATTAGCCAACGCCGCAATCTGAGCTTCGGCACCCGCACGCGGAGGATCAATGACCGCAGCATCGAAATGGCGCAGCTCGTCTGGCTCAAGCGGGCGACGGAACAAATCGCGGGTTTCGGTAGTGACTTTGCGCAGCTGATGCCCCTCGCGCCAGCCGCGGTTCAAGGCATCCATCATATCCGCCTCACCTTCCACGGCGTGTACCTCTGCGCGTTTGGCCAGTGGCAGGGCAAATGTGCCGCAACCCGCAAACAGATCAACGATCCGATGTGCCTTGGCAGTAATCCGTTCAACAGCCGCCAGCAGCGCGGCCTCGCCGTGTTTTGTGGCTTGCAGAAATGCACCGGGGGGTGGGGTAACTTTGGTCCCGCCGAAATCTTGATATGGCGGGTTGATTGTCACGACAGGTTCGTCGTTCCAAACAAGGCGTGACAGACCATGTTGATTGGCAAACACCGCCAGCTCGAGCCGCAGTTGCGGTGTGAGGTCTTTGTCAGTTTCGACCAGCACGTCAGCACCCAACGCGCCATCGGTCACGGTAAGGTCAATTTCACCTTTGCGCGAACAGGCCATCACTGTCAGGTCTTCAAGGGCCGGAAAGACCGTCAGCAATGCCGGGGTTAACAGTTGGCAATCAGGAACGGCAACCAACGTGTGCGACGCCTTGCCGTGAAATCCGACCATCGCGCCCTTCTTGGTACGCCGACCAGACAGCTTGGCGCGGCGCCGTGACTGCGCAGGTGATGTAAGGACAGGCAGATATTCAGTTTCGATACGGTGGGCGTGGACCGCCTTTTTCACAATATCCAGCTTCCAGTCCGCGACAAAGGCATCAGTCGCGTGTTGCATGGCGCAGCCACCGCAGGTTTTGAAATGCCGACAGGGCGGCGCAACGCGGTCAACGGACGGCGTGATGATGCGTAATGTGCCGTCTTGGGCCACTTCGACCTCTTCGCCGGGCAGAACGCGCGGCAGCAAAGACCGCCCATCGGATGCGCGCCCCATGCCCAGATGTGTCAGGCTTTCAATTGTTAGCATTTATTCCGCCGCATCTTTTACGTTGATAAAACCACCCGACTGCCGATCCCAATAGCGCGCATAAAGCCCACCCATTGCCAGCAAGTCATCGTGCGTTCCTTGTTCAACTATACGCCCCGCGTCAAGCACGATGATCCGGTCCATCTGTGCCAATGTCGACAAGCGGTGCGCAATCGCGATCACAGTTTTGCCATCCATAATAGTGTCTAACGCAGACTGAATCGCTGCTTCTACCTCGGAATCAAGCGCGCTTGTTGCTTCGTCCAGCACCAAAATGGGCGCGTCTTTTAAAATGGCGCGCGCGATGGCAAGCCGCTGGCGTTGGCCGCCTGACAGCTTCACGCCGCGTTCGCCCAGATGCGCGTCATATCCTTTGCGACCCTTGTGATCGACAAGGTGCTGGATGAATTCATGCGCCTCGGCCTTTTTCGCGGCAGCTTCAATTTCTTCCATTGTGGCATCAGGTTTACCGTAGCGGATGTTGTCCACGGCTGACCGGTTAAACATCGCTGTTTCCTGCGTCACCATCGCGATCTGGCGGCGCAGGCTTTCTTGTGTTACATCGCGCACATCCTGACCGTCGATCAACACCGCGCCTTCTTCGGTGTCATATAGGCGCAACAACAACGCAACCAACGTGGATTTGCCCGCGCCGGACGCCCCGACCAGTCCCAGCTTTTCGCCGGGATGCACTGTCAGGTTCACGTGGTCCAACCCACCGGGTCCGCCGCCATAGCGAAAACTGACATCGCGCAGGCTGATCGCCCCCTGATCGGCCGTCAAAACCGTCGCATCTGGTGCATCTGACAACGTGTGTGCCGGGCTTAGCGTGTGCATTGCATCCTCTAGTTCGCCAACGTTGGCGTACATGCCCATCAGCGTGAAGCTCACCCAGCCCGTCATTTGCGATAACCGCAGCGAAATCGCGCCAGCGGCAGCGATATCCCCCGCTGTTGCAGCGCCCTGTGACCAAAAATACAGCGTTGTTCCCACCAAAAGGATCGGCAAAAGCCCACCCAATGTCATCAACCAAAACCGGAACGACGCAGACAGCCACCCGTAATGCACGGCCGTTCCGCGAAAATTTTCCATCGCATCGATCGCCGCACGGTCTTCGAAATCATCGTGGGCGAACAGCTTTACGGTTTTGATGTTGGTGATCGTGTCGACCACCTGTCCGGTGACCATCGCCCGCGTCGCCGCACGCGCCTTGGACCGAAGCCGGATACGCGGCATAAAATAACGGATCATCCCGATGTAAGCGACCACCCACAGCGTCAATAAGCCGGCCGACCGCACATCCATCGTCAGCAACATCACGATAGATCCGACCAGCGACGCAAGCGCAAAGGCCACGGTGTGGATCATGTCCACCATCAGATCCGTCGCGGCGCGCGCTGCTTGCATCTGCTTTTGCGCAATACGTCCGGCAAAGTCGTTGTCAAAGAACGTGACTGACTGCCCCAATGAATGGCGGTGAAGCCGTGACAAAATAAGATTGCCCAGCGCGGGGGCCATGGTGACGTTCTGCAAAAGCCCTGCCGCCCCTAAAACCACAGGTCGCAAAACAACAAAAAACAACGTCACGCCGATCAGCAAAACCATGTTGTTTGAAAAATATTGATCTGCCTGCGTATTCAGCGCCGCATCGATAACCCATCCCAACATCAGTGCGGTCAGCACCTCAAGAACACCGGCCAAAGCAGACACTATTCCAGCGAAACTGACTACTTTTAGGCTGCCGCGAATGCACCAATGCAGGAACGGCAGCAACCGATGCGGCGGTGGGCCGTCAGCGGGTTCTAGCGGATCGATCCAGTCTGCAACGCTCATTTCGTATCCTGTTCATCTTGGCCCAGAAACCCGCCTGATTGGCGCGCCCAAAACCGTGCGTATTGTCCGTTTGCCGCCAACAATGTCTCGTGGCTACCGTCTTCGATGATCGTGCCCTGATCCATCACAATAATCCGGTCCATCTGCGCGATGGTGGATAACCTGTGCGCAATGGCGACCACCGTTTTGCCCTGCATCATCCCGTATAGCGTCTTCTGAATCGCCGCCTCGACCTCACTATCTAGGGCGCTGGTGGCTTCATCCAACAGAAGGATTGGCGCATCCTTTAAAATAACGCGCGCCAAGGCGATACGCTGTCGCTGCCCACCGGACAATTTCACACCCCGTTCACCAACGCGGGCATCATATCCGGTGTTACCTTCGCTATCTTCCAGCCCAAGGATAAAATCATGCGCTTCCGCCTTTTGTGCGGCGGCAATCATTTCGTCTTCAGTCGCCTGTGGTTGCCCATAAACGATGTTTTCACGCACAGATCGGTGCAAAAGCGCGGAATCCTGCTGCACCATGCCGATCGATTGGCGCAGGCTTTCTTGGCTCACGCTTTTGATATCTTGGCCGTCAATTGTAATCTGGCCTTTTTCAGAGTCGTAAAACCGCAAGAGCAATTTCACCAAGGTCGATTTACCGGCACCTGACTGACCGACCAGTCCAACCTTTTCTCCTGCCTCGATCGTCAGGTTAATCGCACTAAGACCGCCGTGTTTTTTACCGTAATGATGCGACACATCGCGAATACCGATCTGGCCTGCCGAAATTTCCAGCGCGTGCGCACCACTTTCGTCAAGCAATGTAGTGGGCTGCGCGATCGTTTTCATGCCCTCCGACACCACGCCCAGTTCGCGAAAGAAATTGCTGACGGCCCACATGATCCAGCCGGACATCGCGTTCAGGCGCAGCGCAAGCGACGTGGCCACGGCCACAACACCAACCGTTGCAACGCCTTGCATCCAAAGATAAATGGCCCAACCGACGACGCCTACGATCAAGACGCCGTTCAACAGCATCAACGCAACATCCATGATTGTATAAAGCCGCATTTCAATTTGGAACGTCCGCCTCGCCTCTTCGATCGCGTCCTTGGCATAGGCCACTTCACGGTCATGAAGCGCAAACATTTTGACCGAATGAATGTTGGTATAGCTATCCACGACGCGGCCGGTGACCGCACTACGCGCATTTGATGCCGCCTCGGATGCGGGCCCGATCCGCGCGACAACCCAGCGCAATAAGACCAGATAGGGGATCAGCCACACTAAAAGCGGCACAATCAACCAGATATCGGCCTGACCCAGCAAAACAGCCGCAGCAACCAGATAGGCCACCGCAAATGTCAGCGCGTCAAACAGTTGAAACACGACCTCGCCGGCGGCGGGTGGCGTTTGCATGATCCGGTTGGCGATACGACCCGCAAAGTCATTTTCAAACCAACCCACAGATTGCCGCAAAACATGTTTATGCGCCCGCCAACGCACCAGCGTGGCAAAGTTCGGTAAAATCGTGTTGTTCAGCATCATGACTTGCAGCACGTGTACCGCAGGCCGCAGCGTCAACACAAAGATCGCCACAAGAATAAGTTCGGCACCGCTACGCGCCCAAACTTCGGCAGGGGTCCCGCCCGACAGAATATCCACCAATCGGCCCAAATAGCCCAGCAGCCAGATTTCGACGCAAGCAATGGCAATGGACAGTGCCCCAGTCACCCAGAACACACGCATGAACGGTTCCGCGTACTGACGCAGAAACGGATAGAGCCGCGTTGGCGGTGTGTCGGTCTCCTGATACGTGGTATAGGGATCGACAAGACCTTCGAAAAATCGAAACATGGACATGCCTTTAGGGGGTTACAGGCAAGTCATAGCAAGGTTTCCGTCAAAGGAAAACCTACGGCAGTAGCTCTGCCTTTGTTAGCGTAAAACCGGACGCGATCCATCGCGCCTCTGCCTGCTTCAGGGCAGCACCCAGCGCAGCACCCTGCAGGGCTGGCATGAGATCGGCAGCTTTCAACGGGAACACTTGGTCAGCGGCGGATTTGGCAGCTTTCGCCATGTTAGTGTCTATTTCCTGACCCAAGCACGCCGACATCACGGCCATCGCATCAAGTGCGGCCCGTGACCCTAACCGGTATCCCATCACTGCCGGGCTTTGTTGACTGCGCATCTGTTCCAATTGCGTCGCCTGCGCATTTGACAGCTTCAATCCGCTGATATCACCACCCAAGACGGCCAGTCGCCTGATCGGATCAGGGGCAAGCCCGGCTTGTTCCTCAACGTGAACCAAAACAGCCAGTGTCGTTGCTTGCGCACCCGGCAGTATTTGCGCCAAACCGCCCGTCGCAGCCATTGATGCCACAGCTGGTGCAGGATCAGGGGCGGCCAACAGCTTTAGCAGCTCTGCGGTCACGCGTTCTGCCGATAGGTTTTGCAAACCTTCGACATTCGCGGCGCACGCGGCAAGCGCATCGGGGTCAGGACCCACCTCAGCATTGCCATACCACGCGTAAAATCGAAAATAGCGCAGGATCCGCAGATAATCCTCTTTGATCCGACGATCCGCGTCTTCGATAAAGCGCACGCGCCCCGCGTACAAATCGGGCAACCCCCCCAACGGATCCACCACAACACCATCCGCACCGACATAGAGGGCATTCATCGTAAAATCACGGCGGCGGGCGTCATCAGTCATGTTGTCGGCAAAAGCGACGGTCGCGCGACGGCCATCTGTGGCCACATCGCGGCGGAACGTCGTCACCTCAAAAGACTGGTTTTCGGCAAGAATAGTGACTGTTCCATGGTCGATACCAGTGGGGATAACCTTGAATCCAGCCGTCTTGGCAAGGCGCGATACAACATCAGGGTGCGCATCGGTCGTCATATCAAAATCGGCCACCCGCGCGCCCAACAGTGTGTTCCGCACACAGCCGCCCACGAACCACGCTTGATACCCCGCGTCGGTCAAAGTCGCACAGGCCCGCTGTACGATCGGGTCGGACAACCAAGGCGCGGTTATTTTGGTCACCGCATGGTCTCCGCGAGTTCACGCAAAATACGCGCGGTCGCACCCCAAATGTAATAAGGGCCATAAGGAACCGTATAGTATTCCCGACGTTGACCGCGCCAATGCCGACCTTCGATGCGATAATTCTCTGGCTTTATCAAATGTGCGAGCGGCACTTCGAATACCTCGGAAACCTCTCCGGCCTCTGGGATTGGATCGTAATCCGCTTTCAGTATCGCCAAAATCGGGGTCATCGCATACCCCGTTACCGTTTGATGTGTCGGCAGGACGCCTAACACATCAACACATGCGGCAGGCAGGCCAATTTCTTCGTGGGCTTCGCGTAACGCTGCATCAATCAGCGTCGCATCGGTCGGGTCTTTTTTCCCACCCGGGAAAGCGATCTGGCCTGGATGATGTTTCAACCTGGCAGAGCGTTTCGTCAGGATAACAGTGTCTAACACAGGGCGAACCGCAATAAGCACTGCTGCGGAAGTACGGGACAATTGCGCGGGCATAATGCCCTTATTAAGGTCAAAGTCAGAGGATGCGCTGCCAGTTCTGGTCAGCGCATCCAACAGTCTTTGGCGTAGATCAGGCACCGTTTTCCTGCGCTTCAAATCCCAAGGTCGCGGGATCAAACGAATAATGCGCCCCGCAGAACTGGCAATCTGCCGTTACAGTACCGTCGTCGCGGGTCATGGTGCCGATGTCTTTGGCCGAATAGATCGACAGGCTTTGGCGCACGCGGTCTTCGGAACACGTACAACCAAACGTCACAGGTTGCGCATCAAAGACGCGCGGCTTTTCTTCGTGGAACAGGCGCACCAACAGGTCCGTCGGCGTCACGCTTGGCCCGATCAATTCGATATCTTCAACCGTGTCCAGCAGCGCGTTGACCCGCGTCCAGTTTTCACCTTCGTCTTCGGTCAGGATGTCCATCGCGTCCAGCAATCCGCCTTCGCCCGATCCGCCGTCACCAGCGGCAAATGGCGATGCCTTAGGCATATGCTGCAACATCACGCCCCCAGCGCGCCAATGCGCATTTTCACCCGGGACTTGCGACTGCCCGAATGTCAGCGAAAACCGCGTCGGCAACTGTTCCGACTGTGCAAAATACGCCTCGGCGCAGGATGAAATCGAGCCACCAGCAGTTGGCGTGATCCCTTGGTAGGGTGTCATATCTTCGCCTTGGTGAATCAACACGCCGAAATAGCCGTTCCCGATTTGGCTAAACGGGTCGGCGGCCAGATCAATGGTGTCTTTGTCGTAGGACGCATAGGCGCGGATGCGCGCGGGCGCACCGTCATCTGTCGGGCCATAGTAATCGGTCGCGATCAACCGCACAGGACCATCGCCGCGCAGCTGCAACGACAATCTCCAGCGCAATTTGATCGTTTGACCGATCAACGCCGTCAGCAGTGCCATTTCCGCGATCATCCCTTCGACCATCGGCGGATAGTCATGCTGTGCAAGCACCTGTTCCAGCACGCCATCAAGGCGCGCCACCCGTCCGCGAATATCGGAGGCGTCAAGTTGGAACGGCAGGACGGTATCGTCCCATGCGATCTTTGCGCTAAGGGTCATGGGGTTTCCTTACATGTCAGGAATTGGCATACCGCGCCTATATAGTCAGGACAAGCCACGGTCCAAGGGGTAGATTGCAATGAAACGCTACGGCGACAGTCCAAAACGGGGTCAACCCTATACCTTGCGCCCCGGCGCCTATGCGATTTTACCCCGTGATGGTCAGCTTTTGCTCACATATCAGGCGGCACCACATTTCGAATTTCAACTGCCCGGCGGCGGCATTGACCCGGGTGAAAGCCCGATTCAGGCCCTGCACCGTGAAGTGTTCGAAGAAACCGGCTGGCGGATCGCCAAACCGCTGCGGCTGGGCGCATTTCGCCGGTTTGTGTTTATGCCCGAATACGGCATACACGCCGAAAAAATCTGCCACATCTACCTTGCGCGCCCCATCCGCCCGCACGGCCCGCCCCGCGAGGCAGGTCATACGGCTGTTTGGCTGAACCCCCGCGAAGCAAAGCAGCAACTGGCGAACGAAGGTGACGTGGCCTTTGTTGCCAGTTTAATTCACTAGCGGACGCCCGCCGCTTTCCTGAACTATGGCCAAAGCGATATCCTGATCGCCTGCCCGAAACTGCCAAAAATCATGGCAAATGCGGGCGGGATCACCTGAAAAACCACTGATAGTTCCCTTTTTTGACGCCTCGCACCGTCGCGGGATGCATCATGGTGTCCGTCTACGGCGCAAACCTTGCTCTGTCCTTAGAAAACAGGTATCGCGCGGGGGATTATAGCTCTGACACAAAGGCCCCTCGCATGACCGCTCCGAAAAAAGTTGTTCTCGCCTATTCTGGTGGCCTCGATACATCGATCATTCTGAAGTGGCTTCAGACGGAATACGGGTGCGAGGTCGTGACCTTTACTGCTGATCTTGGTCAGGGCGAAGAACTTGAACCTGCCCGTGCCAAGGCCGAAATGATGGGCGCAAGCGCCATCTATATCGAAGACCTGCGCGAAGAATTCGTGCGCGACTTCGTGTTCCCGATGTTCCGCGCCAACGCATTATACGAAGGCCTGTATCTGCTGGGCACATCCATCGCCCGCCCGCTGATTTCCAAGCGTCTGGTTGAAATCGCCGCTGCCGAAGGTGCCGATGCGGTGGCCCACGGCGCGACAGGCAAAGGCAATGATCAGGTCCGGTTCGAACTGGCCGCCTATGCGCTGAACCCTGAAATCAAAGTGATCGCACCGTGGCGTGAATGGGATCTGACCAGCCGGACCCGTCTGTTGGAGTTCGCCGAGAAAAACCAGATTCCCGTCGCCAAAGACAAACGCGGCGAGGCACCGTTCAGCGTGGATGCCAACCTGCTGCATACCTCGTCTGAAGGTAAGGTGTTGGAAAACCCCGCCGACGAGGCACCAGAATACGTCTACCAGCGGACCGTCGCCCCGGAAGATGCGCCAAACACACCAGAGATGGTCGAGATTACCTTTGAAAAAGGTGACGCGGTCGCTATCAATGGCGAGGCAATGTCGCCCGCAACGATCCTGACCAAACTGAACGAACTTGGCGGCAAGCACGGTGTTGGCCGTCTTGATCTGGTGGAAAACCGTTTTGTTGGGATGAAATCGCGCGGTATCTATGAAACACCCGGCGGCACTGTCCTGCTCGAGGCGCACCGCGGCATCGAACAAATCACGCTGGATTCCGGTGCTGGCCACCTGAAGGACAGCATCATGCCACGCTACGCGGAACTGATCTATAACGGTTTCTGGTTCTCGCCTGAACGCGAAATGCTGCAAGCCCTGATCGACAAATCGCAAGAGCACGTGAGCGGCACCGTGCGTGTGAAACTTTATAAAGGCTCTGCCAGCACGGTTGCACGCTGGTCTGACCACAGCCTGTATTCCGAGGCCCACGTAACCTTTGAAGAAGACGCTGGCGCCTACGATCAAACCGACGCCCAAGGCTTTATCCAGTTGAACGCACTGCGGTTGAAACTGTTGGCCGCACGGAACCGCCGCACCAAATGACGATGGAAGAAATCACGGCCCTGCTGCAACGCGGGGTCGATCATGCGCCGCTAAAGGGCAGTTTGAAATTTGATTGCGGGGAAGACGGTGTTGTTGTTCTGGAAAACAATACCGCCACCAATCTTGATCGTGCGACAGACTGCACGATCAAGATCTCGCGGCCGAACCTCACCAAACTCGTTAAAGGTCAATTAAACCCGATGACGGGTGTCATGACCGGTAAACTCAAGGTTTCTGGCGATGCACGGATCGCACTGAAACTTGGGGAACTTCTTAAATCTTAGTTACATGCCCCCTTGGCGCGAGAGAGAACAAGAACACCAAGGGGACATGCGCCACCAAAAGGTGGCTTCCGGGGGCTCGGAATTATTCGGCGGTGATTGTCGCCATGACCAATTGACCATCGATACGGATCGGGCCGTCTTCTTTGGCGCCAAGCGTGTATTCAAAGCCACCTGTGGTCATGCCGCCAGCTTCTGAATGCACCATCAACATCAGCATTTCGCCAACGGCAACATCTTCGGTCAGGATCGCGGCAACATCAGTGTTTTCACCTGCGCGCAGCGGAGCATATCCGACCACTGGACCTGGCTTCATTTCCATGTCCGTGCGGTGGACAACCATCCAACCGTTTTCGCCAGCGACAACCATTTCGGCAGACACGACACCGTTTGACACGTCTTGGTTTGCAGCCATCACGCTGGGTGCAGGGGCGTGGCCGGCAGCCATCGCGACGGTTGCGGATGCGGAAAGAGCGAGAGCGGCGATTGTTGTCAGTTTCATATGTGTAACTCCTTTGGGTTCGCACCCGTTTTTGGGTGATCTGCCAGAAACCACGCAGGCGGCGACAAAAGAGTTTCAGTTATTTCAAATTTTTTTTGCAGCCAACATTTCATAGTACGGCAACGCGACCTCAGACAACTCTGCAGCACGCCCTGACAACGGGGGCAATGGACCCTCAGCGCCCATAAAGCACGTGCTTTGGTGAACCGCATTATACCAATGCGATGCCCAGATACCGTCTTGTATACGTGGGCCAGCGGGCCATGACAGCATGGCGGGATCAAATTCTAAATCAATTGCAGCGCATAGCTTGTTTAACATCTGGTGCGGGTCGGCGCGTATATCTGCGCTATCGATAACAATTCCACCCAGTTGGTTGAATAAATTTGCCTGCTGCCGAAACCCGATGTCGTCTTCGGTGATTTCAGCGCGCTTGGCGCCGTAACTGGCGATGACGCGTGCCGGGTGCCGGATCAGGTGGACATTGACGCAGTCGTTGGCCCAATCCAACGGCATGCCATCAATCATGTGATGCGGCATGTGCTTCATATAAAAATTTGGCTTTCCATTCGGAATAGCGGCTAAACAGCGTGCCGCAACCTTGGCTGGATCAGTTTCGTGCGTCGCAACAATTTCATCGCGCATCGGATGATCCAAACCCGTCGCCGCAAGATACGGTGCATAAAATGGTTCATCCCAAACCGCAAAATCGGCACGGTTGCCAAAGCTGTACATCATCGCGGTCGACAAATTCCGCGGGCCGGACCACATCGCAATTCTCATGACCGGCCCACCAAATCTTTGTATAGCGCGCGCAGGCGGGTCGTGATCGGCCCCAGTTCGCCCGTGCCAATTATCCGCCCGTCAATGGTGCTAACGGGTGTTTGTGCACCAAAGGTTCCCGTCAGAAACGCCTCGTCCGCTGAATATGTGTCAACCAAGCTAAAATTACGCTCATATACGGGGATGTCATTGGCGCGGCATAGGTCGATCACCTTTTGACGTGTAATCCCGTTCATACAATAGTCGCCGGTACTGGTCCAAACAGCGCCCTTTTTCACGATAAAAAAGTTACAGGCGTTGGTCGTGTTCACGAAACCATGCACATCCAACATCAGCGCCTCGTCCGCGCCTGCCTTTTGCGCGGCGATGCAAGCGAGTATGCAGTTCAGCTTGGAGTGACTGTTCAGTTTCGGGTCTTGGGTCATGGGTAGCCCGCGCTGGTGCGGGACGGTGGCCAACGTGATGGGGCGTGGAATTTTGGGCTTTGAATGCTCCATGATAATCACAAAGGTCGGACCTTGTTGCGACAAACTGGGGTGCTGAAACGGGCGGGTTTTGACCCCGCGCGTGACCATCAACCGCGCATGGGCGTCTGTCGTCATTTCATTGGCATTTTGTGTGTCTAACAAGGCAGAAATGACGCCTTTTCTGTCCAGTCCGATATCCATATCAACGGCTTTTGCGGCCTCGAACAATCGGTCCATATGTTCGTCTAGGAACGCCCAGTTACCATCATATAACCGCAGCCCCTCCCACACACCGTCCCCCAACATAAAACCGCTGTCATAGACGCTGACGGTCGCTTGGGCTTTGGGCACGATCCGACCGTTAAGGTAGATCAGGATATCGTCGTTGCGTGTATCTTCGGCGGCTTGGTGCGTGGTGACTTCGGTCATGGTGGGCTCCTTCATCGGTACGCTAGGACAGCCCGCGAAATGTTCCAATAGGTAAACAGCGCGTGAGAAAGCGCCTGCAACGTTGTGTTGCGCGGCCTTGCCGGCAAAAATACCCGCAAGGAGAACCACATCATGTTCAGATCTTTGATTGCCGCTATGCTGTTACTGCCGCTTGCCCAAATGGCGATCGCCCGCGATATCCAAACTGCCGTCATCGCTGGTGGCTGTTTCTGGTGTGTCGAAAGCGATTTTGAAAAAGTTGAAGGCGTGCAAGACGTGGTTTCCGGCTATACCGGTGGTACGACCACAAATCCCACCTATGAAACCATCAAAGGGTCCGGCCACTACGAGGCTGTCCAAATCACCTATGACGCCGAGGTCGTCAGTTATGATCAGCTGCTGTATCTGTTTTTCCGGTCCGTCGATCCAACGGATGCGGGCGGACAATTCTGTGACCGTGGCGACAGCTATCGCACCGCCATTTTCGTGTCTAACACAGGTGAAAACGCATCTGCCGAAGCCGCAAAAGCCGCAGCCCAGCGCGATCTGGGTCAGCAGATTGTAACGCCAATTTTGCAGGCTGGCCCATTTTACCCTGCCGAGGCTTATCATCAGGACTACTACCTTGGGCAGTCCATTGTTTTGACCAGGCGCGGCCCAAAACGCCAAACTGAGGCATACGCGTTCTATCGCAATTCCTGCGGCCGTGATCAGCGCGTATCCGCACTTTGGGGCGCTGCTGCGCCTTTCACCCATTAGGGATCAAAGGCGATCACCTCGGCCAAATCAGGTATCACGTCTGCCGTGCCGTGACGGGTAACCATCAGCGCGCCTGCTTTGGTCGCAAGTGTGATCGCGTCTTGCATCGACGCGCCCCGATCCAACGATGCCAGAACATAACCGGTAAAGGTATCACCGGCCCCCGTGGTATCGACTGGTTCAACTTTTATCGCGTCAAAGTGTTGTTTTCCTTGGCTTCCGTACCAATCAGCACCATCCGCGCCCAAGGTCACAATCACGTCTTTCACAGGCAAATCATCCGGGGATTGCCCTGTCGCCGCTTGTAACTGCGCGGCCTCGACTGCGTTCAAAATCAGAAAATCGAGATAGGGTAAAACGGCGATTACCCGATCCGCATCGAAAGGGGCCGCCGCATACGCAACCTTCAGCCCCATCTTTTTGCCCATGCTGGCGGCAGTCCGCTGCAGGTTCGTTTCATTCTGCAAAACCAGCCAGTCACCTGTCTGCGCCTCGGCCATTGCGGTCTGCAGTGTCGTCTGCGGAATTTCGACATTTGCGCCAGGATGCAGGACAATCGCATTCTCGCCATGCGGGTCGACCATGATAATGGCTTGGGCGGTATCAGTGTCTAACATTGCTATATTACGGGTATCGACGCCATATTCCAACAGACGTCCGACCACCCACGCACCATCCGTTCCGACAGCACCAATATGGTTTACATGTGCAGCAGCACGGGCCGCCGCGACCGACATATTGGCCCCCTTCCCACCCAGGAACGTTTCCCGCCCCGTTGATGCAAGCGTTTCACCCGGCGCCAGTATGTGCGGCACAGAATAGACGATATCAACGTTGATAGAGCCCAGATTCCAAATTGCCATCAGTCGATCCTACAGGCGGCGATGACCGCCATGTTTAAAATATCGTTGACGGTCGATACCGTCGAACAAATCTGCACCGGCTTACCAACCCCGGACAGGATCGGGCCAATCACCGTTGCCCCCGCCATTTCCTGCATCAGCTTAACCGAAATAGACGCTGAATGCCGCGCAGGCACCACCAACACGTTTGCAGGGCCTGTCAGCCGCGAAAACGGATAGTTTTCCTGCGCTTTGACGTTCAGTGCCACGTCCACTGTCATTTCGCCTTCATATTCAAAGTCGACGTTGCGACCATCAAGAACACTGGCGGCTTTGTGCATTTTTTCGGCCCGCTCAGACACCGGATAGCCAAAGGTCGAGAACGATAAAAACGCCACGCGTGGATCAAGCCCCAAATCGCGGGCCACAGACGCGCCGCGTTCCGCAATGTCGGCCAGATCCTGTTCATCGGGCCATTCGTGGACCAAGGTATCAGTGATCAGCACGATCCGACCTTTGTTCAGCACCGCTGTAACCCCAACCGCGCCATCATGCGGTTGTGCGTCGAAAACGTGGTTGATCAGTTCCAGAACATGCGCCGATTTGCGTGTCGCGCCAGTGACCATCCCGTCGGCATGTCCGTGTGCGACCATCAACGCCGCGAACACATGGCGGTCGCGCGCAGCAAGGCGGTGGATGTCCTGTCCATCAAAACCCTTGCGTTGCAGGCGTTTGTCCAAAAACTCTTTGTACGTATCAAGGTGAATTGTATTCGCCGCGTTCACAATCGTCAGTTCGCCGACAGCATCTGCCAACCCTTCCGCGGTCAGCTTTTCCTTTACATCTGCCGCACGGCCAACAACCAACGCCTTCCCAAGGCCGGACCGCTGGTACAGCACTGCAGCGCGTAACACGCGTGAATCGTCACCCTCGGCAAATACCACGGTCGATTGGTTCGCCCGCGCCCGCGCGTTCAGGCTCCGCAGGATGGACGCGGTTGGGTCCATACGACCCTTCAGCGATGCCTCATAAGCATCCATATCAACAATTGGTCGCCGCGCGACGCCAGTTTTCATCCCCGCAACGGCAACAGCGGTCGGGATACGGTGAATCAACCGTGGATCGAACGGCGTTGGGATAATGTAATCGCGCCCAAACGTGAGTTTTTTTCCGTAAGCCAACGCAACCTCGTCAGGCACATCTTCGCGCGCCAGCGCGGCCAACGCCTCTGCGCAGGCGATTTTCATCTCGTCGTTAATGGCGCGGGCATGGATATCAAGCGCGCCACGAAACAGGTAGGGGAAGCCCAGCACGTTGTTGACCTGATTGGGGTAATCGCTGCGCCCGGTGGCCACGATCGCATCCTCACGGACGGCGTGCGCCTCTTCTGGGGTGATTTCGGGGTCGGGGTTCGCCATCGCGAAAATAACCGGGTTTGGCGCCATGCTGGCAACCATATCTTGGGTCACCGCGCCCTTGGCGCTGACGCCAAGGAACACATCACAATCGCGCATTGCCTCTTCAAGGGTGCGGGCATCGGTGTGGGCCGCATGGGCAGATTTCCATTGGTTCATACCTTCGGTACGACCTTGATAAATCACGCCTTTCGTATCGCACATAATACAATTGTCATGGGTTGCGCCCATGGATTTCAGCAGTTCAAGACAGGCAATCCCGGCAGCGCCAGCCCCGTTCAGCACAATTTTCACATCGGCGATCTTTTTGCCTGACAGGTGCAGTGCGTTCAGCAAACCGGCCGCACAAATCACCGCTGTGCCGTGCTGATCATCGTGAAAAACAGGGATATCCATTTCTTCTTTGAGGCGCTGTTCGATAATAAAGCATTCCGGCGCCTTGATATCCTCAAGGTTAATCCCGCCAAAGGTCGGCCCCATCAGCCGCACGGCGTTGCAAAACGCATCCGGGTCTTCGGTATCCAGTTCGATATCAATCGAATTCACATCGGCAAAGCGTTTGAAAAGCACTGATTTGCCTTCCATCACGGGTTTCGATGCCAGCGCACCCAAGTTGCCAAGACCCAGAACGGCCGTACCGTTGGAAATCACCGCGACCAGATTGCCTTTGTTCGTGTAATCATAGGCCGTCGCGGGGTTGGCGTGGATTTCTTCGCAAGGGATCGCAACACCGGGAGAATAGGCCAACGATAGATCGCGCTGCGTGGTCATCGGCACCGTCGCCTGAATTTCCCACTTTCCGGGATTGGGATGCATGTGGAATTGCAGCGCATCCTCGCGTGTCATTTTCGTCTTGGCCATTCTATTCCCCCTCTTTGGTTCAACAGTCATAGCGGTTTCCCGATTGGACCCGCAACGGATTCATTTCGGGGTTTCACCGCAGTCCGCAGATCGGTAGTGTGGCCACGATGATGCGGGGGCATGTATGAGCACCAATAATTCCACAGTCACGCCAATGATGGCACAATATCTAGAGATCAAAGCGGCGCATCCGGATGCGCTTTTGTTCTACCGGATGGGCGACTTTTACGAGATGTTTTTTGATGATGCCGTGGCCGCGTCAGAAGCATTGGATATCGCGCTGACCAAGCGCGGCAAACACGACGACGCGGATATTCCGATGTGCGGCGTCCCGCATCACGCCGCCGAAGGGTATTTCCTGACGTTGATCCGCAAGGGGTTCCGCGTCGCCGTCTGCGAGCAAATGGAAAGCCCCGCCGAGGCGAAGAAACGCGGCTATAAATCCGTGGTCAAACGCGAGGTGGTGCGGCTGGTCACACCCGGCACATTGACCGAGGATTCCCTGCTTGATGCCCGCCGCCACAATTTTTTGGCGGCCTTTGCGACGATCCGCGATCAGGGGGCGCTGGCATGGGTTGATATTTCGACAGGCGCGTTTCACGTGATGCCCTGTAGCGGCGCGCATTTGGGACCTGAATTGGCACGCCTTACCCCCCGCGAAGTAATTGTTGTGGATGGATCAGAGGCAGATTGGGCTGGAATAGTGTCTGATTCAGGGGCAACACTGACCACATTGGGTGCCGCGGCGTTTGACAGCACGTCGGGCGACAAACGCCTGTGCCAACTGTATAAGATTGGATCGCTGGACGCGTTCGGCAGCTTTTCCCGCCCTGAAATTTCGGCAATGGCGGCAGTCGCGGAATACCTCGACATCACGCAAAAAGGAAACCTGCCGCTGATCCGGCCACCCGTCCAAGAAGGACAATCAAGCGCGATGCAGATCGACGCGGCCACCCGCAGGTCGCTTGAATTGACCCACGCGATGAATGGCGGCAAACAAGGGTCGCTTCTGCATTGCATTGACCGGACCGTCACGGCGGGCGGCGCACGAATGCTGGAACGGCGGCTTTCATCGCCGTCATGCACACTGTCGGTCATCACAGCACGCCAAAATTGCGTCGAACATCTGGTGCAAAACGCCCGCCTGACCGAAGATATCCGCGACCAGTTGCGAGGCGTGCATGATTTGGACCGTGCGCTGTCACGACTGGCGCTTGATCGCGGTGGTCCGCGCGATATGGCGGCCATTCGCAACACATTGGGGCAGGCAATTGGTCTGGCAAACTGTCTTGGATCCGATTTACCGCAGATTTTGGCAGATGCAGCAATATATCTGACCGGCCACGATACCCTTTTGGCGCTGCTTGACGATGCGCTGGTGGCCGAACCACCCTTGTTGGCCCGCGATGGCGGCTTTATCGCGCCTGGATATGACGCCGAATTAGACGAGGCCCGCAAATTGCGCGACGAAGGCCGATCCGTCATCGCCGCGATGCAGGCGGATTTTGTGGCGCTGTCTGGGGTGACGTCGCTGAAGATCAAGCACAACAATGTGCTGGGCTATTTTATCGAAACCACCGCGACCCATGCCGAAAAGATGATGGCGGCACCGCTGAATGAAACCTTTATTCACCGCCAAACCACCGCGAACCAAGTGCGGTTCACGACAGTGGAATTGTCCGAGATCGAAACGCGCATTCTGAATGCAGGTGGACGCGCGTTAGACATCGAAAAAAGACTCTATTCCAGCTTAACTCAGTCGATTGTGGCAAAGGCCGGTCCGCTCGGCGCGCTTGCGCGGGCCTTGGCGGAATTTGACTTGGCGGCAGCGCTTGCCCATTTGGCGACCCGTGAAAACTGGGCTCGTCCCGTGATCGACGACAGCCGCGCGTTTGACATTATAGGTGGCCGGCACCCGGTGGTCGAAGCCGCGTTGCAAAAGACAGGGACACCGTTCATCGCCAATAACTGTGGTTTGACAGACGCACCGATATGGCTTTTGACCGGGCCGAACATGGCGGGTAAATCGACGTTTCTGCGGCAAAATGCGTTGCTTGCGATCCTTGCGCAGATGGGCGGTTTTGTGCCCGCAACATCAGCGCATATCGGGATCGTCAGCCAGATTTTCAGTCGCGTTGGCGCGTCAGATGATTTAGCGCGCGGTCGATCGACATTTATGGTCGAAATGGTCGAAACAGCCGCGATCTTGAACCAAGCCGACGACCGTGCGCTGGTGATTTTAGACGAAATCGGGCGGGGCACCGCGACCTATGATGGTCTGTCCATCGCGTGGGCTACACTGGAACACTTGCACGATGTGAACCGGTGTCGCGCCTTGTTCGCCACGCACTACCACGAAATGTCCGCACTTTCGAACAAACTGACCGGCGTCGAGAACGCCACTGTGACCGTCAAGGAATGGGACGGCGACGTGATTTTCCTGCACGAGGTCAAACGCGGGACCGCCGACCGCAGCTATGGGGTGCAGGTCGCGCGATTGGCCGGATTACCGACGGTTGTGGTAGAGCGCGCCAAGGTCGTGCTTGAGGCATTAGAAAAAGGCGAACGCGAAGGCGGCGGCGCAAAAAAAGCAATCATCGACGATTTGCCGCTGTTTTCAGCCGTTGCCACGACAGCACCCGCCAAAGCCAAAATATCCGAGGTCGAAACCCGGTTGCGCGACATCCTTCCTGACGAACTCACCCCGAAAGAGGCGTTAAGCCTGCTTTATGAATTGCGCGAATTGCTGTGACCCGCCGCAAGCGCCTGATCAGTATCGGTGCGGTTCTTTTTGCGGCCTGTCTTTGGGGTACCACCGGCACCGTGCAAACCCTGCTGCCACCTGATCGTGAACCGCTTGCGGTAGGGGCGTTACGACTGGCGTTTGGGGCGGTATTTTTGCTGTGCCTTGCGATGGGAAAACCGCATACGCGGCGCGCGTTTCAGGATCTACCTACGGGGGGCGTTATCAGCGCCGCGTTGGCGATTGGCGCCTATAATCTATTGTTTTTCTACGCTGTTTCGCTGGCAGGCGTGGGCATTGGTACCGCCGTCACCATCGGTAGCGCCCCGGTTTGGGCCACCGCCTGGGAGGTCGCGACGCGAAGGCAACTGCCTGATCACATGCGCATTTTTGGGCAGGGTCTATCTGTTACCGGTGTTAGCGTGCTTGGGTTTGCGGCAGGTGGCGCACAAGGGTCCGTCGTTGGCGTGATTTTGGCGTTAATGGCCGGCGTTTGCTATGCGGCCTATTCACTGATCACCAGCCGGATGACACACCGCGCACCATCGACCACTATCGCCGCCGCCACTTTCAGCGCGGCTGCCATTATCACCCTGCCCGTGCTGTTGATTGTGCCGCTCGCATGGCTTGGCACGCCGTCGGCCTGGGGTGGGTTGGTATTTTTGGGCTTCGTGGCCACCGGATTGGCCTACGCGCTTTATACATGGGGTTTGATGCGTCTTGCGGCATCAACTGCCGTGACGCTGGCGCTTGCTGAACCTTTGACGGCATGGCTGCTCGCCACGTTTTTCATCGGCGAAGCGATGACCGTGCAAGGCATCACGGGCACGATCCTGATCTTGGTCGGTTTGGTGGCGGTGACGGCGTTTCCCGCCGTCACACGTGAAACATCCGGTTAGGACGCGGGCGTCGAAGAAACACCCACTTGGGCGGCACGCAGCAGACGGTCGTGCAGCATGAAACCTTCGGTCGCAACCTGAATAATATCGCCCGCTTTGGTGCCGGGTACGGGCGCTTCGAACATTGCTTGGTGCAGCTTTGGGTCGAACCGGTCACCGACTTCGGGGACAATCGGGTCGATCCCGTGGCGTTTGAACACGTTGATCAGCTCGCGCATGGTCAGCTCGACACCTTCCAACAGGGCCGCGTTCACAGCCTTGTCGGTATCTTCGACGGACTGCAACGCACGGCGCATGTTATCGTATACTGGCAACATATCGCGGGCCAGTTTGGAGCCGCCATAGTTTTCAGCCTCGCGGCGATCCCGATCGGACCGTTTGCGCATGTTTTCCGCGTCAGCCAGCGCGCGCATGAATTTATCGCGCAATTCGTCGCGTTCGGCGCGCAGTGCCTCGATCTCGTCAAAGCTGGCTTCTGCGGCCATGTCCATTTCATCGCCTTCCGCAGCGAGTTCATCAAGGCTTTGCAGGTGGTCTTCTTTGTCAGACATCGGTCTTTTTTCCTTTAGGAGCGATCGGCAATCAGTTTGCCAACCAGCTGTGCAGTATAGTTCACAATCGGGACGATCCGCCCATAGTTCAGACGAGTCGGACCAATGACGCCCACGGCGCCAATTATCTTACGGTCGGCGTTCATATAAGGAGAAACCACCAGAGAGGAACCCGAAAGTGAGAACAATTTGTTCTCTGAGCCAATAAAAATGCGCACACCGTCGCCTTCTTCGGCCAGATCCAGAAATTGGGCGATGTCACGCTTGCGTTCAAGGTCGTCAAACAGCGTACGGATTCGGGCCAAATCGGCCTCTCCGTCGTGAATAAGGTTCCCGCGGCCACGCACGATGAGCCGTTCCGTGGTTTCGCCTTCGTTTTCCCATAGCGCATAGCCGTTTTCGACCAAATCAGCCGCAAGGCTGTCAATTTCCTGTCGCCGCGCAGCAATTTCACGGGCGATAACCTTGCCCAGTTCCGACAAGGTATGGCCTTCGGCGATGGCATTCAGAAAATTCGCAGCCTCGCGCATCGACGACGGGGTTTGCCCCGCGGGCGGCGTAAAGATGCGGTTTTCGACGTGTCCATCTGCAAACACCAGAACAACCAACGCCCGTTCCCGCGAAAGTGAAACGAAATCAATGTGTTTGATTGCCGCTTCATGTTTTGGGGTCAAAACAAGGCTGGCACCCTGGGTCACACCGGACAGCGCTTGGCCGACCTGATCAAGAACGGTCGCGACGTCCTTATCATTGCTGCTGAGCGTCCGATCAATTGTCTGGCGGTCTTTGCCGTCCAGTTCACCGACTTCTAGCAAGCCATCAACGAACATCCGTAGGCCCAACTGGGTCGGGATACGACCAGCACTGACATGGGGGCTATCCAGCAACCCAAGGTATTCAAGGTCTTGCATCACATTACGGATCGTCGCCGCACTGATGTGTTCGGAAAAGTCCCGCGTCAGCGTGCGCGATCCAACTGGTGCACCGCTCGCCAGATAGCCTTCGACCACGCGGCGAAATACTTCGCGCGAACGTTCGTTCATATCGGCAATGATAGGCGATTGATCAGGCATCTTTTACTCTTTTCAGGGCCGGACAATTAAAACCAAACACACCCTGACGTCAATCGGGCTTGGATTTCATATGTGGGCAGCGTATCCCACCGTTACAATGAAAAGGAGTGACCCAATGCGCCCATCTGGCCGTCAGACCAACGAAATGCGTGAAATTTCTATTGAAACCGGCGTGACCATGCACGCCGAAGGGTCCTGCTTGATCAAATGTGGCAACACGCACGTGCTGTGTACCGCAACGATTGATAACCGCGTGCCGCCCTTTTTGAAAAATTCCGGGCTGGGATGGGTCACAGCCGAATACGGGATGCTGCCACGCGCGACGAACACACGAATGCGCCGCGAGGCCAAAGAGGGCCAATCAGGCCGGACACAAGAAATTCAGCGGCTTATCGGTCGATCCCTGCGGGCCGGTGTTGATCGGGTTGCATTAGGTGAACGCCAGATTGTCGTAGATTGCGACGTCATTCAGGCCGACGGCGGAACCCGCTGCGCATCGATCACCGGCGGCTGGGTCGCGCTTAAACTTGCCGTGCAAAAGCTGATGAAGGCTGGCGATGTGATCAGTGACCCATTGGTCGATCCCGTTGCAGCAATTTCATGCGGCATTTATGCGGGCCAACCCGTGCTTGATCTGGATTACCCAGAAGACAGCGAAGCCGGCGTCGACGGCAATTTTGTCATGACCGCAGGCAAATTGATCGAAGTGCAAATGTCGGCTGAAGGGTCAACTTATTCGCGTGACCAGATGAATGTCCTACTGGATCTCGCTGAAAAGGGCGTGGCAGAATTGACGGCAGCACAACTGGCGGCGGTCAGCTAATGCGGCGGTTTGATGGAAAACAACTGGTTATCGCGACCCACAACAAGGGCAAGCTGGTCGAGATCGCGGATCTTTTGGCGCCTTTCGGTGTGACGCTGTCGTCAAACGACGATCACGAGCTACCTGAACCCGAAGAGACAGAAACAACATTCGTCGGTAATGCCCGGATCAAAGCCCATGCCGCCGCAAAAGCAACCGGATTACCCGCACTTGCCGATGACAGCGGGATCACGATTGATGGGTTGAATGGCGCGCCCGGCGTTTACACTGCCGACTGGGCTGAAACACCCAATGGCCGCGATTTCGTAATGGCAATGGGCCGCAGTTGGGCAGAACTAGAATCTGTTTCTGCGCCCTATCCCCGCACGGCGCAATTCTGTTGCACACTGGTTTTGGCATGGCCGGATGGCCACGACGAAGTGTTCGCTGGTGTGATGCCCGGGCAGATTGTCTGGCCGATGCGCGGTGAACAGGGTCACGGATACGATCCGATTTTCCAACCTGATGGCTATGACATTACGTTTGGCGAAATGGACCGTTGGGAAAAGAACAAAATTAGCCATCGGGCTGACGCGTTCCGCAAGCTTGTTGCAGGTTGTTTTGCCTGAGGATTGGGAAAACGGCGGTTTCGGCCTTTATATCCATTGGCCGTTTTGTCAGGCCAAATGTCCCTACTGCGACTTTAACAGTCATGTGGTCGCAAAGATTGACCAAAAAGCATGGCAAGCGGCATACCTAAGCGAGATCGCGCGCGTTGGTGCCGAAACCAAAGGTCGCGTTTTGCGGTCCGTATTTTTTGGCGGCGGCACACCCAGCATGATGGACCCGGATCTGGTCGACGCGATCCTGACGCAAGTCCGTGCAACGTGGTCCATGGCCAACGATATTGAAATAACTCTGGAAGCGAACCCGACGTCAGTCGAGGCCGGACGCTTTGTCGGGTATCGGGACGCCGGGGTTAACCGTGTTTCGATGGGAATTCAGGCGCTGAATGACGCAGATTTGCGTGCCCTAGGCCGCCTTCATACCGCCCAAGAGGCGCTGGCGGCCTTCAGCACGGCCAGAGAGACGTTCGATCGCGTCAGTTTTGACCTAATTTACGCCCGTCAGGGCCAGAGTTTGACCGATTGGCGGGCTGAATTGACGCAAGCCTTGGGTTTAGCGATTGACCACCTGTCGCTTTATCAACTGACAATCGAAGACGGCACTGCGTTTGGCGACCGATATGCAGCGGGAAAACTGCGTGGGCTGCCAGATGACGATACCGCGGCGGACATGTATGCACTGACACAAGATGTTTGCGGTGCCGCTGGATTTGAGAGCTATGAAGTCTCCAATCACGCGCGGCCCGGGTTTGAAAGCATCCATAACCAAATCTATTGGCGATACGGTGATTACGCGGGGATTGGTCCCGGAGCCCACGGACGGTTGACGATGAATGGAACGCGGTTTGCGACCGAGGCGCCGCTTGCCCCAATGGGGTGGTTAGCGCAGGTTCAAAAGCAAGGGCATGGCGAAAGCGCACGGGTCGCGCTAAGCATCGAAATCCAACGGTCAGAGCTTTTGCTGATGGGAATGCGCCTGCACGAAGGTGTTCTTTTAGAGCGGATTAACAACGTAGATTCAGATGATTTTCAACGTAAAATCAAAGGGTTGACTGATCTTGGCATGGTCAGCATTGCGGACGACCGATTGCGTTTGACCGCAAATGGTCGCCCCGTGCTAAATGCTGTATTGCGTGCGCTTTTGGACGATTAATTGCCAGATAGCGCGCGCAGCAAATCATCCAATTGATCGAGCGATTTGTAGCTGATTGTCATTTTTCCACCCTCGTCCCCCGCTTTATGGTCAATTGTAACCTTCATCTTCAGCGTCGCAGTCAGCTCGTTCTCGATCTGCACAGTGTCGGCGTCTTTGGCGGTCGGCGTTTTTGCGCCCGGACGACGTTTAAGAGGTGGTCCCTGTTTAACCAGTTTTTCGACGTCACGGACCGACAGATTTCGCTGAATCACATCGCGCGCGATCTCTTTGGCGCGGTCATGGCCAATCAGTGCACGCGCATGCCCGGCGGTCAAATGGCCTTGAACAAGGTAATTCTGAACCTCTTCTGGCAAGTTCAGAAGCCGTAAAAGGTTAGCAATGTGACTGCGACTTTTCCCAAGCGCGGTCGCAAGCTGTTCTTGCGTATGACCAAAACGGTCCATCAACTGACGGTATCCAGCCGCCTCGTCCACAGCGTTCAGCTCGGCGCGCTGAATATTCTCGATAATCGCAACTTCGAGCACTTCGGTGTCGGTGTAATCGCGCAAAAGCACCGGAATCTCGTGCAATTTCGCGATCTGGGCGGCGCGCCAACGCCGTTCACCGGCCACGATTTCATATGTATCCGGGTCGTTTGGCGACACACGAACAATCAGCGGTTGAATAATTCCCTTTTCAGCGATCGACGCGGCAAGTTCCTGAAGGGCCTCTTCGCCAAAGGTCCGACGGGGCTGGTCGGGGTTTGGGCGTACCAGTTCAACCGGGACCATCATATCGGGGCGTCGGGGGGTGTCATCGACAACATCGTCCTGGGACACATCCGACATCAACGCCGATAGACCCCGGCCCAGCCCGCGCGATTTTTTTGTACTACGGACCATGCATCAACCCCTTTTTTTCTTAGCTTTTTGAATGACTTCATTGGCCAGCGCGCGATATGCAAGGCTGCCTTTTGAGCCCGAGTCATACTCCAAAACTGGCATCGCAAAAGACGGCGCCTCGCTAAGTCGCACGTTACGCGGAATAACCGTCTTGAACACCATATCGCCCATATTTTCGCGCGCATCGTCTTCAACCTGAAGCGATAAATTGTTCCGACGGTCATACATGGTAAGCACGATCCCCTCGATCCGAAGCGCGGGATTTGCTGTTTGGCGCACGTCGCGCACTGTAAGGATCAGTTGCGATAAACCCTCGAGCGCAAAAAATTCACTTTGGAGAGGCACAAGGATAGAATCTGCCGCTACCATCGCGTTAACTGTCAATATGTTGAGAGACGGCGGACAATCAATCAATATATAGTCGTATTTTGCCAACTCAACTTCATTGCTTTCAAACACGCTGCGTAACAAAAAACTACGTTTCTTGTTGTCGATCAGTTCCAGGTCAGCCGAGCTGAGGTCTGTTGTTGCCGGTACAATCGCGAGATTCGTAACCGAGGTCTGCTGACTGGATTCTTCAAGGGTCGAATCGCCAGAAAGAAGGTCATATGTTGTTATATCGCGCTTATCTTGATCAACACCCAGTCCAGTTGACGCATTTCCCTGCGGATCCAGATCTATCAGTAAAACACGTTTTTTCTGTTCGGCCAGGGCTGCACCAAGGTTGATAGTTGTGGTGGTTTTACCCACCCCACCCTTTTGGTTTGCAATTGCAATGATTTTTGGCCCGAATCTTGGTTCATTCATCGACACGAGATATCCTTTGGATGACCAGCACCTGCCCCTCAAGATCAGTTAAACTGGGCGACTCTTCAAGGTCAAAGCGCCATGATAGGCGTGCTTCTGCTATTTCTTCCTGTGCACGCTTTCCTTTGTGTAAAATAGCACGCCCATCCGGTGTAAGATGGCGCCCAACCAATGGAATAAGTGCCGATAAAGTAGACAATGCGCGCGCGGATACCACATCTGCCATTTGCGGTTCTGTTTTTTCGATCCGATCAGCGATCACTGTCACATTGAGGTGCAATTCACGAACTGCCGTCCGTAAAAACGTCGCTTTGCGCTGGTCACTTTCAATCAGTGTAAATTGCGCGTCAGGCTGAAGTTCTTTACCCATCACAGCCATCACGATCCCGGGAAACCCTCCGCCACTACCGATATCTACCCAGTGCGCGTATTTCTTGGGTGAAAACCCATAAATTTGTGCGGAATCAACGATATGACGCTCCCAGATATCTGACACGGTGCTGCTCGCGATCAGGTTTATTTTGGGCGTCCACTTACGTACCAACTCAGCGAATGCAGATAGGCTTTCATATGTTTCACGTGAAACATTCACGCCGCCGACATCAACTGACATCACTAAGTCCCTGTTTCCGAGTACGAAAGGCGCTTAAGTGCGCTGATTATTAGCATCAATGCCGCAGGGGTCATCCCTTCGATCCGTCCAGCATGTGCAATACTAACGGGCCGCACCTTGTTCAACTTCAGTACCAACTCTGTCGATAGTCCGCTTATGTCTAAGTAGTTCATATCGCTAGGAATAATCTGTTTCTCATCGCGCTCCAGCGCAGCAATGTCACGATCTTGCCGCGAAATGTAGTGTGCGTACAACGCATCTTTCTTGATCTGCTCTTGCACCGGCAATGAAATCTCTCCTACATCCGGGGCAATTTTCTTAAGTTGGTCAAAAGAGAAATCAGTCAACGCAAGCGCCTCTAGTGCGGATCGGCGCGGACCGTCAGCATTCAAGTTAACCCCCGACGACGCGATATCTCTCGCCGAAAGAACGATGTTCTTAAGAACTGCCTTAGCGTTGCCAATTTCTTCCATCTTTTCAGAGTACGCCTTCCAGCGATCATCCAATACGCAACCAATTTCGCGGCCGGTCTTAGTAAGTCGTTGATCTGCGTTGTCAGCACGCAACGATAGCCGAAATTCAGCGCGAGACGTAAACATGCGGTAAGGTTCAGAGACACCCCGGGTAATCAGGTCATCGATCATGACGCCGATATACGACTGACGCCGGCTGAACGTAATCGGATCTCGTTCCAGGGCTTGCGCTGCGGCGTTCAGACCAGCAACAAGACCCTGCGCCGCCGCCTCTTCATAACCTGTGGTACCGTTAATTTGCCCAGCAAGGTAAAGACCCGGAACATCACGCAACTCAAGCGTATCACGTAACGCATGGGGGTCAACGTAGTCATATTCGATTGCGTATCCAGGCTGCAAAATCACTGCGTTCTCAAGCCCGTAGATAGAATGTACGTAGTCTTCCTGGACGTCCTGAGGCAATGATGTGGAAATTCCATTGGGATACACCGTGTGATCATTCACACCTTCTGGCTCAAGGAAAATCTGGTGAGACGTTTTCTCTGCAAATCGCACAACTTTGTCTTCAATCGACGGACAGTATCGGGGACCAACCCCCTCAATGTGGCCTCCGTACATTGCGGACCGGCTAAGGTTGGCGCGGATGATGTCATGGGTCCGTTCATTCGTATGTGTAATTCCACAATCGATTTGCGGCGCGTAAACACCCTTTGACAGGAAAGAAAACAAAGTTGGTTCTGAATCTGTTGGCTGCGATTCGAGCAAATCCCATTTGATCGTGCGCCCATCCAGCCGCGGCGGCGTACCCGTTTTCAAGCGACCAAGCGGCAAACCGAATCCGTCTAATCGCTCTGCCATTTTCACCGATGGATCATCACCCATCCGCCCACCCGGTCGCGATACGTCACCGATATGGATAACACCGCGCAGAAATGTGCCGGTCGTTAGAACGACATTCGCAGCGGAATAGGAGGCGCCATCGCGCATTACGATACCGCGGACCGCTGTACCTTCCATCCGAAGATCCGTCGCTTCTCCCTCGATAACCTGAAGATTTTCAAGCAAATCTAACTCTGCCTGCATCGTTGTGCGATATATTGCCCGATCAGCTTGCGCCCGCGGTCCTTGCACTGCAGGACCCTTTTTGCGGTTCAACAGCCGAAATTGTATCCCGGCGCGGTCTGCCACACGCCCCATTACGCCATCAAGCGCATCGATTTCGCGAACCAAATGCCCCTTGCCCAACCCGCCAATCGCCGGATTACAGGACATGACCCCGATAGAGTGTTTCGTCAATGTTACCAATGCCGTGCGCGCACCCATCCGGGCAGCGGCATGGGCTGCCTCGGCACCCGCGTGTCCACCCCCGATAATGATGACATCAAAGTCATATTGTTTCACGTGAAACACTCCTATTTGCCGATGCAGAAGCTAGAGAAAATCTCGTCAAGGACATGTTCTACATCAACGCGCCCGACAAGGCTATCCACTGCGCGGATGGCTGACCGCAATTCTTCGGCACTCAGATCGACCATGCCATTTTCAATATCTAAACCCGCCTCCACCGCATCCAGATATTCTATTGCGTTCACCATCGCCAACCGGTGCCTTTCGCGCATTGCAATGCCGATACTACCAACGCGGTCTTTGAGAATGTGCGCGATCTGATCAACCAGCGCGTCAACTCCCGCACCCGTTTTCCCCGACACAGCCAGACCTGACCCCGCGTATAGATCGCCCTTTGCGCGAACAATGATGTCACTTTCGTCTATATATAGTGGTTCACTGTCGCCTACAGACAGCATATGGACCCTAATATCGGCTTGCTGCGCTCTTTCTTTGGCGCGTGCGACCCCAATGCTTTCCACAACGTCGTCCGTCTCGCGCATCCCTGCTGTATCCAACAACGTCACAGCAAGCCCATCGAGATCCAGCCGCACCTCGATCACATCGCGTGTTGTGCCAGCAATCTCCGAAGTAATTGCGACCTCACGGCCGGCCAATCGGTTCAACAACGTCGATTTTCCGACATTCGGCGCGCCAATGATGGCCACCTCGAATCCATCGCGCAAGCGTTCTGCAACCTTGACGCCTTGGGCCTCCCGGCGCATTTGGTCTTTCACCTCTGCGACCAGTCCCAACACTTCGGGTGCAACATCGACGGGAACGTCTTCATCCGCAAAATCGATTGTCGCCTCAAGCAAAGCTGCCGCTCGGATCAACTTGCGCCGCCAATTTTCCGCCAGCTCACCCAATGCACCTGAAAACACGCGCACAGCTTGTTTGCGTTGGCTTTCCGTTTCAGCGTCTATTAAATCGGCAAGCCCTTCGACCTGCGCAAGATCAAGGCGCCCATTTTCCAACGCCCGCCGCGTGAACTCTCCCGGGTCGGCGGGTCGCAAATCTGCGTCGTTCCCAAGCACGCGCAACACCGCATTTACCACCGCAGGGCTGCCGTGCAAATGTAGCTCGACCACCTCTTCACCAGTGAAACTTTTGCCTTTGGCAAAACGCAGGACAAACGCCTCGTCCAGAAGTAGTCCGTCGCGATCGTGAATCGCCCGCACGCCACGTTGCTGTGGAACATCGCCCATCAGTCGGCCCGCCGCCAAAACAGCGGCCGGACCAGACAAACGTACAACAGCCACACCAGCGCGGCCCTTTGCCGTAGCTAAGGCGAAAATCGTGTCCATATTTTAACCAATTGTTTTATAACAAAAAGTTACGTGTTCATCGAATCGAAGAAGTCCGAATTTGTCTTCGTCTGCTTCAATTTTCCGATCAAGAATTCGATAGCATCCGTGGTCCCCATTGGGTTCAAAATCCGACGCAAGACGTATGTCTTAGCCAAATCGCCCTTTTCAACCAACAACTCTTCTTTGCGCGTACCGGATTTCAAAATGTCTATCGCCGGGAAGACCCGCTTGTCAGCCACTTTGCGATCCAGCACGATTTCAGAATTACCGGTCCCTTTGAATTCTTCAAAGATGACCTCGTCCATCCGGCTTCCGGTATCGATCAATGCGGTCGCGATGATCGTCAGCGATCCGCCTTCTTCGATGTTCCGGGCAGCACCAAAGAACCGTTTTGGCCGTTGCAACGCGTTGGCGTCGACACCACCAGTCAGAACTTTACCCGACGACGGCACAGTCGTGTTAAACGCCCGTCCCAGACGCGTGATCGAATCCAACAGGATCACAACATCACGCTTGTGCTCGACCAGGCGTTTTGCCTTTTCGATCACCATTTCCGAAACAGCCACGTGCCGCGTGGCCGGTTCATCAAAGGTCGATGAAACAACTTCGCCCTTCACAGACCGCTGCATGTCGGTCACCTCTTCGGGCCGTTCGTCGATAAGCAGCACGATCAGATAAATCTCTGGGTGATTTTTTTCGATGGAATTCGCAATGTTTTGTAGCAGAACGGTCTTACCGGTCCGTGGTGGCGCCACGATCAAACACCGCTGACCTTTCCCGATTGGCGTCACCAAATCAATGATCCGCGCAGAACGATCTTTGATAGTTGGATCTTCGACTTCCATTTTCAGCCGCTCATCAGGATAAAGCGGTGTGAGGTTATCAAAGGCGACCTTGTGTTTGGCCTTTTCGGGATCTTCAAAGTTGATTTGTTCGACCGACGTCAGCGCAAAATAACGCTCGTTGTCGTTTGGTTCTTTCATCACGCCTTCAACGGTGTCGCCAGTGCGCAACGAATATTGCCGGATCATGTCGGGGGACACGTAAATATCGTCGGGTCCGGGTAGATAGTTTGCCTCTGGTGACCGCAAAAATCCAAACCCGTCCTGCAAGACTTCTAGAACACCGTCGCCGCCGATCACCCATTCTTCGTCGGCGCGTTCACGCAAAATGGCGAACATCATGTCGCCCTTGCGCATTGTCGATGCGTTTTCGATCTCCAGCTCTTCAGCCTGCGCTAACAATTCTTTCGGGCTTTGTGCCTTAAGGTCAGCAAGGTTCAAACGGCGTATGCTCATCATAAAATCCATCACCGAACGGTATGTCGGTGTCTTTGTCGATTAAAACGGAAAAATCTGTCCCGGACGGGAAGTGCCCGCAGACATAGGCCCCCACACCTGCCAAGTCAATATAGGCTTAAAATGGCCGCACAATCACTGCAACGACGATAACGACCATCAGCACTGTCGGGATCTCGTTTGCGAGCCTGTAGGTGCGCCCAGAGCGCGTGTTGGTGCCTGCCGCGAACTCTTTGCGCCGTTTGCTTAGCCAGCCATGAAACCCGGACATCAGGATAACCGATATCAGCTTTGCCCATGACCAGACCGACCCCCAATCAAACGCGCCAAGCGCGATCATGATCAGCCCTGCAATCCACGCAGCAATCATCGCCGGATTGATGATCACCTTTAGCAGTTTTTCTTCCATAATCTGGAATGTGGCATCTAGCTCTGACCCGACAGTTGCCCGCTCTGCATGATACACAAACAACCGCGGCAGATAGAACATACCAGCCATCCACGCGATGACCGCCATGACATGCACGGCTTTGATCCAGTCATAATACGGATTTAGAAATTCAATCATGTAGCCCGCCAGTTCCCGTCACTTCTTTCTTAATAATTATATATAGAAAGAAAAGATGATGATGTTCGTAGTCATCGCATTTTCTGTGGTTTATTTTTTCATCCGCAGACTTATCCCCAAGCTGGGGAAATTTAACGGCCCTTAGGTCAAAGCAAGAACAAAAAATATATTCTATATAAAACAAAGACATAGATGATATATATTTTTCCAGAACACAAACTGTTGTAACATTGACTCTGTCTTTGCGGCCGATTCCTCCACAGGACCGACTTATCCTTTCCCACCGTGGAAAAATGGGCATAACCACAGGCATAAGTCGCGATCGATACACAGGCCCTGGCGATCGTCTGATTGCCCCACAGGTCGCCCGCAGACTGACACAGGGTTTTTCCAAAAGGTTATCCACATGACGACATCCATCATTTTGGCCTCTGGTTCTGACATTCGCGCGACATTGCTGCGCAACGCCGGCGTCGATTTCACCACCGTTGTTGCCCGCATAGATGAAGACACAATCAGACAATCGCTACAGGCAGATTCCGCCTCGCCCCGCGATATTGCGGACACCCTAGCCGAGATGAAAGCCCAACGCGTGGCCGCAAAACACCCCGATGCTTTGGTCATCGGCTGTGATCAGATTCTTGCTATCGGCCGCGACATTCTTAGCAAACCCGAAAATCAGGAACAGGCGTTTGCACAGCTGCAATCGTTACGTGGCAAGCCGCATCAGTTGCTGTCCGCTGCGGTCATTTATGGCGACGGGAAACCGGTTTGGCGCCATGTTGGTGTTGTGCGTTTGCATATGCGCGAATCTTCGGATGCCTATTTGGCCGATTATGTCGCCAGAAACTGGGAAAGCATCCGGCACGCGGTCGGTGCCTACAAGCTAGAGGAGGAAGGAGTGCGACTTTTTACACGCATTGAAGGAGATTATTTCACTGTGCTCGGCCTTCCGTTGCTGGAACTCTTGTCTTACCTGTCGCTTCGCGGGACATTGCCATCATGACCCAATTTCCGCGCGCCTGTGTTATCGGGAATCCTATTTCCCATTCTTTGTCACCCAAGCTGCACAGCTTTTGGCTGGAACGCTATGGGCTGGACGGGTCATACACAGCGCTTAAAGTCACAGAGCAAGACCTTGAAAAAACGCTGCGCGCGTTGCCCGCCCAAGGGTTTGTTGGCGCAAATATCACGCTGCCCCATAAGGTAAGCGTTTTGCAGATCGCGGATCAGATTACCGACCGTGCGACGCTTGTCGGTGCGGCAAACACACTGATCTTCAAAGAAGATGGGCGTATTTTTGCTGACAATACAGATGGTTACGGTTTTATTTCTAACTTGCGTCAGGGCGCGCCAGACTGGGATGCCAAATCTGGACCCGCGATGATCCTTGGTGCTGGTGGTGCCGCACGCGCGATTATTGTTGCACTGGCCGATGCTGGCGCGCCTGAAATCATTTTGACCAACCGCACCCGTGCAAATGCCGAGGCTTTGCGAGCAGATTTTGGATCGCGCATCCGCGTTGTGGATTGGGTTCAGGCATCCGCTGCCCTGCCAGAGGCCCATGTTCTGATTAACACCACGTCGCTTGGTATGAAGGGTGGTCCAGAATTTAAAATGTCGCTTGATAACTTGCGTCCCGAAACGGTGGTCACGGATATTGTTTACAATCCCTTACGCACCCCGTTCCTTGATGCGGCCGAGGCCGCGGGCTGTCTGACGGTCGACGGGTTGGGTATGTTGTTGCATCAGGGTGTCCCCGGGTTTGAACGTTGGTTCGGAAAGCGCCCCGAAGTTGATGAAGCAACCCGGCAAGCCGTCCTTGCATGACCTATCTTTTGGGTTTGACCGGGTCGATCGGGATGGGAAAATCCTCCACGGCACAGATGTTTCGTGACGCGGGAGTTCCTGTGTGGGATGCAGACGCAACTGTACACGACCTTTATGCCCAGGGCGGCGCGGCGGTTGGACCCATTTCCGCTGTTTATCCCGATGCCATCCGGGACAATGCTGTGTCGCGTGACGCCCTCAAGGCGTTGATAGCGGCTGATCCTGCGGTCATTACCCGGCTGGAAACCATCGTGCATCCGCTTGTCGCCCAAAACAGACAGGCGTTTATGGACACGCATGATGACCCGTTGCTTGTGTTTGATATGCCTTTGCTTTTTGAAACCAATGCAGATGATTGGCTCGATTCAGTTTTGGTTGTCTCGGTCCCAGCCGAGGTTCAAAAATCTCGGGTCATGTCCCGTGCGGGCATGACGGAACAGCAGTTTCAGACCCTTATGGCCCGCCAGATGCCCGACGCTAAAAAACGTGATCGCGCGGATCATGTGATTGAAACGCTGACGCTGGACGGCACCCGCACCGCTGTGCAAAAACTGATCGCAAAGCTAAAGGGCCCCACTGATGCGTGAAATCGTTCTTGATACCGAAACCACAGGATTCGAACCCGGCGAAGGTGACCGGATCGTGGAAATCGGTGCTGTCGAACTGTTGAACCATATGCCAACGGGCCGGACGTATCATCAGTATATCAACCCCGAACGGTCGATGCCTGCGGGTGCCTTTGGCATTCACGGAATTGGTCCTGATTTGCTCGAACCACCGCAGCAGCCCAAACCGGGTCAGGAAACTTTGCGCGATAAGCCGGTTTTCAAAGACATCGCGCAGGGCTTTGTTGATTTTGTCGGCAACGCCAAAATGGTCATCCACAACGCTGCATTCGATATGAAATTCCTGAATGCCGAACTGGGTTGGGTTGGTCGACCATTGCTGCCGATGGATCAGGCCTTGGATACGCTTGCTATTGCACGGCGCAAATTCCCCGGCTCTCCGGCGTCGCTTGATGCGCTTTGCCGTCGCTTTGGTATCGATAATTCGTCGCGCACATTGCACGGCGCGTTGCTGGACAGCGAAATTCTGGCCGAAGTTTATCTGGAATTGATCGGCGGGCGGCAGCCGGACTTTGCCTTGGCGTCGGATACACGCACGCGCAATGCGTCAGGTATATCCCAAGACTGGCGACCGACCCCGCGCCCCCACGCTTTGCCGTCAAAATTGACAGCCGAAGAAGTCGCCGCCCACGCTGCCTTTGTGGCAAAACTGGGCGACGACGCTGTTTGGAAAAAGTTTAGTTAACGACGGGCGCCGCTGCTTTTTCAGCTTCTGCACGGCGGGCCAGTTCAGACCGGTACAGCGACAAGAAATCAATGGTTTCAAGGTTCAGCGGTGGGAAACCGCCGTCGCGTGTGACGTCGCTAACGATGCGGCGCAGGAATGGGAAGGTAATGCGCGGGCATTCGATCAGCAGGTAAGGGTGCATTTGTGCCTCGGGCACACCTTCGACCAAAAACACACCCGCATATTCAATTTCCAGAACGAACAGCGGTTCGCCCTTTTCTTTGGTTTTGCTGGTGATGTTCAGCTTTGTAATGACTTCGTACTGGTTGTCAGCGGTCCGCTTTCGCGCGTCCAAGTTCACCTGAACCTGAATTTCGGGCTGTGCATCGCCGGACACGCCTTTTTGCGCCAGAATGTTTTCAAACGACATGTCGCGGATATATTGGGCAAGCACGCGGCTGTTCACTTGGACGGGCTGTGCAGGGGCCGCACCGTTTTCGGGGGTATCAGACATAAGAAACTGCTCCGGTTAAATTTGGTTGGCGTGTTCGTAGCAGTCAACGCTGGCAGGCTCAATGCCGGGTCCAGTCTGACGGCGTTTTATCGGTATTTATCTCTTCAAATTCGCCATCAATCACATGACTGGGACGGCTTTGAGGTGTCGGGCTTGTTACAAAGCTGGCGAATTTTACCCGCTTGCGCATCCACACAAACGCGGCCTGTCTGATCTGGGGCACCAAAAGCGACAACCCCACGGCATCTGTGAAAAACCCCGGCGTCAGCAATAGTGCGCCAGCAAACAAAATCATCGCCCCATTGGCGAGCGGCTCAGAAGGGTCCTGAAGCTGTGAAAAAGACTGCTGAAGCTTGGCCAGTTCGCGAAGCCCTTGTTGGCGCACCAGATAAGATCCGGCAATTGCGGTTGCGAATACAATCAACAGCGTCCACCAAATCCCGATGATCCCACCCACCTGAATGAACAAGCTGATTTCGATCAACGGAATTGCTATAAAAGCAAGCAATAGCCACATCTTTTGTGCCTTTCTAAACCAATGTTGGCCCAAGGTGGACTTGGCCCTGTTGAACACCTACATAGGGATCAACCGGGGATGTTTCCATGCCCCACTCTGAACGAGGTCCGGATGAACTCTTATCTAGAACTGTTGGTGCTTGCGGGCATTGCTGTGTTTTTGATCCTGAAACTGCGTGGCGTTTTGGGCACGCGCGAGGGGTTTGAAAAACCCGCAGTGCATGCACCCAAAGAAGAACGCCGTAGCAAGCGCCCCGATTTCGACGTGATCGAAGGCGGCCCTGATCTGGATATTACCGATCATATTGCCGCAGAAAGCGCGGCAGCAAAGGCGCTGGCAGCGATGAAACGTGTCGATCCTTCCTTTAACGTCACAGAATTTCTGGGCGGCGCCCGTGGTGCATATGAAATGATTTTGATGGCGTTTGAAAATGGTGATCTGGCGTCGATCAAACCCTTCATTTCGGATGATGTATACGATGCTTTTGCCTCGGTCGTAGACGACCGTAAAAACAAGGGTTTGACTGTCCACGCGAACTTTATCGGGATCAGCGATATGTCGTTGGCCGCAGCTGAATTTGATGAGTCCACCAAAACGGGTGAAATCACCGTGCGGTTTAAATCTGAAATGACATCTGTGGTGCGTGATAACGCTGGCGATATCGTGGAAGGTAGCGACAAAGAAGTGAAGCGCCAGAAAGACACCTGGACCTTTGCCCGCGACATGGATGCTGGCGATCCCAACTGGCAGCTTGTTGCAACAGGCGAATAAGGTGCAGTCAGGCCGATGGCGGAACCGACATATACAACGCTATCGTTTGACGATTTGAAAGATTGGGCGGCTGATGACCATCAGGCCGCCCTTGATGTTTTTCTTGCCAGCCCTGCCGGCGCTGAATGGCAAGATCGCGCAGCGACGGCCCCTACTGCCCGCGCTTTTTTCGAAACCCACTTTCAACCAACCTTGATCGAAGACGGTCGGCCGATGGTTTTCACCGGATATTATGAGCCGGAATTGATTGGGTCGCGTGTAAAAACCCAAGATTTTTCCGTTCCGATCTATCCAATCCCGGCGGATTTTGACCAAAATGCCCCCTATCTGACCCGCCGCCAGATTGATGAAGGCGCAGCGCGTCCTGCATTGGCGTGGCTAGCTGATCCCGTCGATCTGTTCTTTTTGCAGGTGCAGGGATCTGGCCGGATCACCATGCCCGATGGCAGCGCAATGCGCGTCGGATTTGCCGCCAAAAACGGGCATCCTTATACCTCGATCGGCAAAGTGCTGATTGCGCGCGGTGATCTGTCTCTTGAAACGGTGTCCCCTGAAACGATCCGCGCCTACGTCCGCCAAAACGGGGCGGCGATCCTGTGGGAAAACCACAGCTATGTGTTCTTTCGCGAAATTACCGACATTCCTTCTGACCACGGTCCGATTGGGGCGCAAGGCTGTGCGATCAGCGCGTTGCGCTCGATCGCGGTTGATCCTGCGTTCACGCCGCTTGGTACGCCCGTGTGGATTGAACGCACCGGCATGGCGCGCCTGACGGTGGCCCAAGACACTGGATCAGCAATCAAGGGTGCGCAGCGCGCCGATATTTTCTTTGGCACTGGTGCTGTCGCTGGACATCAGGCGGGTCAGGTCAACGACGGTGGTCGCATGGTCGCCCTGCTGCCGGGTGTGGCATAATGCGGCGGCCCAGACATCTTTCCGAAGAGGAACGCGCCCTGTGGGACCGTGTGGCTGAACGTGCGAAACCACTTGCGCCACAGGCCCAAGTCAAACAGCCGCCCCAACCCAAAGCTGCACCCAAACCGCAAACACCCAGCTTTGCGCCGCTACCGCAATTCAAAGTCGGCCAAGCCGTGAATCCCCATCGGCCGCACGACATTTTGCCGAAACTCACAGACAGGCTCGCGCGGGCGCCGGTCAATATGGATCACAAATCTTACGGCAAAATGACCCGTGGGAAAATCGCTCCAGAGGCACGGATCGACCTGCACGGCATGACCATCGCCGAAGCTCACCCCGAATTGGTCGCCTTTATCCTTGGGTCACATGCGATCGGGCGGCGTCTGGTGCTGGTGATAACCGGCAAAGGCAAAGACCGCGACGATGGCGGCCCGATCCCCACCCGCAACGGGGTTTTGCGCCATCAAGTGCCGCAGTGGATGGCGATGCCCCCGATGAACCACGCGATTTTGCAGGTCACGCCCGCCCACCTGAAACATGGCGGGCACGGGGCCTATTACGTCTATTTACGCCGCAGCCGTTAGGCGGGCTTGGGCTGCCCTGATCGCGGGCAACATAGCGAGCGATGCAATCACAAAGGTTGCGGAATAGATCAACAACTGGGTTTCAAACCCCAATCCCGCGTCAATCAACGCCCCCGACATCCCGGGCCCAATCGCCGACCCCAGAACCATCATCGCCACCGCCGCCGATTTGATCGCGCCGATGTTGGCGGTGCCGTAATAGGTGCTCCAGACCGATCCGGGCAGGGTTGACTGGCCACCGCCAGCGATCCCCATCAAGATCACACCCAGCGCGGACCATGCAATCGTTGGTGCGAAAGCGTGCAGGATGAACGCAACTGAATATGGCAGCAGATAAATCGGCAACAGCCGACCGACGCCGTATTTATCAACGGCCCAGCCAAACAGGAAATTGGACCCCATAAAAGCAAAGGTTCCCAGCGGAAATACCGCCACCAGTGACAGATAATTCCAGCCTTTGATTTCTGCAAAATGGACCTGATGGAACCAGAATGCTGTGGCAAACATCGGAAACAGCGTCATCGCCGGTGCCAGCGTCCAGAACAATGGATGCCGCAGCGCCTGTGCGCGGGTCCAGTGCCGCCCGTCCATGCCCGTCGCGCTGTCGCTTTTGGTGCTGGATTGCGGCGTGCGTTCCAACCGCAGCAACCGCCACAGGATCGGGGTCATGATGACGATAAACACCGCAAACCCGACCCACATCATCCGCCAGGGGACATAGGTTTTCATCCAAACGGTGCTGACAGGCAACGCAGCTTCGGCCAGCACAAACCCCAATGTGGAAATCGCCAGCGCCCGCCCACGTGTTGCGATAAACCAGCGCGAAATCGCAACAATGGAAATTGTGCTGCTCATGCCTTGGCCAAAAAACCGCAGACAAAAAATGACAAGCGCAAGCCCAATCACATGGGTATTAAACGCCATGGCAAGGCAGGCCATTGCCAGACACAGCAGGACAACAACGCCCAAACTGCGCACGCGAAATGTGTCTGTCAGCCCGCCCGCAAAGATCATCACCCCGGCAGAGGCCATAGTGCTGACCATATAAAGCAGACCCCACTGTCCGTTGCTCAGCCCATATTCCGCACGAATTTCACCGGCAAAGACTGCAATCAGAAAGGTCTGCCCGAAACTGGACAAAAACACCAAAATGGCCCCAACCAGAAGGTAAGGCGCATTTTCGCGAACAAAAGTGAGATAGGTTTTCAAAGGGGTCATTGCGCCTTTGTGATCCGCAACATGCGGAAGGGAAAGGGCAAAAAGCTACGGATAGCTGACAGGCCTTCATCAATGAAGCCATCGCGAGACAAAGCGATGACCTTTATTCTGGCAGATTTTAGCTTTTAGACCTTTGTCACAGGCAAGGCTTTCAACCAAAGTTAAGGTCGCGCCGGCGAGGTTTCTGAATCGATCTCACCAACAAGACCGATCCCAAATTCCGCAGTCACTTAACCGCAGTGACAACAAGGTCGGCGCGCCCGCCTCACATTTTTAGATCGCCGCGCATGCCCCATTTCGGAGCACATGCGTGACACGATGCCAATCGTGCATTTTCCGAAGAATAGGGCGTTATCCTAGGAGGCGCGTTAAACCCCGATCACAACACATACCGGCTTAGGTCTGTTGATCGCGACAGCGCGCCAAGGTGCTCTTCTACGAAGGCGGCGTTGACCGCGACCTCTTCACCACCCCGATCAGGGGCGTTGAACGACAGATCCTCGAATACGCGTTCCATCACCGTATAGAGACGCCGCGCGCCGATATTTTCTACCGCCTCGTTGACCTCTGCCGCGATTTTGGCAAGCGCCTTGATCCCGTCGGGCGTAAAGGTCACGGTGACCGCCTCGGTTTGCATCAGGGCGGTATATTGCAAGGTCAGCGCATTGTCGGTTTCGGTCAAGATGCGCACGAAATCTTCTTCGGTCAGTGCGCGCAGTTCCACGCGGATCGGCAAACGGCCTTGCAATTCAGGCAACAAATCCGATGGTTTAGCCACATGGAACGCACCTGACGCGATGAACAGAATATGATCGGTTTTGATCGGGCCGTGTTTGGTGCTGACGGTGGTGCCTTCGATCAGGGGCAGCAGGTCACGCTGCACACCTTCGCGGGATACATCAGCGCCACGAGCGTCAGCGCGGGCGCAGACTTTGTCGATTTCATCCAGAAACACGATGCCGTTTTGTTCGACCGCTTCCAGCGCGGCCTTCGTCACGGTTTCATCGTCCAGCAGTTTGTCGGCCTCGTCCGCGATCAGCGCGCCATAGCTTTCGGCGACGGTCATGCGCTTTTTGACAGTGCGCCCGCCCATTTTACCGAACAGTTCGCCCAAATTCATCATGCCACCCATTCCGCCGGGTTGGCCGGGAATTTCGAACCCGCCCATAGGGTTAGAGGTATCGGCCAGTTCCAGTTCGATGACGGTATTATCCAGATCGCCCGCCTTAAGCTTTTTGCGAAACATCTCGCGGGTGCCTTCGCGGGCGTCAGTCCCAGCCACGGCGGTGATCACCCGTTCTTCGGCCGCTTCGCGCGCTTTGGCTTTGACGTCTTCGCGCATATGTTCGCGGGTATCCAAAATCGCGGTATCCATCAGGTCGCGGATGATCTGTTCCACATCGCGGCCAACATAGCCGACTTCGGTAAATTTCGTCGCTTCGACCTTGATGAATGGCGCTCGCGCAAGTTTCGCCAACCGCCGCGATATTTCGGTTTTACCGACGCCGGTGGGCCCGATCATCAGGATGTTTTTGGGATACACTTCGTCGCGCAGATCGTCGCCCAACTGTTTGCGCCGCCAACGGTTGCGCAAGGCCACAGCCACAGCGCGTTTGGCGTCATGCTGCCCGATGATAAAACGGTCAAGCTCGGAAACGATTTCACGGGGGGTCAGGTCGGTCATGTCAGTCCTTAGGAATGAATGGGGGGAAGGCGGTGCAGGGGTACAAAGCCGGGCATCAATTTAAGAATGCGGGCGCGGATCTTTTCCCAGAACGCACCCAGCAAAAGCAGGACAACCCCAAGGATGAGAACCGTCAGCGCGGCACCATCCCCATCAAGGACTGTCGCGGCCAAGGTCACGATATAGCCGATGGCGGCAATCAGGAACGACCTGCGGTCGATCACAATCGCGACAATGGCGAAAAGCGCAAGAAAGATCAGCAACACCAGGTTTGCGCCTGTGGTGTCACGGTCCAGCAACGACAGTGCCACAGTGTTGACAAGCGCGGGCGCGGCCACCACGTGCAGCCAAAATCCGTTGGCGCTGCGCCGTGTGACGCGATGTGGGTCGCTCATGTCAAACGCCATTGCGACGGCGAACACCAGCAGGCCCAACACAAGCGTGATCACTGCAAATGGCCCCCCCGCAGAAAGCAAAAAGAAATCGCTGATATCGCGAATTTCGCCACCTTGGCTGGCTGTAAACACCACCGAGACGACGAACAGGCCGACCGCGATCATCGCCATCGCAAACGGCACCCGGAATCGCCACCAATACACAAGGACCGATAGCGTCGCGAGGAATAGCGGTAGTGGTACGCTGCTATAGTCATTTTGCGCGATCATAAAGGGTTCTGACATCGCAGCGATCAGCCCTGATGCTGCGTTGATCGCAAACATGATCGACAGCGCAATTGCGGGCGCGACCATGCGGCGTCTGCGCACAAAATATTCAGACAACAGCCACAGCAAACCTGCCCCAGTCAGGGCAACGACGACGGCATATTGCTGAACATTCACGATGCTGCCGCCCAGTGCCACGCCAACGACACCCATCCAGCCAACCGATAGGATCAACAGTCCAATAACGATAAATATCTCGTTGAAGCCGCGGAACAATTCAAAAGGTTCATCGCCAGCGGAAAGATTTTCGCGCGCCCCACGCCGACTATCGGCAAGGGTAACCAGACCAGCTGCCTGCTTTTCATTGATTAAACCGCTGCTGACAGCGGCGCGAATGTCGTTTCGATCAATCATATGAATCCTCATTTGCCTGAAACACCTAAGACGTCTTCGGCGCAGGTCCAAGGGGTTGCTGTCGAATTTGACCTAAATTGCAGCTGTTCACAAACCCGCACCGGTTTGTGTTTTACGGATTTTCACGGTCTTATTTTGTTTTTTGATGGTGCGGCAGACCGAAAATTTGTGCTGGGAACAGATTGCGTATTCGATCGTGCAACCATCATTCGACAGCGTGTCGGCGGTATGGAACGATCAAATTTCAGCACCCCCCAGCAGGGTAGATGCATCACCTGATAATGAGGTTCGGATTAGGCGCCGATATTCTCACTAATGCTTTCGACGGTCAGCTTTCCGTTGGTGTAAACACAAATATCAGCGGCAATCGCCATTGCCTTGCGTGCGACTGCTTCGGCATCCAGATCGGTATCCATCAACGCACGTCCAGCAGCGAGTGCGAAGTTACCCCCGGACCCGATCGCAGCAATGTCGTGTTCGGGTTCCAGCACATCACCTGCGCCCGTGATAACAAACAGGTCTTTTCCATCGGTCACGATCAACATGGCTTCCAGCTTTTGCAGGTACTTGTCAGTGCGCCAATCTTTCGCCAACTCGACGCTTGCGCGGGCCAGTTGACCGGGTGTGGCCTCTAGCTTTTTTTCAAGCCGTTCAAGCAATGTGAATGCGTCAGCGGTCGATCCGGCAAAGCCAGCGACCACGTCCTGCCCACCCGGTGACAGGCGCCGAACCTTGCGCGCAGTGCCTTTGATCACCGTCTGGCCAAGACTGACCTGACCATCACCGGCGATCACAACCTTGCCGCCTTTGCGCACGCCGATAATTGTGGTGCCGTGCCATCCGGGAAATTCGTCTTTTGCCATCGTCTGCTCCTTGCGGGTTGGTGCATATATGGCGGGCATTACACGCGCAAACAACCCCGGTGGCTTGTCGATGGGCCGCGGTGGCGATAGCGTCTGCTATATGACCGAAGAAAACATTGTCACATTTTATTTGCATGCAAGCCTGCGCCAACAAGCGGAAAGCGGGAACCACAATTTTATCAAAATCGTAAGCAAGGTTTTACATGACGCCGGGCTTACCGTGGCGTTTGACGATGACGATATGATGGCGCGGTTACGCGCCTTATCGCGACCGGGGCGTAGCTTGGTTTTGATGGGTGATCCGATTGATGATCGCGGCCTGACGTTTCGCAAAACGTATATTTACCCGTTTTGGCATATCGAGAAGCAGGCAAAGCGATGGGAGTGGCCAGTCGCGCAAGAAACATTCGACCCCAGCTTGCAGTCATCCACCAAATCTACGGGCTTTCACCAGCGATGGTGCAAGCGGCTATTTGATCGCGCACCGACCCGGGACGGATTTATCTATGTGCCGTTACAGGGCCAATTAACCGAACAAAGATCGTTTCAGGCCTGCCCCCCGATTGCGATGATCGAGGCCGTTTTAGAGCATGACCCGACCCGCAATGTTTTGGCAACCCTGCATCCAAGAGAGGTTTATAGCCCCGAAGATTTGGCAGCATTAGAGGCGCTTGAAAAACAATATGACCGGCTCGTGTTGGCCGTGGGGGGGTCCACAGACCCTTTGCTGACGTGTGATTACATCGTCACCCAGAATTCCGGCGCAGGCTTCATGGGCTATTTTTTGAAAAAACCGCTGGTCTTGTTCGCCCAAAGCGAATTTCACCACATCGCGTTGAATGTCAGGCAGATGGGGGTAGCATCGGCGTTTGACGCGGTGCCCGATCACGCGCCAGATTATGCGGCCTATCTGAATTGGTTTTTGCAACAGCACGCGATCAACGCGGGCAGGCCAGAAGCGGAAAAAGTGATCCGGCGCGTTTTGCGCAGGCACGGTTGGCCCGTTTGAAACGAAAAAGGGCGCCACAACGGGCGCCCGAATTCATCAGATAAGTTGAAAAACCTTAGATCGATTCTTTGATCCAACCTTCAAGAACAGCTTTTGGTGCTGCGCCTGTTTTGTTCGAGACGACTTCGCCGTTCTTGAACATAAACAGGGCGGGAATGCCGCGCACACCCAATTGGGCTGGCGAATTTGGGTTTTCGTCGACGTTCACTTTGACGATTTTAATCTTGCCGTCGTATTCGGCAGACAGTTCTTCCAGTGCGGGACCGATCTGGCGGCATGGGCCACACCATTCTGCCCAGAAGTCTACAACGACTGGAATATCTGATTGACGGACTTCGGCATCAAAGGTCGCATCGGTGACGGGTACGGTTGCCATTAGGTTACTCCTTGGCGCAAATCATTGGAAACTGAACGTAAGAACCCCGACCCCATTGGTCAAGGCATCGTAAGCCCATTCAACGTCTGATGAAGCAAGTCTGCGGGCAGATGCATCAAAGTGCCGTCAATCGTCCATAAAATGGCAACCTCGATTGTGTGGTCGGGATAAACCTGTCGCAACGCAGCATCATAGGCCGCCATTTGGCGCATCACCCCCAACGGGGTTTCAGCGGCACTGCCCGGAACGATCTGGTTTGACTTGTAATCAATCGCGAGCACGTGACCATCTGTGATGATCAGGCGATCAATCGTGCCATTGATACGGCCCAGCCCGACGATGTCGGCGGTAATGTCGATTTCAGTCAGGGCCGACGCCGTCCACAGGTGGCCTAAATCCTTTTGTTCCAGCAGTGCAATGACCTGCGATATCATTTCGGGTGCACCGGGGACCAGCCGTTCGCCCAATGCGACCCTATCCGCCGGCGCGGCCAGCGGCAGGTACTCTAGCAGCAAATGGATCTTGGTGCCGCGGTCCTTTGCGTCGTCTTCACTGTCGCTGGCGGGGTCGCCCGGGACGATCTTGGCGCCGGGGAAATCTGATGGCGACAAGGTTTTTGTGGCGCTTAATTCAGCTAACGGGCCAAATACAGGCACAGAAACATCGCTGACCGGGGCAGTGTCAGGCCTGTGCATTTCACCTGCGTCCCAATCCAGATGCGCGACACGGCGCACCAACATATCATCCACCGTCACTTCGGTATCGCCGCGGGCGCGCATACCTTCGGCGACGATGTTATACCAACTGGCGTCCCCTTCACCAACGTCCCCTGCCGCCCCAACGATCAGCCATTTTTCGGCGCGTGTCATCGCGACATAAAGCAGGCGCATCCGTTCGCGCGTTTGCTTGGCCACAAAGGTGTCGCGGATATCGGTCATCGCGGGTGGTGACGCAGCGGTGCTGGTTTTCCAAACCAGATGATCCTCGGCCTGAAGCAATTCATCGTTCACCTTCACATCGCGTTTGGCGGTGTCGGGCAGAATGACAATCGGAGCCTCGAGCCCCTTGGACCCATGCACTGTCATCACACGGATACGGTCGCCTTGCGCGTCCATCTGGCGCTTAACCTCTAGGTCGTCGGTTTCCATCCACGTCAGAAATCCCGTCAGGCTGGGGATGCCCGTGCTTTCATAAGCCAAGGCCTGAGAAAGCAGCGCGTCAATGCCATCTTCGGCCTCAGGCCCCAACCGCGCAAGCAGATTGCGGCGACCATCATGGCGGATCAGGATACGTTCGATCAAATCGTAGGGACGCAAAAAATCTGCCTCGCGGCGCAGGTCGTCTAACACCGCCAAGGTGTCCAAATGTGCTGAATCGCGCAATGCTGGCCACAGGAATCCTTTGGCAGGGCGGTGGTAGGCCAATGTGAACAGGTCTTGCTCTGACCAACCGAACAAAGGGGATCGTAGCGCGGCAGCCAATGACAGATCATCCTCTGGCAGGGCCAGAAAATTGAGCAACGCCCCGAGATCCTTGACCGCCAGTTCTGCACCGACGCGCAGTCGGTCAGCGCCTGCGATGTTAAGATTAGCCGCTTTGCACGCGCGGATAATTTCTGCAAACAGATCAGACCGCCGCTGCACGAGGATCAGAAAATCGCCTTCGGTAATGGGACGGCGGCGATAGATGCCGGTGTTCCCTATTTCGTCGGGTAATGTGTCTTGCGCGATCATCCGTTTGATCTGTGCTGCAACCCGGTTTGCCATCAGAACTGTGTGATCAGTTTCGCTTGGCAGATCAACGGGGTCATACCAGTTGCGTTTTTCGTCTTGGCTGGCCTTTTCCACGACGGGCCAAAGATCGACCCGTCCCGGCATGTTTTCCTTGAACGCGATATGGGTCAGGCTGTCGTCCATACCAGCGGCCCGATCTCCGGAAAATGTCGCATCAACGACTGATAGAATTGCTTGCGATGACCGGAACGAATGGTCAAGAGACGTCACCTCGAACGGTTTATCAACCGCACGGTGAGCATCGCGAAAATGGGCTTTCATCTGGTCAAAGGCGGCGGGATCGGCGCCTTGGAATGAATAAATCGACTGTTTTTTATCACCGACAACAAAGATAGTGCGCGCCTGATCAGTCCGCGCGCCCTCGCCGCTTGCGAATTCTTGGGTTAAGTGTTCGATCACGGCCCATTGGGTTGGGCTGGTGTCTTGGGCTTCGTCGACCAGAACGTGGTCAATGCCACCATCCAGCCGGAACAGCACCCATTGCGCCACATCGCGGTCCGTCAACAGCGCTTTGGCCTTGCGGATCAAATCATCGAAATCAAGCGCGCCCAGAAGCAGTTTCCGCTGTTCATAGGCAGGGATGAAAACTGCGGCAAATTTGTAAATCACCAGCGTGCGTTCAAGCGCGTCAATCGCCCACAGGTATTGTTTTGCGGCGGCAACACGATCCATCCAGTCGTGAACGGCTTCGGCGATAGGTTCCATCGCCTCGACCGCTGCTTTGTGGTTGGACTGTGGGAAATTTACCGACTTAGAATTTGCTGTTCCCGCGTAAAGGAACAGACCACAAAGCGTTTCCAATCCAGCCCAGCTCGGATTTTCGAGGTCAATCGCGCCCAGCGTGGCCGCAAAGGTCTGGTAGGATTTTGAAGCAGTACGAAACGCCTGTTGGAGGCTTTCGACGATGCTGGATTCACCACCCTGAAACGCCAGTGCTAGCGCGTCATCGCGGCGTGCGTCGGGGGGCAAACCAAGCGTTGCGCAGATTTGCGCCCGGTCCGCGCCAGTGGCTAACGCGTCACGTTTGCTTGCCACTTCGGCGGTCAGTTGTGACAGATCGGCGCCCGTGAAATGATGAAACGCCTCTTGCAAAATCGGGGCATGTGGGCCGGTTATCAGATCGTCCATCACCTCGGCGCGCAGTAATTCTGCGGCGCGGTCTTCCATTTCCCGAAACTGCGGGCTGACCTGCGCCTCTAGGGGGAAGCGGCGCAAGATACCCGCGCAAAACGAATGGATGGTTTGGATTTTCAGGCCGCCCGGCGTTTCAATCGCACGGGCGAATAGGGTCCGTGCTTCGCGCAGTTGGGTGTCGTCGATCACGCGATCCACGCCCAAAGCTTGCAGATCGGCCCGCAAATCGGCGTCTGCCATCATCGCCCATTCGCCAAGCCGCTTGAACAGGCGGTTCTGCATCTCGGCGGCGGCCGCTTTGGTGTAGGTCAGGCATAAAATGTTCTGTGGTGACACTTTTTCCAGCAGTAACCGTGCTACGCGGTCTGTGAGCACGCGGGTTTTTCCCGACCCGGCGTTTGCAGATAGCCACGTTGATGTACCTGGATCGGCGGCATCAACCTGGCGTTGAGAGGCGGCATCGCGGATCATGTCAGCGCCAGTGGTACGGGATCGTCGCTGGTGTCCCATTCGCCGTACCGGGCCAAGTGATCATAGGGACTGAAATCGGTTTTCGAAAACAGTGCGAGCCGTGCGGTATAGCCGCGGTCAATGCGTTGCCAGTTGGCAAATAGCGTCTCCAATTCGGCCCAGACTTGGTCGGGCGGTTGTTTGGCAAGGGGGGCGTCGACGTTGCGCATGGCCGGGTTCACGCCGATGAACTGCGCGGATTTCACCGGGGTGGCACCCAGTTTGTCAAACGCGCCGCGTTCTACCATCGCCGCCTCTAGCAGCAGTTGCTTGTCAAAGTTTTCCTGCTGCGGGCCGGTAGGCACGACGCCGGTTTTATAGTCATAAATCAAGGCTTCGCCTTGTGGCGTAATGTCGATGCGGTCGGCCTTGCAGGTTAGGGTTACGGCGACATTGGGCACGACGATCTCGCCTTTGCTTTCGATAATCCGTTTGTCGCTCAATTCTTGACGCGCGACCTCATCGGCCAGAAATTTATCCGCGACCTTGTCCATGCGCGTGATCCATTGCGCGCGGATCGTGGGCCAAGGGCACATTTCAGTAAAGTGATTTCGGGTAAGCTGCATCAGCGCATCGCGGTCATCCGGCGCGTATCCTGCGGCGATGAAATCTTCGAGAATTTTATGCACGATGGTCCCGCGTAATGGTGCATCTGCTGTGGGCACCAGTGGGTCCAGTGGATCAAGTCCCAACACTTTGCGGGCGTATATCGCAAATGGATCGCGGATCAGGGTTTTGATCTGTGTGACCGATAGATGATCGGGGCGCGCGCTGATCGGCGGACATGGCGACGGGCGCGGTGCGGGCGCGGTGCGGTCTGTCGGCGCCGAAAGTTTCGCGGCCATCTGGGTCCATTTTTCGCCACGCTGACGCATCTCGGCCAGGGCTGTATCGCCGTTTTGGGCGGGTAACCCCCGGAGCAGGTTTGTCAGGCGGTTAACCCAGCGTGATGGCACCGTTTCCGCATCAGCAGAGCGTTTCGCGCGCGTGATCCAGACCTCTGATCCAGCAACTGCCTGTTGGTAGTCATGGGCCGACAGACCGATGCGCCGTTCGGGCAGCAAAAGCCCTGCTTTGGCGCGCATCACCCGGTTAAGCCATGGGTCTGGCGGCGGTGCTTCGGGCCACACCCCATCGTTCATCCCGCCCAGAATGGTCAGATCAACGCCTTGTACACGCGCCTCTAGCGTGCCCCAGATCAGCACCTGCGGATGCCCGGTATCGCGTTCGCGCACCACGCCAGTGGACAAGATCGCGCTGAAAAGGGTGGTGTAATCTTTGGTATCCATGACCCCGGCAGCGTCGGCGTTTTCGGCGATGTCATTGCACACACGCTGCGCCTCGCGGCCAGCCGCCTCGCGCCAAAGCTCGCCCGCGCCTGTGGCGTTGGGCCCTGCACAAAGCTGTTCCGCCAATGTCAGGTGCCGCGCAAGATGATCAGCTAACGTCAGGGCGCGCGGTGTTTCATGTCCAATCACGGTTTCAGACAGCCAGTTGGCCCAATCGGTACGGCCTTCGCCTTTTGACGCCCAGATCTGAAGTGTCTCAGATGTCGGAAACGGCGGACCGTAGCGGCGCAAATAAAGTTCAAGTTCGTGGGTGCGCAGCACATGCGGCCCGCGATCTGCAGCGTTGCACAGTGGGTGCTTGAGGACCGTCAGCAGCATTTCACCGGTCAGTGGTTTGCCAAACATATCGCCCACATGGCGCAGTAGCCGGCCAGGCGGAGACAATTGCAGCGGTACACCCGCACTATCATCAGGTTTGATGTCCCAGCGATCCAGTGCAGCCGTGACCTGCCGCGTGAGCATCCTGTCGGGCGAAATCAGCGCCGCGGTGATCCCGTCGTCGACGGCTTGGCGCAGCCGCAGCGCAATGGTTTCGGCCTCTGCACGCGGGGATGCTGCCTCGACCAGGGTCAGACCTTGGGTGGCGGCGATAAGATCACCCAGATGCGGCCCCTCCTCTAGCCACTGACTGGTCACAGGTGCGGGGCGTAGCGACAGCGATATCAGCCGGTTGCGTGCGGGATGCACGGGCGCAATATCGGCCCAGCTTTTTAGGTCTTGCCGGGAAAAACCGATCACCTCCATCAGCCGCCGGAAACGGAATTGCGGGTGATCTTCGGCGGTCATTTCGTCGTCCATGGCCTGCCATACGGGATCGGGTAGATCAAAATCGAAACCGGGCAGGATAATCGCACCCTGCGGCAGCTTTGAAACCGCCTGCATAAACAGTGCAGTTGCGCCGCGCGACCCTGTGGAACCAGCCACGATGATAGGATGGGTTGGCGGGTTTTCAGCCCAGCTGGCTGCACGGGCTTCGATCACCAGCCTTTGCCGTGCTTCTTGGTCAGGGGCATCATTGGCTGTGCCGAAAAACGGGGCGATGATCCGCAAAAACCGCAGTGCGCGGTCCCAATGCCCGGATTGATCGCTGACATCAAGGGCGTCGATGATGCCCGGGCTGACCCCTTCGCCCTGCATTTCATCCATCAGTTTGGCCAGACTATCGGACAAGTCAAACAGGGCCGCACGCGGCGCAAGATCGGGTTCCTGATCCAGCAGTTTGGACACAAATTGCAGCAGTTCAAGCCTGCGTCGCAGCGGGGAAATCGCGGGTGGAATCTTGAGGGAAACTGGATCCTTCGCCAGATCTGTGACCAGCTTGATGCGTGGCAAAAGCCGCGCTGGGCCCGCGTCAAAAACTTCGCCGATGCGGCGCTGCATGCGGCTGGTGTTGACGTATATTTCTGTGCGCGCCCATTCTTCGGGGGTCATGTTTGTTCCGCGCGCTAAAAGGCCCGTTACCAACGACTGCGCGAAATCGACGCCCATGCTACAGCCGAAAACGCGTGGTGTGTCGGTCGGATCAAACATGCAACATTGCCTCGGCTATCGGAATGCTATCGGGCTGGCCGACATCGCACCATTTTCCGTTATAAGTTGTGCCAAACAGACCACCGCGCGCCGCAATTTTGTCCCATGCGACGTTCAATGAAAATGCCGTTTCAGCAACCGTGTGCAGCACGTCCGGGCGGATAATTTGTACGCCTGTGTATATCACATCAGGGGCGCGGCTTAGGCGTCCGTCTGAATCGATGCGAAAATCCCCCTTACCTAAATGCCCGTGAACATTATGTTTTTCGACCATCAGCAGCAGGGCATCCATGTCGTCGCGCCAGTGGTCGATCAGGGTAGCAATGGGGTTTGACCCACGCCAAACGGCATCCGTGTTCAAGGTAATGACCGGCCCCGCGCCAAGCAACGGCAACGCGTGTCGCAAACCGCCCCCGGTTTCAAGCAGCGCGTCGGTTTCATCCGAAATGGCGATATCCTGACCCGCAAGGTGATCGCGTATCATGTCCGCCTTGTAATGAACGTTCACAACTCTTTTCCCGACACCTGCCGTATTTGTTTGTGCCAATGCGTGATCAATGAGCGCGCGCCCTGCTACGCGCACCAACGGCTTGGGTTGGTGTGCGGTCAGCGAACCCATCCGGGTCCCTAGCCCGGCTGCGAAAAGCAAAACTGGCATGGTCATGCGCGCAGCCTAGCAAGGGTAGACGTGTTGGGTACGGGCAACGTGTCGTTCACAACCTGCGCCAGCTCTTTTTTCAAGGTGGGATGGTCAAGATCGTGCATCAGATTTTTCCAAACGCGCGGGATCAGTTCAATATAGCGCTTTTTGCCCGCTTCCACCGACAGGCGCGCAAAAACACCCAATATGCGCAGGTTGCGCTGCACACCCAAAATCGCAAGTTGCGCCCTAAAGTCCGGACCGGCGTTGGCATTTTCGATATAATAAGCGGTCATATCGTTGGCAAACTTGGGGTCGATATCGCGGCGGACATCCCGCAAAAGAGACACAAGATCATAGCCGCTGGGTGCAACGAATGCGTCCTGATAATCCAGCAATCCAACGCGGTTAATCCCGGTTTGATCTGGTCGCCAGATCAAATTCTCTGCGTGGAAATCGCGCAAGGCAAGGGTATTTGCATCAGGCGCGTGGGCTTCTAACGCCTTTCCCACCGCGGTTATCAGATCAGGTAACGGATGCCCGGCGTAAAATTCGCCGGTAATTTCGACCATATTTGCACCAACTTCGGGTGTCATTTTGGTCAATCCAGACGGCCAGATTTCCCTTTCGACCTTGATCAATACGTCAACTGCGGCGCGGTAAAGCGTCGTGTTTTCATGCGGGTGCATTGTCAGCCATTGTGCGAAATCGTTTTTCCCAAGGTCAGACAGAACCATAATTCCACGATCTGCATCATGTGCCAAAATTTCGGGCGGACAAAGACCGGTGTCCCGCAGGAACCGTGTCATGTCGGCAAAAGGTTGTGTGGACAGGCCCGTTTCCGGCGGCGCATCCATTACGATGACGGAATGCTGGCCATTGACCAACCTTTCGTACCTGCGTGCCGAGGCGTCTCCGGCTAATGGATGGCGCGCCCAAGCTGCCCAAGCAGAGTCCGCGATAAACCTGTCGATGATGTCTGCCCGTTCGGTCATAGGATACCTCTGAGGCGCTGTTGCCAGTCCGCTGTTGCGTCAATCTTTACAGAATGCGCGGTGTGCCCTGCTGAAAATGTGAGGTTCAGCGCGTTTGACGGTATATCAGCACCAAGCCGGTCTGGCCATTCAATCAGACAGATTGCGGTCGAAAACGCCTCGTCCAGCCCCAGTTCGAACGCCTCATCAGGGTGCGTTAGACGGTAAAGATCGCAGTGCCAGATATCGCCATCGGGTGCTTCATATGTCTGGACCAGCGTAAATGTCGGTGACGGGACATCCTCCATCCGGCCCAACCGCGCGCGGATTAACGCCCGCGCAAACGCAGATTTTCCTGCGCCGATGGGTCCATCAAGCAGCAGTGTATCGCCCGGATTGAGCAAAGGCGCGATGTGGTTCGCTAACGCGATCGTGTCGATTTCATCGGGCAGCGTTAGCGTGAGAGGGAAATTTGTCATCCCTGAACACTATTGTGTGGTGCGCCACCTGCAAGGTCAAATCAGCGTTTTCCAATCCTGATCGTCGTATCGCGCATGTTCAATTTTTGGAGTACCGGATTGATGTGGGCGTCAGCGGTGAACTTCACAAGTGTCTTTCCGCCGGTGATTGCACTGACGTGGCAGCGTAACGGGCGGCCATCGTCCATCACAGTGCTGTCGGTAAAGGATGCTCGCGGCCCCAGCTGGTGTGTAAAGTTACGGATCTGTGTCCAAATATGACTACCGTCGCTGTGTCGCTGCCAGACTTTCATTTCTGTCTGAAGCATCCTGTGTTCATGATAAAGAGCCGGGTTCGTCTGCCATAAGTCGACGTAGGCTTTGTTCGCCATCACCAAATGGCCTGCGCTGGAAAACACAGCGATCGCTTCTGAAACGCTATCCAACACGGCTTGTCCGGTTTCTATGTCTGACCGGAACCGACGGGTCAGCGACACCTCTGCGCTCACGTCTTCAAGAAGGAAGGCAAACGCGCCATCGGGGTGCGGGCGGCCAGAAACGCGCAGAGTTTGACCGTCTGGCAACGCCCACCTTTCGCTATAGGTGCCGTTCTTGGCACCATCCTCGAGCGCTTTGAACTGTTCGCGCCATGATGCATAATTTTTGGGTTCCGGCAATTTTCGTGCTTCGCGCAGCCGGTCCAAAACAGCATCAAGCGATGGGCGACTGCTGAGAAAATCGAAAGGTAGGCCGGTCATATCCAGCAGGGCCGGATTGAACATCGCCAGTTCGCGCCTTTTGTCAAACACAGCAAGACCTGTAGAAAGCTCTGCAAATGTCTTGCCCAATGTTTGGACGAAACTTCTGCGCTGCTGTTCGGCCCGGACGATCGCGTTTGCATCCGTGGCAAAGTGCAAAAATCCGGTGCCCAAAGGCGTGCTGGTAACATCGAACCAATGCTCGGCTGATTGACCAAACAGCTTTGCGGATAGCCGCCGAAATGATGTCCCTTTCGGCCCTGGAAAATTGTGTAGATTAGGAAAAATAGAGGTGTTAGGCCAAATCGCTTGGCTGTTGGCATGCGGTGGCATCATTTGATCGGCGATTTTCATATAGGCTTGGTTCGCCCAAATCAGCCGTCCGGCGCGATCTTCATGCCACATGAGCTGCGGGGTGTGCTGGGTGATTTCGCGCAGCATGGCAAGCTCTGATAGGTGTATGTCACGCTCAAGGGAGTCTTTGACGGGTTGTGTGGTCGTCTTGCTTCCACCGCAAACGGCGATGCGTAGCCGCCCCGCTGTTTCACTGATCTCGAGCCAAAGGTCGGGACATGTGGGCGCATCTATCGTTCGCTTTTTTTCCGGCGGGCTTTCCAGTACGTCGCGCAACTTTGGAAAGTGCGGACCCAGCATCCGGATCATTGCGTCAAAATCCGACATCTGATCACTGTAAGTCGCAATCAGTGACAGCGCGTCAGGCGTCGCATCGACAAGCTGGCCTTGATCGAACAAAAATACCGGGCCAACGCGCAGGGCTTTGACGGACCGTTGCATCAATTTTTGTGTGCGGCTTTTCTTAGCCAATGTTGTCGCAGCAATAAAAACCGCAATCGTTGTTGCGACCCCCATAATCGCAAAAGTGTATAGACTCACTACCATCTGACGGTGCCCCTCATAGATGTGGGACAATCATCTAATCTTAAGGTTAATGTCGGGTTAAGCCTCTTTACCGGGTCACGCTGCAGGGCCGTGACGTTGATTTTCACCCAGCGGTGCGCGGTCATGATGGTCGCTGCGTGCCCATGTTACATCAATGACCGCACCACCTTGGCCCGGTCCACCGTCGCGGCTGTTTGCAAACTTTAAAGATGCACCTGATCTTTCAAGAAGCGTTTTGGCGATGAACAGGCCAAGACCCATGCCCGTATAACCTGGACGCGGGTCGCCTTCTTCTGTTGATCTTCGTTGACGCACATAAGGGTCGCCGATGCGGCCGAACACTGACGCGGGGAAACCCGGGCCATCGTCCATGATGCGCACCGTGATGGCAGTATCCGACCACGATAGATCGACGTTCACCTGTTCTTGGGCAAAGTCGACAGCGTTCTGGATGAGGTTGCGAAGCCCGTGGATGATCTCGGGGCGGCGGGCCATTGCCGGTTGCGATTGCTGATGTTCGATATTGCGATCAATTCGAAACTGGACAAACTTTCCACGGCTTGCATGCGGCTCTGCTGCTTCGCGTACAACGGTTTCCAGTGGGGCGAACCGTAGATGCAGATCGTCTTTCCCCGCCCGCCCCATCGATTGCAGGATATCACGGCAACGGTTTGCCTGTTCACGGATAAGGTTTGCGTCCGCGAACAGCTCTGGCTGATCACTCAGTTCTTCCATCAGTTCACTGCTGGCAAGTTTTATGGTCGCCAACGGAGTTCCCAGTTCATGTGCGGCCGCAGCCACCACACCACCCAGATCTGTCAGCTTTTGTTCGCGCGCGAGCGCAAGTTGGGTGGCGACCAATGCCTCGCGCATGGCGTGCATTTCGGTTGTAACCTGACGTGCATAGATCGACAAAAAAATCACACCGATCACCAGTGAAATCCAGAACCCGAACCGAAAGATTGCAGGCAAAACAAGGCTGGCGCCGTTCGCCATAACAAGTGGCAGGTGAAATTGACTGATCAGCGAAATGACGATGATCGCTGTCACACCTAGAACGATCGTACTACTGCGGTGCAAAACTGTGGCGGCGACCGTGACGGGCGCCAGTACAAGCATCGCAAACGGGTTGTTCAGCCCACCGGTTACAAACAGCAACAGTCCCAATTGAATAAGGTCGAAGAACATCCATTGTGCTGCCTCGCGTTCCGATAGGCGCTTGTTCTCGGGGTAGGTGAAATGGACGATCAGGTTGGCAATCATCGGAACGGCAACGACCAACCCCGCCAGCCACACTTCGATTTGCAGGCCGTAGACAAGTGTTGCCACGATAATCGCAACAGACTGGCCCCCGATCGCGCACCACCGCAGCGTGGTCAGCGTGCGCAGACGCACCCAGTTACTATGCTGTTGTTCTTGGAATAGCTGAAATTCGGTCATGGACATTTGGTCGCAGATCCTATCGCACGGGGTCGGTCCTTGATACGCACCCGGTCAATGCGGATCAATGATACTGATGTCGCGGTTGACGGCGGGCGTCGCAGGCCTAAACTCTGTTAAAATTAGTCGGGGACGTAACGATGACAAGCGCACCACTTGACCTTGGAGACGACAAAAGCCTTTTGCTTGTCGATGACGATGATGCGTTCCTGCGCCGTCTTGCTAAAGCGATGGAAAAACGCGGGTTCATTGTCGAGATGGCTGAATCCGTCGCGGCCGGTAAAGCAATCGTTTCAGCGCGCCCTCCTGCTTATGCGGTGGTTGATCTGCGGCTTGAGGATGGCAACGGGTTGGACGTTGTCGAGATATTGCGCAATCGCCGCCCCGAAAGCCGGATTGTCGTACTGACAGGTTATGGTGCGATCGCGACCGCTGTCGCCGCTGTCAAGATGGGCGCGACCGACTATTTGGCAAAACCTGCCGATGCGACCGACGTCACAAATGCGCTTCTTGCGCGGACCGATGAATTGCCGCCGCCGCCAGAAAACCCGATGAGCGCGGACAGGGTGCGTTGGGAACATATCCAGCGCGTTTACGAGTTGTGTGATCGGAATGTATCGGAAACGGCGCGCCGCCTATCCATGCATCGCCGCACATTGCAGCGCATTCTGGCGAAACGCAGCCCGCGTTAAAGCGCCTTCAGCAACCATGATTTAAATATTTTCACCCGCTTTGATAGCACGCCGGGGGGGTGGATGATGTAGTACCCTAACCCCAACGGCTGTGTTTGTCTGACCGCCACCAACCGTCCAGCACTGATATCGTCTTGGACCAGCGTGCTGGCCGCCACTGTGATCCCGCCGCCCGATCTGACCGCCGAAAGCGCCATGCCTAAGGTTGTCACCGTGATGACGCGCTGATTTTGCGAAATCAGGCCTGCATCTGTGACCCAGCGACGGGCTTCTTGGTGGTCGTCTTCGAAAAACCAAGGCAGGTCTGCCGCATCGCTTTGATTATTCAAACTGTCTGGTGCCGCGACGACCGTGTAATCTGCGGCAACAAGATGGGTCGCCTCAAGCCCCGGCCACTGCCCATCCCCGTATCGCACACCCAAATCATAACTATCGCGACGTAGATCGATCAGTTTGTTGCTAGGCACAATCGAAAGCGCAATGTCAGGGTTATCCGCCCAAAACCGCGAAATCCGCGGCATCAACCAGCGTTCCGCAAAGTTGTGGGTGACGGTGACCGCAAGAGGGCGCGTTTCGGTGTCACTGCGCACAGCCTTCACCCCTGACACAATCTGGCCAAAACCATCCGAGAGCGCATCAGCCAATCGCGCGCCAGCATCTGTTAACGCGACCCCGCGACCCTGCCGCACCAGTAATGATGTGCCCAGCTCTGCTTCGATTGCGCGAACGTGCTGCGCAATTGCCGCATGTGTCACGTTCAATTCCCGCGCTGCCTGCGAAAACGACCCAGCACGCGCTGCGGACTCAAAGGCGCGTAGCGCCGCCAATGACGGGATCTCATGCCAGTTCATATGTTAGCTATACTATCATTTTGAAAATCATACAGAGTCGTATGAACACATATAAATATGCATTCTCAGACCATCAGCACAAGGAAAGAGAAAGTCATGCTTACAATTTTTTCAGATAGTCTGTTCACTGCAACGCGCGTCAAACGGTGGGATGCACCCGAACATTGGACCGAAAATGGGCGTGCGCGCAGAAAGCATGATATCGATCGCGACGCGATGGCATGGCGCTTGCGGGCTATCCGTGGTGGCAAAAGGTGACGATGCCCCTAAACTTGGGGCTACGCCGCACAGCCAAGCCGTTCAGCCTGCGCTAGTTTGTAACATCGTGTCGATAAACCTAAGTCATTACACTTGGTATCACCCCGTTAGTGCACTATATCGTGGAGTGACTGGGGCAAACGGTCACAAGTTGAGATCGAGAAGGAACGCGATCATGAAGAATTTTACAATCCTAGCCGCCTTGGCGGCCTTGGCCTCGCCCGCCTTCGCTGAAGGTGATGTCGCTGAAGGTGAAGAACAGTTTAACCGTCAATGTGTGTCTTGCCACATCGTGCAGGACGAAAATGGCGAAGTTTTGGCGGGTCGGACAGCACGCACAGGTCCAAACCTTTTTGGTATCGCGGGCGGTAAAATCGGATCCATCGAAGGTTTCCGTTACGGCGACTCCATCATTGCGCTGGGCGAAACCGGCGCCGTATGGGACGAAGATTCTTTCGTTGCCTATATCCAAAACCCAACGGGATATTTGCGCGAAGCACTGGACGACAGTCGTGCCCGTGGCAAAATGGCCTATCAGGTGCGTGACGAAGACCAAGCCGAAAACATCTACGCCTATCTGGCAACGTTTAATTAAGCTGCCAGAAACCAATGCTTTTTCGGGGCCGTGCCACATCGCTGGTGCGGTCCTTTTGCGACAGGCTGCTGGCATCGTGTGTCAGAAATTTGCCGAGCCTGCTTTACCGACATGTGGCACTGAATTTGATCGGCCGTAATTTCAGCGCGCCTTAGCGGCAGGCATTTTTCCCGATTTGGGTGATCGCGTCAGGTGTATCCCCCCTTGAACCCGTCCAAAATCAATGAAACCATTGTGCATGGAACATCACATCAAATCTTGGGCCGAAGTTGCCCCCCGTTTGGTCGCTGTCGCTGCGGGACGCGCGGCTGCAGATATGGTTATTCGTGGCGGCCAATTGGTCAATGTCCAATCCCGCGAGGTGCTGGATGGTTGGCAGGTTGCGATTGCTGACGGGCGCTTTGCGTATGTCGGCCCCGATGCCAGTCATTGTATCGGTCCCGACACAGAAATCATCGATGCGGCGGGGCGTTACATGATCCCCGGTCTGTGTGACGGTCATATGCATATCGAAAGCGGGATGCTGACGCCCGCAGAATTTGCTGCCGCCGTGATCCCGCATGGGACCACCACCATGTTCACAGACCCCCACGAGATCGCGAATGTTCTTGGCCTGCGTGGCGTGCGCATGATGCATGACGAGGCGCTGATGCAGCCGGTCAACATCTATACGCAGATGCCATCCTGTGCCCCCTCTGCCCCCGGATTGGAAACTACCGGATTCGAGATTTCCGCCGCTGACGTAGCCGAGGCAATGGGCTGGCCCGGCATCATCGGATTGGGCGAAATGATGAACTTTCCCGGCGTAGTCAACGGCGATCCACAAATGCTGGCGGAAATGGCCGCGACGATGAATGCGGGTAAAACTGTCGGTGGGCATTACGCTTCGCCGGACAAAGGCAATGCTTTTGCCGCCTATGTTGCGGGTGGTGCGTCCGACGATCATGAAGGCACCGCCGAGGCGGATGCGATTGCACGGGTGCGTTTGGGGATGAAGTCGATGATGCGGCTTGGGTCCGCATGGTATGACGTCGAAAGCCAGATCACGGCCGTGACCGAACGCGGGCTGGATCCGCGCAATTTCATCTTGTGCACCGATGATTGCCATTCCGGCACGCTTGTGAACGAAGGGCACATGAACCGCGTCGTCCGCCACGCGATTGCCTGTGGGTGCGATCCGGTCATTGCGCTGCAAATGGCAACGATCAACACCGCAACCCATTTCGGGTTGGAGCGCGAGTTGGGGTCAATTGCCCCCGGTCGCCGTGCCGATGTGATTTTGACATCTGACCTGACCACATTGCCGATCGAACATGTCATCGCGCGCGGGAAAACTGTGGCATTGCGTGGCAAGATCACGGTCGATTGTCCGCATTACGACTGGCCCGTCGATGCACGCCAGACCGTAAATATGGGCAAGAAACTGGATGACAGCGATTTCGCGATCCATGCCCCTGCGGGCAAAAACAGCGTAAAGGCCAAAGTGATCGGTGTCGTCGAAAATCAAGCCCCGACCGAGGCGCTGACAGCGGAATTGCCCGTGGTTGACGGGCTGGTTGAAGGTAAAGGTGATACCTATCAAATTGCGCTTGTCGAACGGCACCAAGGCACAGGCAAAGTCGTGAACGGCTTTGTTTCGGGGTTTGGTTACACCGGAAAAATGGCGATGGCGTCAACCGTGGCGCATGACAGCCACCATATGATTGTTGTCGGCACCGACCGCGCGAACATGGCCGCCGCCGCGAACCGACTGGGACAGGTCGGGGGCGGTGTAACCGTCTGGAAGAATGGCAAAGAACTTGCGTTGGTCGAACTGCCCATCGCGGGTTTGATGTCGGACAGCCCTGCCGCCGAAGTCGCGGCCAAAGCCGACCAGATGGTCGCCGCAATGGCCGAATGTGGTTGCACGCTGAACAACGCCTATATGCAACATTCGCTTCTGGCGCTTGTTGTCATCCCATCGTTGCGGATTTCTGATCTGGGATTGGTGGATGTCGAAAAATTCGAACTAACAGAGCTATTTGAGGACGACCTATGAACGACGAACCAAAGGTCATTATCCGCACACCTGATGCGCGCGGACATGAAGCGTTTACCGACGCAAAGGCAGCCGTTGCGCGGCTGCAAGACCTATACCGAACTGCCGTGACTTTCCTGTCAGAGAATTTTCAGACAGCATTGGAAAACGGCCAGCCCGAAACGCGCGTACGGGCGTTTTATCCTGAAATCCGGCTGACGACGACGACCCATGCCAAAATGGATAGCCGGCTCTCATTCGGTCACGTGGCTGAACCGGGAACCTATGCAACCACGGTCACACGCCCTGACCTCTTTGCGTCCTATCTTGAACAGCAAATCCAGCTTTTGATGAATAGCCATGGGGTGCCCGTGATGATCGGGTCGTCTGAAACGGTGATGCCAGTGCATTTTGCCGCAGCCAACTATCCGTCGCTGACCGTCCCGCAGGATGGGTCCATGGAATTTAATCTGCGCGACAATTTTGATGTGCCAGACCTAAGCACCACGCACGATGCGATCGTGAATGGCGAAGGGTTTGTTTACCCTGACGGTGCCCGCCCGCTTGCACCGTTCACGGCACAGCGCGTGGATTATTCCTTGGCCCGATTGGCCCATTACACGGCCACCGCACCTGAACACTTTCAGAACCACGTTTTGTTCACCAACTACCAGTTCTATGTCGAAGAGTTTGAAAACTATGCGCGCAAAGAACTGGCGGATCCTGATAGCGGCTACACCAGTTTTGTCAGCACCGGAAATGTTGAGATAACGACAGCGGACGCACCGCTTCCCATTCCGGCGAAGATGCCACAAATGCCGACCTACCACCTGAAACGGGCGAATGGTGGCGGGATCACATTGGTCAATATCGGGGTTGGCCCGTCAAACGCGAAAACGGCGACTGACCATATTGCGGTCCTGCGACCCCACGCATGGCTGATGGTGGGGCATTGCGCCGGTTTGCGCAACTCTCAGCGGTTGGGTGATTTTGTTCTGGCGCATGCGTATTTGCGTGAAGACCACGTGTTGGATGCCGACCTGCCCGTCTGGGTGCCGATCCCGGCGTTGGCTGAAATTCAGATCGCGCTGGAAACAGCGGTGGCAGATGTCACCAAGCTAGAGGGATACGAGCTTAAGCGGATCATGCGCACCGGGACAGTTGCGACGATCGACAACCGGAACTGGGAACTGCGCGATCAATCCGGACCTGTGCAGCGGTTGTCACAATCGCGTGCCGTCGCGCTGGATATGGAAAGCGCGACAATTGCCGCGAACGGATTCCGGTTCCGCGTGCCTTATGGAACGCTGCTGTGCGTCAGTGACAAACCCCTGCACGGAGAGCTGAAATTGCCCGGTATGGCATCCGATTTCTATAAGACACAGGTCGCTTCGCACCTGCTGATCGGCATCCGCGCGATGGAAAGACTGCGCGAAATGCCACTAGAACGCATCCATAGCCGCAAATTACGCAGCTTTGAGGAGACAGCGTTCCTATAAAAGTGCAAAAAACACGCGAAATGCCGCTGTTTTCACTTGAAATGGAACACTAATCGTTGTGGTGTCCCACAACATACCGTTAAATGCGCGGGTAGAGGCCCCATAAGTCGGGCGAATTAAGGAGACCAGAAAATGGCGACGAAACCAATGACTAAAGCTCAGCTTGTTGCTGCACTTTCCGAAGAGACCGGCTTGGACAAAAAAGCAGCAGGCGCTGCATTGGATGCTGTAACCAGCATCATCACCAAAGAAGTCGCAGGCGGCGGCGCCGTGACTCTTCCTGGTGTTGGTAAAATCTATTGCCGCGAACGCCCAGAGCGGATGGTTCGTAACCCTGCCACAGGTGAACAGATCAAAAAAGAAGCCGACAAGGTTGTCAAAATGACAATCGCAAAGGCGCTGAAAGACAGCGTGAACGGCTAAGCCTTTTGGCCTTGTGCCATAGGTAAAGTTAGGAAAAGGTCGCCCATATCGGGCGGCCTTTTTTTGTCGCTGTCGTCACAACAGGTCTGCGCATGAAAATTCCCACGATGCCCTTTACGGTCACAGATTGGTCTGCGGTTGCCGAAACCATTTATCCGGGTGAAACCGGCACCGCGGTTTGGCGGACTATTCAGATTGGCGACATCAGGATCAGGCAGGTCGATTACTCTGCAGGGTACGTTGCGGATCATTGGTGCGATCGTGGTCACATTTTATACGTGCTTGAAGGCGAGCTGATATCAGAGCTTAAGGATGGGCGAAGAATGACGCTCTCCGCTGGAATGAGCTATCAAGTGTCCGATTTTGGCGATGCGGCGCACCGGTCGTCAACGGCCATCGGGGCCAAACTGTTCATCGTAGACTAGTATTTTGGTGGGTATTTCCAATGGATATTAAAGCGATTCTTATGGGGCTCGCCTTTGCGTCGATGTGGTCATCGGCCTTCACCTCTGCACATGTCATTGTTGCTTATGCGCCGCCACTGACGGCGCTGTCATTGCGGTTCCTCGTTTCCGGGGTAATCGGAATTATCATCGCCTTTGCATTGGGCCAATCTGTCCGACTCAGCCGGCAGCAGTGGTTGGGTGTGCTGGTTTTCGGACTGTGCCAGAATGCGCTCTATCTTGGATTGAACTTTGTTGCGATGCAGACTGTGCCGGCGTCGTTGGCTGCTATTATCGCGTCAACGATGCCATTGATGGTTGCGCTGGTCGGTTGGGTTATCTTCGGGCGCAAGGTGAAGCCGCTCGGGCTGATCGGTTTGATTGCTGGCGTTATTGGCGTTGCCCTGATTATGGGTGCGCGCCTGCAAGGTGGGGTCGATCCATTTGGCTTGATGCTTTGCCTGATTGGTGTTGTGGCGCTGACGATTGCGACGTTAGCGGTGATGGGCGCATCGTCTGGGGGCAATGTGTTAATGATCGTGGGGCTGCAAATGCTGGTCGGATCTGTTGTTTTGGCTGGCCCTGCGATCGTCTTCGAAGACTGGACAGTCACGTGGAACTGGAAGTTGATCGTCGCATTTTTATATACGACGCTGGTTCCGGGCCTTGCCGCAACATGGGTGTGGTTTGTTTTGGTCGGGCGCATCGGCGCGGTAAAGGCGTCGACCTTTCACTTTCTTAATCCGTTTCTGGGTGTCGCCATCGCTGCGGTCCTTTTGGGCGAAGCGATCGGCGTTATGGATGTCGTCGGTGTTGTGATTATCGCGGGCGGTATTTTGGCCGTGCAACTGTCCAAGCAGTAAATCGGATCAAGGCCCAGCCTAGGCGCCGATATGCCCGCGAATTCCCCCCGTTTGACCACGGTCGAGCAGCAGGTGATCTAGGATAACACACGCCATCATTGCCTCGCCAACGGGTACAGCGCGGATGCCGACACAAGGGTCATGGCGGCCTTTGGTGATGACCTCTGTCGGGCTGCCATCCATCCGGATCGACTTGCGCGGGGACAGGATTGATGATGTTGGTTTGACGGCAAATCGCACCACGATATCCTGCCCGGTACTGATGCCGCCCAAGATGCCACCGGCATGGTTGGAACTGTATTCCGGCCCGTTTGGACCCATGAAAATCTCGTCCGCGTTTTCGCGACCGGTCAGGGCAGCAGCGGCCATACCTTCGCCAATTTCAACCCCTTTGACGGCGTTGATTGACATCATTGCCGCGGACAAATCAGTGTCTAACTTGGCATAAACCGGCGCACCAATGCCCGCAGGTACGCCGCGCGCCACCACTTCGATGATTGCGCCGACCGAATTGTGGTCGTCTTTGCGCAGCCATGCCAGATAGTCGTTCCATTCGGCAGCTGCCTCTGCATCCGGGCAGAAGAAATCGTTTTGGTCGATCTGATCCCAATCCATGTTGGATCTATCGATCGGCTTTGCGCCCATCTGGGTCATGTACCCTTTGATCTGAACACCGGGCGCGATCATTTTAATGGCTTCGCGTGCGACACCGCCCGCTGCAACGCGCGATGCTGTTTCACGCGCCGATGATCGACCGCCTCCGCGGTAATCGCGGATGCCGTATTTCTGGTGATAGGTAATGTCGGCATGACCGGGACGGAAGGTATTGGCGATGTCGCCATAATCCTTAGAGCGCTGATCGGTATTGCGGATCATCAACTGAATTGGCGTTCCGGTTGATTTGCCATCAAAAACGCCCGACAAAATTTCCACGGCGTCGGGTTCCTGCCGTTGCGTGGTATTTTTGTTCAGTCCGGGGCGCCGCTTATCAAGCCACTGCTGCAACATGGCAGGTTCCAGCGGGACGCCGGGCGGACAGCCGTCGACGGTTGCGCCCAACGCGGGCCCGTGGCTTTCGCCCCAAGTGGTAAACCGAAATAGATGTCCGAAACTGTTGATCGACATATGCGCGCCTCTTTTGTTGGAACCCGATTACAGGAAGGCCCGCGTTTGTTCAATCTAGGTTGGCTAGGCGACTGATTTTCCCGAATGTGCAAACTGTGTCACGCTCAACCCGGCTAAACGACAAAGGTCACAGAATGACCCGCGCCCGAAGATGGCGCGGATCTTAAATTTTTAACGGTCGAAATCAGTCGTAGTAGTAATTTACAGCGCGAACACCACGGAAAATAGATTCTGCGCCATCCCCAAAGCTGTAGCTAGCCATCAACGAAAACTGCGTCCAGTCACCCTCGCTCAGGGTGTTGTCGTTATCATGAAACCCAGAAACCTCTGCACGGATGCTGATAGGGAGGTTCCCCGTAAGGTTTGCGAGGTCGTATGTGCCGCCGATTGCGGTAAGGCCATAAGAGTCACCATCGCTCACGTCTCTGCGCTCTGAAATGTAGATCATTGCGGCGTCCGTCACGTCATACGAGACCGCTATCCCATAGGTATCTTGTTCAAACGAACGATCTTCCTCGTATAGACCTGCATAGGCTTCGAAACCCATACCGTTGGTCTTATAGTCCGCGGTCACACCGTATTGCGCATGCGTTTCCGAGTCACCATCGTAATAGGCTATCGCAGTATAGAAAACGCCAGCCGACCCGGCACCCAAGTCGTAGTAAGGGTTCACATCAATCAAGTACCGCTCGGAGTAAAAGCTGCTTTGATGCTGTTCTTTATTGTAAACCAATGAAACAGCAGCACCGAAATTTGCGCCTAAAGAATACTTTGAAGCCGCCGTTAACTGCGTCGTAAAGTTATCGCGGAACGGTGCGCCGTCTGCGTCATTGTGGAAGTTATAGCCAAGCGTGATCGTGCTGCCATCATGCGAAACGCTGGGGGTGGAGTGCGCGCTTGCGCTTGCAGCGCAAATCGCGAGGGCCGAAGTGAATGTTGATAATACTTTCATGGCGTACCTTTCAAAAGTTTGACCCGAAGCCACACCATACATCTGTAAACTTCACCCGACGCATCAGGAATGACGAAACCATTGACGTGCTTTTTAGGCGATGTTGCCGTAGGGGACCGCTTTTCAACCCTACATGTGCGCTACGTGTCCCCTTGCATGCTTAAGGTATATTAACCCCGAAAAGACCAACCCTTTTCATTTCTGCGCGCTACAAGTATGCAGTCTGCACCTCGGGGGGCCTTGATTGGCTGAGATGCGCAAGCGGACCCGTTGAACCTGAACCGGTTAAGACCGGCGGAGGGAAGGTATGGCAATCGCGCTATCCCCCAATCCGCCCGTCGCATTTGGAGGATACGATGCAAAAACCAATCTATCTGCCAGCTGTCGCGGGATTTGTCCTTTGTGCTACGGGCGCAATGGCCGAAACCCCGGTGCTGCAAATTCTGACCTACGACAGTTTTACCAGCGAATGGGGTCCCGGCCCTGCTATCGAAGCTGCATTCGAGGCGACATGTGCCTGCGATCTGCAATTTGTCGCCGCAGGTGATGGCGCGGCTTTGCTGGCGCGGCTTCAGCTTGAAGGTGCGCGCACAGAGGCCGACGTTGTGCTGGGTCTGGATACGAACCTAACCGCCGCCGGACGTGCCACAGGCCTGTTTGCACCGCATGGTGTGACCGTTGATCTTGATCTTCCGATTGAATGGGATGATACCGAATTCCTGCCGTTTGACTGGGGCTATTTCGCCTTTGTCGGGAACGCGGATACCGATGCCCCCACGTCATTGCAGGCCTTGGCAGACAGTGATTTAAAAGTCGTGATCCAAGACCCCCGTTCGTCGACCCCTGGTTTGGGATTGCTGATGTGGGTTGACGCCGCATATGGCGATGATGCCCCTGCGATCTGGGCCGATCTGGCGGACAATATTGTCACCGTGACACCCGGTTGGTCCGAAGCCTATGGATTGTTCCTGGATGGCGAAGCAGACGCGGTGCTGTCCTACACCACATCACCTGCCTATCACATCATCGCCGAAGACGACGCCACCAAGGTCGCTTGGGTGTTTGAGGAAGGTCACTATATGCAGGTCGAAGTGGCTGGCAAAGTCGCGGGAACCGATCAACCTGACTTGGCCGATCAGTTTTTGGCCTTTATGGTGTCCGATGCGTTCCAAAGCATTATCCCTGAAACCAATTGGATGTATCCGGCGGTGATGCCAGATGGTGGCCTGCCCGCCGCATTCGATAATCCCGTGAGTGCAGACAAAGCGTTGTTGTTTTCCTCTGACGAAGCATTGGCAAGACGCGATACGGCTTTGGGCGCTTGGCGTACCGCGCTGTCTCAATAAGCCCGCGCTGGCCCGGCGCCCTTGCGGGGGTGCTGGTGCTGGTGTTGACGGCAGGTACATTGGTGGCGGTCGCTGCCCGTGCAGAGTGGCTGCGCGGACTGGGTGCTGCGGATTGGGCGGCGATCAAGTTTACCGTGACGCAAGCGTTCGTGTCCGCCGCGATCAGCGTGATCCTTGGAATACCGGTTGCCCGGGCGCTGGCCCGTCGGCAGTTTCGGGGGCGGAAGGTGTTGATCACGCTGCTGGGCGCGCCGTTTTTATTGCCGGTAATGGTCGCTGTTGTCGGGTTGTTGGCGGTGTTCGGGCGCGGCGGCATATTGAATGCGGCGCTTGGTGCGCTGGGCTTTGAGACGATGTCAATTTACGGGTTTCATGGTGTCGTCTTGGCGCATGTTTTCTTCAACCTGCCACTTGCTGTGCGATTGATCCTGCAAGGGTGGCTTGCCATTCCGGCAGAAAGATTTCGGCTTGCTGCGAGCCTTGGTGCGCCAGTTGGGCGGTTGCTCGAGTGGCCGATGCTGCGCACCGTCGTTCCGAGCACATTTTTAGTGATATTCCTGATATGTCTGACCAGTTTCGCGGTCGCGCTGACCCTTGGCGGTGGACCGAAAAGTACCACAGTAGAATTGGCAATCTATCAGGCGCTCCGGTTTGATTTCGACCTTGGGCGCGCCGCGCTGCTGGCGTGTTTCCAATTCGGGTTGTGTGTTCTGGCGGCTGTGCTTGCGTGGCGATTGACGGGTATTGATGCGATGGGCGCGGGATTGGATCGTGTCGTGACGCGCTGGGATGTGCGGCGCGCTGGATTCGATTATGCGCTGATTGCTGGCGCGACGCTGTTTTTGCTGCTGCCGCTTGGGATGGTTATCTGGCGCGGGTTGCCGGCGTTGATCGTTTTGCCAAGCACGGTTTGGGTTGCGGCGCTGCGGTCTGTAATTGTTGCCTGCGCGTCCGCAGCATTGTGTTGCGCGATGGCGATTGGTTTGGGTCTGTGGGGCGGACGGATCGTTGCCGTGATGGGCGTGCTGCCATTGGCCGCGTCAAGTCTTGTGGTCGGGACAGGGGCATTCTTGATTATATACCCGTACTTTAATCCAAGCGATCTGGCCCTGCTTATTACGATGCTGGTAAACGCGACACTCGCATTGCCATTTGTATTGCGGGCGATCGACCCGGCGATCGCATCGGTGCAGGCGAACTTTGCTCATCTTGGTGCCTCGGTTGGGTTGACCGGCTGGCGCTGGGTTTGGATTGTGGTGCTGCCACGAATTCGCAGACCGTTGGGGTTTGGCGCGGGACTTGCGGCGGCGCTGTCAATGGGTGACTTGGGGGTCATTACGCTGTTCGCGGATCAATCCAACGAAACCCTGCCGCTTGCGATGTATCGATTGATGGGCGCGTACAAGATGGATGCGGCCGCAGGTGCCGCCGTCTTGCTGTTGGCGCTAAGTTTTCTGATGTTCTGGATATGTGACCAAGGGGGCCGCCGCGATGTTGACCTGTAAGGGATTGGAGTTGCGTCAAGGCGGTTTTCAATTGTCTGTAAACGCGATGTTTACGGCGAGCTGCATTACAGCATTGATCGGGCCGTCAGGGTCCGGCAAATCGACGTTCCTATCAGCAATTGCGGGGTTTCTGACGCCTGCGGCGGGGCAGATTTTGTGGGGCCCCGTTGATATCACCAGCCTGCCACCGGCCGATCGGCCTGTCAGTATTTTGTTCCAAGATAACAACTTGTTTCCACACCTCACGATCGCACAGAACGTTGGATTAGGGCTGCGCAAGGGGCTGCGGCTGGATACTGCCGCCCAGGCAAAGGTGGCCGAGATATTGGACAGCGTCGGATTGGGCGACTTGGCAAACCGCAAGCCTGCCGCGCTTTCTGGTGGGCAGCAAAGTCGCGCGGCGTTGGCGCGTGTTTTATTGGCGGATCGTCCGGTTGTCTTGCTAGACGAACCTTTCGCGGCACTTGGACCGGGTCTAAAGGATGAAATGCTTGATTTGGTGAAAACGCGGCTCGCGGATCTAGGCCGCACTGTGATCATGGTTACCCATAACCCAGCGGATGCACGGCGTATCGCGGATCAGGTCGCGTTTGTTGCAGACGGGGTGGTCCGACAGCCAACTGCAACCGCTGATCTTTTGGATAGTCCGCCACCCGCACTTGCCACGTATCTTGGACAAAACACTGCGGACTGAAATCCACCCTTCATAAACAAAAAGGCCCGCCAAACTGGCGGGCCTTTTGTATGTCTAAGACAATTCAAATCAGTCTTTGTCTTTGTGTTTGTGTGGTGCCCAAAGACGTTTGTTTGTGATGTAAAGCAACACTGACAGCATCACCAACAGGATCACACCGGCCAGACCAGCATGTTTACGGGCCATCATCTTTGGCTCTGCTGTCCACATCAGAAACGCTGCGACGTCTTGCGAGGTGTGTTCAACATCGGTCGAATGACCGTCTGCATAAACGACGTCGTCACCCCAAAGCGGCTGTGGCATACCAATCCAGCTGCCCGGCACTTCGTGGTGGCCGTGGTCGTCAATACAGCTTTCTGGGAAACCACCAGCGGCAAATGCGACGTTATAGTATCCAGGGAAATCCTCTGGCGCGCATTCTGGTGCTTCGTGATAGCCATCAAGGATCGATGCGATATATTCCGCGCCGCCCATGCCTTTGATAAACTGGTTGATCCCGGTCCCGTAAGGGCCGTGGAAACCCGCGCGCGACTTTGCCATCAAGGACAGGTCAGGTGCGCCCGCGCCCGTCACAGCCGGGAAATGGTCGGCGGGTGTGGCTGTGCGGAAGTCATCGATCGATGCGTCGTAAACTTCGTAGAACTCTGCATAGGCGCGCATCTGTTCTTCGGGCAGGCCCGGGCCGCCTTCATCATGCAGCGTGCGGAACGAAACCAGCTCTAGCCCGTGGCAGGCAGCACAAATTTCAGTGTAGACCTGCAGGCCCCGCTGAAGCTGCATTTGGTCATAGCTGCCGAACGGACCTTCAAAAGAGAAGGCGAAATCTTCAATTTCAGTTTCAACTTCTGCAGTGGCGACTTGCCCCATTGTCAGGGCAAGTGCAGTGGCTGCGGTGAATGTGAGTTTGCGGAACATGTTCATTTGTCCTTTCTCACTCGGCCGACTTGCCAGAGGCGTGCGGCGCGTAGTGCGCATTGAAGTCATCTTCGATGGTGGCAGGTTGCGCCAGCGGTTTCTCGATCACGCCAAGAAGCGGTAGGATGACCAAGAAGTAGCCAAACCAATAGGCCGCAGCGATCAGCGAGATATACGGGTAGATACCGTCTGTCGGCATTGCCCCAACCCACATCAGGATCATAAAATCGAGCGCGAGAAGACCGAACCACCATTTGAACATGGGACGGTAACGGCCCGAACGTACGGATGATGTATCCAGCCATGGCGCCAGCGCCATAACTGCGATCGCACCGAACATCGCCAGAACCCCAAAGAATTTAGCGTCGATGATCCCGAAGCTGACAAAGTTCACCAGTTGCACAACCCAAACGTCCGCAGTGAACGCGCGCAAAATTGCGTAGAATGGCAAGAAGTACCATTCGGGCACAATGTGCGATGGCGTTACAAGCGCGTTTGCAGGGACATAGTTGTCAGGGTGGCCAAGGTAGTTCGGCATGAACCCGACGATCGCCATGAACACGGCAAGAACGATGGCCAGTGCGAACAGATCCTTGATCACGAAGTACGGCCAGAATGGCAACGTATCTTTTGCGGCGTCTTCCTTGCTGGTCCGGCGGACCTCAACCCCTGTGGGGTTGTTGTTGCCCGTCGTGTGGAATGCCCAGACGTGAACGATTGTCAGGCCAAGCAGAACAAATGGTAGCAGATAGTGCAGCGAAAAGAAGCGGTTCAGCGCAGGTTGTCCAACCGCCGACGCGCCCAGCAACCATGTTTGAATCGATTCACCGATGAATGGAATTGCGCCAAAGAGGCCGGTAATAACGGCTGTCCCGTGGAACGACATTTGGCCCCATGGCAAAACGTAACCCATAAACGCTGTGCCCATCATCACCAGATACATCAGCATACCGATGATCCATGTGACCTCGCGCGGGGCTTTGTACGACCCGTAGTACAGGCCGCGGAAGATGTGCAGATAAACCGCCACAAAGAACAGCGATGCGCCATTTGCGTGGAAATAGCGGATCATATGCCCGCCGTTTACGTCCCGCATAATGTGTTCAACAGACTTGAACGCCAGATCAACGTGTGGCGTGTAGTGCATCACAAGAACGATACCGGTTGCGATTTGCAGAACCAGGGTGAACGCAAGGACAATGCCCCAAATCCACATCCAGTTAAGGTTTTTCGGTGTCGGCAACATCAATGTGTCGTAGATCAAGCCAACGATCGGCAGACGCTTGTGCAGCCACTTTTCGCCACCAGTTTTAGGTTCGTAATGGTCGTGGGGGATACCAGACATGGTGCGCGCTCCTTAACCGAGTTGGATTGTTGTTTCGTCCACGAAGGACGCGACAGGGATGGGAAGGTTGCGCGGTGCAGGGCCTTTGCGGATTCGACCGGCGGTGTCGTAATGTGACCCGTGGCACGGGCAGAACCAGCCGCCGAAATCACCTTGTTCGCCCAAAGGCACACAGCCAAGGTGTGTACAGACACCCATCTGAACCAGCCAAGTACCGTCTTCGGACAAGGCACGGTTTTCATCTGTCGCGGGCTCGTCACCAATCAGGTTTGCGTTCTCGGCGTTTGGATCTACCAGATCAGCCAGATCTACGGCGCGCGCAGCGGCAATTTCATCTGCGGTGCGGGACCGGATGAAAACGGGCTTGCCTTGCCACAAAACTGTCAGCTGGGTGCCGGGTTCGACAGCGCTGATATCGACGCGGATTGACGCAAGCGCCAGAACGTCAGCGGAAGGGTTCATTTGATTAACGAGTGGCCACACCGCTGCGCCTGTCGCAACAACACCGGCTCCGGCGGTTGCGTAATATATAAAGTCGCGGCGTGTGCCCTGGTGATCGTCTGCATGTGACACGGCTTGCATCTCCGATTCTTTGGTTGGGCCCTGGCCCACGGGAAAGACAGGCCAATGCTTCCATTAGCCCATTCTGGCGCTGTTTAGCCATGAAAACATGATCCGTCCAGCGGACAATAGGGCGCAGGCATCATTGTATCCGTTATTGTGGCGAAACAACCAAGACTTCGTAAACTGTCATTCAGGAATCAGCTTTGTGCGACAGCGTACAGGCACCCCGCATCATTTCCAATTTTAGCGAGAAAGTGGTTGGATTTCCGCCAAACACGGGGGTTTCCGCTCAATTTAGATAAAACGAGCGGATATTTGTGTTCGGTCAGACACATTTCTACCCTATGATATAAAGCTCACCTCAAGTTGTCTTGTCACTTTACGGCGGCCACCTTACCTCTCACTCATAGCCGCGGTGCTTCGCGGTCAGATCATCATTCTACGTTTTAGGAACTTCCAATGTCCCGTGCGATCGCACTTACTGCTCTGTTTCTGTTGACCCCCGTTGCTGCAACGGCCGAGGTCGAGCTGAGCTTTTATGGTGGCGCCCAATCGGCGCCAGCGTCTGACGTGTCGGTGCGGGATGGTGTCATTGGCAACGAAGACTTTAAAGTGGACTGGGAAGGGCGTTCGGCCGATGCACCTGTGTATTATGGCATTCGTGCAACCCAGTGGCGCACCGATGACTATGGTTATGGGCTCGATTTTTCGCACAACAAGATTTACCCGACAGAGCTGCCCGCCGGATATGATGTGTTAGAATTCACTGATGGGCTGAATACGTTGACTGTGAATGCTTATCGGCGGTGGAGCGACGCATTCGGTGATGTGACTCCCTATGTCGGTGGTGGCGTTGGCCTTGCAATTCCGCACGTCGAAGTAACAAATGGCGCATCCGAAACCTTTGGCTATCAGGTCACCGGCCCCGCCGCGACATGGATTGCTGGCGCAAGTTACCCGATCACCGACCAGTGGTCCGTGTTCGGTGAATACAAAGGCACGTTTTCGTCAAACAAGGGTGACTTGGACACAGGCGGCACGATCGAGACGGATGTCTTTACGAATGCTGTGAACATGGGCCTCAGCTTCAACTTTTGATTACGCGGGTGCGGTAGCGACCATGCTGTCGCGCTGCAAAAAGTTTGCGTGCCACGCAGCAAGCGTGTCATTTCCGCTGCGCCAGCCGCGCGCATCGTGACGCAGATCGACATATGACAGCGCACAGGCCACGGCGATCTGGCCAATATTCAGCGGCCCGCTCAGGTGGCTCATCCAGCGTGTATCAATTGCTGCGATTCCGCGGCTGGCCTTGGCCCATTGGGCTTCGATCCAGTCGGTCGATTGGTGTTCCGGCGCGCGCAAGCGCACTTCGTAGGTCATTGCCAATGCCGCTTCCATAATTGCGTCGGCTGTCGCCTCAAGGGTCAGGATTTCCCAGATTTGCGAGTCTGGATAAAGTGATCCGCCAGCATGATCGTTCAAAAAGCGCGTTATGACGCGGCTGTCATACAAGGTGACGCCATCGGGCCGCACCAACGCCGGGATTTTCCCGATCGGGTTCGCGGCCACAATTGTTGGATCAGAATCGAGCGCGCTGGTGCTGATGGCCGTCTCGGTTATCTGGTCGGCCAGCCCAAGTTCACGAATAACAACGCGCGCTTTGCGCACGAAAGGTGACGCGGGTGACATCAAAAGCTGCATACTGTGATCCTTTTTGGGTTCAGGGGAACAAGACCTGATCTTGTCCGTCTTGCCAAGGCGGATATTTCATCATGACAGCGGCAAACCGGTCCGAAGCCAGAAAATCATCCAGCCAACCCGTCAATGCCTTTAGGCCCTGCGCATCGAACCAAGCGCGGTCTATCTGTGCAAATTGCCGCACAAATGGCAGAATGGCCATATCCGCAAGCGTGCGATGCTGGCCCATAAGAAATGGCGCCGCAGTAAGCCGGGTATTCAGTTCATGTAAAAAATGCAGGGCCTGTTCGCGTTCCGCGTCCGGATCAAGGTCAGGGTAACGGACGGCATATTTTGTGTGGTCAAGCGCCCGTTTAAACGGTCCTTCGCAGGTGGTGATCAGGTCGAATCCCGCGGTTGACATATCAAGCCAACCTTCGGGGTCGCTTTGTTGCAACGCCCAAATCATGATGTCGCGGCTTTCGGCGATCACAGCGTGTTCCAACTGCAAAACCGGCACCGTGCCTTTCGATGACGCGGCCAGAAAGGCGGCCGGTTTGTCCCGCAAAACGATCTCTCGCAGGCTTACTTGTTGGCCGCTGGCGTGAATAGCAAGCCTTGCACGCATGGCATATGGGCATCGGCGAAACGACCAGAGGATGGGGAGATGTTGCACGGGCATGTTGCCTCCGGCGGGACACTTAAGGTCGGTCGCTATTAAGCTGTCAGTTGCTGATTTAGGGCACCGGTGATGGTGGCGGTCACGATCTGACTTTCGGGTTGGTCGCTGGCAAACCCGACTTCGGTGAATTGCTCTGTACGTCCCATGCGGGGGCTTTCCATCAATATATGATGCGTTTTGCCAATTTGCGCTGCCAAATGCGCATCAACCTGTGCCTGCCCTGCCGCGCGCAGTTTTGCCGCCCGGGTTTTGATCAGGGTGCCCGTGACCGCGGGCATTTTTGCAGCCGGGGTACCCGGCCGTGAAGAATAGGGAAAGACGTGTAGCCACGTCAGGTTACAGTCCTTCACCAACGCCAGAGAATTGGCGAACATAGCGTCCGTTTCCGTCGGAAAGCCCGCGATGATGTCCGCACCATAGGTCATATCGGGCCGCAACTTGCGGGCGTCTTCGGTGAATTTGATTGCATCGTCGCGCAGGTGCCGCCGCTTCATCCGTTTCAGGATCATGTCGTCGCCATGCTGTAACGATAGGTGCAGATGCGGCATCAATCGCGGCTCGGTCGCGATCGCCTGCATCAGGTTTTCGTCCACCTCGATGCTATCAATCGAGCTGATCCGCAAGCGGGGCAAATCCGGCACGAGCTTCAGGATCCGCATCACCAGATCACCCAGTTTGGGTGTGGCGGGCAGATCAGCGCCCCAGCTGGTCAGGTCGACACCGGTCAGAACGACCTCTTTGTAGCCGCGATCCACCAACCGCTTGATCTGATCGACAACAACGCCAGCGGGCACAGAGCGTGAATTGCCGCGCCCAAAAGGAATGATGCAAAAGGTGCAGCGATGATCACAGCCGTTTTGCACCTGCACGTAGGCGCGGCTGCGCGTGCCGAAACCATCAATCAAGTGACCCGCAGTTTCTGTGACTGACATGATGTCATCAACTTGCACCGCTTCGGTTTTACCAATCAGGTCAGGCGCCATGTTCGCCCAGGTTGCCGGGTCCATCTTTTCGGTGTTGCCGATCACCAGATCGACTTCGGCCATATTGGCAAATGTGCCGGGTTCGGTCTGTGCCGCGCATCCGGTGACGATCATCTTGGCGCCCGGATTTTCGCGGCGCAGTTTTCGGATATCTTGGCGCGCCTTGCGCACAGCCTCTGACGTGACAGCACAGGTATTGACGATAATCGCGTTTTCGACGCCATGTGCCGTAGCAAGTTCTTTCATCGCTTCGGCCTCGTAGGCGTTCAGCCGACAGCCGTGGTTCGAAAATATAGGGGCTTTGCGATCCATCACAGTCGCCACTGTCCATCGAACACATGCGCGGTTGGGCCCGTCATCCACACGCCATCGTCACGCCAGTCGATCATCAGCGTCCCGCCATCCAGATCGATCCGTACTGCGCGCCCTGTCAGGCCCCGCCTTGCGGCCGCAACTGCCGTGGCGCATGATGATGACCCAGAAGCCAACGTGACCCCCACGCCCCGCTCCCAGACGCGCATACGCAGGTGATCGGGCCCTATCACGCTGGCGAACTGAACATTGGTCCGCTGGGGATACAGTGCATTGTGTTCTACCGCGGCACCGCGTGCGGAAAGATCCACAGCGTCGGCGTCATCCACAAAAAATGTGCAATGCGGGTTACCCATACCTGTCGCGACCGGATCACCCTCTATGGGCAAATGCAGCGTGTCCACGTCGTAGGCTAACGGAATATCCTGCCAGTCCAGTTGTGGATGCCCCATATTCACCGAAGTCAGCCCATCGCCGGCGTCACGGGCATAAAGCGTGCCCCGATCCGTCGTGATCTTTAGCGCATCGCGCCCGGTTTCATCCATCAAATACCGCGCAATGCAGCGGGTCGCATTCCCACACGCGGCGGAAAGTGACCCGTCGCTGTTCCAAAACGTAAGATGCACGTCAGCCACGTCGGTATCGGAAAGGACAGCAAGCTGATCAAAGCCGACCCCGCGGTGCCGGTCTGCGATCGCAACCGCCAACGTCACATTGACGCGCGGGGTGATTCCCCGTTCGTCGATAACGACAAAGTCGTTGCCCAACCCATGCATTTTCATGAAGGGTAAATATGATGGGGTTTGCGTGGTCATGGGCGCCATATAGTGAAGTCTTTTAGACTATTCTAGTCAAGATCACATTTGGGGGTTGACCCCAGCGCGCGGCCTTTCTAGAAGCCCCACCAGTGGGCCGGTAGCTCAGTTGGTAGAGCAACTGACTTTTAATCAGTAGGTCTCGGGTTCGGATCCCGACCGGCTCACCACTTTTTACTTGAAAGTAATCACGACTGCGTTCCCTTTCAGTCATGATATTTGCGTTATGCGTAAGGACTGGGTTCATTTGGCGCATCTGATATAGCGAAGCGGTTTCATGCCAAACCGCCGCTAGATTCCATCACAGGCAGACATACGATCCAATCGCTGCACAATAGCCAAATCTAGGCGTTCTTGTGCTGATGAAAGAGGATCCCCATGGCTGGCCGCACCCGCGCGATTCTCGGATTCGGTCAGCGTGTTGGTGGTCGGGTTTTTGTCCGTTTGCAGACTGGCATATATCGCTTCGACATGACGATATCCCATTTTTTCGGCAAAATGGGTTACCGCAAATGCAGGCAGCAGGGTTTCGAACGACCAACGGACTGGTACGGGATAGGAACACGATCAGCTTTTTGTGACAGACGTTCGCCCATGTCTTCAGATTGTGTGGACCACTTTGGTTAACACAGCTGACGACTCCGCTGAACGAACTGTTTTCGCACGGTTACAGACGTTATTGTCGCCACTAAAAGCGTTGCCTTATGCGCTGTCCGGCGCATCCTTTTTCACGCGGAACACTGCCAGATACAGAGCAGGCACAAAAACCAGCGTGATCACTGTCCCCGCAATGATCCCACCCATCATCGCAAAGGCCATCGGTCCCCAAAAAATCTGGCGTGAAATCGGGATCAGCGCCAAACTGGCCGCAGCGGCAGTCAGCAAAATGGGGCGCGCGCGCGCATCGCTCGCCTCGAACACGGCGTCCCATGCGCTGCGCCCCTTGTCGCGCAAGACTTCGATTTCAGACACGAGAATGATCGAGTTGCGGATCAGAATCCCCACCAGCGCCAGCACCCCAAGGATCGCCACAAAGCCTAGCGGTGCGCCAGACGGCACCAATGCCGCCACAACCCCGATCAGCCCCAAAGGCGCCACACAAAACACGATAAAGGCCAGCCGGAACCCCTGCATCTGCACCATGATCAATGTCAGCATGATCAGCAACATGACAGGCACAACGGCAGCAATCGGCGCTTGGCTTTCTTCGCTTGATTCCACCGCGCCCCCGATGACTGCGACGTATCCCAACGGAAGGTCCGCGTTGAATGCAGCGATCTTGTCTTTCAACTGGGTCACAATGGTGGCGGGTTGATCTGCCGTTGATATGGCGGCCTTCACCGTAATCGTCGGCGTCCGGTCGCGTTGATGGATGACAGGTTGTTCGGTATCGTAGCGGAAGGTTGCAACTGACCGCAGCGGGATCGTTTGACCGGTGGGTGATGACAGTTGCAGGTTCGATAACGCCTCGATTGATTGCCGGTCAACATCGCTGCCGCGCACACGAATATCGACCAGATAATCATCGTCGCGCAGCGCGGTGATGGATTTGCCATCGTAGATGGTATTCAGTGCTGTCGCGATGTCTGTGGACGACAACCCCAGCTGCCGTGCCTTGTCTTGCAAGATATCAATACGTACCACGCGCGCGGGTTCATTCCAGTCCATCACGATGCTGGTCAGCCGATCATCCGTGGATAAAACCGCCGCAAGAACGCGCGCCTGATCTCGCAGGATATCCAAATCCGGGCCGCTCAAACGGTATTGCACAGGGCGGCCAACAGGCGGTCCAATTTCCAACAGTTTCACAAAGATATCCGCGCCCGGAAATTCGGTTTGTGCAACAAGGTTCAGTTTGGTGCGCAGCGCATCGCGGGCTTCGACTGATGGGGTCTGGATGACGATCTGTCCGGTGTTCGGGCCCGGTGTGGGCACATCAAATGCGAGCAAGAACCGCGGTGCACCGCGCCCCACATAAGACGTCCAGAACAACGCATTTTCGTCACCCACAAGATAGGTTTCCAACCTGTCCAACTGGGCTTCTGTTTCGGCAATCGCCGTGTTTTGTGGTAAGGCAAGGTCCACCACCAATTCGGGTCGGTCAGAGCTTGGAAAAAACTGCTGTTCCACAAAGCGCATGCCGTAAATAGAAACGCCAAATGTTGCGATGGTCAGCGCAATTGTCAGCCAGCGAAACTGCATCGCACCGCGCAGCACGACATGGAACATGCGCCGGAAACGGCCCGGCTCTGCGTGGTGGTGACCGATGTTTTCCTTCAACAGGGTCACGCCGATCAACGGCGCAAACAACACCGCGACGATCCATGACACCAACAACGACACTGCAATCACAACAAACAGCGAAAAAGTAAATTCGCCCGCCGCGGATGAATTCAACCCGATCGGGATGAACCCGGCAACCGTAATCAGCGTGCCTGTCAGCATAGGGAACGCGATTGATGTCCACGCGTAAGACGCAGAGGCGACAAGGCTTTTCCCCTTTTCCAACTGCGAAATCATGGTTTCAATCGCAATCATCGCATCGTCGACCAACAGGCCCAGCGCGATGATCAATGCGCCCAGTGAAATCCGTTGCAGCGTAAAGCCCGTGTAATCCATAATTACAAATGTGATCGCCAGAACCAGCGGGATCGTCAGGGCCACAACAAGCCCGGCCCGCATGCCTAGGCTGACAAAGCTGACCGCAAGAACAATCAGCACTGCCTCTAGCAAAGCCTGTAAAAAATGACCGACGGCCTCTTCGACCACATGGGGTTGGTTGGCGACCTGATGCACGTCGATACCAATCGGTAATTCAGTGATGGCTTGGGCCATCACGCGGTCCAGTTCCACACCAAAATCAACGATATTTGCGCCTTGGCGCATACCCACGGCCAATCCGATCGCCTCTTGACCCTTAAAGCGGAACAGCTCTGACGGTGGATCTTCGTAGCCGCGTGTGATCGTGGCCACATCTGTCAGTGGGAAAAACTGATCCCCGACGCGCAGGTTGATGTCAGCAAGGCTTTCTGCGTCTGCGAACTGGCCGCCGATACGGACCAAGATTTGTTCAGGCCCAGCCTTGATCACACCTGACGGCAGCAGCGCGTTTTGCGCGGCAAGCGTGGCTTGCACCGCTTCTTGGTTCAAGCCAAGCGCGGCCATGCGTTCGGCCGAAAACTCTAGGTAAATCACTTCGTCGCGGACGCCGTAAATTTCTACCTTGCCTGCGTCATCCAGCGCTTGGATTTCGCGGCGGACGCGTTCGGCGTAATCGCGGACTTCGCGCGGGGTAAAGCCGTCATACGTAAACGCATAAAGGTTTCCGAACACGTCGCCAAAGCTGTCGTTGAATTGAAATCCTGAAAACTCTCGCGGAAATTCGCCGCGGATATCGCCCATCATACTGCGGACACGTTGCCAGATACGCGGCAGTTCATCCGCATCGGTCGAGGCCAGCAGTTCGATATAGACAATGGCGCGCCCCGCAGCCGTCACCGACCGTGTGAAATCCAGTTCTGGGAGTTCTTCCAGCTTTTTCTCGATCCGGTCGGTCACTTGTGACAGCGTCTGTTCAATATCCGCGCCGGGCAATGCTGCGGATACGATCATGGTTTTGATGGCAAAGTTGGGGTCTTCTTCCCGGCCGATGTTCATATAAGCCAAGGTGCCTGCAAAGACCGAAACGATCATAAGGAACCAGACAAACGATCGGTGGGACAACGCCCAATCGGACAGGTTAAAACGGTTCATTGGGAAATACTCCGTCCGATAATCTGGTCGTCATGCAAAGAATGGATGCCGCGCAGCACAACTTCGTCGCCCGCGCTAAGCCCTGTTGAAACGCGCACGCGGTCACCAAACTGTGCGCCCAATGTGACCGACTGGCGGTGGACGGTGTTATGGTCGCGATCAACCAGCCACACGGTCGGATCGTCAGCCGGATTCATCACCGCGCTAACGGGGATACTGACGACGGTGGCGTCTTCGTCGGACATATTCAGCCGGACCAACGCGCCAAACCGAAACTCGGCTGGCGGGTCCGATAGCAGTAAATGCGCACGCCGGTTGCGGGTCGCGCTTTCGGCGACAGGGTCGATACGGATCAATTGCGCGGTTGTGGTCAGCCGTGGATTTGCAACCAAAGCGACCGCGAAATTCATTCCAATGTCTAACCCGGTAAGCCCTTGTTCACTGATATCCACCACAACTTCCCGCTCTGAAGTACTGGCAAGGCGCAGCACCTCAAGGCCCGGAGACACCAATGCGCCTGCGTCCTCGAACGCGCCGGTGATCACGCCGTCTTGCGGGGCACGTAGTTCGGCAAGGTCAAGCTTGTCTTGCGCCCGCGCCAGATTGGCTTGGGCTTGTTCTAGCCCGGCTTGGGCGGCGACCAAGGCGCGCTGGGAATCCTCTTGGCGGGTCGCAGAATCGACGCCGCGTTCAGCAAGTTCGGTCGCACGCGTTGCAGCCTCTTGGGCGGCACCCAGATTGGTTTCTGCGACCAAAACACCCGCTTCGGCGCTGCGCACCTCTGCTTGCAGGTCTTTGGGGTCAAGCTGCGCGAGAACGTCACCTTTTGTGACCAAAGCCCCTAAATCGACGCGACGTTCTACCAGTGTACCGCTGATCGGAAAACCCAACGCCACCTCGTTACCGGCAGCGACGGTGCCGATATAACTTAGCTCTTGTTGGGTGGCGGCGCCAATTTTTTCAGAAATGACCGGACGCGGTGTTTCAGATTGCAGCGAAGCGTCGGTGGCGGCTTCGGATTCCGCGAGGGCGGGAAATGCGGCGGCCAAAGCCACGATCATAACGAAACGATTCATGGGTTTGTCCCTTCGATGGCGCGGACGATCCGACCGGGATAAAGCAGTTGCGCCCCGGCAGCGACAACTAGCGCCCCCTCCGCGATCCCGTCCTTGACGATAATACGGCCGGTTTCATAGCGCTCTATGGTAATAGGCATCAGGCTGACCGCCATCGTGTCCGGGTCAACCACCCAGACCGCTGGCCCCTGCGCTGTCGCGCTCATCGCATTATAGGGCAATACAATTGCTTCCCCGACTGATTCAATCGTGGTGCCGCGCACCGCGTCGCCATATTCAACGCCTTCCGGCTTTGCGTCGATGCTGACCTTGATCGTGACTGTGCCTTTTGTCGGGTCCACAAGCGGTGATACCTCGCGCACTGCGCCAATCAATATCTGATCGGGGCGGCCCAGCGGGGTTAGTTGCACCTGATCAACCGTCGTGCTGCCGGTCAGCAAACTTTCCGGAACATCAAATACAGCGTCCACCATGCTGCCCAGCGCCAATTCGACAACAGGTTGCACCGCGCCCACCACCTGACCTGGTTCTGCAAATCGTCGTGTGACTGTCGCGGCAGCAGGCGCTGCAACAACGGTATCCTCCAACGCTTTTTCTGCTAGCTCCAGATCAGCAATCGCTTGGGCCAAAATGCCGTCTTTTACGTGGGTCTGGTCGGCGGCGTTGTCGCGGGCGACGCGGGTTGTCGCGCCGCGTTCCAGCAGCGCATCCTGCCTGCGCAAATCCTCGACAGCCTGATCACGGTCTGCTGTGGCGGTTGACACCGCGGCCCGTGCGGCCCGCAACGCCTGCTCTTGTTGAATGGCGGTGATCCGCGCCAGCTCTTCACCGGCGGCAACATGATCACCCTCGCGCACGGCAACGCTTTCGATGCGGCCACCGCTTGGGAATGATACCGTCAAAGAATTGCGGGCAACGATTTCGCCAGTCAACGATAGGCCCCGTTCAAGCGGGGTCGCTGTGGCCGTGACAATTTCAACCGTCAGCGGGGTATCCGCAGCGACCGGCACCGCCGCAAAGCTCGCAAACGCAAATGTCACAGCGAAGAGGCTTGGAATAGGTTTCATCACATTTCCTGGGCGTATGGGTTTCGTTCGCTGGGAATAATTTTATTTCAGATAGCAAGTGATATTTAGCGTTACATAGAACTGGAAAGTCCGGATTACAACTGCTATCTGTAACGATATGAAGACACAACCAACCAGCCGCGCTGAATCACAACAGCTCACACGTGATGCTCTGCTTCGGGCGGGGGCACAGGTGATTGCGCAGAACGGATATGCGGGTGCATCCGTGCGCGATATCGCGGCGCGGGCCGGGTTTACGCAGGGCGCATTCTATTCCAACTTCCAAAGCAAGGATGACCTTGTCTTTGCGATCATGCGTGCGATGTTTCAAGAAGCATATGACGGGCTGACCGCGCTTGCTGTCCAAACCGATATACCCGCCAAAGATCTGGTCGCGCAGGCCACCCGATGGCTCGACAGTATTTGTGCGTCTGCCGAAAAATCGCTGCTGGACAGCGAGATCAGCCTGCACGCGCTGCGTGATCCGGACTTTGCGAAAACCTATTTCGCCCTGTTGAATGAACATGCCCGACAGATGGCAGGCGTGATGGAAGACATCGCGCGCGCGCGCAATTTCGTTTTGCGCGCCCCCGCATTGCAGCTTGCCAATGGTATGATCGCGATGGCGCGCGGCCTCAAACAGCAGGCAGCGCATCAAGACGCCGGGTATGTAGCTGACACGCTGCATGTGTTTCTTGAGGCCGCAATGACAGCGCCACAGAACAGCGGCTAGAATGTCGGTGGCGTGCAGGCGGAAAACAGGACACAAGGCGCCGGACCAACCTGCCGAAACCGATGTGGCGACCGGCTGTCAAAGTAATAGGCGTCCCCCGGCCCTAGAATTTTGCGCACCTCGCCAACCGTAATTTCAATCCTGCCGGAAATCACGATCCCACCTTCTTCGCCCTCGTGCCCATACATCACACGGCCCGTATCGGCGCCCACCGCATAGGTTTCTTGCAATAGCATCATCGCCCGCCCAAACAGCGTGGCACCGACCTGTTTTAACGAAAGCTTTCCCTTGCCAATTTCAACAAGATCTTCTGCGGCATAGAAAATTTGTTGTTCTGACACCGGCTCAAATGCAAAGAATTCCGACAGGCTGACGGGGACGCCATCCAATATGCGGCGCAGCGCCCCAACCGACGGATTGGACCGCCCGGATTCAATCAATGATATGGTGGAATTGGGTACGCCGGTGCGTTTGGCCAGCGCGCGTTGCGACAGCCCGGCCCGTTCGCGCAGCAACCGCAAACGCCGGCCCACATCCAGTTCAGTGCTTTGGGTGTTTAGATCGTTCATTATCCTACAACACTTTGGTCATGCGGATATAGATTACAATGCTTTAGACTGGCAAAGAAACCTTCTTCTGTAAATATAATGAACGCTGTAGTGTCGTGGGATCATTGCAACGCGGGTAATGCATTTTGCCCCATAAGGATCCGACCGATGACGAATGCTGAAATCGCTGCCCGTCGCACTGCCGCCATGGCCCGTGGCGTGGGCGTCATGACTGACCATTTTGTGACCCACGCGGAAAACGCGACCGTAACAGATGCAGATGGCAATACGTTGATCGACTTTGCCGCGGGTATCGCCGTAATCAACACAGGTCACCGCCACCCCAAGGTGATCGCGGCGGTGCGCGCGCAGCTTGATGCCTTTACGCATACCTGTCATCAGGTCCTGCCTTATGAAAACTACGTACAACTGGCAGAACGTCTGAACGCCGCCGCCCCCGGCGCATTTGCGAAAAAGTCGGTCTTTGTGACCACGGGTGCCGAAGCCTGCGAAAACGCTGTGAAAATCGCGCGCGCGGCAACGGGACGTGATGCTGTTATCGCGTTCACCGGCGGTTTTCATGGGCGCACGTTCATGGGCATGTCCCTGACCGGCAAGGTGGTTCCGTACAAAAAGGGTTTTGGCACGATGATGGGCGATGTCTTCCACGCGCCATTCCCCTGCGCGCTTCATGGCACCAGCGTGGACGACAGTTTTGCAGCGCTGGACAAGCTGTTCAAAGCCGACCTTGATCCGGGGCGTGTTGCTGCTGTCATCTTTGAACCGGTGCAAGGCGAAGGTGGTTTCTATCCCGCCCCTGCCGAATTTGTGACCCGCCTGCGCGCGCTGTGCGACGCACATGGGATCGTGATGATCGCGGACGAGGTACAGACTGGCTTTGGCAGGACTGGCAAACTGTTTGCGATGGAACATTACGATGTGGCCGCCGACATAACGACAATGGCCAAGGGGCTTGGCGGCGGGTTCCCGATTGCTGCCGTCACTGGACGTGCCGAGATCATGGATGCCGCCGAACCGGGCGGTTTGGGTGGCACCTATGGCGGCAACCCGTTGGGGATCGCGGCGGGCAATGCCGTGCTGGATGTGATCGCCGAAGAAAACCTTTGTGCCCGTGCCGAAACGTTGGGTGTCGCTCTCAAAGCCCGCCTTGAGGCGTTGAAGTCACGCGTGCCCGAACTGGCCGAGGTCCGCGGACCCGGCTTTATGATCGCCGCCGAATTTATCACTGATGGGGTGCCGGATGCGGCGCTGACCGGGCGTATCCGGCTTGAGGCGCTCAAGCGCGGCTTGCTGTTGCTTACATGCGGTGTTTACGGGAACGTGATCCGTTTCTTGGCGCCACTGACCATCGAAGACGATACATTTGCGCGCGCGCTTGATATCCTTGACGATGCAATTCTAGCCGCAAGGGAAGTTTAAGCAATGAACCTGAATGACAAAAGCCTTTTAACTGCAAAAGGTTATATCAATGGTGAATGGCAGGATGCCAGCGCCAGTTTTGATGTGACCAACCCTGCGACAGGTGAAAAACTGGTCTCTGTGGCTGATATGGGTCGCGCGGAAACGCGTGCCGCGATTGATGCGGCGCACGCTGCAAAGGCGGGCTGGGCCGCCCTGACTGGCAAAGAACGCGGCGCGATTTTGCGTAAATTCTATGACCTGATGATCGCCAATGCCGATGATTTGGCGACTATCCTGACTGCGGAAATGGGCAAACCCTGGGCCGAGGCGCGTGGTGAAATCCTGTACGGTGCTTCCTTTGTCGAATGGTTCGCCGAAGAGGCAAAGCGCGTTTACGGCGACACCATTCCCGGTCACCAACGCGACAAGCGGATCATCGTGATGAAACAGCCAATCGGTGTGGTCGGTGCAATTACCCCGTGGAACTTTCCAAACGCGATGATCGCCCGCAAATTTGCACCGGCGCTGGCCGCTGGCTGTACGTTTGTGGTGCGTCCGTCCGAATTGACCCCGTTGTCCGCGCTGGCACTGGCTGTGCTGGCCGAACGCGCTGGCGTCCCCGCTGGCGTGTTCAATGTCATTCCTTCCACCGATGCGGCAGGCGTTGGGCAGGAACTATGTGAAAATACCAAGGTCGCAAAAATTACCTTTACCGGATCGACTCGTGTTGGTCGGATCCTGATGCGCCAAAGCGCGGATACAATCAAAAAACTCTCGCTCGAATTGGGCGGCAACGCACCGTTTTTGGTATTTGACGATGCTGATCTGGATGCCGCCGTCGAAGGCGCGATGATCGCCAAATTCCGCAACGCCGGGCAAACCTGCGTGTGCGCCAACCGGATTTACGTACAGGCAGGTGTTTATGATGCCTTTGCCGAAAAACTGACCGCGGCGCTGGGCAGTCTGACCTTGGGGAACGGGATGCAGGATGGCGTGACCACCGGCCCGCTGATCAACGAAGCCGCCGTCGAAAAGGTTGAACGCCACATCGCGGATGCGGTTGCCAAAGGCGCACAGGTCCAGCGCGGCGGCAAACGGTCCAATCTTGGCAGTACATTCTTTGAACCAACGCTGTTGACGGGCGTGACCCAGGATATGGACGTCGCACACGAAGAAACCTTTGGCCCGCTTGCGCCGTTGGTGCGGTTTGAAACCGAAGAAGACGCGATAGCGCTGGCCAACGATAGTGAATTTGGTCTGGCCGGGTATTTCTATGCCGGTGACATCAGCCGGATTTTCCGTGTCGCCGAAGCGATGGAAACCGGCATGGTCGGGGTCAATACAGGGCTGATTTCAACCGAAGTGGCCCCCTTTGGCGGGGTCAAACAATCCGGCCTTGGCCGCGAAGGCTCCAAATACGGCATCGAGGATTTCCTCGAACTGAAATATCTGTGCCTATCGGTCTAAAACACGGCACTGTGGCGGCGTTTCAGCCGCCACAGCTTGCGCGATTACCACGTGTTATACTGCAAATATTTGCCTGACATTTCGACCTTTACCCGGTCACCTTTGGGGTTTTCTTCGCGCGTTACGGACATTTCAAAGTCAATCGCCGACATGATCCCATCACCGAATTTTTCCTGGATCAACGCCTTGAGCGTCGGGCCGTAGACCCCGATGATTTCGTAGAACCTGTAAATACAGGGGTCCGTTGGCACAAGCTGTGCGAAATTCTTGGTGGGGCTTTCGGACAGCACACTGCTTGCCTCGGCGGGCAAACCCAGCAGTGCGACCAAGGCATCTGCCTTGGCAGGCGGAAAAGCGTTCATTCCGACGCAGGCAGAATGGGTGAAAACCGGGCTCATACCGATATCTTCGGCAATCCCTTCCCATGTTAATCCCGCCTGTTTTTTGGCAGAGAGGATCAAGAGTGTCACGTCGTCTTTGGTCATCATCACGGTGGTCCTTTTTAAGATGAACGGGCAAGTAAAATCAGGCAAAGCAGCGCCAGCAGACCGGACAGGGTTTTCCAAAACCGTTCGGGATCGCGTTCCGCCAGCGGGCGTTTGTGGCGGGCCTGATAGCTGATGGATGGCGCACGCAGGTTGGCGGTGAATTCCGACAGCGCGTCATGGCGGCGCAGCGGGTCGGGGTTGACGGCCTTGCGCAGCGCATCATCCAGCCAGTCGGGGATCGGGTGGGCATCATCGCGGGCGTTGCGATACCGCAGGCTTTGCCGGTCGCGGGTGCTGCGGACCTTTGCGGCTTGGGTGCCATAGGGCAGATGCCCGGTCAGCATTTCATAGGCAATCACACCCACAGAAAACAATTCCGCGCGCCAACTGACCGCCTCGTTCGCGAAATATTCGGGGGCGGTGTATTGATAGGTGCCGGTGATCCCGTCATCGCCGCGTTCTGGTGCGGCCTCTTGCACCCCCGCAACAAAGGCCGCACCAAAGTCGATCAGTTTCACAACGCCGTCGCGTGTGATCATCACGTTTTCGGGGCGGATATCCTGATGCAGCATCTCACGGCGGTGAAATGCCCGCAGGCCTTTGATCAACTGTTCCAGAATATCGCGGACATCGCCCAAATCAGGTTTCGGGTTGTCGCGCATCCATTGGCGCAGGGTCTGGCCTTCGATGTAATCCAGCACAATATACAGTGCGGTGCGACGCCCGCTTGGTGGCGCGTGCAACACGTGTGGGCTGTCGATGCGCCGCGCGATCCATTCCTCCATCACCATTTTGCGCAGCGCATCGGAGTCGTCGGCCATATCAGGTCCGGGAATTTTTAGCGCGACCTTGGCCCCGTTTGGGTCTTTGGCCAGAAACAGGTGCGACCGGTGGTTCCCATGCAGGCTGCGCAAAATCTCGTAGTCGTCCAGCATGTCACCGACGCGGGGCAGCGGCGGAACGGGCAGTTGGACGTCGTTAAATCCCAGATCACTGTCCGTCAAGGCGTCGATCCGCAGGATCTGAAGGGTAAGGTTATCTGTCGAACCAGCCTCTAATGCGTCAGTGATGATCTGTTGGGCCGCGCTATCGAAATTCGGGCTGTCCCTGATTACTTGGGCCACACGGCTGGGACGCCAGAAATCATGCACCCCGTCAGTGGTCAGCAGGAAAATATCACCGGGGGTCAGGTCAACGGTGCGGTAGTCAATATCGACGTGGCCATCCGCCCCCATCGCGCGGGCCAACACGCTATGGCCCCCATAGGTGGCGCGGTGATCGTCGGTCAGCGGTTCAAGGCTTTGCCCGCTTAGCCGCCAAATCCGGCTGTCGCCCACATGAAACAGGTGCGCTGTGCGGGCTTTGATGATCATGGCGGCAAGGGTGCAAACATACCCGCGATCCACGTCCCCAATCCCTGTCAAAGATGATTGCGCCTGTAGCCAGGAGTTTGTTGCGGAAATCACCCGTGACGCAGCGGTTTTAACCGTCCAGCTGTCGGGAGTGTCATAATAATCTGTCAGCAAGGCTTTGACAGTGGTTTCCGCTGCGACCGCGCTTACTTCAGAGGTCGAGATGCCATCGGCAATGGCCAGCGTCACACCTTTTAACGCTAGCGCGCGCCCTTCGGGAAGGCGCGCACCATGGAAATCCTGATTTTCGGGTTTACTGCCAGCACTGCTCGCTTGCCCAAGGGTCACGCGCAGGGTCGTGGCTATATCCTTGGGCATACCGTGTTTCGCTTATTCTGCTGGTGTTGCGATGCTGCGCTTTGGCGATGTTTTGTAGTGGGTTGAATAGATCATCCCGCCAACAAATGTCAGACCGCCCACGAGGTTCCCCACAACGACCGGAATTTCATTATAGATGAAATAGTCTGCCCATGTGAATTCACCGCCCAGCATGATGCCCGATGGGAACAGGAACATGTTCACGATCGAATGCTCGAAGCCAAGGTAGAAGAACACCAGAATCGGCATCCACATCGCCATGATTTTTCCGGAAACAGATGTGGACATCATCGCGGCAACAACGCCTGTCGACACCATCCAGTTACACATCACGGCGCGGATAAAGACGGTCAACAGACCAGCGCCGCCAGCTTCGGCATAGCCCAATGTACGGGCTTCACCGATACGACCGATGGCCATGCCAACTGCGTTTGGTTCTTGGCTAAAGCCCATGGTAAAGATGATCGCCATAAAGACCGCCGTGGTCATCGCGCCCGCAAAGTTGCCCAGAAAAACAAGGCCCCAGTTCCGTAAAACGCCGTTCCACGATATGCCGGGACGCTTGGCTAGAATGGCCAAGGGCGCAAGCGTGAAAACGCCGGTCAGCAGATCAAAGCCTAGCAAATACAGCATGCAAAACCCGACCGGGAACAGGAGCGCGCCGATCAGCGGTTGCCCCGTGTTCACGTTGATGGTGACAGCAAAGGCGGCAGCAAGCGCCAGAATGGCCCCGGCCATATAGGATCGGATCAAGGTGTCCTTGGTGGACATCAGAACCTTAGATTCGCCGGCTTCGACCATTTTTGCGGCGAACTCCGCGGGTTGAACGTATGACATATTGGTGTCCCTGTTTTAGAAAATTAAAGACCAAGAAGGATGGTTGTGCCGTCCATTTTGATCGGGAATGTGGCTGTCTGACCTTCATCGGCGCCTTGTGCGGCCCCGGTTTCCAGCGAGATCACCCAATTGTGCAGCGGGCATGTGACGCAACCGTCATGGATGATCCCGTTGCTCAGTGGCCCGTTCTTGTGCGGGCATTTGTCTTCAAGCGCGTAAATATGGTCGTCAGATGTGCGGAAGATCGCGATGGTCATATCGCCGTTTTTGACGCGGCGTGCGCCCTGACGTGGAATGTCGCTGATCGACCCGATGGTGACCCAGTTTTTGTTCAAAGCGTTCATTCTGCGGCCTCCAACGACAGCTCTGCCATGGGCGCAAATTCGTGGGCGTCCTTGCCGCCAACAAATTCAGCCCAAGGGTCGACCTGTGCAAATTTCTGTGAAAATACAAAGCGTTCTAGGTATGCGGCGCGCGCGTCCAGATCATCAATGATTACGGATTTGATATAGTCATACCCGACGCGATCTGCCCATTTATAGATGCGTTCCAGATAATACCCCTGTTCGCGGTACATCTGGGTCAATGCCCCGATCACGGCGATACATTCCTCTTCGGTGGCGACTTTGCCCAGCAGGGATGTGCCTTGGATATGCAGACCGGCGGCGCCGCCATAAAGAATCTCGTAGCCGCTATCGACGCAGATCACGCCGATGTCTTTGCAGGTGGATTCAGCACAGTTTCGCGGGCAACCCGATACAGCCAGTTTCAGTTTGGCAGGTGCCCAAGACCCCCACAAGAACTGCTCTAATTTGACGCCAAGCCCGGTGGAATCTTGGGTGCCAAACCGGCACCATTCTTTGCCGACGCAGGTTTTAACAGTCCGCAACCCTTTGGCATATGCTGCGCCCGAAATCATTCCCGCCTGATTCAGGTCAGCCCAAACAGGGATCAAATCTTCTTTTTTGACGCCTAAAAGGTCGATCCGCTGACCACCCGTTACTTTCACAGTAGGGATTTTGAATTTGTCGGCAACATCCGCGATGGCGCGCAATTCGTCTGGGGTGGTCAGGCCGCCAAACATGCGGGGAACCACAGAATAGGTGCCGTCTTTCTGGATATTGGCGTGCACGCGTTCGTTGATGAACCGCGATTGTTGGTCGTCGACGTATTCACCGGGCCAATCGCTGACCAGATAATAGTTCAGCGCGGGGCGGCATTTGGCACAGCCTTCGGGTGTGGCCCATTCCAGTTCTTGCATGACGGCAGGAATAGATTTCAGACCCTTCGCCACGATCAAACGACGCACATCGCCATGGCTGTGCGTGGTGCAAGGGCACATACCCGCGCTTTCAGGGATGATGAACGTATCGCCCAACGTCAGCCCCATCAAATCCTGGACCAGCCCGGTACATGTCCCGCAAGACGCCGATGCTTTGGTGACCGCGCGCACGTCGCCCAGCGATGTCAGACCTTTGTCCTTGATCGCATTCACGATCATGCCTTTGGTGATGCCGTTGCAGCCGCAAATTTCGGCGTCATCCGCCAGACCCGCCACCATCGCCAGCGGATCAATTGCGCCGCCACCTTGATAAGCTTGACCAAAGATCAGGGTTTCGCGCATCTCGGCGATGTTTTCGCCGGACTTCAGCATCTCGTTATACCAGGTTGCGTCGGCAACATCGCCGTACAGAACCGCGCCGATGACCTTATCTTCCTTTAGGATAACGCGTTTGTAGGTACCCCGCATCGCGTCACGCAGAACGATATCTTCGCGGTCCGGCCCTTCGGCAAAATCACCGACGGAATACAGGTTCACGCCCGTCACCTTAAGTTTTGTTGGTGTTTCAGCGTGCACAAAGGCACTGTCTGACGGGCCCGCCAAATGGTCGGCGACGATTTTTGCCATGCGGTACAGCGGCGCAACAAGCCCGTAAACCATCCCGCCCACTTCGGCACATTCGCCAATCGAATAGATGTTAGGGTCCGACGTCCGCAGCGTGGCGTCGGTCACAATCCCGCGCCCGATTTCAAGGCCGGCGGATTTTGCAGGTTCCACGTTGGGCCGGATACCTACGGCCATGACAACCAAAGACGCATCAATAATGCGCCCATCGGCCAATTCGACACCTTCAACCTTATCGGTGCCAAGGATCTGCTTCGTATTGGCCTCGCAGATCACTTCGATCCCGCGCCCCTCAAGCTCGCGGCGCAGCAGATACCCTGCGGCACTGTCCAACTGGCGCTCCATCAGGGTGGGCATCAGGTGAATAACGGTCACATCCATGCCGCGCATTTTCAGGCCTGCTGCGGCCTCTAGCCCCAAAAGACCGCCACCAATGACCACAGCACGACCGCCAGCAGCCGAAGCTGCCATCATCGCCTCGGTGTCATCAAGATCGCGGTACGCCAGAACGCCGGGCAACTTGTGTCCCTCGACCGGGATGATGAACGGGGTCGATCCGGTGGCAATCACCAGCTTGTCGTAAGTTTCAATCGTGCCCTTATCGGATGTTACCGTGCGGGCATCGCGGTCAATGGCAACGATCTTTTCGCCCTTGTGTAGGGAAATCCCACGTTCGGCATACCAATCTTCGGTGTGGATGATGATGTCATCATATGTTTTTTCACCCGACAAAACGGGCGATAACATGATGCGGTCATAGTTCACGCGCGGTTCTGCATTAAAAATGGTCACGCGATACGCGTCGGTTGCGTCGAACAGATGTTCCAGCATCCGACCCGGCGCCATGCCATTTCCGATGATAATAAGGTGTTGTTTTTGCATGTTTGTCTCGGCTTGATAATGCCGGACGACAGGGTCGGTCACGGCGTAAGATGTCTGGCAAAGCGGCGGCAAATCTTGCGCACCCGCTCCTCGTTTCGAAGAGTATTCAGAATGAAACAGCGCCATTGCTGTTGGCCCGAAGGCCAAGATCGACATCACCACGCCGTTGCGGTGATCGGGCGAAAAGCCCAATAAAACTTGACGTTAATAGTTAATTCCCACCGAATTGTTTTTCACGCAATGGGCCAATGCTGCGTCGCAGAGTAAACCGGGCATTTTTTCGCGACAGAATGCCGAGATGCCGTTTTGGTATGCGCAAAACGGCAAAATCGCCCAATGTTCGGGCGAAAATGGTACGGCTGTTATTCCGAGGGTCAGTGCGAATCCAATGGGAATGGCATGACGTGATTTGCCAATTTGCGAAGCGTTTGCGCCCCGTATTCCACCGCGTCAAACCCAATGACCGTGGTCCGTCGCTGGAATGTCGGGTGCATCACGACTGCAACCAATCCCCTGCGATCTGCAAGGCGTGGACATTGAGCGGACAAATCCGCGTGCGGCCGTCGCGCCGCGAAACGATCAATCCGGCGGTTGCGAAAACGCCCAAGTGCGGCCTGAAAGTGCCAAGCGACACGGCGAATGACCGGGCAAGCGTAACAGGGTTGCGGCCGCGTTTCGCATTTGCGCAAAAACCTTGCTTTTTGCCAAAATTCTCAGTGACAAATCACCTTGTTTGCTTGCTGGTGAGCCTCTTTTTGGCTAGGGTAAAATAGAAAAACCCCCTTTATTTGGAGGACCTTATGTCCGAACAACGCCTGATCCGCTATGACACCGCCGACACACAGGCCGGTGGCCAAAAACGGCCCTTCGCCAAGGCCGTGCGCGCGGGCGATTATGTCCATATTTCTGGCCAGGTCCCGACCGTCGACGGTGAGGTTGTGACCGGTGGTATCGTGGCGCAAACCGAACAGGTGATTGCCAATATCAAAGAGGTTCTCGCGCTGGCCAGCTGCGGAATGGAGGATATCGTCAAGGTGAATTGCTGGCTTGACGATGCCCGCGATTTTTCTTCTTTCAATGCCGTTTTTGCGAAACATTTCGGGGCGAACCCCCCGGCCCGATCCACGGTGGAATCCCGGTTGATGGTCGATGCCAAGGTCGAAATCGACGTGCTGGCATGGAAGCCGCTGTAGTCTGATGAAGGTTTTGATCCATCAAACACAGGCGACCGCCGCAGATTGCGTCGCGGGCCTGTTCGCGGACCGCTTGGCGCAACAGCCCGAAACAGTTTTGGGCCTTGCGACCGGTGGCACAATGGAGGCGGTTTATGACCGGCTGATCACCCGCCATCAGGCAGGCGAAATGTCGATGGCGCAGGCGCGATCGTTCAATCTGGACGAATACGTGGGGTTGCGGCCCGATCACCCCTGTTCCTATTGGCACTACATGCGTGAAAAACTGTTCGATCACGTGGATATGCGCCCCAAATATGCGTTTTTACCCAAAGGCGACGCCGCCGACCCCGTCGCCGAAGCCGCCCGATATGAGGCTGCGATTGTAGAGGCGGGCGATATCGGTCTGCAATTGTTGGGTTTGGGTGCAAACGGTCACATCGGGTTTAATGAACCGACATCCAGCCTGTCATCGCACACGCGGATCAAAACTCTGACGCGATCCACCCGCGAGGCGAACGCGCGGTATTTTGAAACATTCGACGATGTGCCGCGTCTTGCGATCACGATGGGCATTGGCACAATTATGCGCGCCGATGAAATCGTACTGTTGGCGTTTGGCATGGGCAAGGCGGGTGTTGTTGCGAAAATGATCGAAGGTCCGATATCCGCCGCCTGCCCCGCGTCCATCCTACAAATGCACCGCAAGGTCACGGTTGTTCTGGACGTGGCAGCAGCAAGTGAACTTGCGCTGCGCACCTATTACGAAGAAGTTCACCCCGAAGTGCGCGATCCGGCGATCTGATCCAATGCTTTGCGCAGGGCGGCGACGCGGTTGGCGTCCGTCGCCCGTGCGCCATTGGGCTGAAAACCAAAGCCCTCGATTTTCGGGTTTTGCGGTATCGGGCTGGCGACGGAACAGGATGCATGCACTTCGGTCAGCGGCAAACGCGCCGCAAAATCCGCAATATTTTCGGCACTTACCCCGCTGCCCGGCATCACAGTGATGTTGTGTGTCGACATCTGTGCCAGACGTTCAATCCCGGCCAATGCATTTTGCGCGCCGCCCGATGACAACACCCGTGTGATCCCCAAATCACGGCAAATTCCCAACGCGGCATCCACATTCGGTGTCAGGTCAATTGCGCGGTGTAATGTGATGTCCAGACCTGCGGCCGCGTTTACCAGATCAGCCAGTGTTTCGCTGTCCAACCGCCCATCTGGCAGCGATGCGCCAATGACCACCCCGGCAAGACCGGCATCGCGAACCGCCTCGATTTCTGCGATCATCGCCCGGCGTTCATCGTGCGTCCAAACGAAATCCCCGGCGCGGGGACGGATCATAACCATGGCAGGCAAGGCGGCTTCGCGCGCGATTTTCAGCAGCCCGGTCGATGGGGTCAGCCCCCCCAGCGCGAGCGCCGCGCAAAGCTCAATGCGGTCCGCGCCGCCCTTCGCAGCCGCAGTAATTCCGGCAATATTGTCCACGCATACTTCCAATATGATCCGTGTCATGCGCGTTTTTTCTCCAGAACAATCAGCAACACCGCACCACCGCAGCCTGCGATCCCGCTTAATACTGCGGCCAGACCGTAGCCGCCAAAACCCGTGCCGATGGCAAAAATGAACGCGCCGATCCCGCCGCCAGCGCAGACGTTAACCGCAATCAGCGATGCAGAAAGACCCGGACGGTCGCGGATCAGGTCCAACAGATAACCGATCGGTAGTGAGATGATACCAGCAGCTGCAAACCCCGCGAGACAACTGGCAAGGTACACATGCCAAGGTGCGCTGGCCATCGCGATCCCCGCCAGATAGGCAAGATAAAGCGCGGAACAGATCAGCAACGCATGCGTGATCGCCAGCGTTCGGGTGGCGCGTGCCCAAAACACCATGAATATGACTTCGATCACCGCAACAATCCCGACCAGATACCCCACGTCTTCGGGCAGACCGTTTGCACGCCCTGTTACGATCAGCGGCAGTACCGCGCCGTTGATATGCAGAGTTTGGCTGATCAGCGCGACACCCAAAACCCGCGCCAACAGACCGGGGGACATAATCAGGCGCAGGTCTTGCACCGCAGGCGCACGGCTGGTGGCGGCTGGCTTTGCATCTCGTTCCAGCCAGAACGTCACCGTCAGAAAAATGCCCGCCGCAACCAATGCCGCAATCAAATAGGCGGCGATCATGCTGCTTTGCCCGCGCAGCAACAGCCCCACGGCACCGGGCATCACCACCCACGACAGCGAAATCATAATCCGCATCAGCGCATTTGCGATCCGCGCTTCGTCTTCATCAAATCGGGACGCATGGGCGCGCACATTGCCGAACAACATCGAATTCATCGTGTGAAACATGGCAAGCGGTGCCAGCGTCGCGATCGCGAATGTGGTTACTGACGGCACCGCCCAAACCATCCCGTAGCCCAACACGCCAAAGCAGCTGACAAAAATTAACGGCCGTCGATAGCTTTGGAAACGGTCCGAGATCATACCAACACCAATTGCCATCACGACATTGGCGACAGCGGCACACAGTGCGACCGCGGCATAGGCGCTATCGCTCATTCCCAGTTCGCGAATGGCAATCAGGGATTGGTAAGGTGACGTTGCCGCGCCCGCGAACCCATACAGGAATATCGCCGCAGCAGATGCGCGCACCACACGATGCCGGCGCAAGATGGCGAACCATGGACCCATGATCAGGCCTTGAACCGGGCTGAAGGCAGGGCGATTGGCGTGTAACCGGCGGGGGTATCAAACGGCAGTGTGCCTTTGGCGCGGTGGATGTTGGCAAGACACGGGATATCTTGGTTAACAACACCGTCCGTCAGTGCCATCAGGTTGGGATTAGCAATTGGTGCAAGGTCCGGGGACAGATACCCTGATTTGACGACCAGCATCGCCACTGTTTCCGGGTCGAGCCCGAGTGCGGTGAAATCGGCAATGTTATGATAGGGACGGCGGCGCGCGGCCAAGACAACTGTGATGCCGCCAATCCGCACCACCGCCTGTCGGTCGCCGTCAAGCAGCGTGATCACCTGCGCGTTTGCGGTGACGCGCCCCCCCGCAGGATCAAGTGATGCACCGATTTTCAACGGAATCGTCGCGCCCACCCCTGCCGCAAAACAGGCGTCAACTGCCGGTCGATCCGTGATCCCTGCGATCAGCGCGTCTTGCCAATCGCGTGCGATCAACGCCGCCAACACATCAGCCCGGTCGCCCACGCCGCCACCGGTCGGGTTGTCGCCACTATCGGCCAGGATCACCGGGCGAGTCGTGGCCGCCGCCGCAATATCCAGCATTTCATCCAATCCTCCGGTTGTGGGGCCAAAACGAAATGCATCGCGGGCCTCCCAGAACGCGGTTGCAATCGCGCGACCCGCTGTCTTTGCGGCTGCGATGCTGGTTCCGGTCACCACAGCACAGGCCGTCGCGCGGGGCTCATCCGCCCAAACATAGCCAATCATCAAATCTGTGCGCCAGACATCGTCGTTTTCAAAAGTCGGCAGGGCCGCATAAAGCGACCGCCCCGGTTCATCTTCGGTTGATGACCGCTCGCCCGGCAACAAATGGGGCACGGGAACCCGCACCACACCCGGGCGCGTGCCGGTTTCCAGCGCATGTATCAGCATTTTGAAGGATGTGGTCATCGTGGCGGCAACGTCGATATGCGGCGCTGTGCGGTAGGCCGCAAAAATGTCGATGTGATCCACGATTTTTTGCGACAGGTTGCCGTGCAGATCATAACTGACAGCGATCAACATATCGGGCCCGACGGATTCGCGCACGGCGGAAATCCAATCGCCCTCGGCGTCGAACATACCATCCACATGCATCGCGCCATGCATCGCCAAATACACTGCGTCAAATGGTTTCGCCGCCTCAAGCCGTTCCAGAAATTCCGACTTGAGCACCACATATGTATCCAGCGACACCGGACCCCCCGGCACGGCACGCGCGTGCAACAGCGGGGCGACCGTTGCGGGAAAGTCCTGCAAAAATGCGAAGTAAGGATCCGTGGTCAGGTCGCCCCCACGCATGACCCGAAAGTCGTCGATCTGCATCAAAACAGGGGAATACGTCGAACATTCGGTATGAATGCCGCCAACAGCGATGCGCATGGTTTTGGTCCTTTGGAAGCCTACGAAAGAGGGCAAGGGGGCCGCAACCGGCCCACCCTGATCACAGTTCGGGATGTAAACGCACCTGACGGGCAAAACGCAGCCAGTCTTTGTTGTCTTTTTGGGTCCACGCGGCTTCGGCTACTGCGCTAAGGCGGGGAAAAACAAGGTCGTTGAACCACTGCCGTGTCGTGAAATGTTCGCACCAGATGCACGATTGCACACCGCGCATTTGACCGCGCAGTTCCGGCGGAAAATCACCTTCGGCTTCGTAATTATAGGTCTGTTCCGGCGGGACAGGTCCGGCCCATCCGGCGCCATTTTCCAGCCAATCGGCCCCTTGCACCATGTCCAGATAATAGGCCTGACCGGGGGTCATGACGACATCGTATCCTTTTTGCGCCAATTCAATCCCGACTTTGGGGTTTTCCCATGCCATCAGCAGCGTGTCTTCGGGCGGGACGCCGCCGCCATGGGCGATCTCGTTCCAGCCGACCATGACCTTGCCGCGCGCGGTCAGCATTGCCTTGATCTCGCGCAAGAACCAGCTTTGCAGTTCAAAGGTGCCTTGCAGCCCTTCCTTTTCCATCAGCGCCAGTGCCAAGGGCGACGTCAGCCATGCGTTGTGCGCCACCTCGTCGCCGCCGATATGGATATATTTGGATGGGAAAATCGCCCCAATTTCGTCAAAGACGGTTTCCAGCACCGTAAAGGTTTCCGGCACCGCAGGGTTCAACGCGTTGTTGAAATAGCCTTGGACAGGGTAATAGCTGTTCGCAGGCTCGTCTGGGTCAATAAGGAAAGGCAGCGCTGCCAAAACTGCAGCCGCGTGGCCCGGGGTTTCGATTTCGGGCATGACATCAATCCCCAGCGCACCCGCATGGGCGACAACGGAGCGCATCTGGTCTTGGGTATAGTAACCATGCCGGGTTTCTGCGCCGTCACCCAGTTGCGGTAGCATGCCCGCGACATCCGCACCGCGCGTGGCGCCTGCCTTCGTCAGTTCGGGATAGGCCAAAATTTCCGCGCGCCAGCCTTCGTCATCGGTCAGGTGCCAGTGGAATTGGTTCATCTTGTGCCATGCAAGGATATCAACAACGCGCAACACCTCGTCAAAGGTCCAGAAATGCCGCGACACATCCAGATGGCAGCCGCGCCAGTCATATCGCGGCGCATCAGTGATTTCGCCACTGGCGGGGAATTGAAATTCCGGGTCTGTGAACGCGCCGTGCATCATTTGCGCCAAAGCGATCAGCCCATAGCGTCGCCCCGCGTCCGCGCTGGCCGTCAGGGTAATTTTGTCACCAAAGTCTAGGCGGTATCCTTCTTTGGGCAGGGACGGGTCGTTTGCGAATTGCAGCGCGCGTGCGCCCAGCGCCGCAGACAATTGAAAGACGCATGGTGCGGTCGGAAACAGACGCGTATGCAGGGCATCGACCGCCAGCATCAGACGTTTGTCCGCAACCGACACGCCATCAGCGGCAAAAATAATGACGGGGGCGGCACCTGCAGTGGCTTCAATCTGATTGGGCCATGGCAGCAGGGCAAACGGCAGCGTCAACCGGCCATCCGGAAGACGCGGTTGCGGGCGCACAGGCGCCGCACCCGCATGCATCAAATCGCTGACTTGCACGGCGATATGTGTGCCATCAGCCTGTGTGACCCAAGCCGTTTTGGCCGCGTCGTTGCGGTGAAAAGGCGACCGGTTGATGCCGGTCACGCAAAAGGTCCAATTGTCGCCGGGTGCAATGGGGTTCGCATCCACAGGCGCAAACTCATGGAAATTCGCGTCGCGGCGCAGGAATTTCGCCCCGGTCAATTCATGTGTTGGCATGATCCGGGTGATCGACGTCAGCGACAATTTGAAATCAGTCAGCGGTGTATCCGACAGGTTTGTCAGGGTGACGGTCCACGTGCCGTCAGGCGCGGGCGCTGGGTGCCACGCGTTCTCTAGAAAATAGGTCATCATTTGGTCCTGTTGGCGGGGGATTAATAATCGTCAGATTGGCTAAATGTACGGGCAAGCGCCGGGATGCCCGCCGTCAGGCCACAATCGACAGGCAGGCAAACCCCCGTGATCGCAGCAGCAAGCGGAGAGGCAAGGAACCCGACCGCCTCTGCCACATCGATGGGGTTCACAATCCGGCCCAGCGCATAGTGTTCTGCGGCTTCGTCAAAAACCTTGGGGTTGGCGACAGCGCGGTCTTCCCAGGCTTGGGTGCGGACGGTGCCGGGCGCGACGGCGTTGGCACGAATGCCGTATTTTCCGTATTCCACTGCGATCAGCTTGGTCAGATGGATCATGCCCGCCTTTGCGGCTGAATAGGCGGGGTGTCCGAACACGCCCATGCCATTGACCGACGCGATGTTCACGACGGCACCTTTCGCCGCGATTAACTGGTCCGACAGCGCCTGAAACACCAGAAACGCACCATCAAGGTTCAAGGATCGATCGAATTTCCAGTCTGCCACTGATGCGCTTTGCAGACTGACGGCACAGGATGCGCCGGCATTGTTCACCAGCGTCACCAGATCACCCATCGGTCCGGTCAAAGCGGCCAATGCGGCACAGCTATCGGCGTCCGTTACATCAAGATGCATGGGGACAAATTTTGCACCCAACTGCTTGGCGGCACTTTTGGCCGCCGCCAGATCCAGATCGGCTAGAATGATAACATCGTGATCGCTGGCCAGACGCGCAGCGATCGCGCGGCCAATGTCACCCGCGCTCCCGGTAATGATAGCAAGGCGAGACGCCATGTGTTCCCTCGTTCGCGGCTTGTGAATCGGACCGGCGCGGCCACGCGCACGCCGGATGATATGCTTAGTCGCCCAAGATTTGACTGTCGTCGCCGCCATCGCGTTGCTTGACCAATTGCTCTTTGATGCCGCGCAAGATGCGTGTGGATTTGGCGCGGTCCTGATAGGCCACAAGGTTGGCGATAATGTCGACGACGGCCAACGATGCGTAACGTGTTGATGTCGCGCGGAAAATATTCTGCCCTTCTGGTAGGTTTACCGAAATCACCACATCCGCTACTTCGGCCAGTGGCGACCCGGCTTGCGTCAGCGCGATGGTGGGAATCCCGCGTTCGCGCAGCAGTGCAAAACAGTTGGTCAATTCTTGGTTGCGGCCCGACACCGAAGACCCGAAAACCACAGTTCCCGCTTGCGCGGCAGCCGAAAGCATCAGGTTCATACCGTGGTCATTGGACGCCGAAATGCGTGCGCCCAAACGGAACAACCTGTTTTGCAGTTCGTTCACAATCATCGATGAATTGCCGCCCGACCCGAAGGCATAGATCATTTCAGCCTTGGCCAGCAGCGCCACGGCCGCATTGACGTTATCCAGATCAAGGGTGCGGTGCATTTCATACAATGCGTTTTGTGCTTTGGTGACGATGTCTTCGGCGACTTGCACGGGGGTGGTGGTCACCGATTCCGGCTTGAGATAACGCAAGCCCACATAGGCGCTTTTGGCGAGCTGCACTTTGAAATCCGAAAAAGACGCACAGCCCAACCGGCGGCAAAACCGTGTGACCGTCGGTGGCGATACGCCTGCACGCGTCGCGATATCGGTGATCGACGCGTTGGTGGCGTAATTGACATCTGCCAAAACCGACTCGGCCAGCTTTTTTTCCAAGACGGACAATCGCCCGTCTTCATCCGCGAGCGCGACGATCAGATTGCCAGCGGATGTGGTGCCAGCCGCCAGCGAGAAATCAGAAGGATCAGTCATTGTTATTCCTTGCCGCGGGGCGGCCCTTTCGCAATTGTCGTCTTTCAGGGACTGTGCAAGACAATCAACCCCCGCGTCGAGACCAAATTTTGGGCGCTCACGAAATTCATTTTCGTGATTTATGCTCATTGAGCCATAATCGGCTAGATTTTTCCAGTGAAATTGTATCAAAGTAGAAATGAATTTCACAGGATGATGAAAATGACGACTTTGCGTGACCCTTTCCTTAACCCATTTCCTGCGGGCGATACAGATCGCTCTACGATCTGGGAGATGCTCGTGCCGCGCGACATCGACGCATTTGTCACTGCGGATTGGTCGGCGGTGGCCGCAGACTTCATCACCGAGAACTTTACCGGGATCAGTGGTCATTTTCAGGACGACCCAAATAAATACGATTTGGCCTATCCCACTTTGGACGCCTACCGCACCGACTGGTTGAAGCAGGCGCATGATTTTGCGGCGCGGCGCGATGCGGGTGTTTATGCGGGCGATCCGCGGACCGGGATTTACAACGCCACCCGTCTGGAAGAGATCGAAATCACCGGCGACACCGCATTGGTCCGCAAGAAATTCGATGGGCACCTTGCCCGCACGGATGGCCCAAATGAACGGATGAACTGGCAGACGCTCTATTGGTGCCGCCGCCAAGATGGCCGTTGGAAGATCGCCGGGTTTGTAGGATATCTGCCTTATATCAAGGAATAATAATGACCGTATCCACACCAAAGCGCGTCTTTGTGGCGGCCATGGCCACCGAAACGAACACGTTTTCGCCTATCGTGGTTGACCGGCGCGCGTTCGAAGAATCGTTCTATGCTGCGCCCGGCACACACCCCGCGACCGCAACCCTATGCACCGCGCCCATCCCTGTGGGCCGCAAGGTCTGCGCCGAACAAGGTTGGACCCTGATCGAAGGCAGCGCCGCATGGGCTGATCCCGCAGGTCTGTTGTCCGGGCCCGCCCACCAAGAGTTGCGCGACGAAATCTTGACCCAGTTGCGGGCAGCGATGCCGGTTGATGCGGTTGTGCTGGGTTTGCACGGCGCCATGGTGGCCCAAGGGTGCATCGACCCCGAAGGTGATTTGCTGGCGCGGGTGCGCGAAATTGTTGGTCCCGACGTCCTTGTGTGTGCTGAACTTGACCCACACAGTCACCTGACCGCGAAACGCGTGGCTGCGGCGGATTTCTTTGTGGTATTCAAGGAATTCCCTCATACCGATTTCGTGGAACGTGCCGAAGACCTTTGGTCGCTGGTCGTCGATACACTGTCGGGCAAGATCACCCCGGTGATGTCCACCTATGACTGCCGGATGATTGACGTGTTCCCCACATCGCGCGAACCGATGCGCAGCTTTGTCGACCGGATGATCGCGCTTGAAGCATCTGATCCAATGGTGCTGTCGGTCTCTGCTATTCACGGCTTTATGGCGGGTGATGTGCCTGAAATGGGCACCAAGATGATCGTCGTCACCGACAATGCCGCCGCACATGGTGCGGCGCTGGCTGAACGATTGGGGCAGGAATTATTCGCGAACCGCGGTAAACATATGATGCCGTCGCTGGATGAACGCGCCGCAGTCGCTGCCGCGATGAAACCGCATTCTGGCCCTGTGGTGCTGGCAGATATGTGGGATAATCCCGGTGGTGGTACGGCAGGCGACGGGACGCTGGTGCTGCGTGAACTGATGGCGCAAGGGGCCACTGGTGTGGCCATTGGCACCATTTGGGACCCGATCGCCGTAAAGCTTTGCATGGTTGCTGGCATAGGTGCGGTGATGCCGCTGCGGTTTGGCGCGAAATCCGCGCCGATGACGGGCGACCCGGTTGATGCGCTGATCAAAATTGTCACCATGTCCGAGGATGCAGCCATGGTCTTTGGCGAAAGCGTGGTGCCGTTCGGGCCTGCCGTGCGGATTGCCCTGCTTGATACCAGCGGCGCAGAAATCGGGATCGAGGTAATCTTGAACACCGTGCGCGCCCAAAGCTATGACCCGTCACTGTTCACGGCGCTGGGCATCGACCCGTTGGCGCAAAAGATACTGGTGATCAAATCCACCAATCATTTTCACGCCGCTTTCGCCCCGATCGCGGCAGAAATCTTGTATTGTTCGGCGGGCAAGCCTTATCCTAACGATCCGGCGACCAACCCCTATCGTTTCGTGCGCACAGATATCTGGCCGCGCATCGACAACCCCTTTGCGCAAGAGGACTGATTTTGGATTTTCCTTGGCCTCTTATTGGTACGCCTTTGGCGGATGTCATCACCCCGATGCCGGTCATCGACGAAGACAGGCTTGCCGCGAACATCACGCGCGCGCAGGACTACATGACCGCGCAGGGCAAGGCGTTTCGCCCCCATATCAAAACCCACAAAATTCCCGCCGTCGCCCGACAACAGCTGGACGCAGGCGCGGTCGGTATCAATTGTCAGAAAGTCACCGAGGCCGAAGCCTTTGCCGACGCGGGCTTTGATGACATCTTGATCACCTATAACATCCTCGGCGCGGCGCGTTTGGCGCGGCTTAAGGCGCTGAATGATCGGGTCGCCACATTGCGGGTGGTGGCGGATAACGTAACAACCATCGCCGGGCTGTCGGCGGCGTTTGCAACGGGAAAGCCCCTGTCGGTGCTGGTCGAATGCGACACCGGTGCCGGGCGATGCGGTGTGCAATCGCCCCGTGATGCGGTTGCGCTGGCGCGGCAGATCAGCGATGCGCACGGTCTGCGCTTTGGCGGGCTTTTGACCTATCCTGCTGTCGGTGGTGCTGCGGTGGTCGAGGCATTCTTGCAAAACACGATGGCCGCGCTGTCCGATCTGGGTATCGACTGCCCGGTGCGATCGAACGGCGGTAGCCCGGACCTGTTTGCGGCCCACCTAGTCCCCAGTGCGACAGAACATCGCGCGGGCACCTATGTGTATAACGACCGTTCTATGGTGCGGGCCGGGGAATGCAGCGTGGACGATATCGCGATGCATGTGCTGGCGACGGTGGTGTCACGGCCCACACCCACGCGGGCCGTGCTGGATGCGGGGTCAAAGGCGCTGACCTCTGATTTGCTTGGGTTTGCTGACCACGGTGAAATTGTGGGACTGCCCGGCGCGCGGATCGTGTCGCTGTCCGAAGAACACGCCGTTGTCGACCTGACAGATTGCACCGCGCCATTGCCCGTTGTTGGCGCGCAGGTCCGTGTCATCCCAAACCACACCTGTGTGGTGTCCAACCTGTTCGACTGCATGGTGTTTCACCGCGATGGCATCGTCACCCGCGTTGAACAAGTGGCGGCGCGCGGCACGGTTTGGTAAGGTTGGCATATGACACAGCACACTGCCTTTCACGCTCCTCGCATTTTTGACGGTACCACATGGCATAGCGATGCAGCACTACTGGTCGCTGCTGGGCGCGTGACGGGTATTGTGCCCGCACATGACGCGCCTGACGGGGTGCAGGTTGCAGGCGCGATTGTGCCGGGGTTGGTCGATCTTCAGGTTAACGGCGGCGGTGGGGTGCTTTTCAACAACGACCTGACCCCCGATGCAATCGGCACCATCTGCACCGCCCATGCTGGCTATGGAACGACATCGGTCATGGTCACGCTGATCACCGATACCGCCCAAAGCACTGATGTGGCTTTCGCTACCGGACGGGATGCGCGCCACACGCCCGGTTTTCTGGGTCTACACCTTGAGGGGCCGCATCTGGCGCTTGCCCGCAAAGGCACCCATGATCCTGCGCTGATCCGACCCATGGATGCCAGTGATCTTACGGCACTGGTCGCGGCGGCAGGTACGGTTGACCATATGATCTGCACTATCGCGCCCGAATCCGCGACGCTGGATCAGGTTGCGACATTGGCACAGGCGGGTATCATCGTCAGTCTTGGTCATACCGGCTGCGACCATGCGACTGCACGCGCGTATGCCGATGCCGGTGCAACAATGGTCACGCATCTTTTCAACGCGATGGGCCAGATGGAACATCGCGCACCGAACCTTGTGGGGGCCGCGCTGGATGACGGGCGGCTGTGGGCGGGGCTGATCGCCGACGGGTTTCACGTGGCCGATGCAGCGATGCGCATTGCATTGCGTGGCAAAGCAGGCCCCGCAGGCATGTTTTTAGTGTCGGACGCCATGTCGACCGTTGGCAGCGATTTTACCCGGTTCACATTAAACGGGCGCCTGATTTACCGCGCCGACGGGCGGTTGACGCTGGCTGATGGCACGCTAGCCGGTGCGGATATCGCATTGATCGATGCAGTGCGTTACCTGCATCAATCGCTGGGGCTGCCGCTTGATCTTGCGTTGAACCTAGCGGCGCTGGCACCTGCACGCGCGATGGGAATCACCGACCGTGGCCATCTTGGGCCGGGTGCCCACGCAGACTTTTTTAACCTGACCGCTGATATCCGGGCAGATGGCACATGGATTGCCGGACAGAAAATCGAGGGCCAAGTATGATCCTGTGCTTTGACATCGGTGGCACCGCCATCAAAGTGGCCGAAGCCTATGGCGCCGACAAAGTGATCCCCAAAGGGCGGGTCACAACACCGACCGAAAATTTCGACAGCTTCGTCACCGTGTTGCGCGACGCCATCGCGAAGGCAAACGTGCGCCCGCAGGTGTTGGCGTTTTCGTTGGCGGGTGTGCTGGACCCTGACAGCGGTATCGCGACCGTCGCCAATATTCCCTGCCTGACGGGGCGTCGGTTGCAGGCCGACCTCGAGGTTGCTTTGGGCTTGCCTGTTGTTCTGGCCAATGATGCCGACTGTTTTGCGCTGGCCGAGGCAACAGTGGGCGCTGGGCGCGGCCACGACGTGGTTTTTGGCCTTATTCTTGGCACCGGCGTTGGCGGTGGCGTTGTTGTGCGGGGGCAGTTGATCAACGGGGCTGGCGGCTTTGCGGGTGAACTGGGTCATGGCCCCATCGCGCAGCGCGTGTTCGATGATCCTGCCGTGACGTTGCCTGCCTTTGCTTGCGGGTGCGGGCAGGTTGGGTGTTTGGATGCGATATGTTCAGCGCGCGGGTTGGAAAGGTTGCACCATCATTTGCACGGCACACGATTGTCCAGCACAGCAATCGTGACCGGCTGGGAAGACAATGACCCCCAAGCTGCGCAAACGATCGCGATCTGGCTTGCGCTGCTTTCGGGGCCGCTTGCGGTGATGGAAAACATGTTGGGGGCCGGTATTGTCGCGGTGGGTGGCGGGATGTCGAATGCGACCGGGCTGATCGCTGCACTTGACGCTGCGGTGCGTGAAAAATGTCTGCGACGATTCGCGCGACCACTGGTGGTGCCTGCTGAATGCCCAATTGAACCCGGTCTTGTTGGGGCGGCCATTCTAGGGTTGCAACGTTGCGGGACAGTTGCCGCCTAGGCGGCAGTCCAGTTTCACCGAAGCGCTGTTTTTTTAGCAATACGTGAAAACGAATTACATACATCTAGAATTAAATCACAATTTTATGAATATTTCTTGACGGTACAGGGCGTTTTGCCGCAGGGTTAGAAAAAGAATTTCTTCACAGGGGGTGCGACATGAAAGTCGCCATTATCGGTCTTGGCTACCGTCTTGGGTATCTTGGATACGTCTTTCGCGAGATGGACCCGGACTTTGAGATCGTCGGTTACTTTGATCCTGCACCCGCTGGTATGGTCACCCTGCAAGAGCACGGGATCAGCGCGGGGACGCAGTATGCATCCCCCCAAGAGCTTATCAAAGCGGGCGGTTATGACCTCCTGATGATCGGATCGCCCAATCACCTGCACCTTGACCATATCCGGCTTGGCCTTGAGGCAGGCAACAAAGTCTTTTCCGAAAAGCCGATCGTTTCAACGATTGAACAAACCTATGAATTGGCCGCCTTGATGGGCAAATGCGGACCGGAAAACCTGATGGTCGGCCTCGTGCTGCGCTATGCCCCGCTATATCGTGACCTGATCGCGGCGCGCGACACGGGCATGCTGGGCGATATTGTTTCGGTCGAAGCTGCTGAACATATCTATCCCTACCACGGCGCGTTCTTCATGCGTGATTGGCGGCGTTATGAAAAATGGTCGGGCAGTTTCATGCTTGAAAAATGCTGCCACGATCTGGACCTGTACAACGGGCTGATCGGTGCGCGCCCCGAACGCGTCGCCAGCTTTGGTGGGCGCAAGACCTTCATTCCCGCCAATGATCCGCGCAACGACGGCATCAACGATCTGGACATCTTTCACCGCAAACCGTCCGGCTGGAACGGGTCCGACAAGGTGTTCGACAGCGATGGCGATATTATCGACTATCAGGTGGCGATCATCGAATACGCCAACGGGGTGGGCATGAATTTCCACACCAACCTGAACGCCCCCGACCAGTTTCGCCGCTTTGCTGTTTTTGGCACCAAAGGTCAGGCCGAAGGCGACTTTATCCGTGCGAATTTCAAGGTCACGGATGTGCTGACCGAAGAAACCAAGATCGACAAAGTCTACGCCGAAAGCAAATTGTCCCAACATTATGGTGCCGACGAAGAAATGGCGGCCAAGGTGATTGCGCACACGATGCATGGCGGGCCGCTGCCGGTGTCACCGCTTGACGCGCTCGAGGCTGGGATCCTTGCACTGGCCATGGATGATGCGCGGCGCAGCAAACAAGTGATCGACATGCGCCCGATTTGGGACCGGTATGACAATGCGCTTGTGACCAAGGAATTTGTTGCATGACCCAGAACCGCGCAGCTTGGTATTTTGCGTGGGCGCTGCTTGCCCCGGCGATTTTATATGTTTTGGTGATTGTGGCATGGCCGCTGGTCGAAACCTTTCGGCTGTCATTCACCGACGCATCGCTGCGCAAAACAACCAACTACGTCGGCTGGCGGAATTATCTGAAAATTTTTGACAAGGATTTCCTGGAAATCATCATCCGCACCTTCACATGGACCTTCTTTTCCGTGCTGCTGAAAATGGTGATCGGAACCTGTGGCGCAGTGCTGTTAAATTGCGCCGTGCCGGGTCGGAACCTGTTCCGCATCCTGACAATGCCGCCATGGATCGTGCCAATGGCCATCGGGATTTTCATGTGGGGCTGGATGTATAACGGCCAATTCGGGATGATCTCCGGCCTGCTGCAACGCTTTGGCCTGTCGGATGGACCTGTCGTGTTTCTAGCCTACGGAAATAGCGCATATTGGGCCACGATCATTACCGACGTCTGGATTGGCGTGCCGATGGTCACGATCTATTTTCTGGCGGCAATCCAGTCGATACCGCGCGACCTTTACGAGGCGGCATGGACCGACGGTGCCAGCCGTTGGATGCGGTTCCGGCGAATTACGGTGCCGCTGATGGCGCCTGCCATTATCACCATGTCCATGCTGTCATTGATCGCAACCTTCAACAGCTTTGACATCATCTGGATCCTGACCCAGGGCGGGCCATCTGGCAGCACCACCACCATGATCATCGACACCTACCATACGGCCATAGGGTCTAAAAAATACGGCGAAGGCGCCGCGCGCGCTGTGGTGATTTGCATTTTCTTGTCGCTGTTCTGCGTCGCTTACTTCCGCATGACCCGCAAACTCGCGGCATCCGAGAAAGCATAGGGGGGAACCATGGCACGTCTATCCTTTCGGTCCAAAGAAACCCGGGCAATGATCGATCGCTATAGCTGGGGCGAATTGATCGCGATCTATCTTGGTATCGCGCTGTTCTTGTTTTTTATGTTGGCCCCCTTCATCGAAGGGTTCCTTGTCAGCCTGAAACCGCTGTCGCAGCTGTTTTCATCACCCTATTCGTTCTGGCCCGAAAACGGGTCATTCGAGGCGTACCGCACGATGTGGATCAGCGTTCCAAGCTTTGGCCGCTATATCTTTAACTCGCTGTTGATTTCCGTCATTTCAACCATCATCGTTCTGATCCTTGTCGTGCCTGCGGCCTATGCCTTTGCCCGGTTCAAATTCAAAGGGATGGCAATGGTGCTGGGTGCATTCCTTGCGGTGTCGATGTTTTCCGGCGCGGTCTTGCTGATCCCGCTGTTCCGGTTGATGCGCACACTGGGGCTGCTGAACACCTATTACGCGATGATCGTACCGGGTGCTGCGTTCCTGATCCCTTCGGCGATCTGGCTGCTGCGCACCTATATGATGCGGATTCCGATCGAGCTGAACGAAGCCGCCTATATGGATGGCGCATCGCAGTTCTACACGTTTCGCCGCGTGATCCTGCCGATTGCCCGTCCGGGGATCATCGTGGTGGCAATCATGACCTTTATCGGGGCCTATGCGCAGCAGTTCATCTTTGCGCTGACCTTCAACTCTAAGACCGAATATATGCCGCTGCCGGTGGGCCTGTTTGCGTATTTCGGCAAACAAGAAGTGATCTGGAACGAACTGATGGCCGCTAGTTTCGTCGGGATTGCCCCGGCCATGGTCATCATCTTTTTCCTCCAACGCTATCTTGTCGGCGGGCTGACCGCTGGCGCGATCAAACAATAAGAAACGAAGCAACAACCAACAACCAACCGGGAGACGACACGTGACAACACTTGCACAAAAAAGCCTGATCGGCCTGATGCTGGCCGGCACTACCGCCCTGCCATCCTTTGCTGACGATATCAGCTGGATCTATTGCGGTGATAAAATCGACCCAGTCCATGAACAATACATCGCCGAATGGGAGGCCGCCAACGAAGGTTGGACTGTCACCCCAGAAGTGGTCGGTTGGGCCCAATGCCAAGACAAGGCAACGACGCTGGCCGTTGCGGGCAGCCCTGTCGCCATGGCTTACGTTGGCTCGCGCACGCTCAAGGAATTCGCGCTGAATGAATTGATCGTGCCCGTGCCGATGACCGAGGAAGAACAGGCATCTTATTACCCGCACATCGTGGATACCGTCACGTTCGAGGGCACACAGTGGGGCGTCCCGATCGCCTTTTCCACGAAGGCGTTTTACTGGAACAAAGACATCTTCGCAGAGGCTGGCCTTGACCCCGAAACGCCGCCGACCACCTGGGAAGAAACCATCGATTTTGCGCGCCAGATCACCGAAAGCACCGACAAGGCCGGTTACGGTTTGCCCGCGAAAACCATGGACAACACCATGCACCAGTTCCTGCACTGGGTGTATACAAATAACGGTCAGATCATCGACGCAGATGGCAACATCACGATGGACAGCCCGCAGGTTCTTGCAGCGCTTCAGGCCTATCAGGACATCACGCCGTATTCCGTCGAAGGTGCGACCGCCTATGAGCAGAACGAGATGCGCGCGATCTTTCTTGATGGTTCGGTGGGCATGATCCAGACCTCTGTCGGTGCCGCATTCCTGCTGGAAGACACCGACATCAACTGGGGTGTGACCGACCTGCCGACGGGCCCCGATGCCAACGGTCCGGGCACGCTGCTGATCACTGACTCGCTCGCGATTTTCGCTGGCTCTGGTGTGGAAGAGAAGGCGATGGAATTCGCTAAATTCATCACATCCTCTGTGGTGCAAGAAGCCTATGAAGGCGGCGGCGCAGCCAGCCTGACACCGCTCCGCCCCGGTGCAGCAGTGGATGAAATGCTTGCGAATGGCCCATATTGGCAGCCATTTATCGACGGCATCGCCTTTGGTGGACCAGAGCCACTGTTCACCGACTACAAAGGGTTCCAGAATGTCATGATCGACATGGTGCAATCTGTCGTGACCGGCGACGCTGAACCCGCTGCCGCGTTGACCAAGGCCGCAGCAGAGCTGGAAGAGTATAAATAAGCGTCCCCCAGAGTGGTCCAGCCGCCGCGCTTTGGTGGCTGGACTGCATTTGCCCACCCTTGGGCGCCCGATATTTCTAACCGCTAGGAGACCCCCTTGGGCCAGCTTTCTTTGAAAAACGTCGTGAAAACCTTTGGTGATTTTGAAGTCGTAAAAGGCGTTTCATTGGACGTACACGAAGGCGAATTTGTCGTATTCGTCGGCCCGTCCGGCTGCGGAAAATCGACCCTATTGCGCATGGTTGCGGGCCTTGAACATACGACAGCGGGCGACATCGTGATCGATGGCAAACGTGTGAACGATTTGGCCCCGGTGAAACGCGGCATTGCGATGGTGTTCCAGTCCTACGCGCTTTATCCGCATATGTCTGTCTATGAAAACATCGCGTTCCCCCTGCGGGTCGAACGCGCACCCGAATCCGAAATTCGCGCCAAAGTCGAAGCCGCCGCCGCGATCTTGCATCTTGAATCGCACTTGCACCAAAAACCCGGCAACCTGTCTGGTGGTCAGCGCCAGCGCGTTGCCATTGGCCGCGCCATTGTGCGCCAGCCCGAAATTTTCCTATTTGATGAACCGCTATCAAACCTTGACGCCGCTTTGCGTGCCGACATGCGGATCGAATTGACCCGGCTGCACAAACAATTGGGCGCCACCATGGTTTACGTCACTCACGATCAGGTCGAGGCGATGACAATGGCCGACCGGATTGTGGTATTAAACGGTGGCTATATCGCCCAAGTCGGCGCCCCGCTCGCGCTGTATCACAAACCGGAAAATACCTTTGTTGCCGGGTTTATCGGTAACCCGCGGATGAACTTTTTGCCGGTTACCGTCTTGTCGACATCGGACGACGGCATCACGGTTGATCTGCAAGGTCAGCCCCTGACCATCGGTGTTGGCGTGCCTGCCGAAAAACGAAGCGCCCTGATTGGGACAAACATAACGCTGGGCATTCGACCCGAACACATCTCGCTCGACGGGGGCAACGCCGCGATGACGGTCACACCCGCGGTGGTGGAACACCTTGGCCAGCAAACCATAGGCTACGCCACGCTTCCGGGGCGCGAAGAACATTTCTGTTTTGTCCTGACAGGCACCCGATTTATCGAAGACGACGCGCCCGTGACTGTGTCATTCGCAACAACAGATTGCCATGTGTTCGACGCTGACGGTCAGGCCTTTGAGCGCAAGATAAACCTGTCGGAAATGACCGATGTTGTTGGGCAAATTCAGATGCCTTAACGGCGGCGCCAGCTGAAAGCCAATGGCGCCATCGCTATCACCATGGTGATCCTGAAAATATGCATCAGCGACACATAGGTGACGTCCTGATCCAGCGCGAGCGCAAGCAGCGACATTTCGGTCAAGCCACCGGGGGAATAGGCAAGAAAGGCTTGGCTGACGGGGACGCCGGACGCCCACGCGATCATCACAGCAAACACAATAGCGACAGCTAGCATCACAAGCGTGGCTAGTGTGGCTAAAGCCAAATCGCGGCCGACTTGGTCAAAGGTCGCGCCCGCAAACCGTGTGCCAATGATTGTGCCCAATGTCACCTGCGCCAAGATAATCATCAAGGTTGGCGGTGGGACGTCGACCCAGCCAATAAAATGCGCGATTCCGCTAAGGATCATCGGGCCGAAAATTGGCGCGGCGGGCAGTTTCGCCCAATGGCCCAGCCATGTGCCCGCTGCAGCACAGACGCCAAGGATCGCATAATCAGCAACGCTGAGCGCATCCAGTGACACCCAGCGTGCGGCGCTGCGCGACCCGCTGTTGACCCCCAGAACCAGCCCGAAAAACAGCGCGACAAAGACGATGACCACCAAAATACGCGCCGCGTGGGCCAGCGCAATCCGGCGTTCATCACCCCCTGCTTCAGCGCCCAAAACCACCATGTCGTTCAGCCCGCCGGGCATCGACGCGTAAAATGCAGTCACAGTGTCATAGCCACCCAGCTTGCGATACACCGTGAATGATCCCGCCGCTGCGCTGCCCAAGAACAGTGGCAGCAGCAGCACCGTCAGAGACCATGTCGCGACATGATCCAAAATTTGCGGCGTTACGCCCGCGCCCAAAAGTACGCCGATGATCGGAATTACAAAAGGACGCAGCTTTACCGGCGCGCGCACCGGGATGCGCGACATCGCCGCCACCGTATTGCCAATCAACGCACCCAACATCCACGGCAGTGGCAAGCCCGCCAGATACGCCGCCACGCCGCAAACGATACCAATCGTCAGGGCCAGCATTTGATTGCCTAACCCTGCAACCGCGCGGTTTATGAATGGCATAGGGTGATCCTTGGTGGGTGCCTACCACTGCAATATGATGCGAAACCTACAGGGTCAACGAACCCCGTTACTTGGCCGCCATGCAGTTGTTACAGTTCACACAACAGGAGATTGTAGTGATGATCACATTTCAACCCGATACATTTGGTAAGCTCAACGCGGACGACTATGACGCCCTGCATGACCCTGGTACTACGGATGCCACTGTCGCGCTGATCGCAGATCTGGCGCCCAAAGGCGGCAAACTGTTGGAACTCGCGATTGGCACCGGGCGCGTCGCCCTGCCGTTGGCGCAGAGGGGATTTGACGTGACCGGGATCGAAGGGTCGCCCGAGATGGTTGCCAAGCTGCGCGAAAAACCGGGGGCAGACGCGATTACGACCCATATCGGGGATATGGCTGATGTCGCGGTTTCAGGGACGTTCGACCACGCCTTCCTCGTCTTTAACACGCTTTTTAACCTGCCATCCCAAGAGGCGCAGATCAGATGATTTGACAATACCGCCAAGCGGCTTGCGCCCGGCGGAACGTTTCTGATCGAAACCTTTGTGCCAAATTTTACCGGGTTCACCGAAAACCAACGGGTCAAGACGAAGCAAATTGATATGGAATCGGTCTGGATCGAGGCGGTCACTCACGACCCCGTGGAACAGGTATTCGCCTTTCAGCGAATCCGCATCACCCAAAACGGGATGACACTGGTGCCACTCCCGATGCGTTATGCCTATCCGCCGGAAATTGATCTGATGGCGCGGCTTGCGGGGCTGCGGTTGAAACATCGCTGGGGCGGCTGGGACAAATCTGCCTTCACCGCGAACAGCACATTCCACATTTCGGTCTACGAAAAACCGGCCTAAAGCCCGCCGATGTGATGCGTCCCGCGTTTTTTCGCCAAACCGATCTGCTTTTGACGCTCGCGGAACCTGCCCTTATCGTCGTCGGTCGTTTCATGCGCACATTGGTGGCAGGCGACGCCTTCCTCGAATTCTGGGCGGTTTCGGTCATCTGGCAACAGGGGGCGGCGGCAGGCGTAACACAGAATATGCGGGCCTTCTTTCAGTCCGTGGCCCACGCTGACGCGCGCGTCAAAAACGAAACACTCGCCGTCCCATTTGCTGTCTTCTTGGGGGACTTCCTCAAGGTATTTCAGGATGCCGCCCTTGAGGTGGTAAACATCTTCAACGCCTTGCCCCATCAGGTAGTTCGTTGATTTCTCGCAACGAATCCCGCCAGTGCAAAACATCGCAATCCGCTTGTTGTGGAATCGATGTTTGTTTTCTTCCCACCACGCAGGAAATTCGCCAAAGGATTTCGTCTCTGGGTCAATCGCCCCGTCAAACGTGCCAATCGCCACCTCGTAATCGTTGCGGGTATCAATGACAGCGACGTCCGGCGCACTGATCAGCGCGTTCCACTCCGCAGGATCAACATAATGCCCCGTGCCATTGGCAATCGGGTCCACATCGGGTTGACCCATGGTGACGATTTCACGCTTTAGGCGCACCTTCATGCGGTGGAACGGCGGCACGCTGGCGGTGCTTTCCTTCCAGACGAGATCCGCACAGCCCGGAAGCGATTTGATATGCGAAATCACCGCATCGATCCCTGCGCGATCACCCGCGATTGTGCCGTTTATTCCCTCTTTGGCCAGCAAAAGCGTGCCGCTGACCCCGCGCGATTTGCACAGGTCCAAAAGCGGCCCTTGCAACGCGGCAGGGTCGTCAAAGCGGGTAAAGTGGTAAAGGGCAGCGACTGTATACATGAGGGTCAAATACGCCTGTTGTTTTACTGAGGCAAGTGAGTGGATGCCGCGATCGCCAATCCGTCTGCCACCGCGGTAAACGCCTCTGCGCGTTCCAGCGCGGCATCGGGGAACATATCGGTCATTGTGTTTTCAACAACGTGCAGCAGGCTCGACCCGCCGACAAAGACGATTTTACCGATCTGCGCCGGGGTGACACCCGCCATGCGCAGCGTCTCGGTCGCGCAGTTGCGGATCTGGCCTGCGTGATCCGACAGGATTTCGCCCATCTGTGGCTTGGTGAAACGCGCCCATAAGTCACGTTCGATCACCCGCAAATCAATCCCGGCCTCGTCGACACCCGGCTTGTTGATCTGGATTTTTCCGGCTTCCACCGCAAAGGCAATGTCGTGGCCCAATTCCATCGCAAGCACCGATTGCAGCCTTGCAAATAACACCGGATCAACGCCCAGCTTTGCAAAATCGGCCGCCATCCGTTTATTTTCCGGCGTGTATGTGAACGGAATTTTCTGCCAGGTCGCCAGATCGTTGAAAATGGCATTTGGGGCGACATGGGTGCCCGACCCCATTGCATTGCGTATGTCGGCATTGCGGCCCAGCAACGGCATGACCCGATCAATGCTGATCGCGCGGTCGAAATCTGTCCCGCCGACGCGCACACCATGGCTCGCGATCACACGGGTCCGGGCGCCGTCACGGTCGAACACCGAAAAGTCCGATGTACCACCGCCAATATCCACGATCAGACCCAATGCGCCTGCGTCCAACGGACCGCTTGCCAGCGCAGCTGCTTCGGGTTCATGCATGAAATGCACGTCTTTGAACCCTGCAATCATATAGGCCTCGCGCAGGTCCACTTCGGCTTGGGCGTTGCGGGCATCGTCGGCGGAATGGAACCGCACCGGACGGCCAGACAGCGCCACGTCATAGGTTTGTCCGGTCGCCGCCTCTGCACGTTCGCGGATCATCTGCAAAAACCGCGCGACGACCTCGATCAGGGTCAGGCGTTCATAGGCGATCTGGCGCTTTTCACGCATCAAAGGTGTGCCCAGAACGGACTTTAGCGCCCGCATAAACCGGCCCTCGCGGCCATCAATCAATGCGGCATTTGCCACCGACCCATAGGTCGTCACCTTGCGATCGTAATCAAAAAACACCGAAGTCGGCAGCGTCTTGCGCCCCGGCTCGACCTCGATCAAAAACGGGCGGTCCCCGACCAGCACACCCGCAGCCGTATTCGAGGTCCCAAAGTCGATACCCAACGTCGCCATGATAACCTCTATTCCTGCTATGAAAGATGCGGGTTCTAGGCAAAACGCGCGCGCAGTTCAACCCGCGCTTTTCGCGCATCATAAACGTTGATAATAACGCCCTATGCAGCGGGTCATGATCACAGGTGGGCCGGGGTCCGGCAAAAGCACGCTCGCCCGGGTCATGGGCGACAGGATGGGTCTGCCTGTCTATCATATGGACAAAATTCATTGGAAACCGGGCTGGGTGCCACGCGATGTCGCAGAGCGGATAAAAATGGCACATGCGGTCGAGGCCGCAGATCAATGGGTTTTCGAAGGCGGATTTTCAGAGACCTATGATAACCGCGCCACACGTGCCGACACGCTGATTTGGCTGGATTTGCCAGTTTTACTACGGTTTTGGCGGGTGGTCTGGCGATTGCTGCGCGATTACGGGACCACACGTCCCGACATGACCCGCGACTGCCCCGAGGTCCTGCACGGCGAAACCTATGCATTCTGGCGCTGGATTTTCACGTCGCGTCACCGGACGCGGGCGCGGGTTGCGCGCGTGGTTGCCGAACACCCACATTTGACCGTCCACCACCTACAAAGCCGCTCGCAGGTCCGCGCGTATATTGCTAGCCTGCCCCTGAAACAGGAGACCCGAAATGACTCACGCCCTGCTTGTGATCGACGTCCAGAATGACTTTTGCCCGGGTGGCGCTCTTGCCGTCGCGGGCGGTGATGACATCGTGCCCGGCATCAATGCCGCGATGAACGAATTTGACGCGGTGATCCTGACCCAAGACTGGCACCCGGCCGGACATTCTTCGTTCGCGTCGACCCACGGCGCGGCACCCATGTCGATGATCGACATGCCCTACGGTCCGCAAGTTCTTTGGCCTGATCATTGCATCCAAGGGTCGATCGGCGCGCAACTTCACCCTAATCTGACCGTGGACCGGGCAGATTTGATTATCCGTAAAGGGTACAATCCTGCCATCGATAGCTATTCTGCCTTCTTTGAAAATGACCACAGCACTCCCACCGGGCTCGAAGGGTATTTGCGGACACGCGGCATCGACCGTTTGACGCTTGTCGGGTTGGCGACGGATTTTTGCGTCAACTATTCCGCGGTAGACGCCGCGAAACTTGGGTTCAAGGTGACCGTCAATATGGGCCTGTGCCGCGCGATTGATTTTGACGGGTCACTTGACGCCGCACGTGCAGCCATGACCGGGGCCGGGGTCACGTTTGTCTAAGGGAATATGTCGTTTCCCGGATGTCACGCTCCGCCTCCGTTCCTAGCCGCGAATACAAGGCGATTGGGCAACAGTTGGGGCGGCAAACGGCATCTGCTTCCCGGCAACCGCCCTGATTTGATTTGGGTTTGAAACGGCAGTCTTACCCCATGGCTTACACACACATGGCCGGTGCGGTTGATCACGAAACCCTTGCCTTGCCTTACGGCAGTTGGTCTAACGGGCGAAACGTCAGGGGGGCCTTAAGATGGTCGATATCGCAACACGCGTCTGGAATCATAAATGGAAAATCGACCCCATCGTGCGGTCGCTGATCGATACGGATTTTTACAAACTCCTGATGTGCCAGTCGGTGTTTCGCAACCACCCGACGACCCAAGTGACCTTTTCGCTGATCAACCGGACCAAAACCATCCGGTTGGCTGACATCATCGACGAAGGCGCATTGCGCGAGCAGCTTGACCACATCCGCACCCTGCGCTTGACCCGCGGCGAATCCACATGGCTGCGCGGCAACACCTTTTACGGCAAACGCCAGATGTTCCGCCCCGACTTCATGGAATGGTTCGAAAACCTGCAATTGCCGCCCTACCACCTTGAGAAAAAGGATGGCCAATACGAACTGACGTTCGAAGGGTCATGGCCCGAAGTCATGCTGTGGGAAATCCCTGCCCTTGCTGTGATCATGGAACTGCGGTCGCGGGCCGTGCTGCGTGACATGGGGCGGTTTGAACTGCAGGTGCTATATGCCCGCGCCATGACCAAACTTTGGGAAAAGGTTGAAAAATTGCGGCCGATTGAAGGCCTGAAGCTCGCGGATTTTGGCACGCGGCGGCGGCACTCTTTCCTTTGGCAGGACTGGTGCGTGCAGGCGATGATGGAAGGGTTGGGACACAACTTTACCGGTACGTCCAACTGTAAAATCGCCATGATGCGTGAAATAGAGGCGATCGGGACCAACGCCCACGAACTGCCCATGGTCTATGCCGCGCTGGCCGATACGGACGCGCAGCTGCTGCAATCGCCCTATGACGTGCTGTCCGACTGGCAAGAAGAGCACGACGGCAACCTGCGGATCATCCTGCCTGACACATTCGGGACCAAAGGGTTTCTTGACCGGGCGCCAGGTTGGCTCGCGGGCTGGACAGGCATGCGCATCGACAGCGGCGACCCTGCAACCGGCGCTGAAAACGCGATCAACTGGTGGAAATCCCGTGGCGAAGACCCGACGCAAAAGCTCGTCATCTTCTCGGACGGGCTGGACGTGGATAAAATCCTTGAACTGCACAGCCAATTTGTGGGGCGCGTGCGCGTGTCCTTTGGTTGGGGCACCATGATGACCAACGACTTCAAAGGCCTATCCGCAGGCGACGCGCTCGCGCCGTTCAGCCTCGTGTGCAAAGCCGTCGCGGCCAACGGCCGCCCCACCGTGAAACTGTCAGACAACCCCAACAAGGCGATGGGACCGGTTGACGAGATTGCACGGTATAAGCGTGTGTTTGGGGTAGGCGAGCAGGAACGGGTTGAGGTTGTGGTTTAGTAAAAATCAAATAGCGAAAGCGGATCGTCAGAGCTTTGGTAGGAAGGCGGTTGTACGTTTTCGAGGCCGCGCGTAAAAAAGTACTTTCTCGCGGCCCTCCATCCCCTGACCAAGCTAGGGAACACAACCTCGAGGTCGTCAGGCTCTCCCTCCTCAGTGCGCCATGAACTTTGATTCAGCCAAGTGCCTTTGATGAGTTGTTCTGCTGTTGGTGTTGGGCAATTGCAGCCGTATTGCGACTTAAGAAGCAGACTACGCTTCCGACAAGTTCTGATTGTCGTATTTACAATCCAACCATCTAGGCCCTTAAGTCTCTCGGAATCGTCTAACAAGGCGTAGAAACCCATTAGACCGCGCATCCTTTCGAAGTTTGATGTCCCCTTCAGAAAGCCACTAATCTTCCTCTCAGATAGCCCGCCGTATAAGGATCTCCTAAGCTCGTAAACAAAACCTAGTAAATCCCAGTCATAGCCATTGACACTACTGGCTCTTCTAGGGTTGTAGTCAATTTTTAACGAGTTAATTAAATAGATATTCAATAGGCGTGAGACTTTTTGCTTGAGCTTGGCTGCCGACTTTTCAGGCATTGTAAGCCCCAGATCGGTAAATCCATAGCCGAGGTAGGTGAAGCCGCCGTTGGTCCTTATCTCTTGGTCGTGGCTGGATATCAGCGCAATTCCGGGCGACTTTAACTTATTCAATATTAGGCCACTCGTGTTGCAATGTGCCTCAAAGCACTTCTCAAGCTTGATAGCGCCTTCGTAGCTGTTCGACAAAGCGACTACATCATCCGCGAAGCGGACAAATTTTCCTGATTCAAAAGCTAACATTCTATCTAGATCGTGGTTTGCTACGTTCGCCAGAATCAATGACGCAGAAGAGCCTTGGGGAGTGCCCTTGACACGTCTCCGGAATTTCAAAGCTATGTAGTCTGACTTATTGGCATATCGGTGGTTTAGAAACGCATTGAAGACAGCTCGTTCATGTGGCGTAAAACTTACAGTGTTACGATCATTGATTTTCTTGCGAATATATCCAGTGGGGATGCTGTCGAAGAAATTCCTAAAGTCAATTTGAACAGCAAACATTTTACCATGATCATCGAAGTCTTTCAGGGCAAGGACCGCATCGAAGACGTTTTTGTCAGGATGGTATGCATAAGAATGAGGCGACAACCGCTTGAGGTTTCGGGCTCTGGTTCTTCGTAGCAATACATTTGCAACAGCTGCGTCAGGAAAACCAAACGCCATGATTTCTCTCTTGGAACCGTCCGGCTTATCAAGAAGGTGTTGTATGGCCGGCTGAACTTCGTACTCGCCGCGGAGAATCTTGTACCATATAGCAGTAGCAATGACATTCGCATGCCTTTTGCAGTGAAAAGGATCGAAGTGTTTTGCCAATGAAGATGAGGTCCTTACTGCCTTTCTTCTTGGCGCAAGCCCCGTCCTTTTTTCAAATTTCTTTTTATATTTTTCGTCAACCTCGTCAGCCTTCCGAACCTTATTAAATTGCCTCTTGCAAAGCCTTTTTATTTCATCTCGGATTTCGTTACGCATGAATGATCAATCAAAAATAAGGTTCGGTGGACGACAAAGAGTAAGGGATGCCGATATGTCTGCAAGACACACCGTCAAAGGTTTAGTTTCCTGCTCCTTTGGCATCGACGAAATCGACGTCGGTCATAACGCCGCCCACCTAGGCTTCGCGCCATACGGATATGCTAACATCTCAACTTTAAGATGAAAAGCTAAAATTCATTCCTCAACCTTCCCCCGCAACGCCTTCACCGCACCGCGGACCTTTTTTCCTTCAAGCCGCCGTTTGACCGACCCATAGGTCGGCTTTGTCGCGCGTCTGCGTTTTTGCACGACGGTTGCCGATAGGATCAGTTCGGCCAGACGGTCCCGTGCGATTTCGCGGTTGCGGGCTTGGCTGCGGGTGTCTTGGACAAAGATCACAATCGCGCCCTCTTTCGTCCAGCGTTGCCCCGCCAGTCGCCGCAGCCGCACCTTCACCGGGTCGGGCAGGTTGGGGGACCGCGCCGCCTCGAACCGCAGTTCCACCGCCGTGGATACTTTGTTCACGTTCTGCCCGCCGGGGCCGGACGCGCGCGCAAAGCTCTCGGTCAGTTCCCAATCCGCAATCGTGATGTGATCGTTAACTTTCAACATATCCATAATCCGTTCGGGCCCGACATTTGCCCGACACCTATCCGACGCCGCGCCAACCGTCAAAACCCCACGAAAAAGGGCTACCCCGGCGTTGGGATAGCCCTTTCCTGAATTTCGGAGGTGGGTCGGTTAGGATCTCCACCTTGTGGTGTTCTCAGCCAAGGGCTGCCTTAGCTGCGACCCCCACAAGTTGTCCCGACACACTTCTCCAATACCTCATGATGCACTGGATCACCTCCTTTCAATAAATTTCGCCTAAAGGTAGGTTCGCACAGATTTGGTATATTTCAAGTAAAAATATACCACCCCTCGCGATTAAATGATCCGCTGCTGCATCCGCCCAACAATGATGCGAAACGGCACCAAAGCCAGCAAAGCAATCGCCAGCTTCACACCCCAGTCCGCCACGGCAAGCGAGACCCAAAGCGGGACCAACGGCCCGGCGGTCAGGAACGGGACCGCATCTTGCGCCCACATGACCTGGTCTGCGGCGGTGGCGCTAAAGCCGTTGAAAGCCGCGGCAAAGGCGATCGCAAAGAAGATCACGGTATCCACCGATGAGCTTACCAACGTGCTGCCCAAGGGCGCTTTCCACCACGATCCAGCGCGCAGTCGGTTGAACACCGCAATGTCCAGCAGCTGCGCGATAAGGAATGCGGTCGCAGATGCAATCGCAACGCGGATCGGCACGGCTGGCCCGAATTCCAGCATGATTTGCGATCCGATCAGGCTGCAAACAATCCCGACGATCAGACCTGTGAATACCACTTTGCGTGCCGCTGCGACCCCGTAAACACGGTTCATCACGTCCGTAACAAGGAATGCGAGCGGATAGGTAAACGCCCCCCACGTCAGCAAGCCGTCCAAGATCAGGAATTGTACAAGAATGTTTGAGGTCACAACGATGGTGGCCATGGCGATAACGCCGGGAAGAATAGGTGTCATATCAGATGTTCCGTTTTGACAAGGGTGCGGCACTTGGCCCCGCGGATGATCCGGGGACGGCGCGCAATACCGTTACGCGGCCGGGGGTGTCAATCATTTATGCGATATTCGACAATTTCGGTGCGTTGAAACATCCGAAAATTATCGTCGGCGATCATGGTTAGTCGCAGCCCTGTGTCGTCGGCCCAAACCGAAATCCCTTCTAGGTTGTCGTGGGTAAGAGAACCGGTTTGTAAAACAGTTTCTTCGGACCCGCCGCGCAGATCAAACCGGCGCACGCGGGTGCGAAACCCGATGCCGTTAAAATCCCGCTCCAACAGGTAGAGCAGTCCATCTGGTCCAATATCTGCGCCTGACATCAAGAACGCCCCCCTGCGCGGAACGTCAAACGTGTGGTCCCAATGACCATCGACTAACCGATAAACAGGGAACGGACGGGTCGCCCGCCCGGATCGTTCTGGCACGGTATACAGTGTGCCGTCCGGCCCGATCGCCAGCGCCTCTAGCGACGAATTGTGCTGCATATCGGCGAAATCGGGCGCAACGGGCAGTGAAACGGATCGCCCGCTCAGGCCTGCAAACTGCCGCACGCCATGCTGTCCTTCGAAGGACACGAAGATCTGACCATCGGTCGAAATTGCCAGCCCTTCGCTATCCAATTGCCCGCCTGTGTCGGTCATTGGAATGATCGCACCTGCAGCAACATCTGTAATTACCCCGTCGGTGCGGGTCAGTACGGCGGTGATGAACGCGCCGCGGTCACTGAGGGCGGTCAAATGCAGACCGTCTTCTGACAGTTCAATCCCGGAAAAGCCGCCAAACAGCGGATCGTCTGAAACCCATGTGTACGACCCGATGAATGTCGCGTCAGCTGCTGCGGGTATCGCCCAAAGCAGCACGAGCGCACCCCAAATGACGCGCACTTAGTTTGCGTTCAGGACGCCAACACATTGGGCGGGCAGATTGGCCATAGTCAGTTCTGCGCGCGGTGTTGGCGGGGGTGCGTTCGGGTTGGGTGGCGGCGGGTTCAAGATGTTATTCACCCATGTTTGCGCGTCGGCACAGCCGTCGCCCGCGGGCGGCGGGGATTGGTCAGTGCAATAGGTCGCGCCAGCGGGACAATTCAGCCGGACGTGAAAATGGTAATGGTGTCCCCACCATGGCCTGATTTTATTCAGCCAACTGCGGTCGCCTGTTGCATTGGCGCACATGGCAACCTTTGCGCCCGGAAACACGAAAATACGTGCGACACGCGGGTCTGACGCGGCTGCGCGTAAAATGGCCTCGTGTTGCGGGGACCAGCTGGCATTTGTATACGCGCCACCGTTGCGCTGCATGGTGATCGACGACAGGCTTTCGCGTTCAGCGGCAGTCAGGTTCAAACGCGTGGGCGGTAGCATCCAGATATCGGCGTCAAGGCCGGTTTGATGACTGGCGTGGCCGGTCAGCATTGGGCCGCCGCGTGGCTGGCTCATGTCACCGATATAAAGCCCCTCCCAACCGGATTGCGTCGCGGCAAACCGGCTGAGATCCTGGATAAAATCAACTGTTTCAGGCTGCGCCCAGTTGCGATTGCGTGAAAGCCGCATCGCTTGCCATGTTGGACCTGTCTCGGGCAATTGCTCTGCCCCGGCCTGACAGCCACCTGCATAGCTGCCCAGCGGATCGGCGCTTTGCTGTGATCCTGATTGCACGGCACCAAACAATTGTTTGGCGATACGGGTATCGTTCGCGTTTTGCGACGACACGGTCACCGTTGGTTCTTCGGGCTGACACGCGGCAAGCCCAAGCGCCAGACATACAGCGGTTATTATGCGGACCATTCTGCACGATCTCCGTCTTTGTTGACCCACCGTAGCAACAAAAGCCCCACGATGAACAGTACAATAACCGGAGAAAATCCAATTTGTACATTGCCCGACAGCCATGAAACAAGGCCGATCAGTGAAGGAGCAAGAAATGCCGTTGCCTTGCCTGACAGCGCGAACAGACCGAATGCCTCTGCGGGGCGATCCGGGTGGCTGTGCCGCACCATAAGCGAGCGTGATGATGCATACACGGCACCACCGGCACCGCCGATAATGGCACCGCACACAAAGAAGATGATGTCAGGCAGTTGCGACGTGGGATCCAATGGAGCGCCGAACAGGGCCTCGCGGGACATGCCGACGATGACGCATGACACGGCGATCATCGCCCACACGGCCGCGATAATCACAGGCTTGGGGCCATATTTTTTGTCGGCCAACCCGCCCAACCATGTCGTGATCGCCGCCGCGATGGCTGCGATGACACCAAACACCCCGATAAATGTGATCTCCCACCCCAAGACCAGCGCCGCATAGATGCCGCCATACGCATAAAGCGCGTTCACTGCATCGCGATAAAACATCGACGCGATCAAAAAATTACGCAGGCTTTTGCGCTTGGCAACGCTGCGCAGCGTTTTGCCCAGATCGCTGGCGACAGCGCGCAGGCTGACTTTGGGTTTTTTGGTTTGCGGTGCGTCGCGGACCCACAAAAAGAAAGGAATCATGAAAACCACGTACCAGATCGCAATGAACGGACCAGTTGCACGTGTGCCTTCCTTGAATGCGGGCTCAAGCCCGAACAGGGGCGAAAGGCCAATCAGCGTTTTGCCTGTATCGCCGTTTTCAGCGAGCAGCAGCAAAATCAGGATGAGTGACAGGACCCCGCCCCAATACCCGAAAGCCGCACCCGACCCGGAAATGCGCCCCACCTCTTTATCATCCCCAAGGCTGGGCAGAATTGCGTTGATAAAATTCAGCGCCGATTCAGCGGCGACAAACCCGACAAAGAAAATGGCCATGTAAAGCCAGACCGCACTGCTGTCGGGCATGAGCCCCCAAAGCGAAAATGCAGCGATGATATAAACAACCGAGAAAAACGCGATCCACGGGATTTTTCGGCCCGAGTGATCGGCATAGGCCCCCAAAAAAGGGGCAGTAAGCGCGATGAACAGGCCGGACACAACTTGACCGGTTGACCAAATTGACTGCGCCTGCGCCTTAGCAACGCCAGCCTCTAGACCCGTGCCGAGCAAATACTGGGTGGCAACGGATGCGAAATAAGGGCCGAAAATAAAAGTCAGGCCAAGCGTGTAATAGGGCTGCGATGCCCAATCAAAGGCCATCCACCCCCAGATGCGTTTCTTTGCGGTAATCATTGGCCTGTCCCTGCTTTGCTTTGGTGCGATAAGACACCGTTCAAGCGGACAAAAGCAAGGGGTTAGCGGCTGCTGTCGGTCGGTGGCCAAGGCCGCGTGGCGTCGGCGTCGATCCAGTTTTTGATCCAGTCGGGTAGCGCGGGCGATGTGCCTTCATGGCCAAGGGTGGCGAACACCTGATCAGGTGGGACAATGCCGTTCGCGCTGGTGACAGCGGACCGATACATGGCTTGGGTGGCGCAGTCGTCGCCGATCCAAATGGACTGGTCGATATAGACAAATCGGTGATCCCAGCCGGCTGTTTTACTGACGATCCGAAACTTGGCAAAGGGACGGATACGCTTGCGATAACGTACCGAAACCCCAGCCATGGTCAGGCCCCAACGATTTTGTTTCAACACATCAATCAGTCCAACCCGCTGCGCCAAACCTGTGCGCCCCAGATCAAAGATCGTCAGAATACGTCCGTTGTTCATCTCGAAATAGGTGTCGATATCCTGCGGCCAGCAGCGGTGATAGGACACATGGGTGTCCAGCGGATGCAGCTGGGGCCGCTTTTTGTTTACAAAAAGCTCTTTCAGGACACGAACAACAGGATACATCGACGCCTCGGGGGTTGTTTCAAATTCGGGATGATGCAAATTGACGTAAGGGTCAACTTTAACCTTAGGGAAACCATGGGCTTGTAGGAAACGTAACAAGCACTTAGTTCAGTGCAAACAATCCAAGGGCCGCTTTGTTATGCTGAAGATTATCCAAATCCTTCTCCTGCTGATCGGTGTTGTCCGGTTTTTTGTTCTGGCGCATTTCATCATGAGCTGGCTAATCCGGTTCGAAGTGCTGAACGTGCGGCAAGAATTCGTCGGACAGGTCTGGTACACGCTTCAGCGGATTCTAGAGCCGATCTACAGCCGTGTCCGTCGCGTGCTGCCTGATTTGGGCGGGATTGACCTGTCGCCGATCGTCGTTCTTTTGGGTCTCGAAATCCTGCGTATCCTCCTGACCAAAAACGCTGGCGCGTTCGCCTACTAAATCTTTGACGGGCCCGGTTTCACCATCGGCGGTCGATTTGGCGTAAATATCTGCGGCGGCGTCGCTGGCGGACTTTGCACTTGATCGCCAACGTGTTGTACTCTGCGGGCCAGACCCCGGAGAACGCTCATGTCAGACACGATTACCTTTACGCTTGATGGTCAGACCGTAACCGCCCAACCGGGCGAAACGATCTGGGAGGTGGCCAATGGCCGTGGTCTGGTCATTCCGCATCTGTGCCACAAACCGGCACCCGGCTATCGATCTGACGGCAACTGCCGTGCCTGTATGGTCGCGATTGACGGCGAACGGACGCTGGCTGCATCATGCATCCGCACACCCAGCGAAGGCATGGTGGTGACCACCGACCAGCCCCGTGAAAAACAGGCGCGCCGCATGGTGATGGAATTGCTTGTCGCTGATCAGCCCGAACAGCCTGTCGCGCATGATAAATCCAGCCACCTGTGGGATATGGCACAGAAGCAGGACGTGCATGTTAGCCGCTTTCCCACGATGGACGCCGACCACATCCCGCTATTGGATGACAGCCATGTTGCGATGTCAGTCAATCTGGACGCCTGCATCCAATGTGGGCTGTGCGTGCGGGCCTGCCGCGAGGTGCAGGTCAATGACGTGATTGGTATGGCGGGACGCGGGCACGATGCCTATCCGGTTTTCGACATGGCAGACCCTATGGGCGCATCGTCCTGTGTGGCTTGCGGCGAATGCGTGCAGGCGTGCCCCACCGGCGCCCTGTTGCCCGCCACGGTGACGGATGAAAACCAGATGGGCGACACAGCCGATTATGACCGCGAAGTTGCCAGCGTTTGCCCGTTCTGTGGGGTTGGTTGCCAGATCAGTCTGAAAATCAAAGACGATAAGGTCAAGTTCGTAGAAGGCATCAATGGCCCCGCCAACGAAGGCCGCCTGTGCGTCAAAGGGCGTTTCGGCTTTGACTATATCCACCACGACCACCGCCTGACCAAACCCTTGATCCGCCGCGACAATGCCCCCGCCAAGGGGCTAAACGTGGATCCTGCCAACTGGCAAACCCACTTTCGCGAAGCCACATGGGACGAGGCGTTGGATGTCGCCGCCCAGGGCCTAAAGGACATCGGCGGCACAGGCGTCGCCGGTTTCGGGTCAGCCAAATGCACCAACGAAGAGGCATATCTGTTCCAAAAACTGATCCGTCAGGGGTTCGGACACAACAACGTTGACCACTGCACCCGGCTTTGCCACGCGTCATCAGTTGCGGCCCTGATGGAAAACGTCGGGTCGGGCGCGGTGACGGCCACGTTCAACGAAATTGAAAACGCGGATGTCGCCATCGTCATCGGGGCGAACCCGATCGAAAACCATCCCGTTGCCGCCACCTATTTCAAACAGTTCACCAAACGTGGTGGCAAGCTGATTGTGATGGACCCGCGCGGGCAGGCGCTCAAGCGGTTTGCCAGTCATATGCTGCAATTTCGCCCCGGTGCGGATGTGTCGATGCTGAACGCGATCATGCATGTGATCGTCGAAGAACGTCTTTACGATCAACAATATATTGATGCCTATACCGAAAACTGGGAGGCCGAGAAGGCCCACCTCAGAGATTTTGCGCCCGAAAAGATGGCGGCGATTTGCGGCATTGATGCCGCCACCCTGCGCGATGTGGCCCGCACCTTTGCCGGGGCGAAATCAGCGATGATCTTTTGGGGCATGGGCGTTAGCCAACACATTCACGGCACTGACAATTCCCGCTGCCTGATCAGCCTTGCATTGATGACGGGTCAGGTGGGGCGCCCGGGTGCGGGGCTGCACCCGCTGCGTGGCCAAAACAACGTGCAAGGTGCATCTGATGCGGGGCTGATTCCGATGTTTCTGCCCGATTATCAACCTGTGGGAAGCAGCACCGTGCGCGATACCTTTCAGCAGGTCTGGAACGAGGGTGTCATTGACCCGAACAAAGGCCTGACTGTCACCGAAATTCTGGACGCGGTCCATGCGGGTGATATCCGTGGCATGTACATCTCTGGTGAAAATCCGGCAATGTCGGACCCTGATGTCGAACACGCGCGCGACGCGTTGGCAAAGCTGGATCATCTGGTGGTTCAGGATATCTTTCTGACCGAAACTGCGAATTTCGCTGATGTTATCCTCCCGGCGTCCGCTTTTGCCGAAAAGACAGGGACCGTGACGAACACCAACCGGCAGGTCCAAATGGGCCGGGCGGCAGTCGCGCCTCCGGGGGAGGCACGCGAAGACTGGTGGATCACGATTGAACTGGCCAAACGCATTGGCTTGGGATGGGTTTATACCCACCCGCGCGATGTTTTCGCCGAAATGACACAGGTGATGGCATCGTTTGATCACATCACATGGGACCGGCTCGAGGCGGAAAATGTCGTCACCTATCCATCCCTATCGGCGACCGACCCCGGCCAAGCAATTGTATTCGCAGACGGGTTTCCCCGCGAGAACGGGCGCGCAAAATTCACGCCCGCCAGCATAATTGCCCCCGATGAAGCCCCTGACACAGACTATCCGATGATCATGACGACGGGACGGCAATTGGAACACTGGCACACCGGTTCCATGACGCGGCGGTCAAAAGTGTTGGACGCGGTCGAACCCGAAGCAAACTGTTCCTTGCACCCGACGACGTTGCGGAAACTGGGCGTGGAAGCTGGCGAAATGGTGCAATTGACCACGCGGCGTGGCAGTATTCAGATCATGGCACGGGCCGACCGTGCTGTTTCGCCGGATATGGTTTTTGTACCCTTCGCCTATGTCGAGGCGGCGGCGAATGTGCTGACGAACCCTGCTGTTGATCCTTACGGAAAAATTCCAGAATTCAAATTTGCGGCGGTCCGCGTGGAAAAAGCACACACAAATGTCCCTGTAGATTAACGACTTATATCTTCGCTATTGAATAGCAGCGCGCAGCAGGCAACCTTTGCGTCAATAAAACGTTAGTGTCCGAGCATGCTGCTGTGGATCGGCGTGAATTGTGGAGGAAACGCGAGATGCGTACATTTGGTTTGATCGCCAGCCTTTCGGTCTTTGCCCTGCCCGTCATGGCAGAGGACGCTGCCCTACTTATCGGCGTCGACCGGTATGAGCGTTTGGGTCGCGTCGGGAATGCAACAGAGGTTCTGAATGGCGCCGAAAGTTTGCGCGGCGCAGGGTATGATGTCAGCACGTTGGCAAACGGCAGTGCGGCCGACATGATCCGGTTGGTGGATCAATTTGCAAATACCGCAACCGATGCAGACCGTTTAGTTGTAGGGCTTTCTGGGCAATTTGTGACCGATGGTGACCGCAGCTGGCTATTGGCCGCCGATACCGTGCGCCCCTCTTATTTTGGGCTTGGTGGTGCAGTGTCGGTTGACAGCATTATGTCAGTGCTGGCGCAGGCCCCCGGCCAGGCTGTGCTGATCCTTGGTTACGATTTGAACGCCGATGATGCGATCGGATCGTATCTGCGCGAAGGTGTCGGGGATCTGAACATCCCGCAAGGGGTGACGGTGATCTACGGCGAACCGAACGCCACAGACGAGGTGATCCGCGAGGCGATTACCGTTGCAGGCGCAGACGTTTTAGGATTTGCCCGCAACGTGCGCTGGCTGGACGCGGTAGGGTTTTTGCCGGACTCTCTGATTATGGAGCCTGCGAATGCAAGCGGCAGCACGCCCAATCCGCCATCAGACGGGACGCTGCAATATTGGACTGATGCACAGGTGGCCGATACCGCTGACGGCTATCGCCGGTTTGTTTTAAATTACCCCGACAGCCGCTACGTCGCCGAGGCCCGTCGCCGGTTGGACGCGATTGAAAGCGATCCGGTGCGTCTAGCCGAAAGCGCGGAAACCCGGCTGGCGCTGACCCGGAACCAACGCCGTGACATTCAGCGCGATCTGACGCTGCTGAACTACGACACCCGCGGTGTGGACGGCATTTTTGGATCAGGGTCGCGCAGCGCCATTCGCAACTGGCAACAAAACAATGGATTTACCCAAACTTCCTATCTGACAGCGGAACAGATCAGCAGAATCGACGCGCAGGCAAGCCGCCGAGAGGCCGAAGTTGCCGCAGAACAAGAACGCGCCCGTGAAGAAGCAGAGCGTCTTGATCGGGCCTATTGGGATGAAACCGGCGCGCGCGGTGACCTTGCCGGCTACCGTGCCTATCTGAACCGCTATCCTGACGGGATATTTTCGGCCGAAGCAAAGGCCGCCGTGGACCAGCAAGACAACCAAAACAATGCGGCGCAAGCGGGCGAAGACGCCCTGAACATAAACCCCGTGCTTGCGCGTCTGATCGAGAGTCGGCTTAGCCAGCTTGGGTTCAATCCGGGCGCAGTCGATGGGCGGTTTGATAGCGATACACGCGGCGCAATCAGTCGCTACCAAACCCGCAGCGGGCTGTCTGCGACAGGGTATCTGAACCAACCCACACTGGCGCGGTTGCTGGCAGATACGTTCGGCAGGTGACCGTATTTGGTCTGCATCACCGTCCCGAATTTATCGGGGCGGTTGCGGATCTTTTGCTTGAAACTTGGCCAGACTATTACGGGCAAAGCGGACCGGGGGATGCGCTGGGCGACGCTCAAAAGCGTGCCCGGACAGCGGGGTTGCCGTATGGCGTCGTTGCGGTGGCACCGGACGGCACCTTTGGCGGTACCGGCGCGCTGCAAGGGCCATCTTATGGCTGCGCACCGGGCGAAGTCGTCTGGATGGGTGGTCTGTGCGTTAACCACAAGCTGCGCGGCAACGGGCTGGCGACGCGCATCGTTGGTGCGCTGCAAGATTACGCCCGTACGCAGGGCTATACGGTGATTTATACGACCACGCAGGCGGCCACAGGGCTGCTTGCGCGTAGCGGTTGGACATTAATTCGTCACTTTGATGATGAACAAGGCCGCTGGAATGTCATGCGGACGCTGCTGATAAAATGAATGCGTGTCGGTCAGGCGTGCAGAACAAATCGGCCTTAGCCGTGATGCGGTACATTAGTCCAATATAGCAGCGTCCGCCCTGATGTTGAAAAGCGAACGGCGGCCATTTCTGCGCGTGCCGCTGCCAAAACCGACCGCGCCGCAGGCGATCATGGTTCGCCCCCGTGCTTTTTCATCCCCTTAACGCCGCGCGACACCAGTAGACTGACTTCATATAAAACGCGCGCAGCATCCAGTTTGCCGGAACTTGCCAGATATTCCGGCGACCATTCGGGGTCGAACTTCTGCTTGAATGTCCTTAGACCTTCGAAGTGGTAAAACTGGGTTCCGTGTTCATAAAGGAAGCTGCCGATCCGGTGCCAAGCCGGAGCCAGCCTGCGATTTTCAAGGCCCGACAAAGGGGCCGCACCAAGCGAGAAGTATGCGAACCCCTGCTCCTTGCCCCACAGCAACATTTCGGCAAAAAGGCCGTCCATAGCCATTCCCGGCCCTGTGGGATCGTACCGCATCAGGTCTAACGATAATTCCGATTTATCAGCAGCTTGCATTAGGTTGGCAAAGGCTGTGATCCGCCCTGTTTCCGCGTTGCGTAGAACAGCGTGATCAAAGTTTCGCATGTACTCCGGATGAAACCACCCTAATGAAAACCCTTTTTCTTCGCTGTTCTTGTGTTGCAACCATGCGTCAGAAACTGCGCGAAGGTTATCCATAACCGGCGCAAGGTCTGCGGCTTTTATGACCTCGAAAACATACCCGTCCCGGGCGATGCGCGCTTTGGCATGGCGCCAATCCTTGCGGCGCGGCCCTTCAAGGCTGAAGGTGCTCAGATCGACCCTGGCAACCTCTCCAATTTTTAAAATCTGCATGCCTAAATCGAGATAGGTCGGTAAGAACCGTTCCGACACCGAATAGAACGCACATCGCCGCCCCATCGCATCGGCCAGTTCGCGCAATTGCCAAATAACGGCAATGCCCGCGTCCTTGTCTCCCACCGGATCACCCTTTGACACAAGCGAACTGCCTGTATCGGCATAAGCAATGTAGGCGCGTTCATCAGCGGAAATGATAAATCGTTTGTCACCGCTGAGCGAGATGCCCGCCTGTGATGTGTCAGCTTGTGCCGCGAGGCGCCTGACCACATCTGGGATGGGTTCGCGCCGCAAACGCGTGGACTGTTTACTGAGCAACGTATTGAGCAAGAGCGCCGACAACACAACGGCTACCGCAAGGGTCGCCCGCAGAAAACGCGATGCATCGCCCCGCCACGCAAACTGCCACCACAACGCGTCCGAGTACTGGACATTCGAATAGGCGAAAAACCCGATCCAACTGATGACGCCAGCCAACAGCGACACGCTTAGGATCCACTTCCAGTTCAGGCGCAATCCGCCCGAAACATCGGCCCGGTAGAACGCTGATCGAAACACCCAAAGAACGAGCGTCGCGCCTGCGAGCGTGGTCGCTTCCTCCCAGTCGAAGCCTTTCAGCATCGACATCAATAGCCCGGTTCCCAAAAGCACCATCGCCAGCAACCATGCCCGATACATGCGCCGGTACAACCCGCGCGCAACGATCATCAAAAGCACACCGCTGATGCTGCCTAACAGATGTGACGTTTCAACAAGGCCAAGCGGCAATAATTCCCGCAAGAACCCAAGACGGCCCGGATCAGACGGCAAGTTACCCGAGATCAGCAATATCGCACCGGACATCAGCGCCAGACCGGCAGCGACGACCGGTACAAGCGGCCCGATAGCAGCAAAAATGATCCGCGACGTCTGGCTTGCCTTCGTCCGGTTTGCGAGGGTCCATGCAATCGCCAGCCCTGCCACCGCCATCAGGAACGGCAAAACGGTATAGATCACCCGGTACAAAACAAGCGCCGCCAAGGCATCGGGTCGCCCGGCAGCCCCAAGACCAGCGACGATCGTCGCATCAAAAACACCCAAGCCTCCGGGTGAATGGCTTATGATGCCAAGGCCAACCGCCGTAACAAACACCAAAAAGAAAAATGCAAAGTTGTGCGACAGGTCACCGGGCATCAGTACATATAACGTCAGCGCCGTCGCGACCAGATCGACGATGGAAATTGCAGTTAGCTTGGCACCATCACCAGCAATTGGCAGGATCAACTTGACGGGGCCAATGCCCACGCTTCGCCGATCAGCAGCCGTCCACATGAAATAAGCACTGATCGCAGCCAGAATCGCGATTCCGGTGGCAGATTCAACCAAAGGCGAAATCGATATGACTTCGGACAGGCCTGTCGGATGCAGCACCATCAGGCTGCCGATCAACACGCTCATCCCTAGGAAAAATGAAATCCACGACGTCGCGATCAGCTTTGCGACAACATTGATATCAACACCAAAAGCCGAATAAACGCGGTAGCGCACCGCAGCGCCCGTCAGCCAAGAAAAGCCCAACATATTCGACACAGCCATACTGCTGACGCCCGTCATCATCGTGACACCGACAGGTAGTTTGGCCTCTGAAACGCTGCGCAGAATGATGACGTCATACAATGATAGCGCCAGATAGCTGGCACACATTGCCCCGAACGACCCCGCCAGCACAGCCAACGGATAGTCCCGCGCGTCTTTCTTTACATCGGTCAGATCGATATCCGCCGACATCCGGTGCAGCACAAAAATCGCAATCGCAGTGATCAGCAGCGGAATTGCGACGCGCAGGGCGGGATGGGACAACAACCGCCGCAGCCCTTGGCGGTCATGGCTTTCTGGGCGGGTGGCTTGCATGGGCGGCATCCTTTGGTCGGTCGATTTGGATTTGTTGAAGTTCCGCCAGCTTATTCCGTTGCTGGGCCATCTGATGGTCTATTTTCTCCTGCAACTGTCGCGCTTCCAACTCTGTTTTAAGGTCGATCCGGTCGTCATTTCCCGCATGCATCCGTCTTTGGTTTGCTTTGATCGCTGCGCATCATCATGATCAGAGCCTGCGCAGCGGCAAGACTGGATAAGACAAGATGAGGGGTTTTAAAAGGAAAAGGGTAAAAAGGCATAAACAAACCACCCTTGTTGGTCGGCATCGCCCAATTCAGAAATATCGCGCCAAACGACAAATGAAATGCCAACGCCACGCTGGATGTCGCGTTGTTCCTAGGTCCTACCATTTCATCAGGGTGATATGCATTTGCGCCGTAGGGGCGTGTCCGTCATAAAATTCACCTTGCGCCCCCGATCCTTAACATCGCTACGCCAGTGGCGAGCAGATGAAAACCGAAAAGCACCCTGTCGCCGGCCTTTCAAATAGCCATACCAAAGACCGTGCCCCCCAAACGTGAAACTGCGGGCAACCCCACCAACCTGCGGGCGGGCGAAAATGAAAAGGCCCGCCATGACAAACATGGCGGGCCTGTTTTAGCAGCGCGGCGCAACCTTATTCAGCGCGCACATAACGTTCCGCTAACAACCGGATCAGCCCTTGGCCACTGTTGTATTGGCGTACACCAATGATGTAGCTGCCCGACTGTACACGCGCCATGACAAGGCTGTTCAAGCCATCGCCATAATCGTCGTTGTCACCAATTTTGCGGCCCAAATCATCGTAGACGATCAGCCATGGATCGCTATCGCCACCACCGATGGCCTCGACAACCAACAGGCTGTTGTCTTCGACGTCGACCGTGAACCAGGACACGTCATCACTGGCTTGTACATCTTGGCGCAGGCGCGATTCCAACACGCCAAGCGCGGTGACAGGGATGCTGCCATCAAGCGGTGGGGCAGCTTCGCCACGGGCGTAAAGCGAAAGAAGCGCCGCAGCTGCGTCGTATTCGGTGACCGTTACAGTAATCGGTGACGATTCGTCGCTAAGCGCAGACATGGCAATACAATATGTGCCTGCATCCAAGGGGTCGGTCACGTCGATGCGCGAATTCAAACCGTCGTAATCGTCGTTCTCGTCGATATAGCTTTCGCCCGGACCGTAAAGTGTGATCACCGGATCTGCATTTTCATTTTCAGCCGTGATGCTGACCGACGTTGGGGCATCAAGCGTGAAGCTCCAGTATGGGGTTTCGCTAACCGATCCGGTGGCAGAACTGCCCAAGATGCCGAGTGGTGTCGCCATGGCGCAGCCTTCGGAATCATTTCCGCCGTCGCTTTCCATGATCCCCTCGGTCAGCGGTTCATGTTCGGTCCGGCCAATGCGGACAAACGCGGTCATTGGCCCACCGTCATAGCTGCGCAGCGCCATACAGTAGGTTCCCGCCTCAAGAAATGTTTCGGCGCGAGACGCGGCGTTTCCACCGGAATCATCGTCCGACAGAATGACGCTGCCCGTGCTATCAAGCACATCAATGATGGTATCCCCTGCGCCACGACCGGCCGCTTCGATGCGCACGTCTGCGCCTTCGCTCAGGGTAAACAAGGACACATATTCATTTCCACCCAAAACAAGCGCCATCTGCTCTTGGTAACTTGAAGCCGCCGAAATGTCGGATGATGCTTCGTCGCCACCGATCCACTGGCCACCGGCACCAGCACCACCGCAAAACGCGTCTTGGGCAAAGGCTGGCGCAGCAATCCCGAGCATCGCAAACGCGACTGCACTTGATCGAATCGTTGTGAAAGTCATGGAATATGTTCCTTATATTTTCGCAAAACTATGTGATTGTATATTAGGCGTATTATTCCCGTTATTGCCAGTAATTAGCATGCAAAGTGGGGAAATCCTGACCTGTGATACGCGGTGTTCCGCCGGTCAATTGACCGCTTTTTCGCGGGCTAATATGTCGTTGCCCGATCGGGAAACAGCCCCCAGCGCGTTCCATGGCCTGAAATGGTGATGGTATCCCCCTGCGCCAGACTGTCGCGAAGGCCGGCGGGAAAATCGCAAACTTCGTTAAACATAGATGGCAAACCATCCAGCACGATTGGGACAGGGCACCTGTAATCCCCCGCGCGGTTCACGTCGCTCACCGTGAACACGACAGATATATCTTCGCCACCAATCAGCGCAACAATCATCGGGGTTCCCATCGTTACAGCGTCCTGACCAATCTGAAAGCCCAATAACAAACCAACAAATCCCATAACAACCTTCATGAACAGACCATGGTTCGGACGCATCTGCTGCGATCCTTTTAGGTATCCGATCAATAACAATAAGGCTGTGACGCCCCCGGAAAGAAGGGCAAGCGATCGTGTGGCGGCGATCCAGTTTGGCGCTGGAAGATACTGAAACCCGAATTTCCAGCCAAAAATTGGGAGCGCACCCAACAATACCCAGATGACAATGGGGATTGTGATCCACTTTGACGGGCGTTTTTGCGTGCTGATATCTATGTTCGACACTCTTCCAAAGAAAAAGGCCGCGCTCATAAGAGTGCGACCTTTTTAACTGTGTAATACTTCGGTGGTTTAGCCCTGACGAGCTTTGAACCGAGGTTGCGTCTTGTTAATTACATAGACGCGGCCCTTACGGCGCACGATGCGGCAATCGCGGTGGCGCTGCTTGAGCGAGCGGAGGGAGTTACGTACCTTCATGGGTTCGTTCCTTCATGTCGCGGCGCGCGGATTGCGCCTTGGGTTACAGTGCGGTCCGAAATGGACCGGTGAATTCATGGTGGACGATACTGGGATCGAACCAGTGACCCCTTCGATGTCAACGAAGTGCTCTACCGCTGAGCTAATCATCCAAATTCCAACACGTTCTCAGTTGTCCTATAAAGAAATAGGACGCGGGAGAACCGCGTCAGGTGCTGGGTCTATAAAAGGACTCGTAGGAAGGATCAAGGGCTTTTAGAAAAAACAAAATTCAGTCTATCATGCTGTGCATAAGGAGCAGTTTTTGCAACATGATGCCTATCATCTTTCGTGCCCAAGCGTACGTACCACAAGCGTGATATTCGCCTCTCCGCACAGCGGTCGCGATTATACGTCGGGGTTTTTGGACCGCAGCCTCCTCAATGAGGTTGAAATCCGGACATCCGAAGATGCCTTTGTTGACCTGCTTTATCAGGCTGTACCGCTTTATGGGGCACCTTTTTTGCAAGCGCGGATGCCGCGCGCTTTTGTTGATTTGAACCGGGGACCGGATGAATTTGACCCCGCTTTGATTGACGGCGTGACGCAGCGTGCGCAAAATGCACGCGTCGCCAGTGGTCTTGGGGTTATTCCGCGCGTTGTGGCCAATGGCCGGCAAATATATCGTGGCAAACTTACGCTCGCCGAAGCGCACGACCGGGTCGCCACCTTCTGGCGCCCCTATCATGACAAGTTGCAAACGCTTCTGGACGAAAGCAACCGGGCCTACGGCGAATCAATTCTGATCGATTGCCACTCCATGCCGCATGAGGCCTTGCAGGGTGTCAGCGTGCAAAATACGGCCCGTCCTGACGTGGTGCTGGGCGACAGGTTCGGCGGCACAGCTGGCCCGCATATCATGGACCAGATCGAATCTTCATTTGCGCGTGCTGGTTTGCGCGTTGCGCGCAACGCGCCTTTTGCTGGCGCATATATCGTTCAACGGTATGGGCGGCCCACACGCAATCAGCATGCCATTCAGGTTGAAATCGATCGTGCGCTTTATATGGACGAAGTTGCCGTGCAGCTACGGCCCGATTTTGCGGAATTTCAAGAACTGTTAAACGGCGCGATCGCCGAAATCGCTGCGATTGGCGAAACCCAGGATCTGCAGTTAGCCGCTGAGTAGGCTTGCCCTGTCGACCCACTGACGCAGTTCAATTCAGCCCACCATAAACACATCATATCGCGTCGTTTTACCCATGATCTGGTGCGAACATGCACGCACGCCAGCGATAGGATCGGCCTTGGCCGGCCATTTTAATACCACGCGCTGCCGGGCATGTTCTAAGGCCACCCGCACCAACGCATCTGCATCATCATCGGTGCCGACGATGTCGCGGACCTGTCGCAGTTCCAGCTTGACCAAAGCCGTGCTTTTGCGCGGAGGATGCATCGGGTCAATCAAAATTGCGTCTGCTGACAGGCCCGGCAACAGGTCTTTCGCATCGCCTTTCAGTAGCGTCATCCGTGCAATAATGTCGCGCAATTCTGCGTTTTCATCCATTGCGGCTGCCATCCCCTCGGCCAGCAAGGCGTGCATTTTTTCCGATCGCTCGATCATAACGACCTGCGCACCCAGCGACGCCAATAGAAATGAATCGCGGCCCAATCCCGCCGTTGCATCGACAATCGACGGTGTTTTGCCGCCGCGCAACCCCATGGCTTTCGCAAGCGCCTGCCCGCGCCCGCCGCCGAATCGCAGACGGTGCGCGACGGCACCGTTCACAAAATCAACGCGCAGGTCTCCGACGTTGTTTTTCATCACGCGCCCCGCATTCGGACAGTTGTTTCGTTGGTTCTTTCGTATTTCATGAATGCCTTAGTTCGTCATTTCACCCTGCAAGAACGCCTCGGGATCGGCCACTTCGATCAACCTTTTGCGGTCGATCCACCAGAACCGATTGCCGACATTGCGCAGAAAGCTGCGATCGTGACTGACAAGCAGGCAAGAGGCGCCGTGGGCGACCAGCTCTGCTTCCAGCGCTTCTTGCCCCTCAATATCTAGGTGGTTGGTCGGTTCGTCCAGCAAGTAAAAGTTCGGGTGTTGTAACCGCAGCATCAGCATCGCCAGCCGTGCCTTTTGCCCGCCGGACAGGGCCCCTATTTTGGTGTCTTGCATTTGAATATTGACGCCAGCACCTGCCAGTAACCCGCGTGCGCGCTGGTCGCCAATGTCAAACTGGCCCGCGACGGCGGTCATAGGGGTGTCGGCGTCGTCAATCTGGCTCAGGTGCTGGTCGGAATACCCCAGCGCGACCGTTGGCGCGCACTTGATGCGTGGCTACTGCCCCGCCAACGCGCGGTGAATCATCTGAACGAGCTGCGTTTTGCCGGTGCCGTTTGTGCCCAGCAGCACAATGCGGTCGCCCTGCGTAATCCATTTCTGACCCGTGGTATACAAAACCCGGCCATCGGGCGCCGTCACCGGGACATCACCCAGTGTGATCAAAGCCTTCGCATGGGTGCCGCTGTTGGTCAGGCGGATGTCGCCAGCACCGCGGTCTTGGTGGGCGGGCTTTGCCGTGGCTTCGATTTTCGCGGCCCTTTCGGTCAACTGTTTTGTTTTGGTGATCAACAGATCGGACCCAGAGTTGATGCCAATATTTTTCAGCTTTGCGGCCTGTTTGCGCAATTGCGTCGCCTTGTTCAGGTCATTGGCAAAGCGGCGTTCATCGGCCTCGTCCGCCTCTGATAGTGCGGTGCGGGCGGCGCTAAACGGCAGTTGAAAAATACGCGACCGTTCGGCCCGCAAGAACAGGGTGCGATTTGTCACGGCGTCCAAGAACGCGCGGTCGTGGCTGGTGATCACGACAGGCGTGTCACGTGGAAGTGCCATCAACCAATCTTGCAGCAGTGCAATGCGCTGCAAATCAAGATGGTTCGTCGGTTCATCCAACAGCAGCAGATCTGGCGCGGTCACCCAAGCTGCCGCCAAAAGCGCGGTGCGCTGCCAGCCACCGCTCAGGTCGGACAGCGGTTTTTGATGAAGGTCAAACGGCACTTTGAGGTCATCCAAAACGACGTCAACGCGCCAGCCCTCATATTCTGCCTGCTCTGGTGGCAGGGCGGACAATACCATCTCGTACAGCGTTTTTGACAAGGTTTCGGGCGTAATATGCTGCGCTACTTGGCCGATGCGCAATCCGCGCGCACGGGTAATTTCGCCTGTTGTGGGGTCCAGTGTTCCGGCCATACAGGCCATCAACGTTGATTTTCCACGCCCATTGGCGGCGACCAGACCAATGCGGTCACCTTTGGAAATAGTCAGGGAAAGATCGGAAAAAAGCGGGTCGCCAAGGGTTACACCCAAGCTGTTGGTGGTCAAAATCATGATTGTCTCTTGTCACAAAAGGGGCCGTATTCAACGGCATCAAGGGCAGATCGCTGGTGCGTAACCGATGATCAGCCCCGCAAACGCATTTGCAGGGCGTGGCGGGGACCATGCTGAAGTCGGCGGATGATACGCATGTTCAGCTTGTGCCCTCCTGTTGTGTGTAATTGACCTGATTCAAACCCTAATCGGCTGCTGATCGCGGGTCAAGCGGGCCCCGTCCTGCCCTAACCCGCGGGTTCCCACAGTTCGATCGGGTTACCTTCGGGATCATGGATACGGGCAAAGCTGCCGACGCCGTCCATCGTCACAGGTTCGGTGATTGCGATGCCCGCGGCGGTTAGCGCCGCCAAGGCATCGCACAGATCGTCGACGCGAAAGTTCAACAAGAATGCGTGGTCTTTGGGGAAATAGTCGGTGTGCGCATCAAACGGCGAAAATACGGTCACGCCGGGTGTCGTGGTCCACGGCGCCATCGTTGCGGATGTCGGCGCAGGATTAATGCCAAGGTAGGTTTCATACCATGCTGCCAACGCGTCCGGGTCTTTTGCCCGAAAGAAGAATCCGCCAAAGCCCAAGACCTTGATCATCGCTTTTTCCACTTCATCCCTTGCTTTATGATGTCGCAAAGTGAAGCATGAAAACCTAAAAAAAGAAACGCAAACCGCTGTGGTCGGGCGGACAAGCCGCCCGCCTCATTCAGGCAAATGCCGTATTACCAGTATCCACTGACCGCGGGCGCACCCAAACCATCAGCATTATGAACAGCGCAGCGTTGCCCATGGGGATGATGGCATGCGACAGCGCAACGGTGCCGGTGGTCACGTGGAACAGGCCGGCGCCAAGGTCGATTAACTGAATACCAACCATCCCATCCAGCCAGATACGATAGGTTTGCGGATGCGCGGCAATGACAAGCATACCAAGCCCATAAACGATGAAACGCCCCGCCAGCATCGCAAGCGGATAGCCCGTGTCAGCATTAATCGGGCTTAGCCCCTGCCATGCGATAAAACCCGCTGGCCAAAATAGGTACAGCCCCCCAAGAACGATTTGCGACGCTGCGATCAGATAGCAGACAAACTGTGTGCGGTTCATATTGGAATACCTTTCCGGTTGTTGAAATACCGGGAAACCGCTAGCTGTTTTGCTATCTTCTAGAAAGTACGTACCTTTTTGTAACTATGAATTACGGGGTTTCATGGCGCAGTTATCAGAGATTTTGGCCCAAGATTGCACGCCTGACTGCCCTGTGCGGTTGGCGGCGACGGTATTAGACGGGAAATGGACGACCCAGATCATCCGCGACCTCTTGGGCGGTACCAAACGATTTTCAGAGTTGTTGCGGTCGCTGGACGGGATTAGCCCAAAAGTGCTGACCGCGCGTCTTAAGATGTTGGAAGACCACAACATCATCGTCAAAACGATCTATCCGGTGATGCCGCCTAAAACCGAATACGCGCTGACTGCGTTCGGGATGGAATTACGGCCGGTGATTGTCGCGCTGGCGACGTTTGGGGTGCGTCTTGCGGGGAACGTGGCGGCGGTGAAATGATCAGCGCAATGCACGCCCTTTTTTGATGGCATCCGCCCCGAATTTTGCGCGAATGGCATCGGTGGCTTGTTCGGCTTTGCTACGCTTCGCGGCACCTGGGTCCAGCAAATCACCTTCACGGTCGGCATCAGCGGCGGATGTGATTTCGGAAAGGCCCACCCCCAGCAACCGAAACGGACCACGCTGCATGCTTTGTGCAAACAGCCCGGCAGCAATCCTGTAGATCGTATCCGCCATTTGCGTGGGATGCTGCAGGCTTTGGCGTCGGGTGATCAATTTGAAATCTGACGTCTTCAGCTTGAGCGTTATGACGCGCCCCGCTTTGTCTGTGGCCTTGGCGCGCGCGCTGACCTTTTCGGCCATGCGCCACAAATGCCCGTCTAGAATGCCAGCGTCCGCAGTATCCTCGAAAAACGTCGTTTCATTTGACAGCGTTTTGACGGGCGTATGGGCCGAAATACGGCGGGCGTCTTCGCCGCGGGCCAGTGTATAAAGCCGTTCGCCCATATCGCCAAAGCGGTCATGCAGGTCGCGTCGGTCCCAGCGCAGTAAATCGTCAAAGGTCTGAATCCCTGCCTTGTTCAGGCTGGCTTGGGCGGCGGGGCCGATGCCCCAGATCAGTCGCACGGGTTTGGGACGCAAAAATGCAGTTGTCTCGGCTTTACCGATGACCGAAAAACCACGCGGTTTGTCTAAATCTGACGCGACCTTTGCGAGGAATTTATTGTGCGACAGCCCGATTGACCCGCTGAGGCCCAATTCGGTTTTCATGCGTTTAATTAATCGTGCCAACATCACCGCCGGCGGGGCGCCGTGCAGCCGCGCGGTACCGCTTAGGTCCATAAACGCCTCATCCAGTGACAGCGGTTCGACCACCGGGGTCAGTTCATCCATCATGGCGCGGATCGCACGCGAGGCTTCGGTGTAGGCCGCAAACCGGGGTGGCAGAACAACCGCATCCGGGCAAAGTTTTAGCGCCTGAAACATCGGCATCGCAGATTTGACGCCCCTGATGCGCGCCACATAACAGGCGGTCGACACAACCCCGCGTTTGCCGCCACCAATGATCACGGGCTTATCCGCCAATTCCGGGCGATCGCGTTTTTCCACACTGGCATAAAAAGCATCGCAATCCATGTGGGCGATCGTCAGGTCAAACAGTTCCGGGTGCCGCGTCACCCTTGGGCTGCGGCATTGCGGACAGCGGGTTTCACTGTCAAATGTTGTCAGGCAATCGCGGCAAAGTGCGGGCATAGGTGCAGTCTACGCGGGGGAAGAGATGCGAACAATAGGGCAACATGACGGCGCAAAGGTTGCATTGTTTTTGGGTGATCGCTTAGTCAGTATTTTGCGCGATGACCTACATTCTATTCCCTATCCGAATATGTGGGATTTGCCGGGAGGCGGCCGCGAAGGTCTTGAAACTCCACTGCAAACCGTCACGCGGGAGCTGTTCGAAGAATTGGGGTTAACGTTACCACCAAGCGCTGTGCTGTGGCAGGCAAACTTTGCGGCCAATTACAAACCTGACGCGTGGGTTGCATTTTTTGTGGCGCAATTGCCCGCTGACATGGCGGAGAAGATTGTGTTCGGGGACGAAGGTCAGCGCTGGTCATTGTTTGAACTTGACGCATTTCAGGCACTGCCAAACTGCGTTCCGTCTTATGTTTCCAGATTGGCTGTTTGGCAGGCAGAAACAGGGGGCCTGCCAATAAAATAGACCGCATTGAATGCGATTTCGTCCGATGTACGGGCTATGCTGCCGGGAAATGAGAATTTTGTCGGGGCAATGTCGATTTTGTTTGCGAAACGTCGTTTTGTCGCTATGAGTTTCCAATAGGAAACATGCCGACCGGGAGAGAACGGTTAGGTCCGTCGCCGAAGGAGCAACCGCCCCGGGAACTCTCAGGCAGCAGGGACCGGTTGGGGTGCAATACACCGGAGAGAGGCAGCAATGCCCGCCGAAGGAGCAAACCGCGACGCGGTGAATCTCTCAGGCCCAAAGACGGTGGGGGCGACGCGCGCAAGCGCCATTGGCGGAGAAATGCCTTGCCTTCTATTGCTGTTTTGGGTGCCGGAATCACCGGTGTCACCACTGCCTATTCATTGATGAAACGCGGATACGACGTGACCATATTTGATCGTCACCGCTATGCCGCTATGGAAACCAGTTTTGCCAACGGCGGCCAGCTCAGTGCGTCCAACGCCGAGGTCTGGAACCAATGGTCCACAGTGATCAAGGGGATCAAATGGATGTTGCAGCGCGATGCGCCGCTGTCCGTCAACCCGCGCCCTACCTGGCACAAAGCCAGTTGGATGGCCGAATTTTTGGGCAATATCCCCCGCTACAAAGCGAACACCATCCATACCACCCGTTTGGCGGTGACGGCCCGTGCCGGTCTGGCTGAAATGGCGGATGTCGCTGGGATCAATTTTGATTTTACACCCGCCGGTATCTTGCATTTCTACCAAACCCAGAAAGACATGGATCACGCGCGGCGCGTCAACGATCTGTTGCTACAGGGTGGGTTGACCCGCCGTGAACTGACCCCGGACGAAGTGTTCGCCAAAGAACCAACCTTGCGCGGCGACATCTTGGGTGGGTTCTGGACCGAAAGCGACAGCACTGGCGACATTCACAAATTCACCGTAGGTTTGGCGCAATGGCTCGCATCCAATGGCGTCACATTTTGCTTGGGTGAGGCGGTGCAAGCGGTCAGCGCCGATAATGACGGCGTCACGGTGCGCACGTCGACGGAATCGCGATTTGATGCGGTCGTCGTCTCGGCGGGGGTTGCGTCGCGCGGGTTCGCCAAGATGCTTGGCGACCGGGTGAATATCTATCCGGTGAAAGGTTATTCTATCACGGTCAATTTGCGCGATCAGGCATCCCAAGACGGTGCGCCTAACGTTTCGCTGTTAGATGACAAAGCCAAAATCGTGACCTCGCGGTTGGGCGTAGACCGTTTCCGCATCGCGGGCACCGCCGAATTTAACGGTATCAACCGCGATATTCGTGCGGACCGTGTTAAGCCATTGGTCGATTGGTGCGAAGCTCATTTCCCAGACGTCAGCACCGAAAGCTGCGTGCCTTGGGCGGGTTTGCGTCCGATGATGCCGAATATGCTGCCCCGTGTGGGCGCAGGAAAGCACCCGCGCGTTTTCTATAATACAGGTCATGGGCACCTTGGCTGGACACTGTCCCCTGCAACCGCTGATTTGCTGGGGGACGCAGTTGAAAACGGTCTGCGTGTAAAAAACTTCGCGGTCCCTGTTCACGCGAAATTGAAATCGGCCTAAAAAGTAACTATCTGTCCCTCATAACAATGAAGGACAGTTTTATGCCCACCGAAGACATACTGGCGGAATTTTTAGGTCAGAATATACTTTTTCTGCTGTTGGCGGTGTTTATCATCGTCTGCGTCATGGTCGGCGTGCGCATTGTGCCGCAATCCGAAAAATATGTCGTTGAACGACTAGGTCGTCTGCATTCTGTGCTTGGGCCTGGCATTAACTTTATTGTGCCGTTCCTTGACCGTGTCCGTCACAAAGTGTCGATCCTAGAGCGGCAGTTGCCAGCCATGTCACAAGACGCGATCACGTCAGACAACGTGTTGGTGCAGGTCGAAACATCGGTGTTTTACCGGATTATCGAACCTGAAAAGACAGTCTACCGGATCCGTGACGTTGATGGCGCGATTTCCACAACCGTTGCCGGGATTGTCCGGTCTGAAATCGGCCGGATGGAACTTGATCAGGTGCAAGCAAACCGGTCCAGCCTGATCGCCGCGGTCCGTGATCAGGTCGCAGAGCAAGTGGATGACTGGGGCATCGAAGTGACCCGCGCCGAAATTCTTGACGTGAATCTGGATGCCGCAACGCGGTCTGCGATGTTGCAGCAGTTGAATGCCGAACGCGCGCGCCGCGCGCAGGTGACAGAGGCCGAAGGCAAGAAGCGGTCGGTCGAACTGGAAGCCGAAGCCCAACTGTATGCTGCCAAGCAAGAAGCCGAAGCGCGCCGTGTGCGTGCCGACGCCGAAGCCTATGCGACGCAGGTTGTTGCCGTAGCGATTGCGGAAAACGGTCTTGAGGCGGCGCAATACCAAGTCGCGCTAAAACAAGTCGAGGCATTTCAGGCGGTTGCGTCCAAGCAAGGCAACCAGACGATCGTTTTGCCCGCAAACGCGATGGACGCATTTGGCGATGCCTTCAAAATGCTGAAGGGACGCGGTTAATGCCTTTATGGACGCTGTGGTGGGTCTGGATGTCGGCGGCTGTGGTGCTTGCCACGCTTGAGGTGATCCTGCCCGGGTATATCTTTCTTGGCTTCGCAATTGGTGCCGCGATGATGGGGCTTTTGATCCTGATCGGGGTATCGGCCACCGGCCTGGCGTTCACACTGCTGATTTTCGCGGTCCTGTCTCTGGTGTCATACCTGTTGATGCGCAAGGTTTTTGGTCTGCGCAGCGGGCAGGTGAAAATCTGGGACACCGATATCAACGACTAAAAAAAATGGCCCGGCGTTTGAATGCCGGGCCAGTTGTGATCAAGCAGGTTTCAGCGTCTTGGGGACAGGACAGGCGCTTGGCTCGATCCGAGGGGGAATTACATACGGGTGTCGGACATCTTCATTGCTTTGTGGCGCAACTGTGACATCACCATGCCGGTATCCATCGACTTTGGGCCGTAGACTTCACATGGGTAACGAAAGGTCCGGCCAAAGCGTTCAATATCGACAGAGGCCAAAAAGGCACCGTCTTTTGCGGAATAACGCAAGTTCTTGATGTTCATTGGATAACCTCGTTCGCTTGTTTCACCTAGTAAATGCGCGAAACAAGGATTGGTTCCCGATATTTATTTAAATCAGTGGTTGGCCCGCATCGCCTGCGGCGAATTGATTTCGGCAATGATGTCGCGCGCAGCTTTGGCTGGGTCAGCGGATTGCCAAATCGGACGCCCGACAACCACGTGATCTGCGCCGCTTGCGATCGCTTGTGCTGGCGTCATCACCCGTTTTTGGTCACCCAATGCGGCGCCAGCTGGGCGCACGCCCGGCGTAACGATCAATTTGCCTTCAGCTTCGGGCAGCGCGCGGATCAGCGCAGCCTCTTGGGGGGATGCGATGACACCATCGGCGCCGTTCATCAGCGCAATACCGGCACGTTCCTGCACCAAATCAGTGATCGTCCCCGCCTTCATGCAAGACGCGTCCATATCGTTGCGATCAAGCGACGTGAGGATGGTGACGGCAAGGATTTTCATATCAGAACCCCCCGCGCCCTCGCGCGCAGCGCGTACAACATGTGGGTCGCCATGTACGGTCAGGAAATCCAGATCAAACTGCGCGACGCCGCGCACTGCTGCCTCGACCGTGGCGCCGATGTCGAAGAACTTCATATCGAGGAAGATGCGTTTGCCATGCTCTTGTTTCAGCTCGTTAGCAAGCGCAAGCCCGCCACCTGTCAGCATCCCAAGACCAATTTTATAAAAGCTGACAGCATCGCCCAGCTTTTGCGCAAGCTCCATCCCGGCGATGACGTTAGGGACATCCATTGCAACAATGAGGCGATCATCAGACATAGCACGTTCCTTTGCAAAGTTTGACGCGTTCTAGTCGCTGGCAACGATTGGCGCAATCGTTCTGGGGGCTAAAAAAGAAAAGGCGTAGCTTCGGGACAAGCTACGCCTTTAGGGTCCTGCAGATCGGGAAAGATGAGGCAGGAGGTCTTGTGAGTGGTGGTCGTTCATACCCTTTGGTGCGTTGTCCTGCGGTGCAATTGCGACGGTGTCACACACCGCAGGCTTCGGCTTTAAAAAACAGACGAGAGAGAAACCGTCTGGGGAAATCGTTACATCAGGCATGATCGTTTTGCTCGTAAGGTGAAGGTACCCTGTGCCCTTGGATATTTCATGGGGAACTTAACGGCACTGTTCCCCCTCTGATTTGCCACCGACAACAGCAGCATACAAATAGCTGTCCACCTGATATATCCGTGCTGCAATATCTGCTGCCTCTTGGTGAAGTTGCGTATCGATGTCCGTTGTATTTGCGTAGACTGTGACCCACAGGCTTTGCCCGCGCGGCGCCGACGATGGTGTATCTTGTACCACAAGATGCATGTGCGCGCCGTACAATCCCGGCTGTAATTCTTGTTTGGACAGAATGTGGATATGTAAAACCTGCATCGTCATTTTTTGTGCCATTGTTAAGATGGATTATTTGGACAGATGCGCCAATGTGCGGGGGGCACTTCCTGAAAAGAAGGGGAAACGGGCTGTGCGTTTCCCCGCATGGCGCGGTTCGCAATTTTTGTCGCCAAACCTTGCGAAGCCTCGGGTTGCTTCCCATCTGTGTAACGAGGCCCTCAAAGGGATGTGCCGTGATGCGGGCATCCAAATCACCGGGCGCTTAACAAAGGAGAGACCCATGAACTTAGAAAAGTTCACCGAGCGGTCGCGCGGCTTTATCCAGGCCGCCCAGACCGTTGCAATGCGCGAAAACCACCAGCGCTTGGCCCCTGAACATCTGCTCAAGGCATTGATGGATGACGAAGAAGGGCTTGCCGCCAATCTGATCAACCGCGCTGGCGGTGATGCAAAAGCTGTGCGTGCCGCCGTTGATCTGGCTGTGTCCAAAATTCCGCAAGTGACCGGTGACGCCGGTCAGGTGTATCTTGACAACACTACGGCAAAAGTCGTCGACGAGGCCGAGAAAATCGCCAAAAAAGCGGGTGACAGCTTTGTGCCCGTCGAACGGTTGCTAACCGCACTTGCAGTGATCAAATCGAAAGCCAAAGACGCTTTGGATGCCGGTGGCGTGACACCGATGAATTTGAACGCGGCGATCAACGACATTCGCAAGGGCCGGACCGCCGATAGCGCGAGCGCGGAAGACAGCTTTGACGCGTTGAAAAAATATGCCCGCGACCTGACCGAGGCCGCCGAACAAGGCAAGATTGACCCGATCATCGGTCGCGACGAAGAAATTCGCCGCGCGATGCAGGTCTTGTCGCGCCGGACCAAAAATAACCCGGTACTGATCGGGGAACCCGGCGTGGGTAAAACCGCGATTGCCGAAGGACTTGCCCTGCGGATCGTCAATGGTGACGTGCCTGAATCCCTGCGCAACAAGAAGTTGATGGCGCTTGATATGGGTGCGCTGATTGCGGGTGCCAAATATCGGGGCGAATTCGAAGAGCGTTTGAAAGCGGTTCTAAAAGAAATCGAATCCGCCGCTGGCGAAATCATCTTGTTCATCGACGAAATGCACACCCTTGTCGGCGCAGGCGCGTCAGAGGGTGCGATGGATGCGGCCAACCTGATTAAACCGGCGCTGGCGCGGGGCGAACTGCACTGTATTGGTGCGACCACGTTGGCTGAATACCGCAAATACGTTGAAAAAGACGCGGCTTTGGCCCGGCGGTTCCAACCGCTGTTGGTCGAAGAACCGACCGTGTCCGATACAATCAGCATTTTGCGCGGGATCAAGGAAAAATATGAACTGCACCACGGTGTGCGGATTGCTGATGCGGCGCTTGTGGCTGCGGCGACCCTGTCGCACCGCTATATCACCGACCGCTTTTTGCCCGACAAGGCGATCGACCTGATGGACGAAGCCGCCAGCCGTTTGCGGATGGAAGTCGATAGCAAGCCAGAGGCGCTTGATGCGCTTGACCGCGATATTCTGCAAAAGCAGATCGAGGCCGAGGCGTTGAAGAAGGAAGACGACAAAGCATCGAAAGACCGGCTTGAAAAGCTTGAAAAAGAGTTGGGCGATTTGCAGGATCGCGCGTCAGAAATGACCGCGAAATGGCAGGCCGAGCGGGACAAGCTGGAAGGCACCCGTGACGTTAAGGAACGTCTGGACCGCGCCCGCGCCGATCTGGATATCGCCAAACGCGAAGGTAACTTGGCCAAAGCCGGGGAACTGTCCTATGGCGTCATCCCCGATCTGGAACGCAAGCTGACCGAAGCCGAAAGCAACGAAGACCTGATGGTCGAAGAGGCTGTGCGCCCTGAACAGATCGCCGAAGTGGTTGAACGCTGGACCGGTATCCCGATGTCAAAGATGTTGGAAGGTGAACGCGACAAGCTGCTGCGGATGGAAGACGAACTGGGCAAGCGTGTGATCGGTCAGAAATCTGCTGTACGTGCGGTGGCTAACGCGGTCCGCCGCGCCCGCGCCGGGTTGAACGACGAAAACCGCCCGCTTGGATCTTTCTTGTTCTTGGGGCCAACGGGTGTCGGTAAAACCGAGCTGACCAAAGCGGTAGCGGAATACTTGTTCGATGATGACAGCGCCATGGTGCGGATCGATATGTCCGAATTCATGGAAAAACACGCGGTGTCACGTCTGATTGGTGCGCCTCCGGGCTATGTCGGCTATGACGAAGGCGGTGTTCTGACCGAAGCCGTTCGCCGGCGGCCCTATCAGGTTGTCCTGTTCGACGAGGTCGAAAAGGCGCACCCCGATGTGTTCAACGTGCTGTTGCAGGTGCTTGATGACGGGATGCTTACCGATGGGCAGGGCCGTACGGTCGACTTCAAGCAGACGCTGATCATTCTGACGTCGAACCTTGGGGCGCAAGCGCTAAGCCAGCTTCCTGACGGGGCGGATGCGTCCGATGCGAAACGTGATGTGATGGATGCGGTGCGGGCACATTTCCGCCCCGAATTCCTGAACCGTCTGGACGAGACGATCATCTTTGACCGTTTGGCCCGCGATGACATGGCAGGGATTGTGACGATCCAGATGCAGCGGCTGGAAAAACGGCTCGCGGGGCGCAACATCACACTTGATCTGGATGCGGCGGCTCTCAAGTGGCTGGCTGACGAAGGGTATGATCCCGTGTTCGGCGCACGTCCGTTGAAAAGGGTGATCCAGCGCGCACTGCAAGACCAACTTGCCGAGATGATCCTGTCTGGTGATGTCGTCGACGGCGCGAAAATCACAGTGAGCGCCGGCGCAGATGGTCTGTTGGTCGGCGACCGCGTGTCATCCAGCAACCGACAACCGCCGCAAGATGCAGTGGTTCATTAACGGAACAGGGCGCCCCCGGGCGCCCTTTTTTCTGGCGTGTGTGCTGTCAGGATAAAACAACAAGAAATGGCGGCGTCGAGCCCAGATTGCCTGATGCATGGATGTCCGCCAACAAAGGACAGCCTAAAACCTTCAACAACTACCTGGGTTTTGAACGGGGTTTTTGGCAGCGTCAAAACGGCCCGGTTTTACATGTGCCAAAAAGGAACGCTTGTGGAACGCTATACCGATACAACTAAAGCTTGTGGCTGACGTGAGATTGATGCAACTTGTGCCGAAGATTATGGAATATTTCACTATTCCTTTAAATTTAATACATCAACTTGATGTTCGATATGGAAGTTACAAATCTTATGATGAAAAGTTTAAAACTTGTGACATTCGGCTTGGTCACATCCTTGCTTGTCGCGTGCTCAAGCGCTTCTGATATTTCAGTGCGTAATCCCAATTACTTTGGGGCTAAATTGAATGATGGTGTCATTTCTGGTGTTTATAACCCGTCTGGGTTCACTACCCAGCTCGTACAAAACCAGATCAAAGGTATCTGCATCGGCAGTAGTCTTGGCGGATATAATGAAACGCCAGTTGAGAGCGGGCTGGTCGCGTTCACAACGTCATGCGCGCAAGGATCTGATCTTTCAAGAGCTTTTGTTGAGGTTGAACGCATGCCAAGTGGAAATTTTTCAGTTGAAGTGCTCGGCTCGTAATTTACGGCGTAAGATCATTTGATCTGATCCTAAAGACTGTCCGGTGCAAATAAATAAGCACTTATTTTTTGGTGAGAGCGTCCCAAGCGGGGCGTTCTTCGCGATTTTAAACTCATCGCAAAAATGCAGCGTTTAATAATGCCAACGTCTGCTGCATGCACCCTTCCAAAAACGACCGTTTTTGGAAGGGTTCGCCAAAGCGGTCACTGGGGACCATGAAACGAAGGTCTCAAAGGCCCGCAAAGCCGACCTCGGGTCATTGCCACCCAATTGTTGATACCATCTTCACACGTACATTGCGTCAGGCATTAAGCTTGTCGTTTCTGCCAAAGGGTCCGATGCTTGTCGGACGCAAAAACCCCGGCCAAATGACCGGGGTTTCAGGTGGTGCAGAGCGTGTCGGATTACATCGGTGGTAGGATCACCGCGTCGATGACGTGGATGACGCCGTTCGATGCTTCGATGTCGGCGGTCACGACGTTTGCGCCGTTCACCGTCACGCCGTCCATCGTGCCGATGGTGATGTCCGCGCCGTTCACAGTTGTTGCGGTCATGCCGTCAGACAGATCTGTCGACATCACTTTGCCAGCTACAACGTGGTAGGTCAGGATCGCGGCCAGTGCCTCTGGATCGGCCAGCAGTCCTTCGACGGTGCCAGCAGGCAGTGCGGCGAATGCTTCATCGGTTGGCGCAAATACGGTGAACGGACGTTCGCCCTTTAGTGTTTCGACCAGCCCGGCCGCTTCGACAGCCGCAACAAGCGTTGTGAAAGTGCCGGCATTCACGGCGGTGTCGACGATATCCATTGCGTGACCCGCAGCAAACGCAGGTGTTGTCAGTGCGGCAGTTGCTGTTAAGGCGATAAATGTTCTACGTAGCATTGTGTTCTCTCCCAGAGTTAAACGATGCACATTTGGTAGCATCGTGAAGACTACGGGCCGGGACCAGCGATTGGATCACGTCAAAATTTTCGTGATCAGGCTGGATGCTGTCACGCGCCGCGCTAAGCCACGGGCAGCAACATTTTCAAGTCACATCGCCGTGAAATAAGGTGACCCATATCGCGTGATTTGGAACATTTCAAAGTGTTGGCAGTATCGTGAAACATCTTTCAGATGGAATGCACTATATACCTTGTGAACATATTTTGAATGGAGCCCCCCATGGCCTACCGCTGGACCAACGATCTGACAGCCGCAGATATTACGCCGAAGTCAGCATATTTGAATCGCCGCCAAATTTTGGCGGGCACTGCAGGGCTTGGCGCGATCGGGTTTGCTGGCGGCGCTGCCGCACAAAGCGACTTAACCCCGAACACGCTGGAAGAAATCACGACCTATAACAACTATTATGAATTCGGCACCGGCAAAAACGATCCAGCGCAGAACGCGCACAAGCTCGATACCGCAAATTGGAAGGTCAAGGTCGACGGGTTGGTCGACAACCCAGGTGACTATGATTTGGCTGACCTGTTGAACGGGCTTTCTGTCGAAGACCGCATCTATCGTTTCCGCTGCGTCGAGGCATGGTCCATGGTCATTCCATGGAACGGGATCGAACTGGCCGACATCCTGAATAAGGTTGGTGTGCAGTCTGGCGCCACATACGTGGCCTTTGAAACCGTCGTGCAACCCGACAATATGATAGGTGTGCAGCGCAACGTGCTGGATTTCCCGTATGTCGAAGGGTTGCGTCTGGACGAGGCGATGCATCCGCTGACCATCATGGCGACCGGAATTTACGATGAACCGCTTGAAAACCAGAACGGCGCACCGATCCGCTTGGTGGTGCCATGGAAGTACGGGTTTAAGTCGATCAAATCGATCGTGCGGATCACGCTGACCGATCGCCAACCGCCGACCAGCTGGAAAAACGCCAACCAACGCGAATACGGGTTCTATAGTAATGTGAACCCAACCGTTGATCACCCGCGCTGGTCGCAAGCGACAGAACGCCGGGTTGGCGGCGGTCTGTTTGCCGCGCGTCAGGACACGCTGATGTTCAACGGCTATTCCGAAGTGGCATCGCTCTATGCAGGTATGGACCTGTCGGAAAATTTCTGATGGCTATTGTCGATCGCGTAAATAGTTCCCTGCGCAAACTTCCCGCGTGGACTATATATATAGTAGCCGCGCTTTGGATGGTCTGGTTGTTCTATCTCGCGTTGACCGGTGGTCTAGGGGTCGAGCCAATCAACGCCCTGGAACGGGAGTATGGCGAACTGGGGCTTAAGCTGTTGGTCGCGGGTTTACTGGTGACGCCGCTGCGCAGATGGGCGGGCCTGAACTTGATCAAGTTTCGACGGGCGATTGGCGTCACCGCGTTCTTTGTCATTCTGGCGCATTTTCTTGTATGGGCGATTCTGGATGTGCAGACCCTGCCACGTGTCTGGACCGAAATCGTCAAACGTCCCTATGTGACTGTCGGTATGGCTGGCTTTGTATTGATGATTCCATTGGTACTGACATCTAACAACCTGTACTTACGCAAACTTGGTGCTGCGCGGTGGCGTCAATTACACAAGCTCACCTATGTCGTCGGCATATTGGGTGCAGTTCACTACTTGTGGCTTGTGAAAGGGTTCCAGATTGAACCCATTATCTACCTGACAGCGATACTTGCACTAATCGCGAGTCGGTATGTCACCGTGAATCGCGAGAGGCAGACGGGATAAGCGAACAGAATCAAAGAATGTGGAACCCGGCAAACCAGTTTGCCGGGTTTTTGATTCCCAAACGGGTGAATCGCATCGGTGTGGTCAGGTGAGTCTGTCGAATATCAGCGCAATCTTGCCCTAATGGCGCGCGCTATCCCAAAATGTGGTGTTTTGAGTTTGTGATGTGCCTAATAAAGTTGCGTGTTGTTGCGTGATTTGGGTAATGAATATGTGTAAGTATGGCGAATTGTTGGAAAATTTGGGTTTGTCATAAAAAATGCATGTTTCCTGAAAAAAGGGGTTGCGGGTCTCGGCGACTAACCTTAGAACCCCCCTTACCGGACGAGCAGAGACGCTCCAACGGGGCGCCGGACGGGCCAGACGGAAGCGGAAACGCGGAGAGACGGACCGGGGCGGAGAAGAAAATTTTGAGGTACTGAGGCGGGGCGCGCCACTAAGTTAGGGCGCATCTGGTCACTTTTGTCTCTACGCTGTTTGAAATTGATATATCTGAAGAGATATGTGGGCGGTTTGGTTCAGTTCGATGGATCAGACGTCTGTATATCAACGCTCTTAGGACTTCGGTTCGATGATAGAGTGTCAGCTTCACTGTTTGGCGGCTTCTGGTAACTTTGGTTACTGAAGCACAACAAACAGAGAAAACGCCATTTGGTTTCAGTAAGGCCAAGTGGTGATGTGCAGAGGTTCGAACGTCAAGGATAGCATCGCAAGATGCTTTCAACTTGAGAGTTTGATCCTGGCTCAGAACGAACGCTGGCGGCAGGCCTAACACATGCAAGTCGAGCGAGACCTTCGGGTCTAGCGGCGGACGGGTTAGTAACGCGTGGGAATATACCCTTCACTATGGAATAGCCTCGGGAAACTGGGAGTAATACCATATACGCCCTTCGGGGGAAAGATTTATCGGTGAAGGATTAGCCCGCGTCTGATTAGATAGTTGGTGGGGTAATGGCCTACCAAGTCTACGATCAGTAGCTGGTTTGAGAGGATGATCAGCAACACTGGGACTGAGACACGGCCCAGACTCCTACGGGAGGCAGCAGTGGGGAATCTTAGACAATGGGCGCAAGCCTGATCTAGCCATGCCGCGTGAGTGACGAAGGCCTTAGGGTCGTAAAGCTCTTTCGCCAGAGATGATAATGACAGTATCTGGTAAAGAAACCCCGGCTAACTCCGTGCCAGCAGCCGCGGTAATACGGAGGGGGTTAGCGTTGTTCGGAATTACTGGGCGTAAAGCGCGCGTAGGCGGATTAGAAAGTAGGGGGTGAAATCCCAGGGCTCAACCCTGGAACTGCCTCCTAAACTACTAGTCTAGAGTTCGAGAGAGGTGAGTGGAATTCCAAGTGTAGAGGTGAAATTCGTAGATATTTGGAGGAACACCAGTGGCGAAGGCGACTCACTGGCTCGATACTGACGCTGAGGTGCGAAAGTGTGGGGAGCAAACAGGATTAGATACCCTGGTAGTCCACACCGTAAACGATGAATGCCAGTCGTCAGGGGGCTTGCCCTTTGGTGACACACCTAACGGATTAAGCATTCCGCCTGGGGAGTACGGTCGCAAGATTAAAACTCAAAGGAATTGACGGGGGCCCGCACAAGCGGTGGAGCATGTGGTTTAATTCGAAGCAACGCGCAGAACCTTACCAACCCTTGACATCCTTGGACCGCCAGAGAGATCTGGTTTTCTCGTAAGAGACCAAGTGACAGGTGCTGCATGGCTGTCGTCAGCTCGTGTCGTGAGATGTTCGGTTAAGTCCGGCAACGAGCGCAACCCACATCCTTAGTTGCCAGCAGTTCGGCTGGGCACTCTAGGGAAACTGCCCGTGATAAGCGGGAGGAAGGTGTGGATGACGTCAAGTCCTCATGGCCCTTACGGGTTGGGCTACACACGTGCTACAATGGCATCTACAGTGAGTTAATCTCCAAAAGATGTCTCAGTTCGGATTGGGGTCTGCAACTCGACCCCATGAAGTCGGAATCGCTAGTAATCGCGTAACAGCATGACGCGGTGAATACGTTCCCGGGCCTTGTACACACCGCCCGTCACACCATGGGAGTTGGTTCTACCCGACGACGCTGCGCTAACCCTTCGGGGAGGCAGGCGGCCACGGTAGGATCAGCGACTGGGGTGAAGTCGTAACAAGGTAGCCGTAGGGGAACCTGCGGCTGGATCACCTCCTTTCTAAGGATGTTTCTAGTCAAGACTGTTCGCAGTCTTCGTGAAACACTTAGCAGTCGGCAAACAAAGCCGGCAAATCAGGCACTTCCTCCTATTCCTTGGAAGTGACCTAGAGCCAGGCCGTCCTCATATCTCTTCAGTTTTGTTCCACTATGAGTGGGACGCACCTTTTGGGGCGTTAGCTCAGCTGGGAGAGCACCTGCTTTGCAAGCAGGGGGTCATCGGTTCGATCCCGATACGCTCCACCATTGAAGTCGCTGACTTCAACCTAGTTGGGTCGGTAGCTCAGGTGGTTAGAGCGCACGCCTGATAAGCGTGAGGTCGGAGGTTCAAGTCCTCCTCGACCCACCAACATACGATTTGACCGTTAAGTGCTGTTAGCATTTAGCCGTCCAATCGGACGATTGATCCCACGGGATCGATATTTTACATCGTAAAGAGAGAAACAACATCAGAATAGATGATGTACCCGCGTAAGGGTACATTGGCTGACGTGAGGGGCCGCATGGCCTTTATGACCGTCACGCAAGTCTATTTTGTTTCAAGTCAAGTACACTAACCGGAATAGCAGTAATGCTATTCGAACAGTGTCAGTTGCGAACCAGCGGCTGACATTGCAATGTATGCATTTTGATTTAGTCCTCCTTGATTTTTTACAAGAGGGGGAGGACACAGAAAAAGCCTTGCTTTTTCTGGATCAAATCAAGCGCGAAAAGGGCGTTTGGTGGATGCCTTGGCAGTAAGAGGCGATGAAAGACGTGATACTCTGCGATAAGCCATGGGGAGCTGAGAATAAGCTTTGATCCATGGATTTCTGAATGGGGCAACCCACCTGATACTTTGTTGTTATTATACATTCCTTCGGGAGTGTGTGGCTAACAATAGGGTCAACCAGGTATTTGTAGACTGAATACATAGGTTTACAAAAGCAAACCCGGGGAACTGAAACATCTAAGTACCCGGAGGAAAGGAAATCAATAGATACTCCCCTAGTAGCGGCGAGCGAACGGGGACCAGCCGAGCCTTGAGTGTGATTAGAATGGTCTGGAATGGCCAACCATAGTGGGTGACAGTCCCGTATAAGAAGCATGATAGGACGTATTAAGTAGGGCGGAACACGTGAAATTCTGTCTGAACATCGGAGGACCACCTTCGAAGGCTAAGTACTCCTTACTGACCGATAGCGAACCAGTACCGTGAGGGAAAGGTGAAAAGCACCCCGACGAGGGGAGTGAAACAGTACCTGAAACCGAACGCCTACAATCAGTTGGAGGGCCCTTGAGGCCTGACAGCGTACCTTTTGTATAATGGGTCATCGACTTGGTCTCACAAGCAAGCTTAAGCCGTTAGGTGTAGGCGCAGCGAAAGCGAGTCTTAATAGGGCGATTGAGTTTGTGGGATCAGACCCGAAACCGAGTGATCTAGGCATGTCCAGGATGAAGGTAAGGTAACACTTACTGGAGGTCCGAACCCACACCTGTTGAAAAAGGTCGGGATGAGGTGTGCCTAGGGGTGAAAGGCCAATCAAACTCGGAGATAGCTGGTTCTCTGCGAAATCTATTTAGGTAGAGCGTCGGACGAATACCCTCGGGGGTAGAGCACTGAATGGGTAATGGGGGCCCACAGCCTTACTGATCCTAATCAAACTCCGAATACCGAGGAGTAATATCCGGCAGACACACAGCGGGTGCTAACGTCCGTTGTGAAGAGGGAAACAACCCTGACCTACGACTAAGGCCCCTAATTCATGGCTAAGTGGGAAAGCAAGTGGGACGACCAAAACAACCAGGAGGTTGGCTTAGAAGCAGCCATCCTTTAAAGATAGCGTAACAGCTCACTGGTCTAAATAAGTTGTCCTGCGGCGAAGATGTAACGGGGCTCAAGCCATGAGCCGAAGTCTAGGATGCAATTTATTGCATGGTAGCAGAGCGTAGTGTGACATAATTCCATGTCTCCTTACCTTCTTCGGAAGGATTGGAGACGCGGAGTTTTCTGTGAAGCCCCCCTGTGAGGGATGGGGTGGAGAGATCACTAGTGAGAATGATGACATGAGTAGCGACAAAGGGAGTGAGAGACTCCCTCGCCGAAAGTCCAAGGGTTCCTGCTTAAAGCTAATCTGAGCAGGGTAAGCCGACCCCTAAGGCGAGGCCGAAAGGCGTAGTCGATGGGAACCAGGTTAATATTCCTGGGCCGTGGAGTGGTGACGGATCTCGAAGGTAGTTCATCCTTATCGGATTGAATGGGCTGCTTAGAGGTTCCTGGAAATAGCCCTCCTATAAGATCGTACCCTAAACCGACACAGGTGGACTGGTAGAGAATACCAAGGCGCTTGAGAGAACCACATTTAAGGAACTCGGCAAAATACCTCCGTAAGTTCGCGAGAAGGAGGCCCGTTCAGAACGCAAGTTTTGGGCGGGGGCACAAACCAGGGGGTGGCGACTGTTTACTAAAAACACAGGGCTCTGCGAAGTCGTAAGACGACGTATAGGGTCTGACGCCTGCCCGGTGCCTGAAGGTTAAAAGGAGGAGTGCAAGCTCCGAATTGAAGCCCAGGTAAACGGCGGCCGTAACTATAACGGTCCTAAGGTAGCGAAATTCCTTGTCGGGTAAGTTCCGACCTGCACGAATGGCGTAACGACTTCCCCGCTGTCTCAAATGTGGACTCAGCGAAATTGAATTACCGGTCAAGATGCCGGTTACCCGCGGTTAGACGGAAAGACCCCATGCACCTTTACTATAGCTTCGCATTGGCATCAGGCACAATATGTGCAGGATAGGTGGTAGGCTTTGAAGCAGGGACGCTAGTCCTTGTGGAGCCTCCCTTGAGATACCACCCTTATTCTGCTTGATGTCTAACCGCGGCCCGTTATCCGGGTCCGGGACCCTGCGTGGTGGGTAGTTTGACTGGGGCGGTCGCCTCCCAAATTGTAACGGAGGCGCGCGAAGGTTGGCTCAGAGCGGTCGGAAATCGCTCGTTGAGTGCAATGGCAGAAGCCAGCCTGACTGCGAGACTGACAAGTCGAGCAGAGTCGAAAGACGGCCATAGTGATCCGGTGGTCCCGAGTGGAAGGGCCATCGCTCAACGGATAAAAGGTACGCTGGGGATAACAGGCTGATGGTGCCCAAGAGTCCATATCGACGGCACCGTTTGGCACCTCGATGTCGGCTCATCTCATCCTGGGGCTGGAGCAGGTCCCAAGGGTACGGCTGTTCGCCGTTTAAAGAGGTACGTGAGCTGGGTTTAGAACGTCGTGAGACAGTTCGGTCCCTATCTTCCGTGGGTGTAGGATACTTGAGAAGAGTTGCCCCTAGTACGAGAGGACCGGGGTGAACGATCCACTGGTGGACCTGTTGTCGTGCCAACGGCAGTGCAGGGTAGCTATGATCGGACAGGATAACCGCTGAAGGCATCTAAGCGGGAAGCCCCCTTCAAAACAAGGTATCCCTGAGGACCGAGGTAGACCACCTCGTCGATAGGCCAGAGATGTAAGCGCTGTAAGGCGTTCAGTTGACTGGTACTAATGGTCCGATAGGCTTGATTTGATCCAGTAATAGTAAGACTGGAATCAAAGATACATACACACACAATATACTATCAGTATACATAATCATGAAACATTGCCCTAAACAGGGTACTGATGTTGGGAGGCTTCAAAAACCTCCTGAGTTTCTTTTTTGGTTTGGTGGTCATAGCGCGAGCAAAACACCCGATCCCATCCCGAACTCGGCAGTTAAGTGCCGCTGCGCTGATGGTACTGCGGCTTAAGTCGTGGGAGAGTAAGTCACTGCCAAACCTAATAAGAAACTCAATTCTCTCTTCGATGTAAAAAAATACCAATACCATTGGCGCGGGATGGAGCAGCCCGGTAGCTCGTCAGGCTCATAACCTGAAGGTCGTAGGTTCAAATCCTACTCCCGCAACCAAAATTACACCGCAAAATCAAATGCTTAAAACCCGACTTAACCAGTCGGGTTTTTGCGTTTGCAATCTACACCAACGCCACATCAACACCGCACCAGAAAAACCGCACCAGCACGCATAAGCGGGCAGTGGCATGCACCCACGTGCAAAGAACGAGATTCCCCGTCACGCTCTGCCAGTTACCGGGATGACCCGCCTATCGCTTTGCATCTGGCCCCGTGAAAAATCCCGTGGCAGCATCACGCCATGATCACTTTCCGCCCTCTCTCTGGTGACCATCCAGACCTTGCGCGTTCGCCGCTCCTGCCCGCGGCGCTGTTGACGCTGCAGTACACTCAGGAACATGGAGCGATCGGCTTGACCAAGACAAAGGCATTCAAGCGCGTATTCGTGCATTAGGCCGTCGAACACTTCGCCTGGCCGGGCTCAAGCGCGGAGGAAATGTTCCGCTTCGACAAGGTCATCAATGGGTATGAATTTCCGCCGCTCGAGGTGCTGCACTACCTGTTGATCATCCTGCGCCTGGGGCGGCACTTCAAGGGCGAGTTCCGCCTGACCAAGCGTGGCGCAGAGCTGGCAGACGCGCCAGCGCGGCTGTTTGCTGAACTCATCCCCTTCTTCGTTCTCAAGATCGACCATGCATCCTACGCCCGGTTTGAAGAGCGCCCCTTCGGCAAATGGGATGTCTCGATGAACGTCATCAACGTCGAGGCCGACAATGGCACCACCGAGCGGGCGCTGTTCGCGGCTTTCGACGGCGAAGAGCATGACTGGGAGAATGCTGGATGGCGCGAAATGGCCGCGTTCTCCTCCTGCGTCTTGCGCCCGCTTGAATGGGCAGGGTCGCTTGTTCAAACCCGAGAAGAGTGTGAGGGCAGGCATGTGCACCACGTATTCAAGACGCAGCTGTGCAGCAGCGTGATGAAGCTCGACACCGACGACATGCTGCGGCCAGTTGCTCTTCAGTAGAGCAACTACTCACTCGGCCCAAATCGGCCATTCTGGCGTTGACCAAATGCAGTCTAACAGCTCGTCGAAGCGGTAGTTCGTGCATCGTGCAGCAATTTATTTGGTCGGATGGCGGCAATGTCGACATTTTCGTCGCTTCGGGCTGAGGCAGCGCCATCAAAGAGGGTCTTAACTTCAGTTGGCTCAACTTTTCAGATCCGTCACCTCATTTACTTTCAAAGGAAATTTGCTTTTCGCGTCGACCCGCAGGGTGCTTTCGTGGCAGGCGAGCTCGGACGCCGCCGCTTCCCATGTGCCGTATCGTTGCTTTGCCCAGAGTGCGAGACGCGTCTGGAACCAGTAAAGCCGCTGCTTGCGGGTGCCGGTTCCAAAATCTCCTTGCAGGGTGGCACCGACAGCTCGCCACTCTTCGAGTGCTTGGCGCTGCAAGGAGACGTGCCATGGCCCATCGGGCCGCGTCGAGACGATGATCGCGGCCAGACGTTGTAGATCGCGGATGTTGCGCGGCAGACGCGCCTCTGTAAGGGCGCGCTCTAACGTGATGCTCCAGGGCGGATCACCGGGAAAGCCGCTCTCGCGCCAGACGCGGCCCCAGTCGGCTTGCAGGTCCGCAGGGCAGTCGCGAAGGGACGGCAATTCAACCTGCAGATGGGCGATGCGGTCGAAGAAATCCGGATCGAGTGTCTGCTCCAGTTCGGCGATCGGAAGGTTTGAGGCGCAGACAAGATCGAATTGTGCCTCCTGGTGCTCGGTCTCTCCAAGCCGACGCCAGCGGAGCGCCCTACGTTGCAGCGCGCGCAGCAGAAGACGCTGGGTATCACGCGGTAGGTCCTGCACATCGTCAAGGAATAGGATCCCGCCATCCGCTTCGTGCAGCAGCCCTCTGCCAGTCGCGGAAGCTTTGTCATGGGGAGTTGCCGCACTGCCGAACAGCAACGTTTCGGCCCCTTCTCCTCTCAGGTGGCTAACTGGAACGGAACCGGCTCGGCGGCTACCCCGAAGGTTGCCCCCATGCCCAGCGCCCCGCGCTCCGCTTCTCGGCGCAGCGCATGGGCGGTAACCGAACACGTCCCGCCTAGAAGTATCCCGTGTGACATATGTCTGCCGCCTGACGCGTTCCCTTTCAAAAGCTGGAAGAAGCTTTCGGCGACAGCGTTGTCGTGGCAATTCCCGCGCCTGCTCATGCTGGCAACAAGATTGTGTTTTCAAAGAAACGACAGCCACTCTTTGTTGGAGAACTGCGAACCTTGATCGGAATGGATCATCACCTTCGTCTTTGGTTTGCGCCGCCACACTGCTGCAAGCAGCGCTTGAAGGGCGAGATCTGTCGTCATGCGCGATTGCATCGATCAACCGACGACACGTCTTGAGAACAGATCAATGACGACAGCCAGATATGACAAACCCTCGTGGGTTTTGATGTACGTAATGTCCATCACCCAAACGAAATCGGGCTCTTCAACTTCGAACTGTCGGTCCAACGTGTTGTCAGCAAAGACTGCCGGCTTGCCCCCGTACCTGCCCGGGCGGCGTTTGAAACCGATCTGTGCCGAGATGCCTGTTCATCGGGTCAAACGTGCAACACGGTTCTCTGAGCAGGTCTCACCTTGGTCCAAAAGATCATCGTGCAGTTTGCGGTAGCCGTAGACCCTGCCGCTATCAGCCCAAGCTTGCTGGATCCGATCGGTTTGACGCATGTCTTCCTGCGCGCGGGCTTAAAGGTTCTTTAAGCCATTCATCGAACCCGCTGAAATGAACCATCAGAACACGACACATTGAACGCACAGAAAACTCTGTGCGATGAGCCTCAATAAACGCGTACCTCACTGAGACTCTCGCGCGAAGTACGCGGGCGCGTTTTTTAAGATAGTGCGTTCCTCGGTGACCCGTGCCAGTCCCCGCGCTTCAATCGCTTGATATCTGCGGCCTCATCCACGATCTCAGCTCTGACTTGCGGCGACTTCGAAAACTGCGCCTTCCAAGTCTAGAGCGATTTGGTGATCATCCCAAGCCGTTCAGCCACTTCGCTGACCGCGTCACCACGCTCACCAACCTGCGCCAAAGCGTCCCGCTCAAACTCATCCGTAAACCGTATTCCTTTGTTCATATCCGTCTCTCCTTGCTTCCAAAATTTCGAAGCAGAGCGTCTACAAATTTAGGGGCACCTCAATCCCGTTTTAGGGAGAAGGAGAAATGGGAAACGGCGCAGACGAATTTTATCTATTCTCAGCTGACGAACTGCTCTCTGCGTCAGGCGGACAAGTAAACCTAGACACAAATCGCGTCGTTGGATTCGAGGGCGAATATGGCGCTGGCGTCAGTCGGATCCGAAAACAACAATTCTTAACGAACCACGGTTCGCCAGTCGAACAATTCGTAAGTCTGGCTGCATAAATCCACCCAGATAATTTGTATCTTCAGGCTCAAACAAACCTCGCGACATGTCCAATTTCCTCACCTACTGCAAATCTGCAAATGCTTTTTGCAGCCTTGCGACGGCCTCTTCGATTTGGGCGCGGGGGGCACCCAGGTTGAATCGTAGGAAAGTATCGCCACCCTTGCCAAAGCTGGGACCGTGATTGGCGGCGATTTTCGCGGTTTGCTCAACACGCGCGGTGAATTCCTCGCGCGTCATGCCGGTGTTGGCGAAATCCACCCACGCCAGATACGTTGACTCGAGCGGCATAGACGCGAGGCCGGGGATCGCATTAACTCCGGCGTCAAAGATCTGTCGGTTTGTGTCCAGATACGCCCGCAATTCATCGACCCATGCGGCACCTTCGGGACTGTAGGCCGCAGTAGCCATGTGCAGCCCGAAGCTGTTGGGCGAAATCCCCAATGCGGCCATACGCCCGCCAAATTTCGCCCGCAGGTCGGCGTCGGGAATGATGACGTTGCCTGAATGGCTGCCCGCGATGTTGAAGGTCTTGGTTGTCGCGGTCATCATCACCAGACGGTCGTTGATCCCGCGGATATGCGCCATTGGTATGTGGGTTTGGCCGGGCATCGTCAGATCGTGGTGGATTTCATCCGAGACCAAGATCAGGTCGTGTCGTTTCGCAAAGTCCGCAACCTGTTCGAGTTCTTTACGGGTCCAGACCCGCCCGCCGGGGTTATGCGGCGAACACAGGATGAGCATGGTTTCATTGCCGTTCATTTGGGCGTCGTAGGCATCAAAGTCCATCTCGTAGCGTCCGGCGTTATCGACCAATGCGCATTCGACAACTTCGCGCCCTGCCGCCTTAATTACCCGCGCAAAGGCGTGGTAGACGGGCGTGAATAGCACAACGCCGTCTCCGGCTTGCGTAAAGGCATCAATGCATAGCGCGGTGCCGTTCACCAGGCCATGCGTTGTGAAGATCCAAGATGGGTCGATTCCCCAGCCGTGCCGTTCCTGCATCCACCACTGGATCGCAGCCCGGTATTTGCTTTCGTCACCAAAATAGCCATAGACCCCGTGGTCGATCATGCCTTGCAGCGCGCGCTTGATCGGATCGGGGGCGCGGAATTCCATATCGGCGACCCACATCGCGATACCTTCATCCGGGCTGACGCCATAGATGTCTTCCATGCTGTCCCATTTGACGCAGTGCGTGTTGCGGCGGTCGATGGGGGTGTCGAATGTCATGCTGCTGTCCTTGTTTGCTTATCGTAAAGTTGCGTGGATGATACGTGGCATGCAAGTCTGATATTGTATCCATACGCTTGCGATACGCGGCGAGTGTGATTAGATCAGCGCCATGAGTTTACGAAATATCCTTATTCACCCTGATCCGCGGCTTAAAAAGGTGGCTGACCCTGTGGCAAGTGTCACAGATGACGTCCGCCGTTTGGCTGATGATATGTTGGAAACCATGTATGACGCGCCGGGCATTGGATTGGCCGCGCCGCAGGTCGCGCAGATGCACCGATTGATCGTGATGGATTGCCAAAAGGATGAACTGGCAACGCCCGAGCCGATGGTATTGATTAACCCGCAGGTGGTGTGGTCTTCCGAGGATCGGTCGGTTTACGACGAAGGCTGTTTGTCGATCCCAGAGCAATACGCCGAAGTTGAGCGACCCGCAGCGGTCGAGGTCGAATGGCTGGGTCTTGATGGCAGGATACAACGTGAAAAGTTCGAAGGGTTGTGGGCCACCTGCGTCCAGCACGAGATCGACCATTTGGACGGAATTTTGTTCATCGACTATCTGAAGCCGCTCAAGCGCCAGATGATCACCCGCAAAATGCAAAAGCTGAAACGCGAATTGGCGCGGGGTTAAAGTGACAGTTCTGGACCTGCGCTTTGACGGCGATCCGGTGTTGCGCGCGATGGCGGAACCGGTGACGGTTTTTGATGCTGATTTGGCGCGGCTTGTCGCGGATATGTTTGACACGATGTATGCCGCCCCCGGACGCGGGTTGGCCGCACCGCAAGTCGGGATCAGCCGACGTGTTTTTGTCACGGATGTGACGTGGAAAGACGCCGACCCTACCCCGATCGCCTTTGTGAACCCGCAGATCATGGCCCAGTCGGACCAGACACAAACCGGCACAGAGGGCTGTTTGTCGATCCCCGGCCTAAGCTTTGACGTGCCGCGCCCGACATGGGTGCAGATACGCTGGCAAGACACGTCTGGTGCCACGCAAGAGGCCCGATTTGACGGCATGCAAGCGGTGTGTACCTGCCATGAATTGGACCACCTGAACGGTATTTTGATCACGGATACGGGAATACTTTTATGAATCACCGCCCCTATGTCATGTGGCCTAATCCTGTGCTGCGCACCGCCGCGACGCCCGTCGTGTCGGTAACGGATGATATTCGTGCGATGTGGGACGAAATGATCCGCGCAATGGACGCAATGCCCGGTGTTGGTCTTGCCGCCCCGCAATTGGGGATCGGGCTGGCCTTGGCGGTGGTTGACGCGTCAGAAGCACGTGGGCAAGCGGTTCGGATGGCGAACCCGGAAATATTACATGCCAGTGTTGAACCACGTGTGCATGAAGAAGGGTCGCCAAATTTGCCCGGTGTCTGGGCAAAAGTCAGCCGCCCGCGCGCGGTGACTGTTCGGTTTTTGAATGACCAAGGTGTGCAAGAGGATCGCGATTTCGTAGGTCTATGGGCGACGTCGGTTCAGCATCAGATTGATCATCTGGCAGGCAAGATGTTCTTTGATCACCTGACCCGAATGAAACGCGATATGCTGATTAAAAAAGCGCATAAAATCGCGCGCGACTGACACAGCGTGGGGCAGGTCTGATCCCCCTCGAACGGCGTATTGTCAAGTAAACAAAGGAAAATAGATGCGTGTAGTCTTTATGGGAACGCCAGATTTTTCCGTTCCAGTGTTAGAGGCATTAGTCGATGCCGGCCACGAGGTTATTGCGGTCTATAGCCAGCCACCACGCCCTGCGGGGCGCGGCAAAAAGGATCGGCCCAGCCCCGTGCAGCAACGCGCAGAGGCGCTGGGTTTACCGGTCCGCCATCCACAATCCTTAAAGGGCGCCGAGGCGCAGGCCGAGTTTGCAGCGTTGAATGCAGACGTTGCTGTGGTCGTCGCGTATGGGCTGATTTTGCCGCAGGCGGTTCTGGACGAGCCACATTTCGGCTGTTTGAATATTCATGCCTCATTGTTGCCCCGTTGGCGCGGTGCGGCACCGATCCACCGCGCCATTTTGGCAGGCGATGTCGAGACGGGTGTGTGTATCATGCAGATGGAGGCAGGGCTGGATACAGGTCCTGTGCTACTGCAAGAGGCGCTGACCATCGGCGCCGAAGAAACCACCGGCAGTTTACATGATCGGCTTTCTGACGTGGGTGCACGGTTGATCGTTGATGCATTGGCGCAGTTGCCCACCCTATCGCCACAGGTGCAGCCCGAAGCGGGCGTCACTTATGCGGCTAAAATCGATAAGTCCGAGGCGCGTGTGGATTGGTCACAGCCAGCGGTGCAAGTGGATCGTCTGATCCGCGGCCTGTCCCCGTTTCCGGGGGCATGGTGTGATGTTGCTGGCGAGCGGGTCAAACTTTTGGCCAGCCGTGTGGTGTCCGGTGATGCGCCGGCTGGCACTGTTTTGGAAGGTTTCACAATTGCATGCGGCGATGGCGCGGTCGAGGTCACTATCGCGCAACGTCCCGGCAAAATAGCAATGTCTGCGACGGATGTGTTGCGCGGACTAGATCTGGGAACGCGGCTGGACTGACGGAATTTGCACTTGGTTTACGCACCGTAATCGTTACAGTCCCGACCTGAAAAGGGGAGGATTATGATGAAAACGATACCACAAATGGGCTATGGGACGTGGAACCGGCCCGGTGATGCGGCTTATGATGGGACGCTTGCGGCTTTGCAGGCCGGGTATCGCCATATCGATGGTGCCGAGGGATATGACAACGAAGAGTTCGTTGGCCGCGCGATTGCGGATTTCGGCCTGCCCCGTGAAGAATTGTGGGTGACCACAAAGGTGGCCCCAGAGAGCTTTGGCCCCGGTCAAATCCGCCCACATGTTGAGGCCTCTCTTGATAAGTTGGGTGTGGGTCCGGTGGATTTGCTATTGCTTCACTACCCGTCGATTGGCGACGAATACGATATCGAAGATTACATGGCGCAGTTTGCCGCCGTTTATGACGCGGGCCTGTGTCGCCATATTGGGGTGTCCAATTTCACCAAGCGCTATATGGATCGCGCGCTCGCGCTGCTGGGGGATCGTCCGATCCTGACCAACCAGGTCGAATTGCATGTGTTTATGCAGAACAAACCGATTGTCGATTACTGCCGTGGAAAAGGTATCGCGTTGACTGCATTTTCGCCGCTTGCCCGCGGTGCGGTTGTGGATGATCCCATATTGACAGCGATTGGCGCCGCGCATGGCGCAACCGCCAGTCAGGTGGCGTTGGCGTGGTTGCTGGCCGAGGGGCACATCGTGATCCCGTCATCCGGCAACCCAGACCGCATCCGCGAAAACTTGGCGGCGGCCGATCTGCAACTCACGGCCCCAGAACTAAAGCGGATCGAGGGCCTCGAGCGCGGAATGCGGTTGGTTAACGGCCCGTGGTGCCCAGAGTGGGACGTGATATGAGCAGGCCGCCATTTTCGCTGGTTGGGATCGACCACGTTGTGTTTATCGTCGACGACATGCCAAAGGCGCTTGCGTTTTATCATGGTGTTTTGGGGTGCGTGCCGGGCTACTCCTATCCGGCGATGGGCATGGAACAAGTGTGGGCCGGTGCGGCGCTGATCGTGCTTTGGGATATCACCCATCCCGGTGCGACAAGCGCGGTGCCGCAAGTCACAGGTGGCCGCAATGTGGACCACGTTTGTATCGCCACCAGTCCGTTTGCCCCTGATGCCATGCGTGCACATTTGGCTGCACATGGCGTGACGATCGACCGTGAAGCCCAGCACGGCGGTGCCCGTGGCGTAGGTCATTCGTTTTATATCTTTGATCCGTTTGGCAATAAGCTAGAGATCAAAGGGCCCGCCGAATATCCCGACGGGCGGTGATATCGTCTGGATTCGTGGCTCTGGCCCCAACGCGCCCCGTTATTGTCAAATAGCCCGTTGGCGTGTGAACAACAGTCAGCCTGAATGTGACGCGACATGTTCCGTTGCTATTGTCTATATTGAACTCTGCTCTGAGTTGGTATACGATCGCATACAGAAAGATCCCATTGGGTCGACAGTTCCTGCCACAACACAGTTCTGACAACTTTTACACTCCGGATAGCCATGAGCCTGTACACAGATTACCTGACCGAAATCGAAACGCGCAAAAAGCAAGGGTTGCACCCGAAGCCCATCGAAGATGGCGCGCTGGTAGATGAAATAATTGCGCAAATCAAAGATGCCGACCACGTGCATCGTGCGGACTCTCTTGGGTATTTCATTTATAACACCCTTCCCGGCACCACGAGCGCGGCAGGCAGAAAAGCAGCATTCTTGAAAGATATCATTCAAGGGCGCGATGTGGTTGCGGAAATTTCACCCGCATTCGCATTTGAACTGCTTTCGCACATGAAAGGCGGCCCATCGGTCGAGGTTCTTCTTGATCTGGCTTTGGGTGCTGATCGTACCATCGCGCAACAAGCCGCTGACGTTTTGAAAACGCAGGTTTTCTTGTACGAAGCTGACACTCAGCGATTGAAGGCGGCACATGCTGCGGGCAACGACGTCGCAACCGACATCCTGAAAAGCTATGCCAAGGCCGAGTTTTTCACAAAGCTGCCCGACATCGAGGAAGAAATCAAAGTTGTGACTTATATCGCTGGAGAAGGCGATATTTCGACCGATTTGCTATCTCCTGGTAACCAGGCGCACTCTCGATCAGATCGCGAACTGCACGGCAAATGTATGATCACACCGGAGGCACAGGCCGAAATTCAAGCGCTGCAACGGCAGCACCCCGGCGCCCGTGTTATGCTGATTGCCGAAAAAGGCACAATGGGCGTTGGGTCGTCGCGCATGTCGGGTGTGAACAATGTCGCGTTGTGGACGGGCAAACCAACCAGCCCGTATATCCCCTTCGTGAATAATGCGCCGGTTGTTGCGGGTACAAATGGTATTTCACCAATCTTTTTGACGACTGTTGGGGTTACCGGCGGCATTGGGATCGACCTTAAAAACTGGGTCAAAAAACTGGACTCGGACGGTAACCCGATCCTGAACAACGATGAAAACCCGATTCTTGAGCAGAAATATTCTGTAGAGACAGGCACCATCCTGACAATCAACACCAAAGAAAAGAAGCTGTATAACGACGCGGGCGATCAAGAGCTTGTTGATATGTCGTCGTCGTTCACGCCGCAAAAGGTGGAATTCATGAAGGCGGGCGGTTCTTACGCCATTGTCTTTGGCAAAAAGCTGCAAAGCTTTGCTTGTGAAACGCTGGGCGTCGAACTGAAATCGGCTTATGCACCGTCCAAAGAAATTCACCACAAAGGTCAGGGCCTCACGGCTGTTGAAAAGATTTTCAACGTCAATGCGCTGGGCGTGGCGCCCGGGACGGTTTTGCACGCGGGGTCCGATGCGCGGGTCAAAGTGAATATCGTCGGATCACAAGACACCACCGGTTTGATGACAGCACAAGAACTAGAGTCGATGGCGGCAACTGTCCTGTCACCGACGGTTGACGGCGCGTATCAATCGGGCTGCCACACGGCATCTGTCTGGGATTTCAAAGCCCAGGAAAACACGCCTAAGCTCATGAAATTTATGCACAATTTCGGGCTTATCACCGCCCGTGATCCAAAGGGTGTGTACCATGCGATGACGGACGTTATCCACAAGGTGCTGAACGACATCACTGTGGACGACTGGGCCATTATTATTGGCGGCGATTCACATACACGTATGTCCAAAGGCGTCGCCTTCGGGGCCGATTCTGGGACTGTTGCGCTGGCGTTGGCGACAGGTGAGGCAACGATGCCCATCCCTGAATCTGTCAAAGTGACCTTCAAAGGCAAGATGGCCGACCACATGGATTTCCGCGATGTGGTTCACGCGACGCAAATGCAGATGTTGAAGCAATTTGGTGACAACGTGTTCCAAGGTCGCATCATCGAAGTCCATCTTGGCACCTTGCTTGCTGACCAAGCTTTTACCTTTACTGACTGGACCGCCGAGATGAAGGCAAAAGCGTCCATCTGTATTTCGGAAGACGACACACTTGTTGAATCTCTTGAGATCGCCAAGCACCGCATCCAGATTATGATCGAAAAGGGTATGGAAAACGACGCACAGATGCTTCAGGGCTTGATCGATATTGCGGACAAACGGATTGCCGAGATCAAATCTGGTGAAAAGCCAGCCTTGACGCCTGATGACAATGCGAAATACTTCGCCGAAGTTGTTGTGAACCTTGACGAAATTATCGAGCCAATGATCGCTGACCCTGACGTCGCCAACGCCGATGTCTCCAAGCGTTACACGCACGACACGATCCGCCCGATTTCGTACTACAAGGCTGAAAAGAAGGTCGATTTGGGCTTTGTCGGGTCATGCATGGTGCATAAAGGCGACGTAAAAATCGTGGCCCAAATGCTGCGGAATCTTGAAAAGACACAAGGCGAAGTCACATTCAAAGCACCTTTGGTTGTTGCGGCGCCAACCTACAACATCATTGATGAGCTGAAAGAAGAAGGCGATTGGGCGGTTCTTCAAAAGTACTCTGGCTTCGAGTTCGATGACACGGCACCAAAGAACACGGCACGTACGGAATATGAAAATATTCTGTATCTCGAACGTCCCGGTTGTAACCTGTGCATGGGGAACCAAGAAAAAGCTGCCAAAGGCGACACTGTTCTTGCGACCTCGACCCGGTTGTTCAAAGGCCGCGTTGTCGAAGACGCCGATGGCAAGACCGGTGAGTCACTGCTGGCATCAACACCTGTTGTGGTACTGTCCGCAATCTTGGGTCGCACACCCACCGTCGCGGAATACATCGCAGCCGTGGAAGGGATCGATCTGACCAAATTTGCCCCACCGCTTGAAAAGCCAGCGGGCACATTGTCAGCCCATTTCTAAGGTTCGAAATCACTAAGAAATCATGGTCGGCGGAACATTTCCGCCGACCATGTCACCAAACCATTGCCGAGGCGCTGTTGTCACCGTCTCCCGTAAACTTTCATTATAATTGAGAGAGCTGTGGGGCCAGGTCAGCTTCAATAATACAAAAATGCAAGACGCTGTAACCAACGTGACTTGGTATCGCTGAAAAACATCAGGGGATCGTTGCGTAGTTTGCGCTTTTTGGATTCGCTGCGCACCATCTTCACAAAAATACTTATGATCATTTGTCCCAAAAGTTTTTTGAGCAATCTTATCTGCACGTTCTCGGTGGGTTGCCCGCGAAGTACTTTCGCGCCCTCGCGCCAAAGACCGGATACCGAACCTTGATGAGGGTGCTCTGAAACCATCGGTTTTTGATCATAACCCTCGAACGAATTATCGAATACCAAGTGCGACATCATTCTCACATCATCAATGTGCGACGGCGATGCAAAGTGCTGGTGGACATGCGCAAACGCAAAGTCTGGGGTCAGGGTTATTTTTTTCTCATCATAGGGCCAGGCGTTCAGAAAATCGTCCAAAAATATGCGGGCACCCTGATGGACGGCTGTGAGCGCGGCGTTTTCGTGTTCGGTGGCAAATAGTGGTTCTGCGTCGGGTCCAAACCCGCAGAAACTCCCGTCAGGAGCGCTAAAAACCACCTCATGCATCAGTCGGTATTTTATAAACTTTCGATTTTGCTCGCGGTCGGTTTTAGGGTCGATAAAGCGGGCTGTCGAGGTCGCGTGGTTTTCAACGGTCTGGTGCAGTTCTGGGAAAGTCACCACATAGGTTCCATAGAGATCCACACCCATCAGATCCTGAAGCGCCTTTTGCGTGGTGCCTTGATACCCGATATCGAAGATCACGGCACCTTCCCCTAGGCCTTCGCGAACAAGATAATCGCGGTAACGTGTTTTTTGTTCATGGGTATATTGCAAGATATCGGGGCCGATATCAGCAATCAAATCATTGATATTGTCCCAGTCTTTCTCTTCCCCTATCTCAGAGCGGCCCAGCACCGCCTTTAGGCGCTGACGTGGGGTGCCCTTCGTTGCCGCAAGCGCCGCCTGCAAGCTATTATTGCATTGGATATCGAGCATTTTCGACACCTGACGTGAGGCGTACAGGTATGTCGATGTCTCGGGCAGCGCGTATTGCGCTGATATACGATTGACAAAGTGATCGATAATGTAGCCATCACGCGACAGGCAAAACACAGTTTTTTCACCTTTCAGCCGGGCCTGATTGATGAGCCATATCGCGATCGAAAGGAAAAGTGGACCGTAGGCCATGTAACCAAATTGCACGAGGCTGCCAGCAAAAGGGCTGGGCTGCGGCGTATCGAAAAAGCGGTTTTTTATCACGCCTATTGCCACTGACTCTGCGGGCGTCAGCTTAGACGCGCGCGGCCTGAAAATACGAGCATGTTGATCGTGTCCAAGATAGTTATCCAGCGGGGCATGTAGCAAAGTTGTCTTCAGCCCAAATTTGTCACCGCCCGCGATATCCACCCGAGGGTTGTCGCCAATGTGTTCGATGCTCTCGGGTTTATTGCCGGATTTCTCGATAAGCCGTCCAAACAAACTGCCCTTGTGTTTAGAGCATCCCTGGTCCGCGGATGTAAGTATTTCAGCGTTCACATCATCAATCGCGCCGTTGAAAAATGACAGAATAGATGTGGCGCTATGCGGCGTATCACTTGTGACAAACATTCCCTGATGGTCCAAGCTCATACGTTGGGCAAACAGAGCTTTGCCAGCGGGCCGTGCACGTAGCAGACGCGCCTCTAGGTCTATTTCTGCCTGCATCCACACCTGCGCCTCGCTAAAATCTGGCGCGATCAGGGCGTAGATATCCTCGATGCGCGGCTCGCGGCCGGCCTGAATTATCTCTTGTTCCGCCTGCCAGCGCCTTGCTACCCAAGATGGTGCCTTGTCGTGCAGGCACAACAGGTCAAAAACATCCTCTGGGCGCGCAACGTTTCGCGTCATGAGGGTGTCAAAGAAATCAAACGAGAAAATACTGATTTTTTGCTGCACGTGATTTCATAGCCTAGCTTTGCGTTCTTGGTGACCAAACAGGCAAGAGCATCTGCTGTCAACGACATGCTTGCCCGATTTTGCGTGAATGCACTGCACTAAAAAAGATCGAAAATTCAAACCGTTTTGGGGCGATCCGTATGTAAGTTTCAGTAAATCCCGATGCAAAAGTCGTCTCAAATGCACTCCATTATATCAATGGAGACCGGCGAACTGATACGACAGCGGTAGGGGACGATGCAGCGATAAGGACGGTGGGGGTAAAAATAATACATTTAATACAATGCTTTACAACTTCTATTGCCTTGGCCAGAGATGTCAGAGCTGTTTGAACGCAAGCGCCGTTCGGTTGGCGACGGGGTGCAGTCTACGCAACGTTTGTGCCCAGTGCGAATTGCAGTCTGGGGTGTGATCTTCTATGACGGGCAGAAAGCGACGTGGCCATATCCTTAAGAGATAGGTGCGGAGAGACTATAAAGTTATCCTTGAGAGGGCATCGTGAAGAAAGTTGAACAACTTAGACTGATCAGGATTTCTAAAAATGTTGAAAAGAATACCCCTGTCGTTAAGGCAGATCAGAATAATATTCTAAGTCTAAAAGATCTCGAGCCCATCGTCGCAGCATACGATACAATCAGTTTTGACCTTTTCGACACCGTTGTACATCGACGGCTTTCTTTGGGGCAGATATTCCACAAAACCTCTGAGTTTGGTTCGATCTCAGTGGCTGGCGAAAACGGCGATGTGGGTGCCTGGGTTTTTCAATCTGCTCGCGGGGCGGTATCACAAAAAATTAAACAGAGAAGTATTAAAAATGAAAATAGAAATGAGATTGTTCTATCAGAGGTTTTTGATCATTGTTTAACCCCTTATTTCCCTTCGCGGCGGCACAGGAAGACGGCCGTCGACAAGCTGGTGGAATTTGAAGTAAAGCAAGAGTGTGCAACGCTCTATGTAGACCCTGACTTTGTCCCCATAGCCAAACTAATTAAGCGATTGGATAAGCGGTTAATTCTTATTTCAGACATGTATCATCGCGAAGATGCTATCGTTGAAATTTTACAGCACTTGGGAATATCAGATTTTTTCGATCATGTTTTTGTTTCAGCTGAAGAGGGTGTAACAAAGCATTCCGGTGTTTTGTTCGATCGCGTGCGTGACAAGCTGAAATTGGATCCTGCGGGCTGCCTGCATATCGGAGACAATTTCAATAACGACTTCGTTAAGCCGCGCGCGCATGGCTGGAATTCACTGCACTATTACAATCGCAATTTCGAAGTAAAGCGTTTGACGCAAGATAAAACCGATGTTGTTATCGCAACTTCGGATGTCCTGCAAAGACAAATGGCCGACGGGATCTTTTCCAAAAAAGGAAAAAATGCGTTGGAGGAGCTAATTGATGGTGTCATAGCCCCTGCATTTCTATCGTTCTCAATACAACTGCTTAGTTATGCAAGTCGGAAAAAGCTTGACCATCAATACTACCTTTCAAGGGACGGATTGGTATTCAGGAAAATTGCACGCATTGTGAATAGTCGGCTGCCGATGATACCGTCGTTAGACACGTTTAGCAGCGATTTAGCGATCAACAGGGTGTCGGCAATCCTTTTGACCTATGAAAACCTGTATCATCTGGGGTGGGCGCAGCACGCGGTTTCGTGGCTGAGCGGAAAGCCTTTGTCGCTGCGCAACCTTCTTTCTACATTTTCATGCGACGTTGGTGATCTGCCGGACCTCAAGCCGGAGGAACGGCAGCGGGTTGTAAACTCTCTTGATGTCACAGGCTTTGCTGATACCACGGCGTATTTGATGAGCGACGCTACCGTCCGTCACTCCTTTGAAAAACTAATGCGGACGAAACGCGATACTGTGCTAAAATACCTGCAGCAACAGAAGGTCACAGAATATTCGAAAATTGGCATGGTAGACATCGGATATTCTGGAACGATCGTAAAATTTTTGTCGCAGCATATGACGCAGAACAGCAATTTGATGAGGTTCTCGGCGAACCAGATACATTGCCAGTTTTTTGCAACGAACAGATTTTATCGAAACAATATGCGAGAAATGCATCCGGGGGTGGCGTTTAACCCTGGCTTTATATTGAATCACGCTGACGACAATGATAAACCAGCGCTCATGAACTTTGGTTGGTTAGAGCCTTTCGCGCTTGAACCGAACCTTGGGCGTTTGCGCGGATACAAAAAAGATCAAGACGGAAAAATTACCCCTGACTTTTCCGCGCCATCAAATGTTGAACATCGAAAAATGGTCCAAGATCGAATTCTGCAACGCTGTGAAAGCCTGATGGATCAAATTATCCTATCAAATGTTGATTTGAGTACTGTTCACGCCGTTGCCAAAAGCAGGCTCCTTGCGTTTTCAGTGAACCCGACAGCGCGACAAGTGCGTGCCATGCGGGAAATGCAACATGATTTTGGAAATGCATCGGTAGAACACAAGGGTATTCTGAAGTGGGTCAGTCCAAAAGATTTATTTGCACTAAAACACCTTAGGAATGATGATGTTTGGTTGCAGGGATCCTTTAAAGGCACGAAATTGGGTTTTTTAAACCCAATAGTTAATCGTTGGGCAAAAACGTCGACCTGACAGGAGTTCGGTTGGTAGTGGTTGAAATGTTAAGCTAGGGAATTCCTAATAAAATGAAAGTTCTGATCTATAACTGGACACAGTTCGATGATGCGCAGGGGCGCGGCGGCGGTGTGTCGGTGTACCTGCGAAATATAATTCCCGAGCTGCTAGCGCGCGAAAATGTTGACATTACCTTTATTGGGTCGGGTCAGCATTTTGATGTGTTAAAGCGTCGACCCTACGTACAGAAAACAAAAAATATGTTCTCTGCCGATGGCGTTAAAAGCTATCGCATTATTAATTCGACGATCAAGGCGCCGGCGCATGATGCATTTGCTTCAATCAGCAAATGGCGGACTGATGCTGTCACCTACCGCGTCATGAAGGATTTTATATCTCAACACGGCCCGTTTGACGCCCTCCACATTCATAGTTTGGAGGGTATTAGCGCACATATCATGGCGCTACAGACAGCTTTCCCGGAAATGAAGGTCATCTATACCCTTCACAACTATATGCCCTACTGTCCGCAGATCGAACTTTTGTATCAGAACGAGAAATTTTGCGAAGATTTCATGGATGGGACCAAATGTATTGGGTGCCTAAATGGTAAACGCTCCATGAACGCGATTATACGGCGCGAACGGTTGGGTTCTACTCTTGTCAGAAATGGCTTTGCGGGGCGGCCTATCGGTAACTTTGCATTTGGTTCCTTCATGGGCCTTCTTCAACTAGGAAATGCCGTTCGGTACTTGGCATTAGATTTTAAAGCCGGCATCAAGAAGCGCTTTAAGAATTGGTCACGCAAGCGCGAGCTTCCAGGTAAATGGGAACCCATCAACCTCGAGGATCGTTCGTCTGTTCCTCATCTGGGAAACCTGGACGGATTGTCTGCGGAAGCAAAAGAGTTCGCCGAGTGGCGCCGCACCAACAGCACGATACTGAGCAAACAGGTTGATCTGGTATTCGCTGTATCTAATCTGGTGCGCCAGACTGTGCAGCGTATCGGCGAGGACATCGACAACATTGTCCCTTTGCCGCTTGCGATGGATTTGCACAGATCACCTCAGCAGATGCTAGAAGCGTTCGATAGCAAAACAGACAAATCCGAGGTAACAATATCCTTTATTGGCTATAGTATTGCGTCCAAGGGCCTGCCATTCCTTCTTCAAACGTTCGAGGATTTCGATAATGAATTCCTACGCGAAAACGTTCGGTTGATCATTGTCTGTCGGACAAACGCCCATTTGCGCCGTCGCCTGCTTAAACTTACAAAACGGTTTAAACGCGTTGAAATCATCGAGGGTTATCAAAGGCCAGAGCTGCCAGCGCTGGCACACCAAATTGATCTCAATATTGTACCATCGATTTGGCCGGAGACCTTTAATCAGGTGACTTACGAGATGATGGCGCTTGGTACACCTTCACTCACGTCAGACTTCGTGGGTGCGTCGGAACTCTTTAGTCAGCCCAAGACGTTCACATATCAAAACGCGTCGGCTACGGATTTTCAGGAAAAATTGCTTAAACTCGTCAAGAGCCGCGACCTTAGGCGGAGCTTCTTTGATGACTTGGCGCCGCTACCGACGCTGTCATGGCATGTGGATCAGTTGATGGGCGCCTATGACGGTACGCTGGACAGAGACGCCCTGTTAGGGCGATATGATATCGACGCGTAAGCCGTGTTGGAACATAAGACAATAAAGTGGGTTCAGATGTTATCAACACATAGGGTGGCGTATCGTGCTATATAATTCCAAAAACGCGCTGTTTCGGAAAGCGGCCCAGAACACCGCCGTATCACGACACGCGCTTGGGTACACTGGCGTTGCGTCTTCAGTTCACCTGCGCAATTGCAACGAGTTTTCAAACATTTCCGGTAGCCTGCTGGATCTCAAGTGGTTTCTGCATCCAAACCCGCCGCACATCGATCCGCTCGAGGTGTCGCAGTCGTTTCCAGACGTTCCTTCCGGCCATCGGACATTTAACATGGTCGTAAAGCTAAGGAACCCCAACCCCAACCCGGTCAGGCTGACGGTTTCGATGCGTGACGGTGGGGTCGAGGTTGGATGCACCGTGCAAACGATCAACGGCACGGGACGTCATTTTTTGACGGTGACGTCGGACCGCGACGTAAAAGATATGTCCATCACCATGCAGGTATGTGCGCACAATAAAAACGCCATCTCTCGCACCGGACTAGAGGTGATATCGGCACTGTTCCATGCGAATGATCCGCTAACCGAACTGGCGAACCGCGCACACAGTGACAAGGGAACCCTGTTTTGTGTGACTGAATCCCCGCATGCATATACGCTTGCCTATGATGCGCTTTTTTCACCGCGGCGGAATGAAAATATATCGATCTTGGAAATTGGCTTGAATGTTGGCGCGCACGACCGGAACCGGATCGACGCGATGCCATCGATCGACATGTGGTTAGCCTATTTCCCCAAAGCCGAGATTTTCGGTTTGGATATTGTCGACGCAAGCGGTGTAAAAGTGCCGGACCGTGTCACGCTGGGCACCGCTGACCAATCAAACCCCCAAGAGATCGCGGACGCATTAGCAAAGCTTGGAAATCCGACGTTCGACATCATTATTGATGACGGGTCGCACGCGCCGTCGCATCAACGTATTGCCTTCGAGACATTGGCGAGCAGGTTAAACCCCGGGGGTCTCTACATCATCGAGGACCTTGGCTGGCAGCCGTGGACAGAGACCCCAACGATACCTGACTTGGTAGAGATGGCGCGGACTGGCGGCCACACATCCGCGACCTATGCGCGCTTTTTTGATGCGCTGGACAAATTTGATGAAAACTACGCGTTTCTCAAGCCGAACGATCATCAGATTTTTGTGGCGCAACGTGATCGAAACACTCGCTGACGTGGATGAATTTTTAGAAGCATTTTCTTTTCGAGATAAGTTGATGCGCACCCAAAATGAATGCTATGTTGTGAAGCAGTATATGATTGTTAACCCGCTGCCACACAGAAAGCAAAGTTAACATGTTTTTGATGGAGTCTTTGATTTGAAAATTGCGTTGTTCGGAGACTCGCACAGTCGATACTTCTTCTGCAAGCCGCACCAACTAGGTAGAATTGGCCGCTTAAACCAGCATTATGTGATTTCTGGTGAAAGCGTAACATCGGCGTCTTTAGCTGGCTTTCGACCGCAACAGTCGACTTTAGATACTAAAGCTAGGGTTTTGAACGGATCTGTCGACGCCGATATACTTTGTTTGTGTTTTGGTCAGGTGGATTTAGAGTTGGGGTATTACTATAGAAAAATTGTCAAAAGAGATAAAATAAATAAAGAAGAATACATTGATTGGCTAATAGAGATATATATGAACTTCATTGAAAGCTTGCCTTTTGACGTGTCGAAAATTGTAGTCAAGGGTGTAAATTTAACTGCGCTCACAGGCAAAATTTTTACACTCGATTATGTAAGTAGGATTATTGATGAATCTAATGACTCTGCGATAATGAGTAGTCTTTCTGAATGCTTGCATTCAGAAATAGATCAAAATAGATTTCATATCTCATTCAATCGCGAGCTTGAGCGTGCGGTGCGAAATTTAGGCGGTGCTTACTTCGACATAGTTTCTGAAACACAAAACACCTCAGCCACAAATCTGCGACTGAAGTGGGATTTTCTGCCTTCCACTATGGATCATCATTTGGCTGATACTCTCGCCGTTCGCAATATCCACCTAAAGGCCTTAGAACGTGCTGTAAGCGCAATATAGCGTCCAAAATTGCAAGGTGACTTCTTGAAAATGAAAAATAAAATAGAAAACTTGTTGCTCTGTGTTGGGGCTCAAAAAGCTGGAACAACATGGCTTTATAAGCAATTGGATAATCATCCTGATATCCAATTTTCTTTCAATAAAGAAGTCCAGTATTTCAGCACAATACATAACCGTAGTAACCTGATCGCGCAAAGAAAGGTGTTCCATCTCAAGAAAATGCTTGAGAACAATCCTGACCGATTGATCCAATATTTTATTGCTGAGTCGGTTGATGGTGCGGGCGCTGGAGATCAAGGTGTTAGAGGTCTGCTATCTGGTGTAGATGACGAATGGTACCTGCGTCAATTTAGGCCACAAAAAAAACGGTTTTGCGCTGACTTCTCACCCGAGTATGCAAAAATTGGGGTGCCTGGGTACGATCACGTAAAGCGGTTATCCGAAAATCAAAAAATTATCTTTGTGATGCGCGAGCCTGCAGCCAGGCTAAAATCGGCTCTAAGCTATCATATTCAGATGCTTAAAATAGACGAAACAAATTTATCAAATGACGAATGGAGGAAATTAGCCCGGCTGAGGTTTCTTCAGGACTTGGGTGATTATCGGAGCACTATTGCAGACCTACGTGCTTCATTTAAGGAAGAAGATATAACCTTTATGTTCTTTGAAAGAATCATGCAAAACAAAAAAGCGGCACTCCAAGAGCTGAATACTGCCTTGGGGATAAGTGATTTTGTGGAAGACGATATGAACCTTGAGGAAAAGGTCAACATCAGTAAAAAAGTACAAATACCTTCAATTGTATTGGACGACATTCGTGCAATGACGGCCAGTACTAAAGCTTATGTATTAAATGAATTTCCCGAAGTTAAAGATATTTGGGAAATCAACTAGCGTCCAAGCCTATGGCCCCCATATTGAATGGCGGCCATTATAGAGGTGAGGCGCCTCCTTGCAGCTTCACAGCGACTGTGCTGCCGCTGTTGTGCATTTGGAGGTGTCTGTTTGTACAGGGGATGCAGATCCTTGAGCAGTTGATCTTTGCTCGGTTGGCGCAACGTTGGACATAACGCAGGCCGTTCTAACGCACATACGGGGACGCCTTCCTCCCGGTTTTGCCAAAACCATACACACATCCTTAAGGCGTCTTGTGAAATATTGTTGCACGAAGCAAGGGTTTAGTTCCCGCGCATAGTGGAGCGAGGCAAAGTACGATTGGCTAACGATGTCCCATCAAAACGCGTAATCTCTGCTTGTCAGCACGTTTTTCTGGCAGCGATGGTGGCGCTGTCGGGTGCCGCCATGATCGCCGTTGCCGAACCAAGTGCATATGCGACGTTCCTTTGGCCGCCGACGGGAATCGCGCTGGGCGCGTTTTTGACGCTCGGCAGCAGAAGCGTTCCGGCTGTCCTGATCGGAATGCTGCTCGGCTATCTGACACCGGTGTTTTATGGTCAGCTTGCAGATGGCCCTCTTTGGGGGGGCGTATGTGCTTTTGGTGTGTCATCAAGCGCCACGGCACTCGCGTGGACCACGTCGCGCTTGATAAAATTAGTCAGACGTCAACCTACCGCAGCCAAGGCATTGCCTTTCACAAAGACCTTTTTGGGCATTGCCGGTCTGGCTTTGTTGTTCTCGCTTGTCAGTGCGTTGATCGTCGCAGCGACCGGCGTGAACACCACAGATGGGATTACCCAAACGTGGTTGCTGTTTTTCACTGGTAATGCTGTTGGGGCGCTGGTGTTTACCCCGGTATTTTTGTCGCTGGTTGGCGCTTATCGGCAAATCAGGTCTGAATACGTTTCGCCGCGTATCAGTCATTTTCTGATGATTTTCATCTTGATCTTTTCCGTTGGCGCGACGCTGATGTCATGGAAATCCGTCTCAATTCGGGCCGATCAACGCGACCAAAGTCGCTTTGATGCGCTCGCGGCCGAGAGCGAAAGCGCGCTCCAATTCAAGATGAAATCATACGAGCAGTCTCTTTTAGCGGGGGTCGGTCTATTTAGCACATTAAGCCAGGTTAGCAGTCATGAGTGGCGGCATTACGTCGACGTAATTCAGATCCGCACACAGTTTCCGGGCATAAATGGCATAGGATATATCGCCAATGTCCGCGACGAAGATCTGGTTGCGTTCCTTGAACAGACAAAGGCAGACGGTGCGCCTGATTTCAACGTTAAGCCAGAAGGCGATCACCCCGCGAATTTTATTATCACGTTTATCGAGCCTTTGGATATCAACCTTCCGGCGCAAGGCTTGAACATAGCCTTCGAAGAAAACCGTCGTGAGGCCGCCATTACGGCGATGGAAACTGGTCGTTCGACTATCACTAAGCGAATTTTGTTGGTTCAGGATTCCGAAAAGACACCCGGCTTTCTTCTGCTGCTGCCAATCTACAAGGCAGATGCGCCTGTCGCGACGCCGGGGCAACGCCGAGACGCAACGCTGGGCTGGATCTATGCCCCATTTATTGGCAAAAACTTTCTGCAAAACCTGACGCTTAGTCAGGGCGATAGCATTCATATCGAGGTCTTCGATGGCGCTGTCGCCAGCCCGGAAACACTCATCTACACCAGTCTTGCGAACGGCGACACCGCAAGTGAGCCCCTATTCACGCGGACACGTCAGATTGAGGTCATGCAACAGACGTGGACGTTGGTCTGGAAAAGTAGCGCTCGTTTCGAGTCATTATCAAATGACCCATTGTCTAAGTTGATCCTTCTTGGGGGGGCGGCGCTGACGGGGCTACTTGCATTTATTTTTCTAATGACAGTGCGGCAAAACGGACTTGTTCAGGAAGAAGTCGCGCTGAAAACCCGCAAAGTTGTCGAGGCGCGCCGTAGCTTGCAGGCGGTTTTAGATACCGTCGTCGACGGTATTGTCAGTATATCGCCCGTCGGCCAAATTCGCGGGTTTAACCCCGCGGCCGAACGCATATTCGGGTATCGCGCTGGAGAAGTCATTGGGCAAAATGTCAATATTCTGATGCCAGAGCCATACCGGAGCGAGCATGACGGATACCTCCATACATTTTTCAAAAAGGTTGGCGCAAAACCCATTGCGGCCGGGCGAACAGTGACGGCGCAGCGTAAAGATGGGTCGATATTTCCTATGGAGCTGTTCGTTAACGAAATCGGGTTGAGCTCCGAACGTGGATTTGTTGGCAGCATCAGGGATATCACGGAACGCATAACAGCCCGAAATGCCCTGGAGGCGAGCGAACAAACGTTTCGTCAGGCGATGGAGTTAGCTTCGATCGGGATGGTTCTGGTGTGCCCCGCAGGCGCGTGCTTGCGCGTAAATAAAGCATTTTGTGACGTTTTGGGTTACGACGAAGGCGAACTGCTGGGGTCGACAATCCGCGAACTCACCCATCCAGATGATCTCATAAAAGATTTGGCTTTAATGGACGATCTTGTGGCGGGAAAGATCTCTTCGTACCGGCTGGAAAAGAGGTTTATTTCCAAGACACGAAACGTTGTTTGGACAAAGGTCAGCGTGTCGATCGTGCGTAAACCGGACGGTACACCTGACTACACCATTAAACAGGTTGAGGACATTTCTGATCGCCGCGAAATGGATCGCCTCAAGAGCGAGTTTGTTTCAACGGTGAGCCATGAACTGCGAACTCCGCTGACCTCTATCCGCGGTTCGCTTGGTCTGGTTGTTGGCGCGATGAGCAGTGCGCTGCCACAGAACATCCTCGACCTCATTAAAATCGCACATAAAAACAGCGAGCGACTAATTGCTTTGGTCAACGACATTCTAGATATCGACAAGCTCGATTCTGGCGAAATGCATTTCGAAATATCCCATCAGAAACTTGGACCGATTGTTGCCCAAGCAATGGAAGCAAACAGACCGTTTGCAGACACGCATGGTGTAACGCTGCAGGTTCAGCAGTGCGAAAGCGATGCAGAGGTGATGGTGGATTCACTGCGTTTGATGCAGGTGCTTACCAACCTTATTTCGAATGCGGCGAAATTCTCCCCTGCGGGTAGCCAAGTGGTGGTTTCAACCGAAGTTGTTGAAAAGAAGGTGTGGATACGCGTTCGTGATCAGGGCATCGGAATTTCGGATAATTTCAAAAGCAGAATTTTTTCCAAATTCGCCCAAGCGGACGCTTCGCCGACCCGTCAGAAGGGCGGCACGGGTCTTGGGCTTTTGATCAGCAAGCGGCTGGTAGAGCGGATGGCTGGTGAAATCGGCTTTGAGTCCATCTTTGGCCGGGGCACGACATTTTGGGTCAGCTTCCCGCTGGCAGCGCCAACAGGATTTGAACCCACTGAACCTGAATTTGAAATTGAAATGCAGTGAGGAGAGCAAAGTGATGCAAAGCCGCAGTTCGAATGCCGACTTAAACACATTTATACGAAAAAGCGTCCCTGGTGTAATTTTTTTGGCTCAGCCAAAAGACACACTGCGGTATGATGCCGTCGACTGTGCATCGCCGCAACGGGTTGGGTCTGTCAGCGCGGGCTGGTCCAAAACGTCATCGCCACAAGCGGTTGGCGAAGAGACAATGCCGCACATCCTGTGTGTGGATGACGAACAAGATATCTTGAGTGTGGCAACGCTAGCGCTTGAGATGGTTGGCGGCTTTACTGTTTCCAGTGTTACAAACGGATCTGACGCGGTGTGGGCGGCTGAGGATACGCAACCCGATTTGATACTGCTTGACGTTATGATGCCGCAAATGGGTGGCCCTGCTACTCTCAAAGCGCTGCGCGAAAACCGGAATACAGCAGGCATTCCAGTGGTGTTTATGACGGCGCGTGTACAGGCCCACGAAGTTGCCGAGTACCTCGAACTAGGGGCAAGCGCAGTGATTCATAAACCATTTGACCCCATGCTCCTACCATCCCAGCTCAAGGAGGTGCTTCAGTGGACGCGCACCAATTAAGGAATCTCCAATGCACGCCTGAGGTGGGTCAATGAGCATAAATGCCACGCTGCCCCAAGAAATGATGTTTACGCTGCGCGCCCGTTACCTTGAAAGTGTGATGGAAAAGAGATCTTTGCTGGCAGATGTTCAGCAAAATCAGCAAAGTCGCGCTCTGACGCCGGAAGATTACGAAGGGCTTGCCAGTCTTGCTCACAAGCTGTCAGGTAGCGGCGCAACCTATGGCTTCCCTGAAATCAGCGAAAGCGCAACGCGCTTGGAGCGGCTGATTGTGGATGAACCACAAGCGACCGAGGCTGAAATTATTCTTGAGGTTCAGAAGCTTGTTGTCACATGCACGGCTGCATACGCGCCTGACGCGGATGGGCCTTTTCACGTGCCGCCTGATGATCAAGCGACTGACGATCACGGCGACAGTGTGGCCAAATTGGGTGATCCGCTGCCCAACCGACTGAATGTGCTGATCGTTGACGATGACCCTTCTGCGCGCGCCATCCTCGCGGCGTTGGTGACCGATGTCGCAGACGTTATTGTGGCGTCCAGCGGAAGCGAGGCCATGGACATTATGCTTTGTGATACTCCTGATCTGGTACTGCTCGACCATAATATGCCGGGTGCGATCTCTGGATTGATGGTATTAGAGCAAATGAAAAAACTGGACGCGCTGTCACATGTTCCTGTTGTGATGGTTACCGCAGCGCGACAGCCTAATAGTATCATGCGCGGCTTGAAGGCGGGAGCGGTTGATTATGTCATCAAACCTTACAACGTCAAAGAAGTCGCAACCAAAATTCAAACACGCCTAAAGCGTCTCATGATGACTATCATGATTGTTGATGACGACAGGTCGATTTGCGACCTGCTGGAGCGGCGGTTTATTGCGGCAGGATACAGGGCGCAGGTTGCGTATGATGGGTCCGATGCGATGGTGATGATGGCCGAAAAGTCGCCTGATTTGGTATTGCTTGATCGCATGCTCCCAGGGCTTGATGGTTCAATCGTACTGCAAAAAATGCGTGCTACCCCCCACCTGAAAGACACGCCAGTTGTATTTCTAACGGCACGGCGCCGTGAAACAGACATTCTCGAAGGGTTCGAATTGGGTGTGGCTGATTACATCGTAAAACCATTCAACCCGGATGAACTGATTGCGCGTTGCGCACGATTGATATGACCCAAGCACAGCCCGTCAATTATGACCACCGTGTGGCCAGCATGCTGGCCAATCGCGGTTTGCTGCCTCCGCGAAACGACTTGGTATAGGAGAGGCGCGGTGGAGTTTGAGCAGTTTCTGCTGACGTGGATATGGCGTACCTCACTTGGCATGTCCGTTTTGGCATGCTGTTTTCTGTATATGCTTATCTTGCGACGCCACCATTCTGCAAAACAACAAGCCGCGGGCGAATTACGCCGTGGCGAATTAGTGGAAATTTTTCATGCAGCTCTGCGAAGCCCGGTACAGCTGGACAGTGTTGATTTACCGGTTCTTCAGGGCGGTGACGCGCGCATTGTTGTGTCAATCGCGCTTGATACAATGCGGGCCATTAAGGGAAACACCTCGGCGCGCATTGTTACGCTTTTAGGGGTATGGGGGCTGGGGTCATATTTAGAAAAAGCGGTGACAGAGGGCAGCCGTGGTGCCTGTATTCAGGCGTTAACGTTGATGGCGCATTTCGATGATGATGAAACGCTGCACCATTTAGTCACCCAAGCACGATCAAAAGACCCCTACATTCAGCTAGCAGCCTTGCGCGGGTTGGCGAACCGCGCTCAGGGGCAGTTGGTGTTCGACAGCATTGTTCGGCTGCGCGATTCGAACCAAACCAATATGTTGATGCTGGCGGATGTGCTGAAGAAATTCGGTGACCCGGCGGTTCCTGCGCTGCACGTTCTTGCCGAAGGTGCGCAGGATAAAACAGCGTTCACCGGAACAAAACGCGAAAATCAAAGTGCGCGTGTGGCCGCTATCATGGCGCTGGGCGCTATTGGTAATTCTGTTTCGGTTCCGTTTCTCATCCCGTTTCTTGATGACCCCGACGCCGAAATTCGATCTCGTACAGTAGCGGCGCTGGGCGATTTTGGTGATCCTGCGGCTGGAAACAAAATTGCATCACTTATGAACGACACGGAAACTGGTGTCCGCGTTCAGTCAGCAAAAGCACTGGGAAAGATCCGGGCGGATAGTACTTTACCCAAACTTGTTGAAGGTTTGCAGGATCAGGCCTGGTGGGTGCGATTCCGCTCTGCACAGGCGATCTTTGGGTTCGGAGACCGCGGCATTGTTCTATTGCGCGTTGCAGCTTCGGGTGACGATGTCGCAGCCGGTATTGCCTTGCAGGTTCTCGCAGAAATGGGTGGTGAAAAATGATCGTAGAAATTTGGCATGGTGTCGTCGAATTTGGACATGCCCACATCGTTTGGTTGCGCGCGCTGGCTTGGGCCATTTTTACTGTAGGATTTGCGCAAAACTTGATCAGCCTTGTGCAATTACCTTTTGCTTGGCGCGAATTAGGTCGCCATTCCATGGCGGAAGATACGGAATCAACGTGGCAAATGCTCATTTCCGACGTCACTATTCCGATGAGCGTGGTGGTGCCCGCATATAATGAAGAGCAGACCATCGTAGCGAATGTGCGCTCTATGTTGTTCCTTCACTATCCCGAACTTGAGATTGTGGTGGTTAATGACGGGTCGAAAGATGCCACGTTAGACGAACTTATTGCAGCGTTTTCGTTGCAACGTGTGACCCGTGCGCATGAACTTAGCCTTGAACATGCGCCGGTGCGGGGGGTGTATAAATCGCAGCAATATCCCAGCCTGATTGTTATCGATAAAGAAAACGGCAAGGGGAAGGCTGATGCAACGAACGCGGGCATCAATTTTTCACGCAATCCGTTGTTTTGTGTGGTTGATGCAGATTCTTTACTGGAGCCTGAGGCATTGTTGCGGTCGGTCCGGCCGTTTATGGAAAACCCTGCCGAAACAGTGGCTGTCGGTGGTACAATTCGCATCCTTAACGGGTGCACGGTGCGCGCAGGCCAAGTTGTTGATACAAGCCTCCCGTCGAATTTTATCCCGCTGGTGCAAAGCCTTGAATACATCCGGTCCTTTCTGGTGACACGTCTCGCGTGGAGCCATTGGGGAATGCTGTCGATCATTTCCGGCGCATTTGGCATATTTCGTCGTGATCTCACGCTGGAAGTCGGCGGTTTTTCAAAGGATTCACATGGCGAGGATTACGATTATGTGGTGAAGCTGCACCGTCACATGCGCGATCAAAATCGTCCCTATTCGATGCGATATGTTCCTGAACCTGTCTGCTGGACTGAGGCGCCGGAAACGCTCAAGGTATTGGCAACGCAACGAAAGCGGTGGCAGCGCGGCGCACTTCAAGTGATTTGCAAGAACAAGGGGATGGTTTTTAATCCACGTTATGGCCGCTTTGGGTTAATCAGCTTGCCGCATAACCTGATTGTTGATGTCATTGGGCCCATTGCAGAAGTTACCGGATTTATTTTGCTTCCGCTGTTTTGGGCGATGGGTGTTTTAAACACGCCTTTCATTCTGGCATTCACCGCGATTTTCATCGTTTTCGGGGTGTTTTTCAGCGTAAGCGCGCTGATTTTGGAAGAAGCGGAGCTACGGCGTACACCAAACGCGCGTGATTTGGCGAGGCTGGGAGCTGCGGCAATTTTTGAAAACTTCGGTTACCGGCAGCTCAACAGTATATGGCGCCTGCAAGGTTTTTGGCAGTTCATTCGCGGTAATCACGCTTGGGGGGATATGCCTCGGCGGCAGGCCAATTCTAAAAAGTGACAGCGTCCTGACGGGGAAGAAGAATAAACACGATTTGTGTTGACTGTTCTTGTTTGTGCACGTTTATGTACGTTTATGCGTGAGCCAAATTTTATCCCAGAGAATAGGCGGCAAGTCATCGCCCAACGTATCGCGGACGGTCAGGCCGTGTTGTCGGGTGCTTTGGCGCATGAATTTCATGTGTCTGATGATGCCATTCGTCGCGATCTGCGCGCCTTGGCTGCCGAAGGAAAATGCGAGCGCGTTTACGGCGGTGCGCTGCCGATTTCGCGTGCGCATACGCCAGTGGCACAGCGCAATCAGCAAGATTTAAACCGCAAAGTCGCGCTTTGCCATGCGGGCGCACAGCATATCAAACCGGGGCAGACAGTGTTCTTGGATGCAGGCAGTACAGTGGCGCAGATTACACCGTTTTTGCCGCAAGACGCCGGGTTGATTGTCGTTACAAATGCGGTGGCCGTCGCCGCAGCGGTTGCGCACCGCACTGATATCACGCTGCATTTGATCGGCGGAAAAGTATCGCCGCATGTGGGGGGAAGTGTTGATGGGCTGGCCCAAGCTTCGCTGACCCATTTTCATTTTGATTTATGTTTTCTTGGTACATGTGCGCTGCACCCCGATGTCGGCTTTGCGGCGTTTGATCCGGATGATGCGGCATTCAAGCGTCAGTTACTGGAACGATCACGGGCCACAATCCTGATGGTGACCACAGAAAAAATCGGAACCACGGCGCCTTATGTGATTGGCGCGATGTCACGCGCAGATTACCTGCTGGTGGAACATGATGTCGCGCCCAAAGATCTTGCCGCCCTGCAAGCGCGCATAGCGACAACCCAATGCTCCGCGCCAGCCAGAAAAATATAAAGAAAGAACATAGAAAATGATCGATCTATCTGTGACGGCTCCGGCCCGGCTGGCCACACGGTTGGCGTTTCTGGCGGCGGGATTTGCGATGGCATGTTGGGCGCCGCTTATTCCCTATGTCAAAGCACGTGTCGGCGCCGACGAGGCAGAGCTGGGATTACTATTGTTGTGTTTGGGGATTGGATCGGTGACCGCAATGCCTGTTACCGGATTTCTGGCATCCAGATACGGAGCACGATCAATGGTCCTTTTGGGTGGTCTGGGAATGGTTGCGACGCTTCCATTGTTGGCGATATCGGGTAGCAGTGTGGTGCTTGGTGCTGTTTTGCTGCTGTTCGGCGCTGCTTTAGGAACGTTGGATGTGTCAATGAACGTGCATGCGGTTGAGGTCGAAACCAAGGAATCCCGCCCGTTGATGTCAGGCTTTCATGCCATGTTCAGTGTCGGGGCATTCATCGGGTCGGGGCTCACGACGTTCGTGTTATCTGTCGGGTTTGGCCCGTTTTCCGCAAGTGTGATAGGGGCGGCGTTGGCGCTTTTCATGATCGCGTTTGCCGGCCCGCGTCTCTTGCGGGCGCGCCCCGAAGAAGCACATGGTTTCAGCTTTCCGCGGGGCATTGTTCTGTTGCTGGCCGTCTTGGCGGGCATCGCATTTCTGGCTGAAAGCGCGGTGCTGGATTGGGGCGCGCTACTGCTTATCGACCGCGCGATGGCCGCGCCACAAAACGCAGGTTTGGGCTATATGCTGTTTTCGATTGCGATGGTAATAGCCCGTCTGACGGGTGATCGCATTGTCTCGGCGCTTGGTGAATTCCGGGTGTTGGTTGGAGGAGGCATCGTCACAATAATGGGGATCGCGGTCACGCTTTTGGCCCCTTGGGCATTATTGACGATGGGCGGATTTGTGTTGATCGGGCTAGGGGCCGCAAATGTGGTGCCCGTTATCTTTAGCGCAACAGGCCGCCAAAAAGTGATGCCAGCAGGGTTAGCGATCGCGTCGGCAACCACCGTTGGCTATGCAGGAATTCTGTTGGGGCCGGCATTGATCGGCTTTGCCGCACATGTGACCAGTTTGCCGACGGCCTTCTGGATCGTGGCGGTTCTCATGATGGCAGTACCCCTGACCGCCGGGATTGTCGCCCGCGTCAAATAGCCTGTGGCGCGGGCTGTTCAGGGGCCGCAAACCGTGGTTATGATATGCACATGTAATCCCAAGGAAGCCCTAAGATGACAGCGTCATTTGCCCGTTCCGATGCTATTCGCGCCAACTTTTCTGCTGCTATGTCAGCGATGTACCGCACCGAAGTCCCTGCTTATGGTGATTTGCTGCAAATCGTCAACGATACGAATGCGGCGACATTGGCCAGCCCTGCGGCCGCCACGCTGAACCTGACACCGGACGAAGACACCACCCGGATTTCAGAGGAGCGTCATGGCGCCATCCGTCTGGGTACAGCATCGGAACTGGCCATGATGGCCCGTGTTTTCGCGGTAATGGGCATGTATCCGGTCGGGTATTATGATTTGTCCGCTGCCTCGGTGCCTGTGCATTCCACTGCGTTCAGGCCCCTGACCCGCGCGGCTCTCGCGGCGAACCCGTTCCGTGTTTTTACATCCCTGCTTCGGCTTGAGCTGATCAAGGATGCCAATCTACGCGACCAAGCGGCTGCAATTTTGGCCAAACGGAACATCTTCAACGATGAAGCCATTGCGCTGACATCAAAGGCCGAAAGTGACGGTGGGTTATCAGATGAGGATGCGACGCGTTTTGTCGCCGCAGTCCTTGAAACCTTTCGGTGGCACGCGGATGCCTGTGTCGATATTGAAACCTTTGAAAAGTTGAATGACGCCCACCGCCTGATCGCCGACGTGGTTTCGTTCAAGGGGCCGCACATCAATCACTTGACGCCGCGCACGCTGGATATCGACGCGGCACAGGCCGCAATGATTACCCGCGGCCTGCCCGCCAAAGCCGTGGTCGAAGGGCCGCCGCCCCGCAAATGCCCCATTTTGCTGCGGCAAACATCTTTTAAGGCACTGGAAGAAACGGTCAACTTTCCGTCGGCACACGGTACAGCATCCATCGGCAGCCATACCGCCCGTTTCGGCGAGATAGAACAGCGTGGCGTGGCCCTGACACCGAAGGGGCGTGCGCTTTATGACACCACGCTGGCGGGCGTGCGTGACGATATATTGCCAGCGGGCGACGGGTCCAATGCGGGCGCATATATGGCCGCGCTTGGGGGTGCTTTTGCGGCCTTTCCCGACGATTGGCGCGCACTTTACGATCAGGGATTAGCCTACTTCAAGTTCGCGATTGATCATCTGCCCGACACAGCAACATCGCTGGACGCTTCTGATCTTATTGATGCAGGCATTCTAACACTTAGCCCGATCATTTACGAAGACTTCCTGCCCGTGAGTGCTGCCGGGATTTTTCAGTCAAACCTTGGCGACGGTGCCGGGCATGATACCCAAACCGCGTCGAGCCGGGACGAATTTGAAGCGGCGTTAGGCGCTGCTGTGACTGACGAATTTGTTCTTTATCAGCAGATTCAAGATGCGTCGCTGTCCGCCTGCCTTGACCAAATGCGCAAGGCAGGCCGATCAGCGTAACCTATTTGGAATAGGTCGTCGCCTGCATGAATATCGTTTCGGTGCAGGCGATGTCGGCGACTGATGAACCTATAAACACGTTGAACACACCGGCATTGACCCGCCAAAGTCCAGCGTTCACATCAAAATACGCAAAGTCGCGTCCGGTTAATGTCAGATCAACCGCGCGGCTTTCGCCCGCAGCCAAGGTGACTTTGGCAAAGGTTTTCAGCTCCTTTGCGGGACGGGGCACTGTTGGTGTTTGTTCACCGACATAGACCTGCACAACCGTGGATCCGCTGCGGTCACCTGTGTTGGTCAGCATCACTGTCACGCGGGCGCCGTCGCCTTGGGCCGTAACCTGCGCCTTCGTTAGCGCGAACGTTGTGTAGCCAAGTCCGTAGCCGAACGGGAACAGCGGGGTAATCCCGATTTTTTCGTAGTGGCGGTAACCGATAAACACGCCTTCTTCGTAGCGGACTTTGCCATCAAGGCCGGGGTAAACTTCGGCATCTTGCGACCATGTTGGGTTGTCTTCCCATCGGACCGGAAAGGTTTGCGGCAGGCGCCCACCCGGTTCGGCATCGCCGAAAAGCACGTCAGCGATGGCGTTTCCGGCTTCTTGGCCGGGATACCATGCTTGCACAATGGCTTTGGCTTGTGTGACCCACGGCATCTCAACGGGTCCGCCGGTTTGCAGCACCACGATCGCATTGGGGTTAGCGTCAAGAACCGCCGCGACCAATTCGTCTTGGCGTCCGGGCAACGTGATGTTTTCCAGGTCGGACCCTTCGGTGTCCCATTCACCTGAACGGCCAACAAAAATAATCGCGGTTTCTGCGGCCCTTGCGGCAGCGACAGCTGTGGCGATGGCCGTGTCATCCAACGGTCGACCGATCCCGGCGCGGAACGCCGAAAGCTGCAGCATTTCGCCTTTGCGCGCAGTGAATTCGACGCAAACAGCATAGCTTTGGCCAGCTGTCAGGACGATTTCGGCGGTGACTTCGTCACAGCCCTCCTCAAAGAAGGTCCGCCCACGCGCCCATCCGTCAGCCGCATTGACAACCAATTTGCCATCGACAAACAACTTGCTGCGCCCTGTCGCATGAAGGCCGAACACATACGGTCCGGTTTCATCAGCCGTAAACGTCCACCGGATTCGCGCCGAGAACCGATCGGGATCAACCTTGCCGCCCGCGATCGGATGCATCCAGAATGTCTGCGTTTGCTGTAGGGTATCGGTCGCCACCGGGTCGCCCGATAGGTCGTCGTTATCATAGAAATCAACGCTGGCGTCACCAACAAACAGCGGTTCCCAACGGTGGTTTTGGCATCCGGGCGCATGGATCACATTTGCAGAACCAAAGCGCGCGGTGAACGCATCTAGTGGCGCGATGCGATAATGCGCGTTGATGAATGACGACCCGCCGCCCATGATCTGCGCCACCCCGGCATTTGGACCAATCAGCGCAATTTTTCCGGTTGGTGCGCCCAAGGGAAGGATGTTTTCATTCTTGAGAAGGACCATCGCTTCGGCGCCGGCACGCCGGATCAGGGCGCGTGTTTCGGGTAAATCTTGCGCGCTTTCGATATAGGGTGTTTCGTCAAACAGTGCGCCTGTGCGGTCCATCAACCGCAGCATGTTCAGCGCGCGTTCGCGTATTGTGGCGGACGAAACATCGCCCGCTTGGACGGCTGACACCAATTTATCGCCCCGGTCCCGCGTTGGCCCCGGCATTTCCAAATCAAGGCCTGCGTTCACAGTTTGCGTTGTTGAATGTGACCCAAACCAATCTGACATGACAATGCCGTCAAAACCCCAGTCCTGCCGCAGAACGGTGGTCAGAAGCCACGTGTTTTCAGAGGTATAATCCGCGTTCAGCCGGTTGTAGGACGACATAAGTGCCCATGCCCCGCCATCTTTTACCGCCGCCTCGAATGGGCGCAGGTACACTTCGCGCAGGGTGCGTTCATCGACTTCTGAATTCATCGTCGTGCGCTGAATTTCAGATTCGTTGCCCGCAAAATGTTTCGGGGTCGCGCCGATCCCGTTATCTTGAAGGCCTGCGATATAGGGCACGGTCAAGAATGCGGTCAGTGCAGGATCTTCTGCAAAGCATTCAAAATTGCGTCCGTTGGTGACAGACCGGTGGATGTTGATCGTCGGGGCAAGCAGTACATTCGCCCGCTTTGATTTCGTCTCAGCAGCGAGCGCGGCACCGATTTCGTACATCAAATCAGGGTTCCAGGTCGCGCCAAGCGCGATACCGACCGGGAAAGCCGCCGCCGTGACGCCCCCGAACCAGTCGCCACCGCCACGCGCGCCGTTGGGTCCATCTGAAACGCGCAGCTTTTGAATGCCCAGCCGTTCGACCGCGGCAACTGACCATAGGTCTGCACCCGATAGCAGCGAAACCTGCTCTTGCAGCGTCAGTTGATCAACCAGCTTTGTAATGTCGTGTGTCATGTGGTCCCCCCGTTATTGCGTGCAGGAAGTATACAGTATGGCAGCGTGCGCAAGGTTGGATCATGTGTGCCTTGGTTTGCGGGGCCTTGGTTTCATGTATAACAACGATTGCGATGGCGCGGTTTGAAACCCGTGCGGCAGCCCACCCCCATTTCCGCGTTGCGATCGCTTAACCGACATGCACCAGCGCACCCTTGTGCGACACAACCTTATGAGACAGGGCGCAGCCTGCTCGCATTGCGTCGTAAAGATCCGCACCACGCAAGTACCCGGCAAGAAAGGCCGCATTAAATGCATCCCCTGCGGCAGTGGTATCCACGGGGGCAGGGTTCAGAATTGGGGTGACGGTTACAGCCGGGTCGGTTCCGTTTTGCGCAACTACGTCGCCGGGGCCGTCTTTGACGATCACACATGTGGCACCAGCATTTTGATACCTTGCAAGCGTCGCAGCTTTGTCCGCATCGCCAAAAACCGTTGCTTCGTCTTCAAACGAAGGAAGAGCGATGTCACAGACGGCGGCGGCCCGCATGATCCAATTACGCATTCCATCCACGCCTGACCATAATCGCGGACGCAGATTGGGATCAAAAGCGACCTGCACGCCGCGGGCGCGCGCATCCGCGAGGGTTGATAAGAATATCGCGCGATCATCCGGTTCAAGAATGGCAATGGTAATCCCGGAAAAATAGGCCACATCCCCGGCACCTAGCGCGTCAATTGGCGCGCGATGTTGCGCAAGTTTGCGGGCGGCGGCAGCGCTGCGCCAATAGCTGAAACTGCGTTCACCATCTTTCAACGAAATCATATAGAGCCCGACAGTCCGGTCAGGCACCACCAGCAATTCTGGGGTGATCCCAGCGTTTGCGATAAAATCGGTCATCTGCGCGGACAGTGTGTCGGTGCCGACACCCGTCAGATACGCGATGTCCCATGTGTCGGGCAGATTTTTACGCAAATACCACGCGGTATTAAACGTATCGCCGGCAAACCCCATCGCATAGCCACCTGCGGCCTGCGGCGCCATTTCGACCATGCATTCCCCGATCGCCAAAATGCGCTGGGTCATTCTGTTTCGCTTTCAAAGTATTCGGCATGTTCTAAGCTGACTTGCCCAAGAATTTGAAGAATACGCGACAGATGCATCCGCATTTGGGCATCTGCGCCTTGGGTGTCCTTTGCACGAATGCATTTCATGATTGATATGTGATCATCAAGTGCACTTTGCGCGCCAAACGAAAGCGAAAGGTACCGGACCCGGTCCAAGTGAACTTTTTGATCTCTGATCATGTTCCAAGCATTCGGGTGCCCCGCAATTTCACAGATTGTGCGGTGAAATTGGTCGTCCAGTTCGTGAAAGCCCAGTTTGTCGCCTGACTTGATCGCAGCCGCCTGCCGATCCAGCAGCGCATCAAGCACGGCAATATCAGCCGGTGTTACATTTTCGATCGCCGCGCGCAGGCATTCGGTTTCAAGGGCTGTGCGAATGAATCGCGCGTCCCGCAGGGCCTGTTGTGAAATGTAGGTGATCGTCGTCGCGCGCTGTGGCCGGATCAAAAGAAATCCTAGCTCGGACAGACGGTAAAATGCGTCACGGACGGGCTGTCTGGATACGCCAAGCTCTTTGGCGATTTCGGCTTCCGACACTTTTGTTCCCGGGGCCAGCTCTAGCGAAATGATCGCTGCATACAGGGTTTGAAACACTTGTTCCGTCGCTGTCGTGATCTGCAGGGTCGCGAGTGATGCAAGGGCAGGCATGATATATTCCAGTTTGACGTAACTACCAGACTAACATATTAGATGACTAGCGTTACCGCAAGACCTTGGGAGGGAAACTGATGAAATTAACGGACCCGGACCGTCTTTTTCCCGTCGAATCACATGTGCGCGGCATTGCCCGCGAGTTGTATGAAGGCGTTTGCAATCTCCCTATCATCAGCCCGCATGGTCATTGCGACCCCAGCTGGTTTGCAAAAAACGAACGGTTTCCAGACCCTGCCCAGTTGTTTGTTGTGCCTGATCACTACGTCTTTCGGATGCTTGTTTCCCAAGGTGTGCCAATGGCCGATTTGGGTGTCCCGCGCGTCGATGGCGGCGCGGTCGAAACCGACCCGCGCGAGATTTGGCGTCGCTTTGCCGAAAATTATCACCTGCTGCGGGGCACACCGTCGTCGATGTGGCTGGATCATTCCTTTGAACATGTTTTTGGGATTGATGAACGCCTGACCGCAGATACCGCTGACGCCTACTACGATCACATCGATACAAAGCTGGCCCAAGACGCGTTCCGTCCGCGTGCGTTGTTTGATCGGTTTGGGATCGCATTGCTGGCGACGACCGAAAGTGCGCTGGATGATTTGAAATGGCATCAGATGATTGCCGACAGCGACTGGAATGGTCGCGTGGTGACTACCTATCGCCCGGACAATGTGGTTGACCCTGAATTTGAAGGTTTTGCCGCGAATGTCGCGCAATTTGGCGCGCTGACGGGCGAAGACACGACAACATGGGCGGGATATTTGCAAGCGCATCGGGTGCGGCGGGCGTTTTTTAAGGCGTATGGTGCCACCGCGACAGACCACGGCCATGCCACAGCACGCACCGAAGATATGCCGCAGGCAGACGCCGCCGCCTTGTTCGCAAAGGCCCTGGCTGGCAACTGCACCCCGGCCGACGCAGATGCATTTCGCGGGCAGATGTTGACCGAAATGGCGAGGATGAGCCTTGATGACGGGTTGGTGTTGCAAATTCACCCCGGATCATTCCGCAACCACTCTGCCAGCGTTTTCGCAGGCTTTGGGCGCGACAAAGGTTTCGATATTCCGAGCCAGACAGATTACGTGCACGCGCTGAAACCGCTGCTGGACGCTGTCGGGATGGAGCCGTCCCTGACGGTGATCGTCTTTACGCTGGATGAAACCGCCTATAGCCGCGAATTGGCGCCGCTTGCTGGGGCCTATCCGGCACTGCGGCTTGGCCCGCCTTGGTGGTTCTTTGACAGCAACGAAGGGATCAAACGATTCCGCGAAGCCACAACCGAAACATGCGGGTTCTACAACACTGTCGGTTTCAACGACGATACCCGCGCGTTTTGTTCAATCCCCGCCCGGCATGACGTGGCCCGGCGGTCGGATTGTGCGTATCTGGCCAATTTGGTCGCCACCGGGCGGCTGTCTTTGGCGGATGCACACGAGGTCGCTTTGGACCTCACGTACCGGCTTGCTCTGCAGGCTTACCGGCTCTGAAATGGGCCATTTTTCTGGGAGGAAAAACAAATGACTTTTACGAAAACAATCGGGGCAGCCTTGCTGGCAAGCGTTGCCATGGCATCTGCGGTGGCCGCATGTGAAGTAACGCTGCGGTCGTCGGATACGCACCCTGATGGTTACCCCACGGTGGCAGCAGTGAACCACATGGGCGAGCTGTTGGAAGAACGGTCCGGCGGTCGCCTGTGCATCGAAGTCTTCCACTCTGCGCAGTTGGGTGAAGAAAAAGACACCATCGAACAAACGCAGTTCGGTGTCATCGACATGAACCGTGTCTCGCTTGGGCCGTTTAACAACATCATCGAAGAAACCCAAATTCCGTCGCTGCCCTACATCTTCCGGTCGGTCGAACATATGCACCACGTGATGGATGGCCCTGTTGGCCAGCAGATTTTGGATGCGTTCACGGATCACGATCTGGTTGGTTTGGCGTTCTTTGATGGCGGCTCGCGCAGCTTTTACAACTCGCAAAAGCCGATTACGTCGATGGAAGACCTTGCAGGTCTGAAATTCCGCGTGATGCAGTCTGACATGTTCGTTGACATGGTATCTGCGCTGGGCGCGAATGCGACACCGATGCCGTACGGCGAAGTGTATTCGTCGATCCAGACGGGCGTGATCGACGGTGCGGAAAACAACTGGCCTTCTTACGACAGCTCGGGCCACTTCGAAGTCGCCAAGTACTACACTTTGGATCAGCACCTGATCGTGCCCGAGGTTTTGGTGATGGCAAAGTCGAGCTTTGATAAACTGTCCGCTGAAGATCAGGAACTTGTGCGGCAAGCGGCGCGTGATTCCGTGCCTGTCATGCGCGACCTGTGGGCCGCGCGTGAGGCGGAATCAGAAGCCCGTGTGCGTGCATCCGGCGTCGAGATTATCACAGACATCGACAAAACACCGTTCATCGAAGCCATGGTGCCTGTCTATGAAAAATATGTGACCTCGCCTGTTCTGCAGCAAATGGTCATCGACATCCAAGCCACCGAGTAAGCGATAGTGGCCCGCAGCATCGGTTGCGGGCCTCCATCTTCTCTGGGGGGAACAGAGTGCAGAATTTCATGAAAATCGTCGCCCGCGGGATGGGGCGCATTGCGACTGCAGCACTTTTGCTGGCAGGTACCGGGTTGGTCGTGATGACCGCCCTGATCGCAGCCCAAGTGTTTTGGCGCTATGTCCTGAACGACAGTATTTCGTGGACCGAACCGGCATCCGTGATGATCATGGGTTGGTTTATTTTCTTGGGGGCAGCCGTTGGTATTCGCGAAGGATACCACCTGTCATTCGATGTGCTGCTTTATCTGCTGCCGCACCGCGGGAAAATGGTCATGTATTCGCTGTCGGACATTGTCGTCACCATTTTTGGGGCGGGCATGATCTATTACGGCTGGCTGTTGGCCGCGAACAAATTGAATACCAAACTTCCGTCATTGGGTATCTCGGGTGCCTATGATTATGCCCCGATTGTGATCGGTGGCGTGTTGGTCGTGTTGTTTTCCCTTGAACGCCTTGCACGTCGTGCTGCGGGCCTTCCGACCGCGCGCTTTGGCGACGATCCCATCGAGGACATGTAATGGAACTGTATATCCTATTCGGAACATTTGTGTTCCTCCTTTTGATCGGGACGCCTGTCGCGTTTTGTCTGGGCGTGTCCAGCTTTGCGACCGTTGCCTATATGGGCATCAACCCGATCGTCGTTTTCCAGCGCCTGAATTCCGGGGTGTCCAACTTTTCGCTGATGGCGATCCCATTCTTTATCTTTGCCGGTGACCTGATGGTACGCGGCGATATTGCCCGCCGTTTGGTCGCCTTGGCCGGCGCGGTTGTGGGGCATTTGCGCGGCGGATTAGGGCAGGTCAATATTTTGGCGTCCGTGATGTTCGGCGGTGTGTCGGGATCAGCGGCGGCGGATGCATCTGCCGTGGGTGGCCTGATGGTGCCGCAAATGAAAGAACGCGGCTATGGTGCTGACTATGCTGTGAACATCACAGTGGTCAGTTCGATCATCGCACTGCTTTTGCCGCCCTCGCACAACATGATCATTTACGCGATTGCAGCTGGTGGTAACATTTCTATCGCAGATCTGTTTACGGCGGGCATTATCCCCGGTCTGCTTTTGGCAACGTCCTTGATGGTTGCGGCATACATCGTGGCAAGCCGCCGCGGCTATCCGACAGAACCGTTTCCGGGGCGAAAGATGCTGGGCCAGTTGTTCGCTTCAGCGGCACCGGGGCTGATCCTGATTTTGATAATCTTTGGTGGGGTACGTTCCGGGGTTTTCACCGCGTCTGAATCGTCCAACGTCGCCGTGATTTATGCGATGTTTGTGACGTTCTTTGTCTACCAAAGCCTTAGCTGGCACGACTTTATCCAAGCAACATTTGCCGCTGTGCGGACGACGGCCATGGTATTGCTGGTCATCGGTTGTGCGGCCGGGTTCGGGTGGCTGCTGGCCCGTCTTCAGGTTCCGGCGGCGATGGTCACGTTCCTGACGGGCATTTCGGACAACCCGATTGTGATCTTGTTGTTGTTGAACGTGGTCTTGCTGATCCTTGGCACGTTCATGGATATGTCCCCGCTGATCGTGATCACAACCCCGATCTTCCTGCCGGTTGCCATGGCGTTTGGCGTGGACCCTGTGCATTTCGGGGTGATCCTGATCCTGAACCTTGGCATTGGCCTGTGCACGCCACCCGTTGGTGCAGTTCTTTTTGTGGGATGTGCCGTTGGGCGGCTGCCAATCTGGGATGCAGTCAGGTCGATCTGGCCCTTCTATGGCGCGGCTTTTGCAACGCTGATGTTGGTCACATACATCCCCGGTCTGTCGCTTTGGTTGCCGGCTTTCTTCAACAATTTAATGCCGTAAGAACCGCGATCACTGTCCCCGCCGTTCCAATAAGATCGAGACTGAAATGCTGAAAACCTATCCCAAGGCCCACCCCGATACGGGCGTCACCCGGCAGGTGTTGTCGGAAAATGAAAGCCTGATGGTGGTGTCATTCAGCTTTGATGCTGATGCCAAAGGCGCGCTGCATAGCCACCCGCATGTGCAATCCACCTATGTCGAAAGCGGGCGTTTCCGGTTCACGTTATCTGGACAGGATTTCGAGGTCGGGCCGGGCGATAGCTTTGTTATTCCATCTGGTGCGGAACACGGCTGTGTCTGCCTGGCACCTGGTCGGCTGATCGATACTTTCACACCTCGCCGCGACGACTTTCTTTGAAAAGGACCCTCCCCATGCTGAAATCTGAAACCCGCTACGCCATTGACCCTGCCACAGCAAAGACGCTGGATACCGAAGGGTTGCGCAGCCACTTTCACGTGGGGGGGCTGTTTGCAGATGGTGAAATCAAACTGGTCTATAGCCACTATGACCGTCTGATCCTTGGGTCGGCTGTACCCGGTAACGGCACGCTGACGCTGACTGACATGCCGGAAACGGGTACCAAGACGTTTCTAGAGCGTCGCGAAATGGCTGTTTTGAACATTGGCGACACTGGGACGGTAAAGGTCGATGGTGCTGCATATGAATTAGCCAAAGGCGAAGTGTTATACGTCGGCATGGGCGGCGGCGCCGTTGAATTTTCCGGTGCAGGCCGGTTCTATATTCTGTCGGCCCCTGCGCATCAGTCATATCCGACCACGCACATCCGTGAATCGGACGCCCGCCGTGTTGAAATGGGGTCACGTGAACAAGCGAACGAGCGCGTGATCATTCAGGTGCTTCACCCTGAAGTCTGCAAAAGCTGCCAGCTTTTGATGGGATATACCCAGTTTAAGCCCGGTTCGTTGTGGAACACGATGCCGGCACACCTGCACGATCGCCGCATGGAGGCATACCTATATTTTGACGTGAACCCGGATCAGCGCGTATTCCACTTTATGGGCGAACCGTCTGAAACCCGTCATATGGTGATCGCAAACGAAGAGGCCATCATTTCCCCGCCGTGGTCAATCCACTGTGGTGCGGGCACCGGGTCGTATACATTTTGCTGGGCGATGGCTGGTGACAACGTCGATTTCACAGACATGGATATGGTCGCGATGGGGGATTTGCGGTGAACCCGTTCGATCTGACAGGAAAACGGGCGCTGGTAACAGGCGCAAACACCGGCATTGGGCAGGCCATCGCGGTTGCGTTGGGAAACGCGGGGGCACAGGTTGTCTGCGCGGGCCGCTCTGGCATGGAAGAAACTTTGGCTTTGGTCCCAACTGGGGCCGCGCTTCAGCTGGATTTTTCAGACCCGATGGCCGCGCGTGATGTGTTTAACGATCAGCAAATCGATATTCTGGTCAATAACGCCGGGATCATCCGCCGCGCTGACAGCATCGATTTTTCCGAGGCTGATTGGGATGACGTCATGGACGTCAACTTGAAGGCGGTGTTTTTCACCTGTCAGGCATTTGCCAAGGCCGCGTTGGCGCGGCAAACGGGCGGCAAGATCATTAACATCGCGTCACTTTTGTCGTTTCAAGGGGGCATCCGTGTGCCATCCTACACCGCATCCAAGCATGGTATAGCCGGGCTGACAAAGCTGATGGCGAATGAATGGGCCGCGAAGGGGATCAACGTGAACGCGCTTGCCCCCGGCTATATTTCGACGAACAACACCACCGCCTTGCGCGCAGACGAAGACCGCAACAAAGCGATCCTTGACCGTATTCCGGCTGGGCGTTGGGGTGATGCGTCCGACATGGGCGGCGCGGCCGTTTTCCTTGCGTCATCTGCGGCAAACTATGTGCACGGTGCCGTGCTGAATGTTGATGGAGGCTGGCTTGCCCGCTAACCCGATTTTGCGCCGCTCTGCTGCGCCGCGCCCGAACGTTGGCATTGTCCACCTTGGGCCGGGCGCATTCTTTCGCGCCTTCAATGCGCCGTTTACTGCCGAAGCGATGGCAAAATCCGGTGGTGACTGGGGTATTCTGGCAGTGAGCCTGCGCAGCGCTGATATCCGCGATAAACTTGCGCCCCAAGATTGCGCCTACACCGCCGTGACGCTTGCCCCGCAAGATGCCCGGTACACGGTTATCGAGGTGATTGAAGACATCCTTGTGGCCCCCGAAAATCCGGGCGCGGTTCTGTCATCGATGGCCAATGCGGATGTTAAGATCGTATCAACCACGATCACCGAAAAAGGATACTGCCACAACCCAGCCACCGGGAAATTGCGGTTGGATGACCCTGATATAGCGCATGATTTGGCCCACCCGGATGCGCCCCGTTCGGCGATCGGATTTATTGTTCATGCACTGGATATGCGTCGCAAGGCGGGCATTGCGCCGTTCACCGTGATGTCTTGCGATAACCTGCCCAGCAACGGTCCACTGACCCGCGGTGTCGTGCTGGATTTTGCGCATGCATTTGATGCCGGTCTGGCGGCGTGGATTGACGCCAACGTCCGGTTTCCAGCGACGATGGTTGACCGCATCACGCCTGCGACAACCCCGTCTGATGTTGCCGCGCTGGCCGCGCAGCAGGGCTATGTCGATAGTGCCTGCGTCATGCATGAACCATTTCGGCAATGGGTGATCGAAGACAACTTTGTGAATGGCGACCGCCCTGATTGGGGCAGCGTTGGCGCGCAACTTGTCAGTGATGTCGACGCGTTCGAACTGATGAAATTGCGCTGTTTGAATGGCACCCATTCAATACTTGCTTACTTGGGGTATCTGGCCGGGTATGAAACCATCGCCGAAACAGTGGCGGACCCTGCATTTGCCAAACTGATCAACGCGTTATGGGCGAACGAAATCACCCCGACGGTGCCGCAACCCGAAGGCGAAGATTTGTCGGCCTACTGCGCGGCTTTGCTGACCCGCTACCAAAACCCGGCCATCCGGCACCGCACATGGCAGATCGCCATGGACGGGTCACAGAAACTGCCGCAGCGGTTGCTGGCAACCGCCGCTGATAACCTTGCTGCGGGGCGCGACATTCCGGGCCTTGCATTGGGGGTTGCGGGTTGGATGCGCTATGTCGGCGGTATCGACGAAAACGGGGCCGCGATCGACGTCAAGGACCCGTTGGCCGAACAGTTGCGCAGGGCCTATGACAGCAGCGACGTTCCAGAGGAAAAGGTCGCGGCCTTGCTTGCCATCACAGATGTATTTACGCCAGCCTTGGCCGCGAACACCGTGTTCAGGACGGCGGTCTCCCAAGCATTTCTGCGCCTTCTCGAAGATGGTGCGCAGCCAACAGTCCAAGGTTTAATCTGATGCAGGAAACATGGCGGTGGTACGGCCCTTTTGACAAAATTACCCTGCCCGAAATTGCGCAAACTGGTGCAACCGGGATCGTGAACGCCTTGCACGAGGTGCCATATGGCGACGTGTGGGATGCCGATGCGATTGCGGCGCGGGCAGGGGAAATTCGCGCTGCTGGCTTTGAATGGTCGGTCGTCGAAAGCCTTCCAATCCACGAACGGATCAAACGCGGCGAAGGTGATCTAACCCAGCTTTTTGCAAATTACCGTCAGTCGATGGCGCATTTGGCAGCTTCCGGCGTAAAGGTCATTTGTTATAACTTTATGCCGCTTTTGGACTGGACCCGGACCGACCTGACCGCGCCTGTCGCACGCGGGGGGACCTGCCTGCGGTTCGAAGCCTACCGGATGGCTGCGTTTGAAATTCACATGCTGGGACGCGCCGCGGCAGAAGATGATTACCCGCAAGAGGTGCGCCAGCGTGCGGCGATCTGGTTCCAACAGTCCACCCAAGCCGATCGTGACGCGCTACTGCATGCGATCATGTCGGGGCTGCCCGGCGCCTATGACCGTTATGACGTGGATGGGTTGAAGCGGGCGCTGACCCTTTACGATGGGCTAGACCGGGCGGAATTGCGGGCCAACTATAATCGGTTCCTCAAAGAGGTGATCCCCACCGCCGAAGACCTTGGTATGCGCCTATGCGTCCATCCCGATGACCCGCCGCGTGATATTTTAGGCCTGCCGCGCATCGTGTCCAACGCCGCTGACATCCAGTGGATTATGGATGCGGTCGACAGCCCTGCAAACGGGCTTACGCTGTGTTCGGGGTCGCTTGGCGCAAACCCTGCCAATGATGTTCCGGCGATCGCCGCTGCCAATGCGGCGCGCATTCATTTTGCGCACCTGCGCAATGTACGCAAAGACCCCGATGGCGCCTTTGAAGAGGCTGCGCATTTAGAAGGTGACACCGATATGGTTGCGTTGATCAAGGTTTTGCTCGACGAAGAACAGCGACGGCATGCGGTTGGCCGCGCTGATGCGTCAATCCCGTTCCGGCCTGACCATGGGCATGAACTGCTATCGGATGCCGCACGTGCGACCCACCCCGGCTATCCGTTGATCGGACGCTTGCGGGGGTTGGCGGAACTGCGTGGCGTTATCGCTGGGCTGTCTTACGGCAGGTAACTGTCAGCCTATGATTGCCCAACAGGCGCAATGAGTCGCGCGACATGAGAAGCCGTCGGAAAATGTGTGATAACGGGATCAGATATTGGCACGCATATCAATTCGGCGGTGCCATGGGTGACTGGGGCGTCGGCGGTTTTGACCGCGCTGGTATCGACACCGCTGGCCCGTGCAGCCCCCGGTTTCGCGCTGTACAGTTTTCCGCCGCCGACATGACCCGGTTGCTGAAGAATTGGCTGCATATGCAAGGGGTTGATTTGCACGACGTGCGGCCCGGCACAATTTTTCTGGCCGAATAAAAAATCACGTCGTTTCTGATTTCTGAATGGTTTCTAGCCGCGTCGCGAGCTGTGTTAACACCCGTTGCACCGCAGGGGTCGGCTCATAGCCGCGTCTCTGGATCAAAGAGTATGGCTCGACGATCATGTCTTGTGCCAAATCCAGCGTGCGAATGTTGCTGCCCAGTCGCGACGATTTTGTAAACAAATCCCCGACCGACCGGGCAATCGGCGCAATCGCGTTGGTTTCACTGATCAGGGCCAGTGTCATCAGCAGCGACGACGTACTAACCACCCGCATTGGGGGCTGTAGCCCGTGTTCCATGATGTATTTTTCGGCTGTCCGCCGCAGCAAACCGGTTTGCGATTGCATGATCCAGTCGTAGTCCAGACAATCCTTGAGCGTCAGGTCAGGTTTGTTCAAAAGAGAATGCCCCGCACGTACGATCAACGCCAAGGGTTCCGGCCCAATGGGACGTAAAGTCACCGCGCGCGGGTCCATCGTCGCCAACAGCCGGCCAATATAGAAATCCAAGTCATGCGCCAGTAACGCCTCTGACAGCTTGTCTGATGTGTCGACAAGCACGTCAAATTCGATGTCAGGATAGGTAATCCGAAGTTCGCGGATAATGGGCATTATCAATTCAAGCCCCGGTCCGGTCACGGTGCCGATGCGGACCACACCGCGTGCGCCTGCGTTCATCAACGACAGATCGGCAAACGCCCCATCCAATTCGTGAAGCGTCGCGCGCGCGCGCGCAGCAAATGCAATCCCGGCTTCGGTCAGAACAACGCCACGCGGGTGGCGTTCATAAAGCTTGCAGGCGGTGGCCTTTTCAAGATCTGCCAGCAGACGCGATGCCGCAGGCTGGGTGATGCCCAACAGACCCGCAGCACTCGATATTTGTCCAGTGTCCTGAATCGAAACAATCAGGCGTAATTGCGAAAACCGAAGCCCGCGCTGGATAAGACGGTCAGTCTGGCCGTGTTCGCGGGTCTGGATTTGCAAGGCGCCACCTGTTTTGATATGTCACATATGATATATCAAATGGCCGATTTCTGATTTGATTGCAATGACGAAGCTCGCCATCATACGGATCGCACCACATATTGGGGGACACTATGTCAATGTGTTGGGGGCAAGGACACTGCATGCCGATTTCTGATCAGTTTTTGATCAATTGCATGCGCCAGGGAGGAAAATATGACTGGTCTTAAGAAAATTCTCGCGACAACAGCGTTGGTCGCATTCGGTTCTGCTGCTACGGCGCAGGACGCAGGTTATGTTGGTATCGCAATGCCGACAAAATCGTCGGCACGCTGGATCGCCGACGGCGAAAACATGGTGCAGCAGTTCGAAGCTGCGGGTTACACCGTTGATCTGCAATACGCAGAAGACGATATTCCAAACCAGTTGGCTCAGATTGAAAACATGATCACCAAAGGTGTGGATGTTCTGGTGATTGCTGCCATCGACGGCACCACATTGTCGAACGCGCTGGCCAATGCCGCGGCGTCCGACATCGAAGTTGTGGCCTACGACCGTCTGATCCGCGACAGTGGCGACGTAAGCTATTACGCTACGTTCGACAACTTTAAGGTCGGCGTTCAGCAGGCAACAACAGTGGTCAATGGCCTGCAAGAACGGTTCCCTGATGACAAGCCTTGGAACGTTGAACTGTTCGGCGGCAGCCCGGACGACAACAACGCCTATTTCTTCTACAATGGTGGCATGTCTGTTTTGCAGCCGCTGATCGATTCTGGTGACATCGTCATCGGTTCCGGCCAGATGGGGATGGATACGGTCGGTACATTGCGGTGGGATGGTTCTGTCGCACAGGCGCGTATGGATAACCTGTTGTCCGCCAACTACAGCGATTCACATGTGCACGGCGTTCTGTCGCCTTACGATGGTCTGTCCATCGGCATCCTGTCGTCGCTGAAAGGTGTGGGTTACGGGTCTGGCGATATGCCAATGCCAATCGTTTCTGGTCAGGACGCCGAGGTCCCTTCGGTCAAATCCATGATCGCAGGCGAACAGTATTCGACAATCTTTAAAGATACCCGTGAACTGGCCCGCGTCACCGTCGGTATGGTCGAGGCAATCTTGAACGATGGCGAACCTGAAATTAACGACACCACCACCTATGACAACGGTGTCAAAGTGATCCCGTCCTACCTGTTGGAGCCAGTGGCTGTGACCGTGGACAACTGGGAATCTGTTCTTCTCGATAGCGGTTACTACACCCGCGATCAGGTCGAATAAGACACGTCTCCCACGACAGCGACGCAGTGTCCGCGTCGCTGTCACTTTGGTTCCTGCCGACCCTTTGACGTGCCGGTGGGAACCCATTTATGCAGCTCAAGTGAGAGCAAAAACAACATGTCCACTATTCTTGAAATGCGTGCGATCACCAAGGAATTTCCCGGTGTAAAAGCGCTGGATCAGGTCAGCCTGTCCGTGGCCGAGGGTGAAATCCACGCACTTGTTGGTGAAAACGGTGCGGGTAAGTCGACCCTGATGAAGGTCCTGTCTGGTGTATATCCCCATGGCACCTATACTGGCGACATCGTCTATGACGATCAAATCAAAGCCTTTGCCAATATCCGCAATAGCGAAGATGACGGGATCATCATCATTCATCAGGAATTGGCGTTGGTGCCGCTTTTGTCGATCGCCGAGAATATTTTTTTGGGCAACGAACGCAGCAACCGCGGCGTGATCGACTGGCACGAAACCCGCAGTGCGGCCGCCGAAGTGATGGCGCGTGTCGGGCTGGATGAACACCCCGATACGATTGTGGACACATTGGGTCTGGGCAAACAGCAGCTGGTTGAAATCGCCAAAGCCTTGTCCAAGAACGTCCGTTTGCTGATTTTGGACGAACCCACATCGTCCCTGAATGAAACCGACAGCGAAAAACTGTTGGACTTGTTGCTTGAATTCAAATCGCGCGGCATCACGTCGATCTTGATTTCGCACAAGCTGAATGAAATTTCACGTGTCGCTGACACCATCACCGTTATCCGCGACGGCGCTGCCGTATCGCGTTTGGATTGCAGTAGCGGGATCAGCGAAGACGATATTATCCGCGATATGGTTGGCCGGTCACTGGATGACCGGTATCCCGTGCGCGTGCCGCACAAGCGCGATGAAATTGCGATGGAAGTCAAAAACTGGTCGGTGACCCACCCCCTGCATGCCGAACGCGAGGTCGTCAAAGACGTCTCTTTTCATGTCAACAAAGGCGAAGTGCTGGGTATCGCGGGCCTGATGGGCGCTGGGCGTACCGAACTGGCAATGTCACTGTTCGGCCGCAGCTATGGCGCGCACATCCGAGGCGAGGTGTTGATCAACGGCGCGCCTGTCGATCTATCAAACGTCCGCCGCGCGATTGATGCGGGCCTTGCCTATGCGACAGAAGATCGCAAAACCTATGGTTTGGTGCTGGACGATACGATCCGGCGGAACGTGCCTTTGGCCAACCTCGAAGGTGTCGCGAACGGGCTTGTTGTGGACGGCACCAAAGAGGCTTCTGTCGCAAACCAGTACCGCGACCGCTTGAACATCAAATCCAGCTCGATCGAGCAGGAAACAATCAATCTGTCGGGCGGGAACCAGCAAAAGGTCGTGCTGTCGAAATGGCTGTTTGCGGACCCTGACGTGCTGATCCTTGACGAACCGACGCGCGGCATCGACGTCGGCGCGAAATTCGAAATTTATACTGTCATCCGTGAACTGGCCGCATCCGGCAAGGCGATCATCGTGATCTCGTCGGAATTGCCCGAACTATTGGGCGTCACTGACCGACTATATGTCATGAACGAAGGCCGCTTTGTCGGCGAAATGCCAACAACAGGCGCAACCCAAGAAAAAATCATGGCGACCATCATTAAATCAGGAAACCAGGCATGACCGAGGCAACCACGACACATAAAAACGATCAGCCGAAAATGCAGGTCAAATCCAGCTGGTCATTTCTGCGCAGCCATATGCGTGAATACGGAATTCTGTTCGCGCTCGTCGCGATCATGATCTTTTTCCAGATTGCGACGGGCGGGATCCTGTTAAAACCGCTCAATTTGACGAACCTGATTTTGCAGAACTCTTATATCATCATCATGGCGGTGGGCATGTTGCTGGTGATTGTAGCCGGGCACATTGACCTGTCGGTTGGATCGGTCATGGGGTTCATCGGTGCATTGGCTGCTGTCATGATCGTAAATTGGGGCATCCCTTATCCTGTGGCTGCGGTGCTGTGTTTGGGGGCCGGGGCAATTATCGGCATGGCCCAAGGATTCTGGATCGCCTATCTGCGTATCCCGTCGTTTATTGTGACGCTCGCAGGGATGCTGGTGTTCAAAGGGTTGATGATGTGGCTGTTGGCCGGTCAATCTGTCGGGCCATTTCCGCCGCAGTTTCAGTTGATTTCGTCCGGATTTATTCCTGACCTGTTCAATGGCGAGGACATCAATGCGTTCTCTTTGTTCTTGGGCGCCGCTGTCGCCGCGTTGATTGCCGGTCTGGCAATCCGCAGCAGAATGGATGCCGCCAAAACAGGTAGCATTGAAGAACCGTTTGTGTTCTTCGCCTCAAAGAATGCGCTGATTTTTCTGGCGCTGGTCAGCATGAGCTTTCTTTTGGCCGGGTTCCGCGGCCTGCCGAACGTCTTTATCGTGATGGCCTTGTTGATCGCGGTCTATTCGTTTGTGACGTCTCGGACGACGATGGGGCGGCGTATCTATGCGATTGGTGGGAATGAAAAGGCGGCCATGCTGTCCGGGATCAACAGCAAAAAGATCACCTTTTTGACATTTGCCAACATGGGGATGCTGGCCGCGCTTGCAGGGCTGGTATTTGCGGCGCGCCTGAATACCGCGACCCCCAAAGCCGGGCTTGGGTTTGAACTTGATGTGATCGCGGCGGTGTTTATCGGCGGTGCGTCGATGTCGGGTGGTGTCGGAACTGTTGTTGGTGCTGTGATCGGCGCGTTTATCATGGGTGTCATGAATAACGGGATGTCCATCCTTGGGATCGGCATTGACTGGCAACAAGTCATCAAAGGCCTTGTGCTTTTGGCTGCTGTTGTCTTTGACGTCTTGAATAAAAAGAAGGGTTAATCAGATGCTGATTTCACAATACCGCAAGGCTGATGGCCGTATCCAAATTGTCGCACGCGACGGCACAGAGGCCTATGAGGTTAATACCGATCATTCATTGTACGACTTGGCGATGGACTGCGCCGCAAACGGCAAGACACTATTTGCCTGTATATCCGAAATTGGTTTCGGGGACGCGGTTGATCTATCCGCGCTTTATGCGGCGGGCCAACTTTTACCGCCGCTTACCCACCCAGATCCGGCGCATTTGCATCTGACCGGGACCGGCCTGACCCACCTTGGGTCCGCATCAACGCGCGCATCGATGCATGCCAAAGCGGACGAAGAAACCGATTCCATGAAAATGTTCCGCATGGGGGTCGAGGCCGGAAAACCGGCGTCGGGACAGGTCGGCGTCCAGCCGGAATGGTTCTACAAGGGGACCGGTGCCGCACTTGTTGCGCCTGGCGCTGCGCTGGTGTCACCGTCGTTTGCGCTGGATGGTGGGGAAGAACCTGAACTGGCGGGCCTTTACATCATTGCGGCCGATGGCACACCATTCCGCCTTGGCTTTGCGCTAGCCAACGAATTTTCGGACCATGTGACAGAGCGCCAGAACTATCTTTACCTCGCGCATTCCAAATTGCGCCCCTGTTCGGTTGGGCCTGAAATGTTGATCGGCGATCTGCCCGATAGCGTAGAAGGGACAAGCAAAATCTTGCGTGGCGGCGACACGCTGTTTGAAAAGCCGTTCCTGTCCGGAGAGGCGAATATGTCGCATACAATCGCCAATTTGGAACATCACCATTTTAAATATGATGTTTTCCGCCAGCCCGGCGATGTGCATGTCCATATGTTTGGTACGGCCACCCTGTCCTTTGCGGATGGCGTCGCACCGCAAGACGGCGATGTCTTTGAAATCAGTGCGCCCGCTTTTGGCCTGCCGCTGCGCAACGCCCTGTCCACCACCCCTGTGACGTCCGGCGCTGTCGCCGTTCGCAAGCTGTAGGAGCCGACCATGACCTTTGTCCCCGCTAAGTGGCCCCGCAAATTGCGTTCGCAAGAATGGTACGGCGGCAATTCCCGCGATAATATCTATCACCGTGGCTGGCTGAAAAACCAAGGCTACCCGCATGACCTGTTCGACGGGCGTCCGGTGATTGGCATTCTGAACACTTGGTCGGAACTGACCCCCTGTAACGGCCACCTGCGTGAACTGGCTGAAAAGGTGAAGGCCGGGATCTGGGAGGCTGGCGGTTTCCCCGTCGAGGTGCCTGTTTTTTCGGCCTCGGAAAACACCTTTCGTCCGACGGCAATGATGTATCGCAACCTTGCGGCGATGGCGGTCGAAGAAGTGATGCGCGCGCAACCCATTGACGGCGCGGTTCTTCTTGTCGGTTGCGACAAAACCACGCCATCCTTGATGATGGGCGCCGCCAGTACCGACATCCCCTCGATCGTTGTCACCGGTGGGCCGATGCTGAACGGCTGGTTCCGCGGCGAACGTGTCGGGTCGGGTACCGCGCTTTGGCAAATGTCCGAAGACATCAAAGCCGGTAAAATGACCCAAGAAGATTTCCTAGAGGCCGAACAGGCAATGAGCCGGTCGTCGGGAACCTGCAACACAATGGGTACCGCATCAACGATGGCATCCATGGCCGAGGCATTGGGCATGGCCCTGTCCGGCAACGCAGCCATTCCCGGTGTTGATAGCCGTCGCAAGGTGATGGCCCAAATGACGGGCCGCCGCATTGTGCAGATGGTTAAGGACGACCTGAAACCGTCCGACATCCTGACCAAACAAGCCTTTGAAAACGCGATCCGTGCCAATGGTGCGATCGGCGGATCGACCAATGCGGTCATCCATCTTCTTGCGCTTGCTGGCCGTGTCGAAGTTGATCTGACCTTGGACGACTGGGACCGGTGCGGACGCGACGTGCCAACAATTGTCAACCTGATGCCATCGGGCAAGTACCTGATGGAAGAATTCTTTTATGCGGGCGGTTTGCCTGTGGTGCTGAAACGTCTTGGCGAAGCAGGCATGCTGCACAAAGACGCGCTGACCGTATCCGGCGAGGCGATCTGGTACGAAGTCAAAGACGCGACCAACTGGAACGAAGATGTGATTTTGCCTGTCGAAAAGGCGCTGGCGGCATCCGGTGGTATTGCGGTTCTTAAAGGGAACCTTGCACCAAAAGGCGCGGTGCTGAAACCCTCTGCGGCCAGCCCGCATCTGATGAAACACCGCGGCCGCGCCGTGGTGTTCGAAGATATCGACGACTACAAAGCCAAGATCAACGATGACGCGCTGGATATCGACGAAAACTGCGTCATGGTTTTGAAAAACTGCGGTCCCAAAGGGTACCCCGGCATGTCAGAAGTCGGGAACATGGGATTGCCGCCCAAAGTCCTGAAAAAAGGCATCACCGATATGGTCCGGATTTCAGACGCGCGGATGTCGGGCACGGCTTACGGCACCGTTGTGCTGCATACTGCCCCCGAAGCCGCGGCCGGTGGTCCACTGGCTGTGGTGCAAAACGGCGATATGATTGAATTAGATGTCGCCGCGCGCCGCATCCATCTGGATATTTCCGATGAAGAGCTTGCGACACGTTTGGCCGCATGGACCCCGGCTGCGCCGATGTTCACCAGCGGTTTTTCCAAGATGTTCGTTGACAACGTCGAAGGCGCTGACACCGGTGCGGATTTCGAAGTGCTGAAAGGCCAGCGCGGAAACGAGGTGCCCCGTGACAGTCACTAGTTCATCGGGCGCGGAACTGCGCGGCGCAAAGATCGCAATCCTTGGTGTGGGCAAAATTGCCCGCGACCAGCATATTCCGGCGATTGCTGGCAGTACCGCCTTTGATCTGGCCGCAACAGTCAGCCGCTCTGGCGGCGTCGACGGGGTCGAGAATTTCACCGACATCGACGCGTTGCTGGGCGCGCGCACGGATATTCCCGCGCTGTCGCTTTGTATGCCGCCGGTGCCGCGCTATGAAATTGCCGTAAAATCGTTGATGGCGGGCAAGCACACGATGCTGGAAAAACCGCCCGGCGCGACGGTAACCGAAGTCCGCAAGCTTGAAAAACTGGCCAAGGCGAAAGGCGTGACACTTTTTGCAACATGGCATTCGCGTTATGCTGCGGGTGTTGCGCGTACACGTGCGTGGTTGTCCGATCGCAAGATTACGTCGGTACAGATCGACTGGAAAGAAGATGTGCGGCGCTGGCACCCCGGTCAGGACTGGATCTGGGAGGCAGGCGGCCTTGGTGTGTTTGATCCGGGTATCAATGCCCTGTCAATCATGACCGAAATCCTGCCAAACCCGGTGCATCTGACCGGCGCAACCCTGTCGTTTCCCGAAAATAGGGCGACACCGATCGCCGCCGATCTGACATTTGCAGGGCCTGCTGGTATGGTCGTCAAAGCCGACTTTGATTGGCGGCAAGAGGGTCCACAGACGTGGAATATTACCGTTGAAACCACCGAAGGCACACTGAAGCTGACCGATGGCGGCGCGACGCTAACGATCAATGGTTTGGCGCAGAAACTAACCGATACCGGGGAATATCCCGGCCTTTACCACCGCTTCGCCGAACTGATCGAAGCAGGTCAATCCGATGTCGATATAAGCCCGCTCATGCATGTGGCGGATGCTTTCATGCTGGGTGACCGCAAAACTGTGGCGCCCTTTCACGAATGAACCCGAGGAATTAAGATGACTGATACGACACTCACCGGACAACATCTGATTGCAGGCACATGGGTAGATGGTGGTACGCCGTTCCAATCCGCACCTGCAACAGGTGACGCACTGACGATTCAATGTGGAGGTCAGGCCGAAGTTGACGCTGCGGTCAAAGCTGCCGAAGACGCGTTTGTGACTTACGGATGGACCAGTCGCGAAGCCCGCGCCGCATTTCTTGAGGCAATCGCCGATGAAATCGACGCGCGCGGTGATCAACTGACAACTGTTGGCCATGCAGAAACGGGTCTGCCAGAGGCACGTTTGCAAGGTGAACGTGGTCGCACATGTGGTCAGTTGCGGTTGTTCGCAGATCACATTCGCAAGGGCGATTACCTTGATTTCCGGCATGACGTTGCCTTGCCTGATCGCGCGCCACTGCCGCGCCCTGATTTGCGTATGATCCAACGCCCGATTGGACCTGTAGGTGTGTTTGGCGCATCCAACTTCCCGCTCGCGTTTTCGACTGCGGGCGGTGACACCGCGTCGGCACTCGCGGCAGGATGCCCGGTTGTGTTCAAAGGCCACCCCGGCCACCCCGGCACAGGCGAATTGGTTGCCCGCGCAATCGCGGCTGCAATCGAAAAGACCGGGATGCCAGCAGGTACATTTGGTTTCGTGCAGTCCAATACAAATGAAGCCGGTGAAGCCTTGGTGCGTCACCCGCTGATCCGCGCCGTTGGTTTCACTGGGTCGTTTGGTGGTGGCAAAGCGCTGTTTGACATCGCCATGTCGCGGCCTGAACCGATCCCGTTCTTTGGCGAACTGGGCGCAATCAACCCTGTTTTCGTCATGGATAGCGCGCTTTCTGCGCGCGGCGATGATATTGCCAAAGGCTGGGCGGCGTCGCTGACCATGGGTGTGGGCCAATTCTGTACCAACCCCGGAATTGTCGTGCTGACCGCGGGTGATGCCGCTGAAAGCTTTGCATCGGTTGCTGCGGCTGCATTGGGCGACGTGGCCCCGCAGGTGATGCTGACCGATGGCACCGCCGCTGCCTATGGGCGTGGTGTGACTGCACTGGCAAATGCCGGTGTTGCGACGGCGCTGAATACGCCCGCAGACGCCCCGGCCCGTTGTGCGGCACCTGCTGCATTTCGCGTGTCGGGTGCCGATTGGCTGGCACACCCTGAACTGGCCCACGAGGTCTTTGGACCCGCAGGCATCCTGATCTTCGCAAAAGATGCGGCCGAACGTGCGCAGATCGCCGCGAAACTGGACGGGCAACTGACGATTACCTTGCAAATGGACGACGCGGATATTGATGCTGCGCGGCCATTGATGCCCGTCTTTGAACGCAAAGCAGGGCGCATTTTGGTCAACGGCTTCCCGACCGGGGTCGAAGTTGCCGATGCGATGGTCCATGGCGGACCTTTCCCTGCATCCACGAATTTCGGCGCAACCAGCGTTGGGACATTGGCAATTCGGCGGTTTGTCCGTCCGGTTTGTTTCCAGAATATCCCGGATGCGCTGCTGCCCGAAGACGCAAAGAACTGAACCCCGAAAAGAGGGTGCTTTGCAAACCTGCAAGAAAGGGTGATCCGGCAAGCCGGGCCACCGAGGAGGAACATTAGTAAGGGAAGCACGTTGCGACCCGACTGTCTGGGAGGACAATTGCTATGATGAAGACTTTTATGATGACGACGGCTGCTACGCTTTGTTTCGCGGCCACTGCCCAAGCACAAACCATCGGCTTCTCGCAGATCGGATCTGAATCCGGTTGGCGTGCGGCGGAAACGACACTGACACGCCTTCAAGCCGAAGAGCGCGGCATCGACTTGCGGTTTTCGGACGCGCAGCAAAAGCAAGAAAACCAGATTGCCGCCATGCGGTCGTTCATCGCCCAAGGCGTTGACGCGATCCTGATCGCGCCAGTTGTTGCAACAGGCTGGGATTCCGTTCTGGAAGAAGCAAAAGAAGCCGATATTCCGGTTGTTTTGCTTGACCGTTCTGTCGACAGTTCTGACGATCTGTATTTAACTGCGGTCGGGTCCGATCTGGTCCACGAAGGCGAAGTTGCCGGTCAATGGCTGGTTGATACGGTTGGCGACGCGCCTTGCCGCGTTGTCGAATTGCAAGGTACGGCCGGTTCGTCCCCAGCGATTGACCGTAAAAACGGCTTTGAAGCCGGCATTGCAGGCCATGACAACATCGAAATCGTACGTAGCCAAACAGGTGACTTTACGCGGTCGTTGGGCAAAGAAGTCATGGAAAGCTTCTTGCAGGCTGAAAATGGTGGCGCTGACATCTGTGCGCTTTACGCACACAACGATGATATGGCTGTCGGCGCGATCCAAGCCATCAAAGAAGCTGGCCTGAACCCAGGTGAAGACATCCTGATCGTGTCAATTGACGCGGTGCCTGATATCTTCAAGGCAATGGCTGATGGCGACGCAAACGCAACCGTCGAGCTGACGCCAAACATGGCAGGTCCTGCATTTGACGCGCTGGCTGCCTATTGGGCTGATGGCACGCTGCCCCCCAAATTCATCCAAACGGAATCTGCGCTGTACACACAAGCAGACGATCCAGCGGCTGAATACGAAGCACGCAAAGATCTGGGTTATTAATCCTTTGATTTAATGCGCACCGGGCTGCGGCATGCGGCCCGGTGACGTCACAGGATTGCTACTGCAATTCCACAGTAGACGGGCTGAATTATGCTTTTATCTCTTCAATCTTTGTCCAAATCATTTCCGGGCACCAAAGCTCTCGACTGTGTCGATTTTGAGCTGGCCGCAGGCGAAGTGCATGCGTTGCTGGGCGAAAACGGCGCTGGAAAATCGACCCTGATTAAATGCATGACAGGCGCCTATCGCCGCGATGACGGTGATATTCGGCTGGATGGTGAACTGGTCTCACCGCAATCCACCTCAGAGGCGCAAGAACTGGGGATCGGGACGGTCTACCAAGAGGTCAACCTGCTGCCAAACCTGACGGTCGCGCAAAACCTGACATTCGGGCGCGAACCGCGCAGGTTCGGATTGATCGATACGCGCGCGCAAAAACGCCAAGCCCACGAGATGCTGGAAGGCTACGGACTTGATATTGATGTCGGCCGTGATCTGTCCACCTATTCCGTTGCCATCCAGCAGATCGTTGCCATCGCGCGTGCGGTCGCCGTATCTGGCAAAGTGTTGATCCTAGACGAACCAACTGCCAGCTTGGACGCTGCCGAAGTACGCATGCTGTTTGATGTGGTACGCAAGCTGCGTGATCAGGGGCTTGGTATTGTTTTCGTGTCGCATTTTCTGGATCAGGTGTTTGACCTCACCGACCGCGTGACTGTGCTGCGCAACGGGCAAAAGGTTGTGACGGTGAAAACCGCGGATCTTGATCGACTGGGTCTTATTCAACATATGTTGGGCCGCGAACTCGAGGCGGTATCGCCTGCCATGACGCGCACCAATACCGGCAAAGACCGCCCCGTCATGTTGGAATTCAAAGGCATGGGACGATCGGGCGTGATCGAACCCTTTGATCTGACAATCCGCGAAGGCGAGGTGACAGGGTTTGCGGGGTTGCTAGGATCGGGGCGCACCGAAAGTGCCGAACTTTTGTTTGGTCTGCGCCGTGCGCAGACTGGCACTGCCACTGACAAAGACGGTCCCGTGTCAATTGACAGCCCGCGTGCGGCCATTGCGTCGGGGTTTGGATTTGCGCCCGAAGATCGCAAAACAGACGGTATCGTGGCTGATCTGTCGATCCGCGAGAACATCATCTTGGCACTGCAAGCCCGCCGCGGCTGGGCGCGCCCCTTGCCGCGCGCGGAACAGGACCGTCTGGCCGCAGAATATATCAACAAGCTGGATATCCGCACATCCGACGCCGAAAAAGCAATCGGTGACCTGTCTGGCGGCAACCAGCAAAAGGTCGTTCTGGCCCGCTGGCTGGCGATGAACCCGCGGTTTTTGATCTTGGATGAACCGACCCGCGGGATCGATGTCGGTGCCCATGCCGAAATTTTGAAACTGGTTGAACAACTGACCCAAGACGGCATGGCCGTGCTGATCATTTCATCCGAATTGGATGAATTGGTTGTCGCAGCGCGGCGGGTGATCGTGATCCGTGATCGTCGCCATGTCGCAGAATTGGCAGGCGCGGCGGCGACCACCGACACGATTATGCGTGAAATCGCCACGCCGGACCACGAGACAACAGAGGTGCAGCCATGAACCGCGTGCTGAAACGCATCGCGCCGCAAGTGATCACGTTGATTGTTCTTGCGGCATTAGTCAGCTGGTTTTTCCCCAGCTTTCTGGAAATCGAAATTTCAGATGGCCGCCTTGTCGGACCCGTTATCGACATCGTGAAACGTGGCGCGCCGATCGCAATTTTGGGCGTCGGCATGACCCTTGTGGTTGCGACCGGCGGCATTGATCTGTCTGTTGGTACGGTCATGGCGATCACCGGTGCTGTGGCGGCCATGGCGCTGGTCAATGGTTGGGGTGTCCCGATTGCGATCATTCTTGCGCTGATCGCAGGCCTGATTGCAGGCATTTGGAACGGTGTTCTGGTTGCCTATATCGGTATTCAACCCATCGTCGCGACCCTGATTTTGATGACTGCGGGACGCGGGATTGCGCAACTGATCACCGAAGGCCGTATTCTTACCTTTAACGAACCCGCATTTGCATGGCTGGGATCAGGCAATTTGGCTGGAATTCCTGTTCCGGCGATTTTGTGGGTTTTGACGGCGATTTTAATCGCAATCCTGATGCGCCGAACAGCGCTTGGCCTGTTGATCGAAGCGATTGGGATCAACCAGCGTGCCAGCGCGCTGGCCGGGATCAACGCCAAAGTCATTCTGATTGCTGTCTACATGGCGTCGGGCCTGTGTGCTGCCCTGGCAGGGGTGATCACGACCGCAGATATTCTGGGGGCCGATGCCAACAACGCCGGGCTTTGGTTGGAACTTGATGCGATCCTTGCCGTCGTCATTGGCGGGAATTCTTTGCTGGGCGGGCGGTTTTCGATTGCTGCGACAGTATTGGGCGCGATGATCATTCAAACCATCGATACCGGCATTTTGCTGGCGGGTTTCCCATCTGAATATAACCTCGTGATCAAAGCCGTACTGGTTCTGGCCATTCTGATGATTCAATCCCCGCACCTCGCGCGCGAATGGGCATTGATCCGTCACCAAATTGCGCGCCGTCGTGCCGCACGCGAACAAGAGGTCTGATGATGAACCCCCGCGCTTATCCGCTTTTGGCGACCATCGCGATTTTTATCGTGTCTTACACCCTGTGTGCGCTGCAGTTCCCGACGATGTTTTCGACGCGTGTCGCGGGCAATCTCCTGACCGACAACGCCTATCTGGGCATTGTGGCCGTCGGGATGACGATCGTGATCTTTTCGGGTGGCATCGACCTGTCTGTTGGATCGGTGATCGCGTTTTCCGGTGTTTTCATCGCCGTCATGCTACGCGATACCAATCTGCACCCTCTGCTGATCTTCGCGCTGCTTTTGGTGATCACGACTTTGTTTGGCGCGGCGATGGGCGGGCTGATTGATTGGCTTGCGATGCCGCCCTTTATTGTGACGCTCGCGGGCATGTTTTTGGCGCGTGGTGTGGCCTACATGATGACGATTGAATCGATCCCGATCACGGATGAATTCTACACGATGCTGCAAAAGGCCTATTACCTGATGCCGGGCAAGGGCCGTTTGACGTTTATCGGGGTGCTGATGGTGGCGACGGTGGGCATCGGCATGATTGTTGCACACCGGACCCGGTTTGGAACGTCGGTCTTTGCACTGGGTGGGGGCGAAAATACGGCCCGGCTGATGGGTGTAAACGTGCGCCAAACCACGATGAAGATCTACGCGTTTTCAGGGTTTATGTCGGGCCTCGGGGGGATCGTTTTTTCGATTTATACCGGGTCCGGTTACCCGCTGGCCGCTGTTGGAACCGAATTGACGGCGATTGCGGCGGTGGTCATTGGTGGCACGCTGCTTGCCGGGGGCGCGGGATATGTGTTTGGCACGTTGATCGGCGTGCTGACCATGGGGTTGATCCAGACCTACATTGTATTCGACGGCACCCTGTCCAGTTGGTGGACGAAGATTGTGATCGGGATACTACTCTTGGTCTTTATCCTTTTGCAAAAAGGATTGGTGCACGTCTCCGCACGGCGGCAAAGCAGCCATGCGTGATGTTTGGGACTGACGTTCAGGCGACCTGTAAGGTGCTGTCGTAACCTGCTGATGTGATCAGTGCCGCGAGCTGCCTATCATCAAGGGCGCCTTGTACGGTCACGGTGTGATCGGTCAGATCACAGGTCACGGTGGCGGTCGGGTCGGCAGTTGTGATGGCTTTCGTGATCGCAGCGGTGCAATGGCCGCAGCTCATTTTAGGGACGTTAAAAATCATCTTGGGACTACTCCGTTGTGGTGGTTTTTACATAGGGTTTCCACCAACGGGAGGGTCAAGCCCGCAGAAAGACTTTTCTAACACTTGACCTTCCCGCAACTGGAACCACCATGTAGCATATCGAACATCCCGCAAGGAGCCCGATATGACTGCCCAAATGCCAATTACCCTGACTGTTGAAGGCATGACATGTGCGTCTTGCGTCGGACGTGTCGATCATGCGCTCGCGGCCGTACCGGGCGTGACGTCGGTCAATGTGAACCTTGCCACTGAAACGGCTGCCGTGACCTTTGATGATGGGGCGGTTGACGCAGATGCCTTAATCCGTGCTGCGACAGACGCCGGCTACCCGGCAACCGTTGCCGTTGCGACCGCCAGTCAGGACCGGGCAGAGCGCAAAGAAGAAGAAGCCCACCATCTGAAGCGCCGTGTTACGATTGCTGCGGCCCTTGCAGTGCCTGTTTTTGTGATGGAAATGGGGGGGCATCTGATCCCCGCCTTCCATATGATGATTCACAATACCATCGGTACACAGGCCAGTTGGGTGATCCAATGGGTGCTGACCACGCTTGTGCTGATCGGGCCGGGCCGGCAATTTTATCTGCGCGGCGTGCCCGCGTTGCTGAAACTTGCACCCGATATGAACAGCCTTGTCGCGGTCGGAACCGGTGCCGCCTATGTCTATTCTGTTATTGCAACATTTGCGCCGGCTTTGCTCCCGGATGCGGTGCGTTCGGTGTACTTTGAAGCAGCGGCGGTGATCGTGGTGCTGATCCTGATCGGGCGCTGGCTCGAGGCGCGTGCGAAAGGCCGCACAGGTGCTGCGATCCAGAAACTGTTGCGATTGCAGGCGCAGACAGCACGTGTGATCCGCGACGGGGAAACCAGCGATATCGCAATCGAGGCGTTGCAGGTGGGTGACATCGTGCTGGTGCGTCCGGGCGAACGGATCGCCGTTGACGGAACAGTGACGACCGGCGACAGCTATGTTGATGAAAGCATGATCACTGGCGAACCGGTTCCCGTTGCGAAAACGACAGGTGATACCGTAACTGGTGGCACAGTGAACGGCGCTGGCGGTTTTCAGTTTCGCACCGTGCGCGTGGGGGCGGACACCACACTTTCGCAGATCATCCGTATGGTCGAAGACGCCCAAGGCGCAAAGCTACCCATCCAAGGGATCGTAGACCGGATCACATTGTGGTTTGTGCCTGCCGTTATGGGATTGGCCGCGTTGACCGTGCTGGCGTGGTTGGTGATGGGACCCAACCTGACCTATGCGCTGGTCGCGGGGGTTTCCGTGCTGATCATTGCATGCCCTTGCGCGATGGGGCTTGCCACGCCGACGTCGATCATGGTGGGCACCGGGCGTGCCGCTGAAATGGGTGTTCTGTTTCGCAAGGGTGACGCATTGCAGGCATTGGGTTCAGTGACAGTCGTTGCGCTGGACAAAACCGGCACCGTGACCGAAGGCAAACCGGCGTTGACCGATCTTGTGCTGGCTGACGGATTTGACCGCGCTGCGGTGCTGGCGCAGGTCGCAGCCGTCGAGGCCCAGTCTGAACATCCGATTGCGCAGGCCATACTGCGTGCAGCACACGATGAAAAATTGACGCTGCCGCCCCTTTCAAATTTCCAGACCATCACGGGTTATGGCGTGCGGGCGCTGGTGGATGGCGCGGATGTGCTTGTCGGGGCAGGTCGGTTGATGGCGCGCGAAAACATCGACTTGGGTGACTTGGCGATGGCTGAAACAGAGATTGCACGCCAAGGGCGCACCGCGCTCTTCGCGGCCATCGGGGGGCAGATCGCAGCAGTCATCGGAGTCGCCGACCCGGTAAAGCCCGCAAGCCGGGCCGCCATTGCCGCCTTGCATCGCTTGGGCCTGAAGGTTGCGATGGTCACGGGTGACAAACAGGAAACCGCTGACGCGATCGCTGCCGAAATCGGGATCGATCATGTTGTTGCGGGTGTGTTGCCCGACGGCAAAGTTGCCGCGTTGGAAAAACTGCGCGGTACTGGAAAAATCGCCTTTGTCGGTGACGGGATCAATGATGCGCCCGCGCTTGCCCATGCTGACGTTGGTATCGCGATCGGCACCGGCACTGACGTGGCAATCGAAAGCGCCGATGTGGTATTGATGTCAGGCGACTTGCGCGGGGTGGTGAATGCCTTTGATATTTCACGCCGGACCATGACCAATATCAAGGAAAACCTTGGCTGGGCCTTTGGGTATAATGTTGCGCTGATTCCTGTTGCCGCAGGCGTGCTTTACCCGGCCTTTGGGATTTTGCTATCACCGATATTGGCCGCAGGGGCGATGGCGATGTCATCGGTCTTTGTGCTGACGAACGCGCTGCGCTTGCGTCGGGTAAAACCCGTAATGAATGAAACAAGCCCACAAGCCGGAGACTGATATGAATATTGGAAACGTCGCAGAGCGATCAGGTCTGCCGCCCAAAACGATCCGCTACTATGAAGATATCGGGTTGATCATGCCGCAACGGTCCGCCAACGGGTATCGCGCCTTTGGGGAAAATGATCTGCACAAACTGACGTTCATCGCGCGCGCGCGGGCGCTGGGTTTTACCATCGATGACTGCAGAACGCTGCTGGGCTTATACGCCGATGACAACCGCGAAAGCGGGCAGGTCAAAGCGGTGGCCAAAGGGCATCTTGATGCGATCGACGAAAAAATCGCGCAGCTACAGTCGATGCGCGCCACGCTGTCACGTTTGGTGACATGCTGCGCGGGCGACGATCGGCCGGACTGCCCGATTCTGGACGATTTGGCAGCCGCCCACCTGCCGTAGCGGCACAGCGCTGTACAAGAAATTGCAGAGCCCGTATGACGACGGTTCACTGATCAATTTGGCGCGCTAGCGCCATGACTGTCTGGGCAATCGAGGGTTCACCATGCAAACGCCATTTTATCTGATCGATAAATCACGTCTTCTGCAAAACATGGAGAAGATCGCGTGGCTGCGCGCCGAATCCGGTGCAAAGTCGCTGCTCGCGCTCAAATGTTTCGCGACTTGGTCGGTGTTCGACTTTATGGCGCAGTATATGGACGGGTCCACCTCGTCGTCTCTTTACGAGGTCAAGCTGGGCTATGAAAAATTCCCCGGTGAAACACACGCCTATTCCGTGGCCTATGCTGACAACGAAATTACCGAAGTTTTGGCAAATTCGGACAAAATCATCTTTAACTCCATCGGTCAGCTTGAAAAATTCGAAACCGCCGCCGCCGGACATGTGCGCGGTTTGCGGGTGAATCCCGGCGTGTCGACATCGTCTTTCGACCTTGCGGACCCTGCGCGCCCGTTTAGCCGTTTGGGTGAACATGATCCTGCGGCCATTGACGCGGTGTCGGATAAAATTTCCGGCCTGATGTTCCACAACAACTGTGAAAACGATGACTTTGACCGGTTCGACGCGATGCTGACCCTGATCGAGGATCGGTTCGGCGCGATCATCGCAAAAATGGACTGGATCAGCCTTGGCGGTGGCATCCATTTCACTGGCGCAAATTACCCGCTGGATCGATTGGCCGAGCGCCTGAAACGTTTTGCATCCGACAATGGCGTGCAGGTTTACCTTGAACCGGGCGAGGCCGCGATCACCGGTGCCGCAACCCTAGAAGTGAGCGTCCTTGACACGCTGCATAACGGTAAAAATCTGGCGATCGTCGACAGTTCGATCGAGGCGCATATGCTTGATTTGCTCATCTACCGCGAATCCGCCAAGATCAGCCCGAATACAGGCGATCATGAATGGATGATCTGCGGGAAATCCTGCCTTGCGGGGGATATTTTTGGCGAGTTCCGTTTCGATAAGCCGCTGAAAGCTGGTGACAGAATTTCGATTCAAGATGCCGCTGGTTACACAATGGTTAAAAAGAACTGGTTCAATGGCGTGAAGATGCCGGGAATCGCGATCCGTGAACTGGATGGAACCACGCGTATGGTGCGCGACTTTGACTATGCCGACTTTGCGGCAGCCCTTTCTTAACCCGACAAACAAAAGAGGTCTCTTGGATACATGAAACGCAACGTTCTTATCATCGGCGCTGGTGGCGTCGCCCAAGTCGTGGCGCATAAATGCGCACAAAACAACGATGTTTTGGGGGATATTCATATCGCCAGTCGGACGGTTTCCAAATGCGACGCTATCATTGCCAGCGTGCATGAAAAAAACGCGATGAAACAGGACGGCGTTCTGCTGTCGCATGCCGTTGACGCGATGGATACCGATGCTGTTGCCGCGTTGATCAAGGACACAGGCGCACAAATTGTCATCAACGTTGGCGCACCTTTCGTGAACATGACCGTGTTAGATGCCTGTATTCAGACAGGGACCGCCTACATCGACACAGCGATCCACGAAGATCCGGCCAAGATTTGTGAAACCCCGCCATGGTACGGAAACTACGAATGGAAACGCCGCGACGACTGTGCAAAGGCCGGCGTGACCGCGATCCTTGGGGCGGGGTTTGATCCGGGCGTTGTGAACGCGTTTGCACGCTTTGCGGTTGATGAATTCATGGACACGGTCACGTCAATCGACATCGTGGACATTAATGCAGGATCGCACGGCAAATACTTTTCGACCAACTTTGACCCTGAAATCAATTTCCGTGAATTCACCGGCACGGTGTACAGTTGGCAACAAGGCGCATGGCAATCGAACGCAATGTTCGAAGTTGGCCGCGAATGGGACTTGCCTGTCGTCGGTAAACAAAAGGCGTATATGTCCGGCCACGACGAGGTGCATTCGCTTGCCGCCAACTATCCTGACGCAGATGTCCGATTCTGGATGGGCTTTGGTGATCATTATATCAACGTCTTTACCGTTTTGAAAAACCTTGGGTTGCTATCGGAACAACCTGTCGTCACCGCCGAAGGGCTTGAGGTCGTGCCGCTGAAGGTTGTCAAAGCCGTGTTGCCTGATCCATCAAGCCTGGCACCGAACTACACCGGCAAGACCTGCATCGGTGATCTGGTAAAGGGCACCAAAGACGGACAAGAGGTCGAGGTGTTTGTGTACAACGTCGCTGACCACAAAGACGCCTACGAAGAAGTCGGCAGCCAAGGCATCTCTTATACCGCCGGTGTGCCGCCTGTGGCCGTGGCCATGTTGATCGCGGATGGGTCATATGACCACGGCAAAATGCTGAACGTCGAAGAGCTGGACCCAAAACCGTTCTTTACGCTGCTCGACCAGCTTGGTCTGCCGACACGGGTTAAAGACGCGCAAGGCGACCGCGCCTGGAACGCCTGAAACACCCGACCAACCACCGGTGGCGTCATCGGTGGTTGGATACTGCGTAACGGTCTGCGCAGATTGCGGATCCCAGCCAAACACGATCACCTTCGCAAAGCACAGGGCGGTGTGTCGGTCTCTGATCTGTGCCGGAGCATGGGATGAGCGGTGTGGCCTTGTCGCGTTTTTGTTCCGTTCTCTTTCGAGCGATTTTTGCTATGAAAGAGACAAAGAATGGCAACGCGATACACCGACGAGTTTGGCGGTGATGCAGTGCGCATCGCAACTACCAGTGGACTGAAATGACCACAAGCTTACTCTGATTAGGGTATTGGGCGTTCGACCCTGAACAAGTGGATCCAAAAGTATCAGCATGATGACCTTATGTCGGGTCCTCATGAAGATGTGGAGCGGGAGAACGAGCGCATTCGCGAGGAGAGGGAAGTGTTAAGAAATGCGGCGATCTTCTTGAAGGCCAAAGCCGGTGAGGTTTGCTTTCACCGAAGCCTGGAAAGAAGAATGGCCTGTCGACTGTCTCTGACGTGTTATGCAGGTTACATCGCGTGGTTATCGTGCGTGGCGAGTGCGTCCGATAAGCCCGCGTCAACGCAGCGATATGGTTATTCTGGCGCATATCCGTGAACAACACCGTCCCAGCCTGCATCGCTATGGTCGACCACGCATGACCGAAGAGTTGCAGGAGCGGGGGCTGAACGTCGGGCACCGCCGGATTGGCCGCCTAATGTGCATGACCGGCATCATGACCGTCGGAACTCAGAAATGCAAGTTGACCACGGACAGTAACCACGCTTTCAACATCGCGCCCAACTTGCTGGATCAGGACTTGTCTGCCGATGGGCCAAATCAAAAATGGGCGGGTGATATCTCGTACATTTGAACCAGCGCAGGCTGGCTTAACTGGCAGTCATCCTTGATCTGTACTCCCCTCGCGTCATCGGATGGGCGGTCAGCAATCTCATGAAATGGGATCTGGCGATCCGGGCGTTGGACACGGCCGTAGCCCAGCGACAACCTGCCAAGGGCTGCATTCACCACACGGATCGTCGTGCATCGCAAGACTGTTCACATGACGATCAGAAGCGCCTGTCAAAGCATGGCTTCAAGGTATCCATGGGAGGTAAAGGGAATTGTTATGACAATTCCATGGTGGAAACCTTCTTCAAATCGCTCGAAGCTGAGGTGATCTGGCGCAACCGCTGGGAAACCAGACGCCAGGCCGAAGGCGCGATCTTCCAGTAAATCAAGGGATTCTACAATCCGCGGCGGCGGCACTCGTCGCTACGCGGCAAAAGCCCCTTGGCGTTCGCACTAAAGGCAGCCAAATGAGTTAAGAGACCGGAACGTACGCCGGACAAGACCACTCGGGAGGGAGGCCCAATGAGAACCCTGCCGCCAACATGACTCACAAAGGTGAGAACCGCTGTGTGTCGCAGTTTGTGTGGATAAAAAAAAAAACCCTCCGAAAACTAAGTTTCTAAGGGTTGTTTGGCTTGCTAATGGTGCCCAGGAGAGGACTCGAACCTCCACGTCCATACAGACACCAGCACCTGAAGCTGGCGCGTCTACCATTCCGCCACCTGGGCAAGTGTCGTGGAGGGCGATCTAAGGCTGAAACCGGGTGGTGTCAACGCGATTCGACGGGAAAATTGCGTTCGTTCAAAAAGACCACATAGAAACCTTTTAAATGCGGCTTGTCTGACCATGGCTGGCCCGCTAAACCGTGTTAAACCTGCAAAGAGGCCTTCCCATGTCCAAGCTAGTCACCATTTTCGGCGGATCCGGTTTTGTGGGGCGTTACATCGCCCGTCGCATGGCCCAAGAGGGATGGCGCGTCCGCGTGGCCGTCCGCAATGTCAACGAGGCGATGTTTGTGCGTCCCTACGGTGCCGTCGGGCAAGTAGAGCCCGTGTTTTGCAACATTCGCGACGACGCGAGCGTTGCTGCCGTGACCGCTGGCGCGGATGTGGTTGTGAACTGTGTGGGTCTGCTGGACGAGGCGGGGAAGAACACGTTTGACGCGGTACACACCGAAGGCGCCGACCGCATCGCCCGGATTGCGGCGTCGCTGAACGTTGCGCGCATGGTGCATGTATCTGCGATCGGCGCCGACGAAAACGCGCCAAGCATCTATGGCCGCACCAAATCAGCGGGAGAGGCCGCTGTGCTGGCGCATTTCCCGGGCGCGGTTATTTTGCGCCCGTCGATTGTTTTTGGTCCCGAAGATGAATTCTTTAACCGGTTTGCGGGGATGTCCCGTTTTGGGCCGATCCTGCCCGTTGTCGGCGCAGAGACAAAGTTTCAACCGGTTTACGTCGATGATGTTGCCGCTGCCGCTGCGAAGGCCGTGTTGGGGCATGCACCAGCCGGGGTATACGAATTGGGCGGCCCGGATGTTCTGGATTTTCGTGGCCTGATGCAAAAGATGCTGGGAGTTGTCCGCCGTCGGCGTTTGATCGTCAACATCCCGTTCTGGGTGGCGCGATTGATGGCCAAAGGCTTTGGTATCGGGCGCGTGCTTTCGTTGGGGCTCGTCAAGGGGCCGATTACGACAGATCAAGTGGCAAACCTGACTGTGGATAATGTGGTCACTCCCGGGGCAAATGACCTTGCCGCGCTGGGCATTCAGCCAACGTCGTTGGATGCTATTTTGCCTGACTATTTGTGGCGGTTCCGGCCATCAGGCCAGTACGACGCCATCAAGGAATCTGCGAAAAACTTGAAAGCTTAGGTATACGCGATCCACAGCAGGACGGTCCCCAGAATAAGCCGGTAGATGACATATGGTGTATAACTGACGGCGCGCAGCAGGCGCATCATCAACGTCAGTGCCACCAACGCAGCCACGCAGGACATCGCGGCGACAATGGCGATATCATAAAGCGCGCTGGCATCCGCCGTCTTGGCGACATCCAGCCCGATCAGCGTCGCTGATGCGATAATCGTCGGGATCGACATCAGCATCGATAACCGTGCCGCATCGGCGCGGGTGTATCCCAAAATCCGCCCGGCCGTGATTGTGATCCCCGAACGCGACGTGCCGGGAATAAGCGCGACAGCCTGCCAGAGGCCCATCTTGATCGCGTCCGCTATGGTCCAGTCGGCGGATACCTTTCCAGTTGGTCCCTTTTGATCGGCCCAATAAAGGAAAATCCCGAATATGATCATCGTCCATCCGATGATTGCGATCCCGCGCAGATGATCCGATAGGCCGGTCAGTTTTAAAATGAGGCCGAAAGCAATAACGGGAATCGTCGCGATCAGCAGGCACAGCGCCAGTTTCGCGCCCGGCGTGTCCGCCTTGCCGGTCAACAAGCGGACGGTGCCACCGATTGCGAGGCGGACATCTGACCAGAAGAACAAAATGACCGCTGTCAGCGTCCCGACATGGGCTGCGACGTCGATCACTTGGCCTTGGTCGGCCATGCCGGTAAGGGACGGCAGCAGAATGAGGTGCCCAGACGAAGAGATGGGCAGAAATTCAGTGATCCCTTGGATTAACGCGACAAGCAGAAGGTTAAACAGTGTCATCTCGGGTCACCTGTGATTCGTTTTTCGTCACCCTAAACTGATGCGAAACAGGGGGAAGGGGATATATAGGTATCATGTCGGACCTAAATTTCATCCGCAAGTCCCGAAAAATGATCGCTGCCCCGGAAAATTATTGAATATAGGTCAGCATTACTGCCTTTTCATTTATTTCGATCCGTTTTAAAAGACGGTTCGCTCTGTAAAACGGGAGGACGGCGTATGGCTGGCCAGAAGATGCTGAAATTTACTGTCGTGGACCGCGAGATGCCGGAAAAGCGTCCGCCAAATCTGCGCAAGCAGGACTTTGGCGAGATCTATGCCGAATACGCGACAGCCAAAGCCGAAGAACAGGCAAGCCGCTGTTCGCAGTGTGGCGTGCCCTACTGCCAGTCCCACTGTCCGTTGCACAACAACATCCCTGACTGGCTGCGCCTAACCGCCGAAGGCCGGTTGGAAGAGGCCTATGAAATCAGCCAAGCCACGAACACGTTCCCAGAGATTTGCGGCCGCATTTGCCCACAAGATCGCCTGTGCGAAGGCAACTGCGTGATCGAGCAATCTGGTCATGGCACCGTGACAATCGGGTCGGTCGAAAAATTTATCACGGACACAGCGTTTGAAGAGGGTTGGGTGAAACCAATCCGTCCCGCTGTCGAACGTGCTGACAGCGTTGGTATTATCGGCGCTGGTCCCGGTGGTTTGGCCGCTGCGGATATGCTGCGTCGCCAAGGCGTGCAAGTGACGGTTTACGACCGTTACGATCGCGGTGGCGGGCTGCTGACATACGGCATCCCCGGATTTAAGCTTGAAAAAGACATTGTGATGCAGCGTATGGCGCAGCTTGAAGACGGCGGCGTCCAGTTTGTGCTGAACTGCACAGTCGGCGAAGATCTGTCGTTCGATGCGATCCGTGGCAAACACGACGCGATCCTGATTGCCACAGGCGTTTATAAAACCCACGATCTGCCGGATTCTGGCGCAGACGGGATCGTGCACGCCATTGATTTCTTGACCGCAAGCAACCGCAAAAGCTTTGGCGATGATGTGCCGGAATTTGATAGCGGTGAACTGAACGCTGCCGGCAAGCGCGTTGTCGTGATTGGTGGGGGGGACACTGCAATGGACTGCGTCCGCACGTCGATCCGTCAGGGCGCCGAAAGCGTGAAATGTCTGTACCGTCGCGACCGGGCCAACATGCCTGGATCACAACGTGAAGTGCAAAACGCCGAAGAAGAGGGCGTCGAATTTGTCTGGCTTGCTGCGCCTGCGGGTTTCGAAGGCGACGCGGTCACAGGTGTGAAGGTACAGAAAATGCGCCTTGGCGCACCCGACGTGACAGGACGCCGCGCCCCCGAAGTGATCCAAGGGGCCGATTATGTCGAACCCGCCGATCTGGTGATTAAGGCGCTTGGGTTTGCGCCCGAAGACCTGCCAAAGCTATGGGACGTTGAAGGTCTAGAGGTCACCCGTTGGGGAACGATCAAGGCTGAATTCGGTTCTGGCGCGACCAGCCTCGAAGGCGTTTACGCCGCTGGTGACATTGTTCGTGGCGCGTCTTTGGTGGTTTGGGCCATCCGCGACGGCCGCGACTCTGCGACGGCTATCCTGAATTTCTTGAACGAATCCGCATCGGTTGCGGCTGAATAAATCCTGTCGACCTGACCTGAAAGGTTAAGCATGCTTAAGCCATTGATGACGACTGTCGCCCTTGTGCTGGCTGCCCCCGTGGCGGCGCAGCAAAGCTTTGCTGCGCCAGAAGGTTGCGAAGGCACGCTGACAGTGCAGCAAAAAGGCTGCGTTATGGTGAATGTCTGGTCATGCGAGGCAGACAACCCCGGCGATCAGTGGATTGCATTGATCGGGCAGGCCGGTGTGTTCAGCGTGCAGCGGGTTGACCGTGAATTTCAGTGGATGGAAACCTATGGAATCGGCGGTACGGAGCGGTTGCAACAACCTGCGGCAGACCCGTCTTCGCTGACCGAGCTTCTTGAAAATCAAGTGGATACCTGGGATTTCACCATTGAAACCGAAGGTGGCAGTGAGCGTAACGTCGGCTTTGATATGCTGACAGGCGAGACGATCACAATTGACGGTGAACCGCTTTTGATGACCGCGTTCGAGGGGCAAACGATCGACGATCAGGGTAACATTCTGGACGAAAGCGAGGGGCGCCAATACGTAAGCCCGACGCACCGCTTGTTTTTTATGGGCGAAACCTGGGATGCCGCGACACCTGATCTGATCACCGATCTGTCTCCGCTGGAATTTATCTACCCCGGCGAACCCGGCTTTTTTGCGGCCACGCCTAAATACGAATGCAACCAAATCGAAACAGGCTACCATCCATGAAACTTGTGCTTGCCTTGGTGTGTCTGGCCAGTCCTGCCGTGGCGCAGTCTGGACCGACAACCTTTAGTTTGCCTGCTGGATGCACCGCGTTTGTCACGGTGCAAAACGCCAGCTGTGAAGTCGAACACCACTTTACCTGTGAAGGCGATGCCGAGGGTCACCAGCGCCGCGTCAGTCTCGATGAACAGGGCGTGACCTATGCTGGCGAAATAGACGCGGAAACCCAGTGGATTGCCAGTTTTCATGCGCTGACCGGGCATAGTGAATCGCTGATGCCGAACCCGACAGAGCCCGCGTCGCTGACCGATCTGATGGCGAACAGCGTTGATGACTACGATTTTCGCACCACCTCTGACATGTTTGGCGAAACCCGGTTTGTGGGGCGCGACACGCTCACGGGCAAAGAAGTGACCATTGACGGGGTCAGTTTGCTTGAAACGACCTATGATCTGACCGCGTATGCCGCAGACGGCAGCGTGATTTGGTCTGGCAAGGGCCGGGAATTTATCAGCCCCGACTGGCGCATGTTTCTGTCTGGCACGGGTGTGACAACCACACCCGAAGGCCAGTTTGAACACGACGACACCCCTGTCGAATTCATCTTTCCCGGTGAACCGGGTTTTCTAAGCACACGGCCAAAGCACGGCTGTGGGGTTGCGATCTCATCCGCACCACTTTCTGAGGAGACTACCTATGACTACCTATGATCAAGCTTGGGTCGCGGCTGAGGAAGCAAAGCGCAAGTGGATGGCCGAAAACGGCATGTACTCGACCGAGGATGAACATTCGTCCTGTGGTGTCGGTCTGGTCGTCGCCATTGACGGCACACCATCGCGCGGCGTGGTCCAAAACGGGATTGATGCGCTCAAGGCGATTTGGCACCGTGGTGCGGTTGATGCCGACGGTAAAACAGGCGACGGCGCGGGAATTCACGTGCAGATTCCTGTTGCTTTCTTTCAGGACCAAATCCGCCGCACAGGGCATGAACCTGACGCAGGCAAGATGATTGCGGTCGGTCAGGTGTTCCTGCCGCGCACCGATTTTGGTGCCCAAGAACGGTGCCGGACGATTGTTGAATCCGAAGTCCTGCGCATGGGGCACTATATCTACGGATGGCGCCATGTGCCGGTCAAGGTTGACTGTCTGGGCGACAAGGCAAACGCCACCCGCCCCGAGATCGAACAAATCCTGATCCGTTGTGAAAAAGACATCGATGACGAACAGTTCGAGCGCGAGCTGTACATCATCCGCCGCCGGATCGAAAAAGCCGCCGCAGCGGCGCAGATCAACGGCGTTTATATCTGCTCGCTTTCGTGCCGGTCGATCATTTACAAAGGCATGATGCTGGCCGAACAGGTTGCGGATTTCTATCCCGACCTGATGGACGAACGGTTTGAATCCGCGTTTGCGATTTATCACCAGCGCTATTCCACCAACACCTTCCCGCAGTGGTCGCTGGCGCAACCATTCCGCATGTTGGCCCACAACGGCGAAATCAACACGCTAAAGGGCAACATCAACTGGATGAAGTCCCACGAAATCCGGATGGCGTCCGGTGCGTTTGGCGAAAAAGCCGAAGACATTAAGCCGATCATCCCATCGGGCACATCGGATTCCGCTGCGTTAGACTCTGTTTTCGAAGTGTTGGTCCGTGCGGGCCGTAACGCCCCAATGGCGAAAACAATGCTGGTCCCCGAAGCATGGGCGCAGCAAGCGACGGAAATGCCGCAAGCCTGGCAAGATATGTACAGCTATTGCAACGCGGTCATGGAACCTTGGGATGGGCCGGCAGCATTGGCGATGACGGATGGACGTTGGGTCTGTGGCGGTCTTGACCGCAACGGTCTGCGTCCACTGCGCTATGTCGTGACTGGCAATGGTCTGCTGATTGCAGGGTCCGAAGTGGGCATGGTGCCGATCGACGAAGCCACAGTTGTTGAAAAAGGCGCGCTTGGCCCTGGTCAGATGATCGCGGTTGATATGAAGGCCGGCAAGCTGTTCCATGATACGGAAATCAAAGACGTGCTTGCCGCGGCGCAGCCGTTTGGCGAATGGATCGAAAAAGTTGTCGATCTGACCGAACTGATGGGCGACGTGCCGGAAAAACCGCTGTTCGAAGGCGCGGAACTGCGTCAGCGTCAATTGGCGGCTGGCTATTCCATCGAAGACCTTGAACAGGTTCTGGCCCCAATGGCCGAAGATGGCAAAGAAATGATTGCCTCGATGGGGGACGATACCCCATCTGCGGTGCTGTCCAGCATTTACCGTCCGCTTTCGCATTTCTTCCGGCAGAATTTCAGTCAGGTCACCAACCCGCCGATCGACAGCTTGCGCGAAACGCGCGTCATGTCGCTCAAGACGCGGTTTGGGAACCTGAAAAACGTGCTCGACGAAAGTTCGTCGCAGACAGAAATTCTGGTGCTCGAAAGCCCGTTTGTGGCGAACGCGGAATTTGACGAAATGGTCCGCCATTTTGGCGATAACGTCGCGATCATTGATTGTACGTTTGAAGAAGGGCGCGGCGCATTGGCGGCCGGCCTGCACCGGATTCGTGACGAAGCCGAAGATGCCGTGCGGTCAGGCGCGGGCCACCTTGTGCTGACAGATCAGCACCAGTCGGTGGATCGCATCCCAATGCCGATGATTCTGGCGACCTCTGCGGTGCATTCCGGTTTGACATCCAAAGGCTTGCGGACTTTCTGTTCGGTGAACGTGCGGTCAGCAGAATGTATCGACCCGCATTACTTTGCGGTGCTGATCGGCTGTGGCGCGACGACGGTGAACGCCTATCTGGCGCAGGATTCGATTGCGCAGCGCGTCGAACGCGGGTTGATTGAAGGCCCGTTGACCGATGCCGTCATGCGCTACCGCGCGGCGGTGGATGCAGGGCTATTGAAAATCATGGCCAAGATGGGGATTTCGGTGATTTCGTCCTATCGCGGCGGTCTGAACTTTGAAGCGGTCGGCCTGTCACGGGCGATGGTCGCGGAATATTTCCCCGGTATGCAAAGCCGGATTTCCGGGATCGGGACACACGGCATTCAAACCAAGCTGGAAGAAGTCCACGCGCGCGGTTGGAAAAACGCGACCGACGTTCTGCCGATTGGCGGGTTTTACAAGGCCCGTCGGTCCGGTGAAAAACACGCGTGGGAAGCGCAGACAATGCACATGCTGCAAGCGGCCTGCAACAACGCGTCTTATGTGTTGTGGCAGCAGTACAGCAAGTCTATGCAGTCAAACCCGCCGATCCATTTGCGTGACCTTTTGGCGATCAAGCCGATGGCAAAGGCTGTTCCGATTGAAGAGGTTGAAAGCATCACGGCAATTCGCAAGCGGTTTGTGACGCCGGGTATGTCGCTGGGGGCGCTAAGCCCCGAAGCGCACAAAACGCTGAACGTCGCCATGAACCGGATCGGTGCGAAATCAGACAGCGGCGAAGGCGGCGAAGATCCGGCGCATTTCTTGCCCGAACCGAACGGCGACAACCCCTCTGCGAAGATCAAGCAGGTGGCTTCTGGTCGCTTTGGGGTGACGGCAGAATACCTGAACGCCTGTGAAGAGCTGGAAATCAAAGTCGCCCAAGGTGCCAAGCCCGGCGAGGGTGGTCAGTTGCCTGGCATGAAGGTCACAGACCTGATCGCCCGTCTGCGCCATTCGACCAAAGGCGTGACGCTGATTTCACCTCCGCCACACCACGATATCTATTCAATCGAGGATCTGGCCCAGCTGATCTATGACCTCAAGCAGATCAACCCACGCTGCAAAGTCACCGTGAAATTGGTGGCCTCGTCGGGTGTCGGTACGATTGCGGCGGGTGTGGCCAAGGCAAAGGCCGATGTGATCCTGATTTCCGGTCACAATGGTGGCACCGGTGCCAGCCCGGGAACGTCGATCAAATACGCGGGTCTGCCATGGGAAATGGGCCTGACCGAAGCGCATCAGGTTCTTGCGATGAACAACCTGCGCGAACGGGTCACGCTGCGTACCGATGGTGGTTTGCGTACGGGCCGTGACATTGTGATCGCCGCGATGCTTGGTGCCGAAGAATACGGGATCGGGACAGCTGCGCTGATCGCGATGGGGTGTATCATGGTACGCCAGTGCCAGTCGAACACCTGCCCGGTTGGTGTCTGTACCCAAGACGAAGCCCTGCGTGGCAAGTTCACCGGGAATGCGGAAAAGGTCGTCAACCTGATCACCTTCTACGCCACCGAAGTGCGCGAAATTCTTGCAAGCATCGGTGCCCGGTCGCTGGATGATGTCATTGGCCGTGCTGATCTGTTGACACAGGTCAGCCGTGGTGCCGCGCATCTTGATGATCTGGACCTGAACCCGCTGCTGATCACCGTCGATGGCGCGCATAAAATCACTTATGACCGCAACAAGCCGCGCAACGTGGTCGATGACACACTGGATGCACAGATCGTGCAAGACGCCGCGCGCTTCTTGAACGATGGTGAAAAGATGCAGTTGGACTATGCCGTACAAAACACACTGCGGACGATCGGCACACGTACATCCAGCCACATCGTGCAGAAATTCGGGATGCGTAACAGCCTGCAACCTGATCACCTGACAGTGAAACTGCGCGGCTCTGCCGGCCAGTCGCTAGGGGCGTTTGCCGCACCGGGCCTTAAGCTGGAAGTATCTGGTGATGCCAACGATTACGTCGGTAAGGGCCTGTCTGGCGGAACAATCGTGGTGCGCCCGTCGATGGCCAGCCCGTTGGTTGCATCTGAAAACACAATCATCGGGAACACGGTTCTTTACGGTGCAACGGCGGGGTATCTGTTCGCCGCAGGGCGTGCGGGTGAACGGTTTGCCGTTCGCAACTCGGGTGCGCATGTGGTGATCGAAGGCTGCGGCACAAACGGCTGTGAATACACGACCGGCGGTGTGGCTGTGATCCTTGGATCGATCGGTGCAAACTTTGGGGCGGGTATGACGGGTGGTATGGCCTACCTTTACGACCCCAAAGGCGAAGCCGGGCCATTGATCAACATGGAAACACTGGTGACAAACCCGGTTTCCGTCGACCATTGGCTCGATCAACTCAAAGACCTGATCGAACGCCACGCCAAGGAAACAGGCAGTGTCAAAGCTGCCGAGATTTTGCAGCACTGGGATGTGGAAAAAGACAACTTTGTCCAAGTCACGCCAAAGGAAATGCTGGTGCACCTCAAGCATCCGCTCACAACCGAGGCGGCCGCAATTCCTGCGGAATAAAAGCAACGCCCCTGCGCTGAATGACGCGCGGGGGCGATCCGGTTCTTGACCACACAACCCTGCCTATGGCTTATGGTGTCGATGGCAGAGCGCAAAACACCCCCTAAAAAATCCACGCCGAAACGGCGCAGCAAGGCCGCAAGAAAACCGAGCCTGACGGACCGTGGCTGGTCGTGGATGCGGCGCCTGATCTGGGGCGTCGGATTTTCTGTGCTGGGCATTGTCGTGCTGTCCACGCTCATTTACGCTGTGCTGCCGCCGCCCACGACACCTTATATGCTGTCGGAGCGCAGCCGCCTTGGCGCGATCAAATATGATTGGGTGCCGATGGATGAAATTGCACCTGTGATGGCGCGGTCCGCCGTCGCCGCCGAGGATGCGAATTTCTGCCTGCATTGGGGGTTGGACGTGAGCGCGATCCGCGCAGCGATCGACAGCGGGCGCGGCGGGGCATCCACGATTTCGCAACAAGTGATCAAGAATGTCTATCTGTGGCATGGGCGCAATTGGATCCGAAAAACGATCGAGGCGGTCTGGACCCCGCTGTCAGAGGCGGTGTGGACCAAACGCCGTATTCTGGAGCTATACCTGAACGTTGCCGAATTTGATGAAGGCGTCTTTGGGGTGCAGGCCGCCGCCCTGCATTATTTTGGCGTCGATGCCGCGGATTTGAACGCAACACAAGCGGCGCGGTTAGCGGCGATTTTACCCGCGCCCAAAACCCGATCCGCGTCAAACCCCAGTACTTATACGCGCACCCGGGCTGCGGCGATCATCACAGGCGCGGAAACTATTCGGGCGGATGGCCGCGCGGATTGTTTCGTTGACTGAACCAGCCATTGAATCAGGCGGCCCCTTGCTGCATTGAGGTGGAAAATAGATTTGTGAGTCCGTCATGAACACCCTGTATCATTACCCGCTATCGCCGTTTTCACGCAAAGTGCGTCTTTGTCTGGCCGAAAAAAAGATCGAAGTCGGCCTTGTTGAAGAACGCTATTGGGAACAAGATTCGGATTTCTTGCGGCGTAATCCTGCGGGCAAAATTCCAGTGCTGAAAATGGGTGGCCGTATGATGGCCGAAAGCAGTGCAATTTGCGAGTTCCTTGAAGAGGCTCATCCAACCCCTGCGTTGCTTCCGCGTGATCCCGAAAGCCGCTATGAAGCCCGACGCCTGATCGGGTGGTTTGATGACAAATTCTATCACGAGGTGACCACCAAACTGGTCGGCGAACGCGTCTATCGCAAGGTCATGGGCACCGGATACCCCGATAGCACCAACGTCAAAGCGGGTGCGCGGGCAATCAAGTACCATCTGGATTATATGGCCTATCTGCTGGAGCATCGGCGCTGGCTGGTGGGCAATGATATGACGATGGCGGATTTTGCGGCTGCCGCGCATTTGTCATGCCTTGATTACACCAGCGATGTGGACTGGAACCGCCACGAGGTGGTGAAAGATTGGTACGCCAAGATCAAATCGCGCCCGGCGTTTCGGTCGTTGTTGGCGGATGAGGTGCCGGGGTTTCAACCCGCCGCGCATTATGCTGATCTGGACTTCTAGGGCGCGCTGTCTGCGTATTTGCGTGCAAGTCATATGAAAGCACGTTTGACGACTTTTGCCAAAGATGCAGGTTTTGCAAAGGTTGGTATCTGCCGCCCGGATGCGGTGCCGGAAATGGCTGATCGCCTTGCGGCCTTTGTCGATGCCGGTTTGCACGGGCAGATGGCATGGATGGCCGACCGGATGGCATGGCGGGGTGATCCTTCCGCGCTATGGCCCGCGGCGAAATCAGTGATCATGCTCGCTGAACCCTATACGCCAACTCATGATCCGTTGGCTGTTTTGGACCAACCTGATCGTGCGGCGATCAGCGTCTATGCCCAAGGCCGCGACTATCATGACGTTGTGAAAAAACGGCTTAAGGTGGTTGGGCGATGGTTGATCGACCAAGTCCCGGATGCGCAAATCAAGGTGTTTGTGGATACGGCCCCCGTGATGGAAAAACCACTGGCGCAGGCGGCGGGTCTGGGCTGGCAGGGTAAACACACCAATCTGCTGGGGCGTGATCTGGGGTCGTGGTTCTTTTTGGGCGCAATTTTTACGACCGTTGATCTGGAACCGGACGCGCCAGAAGTCAGCCATTGCGGGTCATGCACCGCCTGTTTGGATGTCTGCCCCACCAATGCATTTCCGGCGCCTTACCAACTGGATGCCCGCCGATGCATTTCGTATTTAACAATCGAACATAAAGGTCCGGTTGACCTTGAATTGCGGGCCTTGATGGGCAATCGTATTTACGGTTGCGACGATTGTCTGGGGGTTTGCCCGTGGAACAAGTTCGCGGCAGAGGGGCGCGATGCCCGCTATGCCGCGCGCGAAGATCTGGTCGCGCCACCTCTTGCCGCACTTGCGGCGCTTGATGACGCAGCATTTCGGGCGAAATTTTCGGGATCACCAATCAAACGGATCGGGCGGGACCGTTTTGTGCGCAATGTGGCTTATGCGATTGGGAACTCTGGCGATCCGGATCTGCGGGCGGCAGTCGCGCCTTTGGTTGCAGATCCAGATCCCACTGTCGCAGATGCAGCGCGCTGGGCGCTGGACCGATTAGGCGGGCTGACGACGCGCCGCAGCGAATGACACCAGCTTGCGGGATTTTTCGTCCCACAGGTCAAGGCTCGCACATTTCAGGCTTTGCAAGATTGTCATCCGGCTGCATTCCACCAATTCCTGATGGTCGCGCAATACCTCTGTCAGACGATAGAACGGAATGCGGCTATAAAGGTGATGCACATGATGAATGCCAATATTTGCCGTAAACCAGCGCAGGATCGGCGGCAGGTCATAGTGTGAACTACCATGCAAAGCCGCCTCGTGCAGTTGCCAGTCGGGCGCGCTGTCCCATTGGGTGGTTTCGAACTGGTGTTGGACATAAAACAGCCAAACCCCAACGGAGGCTGCGATCAGCGTTGTTGGAAGAAACACCAGAAATAGCGCCTGCAATCCGCCAAAATATACGATAATCCCAAGTATGGCGACCATCGCAGCATTGGTGCCCATTGCGCTGATCCAGTATTTGCGCCCTTGGTTCATCAACCCGAATGGCAGCCGGTTTTGCAGGATAAACAGGTAGGTTGGTCCTAGACCAAACATCACCAGCGGGTGCCGATAGGCGCGGTACATGAAGCGACCAAATGCCGTGCGTTGGTGGTATTCTTCAACCGTCAGGGTCATTACGTCGCCGATACCGCGGCGGTCCAGATCACCTGCGTGGCTGTGATGGATCGAATGTGTGCGGCGCCAGACATCGTAGGGCGTCAATGTGACCACGCCCAAGACGCGACCGACCCAATCGCTTACGGTGCGATTTCCGTAGAATGACCCATGCCCGCAATCATGCTGAATGCAAAACAAGCGCAGCAAAAAGCAGCCATTGACGGCCGAGATCAAAAGCGCACCCAAATAGCTATATTGGGCAACCCAGCAGGCCAAAACCCACAGGCCAACAAACGGCACAACGCTGACGGCCAATTCAAATGAGCTGCGCAGGCTGCTGGGTTCGCGATACTTTGCAAGGATCTGGACCCAGTCACGCGGGCTCATGTTGGTCGGGATGGTGTTATGATCAGACATGTAAGCCTTCTTATTTTAGGTAGGTATCGGATATCTTAACGCAGGGCGGTAGCAAGCAAAAAAGGCTTCAATGTGGTGAAGGTGCGGCCTAGGGTGCGGCAAAAGGGATCAATCATGCAGCCACTACGCGGAATTTTGTTCAAAGTCATGTCAGTATGCATGTTCATGGTGATGTCCAGCCTGATCAAGGCGGCCTCTGTCGACGTGCCGCCGGGGCAAGCGGTGTTTTTTAGGTCTTTTTTCGCGTTGCCGATTATTTTCGGCTGGCTTGCGATGCGCGGAGAGCTGCGCAATGGCTGGAAAACAAATAATCCGATGGGCCATTTTTGGCGTGGGTTGGTGGGAACCACCGGGATGGGGCTGGGATTTACCGGCCTTGGCTTGCTGCCATTACCCGAAGTTACGGCAATTGGCTACGCTGCGCCCTTGCTGGTCGTTATCTTTGCCGCGATGTTTTTGAACGAACAGGTCGGCGTTATACGGCTGTCTGCGGTGGCATTGGGGATGATTGGTGTTTTGATTGTGCTATCGCCACGCATTGCCGTAGGAACCGCGCTAGATTCGTCTGAAAAACTGGGCGCGATCGTCGTGTTGATGGGTGCGGTGATGTCGGCGTTGGCGCAGGTGTTTGTGCGCAAGCTGGTGATGACAGAGGGTACTGCGGCCATCGTGTTCTGGTTTACAGTCACCTCGTCTTTGATCGGGTTACTGACCATTCCATGGGGCTGGGCTATGCCAACGATTCCGATGTTCACCATGCTTGTGATGGCGGGCCTTCTGGGGGGGATTGGCCAAATTTTATTGACCTCAAGCTATCGGTTCGCCGACGCATCCGTCGTCGCGCCGTTCGATTACACGTCGATGATTTTGGCGTTGTTGATCGGGTACTTCATCTTTGATGAGGTGCCGACAGGCACCATGCTGTTCGGGGCAAGCGTTGTTATCGCCGCGGGTGTGATGATTATTTTGCGCGAGCACAGATTGGGTTTACAGCGCGCGCAACAACGCAAAGCAACGGGAACGGTTGGCAGTTAACCTGCCCGGCGTAAGAACGAAAACCTGTTTCTCATCAGCGATTTAATACGCCGAAACCGTCGCGACAGACCCGGCGCATCGGCGGGTACATCAAGACCTGCATCACGATACAGCTCCCAAATGTCGCGGGTTTCCGTTGGTGATAAATGCAGCGGAACCCGGGCAGGGTGTCCACCCTTCGGCTCTAGAAATCGTTGCGGAATTTTAAATGGCAGCGACCCACGGACGCGCGCCATCACCTTTTGATTAACCTGTGCCAATTGTCGCAGTGATGCATCACGTTCATCAATCTTCAGTCGATGCGTGCGGTAATATCCGGTATCCCAATTCACCAACACGAGGGCAAAGATATCGTAAGGGCCGGGCCGCGCTGGCAAGTGATGCGGTTCGTCCAAAAAATCAGCGGGTTTGCTGCGGTAGAACGCGTGTGCCGCAACCGCAAAATCACATTCCGGCTGACACAGCATCCAATAAATCAGCGTGTTGTGGGCGGGGCTGGTCGCACGTCGAATGGTATCAAGCCATAGGTCCTGTGGGGCACCCTTCAGCAGGCGCCGGATCGCAATTTCAGCTGGTTGCGGCAGGGGCGCGTGGGGGTGTGAAGGAGGCTGCATCGTCTCACAGAACTGGTTATATCTCCTGATAGCTAGAAAAGCGGGCTGAAGTTTGTCCGATATGGGGCAGCATTAGAAAAAGCGCGTGCTGTTTTAGTCCGGGATGGATGAATGACTGGTGTCATCCGATGAAAAATCGTGCAGGCGATCCCGCAGATGCACCGCCTCTGCGACCGACAGCCCCGTTTCATCAAGAACACATTGCGGAATATGTGCCAATTTACCCAGTAACTCGCGCCCGGTTTCTGACAGACCCACCAGCGTCTGCCGTTCGTCATCCGGGTTGCGGCGCCGGGTGACAGTGCCGGTTTTTTCCAGCCGCTTTAAAAGCGGTGTCAGTGTCCCGGAATCAAGGCCCAGCGTCGCGCCGAGTTCTTTGACAGTGGTTTCTTTCGTTTCGGCCAAGGCCAACACGACAAGATACTGCGCATAGGTAAGCCCCAGCGGATCTAAAAAAACCCGATAAATACGGTTCATCTTGTGATGTGCTTCGTAAATGGCAAAGCAAAGAAGATCGGATGGGCTGGAAGGTGATTTCATCTGGTCATTTTATATTGCGCGCAATCCCATGGCAAGCGGTTGACTTTGTCTCCATGGATGATAAGTTGTGTACAATATAATAACGCACAATGAAAGAGGTCTGCAATGCCAACGAAAATCGCATATGAAGCCATCGCCGTCGCGACAGGTGGCCGCACAGGGCACGCCAAAACAGAGGATGGTCAACTGGAAGTAACATTGGCCACACCAAAAGAAATGGGTGGCGATGGCAAGGGGAACAACCCTGAACAGCTTTTCGCGGCGGGCTATGCCGCTTGTTATCTGGGTGCGATGAAATTCGCGGCAAGCCAGGATAAGTCGCTGATCACATTGCCCGACGACACGACTGTGCGGGCGACAGTGGGCATCGGTCCCCGCGAAGATATGGGTTTCGGCCTTGCGGTGACGCTCGAGGTGCATGTGCCGGGTGCTGACAAGGCTGACGTAGAGGCGATCGCGGCCGCCGGCCACAAAATTTGCCCCTATTCGCACGCAACCAATGGCAATATTTCAGTCACAACCAAAGTTGCCTAAAACAAAAACCCCCGCAGGATCACTGCGGGGGTTTGTCTTTAGCTGCGGACCAGTTTTTCGTAGTCTGCGGCGATTTCACGGGTCAATGCGCCGACCTCGAATGTGTAGTCGCCGATTTGCCCGACAGGGGTAACCTCGGCGGCGGTCCCGGTCAGCCAGCATTGCTCAAAATCAGCAAGCTCTTCCGGCATGATCCGACGCACGTGGACCTTGATCCCTTTGGCTTCCAGCATTTCGATCACTGTCTGACGGGTAATGCCGTTCAGGATCGCATCTGGATCAGGTGTGTGGACCTCGCCGTCTTTGACGAAAAAGATGTTTGCGCCAGTCGCTTCGGCGACGTAGCCGCGATAATCCATAAATAGCGCGTCAGAACAGCCTTTGGCTTCGGCGGCGTGTTTGGACATGGTACAAATCATATAAAGACCGGCGGCTTTGGCTGCGGTCGGGATCGTCTCGGGTGACGGGCGTTTCCATTTTGCGATGTCAAGCTTAGCGCCCTGCATTTTGGCGTCACCGTAATAGGCACCCCATTCCCATGCGGCCACGGCCATGCGGACAGGATTGCGGCTGGCCGCGACACCCATGTCGTCGCCAGCGCCACGCCAGACAAGAACACGCACATAGGCATCGGTCCAGCCATTGGCGGCCAGCACATCGTATTTGGCTTTTTCGATCTCTGCGACGGAATAGGGCAAAACCATATCCAAAAGTTCCGCGGATCTGATCAGGCGCTCGGAATGTGCGACCGATTTAAAGATCTTGCCATTGTAGCACCGCTCGCCCTCGAACACTGAAGAGGCGTAGTGCATGGCGTGGGTCAGGATATGCACATTGGCGTCACGCCAATCAACCAGCTGACCATCCATCCAGATTTTACCATCTCTGTCATCATATGCCCCAGCCATCACAGTCTCCTTTAGATTTGCATAAATTACGCGAAAAGGTTCGCGTTGGATATAATGTTGCGTGTTTTGTTGATTTCGCTAACAGTTGATTCTTGGAATGTCAACAAAGCTGACGTATTGTGACGGCAAGCAGAGGGAGACCACGCATGAGTGATGGAAGCCGACCGCAGATGGGGCAAAGCCTGTTGTTCCTCACCGATGAACAGCTCCGCAAAGGGATCGAGGCGATGTTCTTTGCCTATCGCGGCTTTACCGCAGACCCTGACCGCATTCTGGCGGACAAGGGATATGGGCGGGCGCATCACCGTGCTATCCATTTCATCAACCGCAGCCCTGGCACCACGGTCAATAATCTTTTGGCGATCTTGGGTGTTACAAAACAGTCTCTGAATCGTGTGTTGCGCAGCTTGATCGAAGACGGTTTAGTGACCAGCACTGTCGGTAAGAAAGACAAACGCGAACGACATTTGCGTCTAACAGCCGAGGGGGCGACGTTAGAGCGAGCACTGTCGGATGCGCAGCGCGACCGGATGCGTGTGGCGTACCGTGCTGCGGGTCCCGCTGCGGTGGCTGGATTTCGGCAGGTGTTGGAGGCCATGATGGATGACGAAACCCGCCACCATTATGCGGCGATGAAGGATAAAGCGGAATGAAGGCAGACGACGCCCATCTATTGATTGTGGACGACGACGAGCGCATTCGCGCGTTGCTAAAGAAATATCTGGTGCGGAACGGGTTCTTGGTATCGACAGCCCGCGACGCGGCCCATGCGCGCCGCATTCTGGCTGGCCTGGAATTTGATCTGATTGTGCTTGATGTGATGATGCCGGGCGAAGACGGGGTATCACTGTGCCGCGACTTGCGCCAAAAAATCGCAACGCCCGTCATGCTGCTGACCGCAAAGGCGGAGACGAACGACCGCATTTCCGGGCTGGAAGCGGGCGCTGACGACTATCTTGCCAAACCTTTTGAACCCAAAGAACTGCTGCTGCGCATCAACGCGATCTTGCGGCGGATGCCCGCAGCGGAACCTGCGCTGGTCGTGCCGAAGGTGATGCATATGGGCAGCGTGCGGTATGACATTGCGCGCGGCGAGATGTGGCAGGGCGACGCACTGGTGCGACTGACCGCGACCGAAAGCCAACTGATGCGCATTTTCTCCGGGCGTCCGGGAGAGGCCGTTTCACGGTTGCAGCTTGTCGAAGAACTTAGCCGATCAGGTGGCCAGACCCAAGAACGCGCGGTCGACGTTCAAATCACGCGGCTGCGCCGCAAAATAGAAGCCGACCCCAAACAGCCGCGGTATTTGCAGACCGTGCGGGGCGCAGGGTATATGCTGGCCCCGGAATGACCCACGTCTGATCCAAAGGGGCGCCCTGACGGGCGCACGACATATTGGGTCGGCCTTCTGCGTGCATGTGTGACGGAAACAAGAAAGAGGGGCGTTTATGGTAACCGCATTGATTACCCATGATGACTGTTATGACCATGTGACGCCACCAGGCCACCCCGAACAGGTGGCGCGTCTGGATGCCGTGCTGAACGCGCTTGTTCATATTGATCTACGCCGTGTCAAAGCCCCGATGGCCGCTGAAGATGACCTGCTGCGCGTTCATCCCAAGGCCCACCTGCGGAATCTGCAAGATGCCGTGCCTGACAGCGGTTGGCGGTCGCTTGATGCCGATACCCATATGTCTGCGGGCACATTGCAGGCCGCCTATCGCGCCGCCGGTGCCGTCGTGCGCGCCGTTGATCTGGTGCTGGAGGGCGACGCCGACAACGCCTTTGCCGCGATCCGCCCGCCCGGCCACCATGCCGAACGCGAAACGGCTATGGGGTTTTGTTTTTTTGGCAATGTTGCGGTTGCTGCAAAATATGCGCTGGATCATCACGGGTTGGAGCGCGTGGCGATTGTCGATTTTGATGTTCACCATGGCAACGGCACCCAGGATTTGGTCGAAGACGACCCGCGTATCTTGTTTTGTTCGACGCATCAGTCGCCGCTGTACCCGGGCACCGGTGCCTCGCATGAAACGGGTGTTGGCAATGTGGTGAATGTGCCTTTGCCCGAAGGCACCGGATCTGCAGGGTTTCGCGCGGCGATGGAAAAGCAGGTATTTGCGCGCGTCGATGCATTCTTTCCGCAACTTCTGCTGATTTCCGCCGGATTTGATGCACATGCAGATGATCCATTGGCGGGGCTGTTGCTGACCACTGCCGACTTTGGATGGGTCACACAGCGTTTGTGCGATTTGGCAGAGAAACACTGTGCCGGTCGCGTTGTATCAGCCTTGGAAGGTGGGTATGACCTTGTGGCATTGGGGGACGCCGCTGCCGCCCATGTCAGCGTTTTGGAGGAAAGAGGCCGATGACTACGCCCGTTGCAGAAATGAGCTTTGAAGGTGCCATGAAAGAGCTGGAGGCCGTTGTTGGCCAGCTTGAACGTGGCGATGTCGCATTGGATCAATCGATTGCGTTATATGAACGTGGTGCTGAGTTAAAAGCCCGTTGCGAAGCCAAATTGAAAGAGGCCGAAGAAAAAGTGGCCAAGATCACCTTTGCGGAAAATGGCGCACCCAAAGGGACTGCGCCGCTGGATGAGTGACCGATTTCAGGCCGCGCTAAAGGTTGCGGCCGCGCACACACAAACCTACATCGCTGACGCGCTTGCCGGTCAGACAGGTCCTGTTGCCGAGGGCATGATTTATGCCACACAGGGTGGCAAAGCCCTGCGCGCATTTCTGGTGCTGGAAACGGCCCGTCTGCACACTGTCGCTGATCCGCTGCCTGCGGCGGCGGCGATTGAATGCCTGCATGCCTATTCGCTGGTGCATGATGATCTGCCGTGCATGGACGACGATGACATGCGCCGGGGACAGCCGACCGTGCACGCAAAATGGGACGAGGCGACAGCCGTTTTGGTCGGTGACGCGTTGCAGGCAATGGCGTTTGATCTGGTGTTGCGCCCCGATGTGCCCGCAGCAGCGCGCATCATCTTGGCGCAAAGCCTTGCCCATGCGGCTGGTGTTGCGGGCATGGTGGGCGGGCAGGCGCGCGATATTGCGGCTGAAACGGCGGAATATCCGCTGACGCTTGATGACATTACGGACTTGCAGGCAGGGAAAACCGGGGCATTGATCACGTGGTCCTGTTTGGCGGGGCCGCGTATGGCGCAGGCCGACACGACCGCCCTGCGGGCATACGGTGATGCGCTGGGCCTTGCGTTTCAAATCTGGGACGATCTGCTGGATGTGATCGGTGATGCGGCTGCCGTTGGCAAAGCTGTTGGTAAAGATGCCGCCGCCGGTAAGGCGACATTTGTGTCGTTACTGGGCGTTGACGGGGCGAAACGCCGCGCCACTTCTCTGGTGCAACAGGCCTGTGATGCGCTATCTGTTTACGGAAATGACGCTGAGACATTAAAAGAAGCCGCCCGTTTTGTGATATCGCGGACGCATTGAGAAGGTAGCGAAATGAGCAACCAGCCACAGACCCCGCTTTTGGACCGCGTCCACACGCCTGCCGATATGAAGGGCATGTCTGACGCCCAGTTGCGCCAGCTTGCCGATGAACTGCGCACCGAAACGATTGCCGCGGTGTCGGTCACCGGTGGTCATTTGGGCGCCGGTCTGGGCGTGGTGGAAATGACCGTGGCACTGCATGCCGTGTTTGATGCGCCCAAGGACAAGATCATTTGGGACGTATCTCACCAATGCTATCCCCATAAAATTCTGACCGGACGGCGCGACCGTATCCGCACCTTGCGCACCGAAGGCGGGCTTAGCGGGTTCACCAAACGCTCTGAAAGCCCCTATGACCCGTTCGGCGCCGCGCATTCCAGCACGTCGATCTCTGCTGCGCTGGGATTTGCTGTCGCGCGTGATTTGGGCGGCGAAGGCGGCGATGCGATTGCGATTATCGGCGATGGTGCGATGTCGGCGGGCATGGCCTATGAGGCGATGAACAACGCGGGTCATTTGGGCAAGCGATTGATCGTGATTCTGAACGACAACGAAATGTCGATCGCACCGCCGACAGGCGCAATGTCATCGTATCTGTCGCGGCTTTACGCCGGGGCGCCGTTTCAGGAATTTAAAGCGGCTGCCAAAGGTGCGGTGTCGTTGCTGCCCGAACCCTTCCGCGAAGGCGCGCGGCGGGCGAAAGACATGCTCAAGCATATGACAGTGGGCGGCACCCTGTTCGAAGAGCTTGGGTTTTCCTACGTCGGCCCCATCGATGGCCACGATATGGACCAACTGCTGTCGGTCCTGCGCACGGTAAAAGAGCGGGCCGATGGCCCAATTCTGATCCATGCGATCACCAAAAAAGGCAAAGGTTACGCCCCCGCCGAGGGCGCCAGTGACAAAGGTCATGCGCGCGCGAAATTTGATCTGGTCACCGGCGAGCAAAAGAAATCCCCTAGCAACGCGCCGTCTTATACGGCGGTCTTTGCGGATACGCTGATCGCCCTCGCGGACAAAGACCCCAAAATTTGCGCCATCACAGCAGCAATGCCCGATGGCACCGGGCTTGACCGGTTCATGAAGCGTTATGCCAGCCGCTGTTTTGATGTCGGCATCGCCGAACAGCATGCGGTGACCTTTGCGGCGGGTCTGGCCGCGGGGGGGATGCGCCCGTTTTGTGCGCTTTACTCTACGTTCCTGCAGCGCGGCTATGATCAGGTGGTGCATGACGTTGCGATCCAACGCTTGCCGGTACGTTTCGCCATTGATCGTGCGGGTTTGGTCGGCGCCGACGGGGCCACACATGCCGGTGCGTTTGATGTGGCGTTTTTGGCGAACCTGCCGGGGATCGTTGTGATGGCTGCAGCAGACGAGGCGGAACTGGTCCGCATGGTCGCCACCGCCGCCGCCTATGACGATGGCCCCATCGCATTCCGGTTCCCGCGCGGCGAAGGTGTCGGCGTTGAAATGCCGCAAAACCCGGAACTGCTGGAAATTGGCAAAGGCCGGATGATCCAAACAGGTTCGCGTGTCGCGATCCTGTCCTTTGGCACCCGCCTGCAAGAGGTCACTGCCGCCTGCGAAGCCCTGCGCGCCAAAGGGATCACCCCTACCGTCGCCGATGCCCGATTTGCCAAACCGCTGGACCGCGACATGATCCTGAAACTTGCGGCAGATCACGAGGCGCTGATCACCGTCGAAGAGGGCAGCGTTGGCGGGTTCGGGTCACATGTGGCGCAACTGTTGGCGGACGAAGGTGTGTTCGACCACGGGCTAAAATTCCGGTCCATGGTGCTGCCTGATATTTTCATCGACCAAGCCAGCCCGCGCGCCATGTATGATGTCGCCGGATTGAATGCCGAACACATCGAAGCCAAGGTGTTAGAGGTCATGGGCGTGGCAACGTTAGAAAAACGCGCCTAGGGCGCTGGGCTATATCATCGCGCTAGTCTGGCGTTTCCAGCGCCAGCAGCGCCTGCAGCCCGGCCCGATAATCAGGATATCGCAGCTTAACGCCCAGCTCGTCTTTGATCCGGTCGTTGCGCACTTTTTTGCTTTCGGCATAGAAACTGCGGGCCATCGGGGTCATTTCGGCGGTCGCGAAATCTTCGGCAGGGGGCAGCGGCAGGCCCAACAGCTCGGCTGCATAGCCGATCACGTCCTCGGGCGGGGCGGGGTCGTCGTCACAGACATTATAGGCCGCACCGGGATTTGGGTGCGCAATCGACGCGGCCAGAACCTGTGCGATGTCCGCTACATGGGTCCGGCTGAAAACCTGACCCGGTTTGATGATCCGTCTTGCAGCCCCTGACCGTACCTTGGCAAACGGGCCACGGCCGGGGCCATAGATGCCCGCCAGCCGAAAGATGTGCAGCCGCAAACCGGGGATCGCAGCCCATGCCGCCTCGGCCTTGACCCGCGCGACGCCGCGCTTTGTGGCAGGGGTCAGGGGTGTCGTTTCATCCACCCAATCACCATTGTGGTCGCCATAGACGCCAGTGGTGGACAAATAGCCCACCCACGAAAACTGCCCTGCGCGTGCGGCAATTTCGGTGTGTAGCGCACTTAGAACCGGATCACCTGCGTCATCCGGTGCGGCGGAAATCAATAGATGTGTCGCCTGATCCAGATAGGCGGACATGTCGGCACCCGGCCAAACGACCGGCGTAATCCCCGTATTTGCCAAATCAGCCGCACGATCCGCAGAGCGGGTTGTGCCAATAATCGTCCACGCCTCTGGGGGTAAAAGAGGCACCAGCGCTTGCGCGCTATACCCGTGGCCAAATGAAACTAATGTCTTTGTCATGATTGAGTCCTGACCCAAGCCACAAAAAATCACAAGCCGCTTCTTTGGCGCCCCAATACCGCCGTCAGCGGCGTAAAACTATGCCAACCTATCCGCTTAAGAAAGCGCCGTAGGTGTGGAAACGGGTCAAGCTTTATAGCAATTTGCACAAAAAATTAGCAGATGCGCTGATTTTCTCTAATGCTTCTCTGCCGCCACCTTGCGGCTAAAAATACTTAAGCATCTGTTATTTCGCAGAAATACCAAAAATAATTCCCAAATGCGGTTGTACTGGCTAAAAAATCCGGCGCGCCCAGAAAATTTACCGTTTGATAAAAAATAAACTTGTGGCAGGCTTGACCCAAGAAGCCACGACAGGAAAAAAATCATGTCCAGCCCCATGACCCCCGGTATCGCCGCCGCGCGCTTACCCGCTGACACTATCGACGCCAATTTTGCCGACCTGCACGCCCCGCTTGCCCCCCACGAGGCCTCTGTTGCGGCGGACCGCTGTTATTTCTGCCATGATGCACCTTGCATGACGGCCTGCCCCACCAGCATCGACATTCCGCTGTTCATTCGACAAATCAGCACGGGTACGCCCGAAGCAGCCGCGAAAACGATTTTCGATCAAAACATTCTGGGCGGGATGTGCGCCCGCGTCTGTCCGACCGAACAACTTTGCGAACAGGCCTGCGTACGCGAAGCAGCCGAAGGCAAGCCGGTTGAGATCGGTCGCCTGCAACGTCACGCGACCGACAGGCTGATGGCGAAACAAAGCCACCCTTACAGCCGTGCCGCCAGCAGCGGCAAAACCGTGGCTGTTGTGGGGGCTGGCCCCGCCGGATTGGCCTGTGCCCACCGTCTGGCCATGCATGGCCACGATGTGACCCTGTTTGACGCGATGCCTAAGGCTGGCGGTCTGAACGAATACGGTATCGCTGCCTATAAATCGACCGACGATTTTGCCGCCCGCGAGGTGGATTGGCTGTTAGGGATTGGCGGAATTACCGTCCAGACTGGAAAACGTTTGGGCGCCGACTTGTCGCTTGATACCCTCAAGGCGGATTATGACGCGGTGTTTCTTGGTGTCGGTCTGGGGGGTGTCAATGCGCTGCGCGCTGATGGCGAAGACAAGGATGGCGTTGCCGATGCGGTCGATTTCATCAAAACGCTGCGTCAATCCACCGACCTGACCCAACTGGCCGTGGGTCGCGACGTCGTCGTTATCGGGGGCGGGATGACTGCGGTAGATGCGGCTGTGCAGTCCAAACTGCTCGGCGCGCAAAACGTCACGATTGCGTACCGTCGTGGCCGTGAAGTTATGAGCGCGAGCCCCTACGAGCAGGACCTTGCAGCCGCCAAAGGGGTGCGCCTGATGTTCAACGTGCAGCCGGTCGCCGTGCGCGGCAATGGCGCAGTGCGTGAGATCGAATTTGAATACACCAGCGACGATGGCACCGGATTGAAAGGCACAGGCGAAATGATCCGCTTGCCCGCGGATCAGGTGTTCAAAGCCATCGGGCAAACGCTAACGACGGACGCGGGTCTGACGCTCGCCGGGCGAAAAATTGCGATCACGGGTGCGGGTCGGACCAGCGTGGCTGGGGTCTGGGCCGGGGGCGATTGCGCCTCTGGCGGGGATGATTTGACGGTGACTGCCGTTGCCGAAGGCCGCGATGCGGCGATGGATATTCATGCAACCTTGATGGGGGGCAACTAAAATGGCCGATCTTACAACAACCTTTCTGGGCATCACATCTCCCAACCCGTTCTGGCTGGCCTCTGCGCCGCCGACGGACAAAGAATACAACGTCCGTCGCGCCTTCGAGGCGGGCTGGGGCGGGGTCGTGTGGAAAACGCTGGGCGCCGAAGGCCCGCCCGTCGTCAACGTGAACGGCCCCCGTTACGGCGCGATCTATGGCGCGGATCGGCGGCTTCTGGGGCTGAACAATATCGAATTGATCACTGACCGGGATCTGCAAACCAACCTGGATGAAATTACCCGTGTTAAGGCGGATTATCCTGACCGCGCGGTGATCGTGTCGATCATGGTGCCCTGCGAGGAAGAAGCATGGAAAGCCATTTTGCCCAAAGTGGCAGCAACCGGTGCTGACGGGATCGAGCTGAACTTTGGCTGTCCGCACGGGATGGCAGAACGCGGCATGGGCTCTGCTGTGGGGCAGGTGCCCGAGTATATTCAGATGGTGACAGAGTGGTGCAAGAAATACTACGACAAGCCCGTTATCGTGAAATTGACGCCCAACATCACCGACGTGCGCAAGCCTGCGCAGGCCGCAAAAGACGGTGGTGCGGACGCGGTCAGCCTGATCAACACAATCAATTCGATCACCAGTGTCGATCTGGATATCATGGCGCCCCAGCCAACAATTGACGGCAAAGGGACACACGGCGGTTACTGCGGCCCAGCTGTGAAACCCATCGCTATGAACATGGTCGCCGAAATTGCCCGCGACCCGGGCACACACGGCCTGCCCATTTCCGGCATCGGCGGCGTGACCACATGGCGCGACGCGGCAGAATTTATGGCGCTGGGCTGCGGCAACGTGCAGGTCTGCACTGCGGCGATGACCTACGGGTTCAAAATCGTGCAGGAAATGATCAGTGGTTTGTCGCAATGGATGGACGAAAAGGGTTACACGTCAACGGCTGACTTTGTTGGGATGGCTGTGCCGAATGTGACCGATTGGCAGTACCTGAACCTGAACTACGTGGCCAAGGCCAAGATCAATCAAGACGACTGCATCAAATGCGGACGTTGCTATGCAGCCTGCGAAGACACGAGCCACCAAGCCATCGCCATGTCAGAGGATCGCGTTTTTACGGTCATTGATGATGAATGTGTCGCCTGTAACCTGTGCGTGGACGTTTGTCCGGTCGAAAATTGCATTACAATGGAGGCTATGACACCGGGTGAGGTCGATCCACGGACAGGCAAAGTGGTTTCCAGCGACTATGCCAACTGGACCACGCACCCGAACAACCCCGGCGCCGTGGCGGCAGAGTGACAGAGTTTTCGTGACGAAAACTCTGTCCGCAGCTAAGTCTTCATGGCGAAGACTTAGCGGTTTCACAGGTGCACGGTCAGATGATCTGAATTGCAGACGATGATGAACTGACCTGCGCATTCCAGCAAATGAAAGCCGCGGCGCGCCACCTCTTCCAACATAGCGTCACGCCCGACCTCGCGTTCCACGTCACGCACCGCGCGCCGGACGACGCCACCACGTTGCACCGATTTGGCGCTGAAAAGCTGATGAAAAAACGCAGGGTTACCATGTGTAAAGCGCGTTTCGCGCAGTTGTATCTGTCTCATCTCGCAAATCTAGCAGACACATGGTTTATAACACCTTACCACATACCAGCGATGACGCCCCCATCGCAATTTGGCTGGCCGTATCGGGCCTGGTCAGATCAAAGCGTGATTTGCTGCCCCAGCTCGACAACCCGGTTAGACGGTAGATGGTAATAGTCGTGGGCGCTGCTGGCGGTCCTGGTCAGGGCCTTGTACAACCGTTTTTGCCAGCGCCACAGATCCCCCTTTTGCGACAGCTTGAAACTGCGCCGGTTCAGGAAAAATGACGTTGTCATGATGTCGAATTTAATTCCCAACTTACGGGCCTCGGCCAGCGCGCGCGGCACGTTCGGGGTATCCATGTACCCGAACGTCAGACGCACCCTTCCAAAGGTGGCAGACAGTTCTTCGATGTCGATCATTTCATCGAACGGCACATGCGGGCGGTCTGCGGTGCGCACCGTCACGATGTAATTTTTGGCATGCAGTACGCTGTTATGCTTGATATTATGCATCAACGCCGGTGGGGCAGTGATGGGTTCAGCCGTCAGAAACATCGCAGTGCCCGGGACGTGCGCGATATGCGTGCTTTTTTCGACCGATGCCACAAGCGTCGTCAGTGGCACCGAACTGTCAGATGATTTTTTCTGCACAATGCGTGACCCTTTAACCCAAATTCCCATCAAGGTGGCCAACACCGCTGCGACGCTAATTGGAAGAAATCCGCCCTCAAAAAACTTGGTCATATTTGCCGCGAGCAAGAAGCATTCAATCACGAGCAACGGCAGGAATACCGCCAAGGCAAGGCGCGTGGACCAAGACCACAAATAGCGATAGACAATAAAAGCCAGCAGCGTGGTCGTGATCATTTCGCCGGTCACGGCGATACCATAGGCCGTCGCCAGGCTGGCAGAGCTTCCGAACGACAACACCAAAATGATCACACAGATCATCAGCATAGCGTTCATCCGCGGGATATAGATTTGGCCTTGCTGCGTCTCGGAAGTATGCAAAACACCCATTCGCGGCAAAAGTCCCATTTGGACCGCTTGATAGGCAACAGAAAACGCCCCCGTGATGACGGCCTGCGATGCGATGACTGTCGCCACGGTCGCAAAGGCAATCAAACCCGGCAGTGCCCATGTTGGCGCCATCAAAAAGAACGGGTCGCTTGCTGTTGCTGGGTTGGCAAGCACCATCGCGCCTTGGCCGAGATAGCTGAGCGCGAGCGCCGGGAAGACCAAAAATATCCACGCCCGCCGAATTGGGCTGCGTCCGAAATGGCCCATATCCGCGTAAAGTGCCTCGGCCCCAGTGATCGCCAAAAATACCGACCCAATAACGGGCATAGCCGCTGCGCCATGCGTCAGCAAAAACCGGATGCCGGGCAGCGGATTTAACGCCGCAAGGATCGCCGGATCATCAGCGACATGCGCCAGACCCATCCCCGCCATCATGATAAACCACACCAACATGATCGGACCGAAAAACTTGGCGATGCCTGCGGTCCCTTTGCTTTGCACCAGAAACAGCGCGACGATAATCGTCAGGGTCGTTGGAATAACATAGGGGCTAAACCCCGGTGCGATCAGCGTGATACCCTCGATCGCGGACAGCACTGAAATCGCGGGGGTGATCATTGCATCGCCAAAGAAAAGCGCGGTGCCGATAATGCCGATGGCCAGCAAACCACGGGTGCGCCCGCCCATCGCACGCTGACCCAGCGCCAAAAGAGACAGCGTGCCGCCCTCGCCACGGTTATCTGCCCGCAGAATCAGGGTCACATATTTAAATGTCACAATGATAATCAGCAGCCACAGCAGCAGTGACACAATGCCGATGACATCATTCGCCCCGGCGGGTGCGCCACGGGTTGCTGCCGCTAACCCTTCGCGAAGTGCATAAAGTGGGCTTGTGCCGATGTCACCATACACGACACCAACTGACCCAAGTGACAGCGCCAAGGTCGATCCGGTGTGTGATGACTGACCGGATGAACCGGTTTTGGCAGATGACATGGCACGTCGCCGTTAAGAACGATGGCCCAGATTTACGCCGATTGGGCATACATCACAAGCGTGGTCTTTCTGCACCTGCAAACACAACCCCGGCGTTATGACACCCGCAAAATTGCCCTAAATGTCTGCTCCAAATGTGCGGCGACATCGTCGTATGGGGTATCCCTGCCCAAAACAGCGCGTACTTGGACGTCAAAATCGGCGTAGTGCTGTGTCATTGCCCAGATCGAAAAGATCAGGTGATATGGGTCAGTGGGGGCAATTTTTTCCGCCTTGATCCATGCACGCAGCACCACCGCTTTTTCATCAACCAAACGCCGCAGGTCTTGGCTGAGGTGGTCGGCGATATGGGGCGCGCCTTGCAGGATTTCATTGGCAAAAAGACGGCTTTCGCGTGGAAAATCCCGGCTCATGTCCAGTTTGCGCTGCACATAGGCCAGGATTTCTTTGACCGGATCACCATCCGGGTTCATCTGCACAAGCGGCTCTAGCCATGTGTCCAGCAACCGTTCTAGCAGTGCGGTATAAATCGCGTCTTTTGACGGAAAATAATATAGCAGATTCGGCTTCGACAGCCCCGCCTCATCGGCGATCTGGTCAAGCGTGGACCCTCGCAAACCAAATTGCGAAAACACTTCTAGACCGGCGGTCATAATGGCGGCCCGGTTGCGTTGTTGAATGCGTGTCTCTGGCTTATTCGTCATTGGTCACTGCTTAAAAAATGGGCATATTTTGCCGTTTTCTGCATGCTTTGACTTCATCCAAAGCATTTGCTCATTTGCTGCGCGGAAAACTTGACTGATGCCTTTCCTCTGTTAGCCTGACTTTGACCATATGGTCAAATCAGATACCGCGATAATCAGGAGACCCTCATGGCAGCCCCCGGCGAGAATTTAAAGATAAATGGAGCGCGTTTATGGGAAAGCCTGATGGAAATGGCGAAAATCGGTCCCGGTGTCGCAGGCGGCAACAATCGCCAAACCCTGACAGATGCCGATAGCGAAGGGCGTCACCTGTTTCAGAAATGGTGTCAGGATGCGGGGTGCACCATGGGTCTGGACGAGATGGGCAATATGTTCGCGCGCCGCGAAGGGATCGACCCGGATGCGCTGCCAGTCTATGTTGGGTCGCACCTTGATACCCAGCCGACGGGCGGGAAATACGATGGTGTGTTGGGGGTGTTGGGCGGCTTGGAATTGCTGCGCACTATGAACGACCTTGATATCAAAACAAAACATCCGATTGTCGTGACCAACTGGACCAACGAGGAAGGCACCCGTTTCGCGCCTGCGATGCTCGCGTCAGGGGTGTTCGCGGGTATGCACACCCAAGATTGGGCTTATGATCGTACCGACGCCGAGGGCAAAAAATTCGGTGACGAACTGGCACGGATCGGTTGGAAAGGCACCGAGAAAACCGGCGATCGCAAGATGCACGCATTCTTTGAATTGCACATTGAACAAGGCCCGATTCTTGAGGCAGAGAATAAACAAATCGGTGTGGTGACGCATGGCCAAGGGCTGTGGTGGTTGCAGGTCACGCTGACCGGAAAAGACGCCCACACCGGATCAACCCCGATGAACATGCGGGTCAACGCGGGGCTTGGCATGGCGCGGATCACCGAACTTGTGCACACCATCGCGATGGAAAACCAGCCCGGAGCGGTTGGTGCGATTGGTCACTGCGACGTCTACCCCAATTCGCGCAACGTGATCCCCGGCAAGGTGGTGTTCACCATCGACTTCCGCTCGCCAGATCAGGCCAAGCTTGACGGCATGAAAGCCCGGTTAGAAGCAGAAGCCCTGCCGATTGCGCAGGAATTGGGTCTGAAAATAGAGATCGAAGCCGTCGGTCACTTTGACCCTGTGACATTCGACCCTGCTTGCGTGACTGCTGTGCGCAACGCCGCTGACAGGCTGGGATATTCCCACATAGACATCATTTCCGGCGCGGGACATGATGCCTGCTGGATCAACCGGCTTGCGCCCACCGCCATGGTTATGTGCCCTTGCGTAGACGGGCTGTCGCATAACGAGGCCGAAGAGATCAGCCAAGAATGGGCCGCCGCCGGTGCGGATGTGCTGTTCCACGCTGTTCTTGAAACAGCCGAGATCGTATCCTGATGGCGACCCGCGGGTTTCGCCTTTTGATTTTGCGCGGGGCGGCCTTGGTGGCGCCGACGGCCTGCGCATTGCCGACGGTTGAACCGCTCGATATTCCGGCCGACGTCACCCAATTCATCCCCGCTGACATCGATATGTCCGAGGTGAACCGCGACACCAACGGCTGTTATTTTTACACCTACGGCGCGAGCCTGTTCACCGTCAAAGACGACAATGGTGATCCGGTCTGCCGTCCCGATACGAATGCCTAAAGGAGACACGCCATGACCACAGTGATCAAAAACGGAACGATTGTGACTGCCGATCTGACCTATAAGGCGGACGTGCTGATCGACGATGGCACCATCATCGAAATCGGGCAAAACCTGTCGGGTGCCGAGGTGCTGGACGCGTCGGGGTGTTATGTCATGCCCGGCGGCATCGACCCGCATACTCACCTGGAAATGCCGTTCATGGGCACCTATTCCACCGATGATTTCGAAAGCGGAACGCGCGCGGCGTTGTCCGGTGGCACCACGATGGTGGTTGACTTTGCGCTGCCCAGCCCCGGTCAGGGTCTGCATGACGCGCTGCAAATGTGGGACAATAAATCGGGCCGCGCGGCTTGTGATTATTCGTTCCACATGGCCGTCACGTGGTGGGGCGAACAGGTGTTCAACGAGATGGAAAGCGTGATCAAAGAGCGCGGCATCAACACCTTCAAACACTTTATGGCCTACAAGGGCGCGTTGATGGTCAATGATGACGAAATGTACGCATCGTTTAAACGTCTGGGCGAACTGGGCGGTATTGCCATGGTCCACGCCGAAAACGGCGATGTGGTTGCCGAGCTTTCGGCGAAACTGCTGGCCGAAGGCAACACCGGTCCCGAAGCCCACGCTTATTCCCGTCCCCCCCAAGTCGAAGGAGAGGCCACAAACCGCGCCATCATGATCGCGGATATGGCGGGCGTTCCGCTGTATGTGGTGCACACCTCTTGCGAGGACAGTCACGAGGCGATCCGCCGCGCCCGGATGCAAGGGAAACGCGTCTGGGGTGAACCGCTGATCCAGCACCTGACATTGGACGAATCCGAATATTTCAACCAAGACTGGGACCACGCCGCCCGCCGCGTGATGTCGCCGCCGTTTCGCAATAAAATGCACCAAGACAGCCTTTGGGCGGGCCTACAGTCCGGGTCGCTCAGTGTTGTCGCGACCGACCACTGTGCGTTCACCACTGAACAAAAACGCTATGGTGTCGGCGATTTCACCAAAATCCCGAACGGCACCGGCGGATTAGAGGACCGGATGCCAATGCTTTGGACGCACGGCGTGGCCACGGGCCGATTGACCATGAACGAATTTGTCGCCGTGACATCGACCAACATCGCCAAAATCTTGAACTGCTATCCGAAAAAAGGCGCAGTTCTGGTGGGCGCCGACGCTGATCTGGTGGTCTGGGATCCGGAAAAATCCAAAACCATCACCGCCGCCAGCCAAGTCTCGGCGATTGATTACAACGTATTCGAAGGCAAAACGGTAAAAGGCCTGCCGCGGTTTACCCTTACCCGCGGACAAGTGGCCGTTTACGACGGCGAGGTTCGCGCCCAAGAAGGGCATGGTAAATTCGTCAAGCGCGAACCCAATACTGCCGTCAACAAGGCGCTGTCGTCGTGGAAAGAACTGACCAGCCCGCGCCCGGTTGAACGGACCGGTATTCCCGCCTCTGGCGTATAACTTAGAATAAAAGGTGCCAGCTTTGAGCCAGCCGATCATTATCAATGCACAAGACCTCGATCTGACGTTCGAAACAAACGACGGTCCGGTGCATGCGCTTAAGGGCGTGAGTTTGGACATCAACAAGGGCGATTTCGTCAGTTTTATCGGCCCGTCCGGCTGCGGCAAGACAACGTTTTTGCGCTGTATGGCTGGGTTGGAAACACCCACCGCTGGCACTTTGACCGTCAATGGCATGTCCCCCGAAGAGGCGCGGCGCGCCCGCGCCTATGGGTATGTGTTTCAGGCGGCGGGGCTGTATCCGTGGCGCACGATTGGTGGCAACGTCAAACTGCCGCTTGAAATTATGGGTTTTTCGAAGGCCGAACAGGCAGAGCGCGTGGCGCGGGTGCTTGAACTGGTTGATCTGGCGGGATTTGAAAACAAATTTCCGTGGCAATTGTCGGGCGGCATGCAGCAGCGCGCCTCGATCGCGCGCGCGCTGGCGTTTGATGCCGATATCCTGCTGATGGACGAGCCGTTTGGGGCGCTTGATGAAATTGTGCGTGATCACCTGAACGAACAACTGTTGCAGCTTTGGGCGCGGACCGAAAAAACGATTGGGTTCGTCACCCATTCCATCCCCGAGGCGGTTTATCTGTCGACCAAGATCGTGGTGATGTCGCCACGACCCGGCCGCATCACCGATGTGATCGAAAGCCCGCTGCCAAAAGAACGCCCGCTGGATATTCGCGACAGCGCCGAATTCATTGCCATTGCCCACCGGGTGCGCGACGGCCTGCGTGCGGGGCATGATGATGTGTAGCTGCCTCCGGCGGGAGTATTTTGAACAAAGCGAGGGGGCGTGCGCATGAAGTCGATCCTTCCGGTTTTGACAATTATCATGGTTATTTTGTTGATCTGGGTGCTGGCCGTGATCCCGATGAATATGCATCTGACCGCCGATCAGGCGCAGCGGGACGGGTTGGTTGTGGCACCCGAAACGCCTGCCGCACGGCAGGACTATTCTGGTTTTGGGTTGGCGTTGCGCAACCCGTCGCTGCTGGGGCTGACCTATGTGCAAGACCGCCCGCGGTTGCCATCCCCGCATCAGATCGCGGTCGAGATGTGGGATACGATTGTGCTGAAAAACGTCACTTCAAAGCGGTCGCTGGTCTATCACGGCTGGGTCACGCTGTCGGCGACACTGCTGGGGTTCGCGATTGGCACCAGCCTTGGGATTTTGCTGGCGGTCGGCATCGTTTACAATCGGGCGATGGATATGAGCGTGATGCCTTGGGCGATTGCAAGCCAGACCATCCCGATTTTGGCGCTTGCGCCGATGATTATCGTCATGCTCGGTGCCATTGGCATCCAGGGCCTGCTGCCGAAAGCCATTATCAGTGCGTACCTGAGTTTTTTTCCGGTGGTCGTCGGAATGGTCAAGGGCCTGCGCAGCCCTGACGGGATGCAATTGGACCTGCTGCGCACCTACCACGCGAGCCCGTCCCAAGCACTCTGGAAACTGCGGTTGCCCGCATCGGTGCCCTATCTTTTTGCCTCACTGAAGATCGGGATCTCTGCGGCGCTTGTCGGGGCGATCGTGGCCGAACTTCCGACGGGCGCACGCGCTGGCTTTGGCGCGCGGATGCTTGTGGGTGACCAATACGGGCAACCGCTGGTGACGTGGGCGGCGCTGTTCGCTGCGGCAATTACGGCGGCATCGCTGGTGGGTATTTTCAGTCTGCTGGAACGGCTGACGTTGCGCCGGATGGGAATGTCACAATGATGACATGGATTGGCATTTCGGGTGCGCTGGCGATTTGGGGGGCGGGATGGTTCACCAATACGCGGCTTGCCAACAGCCCGCTTTCACAGCAACGGATGGTACAGCTTTTGGTGCCTGCGATCTTTGGGTTGACCCTGCTGATCATGTGGGAATGGCTGGTGCGGGTGTTGCAGGTGAACGCCGTGATCCTGCCGCCGCCGTCGGCCATTGCAGTGCGTTTTGCCCAGGAATTACCACGGCTCTGGGCCGACTTTGAACAGACCATCATCAAAGGCGCGATGACCGGCTATATCGTCGGGGCTATCGCGGCCTTTGGTGTCGCGATCCTTGCGGATCGGTCCGACTTTTTGACGCGTGGTATTTTACCCGTTGGCGGGTTCATGGCGGCACTGCCGATTGTTGGCACCGCGCCTATTTTCGTAAAATGGCTGGGCAGCGACTGGCAATCAAAGGCCGCTGTTGTGGGCGTCATGGTGTTTTTCCCCATCCTCGTGAATACGGTGGCTGGCTTGCGCGATACGACATCCATGCAGCGCGACCTGATGCGCACCTATGGCGCGGGCTACTGGGCGACATTGTTCAAACTGCGCCTGCCTGCCGCGATGCCGTTTATCTTTAACGGGCTCAAGATCGCCACAACCCTGGCGCTTATCGGGGCGATTGTTGCTGAATTTTTCGGCTCTCCTACGGTTGGCATGGGGTTTCGGATATCAACCAGCGTGGGGCAGCTTGCGCTTGATATGGTCTGGGCCGAGATTGTGGTGGCAGCGATTGCCGGCAGTACCTTTTACGGGCTGATGGCATGGATCGAAGGACGGGTCACATTCTGGCATCCGTCGCAAAGAAAATAAATCAAGAGCCCAAAAAGGGCGCAAACCTGACTTGGAGGTCAAACAATGAAAAAACTGATGATGGCAGCGGCCCTTGCCGCGGGCTTCGGCGGCACCGCCCAAGCCGAAGGTCACGCCAATGATGTCACACTGCAATTGCAGTGGGTCACGCAAGCCCAGTTCGCGGGCTATTATGTTGCGCTTGATCAAGGTTTCTATGCCGAAGAAGGCCTGAACGTCACGATCCTGCCCGGCGGCCCTGACATCGCACCACCGCAGGTTCTGGCCGGTGGCGGCGCTGACGTAATGCTGAACTGGATGCCGTCCGCCTTGGCTGCGCGCGAAAAAGGTTTGCCCGTTGTCAACATCGCCCAGCCGTTCAAAACATCCGGCCTGATGCTGACCTGCTGGAAAGACACCGGCATTGAATCCGTCGAAGATTTCCGCGGCAAAACAATCGGTGTCTGGTTCTTTGGCAACGAATATCCGTTCCTGTCATGGATGTCCCAAGCCGGCATTCCGGTTGACGGCGGCGAAGACGGTGTGACGGTTCTAAAGCAGGGTTTTAACGTTGATCCGTTGTTGCAGCGTCAGGCTGATTGCATTTCCACCATGACCTATAACGAATATGGTCAGGTGCTGGATGCAGGCGTGTCGCCGGATGAACTGGTGACATTTATGTACGAAGACCAAGGTGTTGCAACCCTCGAAGACGGGATTTACGCGCTGGAAGAAAACCTTGAAGATCCGGTGTTTGTTGACAAAATGGTCCGCTTTGTGCGCGCATCCATGAAGGGTTGGAAATGGGCAGAAGAAAACCCAGAAGCCGCCGCTGGCATTGTGCTGGATAACGACGAAACTGGCGCGCAAACCGAAGCCGCCCAAGTCCGCATGATGGGTGAAATCGCCAAACTGACCGCCGGATCAAATGGCGCGTTGGACCCAGCCGACTATCAGCGGACAGTTGAAACGTTGCTGGGTGGCGGGTCTGATCCGGTCATCTCTGCCGCCCCACAAGGCGCATGGACAAGCGTGATCACGGATGCTGCACTGAACTAAGCCGCGACCAAATTCATATGAACGAGCGGCGGTTTTCCGTCGCTCGTTTGCGTTTAGGATGCACTGCGCATCGCCGCATCAAGCGCGGCTTTGTTGTCGATTGCGCGTTGAAACACATCTTTGCGGGCCTCTGGGCGCGTGTCGTGTTTGCCGCTCCATAACACCATCTCGATCAATACAGGGGCAAGGTCGCGCCCCTTGTCTGTCAGCTCGTACAGAAAGCTGCGCCTGTTGTCAGGGTCGCGGGTTTTATCCAGAATGCCCGCAGCGGTCAGTTTTTTCAGCCTATCAACCAGAATGTTTGATGCAATGCCTTCGTCGGCCTGCAACATCCCGCCATAGGTCTTGTTTTCCCGCAGCATGATGTCGCGGATGATCAGTAGGCTCCATCGATCTCCGATAAGATCAAGCGCATAGGCAATCGGGCAGCCCGACGGGCGTAGGTTGTCAATTTTACTCATCTCTGCAGTATCACATTTTTACTTGCATTATGCAATATGTTGCCCTAGCACTCTTACGTATTGCATAATGCAAGTAAACAACGGAGACAGACATGCCCCTCACACTCACCTATTCCGAAGCCGTCATTCCAGCAGACGCGGTCCAACCCATTGGCAAAAAGATCACCGATGCTTTTCTTAAATGGCACGGGCTAACCGGCAACACTGTGATGACGCCAAACGTGACCATGCACATCCAGGAATACCGTGACGGGTACACGCTCGCGGGTGGTGAAGTGACGGCAGGTGTCTGGCTGGAATGTAAAACCCCATCCTTTGCGCTGGCTGACCGTTCGGTCCAAGAAGGGTTCTTTGCCGAAGCCACCGACATTATCGCCGCTTACGCAGAAACCCGTGTTCGTCGTGATCAAATCTATACCAACGCGGTCCACACCGTTGATGGCAGTTGGAACCTTGATGGCCGGGCGTTGACAAATGCCCAGTTGGGCGCGGCAATTTCACGAGGCTGACCCAATACGGCGGCGGAACCACGGTTGGCGACACATGGTATCTGCTACACACGGTTACCTGGCCCAATGAAATCGATTTCTGTCGACAGCCGGCCACCGGATAATATTGCATTTATTGTTGACCCCGATGGCAACCAGATCGAACTGATCGAGCAACCCCGGCGCAAAATGTCAAAGGCTGCGCTGATCAGGCGCGGCAGTTATTGGCTTTGAGCGCGCGTGATCGATTGCCGAAATATCTTCGCGGCGCGACCTGCCAATGTCCGCGACGCGCCGTCAGTTAAAGTAGCTGGGGGTCGGCGCAGTATCAGCATCAATGGCGCGCACGTTTTCGTCAAATGATCCCGCAATAGCCATTTCGTAGACTGTTTGATCGCTCCAATCATAAATACTCGCGACGCTCTTTCCATACGCGATCTGCTTGGCGTACCTGATTTCGTTTTCTTCGCGCGTCGGTTCGGGTTCAGGCCCGTCGGCAGGTAAAACTGCCGGTTCTGGCCCATCTGCTGGTACGACGACAGGGTCGGGGCCTTGTGCGTTTTCCGGCCTGCCAAGGTTTTGCGGCTCAACAACGGGCGCCTGAATGACAGCACCATCCTGTTGCGGGGCCGGTTTTTTGCCCAGACCGACGAATTGATCCACGGTGCGTATGTCTTTTGCGGCTCCGATCCCAAGGCCCGTCACACCAGCGGCGGTACGCGCAATGCCACCGGCCAATGCCTCTCCGCCTTCGGCAATTCCGCCAATTCCGTCAACAATACCGGCACCGGACGAGAACCCAATGGTGGCGACTTCGACCGCATGGGCGACGGCGGACAGCGCCCGCAACCCCTTCACAAAAATAGAGGGTTTCTTGCCGCTTTTCGTATCGATCAGATCGGCCAACGCCGTGGCAAGCGACCGCACCAATTTCGCGATGGCAAAGATCATCGCGGGGATTTTATAAAACGATGTTGGGTCGGCCAAAAGCGCACCCGCGCCCGCCACCAGCGCCTCGATCGTGCGCAGTGTGTCGATCACTGCCAGCCGTGTGCCTTCGGGGGCCTTTTCCTGATACATCAAAACGCCGCGGCCCAACTTTACCGCCCCGGTGATCAACGCAAGGATCGACGGCACAACAAGCGGAATCGCACCAAAGCCGACGCCTGCCCCTAAACCGACCAATCCTGCGATGATTGTCAGGCTGGCCTCGGCCATGACCAGCCCTGCCTTCATCTTTTGGCTAAGCGGGATCGAAAACCGCTGCGCGACGGGTGTTCCATGCCCAAAGCGTGCAATCGTACTGCGGTCCCCCTGATGCAAGACACCATGCGGCAGGGCCCGCCCCGTCGGGCTGCCACGCCAGGCATCATAATCCGCGCGCGCCATTTGTGTCACCGCCGCACCCATCTGCTCGGTAAACGGCGTGACCAAGGGGGTGTTGCGCGCACCGATCAGGGCAGGATATTGCACTGCACCATATGTCGGCATCTGTCGCTGCAACTGGGTCGTGTTACGCAGATTTGTGCGTCCATGCTGATCCGCCGCTTGATCCGCAGGCGCCGCCCGCCGCCGATCGGCGATGCGAACAGGTATCGGACCCTTCGCTTTTTGATCGTCGGCAGTTTGTTGGAGTTGCATCAATTGCTGCACGCCAGCGTGGTGCGTGGCCTGCGCCTGCAACGATACCAATGGTCCGATGCGTCCGACGCTTGCCGCCTGAATATCGTGCAACCCAATGGTCGCTGGTCGACGCGCGCCCGGTGTTAGGTGACCATCGCGGCGTTTTTGTTCGGTCTGCGGCGGCGGGACCGCTTTTTTATGCGTTTGATACACGTTGATGAATCTCAGAATGCATTTAGAAATATGACTGAGCAAAGTTTAACAAAAAACACCGTGTGTGTCATGAACTTCCACCCTTGCGGGCGGTACGGGCGCGCAATGATCTGTGTGTCAGGCCATATCGCGCCATGTGGGGATCAAATCCCCCGGCGCAGGCCGCGCCTCGTAGATGCCGCGTGCGATTGCGCGGCTTAGACATACTGCGGCGGCGGCGCAGATATCCTTCATCCGGCCGGCATCCACGCCTGTGCCGTCGCCTGTCGCCGCAGCAAACACCAGATCCCCATCCATCGGCGTATGTGATGGCACGATCGCACGGGCCATACCGTCGTGGGCGGTGACGGCCATGCGGTGACATTGCACCTTTGACAGCGGGGCATCCGTCGCGACAATCGCGATTGTGGTGTTCATGCCCGCGCGCACCTGCTGCATCATGGCTTTTTCCTTGCGGCTTTCGGGGGGCGCGACCAACCCGCTGGCACAATCGGGGCCAAGCCCACCAAATTCCTTGTCCATCTCGAACGGTGCCGCCCAGAAATGGCGATCACCGGGTGTGGTGACACTGCCAAGCGCATTGACCACCACCAACGCACCCACGACCGTGCCACCCGGCAACACCAATGACGCTGACCCTAGCCCGCCCTTTTGCATTGCGGCCAGCGCACCGGTGCCAGCCCCCGCAGTGCCAAGATCAAAATCTACCGCCGCCGCATCCAATGCGGCACGCCCCAGCGCGCGATACGGGTTTTCAGTCCAATCTTTGACACCGCCATTGATCAGATCAAATACAATCGCACCCGGTACGATCGGGATCGTGCTATTGCCAACCGCAAACCCGCGGGCCATGGCGCGCAAACCGTCCATCACGCCCGAACAGGCATCCAGCCCAAATGCCGACCCGCCTGACAACACCAGTGCGTCAACCGCCGGAACCGTTTTGTCGGGGGCCAAAAGGTCTGTTTCCTTGCTTCCCGGCGCGCCACCCATGACATGAACGCTGGCGACAAAGGGCGTGTCACCGACCAAAACGGTGCTGCCCGACTTTAGCCGGTCGTCTTGCGCATTGCCGACACGCAAACCCGCGACATCGGTGATCAGGTTTTTGGGACCGGGTTTATATGCAGCGACCACCGTCCACCTCCAGTGCGACACCCGTCACCATGCTGGCCTCGTTCGAACACAGAAAACAGGCGGCATTGCCCATGTCTTCGGGTGTGGAAAACCGCCCCAAAGGGATTGTCGACAGGAACTTGGCGCGCATTTGCGGCGTGTCCTCGCCCATAAATGATTTCAGCAGCGGCGTTTCCCCGGCGACAGGATTCAGCGCGTTCGCACGAATGCCGTAGGGCGCCAGTTCGATGGCCATGGTTTTGGTCGCCGTAATCATCCAGCCTTTGGACGCATTGTACCAGTTCAGATTGGGACGCGGCGACACACCTGCGGTCGAGGCAATGTTCAAAATCACCCCTGTCTTGCGCGTCTTGAAGTGCGGCACAAACGCCCGCGCAGTCAGATAGACGGATTTCATATTCACGTTGAACACGCGGTCGAAATCATCCTCGGACACATCCTCCATCGGGCTGGGCAGATGGGTGACGCCTGCGTTATTCACTAAAATATCCAACGGCCCGGTGCCAAGGATCATTTTCGCAAGGTGCGACACTGATGCGGCATCTGCCACATCCCCTGTGATCGCTTCGCCGCCAACCTCGTTGGCGACGGTTTGCGCGGCTTCGGGGTTGATGTCCACGACATAGACATGGGCCCCTTCGCGGGCGAACTTGCGTGCGATGCCTGCGCCAAAACCCGACCCCGCACCCGTAATGAGTGCTGTTTTACCCTCTAGTCTCATGTCATCTCCCATGCCAAGCGGCGACAGTTTTCAAGGTCGAAAACCCATAAAGTGCGGCGAACCCTTTTTCGCGACCATGCCCGGATTTCCCGACACCACCAAACGGCAATTCAACACCGCCACCCGCCCCGTAGTTATTAATAAACACCTGCCCGGACCTAAGCGCACGGGCCAGCCGCATCTGTCGCCCACCGTCGCGCGTCCAGATCGCGGCGACAAGCCCGTAATCGGTGCCATTCGCAATACGCAGCGCGTCGGCCTCGTCATCGAAGGGGATCAAAACCTGCACGGGGCCAAAAATTTCGTCCTGCGCCAATGGATGACCGGACGGCACATCCGCAAATAACGTCGGTGCCACATAATGGCCCGCTGCATCGGTGACGATCTGCCCTTGGGCCGCGATTGTCAGGTCTGCGCCCTTGGCCAGAAAGCCTGTCACGATCGCCTTTTGCCGCGCCGAGATCAGCGGCCCGACATGCAGATCATCCCGTGCCGGACCAACCGTCACCGCCCGATAGGCCGCTGCCATGCGGTCACGCACCTGATCATAAACCCCGCGCTGCACCAGAATTCGGCTTGATGCGGAACACGTCTGCCCGGCATTCTGAATGCCCGCGTTCACAAGGAACGGCAGCGCGCGGTCAAGATCGGCATCGTCAAACACCAGTTGCGGGGATTTCCCGCCCAATTCCAGTGTGACCGGGATCACGTTTCTTGCGGCGGCGGCTTGAATGGCTTCGGCCGTGCGGACGGACCCTGTGAACGATATGTGCTGGATGCCGGGATGGGCCGACAATGCCGCGCCCGCCTCTGATCCTAATCCGGTGATGACGTTCAACGCACCGGGCGGCAAACCCGCCGCGATCGCAATGGCGGCAAAGGCCAGCGCCGTCAGGCACGCGTCTTCGGCGGGCTTCAACACGCAAGCATTGCCCATGGCAAGCGCGGCCCCAACCGATCGCCCGATGATCTGCATCGGATAGTTCCACGGGATAATATGGCCCGTCACGCCATGCGGTTCACGCAGCGTGTAAACGGTATAGCCATCGAGATAAGGGATCGTTTCGCCGGTGATCTTATCCGCCGCCCCACCATAAAATTCCAGATAACGCGCGAGCGCCAGAGCATCTGCGCGCGCCTGTGTCAGCGGCTTACCGACATCGCGGGCCTCGATCTGGGCAAGGGATTCTATGTGGGTCAACACCGCCTGCCCGATGCGGGTCAGGATGCGGCCGCGCTCGGTTGCGGTCATCTGACCCCAATCGCCGCGCAGCGCTGATTGTGCGGCTGTCACCCCCGCGTCGATGTCTTCCGCTGTGCCGCGTGCAATGGTGGCTAGCGGCGCGCCTGTGGACGGGTCAGTGACGTCAATCGCCGCATGTCCACGCACCCACACGCCGTTGATCAGGTGACTTTGAGCCGGGACATCAAATTGTTTCAGGGGCATGTGCGATCTCCGGTAAAGTGGGGGCAGCGGCAAGCAGGGCCTTGGTGTAGCTGTGCTGCGGATGGCTAAAAACAGTCTCTGTTTCGCCTTGTTCGACGATTTTTCCATCCTGCATCACCATCACCCGGTCACTGATCGAACGCACAACAGACAGGTCATGGCTGATGAACAGGTAGGCCAGCGGACGCTTGCGACACAGCTGCGCGATCAAATCCAGCACCTGTGCGCGGACAGATACATCCAGCGCGGAAACCGCCTCGTCAAAGACGATCAAATCGGGTTCGATGATCAGCGCACGGGCAATCGCGATGCGTTGGCGTTGGCCGCCGGAAAATTCATGAATATATTTATGTGCGTCCTGTGAAGACAGGCCGACATCATGCAGCGCCTGCGCAATGGCCATGTCACGCGCCGCGCCAGTCGGCGGGTTGTCCAACAAGTGAAACGGTTCGGTGATCAGCCGGTCGATCCGGTGGCGGGGATTAAAGCTGCTGTAAGGGTCTTGGAACACGACCTGCATTTTGCGGCGCACCGCACGATTGGGCGACCTGCCGACATAGACGGGTTTACCGTCAACGGTGATACTGCCGCTTTGGACCGGCTCTAACCCCAATATCGCCCGTGTTAGGGTCGATTTTCCACAACCGCTTTCGCCGACTAGCCCAACCCGTTCCCCATGGTTAATCTGAAAACTGACATCATCCAGCGCCCGAAACGCCCCGCGTGCGCCACGCAGCGATTTGCGCGCTGTCGGGTATTCGCGCACCACATCTTGCACCGACAGCAGCGGTTCAGACCCGATATGTTCCGGTAGGTGCACCTGATGCGTCGATGCCGCAAACAGCGCCCGCGTATAGGGGTGCTGCATGTTGCGCAGTAGATGGGCGGTTTCCCCTGCCTCGACCACGCGACCACGTTGCATGACGACGATCCGGTCCGCGACATCGGCCACAACCGCCAGATCATGGGTGATCAGCAATAACCCCATGTCAAATTCGCGCACCAGATCGCGCAGCAGGTCAAGAATGCGGGCTTGTGTGGTGACATCCAATGCTGTTGTCGGCTCGTCTGCGATCAGCAGCTTGGGTCGCAAGGCAATCGCCATCGCAATCACCACACGTTGCCGTTGCCCGCCGGACAGTTCGTGCGGGTATCTGTCCGGCCCCACCTTGAGCCCCACACGGGTCAGCATCTTGGCGGCACGGTTCCGGGCGTCGGCCCGCGCGACATTTTCATGTACGCGGATCGTTTCGGCAACTTGCGCGCCAATCGTCATCACAGGGTTCAGCGCGGTCATCGGTTCCTGAAACACCATGCCCATGGTTTTGCCGCGCATCTTGCACAGGTCGGCTTCGGGCGTTTGCGTGATGTTCACACCGTCCAGCGTCACGCGCCCCTGTGCCTGCGCCCGATCAGGCAGCAGCCCCATGATCGCCAGCGCGGTCATGCTTTTGCCGGACCCGCTTTCGCCTGTGATTGCCACGATCTGGCCAGGTTGGACCGTCAAGGCGACATCGTGCAAAATCTGCGTTTTGCCGATCGTCAGCGACAGGTTTTCAACCGCAAGCAGGGTCATGTGCGCAGCACCCGCAGCCTTGGGTCCAGCCGGTCACGCAGCCCATCCCCCAGAAGGTTCAGCCCCAATACCATCAGCACAATCGCAAATCCGGGGACCAAGGCCGTCTGTGGCGCGATGCTGACCAGTGTTTGCGCGTCTGCCAACATACGACCCCAACTGGCGGTCGGCGGTTGCGCGCCAAGACCGATGTACGACAGCGCGGCCTCGGCCAGAATGCCCAATGAAAACTGAATGGTGCCCTGCACAATCATCAGGTTCAGGATATTGGGCAGGATATGTTCCACAGAAATCCGCGCCGCTGATTTTCCGCACACGCGGGCGGCAAGGATAAAGTCGCGTTCCCACAATGGCAGCGCCGCGCCGCGTGTCAGCCGCGCAAACACAGGCACGTTGAAAACACCAATCGCAATGATCGCATTCACCGCGGATGCGCCAAAAACGGCGGTAATCAGAATCGCAATCACAAGCGACGGAAACGCAAAGATCAAATCGTTGCCGCGCATGATGATTTCGTCCAGCACCGACCCACGTAGTGCTGCGGCAAGCAATCCCAGCGGCACGCCGACACAAATCCCGATCCCCACCGCCACCACCGCAACCGCGATCGAGGTGCGCGCACCCATCATGATCATCGACAGAATATCGCGGCCGAAATGATCTGTCCCCAGCAGGTGCGCCGTATTGGGCGTCTGCAATTTGGACCCGATATCCAAGGTTTCAATATCAAACGGGGTCCAGACAAAAGACAATAACGCAAGCGCCACAAAGGTCATCGTCAGCAGGCCACCGATAACGGTACCACGGTTCATGCGCGCCTCCGCAGGCGCGGGTCAACGATGGCATAAGCCATATCAACAGCAAAGTTGACGATGATAACGGTGAACACCAGCAGCATCACCACGCTTTCGACGACGATCAGGTCCCGCGCGGAAATGGACTGGAAAATGAGCCGGCCAAGGCCGGGCAAAAAAAACACCTGTTCTATGATAATCCCACCCGCCAGCAGAAACGCAAACTGGAGCCCGATGATGGTCAGCACCGGGATCAGCGCGTTGCGCACCGCATGTTTCCACAGGGCCTGACGGCGCGACAACCCTTTGGCGCGGGCGGTGCGGATGAAATCTTCGCTCAGCATATCCAGCAGCGATGACCGCATGACGCGGGCCAGAATCGCAGCCTGCGGCAAGGCCAGCGCAATGGCCGGCAGGGTCAGGGATTTCATCGCCTTTGCCGGGTTGTCCCATCCGGGAAACCCGCCCGCCGAAAACCAGCGTAGTTTGATCGCAAAAATCAACACAAGGATCATCGCGAACCAGAAATTGGGAACCGCGACACCCAGTTGCGTGGCGCCCATGATGGTGACATCCCCCGCGCTGCCGCGTCTGCTGGCGGCATATATCCCTGCCGGAAACGCGATCAGCGTGGACAGGATCAAGGCGTAGATCGCAAGCGGTAGCGACACCCATATCCGGTCGTTGATCAATGCGGACACAGGCGTTTTATAGGTCCACGAAGTGCCAAAATCACCGACCAGCATCCCGGAAACCCAATCGAAATACCGCTGAAACACAGACTGATCCAACCCCATTTCCGCCCGCAGCGCCGCCAATGTGTCAGGGCGCGCATTGACCCCCAGCATAAACGCCGCAGGGTCGCCGGGGATCACCTCGATCACTGCGAAGATGACGACAGAGGCGACGATCAGGCTCAGAACCAGCGACGCAAACCGCCCAAAAATATAGTGGATCATTGCGGCCCCAGGTCAGTTTTATGGCTTGGGGCCTGCATTTTCATTCACCCCAACTAACGCCAGTCAGGTCTACGGCGGCGGTCGGTTGGTTCACCCACAGGCCTTGAATTTCTGCCTTGGCAACAGTCGCGATCGCCAGTTCAAACAGGTAGCCGTTGACGTAATCATCCGCGATGATCCGCTGCGCGGCCTTTAACAACGCGCTGCGCCCGGCGGGGTCGCTTGTTCGTTCCAACTGGGTCATCACCGCGCGCAATGACGGGTTATCGTACTGGAAATAGTAATCCGGATTGGCATAGATCCCGATATCCATTGGTTCGGTATGGCTGACGATAGACAGGCCAAAGTCCTTGTTGGTGAACACCTCTTCGATCCACTGCGCCCATTCCAGATTGGTGATTTCGGTCTCGATCCCAACTGTGCGCAACTGCGATGCTATAATTTCACCACCGCGCCGCGCATAGGATGGCGGCGGCAATTTCAACGTGGTGGTGAACCCGTCCGGATAACCCGCATCAGCCAGTAATTTCTGGGACAGTTCGGGGTCATAGGCGGAATTGGACAGCAGATCGAGATAGTCGGGATTATGGGGCGCAAAATGAGTCCCGATCGGGGTGCCGTAGCCGAACATCGCGCCGTCTATGATCGCCCGGCGGTCGATCGCATGGGCCACCGCCGCACGGACGCGGACATCGTCAAAGGGCGGCATTTTGTTGTTAATCGACAGGATTGTTTCGCCTTCTGTATTGCCGTCAAGCACCTGAAAACGCGGGTCTGCCTCAAACTGCGGAAGGTTTTCGGGGGCGGGAAACCCAATAAATGCGTCCACATCTTCCGCCATCACGGCGGCAAACGCGGCGGTCGGGTCAGCAATAAACCGGAAGGTGGCAGACTGTAATGCGGGGGCGTTACCCCAATAATTCGGATTGCGGGTCAGATCGATCCGGTCGCCCTGCGCCCAATCGGTAAATGTGAACGGCCCCGTTCCAATCGGGTTCGTTGCGATATCGGCAATGGCTTCAGGGTTTACAATTACCGCGTCGCCCCACGCCATGTTAAACAAAAACATGCCATTTGGTTTATCAAGGGTCACAGCCACGGTCAGCGGGTCCACCACGGTGACATCTGTGATACCCGCAAACAGCGCCTTTTGGGCGTTTATGCTGTCCTCGGCGCGGGCGCGGTCAAGGCTGAATTTCACGTCCTCGGCGTCCATCGTGGTGCCATCGTGAAATGTCACACCGTCATGCAGATGAAACGTGTAAGTCAGCCCATCTTCGGAAATATCCCAGCTTTCAGCCAATCCCGGCACCACTGCCCCATCCGCCATAAAACGGGTCAATCCTTCGAACACATTGGCATAAAGCACGGAATCAATTGCCTGTGCGGCGCCACCGGTCGGGTCAAGGTTCGGCGGTTCCAACTGGATGGCGACGGTAATGCTGTCTTGGGCCAATGCGCCACCGGCGCAAAGAACAATCGCCGTGGATGCGGCAAGGCGCTTGAAATGATGCATGCTGTTCCCCTAACTGGTATTGGCAGTCTTGACCTAACCTTGGGGCAAATCAAGCCCTTGGTGGAAACCTGATCACACGGGCCTGTTCACCGGGATCGCATTTGTGGCCACGGCGGACCAGACAGGGGGTGCAAGACCGGGTGGCAACGCAATGCCCGCCAAAAGGTCCAGTGTAACGCGAGCCGCTATTTTGCAACAAACCTTGGGTTTTAATACCATTTCTTGATCGCCGCCGATCCAGTTCAGGGTGGGGTGTGACGCAACGCCCTTTCCTTCTGACTGGAAACGTATTTCGCCACCTGCTATCTGGCTGCAAACCGGGAGGAGACCGAGATGAGTGCGACTGCGAAAAAACGTGCCCCGCTGCCTGACGATATTCGTGCTGCCAAAGGTGGCACGCCCCTTGTCAGTCTGACCGCCTACACCACGCCGATGGCGCAGATGATGGACGACCACTGTGACTTTGTTCTTGTCGGTGACAGCGTTGGCATGGTGTTGCACGGGTTGCCGTCCACGCTTGGCGTCACGCTTGAAATGATGATCATGCACGGGCAAGCCGTCGCACGTGGTTTGAAAAGCGCGATGATGGTGATCGACATGCCGTTCGGGTCCTACGAGGAAAGCCCGCAACAGGCGTTTCGCAATGCCGCACGGTTGATGGCGCAAACCGCTGCTGGCGCTGTAAAACTTGAGGGTGGCGCGCATATGGCCGACACGATCGCCTTTCTTGTGGCACGCGGCATTCCTGTGATGGCCCATATCGGTCTGACGCCGCAATCCGTGAACACGCTCGGCGGTTACAAGGTCCAAGGGCGCGGTGCCGCGCGAAACGCGCTGGTGGCAGATGCTGATGCTGTGGCCGCCGCGGGCGCCTTTGCGGTGGTGTTGGAGAAGGTGCCAGCGACCTTGGCCGATGAAATCACCGCACGCATCCCGATCCCGACCATTGGGATCGGCGCCAGTGCGGGTTGTGACGGGCAAATCTTGGTTGTGGACGATATGCTGGGGTTATTTACAGCCTTCAAGGCGAAATTCGTAAAACGTTACGCGCACTTGGGCGATGACGGGGCGGCGGCCATCGCAGCCTACGCCGCAGAGGTCCGCGCGCGGCAATTCCCCGCACCAGAACATATTTTTGCAGACGAGGCCCCAAAATGATTGCCCCGATTGAACGGACGTTGGCCGGGCTGCGCGCCCAGACAACCGCGTGGCGCAAGGCCGGTGAAACCATCGGCGTGGTCCCCACGATGGGTGCGCTGCACCAGGGGCATCTGTCGCTGGCCCGCGCCGCCCGCGCCGCCTGCGACCGTGTGATCGTGACCATTTTTGTGAATCCCAAACAGTTCAATAATCCTGACGACCTCAAGAACTATCCGCGCACGGAACACGCGGACGCGCTCAAGCTGGAAAGCACCGGGGTCGACCTGATTTATGTGCCAAGCCCCGACCAGATCTACCCTGACGGTTTCGCGACTACTGTCACGGTGTCAGGTCTGACTGACATGCTTTGTGGCGCGACCCGTCCCGGGCATTTTGATGGCGTTGCAACCGTTGTGCCAAAGCTGTTTTTGCAGACCAGCGCAGACAAGGCGTTCTTTGGCGAAAAGGACTATCAACAGCTACAGGTCGTACGCCGTTTGGCCACCGATCTGGATATCCCGATCGAGGTCGTGGGTTGCCCCACAATCCGCGAAGAAGACGGGTTGGCGATGTCGTCGCGCAACCTTTTGCTGTCTGACCGGTCGCGGGTTTATGCCCCCGTGCTGGCCGAGGTGATGAACGATATCGCCGCGCAGTTAAGGGCCGGTGAAACCATGACCGCCATCCAGGACCCCGCACGCGCGCGTCTTTTGACGGCAGGTTTTAACGACATCGACTACCTTGAATTGCGTGATGGTCATGATTTGTCGTTGCTGGATAAAACGCAACCGAACGCACGCCTGTTCGCGGCGGCGTGGCTGGCGGGCGTGCGATTGATTGATAATATTGCGGTCTAGGCTGGCGACCGCAGAATCATATCAACTTGCGTCAACGAATATCCCACCCGATGGGGCGTGACCGGCCGCCCGATATGCATCACTGTTGTCCGTCGGATCGTTGCTGTTTTGATAAAGACTGAAACAAAAGCGTTAGAATGTATGCGCTTGCGCCACGCGGCAGTTTGGTCCGCGGACGGGCGCGCGCCACTGGTGATCGTGATATCGGATGAAACGGTGCGTCCATCCGCGCCTACCGCATTGACGCAAATCAATTTTAACCCGCCACCCATGCCATAGCATCTGCGATATCACCGCGGGCACGCGTCCGCGATATTGCAAAGGAGCTTACCATGAGCGACGTTGAACGGCTGCTGAAAAACACCGTCGAAGAACTAGACCGGTTGCTAAACGCCAAGAACGTGTTGGGCGATCCGATTGAAAAGGGTGGTGCCACGATCATCCCGATTGTGAGCTACGGCTTTGGTTTTGGCGCGGGCGGCACGGACGGGGCCAAGTCCGGCAGCGGGGGTGGCACGGGTGCCGGTGGCGGCATCAAACCCATTGGTGCAATCATTCTGGACGATAAAGGCGCCCGCGTTGAGGCGATAAAAGGTGCGATGTCCGGACTTGCCGAAATGTTGGGTGATGCTGCTGCCCATGCGATCGACAAACAGGCGCAGGGAAAAGCCAAAGAGGTCTGACATGGCCGTTGAAATCTTGCGGTTGGTCGGCGAGGGTGTGTTGATTTTGATGGCTGCCGCGCTGGTCTTGCCCGTTCATCTTGCGTTGGTATGGCAAACCGACCCGACCCAACCTTCGACGGCCCGTGTGCGTCTGTTTGGTGGGGGATGTCCGGCGATCACGGTCTACGACAGCAGCAAACCACCCAAAGCAAAGGCAGCGGTGCGTCACCGTAAAAAGCGTGACACGGCGCGCGGGCGCGAGTGGCGGCCAAATCGGACCCTCTACGCCGATTCCGCGGCCTTGGTCCGGCGTGTAAAGAAGGCTGTGCACATTGATGCAGTGGCGGTTGATGCCGAGGTCGGCCTTGGTGATCCGGCGGCGACAGGCCAGTTGTATGGGCAGATGTGTCCGTTCCTGTTCACGACAGGGGGACATGTGTCTGTGCGCCCGAATTTTGACCGGACGTGTTTGCAAGGGTGCGCGTCAGCCCAACTGCATTTCACGCCACTGGCGGTCATTTGGCCATTCGCCTGTTTTGGTTGGCGCGTGTTCGGACCGTTCCGATGACGTATGTTTTGGACAAAGCCTGTGTCGCAGGCGGGGTCAAGATTGCAATTGTGTCGCGTCTTTTGGTGGGTGGGCATGTGATTAGGCCGGACAAACTGGCCGTCTATGGCAACAAAGTACCGAAGTATGTTGTGGTGCAAAGCGCGCAGGGCAGGGTGGTGCTGGATATGACGGGCGCCACGGTGGCGCTGCACAAGGTCAGCGCGCTGTGCGCCGCAGTTGAAACCCATTCCCAATAGCCACCTGATCAAGCAATGACAGGCGCAGCGCGCAATTTAATTTATTTGAAAATTTACATACCGGATGTAGTTAAACAGATATAGCAAAGGGAATTTGCCTTGATGCACCAAAGGGATTGATGGTGGTGCCGACACAAGAAAACATCGAAATAGCCGAACTTCGCCGGAAACAAGCATTGTATCTTGCCAGCCTAGAGGCGCTTGAAGAAGGCGCGTGCCTTTATGAACGGCTGCCACTTCGTGCGGACGGGCTGCGCGATTACCGCTATATCTGGATGAATGCCGCGATGCAGCGCATGTTCGGGATTGCCGATCTTAGCGGGCAATCAATCCGGGATAATTTCAAAGAAGAGGTCGAAGCCTGGTACGACGACTATGACCGCGTTCTGGACACCGGCGCACCCATCCGCATCGTGCGTGAATCCGTGCCACAAGGTATGGTTCTGGAAATGTCGGTGACGCGTGTTCAGGCCGCTGGAACGGCGGTCTTGCTTGCGGTGATGCGCGACGTGACGGCGCGTGTCAGGGCCGAAAAGGCGTTGCGTGACAGCGAACAGCGGTTGCGCGCGTTGGTCACGGCCACATCGGATTTTATCTATCATGTGGACCCGGACTGGACGGAAATATCCCATTGCGAATGCGGCGGTTTCTTGCGCCCCGCGCAGGAGTCGACGCAGAGCTGGCTGGATGATTATATCGACAAACGTGATAAAACCGCGGTTGTGGCGGCGATCCAATCGGCAAAAGATGCAAAGGCCGCCTTTGAACTTGAACACCGCGTAAAGCGTGCCGATGGCACTTTGGGCTGGGTTCTGTCGCGCGCGGTCCCGTTGATGGATGACACCGGTGAAATCAGGGAATGGTTTGGTGTGGCCAGTGACGTGACGGGCCGCCACCGCGCAATGGATGCATTGCTTCGCAACCAGCGGCTCGAGGCGGTGGCCCGCCTGTCGGGAAACGTGGCCCATGATTTCAACAATCTGCTTTTGGTGGTGATGTCGAACATCGAAATGGCAGGCTTGCAAGCGGTGTCGCACGATCAAACAGCGTATTTGGACGCCGCCGCTCGCATGGTCGAAGTCGGCGGCAAATTAAGCAAGCGCCTGACGGGGTGGTCAACCCAGACGGACGCCGTCGCGCAAGATCTGGATCTGAACACGCCTGTGTCGGATATTGTGGATATCCTTGGGCGGACTTTGGTGCGCGGATATCAGTTGCAATTCGACGCATCCCCCCACCCCGCGATGATCCACGTCGATCCTGTGGAAATCGACGCGGCGTTGATGAACCTTGTGATGAATGCACGCGATGCGACGCCGCTAGGTGGCCGGATCACGGTGCGCATCGAAATTTTGTCTGAATCGGGCGGGGTCGGCCCGTCTGTCTGCCTGTCTGTCGCCGACAAGGGGTCCGGCATGACCGAGGATATTCGCAAACAGGCCTGCGATTCCTTTTTTACCACGCGTCCACAGGGCACGGGGCTTGGCCTGTATTCGGTCAGCGAGATGGTGCACAAGGCCGGTGGATTTCTGGAGATCGAAAGCGAAGAAGGACAGGGATCAACCGTCCGGTTGTTTTTTCCCCTGATTGGCCGCGCTGTCACACCGCCATCAGACGACACAGACCACAAAGCAACAATCCTGCTGGTCGAGGATCAACACGGTGTCAGGCAGGTTATTCGCAAGCAATTACAGGCGCTTGGTTATAGTGTTATTGAGGCATCCGATGCCGCGCAAGCGCACAAGATCCTGCAACAGAACGGGTTGATCAATCTGGTGTTCAGCGACATCGTCATGCCCGGCGAATGGGACGGGCGCGACCTGATACGGCTTGTGCAAAAAGACTGGCCGGGCATTGCCGTGCTTTTGACCACGGGAAACGCGCCGTCGGCCCCCGAAACAGCGCATGACGCTGACGACATGACAGTGCCCGTTCTTCGAAAACCCTACCGTATGGCCGAACTGAATATCGCGCTTTTGCGTGCTTTGTCGGCGGTCACGTCCTCTGGACCAGCCTGCCGTTGACCACCGTCAATGCCGATTGCGCCGCCCCTGTGTTCAATCACCCCAGTGAAGGAGAACGCAACATGGCAAAACTACCGAAAACCACTGATACACCCGACGTTCTGGGACGTATTGGCGAAATGGAAATGACATTCATCGCACCGATCGGCGCTTTTGGTATGGCGATGGCGGACGCGTGGCTGGACCTGTACGAAGAATGGACAGGTTTCGTCAATCGGCGGCTTCGGCAGGATGTGCGCACCACGAATGCGATACTTCAATGTCAAAACCCCGCAGAAATCCCCAAAATTCAGGCGGCGTTCATGCAAAAGGCGATGGATGAATACCAACAGGAATCCGGTCGCGTCAGCACCGTGCTGCAAGATGCCAGCCGCAAGTTTTCCACAGGAGATGCGCAGGATAGCGCATGACGTCACAGGACCGTTTTACGCTAGCTGCGCGAATTGATCCTGCGGATGCGTTGGATCGTGCGCTACATGCGTGGCAAGGTCGGTTCACGCTTGGTTTGTCGCCCAATGCGCTGGCTTTGGCATGGTTTGACTGGACGTCCCACCTCGCCTCTTCGCCGGGGCGGCAGGTTGCGTTGTTCGGCAAGGGGTATCGCAAGGCGCTGCGGCTTCAGTCTTTTCTTGCGACCTGCGCGTGGTCACGCGGGCCAGATACCTGCATTGATCCCTTGCCGCAGGACCGCCGGTTTTCAGCGGACAGTTGGAAAGAATGGCCCTTTAATCTTTGGTCGCAAAGCTTTCTGCTCACGCAACAATGGTGGCACGCCGCGACCGAGGGGCCATCGGGCGTCGCGTCCGAAAACGGACGGCAGGTTCAGTTCGTCGGTCGTCAGCTTCTTGATATGATTGCGCCGACAAATTTCGTCTGGACCAACCCCGACGTCTTGGCGCAGACGCGTGCCGAAGGCGGTGCCAATTTCGTCAGGGGATGGGCGAATTTTGTCGAAGACGTCGGGGTGTTCCTGTCCGGGGCGTTACCGCCCGGCGCAGAGGCGTTTCGTCCCGGACACGAGGTGGCCGTGACACCGGGTGATGTGGTGTATCGCAATCACCTGATCGAACTAATTCACTATCGGCCCACGACCGAAACGATCAGGCCCGAACCCGTTCTGATCGTTCCCGCATGGATTATGAAATACTATATTCTTGACCTGTCGCCTGCGAACTCGTTGATCCGCTGGCTGGTGGGGCAGGGGTTTTCCGTCTTTGTGATTTCGTGGAAAAATCCGGATGAAACAGACCGCGATCTGTCGCTTGACGACTACCGTACCCACGGCGTGATGACCGCGCTGGATGTGGTTCATGGCTGGTCGGGGCAAAAGGTACATGCCACGGGGTATTGTCTGGGCGGTACCCTTCTTGCGACTGCGGCGGCAGCTATGGCGCGTGATGGTGACGACAGGTTGGCAACGCTGTCGTTATTTGCAGCACAGACCGATTTTACCGAGGCGGGTGAGATCCAGCTGTTCCTGTCCGAGGCCCAGGTTGCGTTTCTTGAAGACCTGATGGCTGTGCGTGGCTATCTTGAAGCGCGCCAGATGGCGGGCGCCTTTCAGATGTTGCGGTCTAACGACCTGTTGTGGTCGAAAATTGTGACACATTATCTGCTGGGGCGTGACGACCCGATGACGGATTTGACGTCGTGGAATGCGGATGCAACCCGACTGCCGGCCCGTATGCATTCAGAATATTTGCGCAAATTTTTCCTGAACAACGAACTGTCGCTGGGCCGGTATCAGGTGGGCAATGCGCCGGTCGTATTGTCCGATATCCGGGTGCCGATTTGTATTGTCGGCACTGAAACGGATCACGTCGCGCCGTGGCGGTCCGTCTATAAGACCACGTTGGCGACCGATAGCGAAACGACCTTTGTCCTGACGAATGGCGGTCATAACGCCGGTATCGTGTCTGAACCCGGACACAAAGGACGCCGGCACCGGATTGCCACCCGCAAGGCGATGGCGTTCTGGCGCGATCCCGACAGGTGGCTTCAGGAAACGCCGGTCACCGACGGATCATGGTGGCCCGCTTGGTCGGCATGGCTGGCTGACCGGTCAGGCGCGATGGCCGCCCCACCGCACGATGCGCAGGACATGCCGTGCATTTGTCCGGCCCCCGGTCGCTACGTGTTGGAACGATAAGGTGCGCCACATTGATGGTGGTCATTGCGGCATTTGGGGATGCGGGCAGGCTGACGCGCAAACAAAGCCGCAAGACCAAAGGAGACACCCCATGCCCCCGTTTCGAAGTGTCCTGTTTTGCGCCGCGCTGACCAGCCTTTTCATGGCCACGGGTGCGGCGGTGGCAGACATGTCCCTGACGACGCAAGAGGGCGTGCTGACGCCATCGCTTGCGCCCATTGTCGCTACTGTCGCACCGGGGGTTGTGTCGATTTCAGTCTCATCGCAGCAATCTGTCGATAACCCTGTGTTTACCGACCAGTTTTTCAGGCAATTCTTTGATTTCCTTCCCGAAGGCATCCCGCGTGATCTTTTTGTGCAAGCCAGCGGTTCCGGGGTTGTCGTGGATGCGACCGAAGGGCTGATATTGACCAACGCGCATTTACTTGAGAATGCAGAAACAATCACGGTCCGACTGGCCGACGGGCGGGAATACCCCGCTGAAATCCGCGGTGTTGACCAAGACACCGATGTCGCCGCCCTGATGATCGAAGCCAGCAATCTGACCGCGCTGACCATCGGGCATTCGGGCGATCTGCGCGTCGGTGATTATGTGCTGGCGGTCGGCAATCCCTTTGGGTTGGAAGGGACCGTAACGCTGGGGATTGTCAGTGCGCTGGGCCGCAGCGGTCTTGGCATCGAAGGCTACGAGAATTTTATTCAGGTCGATGCCGCAATCAACCCCGGTAATTCTGGCGGCGGCTTGGTGAACCTGCGCGGCGAACTGGTCGGGATCAACACGGCGATCGCGGGACCGACAGGCGGGAACGTGGGGATCGGTTTCGCGATTCCAATCGACATGGCGATCCAGGTCGCCTCGCAACTGGTTGCGGATGGTCGTGTGGATCGTGGCCAGATCGGGATTACCTTGCAAGATATGCGTCCCGACCTGGCAAAGGCGTTCGGATTCGCAGGGCGAGGCGGCGTTTTGATCACCGAGGTGCTGCCGGGGTCGCCTGCCGAAATTGCCGGTCTGGCACCCGGGGATATCATCGCATCCATCGACGGTGAAGACATCGCCGACAGCGCGGCCTTGCGGTTGGTGGTGGGCATGAAACGGCCCGGAACGGATGTTATGATCGGCCTTCAGCGCGATGGGCGCCAGAAAGAGGTGCGTGTCACATTGCGCAGTTTAGGCGCCGCCGACCAGCAATCTGACCGGTCTGATGACCTGCGCGATATGTCGGCGCTGCTGGACGGTGCCGCGCTGGTTGCGGTGCCCAATGGTGCGGGCCGCGACGGCAATCAGGGCGGCGTCTTGATTGAATCGCTTGCTGCCAACAGCCCGCTTGGCGCCGCAGGGCTACGGCCTGGCGATGTCATCATTTCGGCGAACGGGCGTGACGTGTCCACGCCGCAGGCGCTGGACGATATTGCCAAAGACGCCTCTGGCGCGCTGGTTGTCCGGGTCTATCGCATGGGGCACGCTTTCTTTGCGATCGTCGGGGGCTAGGGGTGCATCAAACCGCATCGTTGTGACGCACATTGATGGTCGTCAATGAAACCGCCGTCAATTCCATGGGAACGTTGCAGCGAACCAGACTGACCAAGGAGTTGAAAATGAAAAACCTTCTGAAATGTTCCGCCGGGGCCTTGGGCCTTTTGATAGTGGCTGGATGTGACAACCTGACGTCCGACCAACGCACGGTTGTGGGTATGACGGCGGGCGCAGCAGCGGGTTTGATCACAGCCGAAGCATTGGATGCCGACAACAACTGGCGCTTGATTGCTGCCTTGGTCGGGGCGGCGGCTGGTACGCTGGTTGCGCAAAACAATGCGACCGGCGACTGCGCCTATGCACGCGGTGACGGCACATATTTTATCGCACCGTGCAGCTAGATATTTCTGACACAAAAAAAGCACGTCGACACATGCAGATTGAACCGATCATCAGCTATCGCAACGTTGACGCGTCGCCGGCTGTGACCAAAATTGTCAATCGTAGGGTCGGTGTGCTGTCCGCCGCCATCTCCAACGCTGCGCAAAACGATAAATTCCGGTACATCACAGTCACCGCTTGGGCGGATGGCTGCGCGTCGCCGCGCCAAAAGCACCACATTACTGAATCTGTCCCGGCCGCGTGCGGTGTTGTCCGCTGTCAATGACTCAGGCGATCCATGCGTCACAATGGGCATATCAATCAGATTAACTTTGCACCCAGGAGGACACATCATGCAAGACACTGAACTCAGACAAGATGTCATCGACGAGTTGGATTTTGACCCAAGCATCGACGCCGCCGACATTGGCGTGGCCGTCGAAGACGGCACCGTCACGCTGACCGGCCATGTGCCAACATATTGGCAGAAACGCACAGCCGAGGACATCGTGAAACGGGTCAAGGGCGTGCGCGCCATTGCGCAGGAAATCGAGGTTCGCCCGATCGGATCACATATGACCGCGGACGACGAAATCGCAAAACGTGCGGCTGATTCACTGCGTTGGAACAGTTCAATTCCCAAAGATGCTGTGCAGGTAAAGGTCGAAAAGGGTCTTGTCGCGCTTAGCGGCAAGGTGAAATGGAACTTTGAAAAGCAGGCGGCCGAAAGAGCGGTGCGTAACCTGGCTGGCGTCAAAGCCGTCTCTAATCTGATCACGATCGAAGCGAGCGTCAGCCCGTCAGACGTGCGTCAGCGCATCGAGAATGCCCTGAGACGGGATGCCGAACTGGAAGCCATGCGTATTCAGGTGAAGGTGGATAACCACAAGGTCACGCTGGATGGCAAGGTGCGCACGTGGGCTGAACGCGACGCTGCGGAACGGGCGGCATGGGCTGCACCGGGTGTAACCAGCGTCGTTGACCACATCGCAATCGGTGCCTGATGCCCCGTTGTGCCGGAACGTAGACCGTTCCGGCACCTGTCTGTTTCGTGAAAGGAGGAATTAAGATGCCAGAGGATATGATGAAAACATCGGAAAAACAGGATACGATTTCGGGTGATGTCGGCGAGGATATCAGAGAGCTGCGCGGTGCCGTGCAGGATCTTGGCAAGCTGCTCAAAAAGATTGGCAGAAAAAGCCTGAGCGAGGTCGGTGATGAATTTGAAGAGCAATCCGAAAACCTGATGCGCCACGGGCGCCAAACCCTAGATATTCTGGAGCGGCGGGTTGTGCAGCTTGAAAAGAATGTCGAAGGCAGCCTGCGTGAACATCCGGGGGCATGGGCCGGGGGCCTGCTGGGCGTGATCGGGTTTGGTCTCATTCTCGGTATGCTTACGCGCCGAAACCATTGACGGACGCGCGCCATGTTCTTGCGTGACGCGATGGAGGCAAAGATGCGCAAGGCTGCGGTTTATGCAGGCGTTGGCATTCTTTGCCTTACGGCGTGGGTGTGCCTTGTTGCCGCTGGTATCGTGCTGATGCGCCCTGCGCTGGGCACTGGTGTGGCACTGCTTGTTATGGCGGGCGTGCTTGTGACGGCCGCCGTTTTTGTGGTCGTGATTGGCCGGTTGCTGGCACCGTCTTTGGAGTCCCGGCACGCACGTGATCAAGCCCAAGACGCCACGTTGGCTGCGGTCGTCACGCGCGCGATCGTGTCCGGTCTGAACGATAAGAAAAAACTGGGGCTTACGCTTGCCGCCGCGAGCGTAATGTCCGCGGCGGTGGCATTTTTGCTATTCGGTCAGGATGCCGACGGCAAAGACTAGGGTCACCGCGACAGCAACACGGGCAGTTTGGCGTTTTGCAAAAGATAGCTTGTCACTGCACCAAACATAAAATCATAGAATTGCGAATGCCCGAAAGCACCCGCCACCAACAAGGTGGCGTTTGCCTCGGTTGCTGCGCGCAGCAGTTCTTTGCCGCGATGATCGGCGGTTGCCAATTTGTCGGTTGTCGTGACCTTGTATCCGTGCCGGTCCAGCGCGGTGGCCAAATCATCGCGACTGTCGAATCCTTGGGTTTCCTCGCCGGCGTGCGCAACCAACGCGATCAGGCTGATGGCCGCGCCCGGTTTTGCCAACGCAATCGCATCGTGCGCGGCGCGTGTTGCTTCGCGGGTTTCTGTCCAGCCGATGGCGATTGTTTCAAAGGGCGCGACGACAGCGGCGTCGGGTGACAGCACCAGCACAGGGCGACCCAGATTGCGAATTAACCGATGCGCCATGGCTTGATCGTCCGGCGACCGGGTGGTCGCGCCATTGTAGCCCATGACGACAAGATCCGCGCCTCTTGTTCCGGCAAGAAGAAAGGTTTCGCTGCCATAAAGCGCGTCTTGGCGCCGGAACTCTGACCGCAGATCATTTTTGCGCATGGTTTCGTCAAATAGATCTTTGATCTTGTTGGATTCGTCTTTTTCCCACGCCTGAAGCGTCGGATAAACCATTGGCGCCGCCATGATGCCGTCATAGAAAACAACCTGCGAAAATGCGTGCAAGCCGATCACATGGGCATCAAACGCAACTGCGAGCGCGCTGCATTTCTGAATAAGCCATTCTGCCTCGGCAGAGTCGAATACAATGAGGGCGATTGTTTTAACGGTCATTTCAAATGTCCTTGCATGTGAGGCGATTGATGAAAGATGCCACCCCGTTTGCGGAGTGGCACTTTGGTCATTTGGAACCGGCCTTTTGTGCGGGCGCAGGCTTTGCGGGCTTTGCGATCGACGGCGCAGGTTTACTGCCCGGCTTTGCGGGCTTCGGTTTCGATTTGGGATCTGCCATTTCGGCCTCCTTTAGTGATCGGGTATCGACCCGGAACCACAAAACGACAGAGTGCGCGGTGTTTCATTGACGGCGGTCATTCAGCGGCTGCGAACCTGCGTTATTGCGACTGGCCACTCGGGTGCCTGCAAAATGCGGCGGCATAACATCGCGCGGTTGCTGGGAAATGTAGAAAGGATTGTCTGCCTTGGCCACGGTGTCGCCCGAATGCAACGCCGCGCTCACGCGTATGTCCGCGCAGCGCGCCAGCAGTCGCAGCTTGGCGGTGTTGGTGACTTCGATCAGTTCTGGGTTCAGAATGCGCACCGCATCATGGTCAGCAAGCTGGTACAACCCCCGACAAAGCGTTTCGACGGTCATATCCAGAAACGATGCCAAATCCCGCCGCGTCAGCGCGATTTTGACGGTTGTATTTTGACCGTTTCGGACGTCCGGCATTTGATGCAGAACCCAGAACGCGATGCGTTGCATTGTGTTGCGCCCGCGCATCGCGGCCACCCAAACCCGATGCGTATCAAGCTGACGGGCGATCACTTCGAGATAGGCACGGTAAAGGTCCGGTTCATCACGCATCATCACGTCAAGCTTGGCACGGCTGATCCAGCAAATTCTGACTGGTGTGGCGGCCTCCCATGAAAACGTGTTCACAGTTTTACAAAGATCACCCACAATTTCACCGGGTTTCAGCATCTGAAGGATCAGGTGTTCGCCTTCTTCGGTCAGCAAAACGACCTCGACTAAACCCGATGCGATGATACCGATTTTTTCCGTTCGCTCACCCTGTAACAGCAGATCTTCGCCGCGTTTGTGTTGCGTCTGCTCGCTTTTTGCCAAAAATGCAGTGGCACAAGTGCCGTTGAGCAGATCACAAAATCCCTGAAAACGCGCCGCGCAAGAGGCGCAGCTATTGGGTACTGACTGTAAAGCATTTGTGGTAACATTCATTTGGTTTTCTCCCGATGCATGTTAGCAGATCAAGGTCCGCTTAGGTGTATTTGCTTCACCTAAAGTCAACTTAGAGGTTTCGGGCCGGGACGTGGTGCCGAGAATTGTGTAGAATTGTGCGTGCGGGTTTTCCGCTGGAATAAATAATATACTTTCAAGGTGAACCATGCATGGAAAGCGACGGACAGTTGGGTGGACCCCCATCGGATATCACTGACACCCAAGTGTCGACATTCATCTCCAATGCGCCGCTGGCGATGGCGATGTTCGACCGTGACATGCGATACGTGACGTGGTCGCAGTTATGGGCGAACCGGTATGGCATTGCTGGCCGCGATCTAAGGGGCGTAAGCCATTACGATTTGTTTCCAGACCTTCCTGCACATTTCATCGACGCCCATCGTCGTGCGCTGGCCGGTGAAGAAATATCCTGCGATGGCGAATGGTTGGAACTGGCGCCCGACCAAAAGACTTACGAGCGGTGGCGCACGCAACCCGTGATCGACGCGCAGGGCGACATCACCGGGGTCGCCATTTTCAGCGAGGATCTTACCGCACAGAAGCTGGCAGAAGAGCGCCTACAAGATAGCAAAAAGCAGTTAAAGTTCGTGATCAACGTGTTGGATGCGGGGGTCATCGAATGGGAATTCGACACGGCCGAAATATCCGCCAGCCAAAACGCGTGCAAGAAACTTGGCCTTGACGGGCACAATGCGCCGGTTGATCTGGACAGCCTGATCGCGCTGTTAAAGCCGACCGACAAAGACCGATTTCTGGAATCACTGCACCGCGCGCGCGATCCGCGAACCGATGGTGTCTTTAGTGCTCATATCGCGCCCGTCATTGCGGGCAGGGTGCGCAAGATGCAGTTCATTGGTCAGGTTCTTTTTTCTGCTGCCGGAAAAGAGAAAAAACCATCGGGGTTTGTGGGCGTCTTGCTGGATAAAACCGCGTGGCAGGATTTCGAGATGTCCAGCGCCAGATCGCAAAGTCTGGAATCGATCGGCCGGATCACGGGAATCATCACGCATGATTTCAACAACCTTCTTTCCGTCATTCTGGCCAATGTCGAATTGGCAAAGCTGCGTGTTTCAGACACACAAACCAACGAATTTCTGCAAAACGCCATCCAGGCAGCCGAGATCGGCGGAGGGTTCAACAAGCGGCTGCTGGCGCTTTCCGGGATCAGGGAAGCCGCCCCGCAATTGATCCGGCTTGACGATCACATCCTTAGCATCTGGGTCATGTTTGAACGTCTGATGAACGAACATATCGCCTTAAAATTTTTGCCCGGCGCCAAAGATCTTTGCGTTCTGATGGATCCCGCCGAACTGGACGGTGCGATCTTGAACCTTGTGGTCAACGCGCATGACGCCCAACCAAAGGGAGGCACGATCAGTATCGCGACACATATTGTCGACCTTGATGACGCGGCTGCGGCGGAAATTGTGGACGGCCGGCAGGGCCATTTTTTAGAGCTGAGTGTCTCGGACGAAGGGAAAGGTATGACCAAATCAGAGATCGCCCGCGCCAGCGAACCGTTTTTTACCACAAAGCCACGGCAAATGGGTTCGGGTCTTGGTCTGACCAGCGTGGCGACCGCGATGGCACGTATCCACGGCTTTATGGCGATCCAATCCGAACCGGGCGAGGGCACAAAAGTATCACTGTTTCTGCCGATTGCGCGGGGCCTTCCTGTCAACCGCGATCAAAAGGAACCGATGCCGCTGGGGAATGGTGAACTTGTGCTGGTTGTCGAAGATGACGCGTTGGTGCGTGAGGCGACTTTGAACCGCTTGGAAGCCCTGGGATATGCCGTGATCGCAGCATCGAACGGGCAAGCCGCGCTTGATCTGTTGGCCGAAGGCGAACCCGTTGATCTGGTGTTTTCGGATGTCGTGATGCCGGGGGACATTTCGGGGTTCGATTTGGAAGAAATGATCAGCACGCGCTATTCCATGGTTGGCGTCTTGCTGGCAACCGGGCACACATCCCAACAGCGCAGTCATGCCAAGACGGGCGCGCGGGGGGCCGAGATTTTGAAAAAACCCTATTCACTGGCCGCCTTGGCACAAGCGGTCGCACGCGCGATCAACCAAGCTGCGACGCTGCGATAACCTCGCCGCTGAAAACATAGCCGACCCCGCGCACCGACCGGATCAAAAGCGGCGCCTCGCCCGGTGATTCGATCTTGCGGCGCAGCCGTGCGACATGCCCGTCAATGGTCCGGTCGTAGGGCGACCAATCGCGGCCATGCAAGGCGTTCGATATTTCATCCCGGCTGAGCACGCGATTGGGATGGCGCACGAAAAGTTCCAGCAACTTCATTTCCATCGCGGTCAAATCCAGCGGGGTGCCATCAAGGTGGCGGGCGATTTTGCGTTGCAGATCAAGTTCGCTGTGATCGAATAGCACTTTTGTGGGGGTATCGACGGTGGCCTGATAGCGTTTCATGATCTGATTGATCCGAAGAGAGACCTCTTTGATGTGAAACGGCTTCACGATATAGTCATCGGCACCGCATTCCAGCCCCCGCACACGGTCATAGGGGTGTGTGCGGCCGGAAATCATGATGACGGGGATGTTCCACTTGCCGCGCATTTCGCGCGCAAGCTCCAGGCCATCGTCCCCGCCCAGATTAAGGTCCAAGGTGACGATGGATATTTTTTGCGTCTCAAGGCAGGCAAACATCGTGGCACGATCCCAGGCTTCGAATACCTGATACCCTTGGGCCAACAGGCTGTGTTTCAACGCGCTGCGAATGTCAGGGTCGTCTTCGACGACAAGGATGGATGGGTCATTCATGGCAGATGGGGCGATCCGTAAAATTCTGTTTTACGTGAATAAAAAGCATCGGCATAGCGTGGCATGGTCATAGGGCGCGGCTATGCGGCCGTTACTTTATGCGGCGGCCGGTTGAAAGAAAATCGGCAACTTGCACATCACTGACCTGCGGGAATTGCTGATATGCCTCACCCACCGACGACAGATGGTCCGGGTGATGCAGACATATCACCTGAACATCCGATGCATGCAGGTGGGTTAACGCACCCTGTAGCGCGACGGGAATGACCGCAATGATCCGACGCGCACCCTGTTGTCGGGCGGCGGCAATCGCCGCGGCAAGCGTGGTGCCGGTCGCGGCGCCGTCATCAACGATTAAAATATCACGCCCTGACACAGTGGTTGGCGCATCATCCTGCGCCCACATACGTCTGCGGGCCTCCACGTCTTTGGCGGGTTGGATGGCCAGCGCGTGGATGTCTGCATCGGTCAATCCGTACAGGCGCTGTACGGCTTTGTTGATAACAATCTGATCATCCCTTGGTCCGGTCACGGCCGCGACCGCCAGTTCCGGGTTCGCGGGCGCACCCACCTTGCGCACAATCAGCACGTCCAGTTGTGCACCAAGGTGGCGTGCGATTGCCGCCGCGATCGGAACACCGCCGCGCGGCAGTCCGCACACCAGCCAGGTGCGATCAACAAACGGCGGAAGTGCCGCGATCAATTGGGTCGCGGCCTCCGAACGATTTTGAAAAAGATGCGATTGCACGGCCTTAGGCGGCTTTGACCGCGATCGTCTTTTCTGCGGCCATCGCAGCCTCTGATTTCGGCATATGGACCGTCAGCACACCCTTGGAGAACTGCGCGTCGATCTTGTCCTTATCGACGTTGTCAGGCATCCGGATTGTCCGCAGGAAACTCCCCCAGCGCCGTTCGCTCAGGTGGTGGCTGGCATCGTCTTCCACCTTTTCCTCGGATTTTTCGCCGCTGATGGTCAGTGTGCCATTGCTAATCTTGACGTGGATCGCCTCTGGCTCAAGTCCCGGAAGTTCCGCTGAAACAGAATAGCCCTTTTCGTCTTCGACCAGATCGATAGCGGGACACAGCGCAAAGGTCTGCCCCCTGTCTGACGCTGGGCGGTCAAACCAATGACGTGGTTCGAAATTGTCGAACAGTCGTTCCATTTCATCCCGGAGACTGCCAAAGCCGGTCCAGGGGCTGAGGGTGTGGGACGGTGTCCGGCTTTCGCGGGTGACAGGGACGTTTGTAGGTTTTCCAAGCATTTTGCTCTCCTTTAATGTGGCGCCATTGGCCGGGGTCTGGGGACTGACCGGCGCAGCCAATGGCGGTTTTCGCGATCTCGAAGGGACAGATCTTTTTACATCCACCGATGTAAAACGAGTTCACGAACACAACATGCGTAACAGTGCGCCGACACGTCGGCATTGATGAACGTCAATAACGCGCGGCCCGCTGTGGCAATCTTTTCGGCCGGGCGGTGCCGTGTGACCGATCACAGCTTGACCAGCGCCCGCACTGCGGCAACCAGTTCATGCGCCGAGAAAGCCACAAGGTTGCGGATAATTTCCTGTTTCACGTGGCGTTTCAGGTCCGGCGACGCCTGTGCGCGCCATTTTCCCATAGCATCGGGTGTCGCGATGACGACAAGCTGATCATAGGCCATCGCCGCCGCCTCCTTTGTCAGGAAATCTTGTACTTCACCGATAAAAATACGTTCGTCTTCGCCAACCGGGTCTGATCCGGGTTCTACCGACGACCGCCGGCCCCCGCCCGCAGACGCAAAGCTGCTGGTGGGTTGATCTGCGATGATGTCAGCCATATTGCGCCGCCGGCCTTGCATGGTGATCTCGGCGGGAAGCGGGTCATGCGGGCCGGGCAGTTCGCGCAAGATCCGTGCCCGGTTCGTGTTCATAATAATATACCAGATCGTCGGGGCATGCATCATGGCGATTCCTATCTGTGATGATCCGCCACGGCGCGTGTTAATTCCCCCGCAAGCTGAAGCCCCGCAGCATGTGCCACATCGCCCAGACTGAGCATCCCAACCATGCGTTTTTTGTCATTCAGAACGGGCAGCCGGCGAATTTTTTTCTGGTCCATCAGGTGGACCGCATCCGCGACGGATTCTTCGGTGCGGCAAAAGACGACACCTTTTGTCATTACGTCTTCGGCTTTTGTCGTCTTCGCGTCCAATCCTTTGGCCACGACGCGGGTCGCCAGATCGCGATCGGTGATCATGCCGACCAGTTTGTCGTTTCTGCCGATCGGGACGGCGCCGATGTCGTCCTTTGCCATACGCGCGGCGATCTCGCTGACAGGGGTGTCGGCTTCTACCCATTCTGCCGGGGCATGCATTGCTTCGCTGACTTTCATCATATCCTCCATGAATAATCCTAACCAACGTATTGCGCCAATCGGCGGCTGTTGCATTGACAGCTGTCAAGCCAGCCAAATGATGGCCGTCAATGCGGCGTCCCCCGTTTCGGCCAAGACTGCGGTGATGCAAGTAGGGAAAATAGCCATGAAAGCCACGGGACATACGCCCATCGACGAGGCCCCTCAGGTTGTCGCGGAATGGACGAATTTTATTTGTCAGGACCTTGAATGGAGCGAAAAAGGGCGCGCGCTTTTGCTTTTGGCGGAAACGCTACAGGCCGTCCGCGATTTTCTAAGCGTTGAAGAAGCCGCCGATCTGGCCGAGCAACTGCCGCTGATCCTGCGCGGGATCTACTTTACCGGCTGGACCCCGTCCAAGACGCCTGTCCATCCCCGCAGCAAGACCGCCTTTTTGCACCGGATTTCGGATAAATTCGACAAGACGCCGCTAGAGGATCCGGAACGCGCTGTTGTCGCCGTTTTTGACCTGCTGCGCCACAAAGTATCGACCGATGATACCGCGCCGACCAGCGCAGCGGTGCGCCCACCCCTAAAGGACCTGTGGCGGTGAATTTGGCATACGTCAGCAGCGGTGCGCATCCGGTCCCGCACGACACGGCGCAAGCGTTGATCTACCGATCTGCCAATGGCGCGCCCTGTTCGCAGTGCTGGTTTCTAGAGTTCGCGCCAGCGATGGCACCGCGGTTGCAATCGCTTTTGCGCAGGGTGGCACCTGAAAAATCCATTGGTACCGTCACGCTGAAATTCCCCGATTTTGCCAGCGCTTTGACATTTGCAAAGCGGCAAGGCTGGTCCTATCACATCCCGCCCATCAGCAAAATACCGACCCGCGGGCGTGTGCTGCGAAGCCCGTAAAACCCACGCACGTCACAACCAGTTGACCGCGGTGATCCCGTTACGCTGGCTGACATTTCGCGGAAATGATCCGGTAAAATGTGTTGATCGTTGATGGCCGTCAATGTCGAATCGCCGCGAACCAAGCATTCTGAAGACATCGACAAGAGGAGTGGAACTGGAGAAAGATCGTTGGAAAACGTCGCAAGGCGCAAACCGCGAGATGATGCACCGGGAAAGCAAAGAGACTTGTTGGTCGGGGGCTGTCGGGGGAAGGCGATAGATTTCAAAGGAATCTTTGGAAACTAGGTTTGAACCTGACAGTCCTTTGTCATGAAACCAAGACCTTTAAAGGTTTTGTTCGGGCTTGCATGGTGCCCTGTGCCACGCAGATCGCAAATTGGTGGTGGCCATTTGCCTGCGCGCTGTCCTGAACGAGGCCTTGTGTGCATATCGGCAAGAGGAGCAGAACCGGGGAATGTCCGCAGGAAAACGTCGCAGGGCGCAGACCGTTGGATGATCGCCGGAAAAGCAATGAACCTTGTTGATTGGGGCTGTCGGGGGAAGGTGAGCGCGCCGGGGGGCGACCTGGATTGTGAAGGCCTGGCCCGGCAGCCCGTCATGAAAGCACACGCTATGGTGGTGGGATCACGATAGAACCGGGGCGGCACATGCCACCCCGGTTCTTTTGTCGCCGCTGTTAAAAACGGCGTTTGCGATCGGGTTGCAGCAGAACAAAAACGGCCATGACCGTAATGATCGCCCCGCAGATGACCGCCAGCCACATCAAGACAGTGACGGTGCTAAAGCCAAGAACCCAAGGCGACGCGATCATCCACACACCAAGCGCGACCGCGACCCATTCTTCCCATGCCTGCGGGGCATAAAGCGCCGCGCCCGCAACCACGACAGCGGCAAACCCAACAAGCACGAAGTTCCATGTTATCGTCTGAAGGTCCAAGCCTTCAGGCAGCGTGAAATCGATCACAAACAACGCGGCCACCAAAATTAACCCCGCCAATAGCGTCACCCCGTCCTGCCATTTCATCCGTTCCATAATAATCCTCCAAAGCTGTGGGCGCGGTTCGCGCCACGGATACCCACAGGCTACGCCGGACCGAATGGCGTGCATTGACAGCCATCAAGCACTTTTGCGGGCTGCCTTGCGGGGTTCGTTTTCTAACGCATGTTTCAGAACATCATCGACGGTGTCTAACCAGACAAAGTCGAGAACGGCGCGCGCGGCCTCTGGAATGTCATCGAAATCATGGCGGTTGCGGGCAGGAAGCAGCACTTGCTTCAACCCTGCTGCGGCTGCGGCAACAACCTTTTCGCGAATGCCGCCCACTGGCAGAACCAGTCCGCGCAGAGATATTTCACCGGTCATCGCGGTATCGCTGCGCAACTTACGCCCCAGCAAAAGCGAGGCCAAAGCCGCAAACATCGCGGTTCCGGCGCTTGGCCCGTCTTTTGGCGTGGCCCCGGCGGGCACGTGGATGTGAATGTCCGAGGTTTCGAATATTTTTGCATCAATGGCCAGTGCGTCAGCGCGCGCTCTGATCAATGTCAGTGCGGCCTGTGCGCTTTCGCGCATGACGTCGCCCAATTGGCCGGTCAGCTGAAGCGTACCCTTACCCGGTATCCGGCTTGCCTCGATAAAGAGGATATCGCCGCCGACAGCCGTCCAGGCCAATCCTGTCGCGACGCCGGGCAGGCTGGTGCGCATGGCAACTTCGTTCTCGTAGCGCGGTGCGCCAAGACTGTCTTTCACGTTATTTTGCGTGATCTGGACCGTCTCTGCCTTGCCTTCCACGATGTCTACGGCGGCATGTCTAAGAACGGCGGCGATTTTGCGTTCCAGGTTTCGAACCCCCGCCTCCCTTGTGTAGCTGCGGATGATCAGGCGCAGCGCGTCGTCGTCGATTGTCACCTGATCGGGTTTCAGACCTGTCGCTTCTAGCTGGGCTTTCAACAGGTGCTGCTTTGCGATCTGAAGCTTTTCTTCTTCCAGATAACCGGGCAGCGTGATGATCTCCATCCGGTCCAGCAGCGGACCGGGGATCATGTCGAGCATATTCGCCGTGGTCAGAAAAACGACATGGCTCAGGTCGAAATCCACGCCTAAATAATTGTCGCGAAAGGTCGCGTTTTGCGCGGGGTCCAACACCTCGAGCAGGGCAGAAGAGGGGTCGCCGCCCGTCCCGTGCCCCAGTTTGTCGATTTCATCCAGCATCAGAACACAGTTGCGCGCCCCTGCGCGCCGGATCGATTGTATCACCGTTCCCGGCATGGCACCGATGTAGGTGCGACGATGGCCGCGAACCTCGGCCTCGTCATGCACACCGCCAAGGCTGAACCGTGCAAACGACCGCCCCATTGCGCGTGCGATAGACTGGCCCAATGACGTTTTGCCAACACCGGGCGGGCCGACAAAGCACAAGACCGGCGCCCGCCCGGTCGGCGCCAAGCGCCGCACGGCCAGATATTCGATGATGCGGGTTTTGATTTTTGTCAGTCCATAGTGATCGGCATCTAGAATGCGCCGGGCCTCGGCCAGATCGATTTGCGCCTCTTCAGGAAGTGTCCATGGCAATTCGACCATCCATTCAAGCCAAGTGCGCAACTGGCCTGCCTCGCCGGACACGTCCGGCATTCTTTCATAGCGCCCAAGTTCCTTCAGAACGTATGTGCGGGTTTCGTCGGGCATTCCGGCGTTGGAAATGGCGCGGCTTAATCCGGCAACCTCTTCGTTGACCCCATTCCCGTTTTCACCCAGTTCGCGCCGGATCGTCGCAAGCTGTTCGCGCAGAACCGCCTTGCGATGACGTTCGTCGAAAACCTCGCGGGTTTGTTCACCGATCTCCCGTGTGATCCGCAGCACCTCCAGCCGTCGCGCCAACAGCTTTGTCGTCTTTTCGATGCGTCCCCCCACATCAAGCGTTTCCAGCAAGTCCTGCCTGTCAGCCAGAGAAAAGTCGGAATAGGCTGCTGCCAGATCGGCCAGCGCCCCCGGTTCGGTCATCTGCCCCACTGAATCGGCAAGACCGACAGGCGCGTCTGGCAAAATCTCCAATAGTTCGACCGCCAACGCGCGCAGGTAAAAAAACCGCGCCTCTGTTTCGGGGCGTGTGTCGGGCGCATCGGACAGAAATGTGACACGGGCGACCGGAAAGGGGGTTTTTGTCAGCAGCCCCTCGACGCGGAACCGGCGGTTTCCGCGGCAAATCAGGTGATTGCCACTGTCAGGGGACGCCACGTAACGCAGAATTTGCGCGGTACATCCGATTTTATGCAGGCTTTCGATGTCGGGTGTGTCGTCTTGCGGGTCGCGTTGCAAAAGAACCCCAATCGGCTTGTCCCCGCGCACGGCCTGTTCCACCGCAGCCACGGATGCGGTGCGCCCGACAGCAAGCGGAAACACCGTCCCCGGAAAGGCGACAAAATTCCGGACGGGCAGAATGATCAACCCGTCGTCGGGTATGTCGACCAGACCATTGCTATTTTCAGACGCAAACAACTGCTTTGGGTCAGTCATGTTGATATCTCCAGCACTGGTTTTTTGAGGTGGATCACAAGATACCCCTGAACCACGCTTTGCTTTACAAAAGAGCACCCGTCGGGAACCTTGACGCGCCGCCCGAAGGCACCCCAAGGCAGCTCTAGCCGCAAGATCCCGGCATCACGCCATTCCGCGGGCCGGTGTCGTTGCCCCCAAAGCGCAAGCACGCCATTCTCGACCGAGATTTTCACGTCGGACATATCCACCCCCGGCAGGGCCACATAGGCCACGACCTCTGACTGCGTTTCGATCAGGTCCAGCGGGGGTTCCCAATCAAAGACGTCGCCCAGTTCAAACCCGACCTGTCGCAAATCGTCGATGCGCGACAAAAGGCGGATGGCTTGCGACAGCATATGATTTTCGACCAACTTCGAAGACACTTTGACACCCCGCTGCATTTCTTTGAACATCTACCGCCCTTTGCGGGGTGTGCATTGACGGTGGGCAATGCGTCCGCGCGGTGTCTGGGCAAGGTGAAATATGGTCACTGGTCCGGATAGATTGACATGAACGCCGCAGAAAACACACGCACCTGGTCCGGGAAAGTCCCGCACGAAAATTTGCAGATCGCGGATCGCCTGCGCACCTATGCCGACCTTTTGGAAAGTCAGGGTGACGACCTGTTTCGCATCCGCGCCTATCGCACGGCGGCAGATCAGATCGCACACATGCCTACGCCGCTGCGCGACATCTACCGCGATGGGGGCAGCAAGGCTCTGGTTGCCTTGCCAGCCATCGGGCAAGGGATCGCTGCAGCCATCGCCGAGATATTTACAGCGGGGCGATGGACACAGCTTGAACGGCTGCGCGGCGACACAACACCAGAGCGTGTCTTTCAAACCGTGCCGGGTGTAGGTCCGGTGCTGGCCGACAGGTTCGCGACACTGCTGGACGCACAAAGTCTGGAAGAGCTAGAGGCGTTGCTTGCCGATCCAAGGATGACAGTGCCGGGGCTTGGCCAACGCCGCCGCCGGGCGATTCAGGCGGCGCTGTCAGGGCGGCTTGATCCGATCCGGCGCGACCGAAGCCGCAAGGCCGACCCCGCCAATGAACCGCCGGTTTCGCTTTTGCTCGAAGCGGATGCGTTATACCGCCAGAAAGAGGCCGCCGGGGAATTGCGCCAGATCGCGCCGCGCCGCTTTAACCCCGCAGGGGCGGCATGGCTGCCCGTGCTGCATTTGCGGCGGGGCGATTGGCATCTGACCTTGATGTATTCCAACACGGCGCGTGCCCATGCGTTGCATAAGACAAAGGATTGGGTGGTCGTTTTCTTTCATCATGGCGATGCGCCCGAGTCACAACAGACCATCGTGACGCAGCGGCGCGGGGATCTTGCCGGGCGGCGTGTTGTGCGTGGCCGCGAAGACGCCTGCGCAGACTACTATGAAAATGAACCGGAAGTCGCGGCGCATTGACGGCGCACAATGAAGCCATGCGGTTCGCGCAATATGCTTGGTTTATCGATACCAATATCTGGAGCAGGTGCATGGATGGAAAAATTGTCGTTGCTGCGGATGGCTCCGAGGCCAGTAACCGCGCCGTTGATCTTGCCGCTGAACTATCCGCAAAGCTGGCGCGTGATCTTTGCATCGTGCATGTCATGCTTCACGGTCGTCCTACTGTGGAATTCAAGCAATTTGCCGAAACCGAAAATCTGGTCGATACGGTCGCCACACGTGCGGGTGTGCGGGGCGGTTTGGGGTTTGCGTCGTTGTACGGGCTGTTATCGAGTGCCGTCGACGAGGTTCATACAGCAAAGCTGATCATTGCACTGGGTGAATATGTGGCGGCCACTGCCAAAACACGCGCCCAAGATGCCGGGGCGCGCAACGTGACCTCCCAAACGCGTGTTGGCGATTGCGCCGACGAGATTTTGGACGTGGCCGAAGCTGAAAATGCGGACATGATCGTGATGGGGCGACGTGGACTTGGGCGTGTGCGCGAGACACTTGTCGGAAGCGTTTCCCAAAAAGTGTTGCACCATGCGCCCTGCACCGTTGTCATTGTCAGTTGATCTGGCGGCGTCATTGTCGGGCGCCTTACGCTGTTGATGCACATCAATGATTGACACCCGTCGTGGCCTTATGCGTTTGCCAGCAAAGGAGTGATAATTCCATGTCGTATGAAAACCACGCAACCGGTTCTTGGGAATGGGATGACCTGACCCGCGCTGCGCGCAACACGCCGCGCCCGGTGGTGGCGGCTGGCCACTTTGCCACAGCTTTTGACGATCCCATGGGACCGTTTCCCGATGTTTCGGTGCAGGTGTTCACCGATCTGGGGCTTAGCAATGCGGAAATCGCCCGCTATTTCAGGGTAAGCGAAAAACGCATCACCGACCTGAAGACCGGACGCGGCCAACCTGACGGGGATGGCCGATTGCGCAAACTTGCCGCGACTGTCCGTGGTAAGTTGCTGGATGGTGCAGGGCAGTAGGGCGATGCAAGTCGCCGCCCGCCTTGCGTGCATCACGAAACCCGGACCGGTCCCGGGAAATCCGCAGGGGACGGGCGCGCATGATGCCGAAAAGCGCGGGTAGGTTAAAGGCGACAGTACTGTTTTGCGCTCTGGGCTGTCTTGTTACCGGTGTTGTGTTGCTTGTGTCGGGCAGATCTGACAGCGCGCGTTTCTTCTGGGTCGCTGCGGTCATTCCGGCGCTTGCTGCGTTGATAACGGAAATTCTGCAAGGCATCAGACGCGGCGAAATCGGTCTGGATATTGCGGCGGCATTGGCAATGGGTGGCGCGCTTGTTTTCGGGGAAACCCTTGCGGCAGCCGTCATCGCGGTGATGTATTCCGGCGGCACCTTCCTTGAAAGCTTTGCGGAAGGTCGCGCCCAACGCGAGATGCACGATCTGCTATCGCGGGTGCCACGGCAGGCGACCCGCTATCAAAACGGCGGTCTTGAGGTTATCGGCCTTGACGCGATCGGTCTTGGTGACAGGCTGCTGATCCGGCAGGGCGACGTGGTTCCGGTGGATGGAACCGTGGCGTCTGACACCGCATTTCTTGATACCTCGGCGCTGACCGGAGAATCGCTTCCGGTGCGTGTGGCACGCGGGGCAGATGCCCTGAGCGGATCCACCAACGCAGGCGCGGCCTTTGACCTGACCGCAACCCGCCTTGCCAAAGAAAGCACATACGCCGGGATTGTCCGGTTGGTGAAAGCGGCGCAGCGGTCCAAGGCCCCGATGTCGCGGCTGGCAGATCGCTGGTCTTTGGGTTTTCTGGCGGTGACGTCGACGATCGCATTTGCCGCGTGGTGGTTTACGGGCGATCCGATCCGCGCGGTCGCCGTGCTGGTGGTTGCAACGCCCTGTCCGCTGATTATTGCGGTGCCTGTGGCGCTGGTTGCCGGGCTGTCACGTGCGGCGCATTTTGGTGTGTTGATCAAAGGTGCGGGCCCCCTTGAACGGATGGCGCATATTCACACGCTGATCCTTGATAAAACAGGCACGTTGACGGATGGACGACCCCAGATCGTATCTATCGAAAGCGCCACTGGCATACCCGCCGACGATATTTTGCGCCTTGCCGCGACGGTTGATCAGGCGTCGCAGCATCCGGTCGCGCAGGCTGTCGTCACCGCCGCAAAGGCGCGGGGCCTGTCGCTGCAAGCGCCGACCGACGTGACGGAATTTCCCGGCGAAGGTGTCGTGGGCAAAGCTGACGGGCGCCGCGTCATCGTCGGTGGCGACGGTTTCGTCGCGTCGCGCGTCGGGCGGCCTGCGCAGAATAAAACCGTCACATGTGCGGGTTCCGTGCTTGTGGCTGTTGCGGTGGATGGCCGTTTCGCCGGGCATCTGGTGATGTCCGACCCGTTGCGTGCCGACGCCGGCCCCATGCTTGCCCGTTTACGCAAACAAGGGATCGGGCGCATCCTGCTTGCCACTGGCGACCGCGCGGATGTGGCCGAACGGGTGACCCAAGGGCTGGGGCTAGACGGGCTGCGGGCGGGGTTAACGCCGGACCAGAAGGTTCTTTTGGTGCTCAGCGAACGTAAAAACGGCCCCGTCATGATGGTGGGCGATGGCGTGAACGACGCCCCTGCGCTGGCCGCCGCGGATGTGGGTGTTGCGATGGGCGCAAGGGGCGCCGCCGCGTCGGCCGAAGCCGCTGATGTGGTGTTGCTTGTGGACAGGATCGACCGCCTTGGCCAAGGCGTCGAAATCGCGCGCGCGGCGCGGCGGATCGCTGTCGAAAGCGTGATGGCCGGGATCGGGTTGTCTGTGCTTGGTATGATTGCGGCTGCTTTCGGGTATCTTACGCCGGTGCAGGGCGCATTGCTGCAAGAGGCGATCGATGTCGCCGTGATCGCGAACGCGTTGCGTGCGCTGCGTGTCGGGCGGCGCGAGGACGCGATCCTGACCGCGCCTGAAAAAAACACCCCGATGTGATCTGACAAAGCGCGCAGTCGCTGCGCCTGTCATTGATGCCCGACAATCCGGCATACGGCGTTCTGTGCGATCATTGCGCAACTGACAATGTCCCGGAGCGTCGCCATGCCTGCCAAACCCCGCACACCAAAGCTGTCCAGTTTTGAGATATTGCAAAGACTGTGCAAAAGCGATGCCACACCGGGTGTGAAACAGGCGTGCGCAAAAAATACAGCGCCGCTCCGGTTGGAAATTGTACTGCGTCAATCCGACAACAAAATCACGCTTGAGATCGTGCGCGCTGCGCATATCGTGAACGTCGCGCAAAACCATTATCAGTGAGATGATGATCCGTGATGTGAAGCGATGCCCAATGCATTCCGGCGTGCGGTTGCGTGATTACATAATTGCCGCAACCGAACGATCATAGTCAGTCATTGCGCGGCTGACCGCCCCGGCTAAAGCGGGGTGCTTTTGGCAGAGGGTGGCAGCAGGTCAAGGCCCATTTTGACCAGCTTGCCGGTCTCGTCGGTGTAGTGGTGATAGGCAGTGTTCAGATACGTCAGTTGTGCGTGCTGGACGTCCTCAAGGGATGTGCAATGCAGCAATTCACGCTGTGTTTTCACATCTTCCTTGATGCGCTTTGCGACAAAATTCACGACTTCGGTGTTCATGTCCGCCATTGCGTCAAGCCAAACCGCGCAGACCCAGCGTAGCGTGCCAAGACCTGCGTCCTCGAATTCATCGGCAAAGGTTGGATCGTGCGCGGCCGGGCCGTCGCGCGTGGGTGGGTCTGTCTTTGTGGTCGCCATGTCGTGCCCTCTTTTTTGTGTTTCATGCGTTGTTTTAACAGCAGGCACAGCACCGTGATTGACGACCATCAACGCCTGCGCATTCAAGATCGTCGATTGAAAGGGGGAAATGACAGGTGGTCGGGTCGCACACGACGCGGCTGGTCAAGGAATTTCGACAGGGAAGCAGCCAGATCATGACAACTGTAATGACGGATCAGACGCTTGATGGGGTGCTGTTAATGGCCATGCTGGATGCGATGCCGGATGCCGTTTTGGTAACCAATGCTAAAGGCATCATCACGCGCGCCAACAAAGCGACCGCCGCGCTATTCGGTTTCGCCCACGCCGATCTGGCAGGCCAAAGCATACATATGCTGATGCCAACCGCCACCGCCGCACCGCATGACGGGTTTTTGCACTGCGATCTTAGCAGCGGCGCGCTGCACGGCCACGAACAAGGGCGCACCGTGGACGGGATGCGGCGCGATGGCCGCGTGTTTCCGCTTCATCTGTCGGTTGGTCATGCCAGACACATGGATGAAACCCATTTTGTGGTCATCATGCACGACATCAGTCGCCGCGTTGCCGCAGAGGAAGCATTGGCGCGCGCTGCCCGCCTGGACGCAATCGGACAGATGACGGGTGGGATCAGCCATGATTTTAACAACATTCTGACAGTGGTGATCGGGAACCTAGAGCTGCTTGAGGGGCGCATCAAAGACACCGAAAGTCAGGAAATCGTTGCAGACGCCCTGCAAGCCGCAGCATTGGGCGCCGAGTTGACGGCCGGTCTGGGCGCCTTGGGCGGCAAGACCACGCCGCATTCCCATCCCATCGACGTCAACATGGCCTGCCATTCAGCCCTGACAATGATCAAGCGCACATTTGATCCACACTTTGAGATTCAAGAAGATCTTACTGATGCGTTGCCTGCTGTTTTGGGGGACGCGACGCAACTGCAATCAGCGCTGATCAATATCGCGCTGAATGCGCGTGATGCGATGCCCGATGGGGGCAAGCTGATCATCCGGTCCGACGCAATCGTTGTTGGTGATGATTACATCGCGCAGCAACTTCACGTAGGTCGCGGCGCATATGTGCGCGTCTGCGTCACGGATACAGGCCACGGCATCGGGGCCGAAACCCTGCCGCAGGTGTTTGAACCGTTTTTTACCACCAAACCCGCCGGGCAAGGCACCGGGCTGGGGTTGGCGATGGTTGACGGGTTTATGCGGCAATGTGGCGGCCATGTTGCGGTGTACAGCAAGGTCGGCTTGGGTACGACCGTCGCGCTTTATTTTCCCACGGTCGCGATGGCTGCACCCCAAAAGCCTGCCGTGCGGCAAACAGCGGCGCGCAAATCCGCCTGCCACAAAACGGTGCTTGTCGTCGAAGATGACCCGCAGCTGCGCAAGCTGACAGGGGTTCGCCTGAGAGCATTAGGTTACGACATACGCGAAGCCGCACGCGGTGATGTCGCGGCGGACATCTTGCAACAGGAGGCCAACAAGATTGACGCTGTGTTTACAGATCTGGTGATGCCCGGCGCGTTGGATGGGTTAGGGTTGGCGCGGTTGGTCGGGGCCAGCTACCCCGACACGCGGATATTGCTGACGTCGGGTTATGCCGAAGACACCCTTGGCCGCTGCAACACCGATACCTGTTACCAGATCTTGCGCAAACCCTATCGGCAGTCGGATCTGGCGCAGGCGTTTGCGGTCTTGTTCGACGCCCGCTGATGCTGCTTGTCGCTAGTCCGTAACAGGGGTTTGCATATCCAGTGCGACCGCAGGATCAGGGTCGGTGATCCAGATTGACAAAAACCCTGCCGTCATCGCACCGACGCCCAGCAACACCAGCGTATAGTTCACGATCCAGCCCACAAACGGGATAAAGTTGAGAATGGCAATCACACAAAGCGCGACTGCGACCGTGACCAAATTTATCAGCAACGATGGGTTTTCGGGCGCGCCAAAGGCCAGTAACACGCGCCTTGCGACGGTATAAGCAGCCAGCAGATAGCCCAAAGTCCACGCCACAAGGATCGCCAGCAACGCAAACGGTACAAAAGGAATACCGACGATGGTCAGCGCTGTGATCGGCACCATGCCAAACAGCGCCGATAGTCCGAACACCCCCAAAAGGAAGGTCTGCAACGGCTGCCGGATCATACGCCGGCGCATTTTTTCGACGCTTTTTTCTGCGAACGTCAGGAAAATCGCGGCCAGCAGCAACAAAAACACCGCCGAGACCAAGAACGCCGAAAACAGCGACATCCACATGGGAAGCATCGGCATATCCACCGCCTTCCAACTGCGATCGAATTCGCGGTACATCGCGTGCGCGTCCCAGTCTTCGACGGTGATCCGTGCGGCTGGGATCACGCGATCGGGCACCGGCGCACCGTCTTTGGTGGACAAGATCAACGTCCCGTCAATGCGCGCGGTCGGTCCATAGGTCACTTTTTCGGCCACGATCCATGCATCCCCCGATACGGCGGCGTTCAGGTACACTGTGCCACCAAATGCTGTCAGCGCCCCGGAAATCGGCCCCTCGATCGTCAGGCTGCGGCCGAAAAATCGTAAATTTCCTGCGACCGGCGCTGCTGCGGTGCTGCGGACGCTGAAACCGGCTGCGGTGATGTCTTCGCCCACAGGCCCGCCGATCGTTACAGCGCTGCCCACAGCATAAAGATCACCGTCGGTGTTAGTGGTGATGCTCACGTCATAGCCCGCGGCAAGCAGATCGCCCGCAGCGCTGCCCGAGGTTGTAACCACACTCCCTGCGGCGAAAACATCGCCTGCCGCGGACAGGTTCTGTGTCACGGCTTCGCCGGCGGTGTAGACGTCGCCGCCATGGACGCGGCTGAAATCTTGGGCCTGTGCCTGCCCTGCGAGGGCCAGACTGACAATGGATGTTGCCAGAAAAAGTCGCATGTCATGATCCTTTGATCCGTTTTCACGGTCCTTCCTAATGCGTCGGGCCACGACGCAATTGAGCAATGTCAAACCGCGCGTCACTGCTGCGCACTGCCGGTGTCATCCCGCAAACGTCCCGCCAAGGGCTGCCAGTTTGCGCGCCAGCGCGTCGCGTTCTTTCATCAGGTCCAAGACGAGGGCCACGCCCGCCACGTTCAACCCCAGATCGCGCATCAGACGCGCCGCTTTGCGGGCGCGGGCGATATCGGGTGGTGAAAATTGCCATTCGGGTGCTTGGCGGACAACAGGCGTGACGACGCCTTGTTCGACCAATGTCACCACCCAATCTGCGGAAGTGTCGCAAAACACCGTCAGTTCGGACAGCGACAGTGTCTCTGTGATGTCGGCGCGAGGGGTTGCTTTTTTCATAGCGTTATACTCCGGGTTTTAGGCGTGAGGTGATGCGCTTTGCGGTGGCGCGCGGCTAGTCGCAATCACGCCCCGCCCCGCCCCGCCAGGCGGTGGAAAACGGGCTGTGTCAGTCACGGTGTCGTCTCGCGCTGCGTTGAATCAAGTTTGGCATGTGTGTGGCGGGGCGTGATTGACTAACCTCAATCGGCAGCGCCAATTTTTTACCGCACCTTGGCGCGACGAGCGTCTTGTCATGAAGATACGAGCTGAGATGCCGCGCATGAGGGGCTATCGCGGCCCACCATGACATCAACGCGATGTTCAGATCCCGCCGCTGCCTTAATTTCGCTATCTCATATCGGCACGCAAGGTCCGGGCTATTTCAGCAAGATACTTTGCAATGCCCCTGCCATAACCTTTGCGCTATCGATCATATCATCAACGCCGATGTATTCGTCGGGTTTATGGGCGAGTTCGAGGATGCCCGGCCCGTAAGCGATGCAATTTTTCAGCTTGCCGATCCGGTCGATATGTTTCTGGTCGTATGTGCCCGGCGACGCGACGAATGCGGCGGGTTTTCCCAGCACGTTTTCGATTTGCGCGGCGATGACCTGCACGACGGGTGCGTTGCGGTCTGTCATGCTGGGCAGCACCACATTGATTTCACGCAGGTCGTAGTCGAATTTATCGCGGTTGGCTTTCAGCCCTTCGAGCAAGGCGGTCACTTCGCCGCGGACGTCGTCGATGTTTTCTTCGACCAGAAACCGCCGGTCGATGACGATCCGGCAGCTGTCAGGCACACAATGCGCCGGCAGGCCGGTGAAATCAGCCGATTGTTCCGCCTGACCGCCGTGTATCGAATTGATGTTCATTGTGGACGACCGCGCGCCATCGGGCACAACGGGCATGTCGGTGTGACGCGCGGCCATGGCGGGGTAAAGTTTGTCTTCGAACTCTGACAGCACAGCCCCCATGTGCCGCACGGCGCAATCACCCAAAAACGGCATGGACCCATGGGCAATTTCACCAAAGGTTTCGATCTCGGCCCACCAGCCGCCGCGATGCCCAAGACAAACCCGATCTTTGTTCAGGGGTTCAGGGATAATGACATGCTGGACGTCCTGGAAGAAACCCTGTTCAGCCAGATAGGCCACGCCGCCATAGCCGCCGGATTCTTCGTCGGCTGTGCCTGAAATTTCAATCGCGCCGGCGAAATCCGGGTGAATTTCCAAAAACGCCTCGGCGGCGATGATGGATGTGGCAAGCCCGCCTTTCATGTCGCACGCCCCTCGCCCATAAATTTTTCCATCCTGCAGCTCACCGCCAAACGGATCATGGGTCCAGCCTTTGCCGACCTCGACGACATCTGTGTGGCTGTTGAAATGTACACATTCCCCGGTTTTGCCACCGTCCCGGCGGGCGACAATATTCCAACGCGGATATTTTTCGCTGTCGCCGGGTGTGCCAAAGGCGCGCACCAACTGGGTTTCGAAACCCGATGCGCGCAGCCGCTTATCAAGGTATTCGCAAATCTCGCGGTAATTGTCGCCCGGCGGGTTCAGGGTGGGAATGCGGATCAGATCTTGGGTCAACGCGATCAGGTCGTCGCGGCGGCGTGTGATTGCATGCATCAGGGGGCTTTGTTCGGTCATGCGCCAACTATTGGCGAAACCCCGTGATGCCGCAAGCCTGTGTTAGGCTTTGTTGTCTGAAAACCCTGTGATTTTTTGCTGTAGCAGGTGTGCCAGAAATCCGGTTGTGATCACTTGCACACCAAGCGACGCACACACCACCGCCAAAGCCGCAGGGCGGGTGATCACACTGGCATCCATATCGCCGAATCCTGCACCGCCCCATTTGAAAATCGCCGTCATGGTCGCGACAAATGCAATGGTCAGTAGCACGCCGCCCGCGATACAGGCGTTGTCGACGCTGATCCGCGTCCGCAGCCGGGTGAACCGTTTGGTGACGGGTAGTAAATTGAACCTTACCGTAAAAATGCGCGCCAAAATGTGGAAGCACACCATTTGAAATCCGGTCAAAACCAGCGCGCTGGCCAAAATGAGCGCTGCGACATCAAAGTTGAGGGCGCCAATGGTGACTGGTCCGAACATCAGCGCCGCAAAGCTAACCGCGCCGACCCCAAATAGCACCAAACCGGGGTAATAGAACAACCAGTAGGGCGCGAATGTCAGCAGCAGTTTGAGGTGAAGCCAGCCATCGCGCCAGCTGCGCAGATGCGGCGGGCGCGACCTGCCATCGGGCTTCAAGGTCGTGGGGACTTCGGTGATTTTCAGGCCAGTGAGCGTGGCTTTGATCACCATCTCGGACGCGAATTCCATGCCCGGCGTGTCCAGATGCAATCCTTGAATGGCATCGCGCGAAAACCCGCGTAAACCGCAGTGGAAATCTTTGACCGGGGTGCGATAAAAGACGCGACCAACCGTTGAAAGGACGGGATTGCCTAGATATCGGTGCAAGGGCGGCATCGCATTCTTTGCGATCCCCCCTGCAAAGCGGTTCCCCATGACCAGATCAGATCCTGCGCGCAACGCATCGACAAATGGATCGAGGTTAGAAAAGTCATAGGAATCGTCGCTGTCTCCCATGATCACGAATTTTCCACGTGCATCATCGATCCCGGCGATCAACGCTGCCCCATACCCTTTGACAGGAACGTCGACGACGCGCGCGCCTAGACGCTTTGCGATGTCTTGGCTGCCATCGGTTGACCCGTTGTCGGCGATCAACACTTCGCCATCGACACCTGACCGTTTGAGGTAGTCAAACGCCTTGACGATGCAAATTTCAAGCGTCTCTGCCTCGTTCAGGCAGGGCATCAGGATTGTTAATTCGGTCATGACTTATTGCTCTGATCACTTGTTATTCTGAATGTCGATATGCTGACATTGGGGCACAATTCGGGCCGCCGTTTGCAGTACAGTGACGAAGTTGCGACCTTTGTGCAACAGCTATTGGAAGGTGCGCTAGGCTCTCGGTTTATTATGTGCAACAGATTTGGACAAAGATATGCGACATGATCGATAGGCGCAAAATGAACATGTCTATTCACAGTGAAGGAGGCGGCGGTGGAAACGCTTGTTAAGGTGACCGGCGCAACTTGTATGACGTTTTACCCCGCAAGCACATGCCGCATAGGCGTTGCCACTGGTCGTGCGCATGGCGAGGCGGCGCTTATGTGCGCCGCGCCAAATGCTCGGGCGTCGTTCACGCCCTTTTCGAAATGTGACGTCAAGATCCCCACCGGGATGATAGGGAACCTTTGCTCATGAATGATGCTCCCATTTTGCGTGTCCTGCGCGACAACGCGTTTTTGCTTGTGACGATAGGCGTGTTGATCCTTGCGGTGGGTAAAGCCGTCACGATGGGTTTTGGCATGCAGGAAAATTTTGTACGCATGGGCAACGATGACCTCATGCGTTTGCTGACAGTACGCGATTGGCTGGCCGGGCAGGGCTGGTTTGACGTCGTGCAATACCGACTAAATCCGCCGGAAGGCGTTTCGATACACTGGTCGCGCTACATTGATGCGGCAATCGCGGCCATCATCGTTCCGTTGTCATATTTTGTACCGATGGACACCGCCGAGCAACTGGCAGTGGCAATTTATCCTACTGTTATTCTTGTGCTTTCGATCCTTGTCATCGGTTTCGGTACACGCCGTGTTTTTGGCACAATGGCGGCGTGTTTCAGCATGCTTTGTTTTGTGATTTGGCCCCTGACTGCTGATTTACATTCGCGCGTTGGTAACCTGGACCATCACAACGTCCAACTTTTGATGATGATCCTGATGGCTTTTGCCGTGGTCTGGCCGACGCGACCGACAGCGGCTGGCATCGTCGGCGGGTTGGCTGCGGCGTTCTCGTTGGCGATCGGGCTGGAAAGCCTGCTGTACATTGTGGTTGTCGGCCTGATTATTCTGGTTCGGACGCCGTTCACGCCAAATGATAACGCGCGGCAGTTTCTGGGAATGTTTTGTGCCGCGTTAGCGGGTGGGAGCATTTTATTATGGTTGGGGCAGACAGCTCCTGACGCCCGGTTTGCGCCGATGTGCGATCAGCTTGGGACGCCGGTGTTAAGTTTGATCGCCATTGCAGTGGCGGCATGCATCTTGCCGATTGCTTTGGGCGCGCGGACGTCGCGCCCCGGCGCGTTTATCGCTGTGGCTGCTGGTGCAACAGCTGTCGGTTTGGTGCTTGCTTGGCCACTGCTTGCAAATTGCATTGATGGCCCGTACGGCGATCTTCCGGATGACGTCCAGCGGACGATCAAAACAAGTATTACAGAGGCGAAACCCGGCATCGTTTATGCAATGGCTAAACCTGCCACGGCATTCGTCTTTGCTTTGCCTGTATTCGCGGCCTTTTTTCTGGGGTTGGCGCAATTTGTCCAAACACGCTTTACTGATAAAAATGCACCTGCGTTACTACAATTGTTGCTGATCTGCGTGTTTTGCATCGGCATGCTCTTCGTTCAGATGCGCACAGTGATTATGGCCGCATCGGTTGTGCCAATGATTGGTGGGTATGTTATTGCGACCCTGACGGTCAAATATCTAAAGACGCGCGATCTTGTGCAAGGTGCACTGGCACTGACCGCGGCGACGTTGATCATTTCGCCGATGCTTGTTGCGCAAGGTATTGCGCCACTCCTACTAGGCGAAACAATGGTGAATGAAGAAGTCACCCAGGCCTGTGAAAGCTACGAGTCTTTGGTGACTTTGAATGAGGTGCCCGCGGGGGTTATTCTGAATCACATTAACTATGGGCCCGCAGTATTGGTTTCGACCCACCATAGTGTTCTGTCTGCACCGTATCACCGCAGTGCCGCGGCCTTCAACAACGGCTTTGTCCCCTTCAGGTTGGAAGGTCCCGCATTCGAAGACTATGTCAAGGAAACCACGGCAACGCATATCCTATTGTGTATGGGTATGCAGTACGACAGCGATTTTGTAACGGACCTGGCCGGTGGCGGGCAGGCGGATTGGCTTCGCCGCGTACCCGTCTCGAGCGAAAGTCAGGTCCTGTTTGAAGTGCTGCGCGAATGAGTACATCATCGCAATTCAAGGGGTTTTTTCGGTTTTTGGCCGTTGGCGGCGCTTTTGGGCTATTCTATTCCGTCATAACGGCAATTTTCATTGGCGTGGCAGGTACGCCACCATTTTGGACAAGTGCGGCTGTATACGCGGTGTGCATTCCCATGGCGTTTTTCGCCCAACGCCGTTTTGCATTTCGCAGCACAAAATCTGCTAAGGTCGCGATGCCGCTATACATACTAACCCAAGTTGGAAGCCTGCTATTTGTTTCCACCTTAAGCGGTTACTTCGCAACCAAAACCGTTTGGGTCGATACGCTGATCTTTATTGCAGTTTCGGGGGGTGCTGCTGTGGGCACGTATTTGATTGCACGTCTTATGATTTTCAAGCCGTCGGCGTCAGCCGGGCAATAAAGTGCAGTTTGCGGCCAAAAATGTATTTTGCAGGTGCCGCATACAACGGCACATTTGTACTGAACGTATCAGTCTCTAGACCGGCGTTTGAAAACCACCGATCCCAATCGCGCCGCGGGACATAGTTGTATGGCAAGACAACCCCATGCGGGGCGTTTCCGACCCAATCCATCAGACGCAGGGTAAGGTGGTCTATTACGTTTTCGCTAAGATGGTCTTTGATGATGACTGCTTTGCGTGCAACGCGCGCCGCTTCCGAGATCAAAATTTGCGGGTCGTTCGTATGGTGCAACACATCGACAAAGGTGACGACATCGACGCTGTTGTCTTCGAGCGGAATTGTCGTGCCGTCAAAAAGAGTGACAGGAATATGTGTTGTCTCACGGAGCATGATATCAATGCCCTGCACCTGTGTTCCTTTTTGGCGTTCGCCGATCAGCTTTGCGATCTCACCATTCCCGGTGCCAACATCCAACATGCTTGATTCAACGGGGAGTAATGCCCCTATGCCGTCGACCAGCACCCGAACGCGGCGGTTGAAAACCAATTTTTCGTGCACACGACCGATGGATTTGGTTAGCATTACTCGAGGCCCTTTTGGCAAAATATACTTTTCGAACACTGACCGAACGACCAACCAAGGTAAAGTGTCGGTACAGTTTAACGTTGCCTTTGTTGCGGACAGGTCGCTATCTGCTGACAGTTTTTGAGCGAGCGAGACTGATGGCATATCTTTTGGGCGTGGATACGGGTGGCACCTATACTGACGCGGTTGTTTTGGATGAGGCGACCGATAAAGTTGTGGCCTCCGCCAAGGCATTGACCACGCGGCCGGATTTGGCGCCGGGTGTGGGTGCCGCGATCGATGCCGCGCTACAGAAAGCAAATATCGCGGGGCGCGAAGTAACGATGGTTTCGTTATCAACGACGCTGGCGACCAATGCGTTGGTCGAAGGGCAGGGTGGCCGTGTCGCGCTGGTTGCGATCGGGTTTGATGCCGCCGATTTGCAGCGTGCGGGGCTCTCAGGGGCCTTGGGTGATGATCCGTTGATCGTACTTGCGGGTGGGCATGACCATGCCGGAACGCAGGCGGGGCTGCTTGATTTGCAGGGGTTGCGGGACGCGTTATCGACGCTGGATGCGGGCGTAACGGGGTTTGCCGTCGCCGCGCGTTTCGCAACCCGGAATGCTGCGCACGAAATCGCTGCACGTGATGTGATCCGCGATCTGACTGCAAAGCCGGTCACATGTTCGCACGAATTATCGCAAGCGCTGGGTGGCCCAAAGCGTGCCCTTACAGCGGTGTTGAACGCGCGGCTGATTGGGATGATTGACGGTTTGATTACTGCATGTGAAGACCATCTGCAAAAGCGCGGGATCACTGCGCGGTTGATGGTCGTGCGTGGTGATGGTGCGTTGATTTCAGCGGCGGTTGCCCGCGACAAACCGATTGAAACAATCCTAAGCGGCCCGGCCGCATCGGTCGCGGGCGCACGTTGGCTAAGCGGCGAAAACGACGCGCTCGTCAGCGATATTGGCGGGACAACAACAGATGTTTGCCTGCTGCGCGATGGCCGCCCGCAGATCGATCCGCAGGGCGCACGCGTTGGCCCCTTTCGGACAATGGTCGAGGCCGTCGCGATGCGGACGACCGGTCTAGGCGGAGATAGCGAAGTTCATGTGGTCGAGGGACTTCAGGGCGGATTGCGATTAGGTCCGCGGCGGTTGATGCCACTTTCGCTGGCGGCGCTGCAATTCCCGGCGCTGATCCATGATGCACTTGACCGTGCGTTGGCACATGACGTGCCTGCAGCAGACGGCGGGCAGTTTGCAATCCCTTTGTGGGCCACGTTCCCTGAAGGCCTGGATCCGCGCGAAGCCGTGGTTGCGGGGCGGCTGGCGGATGGCGCGCTGCGGCTAGGACATGCCGTGCAAAACCGCACGGAAACCCCTGCGATGGGGCGTTTGATTAACCGTGGTTTTGTGATGATGGCGGGGGTTACCCCGTCGGATGCCGCCCATGTTCTGGGGCTGTCAGACAGTTGGGACAAGGCGGCCTCCGAAAAAGCGCTGGCCTTGTTTGCGCGGCGGCGCACTGGCGCGGGCCAGCGTATTGCGACCTCTGCATCGGATATCGCCCGAATGATCGTTGACCAATTGACCGCGCAGACGGTCGACTGCCTGCTACAGGCCGCGTTCGCCGAGGACGGGTTCGACGGTGAGCCCACGGTGCTGGCGCATCATGTGTTGACGCAGGCGGGGCTCGCGCATCATAGCGGGGTGGTCCAAATTCAAATGCGGTTGGGGGTGCCTGTTATCGGGCTTGGGGCGTCTGCCGCTGCCTATTATGGCGCTGTGGGTGAACGGTTGGGCGCAAGAATGATTTTGCCGGAACACGCTGACGTGGCAAATGCAATTGGTGCGGTGGTCGGACAAGTACAAATGCAGGTGACAGGAACGTTGTCCAGCGATGGGGCAGGCGTGTTTACCGCGCATCTGCCCGATGGTCCGCAGCAATGTGCGGGGCAAGAAGCTGGGCTTGCAATGCTTGAAACGGCGCTGACAGCAGCGGCCATGGAAAAGGCGCTGGCAGCAGGTGTTGAGACCCCGCAGGTGTCTGTTTTGCGTGATATCAAACAGGCCGAAATCGTCGGCCAGCAGATGTTTATCGAGGCGACCTTGCGCGTTACCGCCTCTGGACGGCCACGCATTGCCGCCGGTTAATGTGTCAAATCTGCGCGATTTTCTCACTTTGTTGTCAGGCAGATTGCGTCGTTTGACCAGATCAGCGACAACCCTGCTACTTTGGGGGAAGACATGCTCGACCGATATGCACGCCAATTGATTGATCCACCGCTGAACCGATTGGGTCGGATGCTTGCTGTACGTGGTGTGACGGCGGACCGTGTGACGTTGATCGGGATGGCGCTGGGGCTTGTCGCCGCCGGCGTGATCGCATTGGGCGCGCCGGGACTTGCGCTGGTCCCACTGTTGGCCAGCCGGATTGCGGATGGGCTTGATGGTGCTGTGGCCCGCGCGACCCGCAAGACCGACTTTGGCGGTTATCTCGATATCACCGTTGATTTTTTGTTTTACGGGGCAATTCCGATGGCGTTTGTCTGGATGTCGCCTGTGACAAACGGGGCGGCTGGGGCGTTTTTGCTTGCATCATTCTATTTCAATGGCGCCAGCTTCCTTGGCTACGCCATTTTGGCCGAAAAACACGGGCATCAGACGGACGCGCAGGGGCAAAAGTCGCTTTATTACTCTAACGGGATCCTTGAAGGGACTGAAACAATCGTGTTCTTTGTCCTGCTGTGTCTGTTCCCAACCGCATTTGCCCCCTTGTCATGGGTCTTTGGCGCACTCTGTTTCGCGACAGGAACCTTGCGGCTTTACGCTGCCAAACAAATCTACACACAATAAAGGACCACTTTGCATGAAACACCTTGCTGTTATGGCCGCGCTTTTGGCACCTCTGCCCGCAATCGCCGATGTTGATCCGGGCGATTGGGATGCGGTTCTGGCCGAGGCCGCGGGCCAAACTGTCTATTGGAACGCTTGGGGCGGATCGACCACGACCAACGATTTTATCGCTTGGGTCGCAGACCGCGTTTTGGATGACTACGGCGTCACACTGGAACATGTGAAACTGACCGATACAGCCGATGCGGTGACCCGCGTGCTGTCTGAAAAGCAAGCCGGTGAAAACGATGACGGCGCGATCGATATGATCTGGATTAACGGATCAAACTTTGCAGCGATGAAAGACGCCAACCTTCTGTTTGGTCCATATGCTGAACAACTACCGAATTGGGCGTTGGTTGATGTCGCAGGCAAGACTGTGCAAACCGACTTTACGGTTCCAGTTGACGGCTTCGAGAGCCCATGGGCGATGGCGCAAGTCGTTTTCGTACACAACACGGCAACCATGCCCGACCGGCTAGGGTCGATGCAGGCCCTACAGGACTGGGCGCAGGCGAACCCCGGCCGCTTTAGCTATCCGCAGCCACCAGATTTTCTGGGTACGACATTTTTGAAACAGGTTTTGGTCGATGTTTTGGAGGATCCGTCGGTATTGGGTGCCCCTGCGACGGACGAAAATTATGACACAGTGACCGCGCCGCTTTGGGCCTATCTGGACGCGCTGACGCCCAATCTGTGGCGTGAAGGTCGTGCCTATCCCGCGACTGGCACCGCGATGTTCCCGCTGATTGCAGATGGTGAATTGGATCTATCGATTTCGTTCAGCCCCGGTGCGGCGTCCACGGCGATTGCCAACGATGAACTTCCCGACACAGTACGGACCTTTGTTTTGGACAAAGGCACGATCGGCAACGCGTCGTTTGTCGCCGTACCTTATAATTCGGGGTCTAAAGCGGGTGCTATGGTTGTTGCGAATTTCTTGATGTCCCCCGAAGCCCAAGCGCGCGCCCAAGATCCAGCGATCCTTGGCTATGGGACCGTGTTGAACATGGATGCGCTGACTGAAGATGACCGCGCCTTGTTTGATGCGCTGGAACTGGGTGTGGCGACGTTGTCCCCTGCCGAACTGGGAACGGTCCAAGCCGAACCGCATCCAAGCTGGATGACCCGTATCGCCGACGATTGGGTCACGCGTTACGGTGTTTCGCAGTAAATATGCAGGCGGCGCGGCAGTCATACCCGCAAGGGGATAAATAGTGCGCCGCCGCTTTCTACCTGTCATGCCCGCGCTGACGCTGTTTGTGATGCTTGGCCCAGTGATGGCAGGGCTATGGGGGACCGTGCTGCCTGCCTTTGGGCATTTGCCCGCCGCCGGGCTGTGCGGCCCATCACTGGACCCATTTCGGGCGCTGTTCGACTGGCCGGGCTTGCCGCGTGCGGCGCTTTTGTCGGTCACGACAGGGTTCGCTGCGACATTGATTTCGCTGAGCATTGTGATGCTTTTGCTGGCGGGCTGGTCAGGCACCCGCCCGTTTCGCGTCCTCGAACGGTTGCTTTCACCGCTGCTGTCGGTACCGCACGCCGCTGCGGCCTTTGGGTTAGCGTTTTTGATTGCGCCGTCAGGCTGGCTGGCGCGGCTACTGTCGCCTTGGGCGACAGGCTGGGACCGACCGCTTGATCTGCTGATCGTGCAGGACAGTTGGGGTCTGACGATGACCGCTGGCATGATTATGAAGGAACTGCCGTTCCTGATGCTGATCGCGCTTGCGGCTTTGGGGCAGGCCCAAGCGCATAGCAGCCTGAAAATCGCGCAGGCCTTGGGGTATCGTCGCCTGACTGGCTGGCTGAAAACGGTGTTTCCGCAGGTCTATGCACAAATCAGACCGCCGGTTTATGTTGTGCTGGCATACGCGATGTCCGTGGTGGATGTCGCTGTGATTTTGGGGCCGAATACACCGCCGACCCTGTCAGTGCAGATTGTAAAATGGATGTCTGATCCGGACCTTGCGATGCGTTTGCTGGCGGCGGCCGGGGCGCTGGTGCAGTTGGGGTTGGTGATTGGTGCGTTGCTGATCTGGTGGTTGGGCGAAAACGTGGTTGCCTGGCTGGGGCGACGCTGTATCGCCGCAGGGGGACGCGGAAAATGTGACCCTATCCTTGCCTATTCATCCCTTTTTGTGGGCGGCGCTTCGGCGATTGCCGTCCTTTTGGGGATATGCGTGTTGGCGGTTTGGTCGTTTGCGGGCTTTTGGGGGTTTCCCGATGCCCTTCCAGACACCCTGACCCTGCGCAATTGGGTCCGGCATGGCCCCGGTACTTGGGATGCGTTAACCGAAACCGCTGTAATCGCTTTTGTGGTCGGCTTGTCCGCGCTTGTCCTGACGATCGGTTGTCTTGAGGCCGAGTACCGCCATGGACGTCGCGTGACACAGCGCGGGGTCTGGTTGCTGTATCTGCCTTTGCTGATCCCGCAGACCGCATTCTTACCGGGGTTGCAGACGCTCATGTTGGGGGTTGGCGCGGATATGGGGCGTTTTCCGGTGATGCTGGTGCATCTTGTGTTTGTGCTGCCCTATGTTTTTTTGTCGCTTTCTGATCCTTTTCGCGCATGGGACGCACGCATGGGCACGATTGCGTCCGCGCTGGGCGCCGGGCCGGATGCGGTTCTGTGGCGCGTGCGGCTGCCGATGCTGCTGCGGCCTATCCTGACAGCTTTGGCTGTGGGGATTGCCGTGTCGGTCGGTCAATATCTTGCGACTTTGTTAATCGGCGGTGGCCGGGTCACGACCCTGACGACAGAGGCGGTGGCGCTGTCATCGGGGGGTGATCGCCGCGCGATTGGAGTTTACGGGTTGATGCAAACCGGGGCTGCGTTGATCCCCTTTACGCTTGCTCTTTTTATCCCCGCCTTTGTGTGGCGCAACAGAAAGGGTCTAAGCCATGCGTGACGGTCTGGTCCTACGCGATATCGAAATTTTCAAGGGGCAGCATCAGCTTTTGGCGGTGTCTCATCACGTGCAGCCGGGGCAGGTTCTGACCATCATGGGGCCGTCCGGCGTTGGGAAATCGACACTGCTTGCCTTTGTTACAGGCACCCTTGCCCGCGATTTTAGTGCGCGGGGCAGTGTGTGGTTAGATGGGCGTGACATCACCCATGCTGCGCCGCACCAACGGCGCGTTGGCATATTATTCCAAGACGATTTGTTGTTTCCCCACCTGTCTGTTGGCGCAAATTTGGCGTTTGGATTGGCCAGGGGCGGCACCGCTGTGGCGCGTCAGGCCAAGGTCGCCGAAGCATTGGCAGAGGTAAATATGGACGATTTCGCAGACCGCGATCCCGCGACCCTGTCAGGCGGGCAGAAGGCGCGTGTCGCGTTGATGCGGATGTTGTTGTCCGACCCTTGCGCGCTGTTGCTGGACGAACCTTTTTCACGGCTTGATGCGGCCTTGCGGGCGCAAGTGCGTGATTTGGTTTTTGCACGTGCCAAAGCGCGCGGTCTACCGGTGCTCTTGGTGACCCATGATGCCGAAGATGCCGCCGCAGCGGGCGGTGATATTATCACCCTTGCGGCGCGTTAAAGCGGGCCAGTTTGGAAAAGCCAAACCTTGAGCCCACCATGGGGGACGGGCGCGCCTTTGGGTTTGAATGGCAATCCGGTGGATTTCGCAAGGCCCGCGTCGCTGGTGATGATGCCGACGCGCCAGCCGCCAAAGTTTGCCTTTAACGTCTGCCCAAGGCTCGCATAAAGACCAAAAAGCAATTTCGGGTTGCCGATTCTGCCGCCATAGGGCGGGTTGCAGATGATCAGGCCGGGCGGGCCGTCTGGGCGTTTCAGGTCTGAAATCGCGCTATTCTCGAACGTGATGAACGGGTTCACCCCGGCACGGGCCGCATTTGCGTGGCTCATCCGGATTGCGCCGGCGTCGCGGTCGCTGCCAAAAAAACGCTGCTCGGTCGTTTTGGATGTCTGCTTGCGCATCTCATCCCATGCAGCAGGATCAAAGCTGGAAAAATGTTCAAACGCAAAGTGCCGCGTGCGACCGGGGTAAAGGCCCAAGGCAATTTCCGCGGCCTCGATCGGGAAGGTGCCAGAGCCACACATCGGGTCTAATACAGGCTCTTTGCCCGTGTATCCGCATTCGCGCAGAAATAGCGCAGCGAGGGTTTCGCGCATCGGTGCTTTGTTCACGGCCTCTTTGTGGCCGCGCTTGTGCAGGCTTTCGCCCGATGTATCGAGACTGATCGTCACGCGGTTATCGTCGATGCGCACTTTGATCACGATGGCGGCGTCGGGGCTGATCACCATGCCGTGACTTTCGTGCAGTGCCGTTTCAAACCGCTGGGTCGCGGCACCAGCATGGTAGATCTTCGATAGCTTGTTTGTGCTAACTTCGACCCTAACAGGCCATTTAGGGTCTAAAATATCGCCCCAAGGGAATTTACGCGCGCGTTTATCAAGCTGCGCTAAATGGAACGCCATAAATGACCCCACCCGCGCCAAAACCCGCGTCGCCCCGCGCATGGTCAGGTTTGCGCGCCAGACATCCGGCCAGCCTCCCATGATGGTCACCCCACCTTGGCTAACTTGCGCATTCGCGAAACCGTTTTCCAGCGCCTCGGCAAGTAGCGCGTGTTCAAATCCGGGGGTGGCGGTCATATAGATTTCAAATTGGTCCATTTGGCATGCATGACCAGAAAACACACGTGCGTGCAAGGTTTCAAACTAGATTTGCTGCCGTGCGACTTCGGGGTTTGGCGCGGGTTTGGCCATGCCTTCGAGCACCCGCAATGGCCGTTTGACCGTTTCCGATAGCCCGGTTGGTGTTTTCGCTGCCAGTTGTTTGCTTACCTCGACCATGAGAATGCCGCCTGCCGCAATGAGCGGCATCGCATGCCCCACCCGTTCGATTAACCCTGCCGATTTTCGCCAAATACGCCCCGCCGAGGGCGGTTGATAGAGTGTTGAGAGGGTTCGTTCCGTGACAAAGCGGTGCTTGCGCAATTGTGATTCAAGCTGCCCAAGCGAATAGGGGCGACCAAATCCGAATGGCGTCTGATCCGACCGTGACCATAACCCTGCGCGGTTCGGCACGATGAACACCGCGCGCCCGCCGGGACCAAGCACACGCCAGATTTCTTCCAGCAGGGCGGTCGGCTGTTCCGTGGTTTCAAGGCCATGCATCACGACCAGTTTATCGATATGGCCCGTCTCGATCGGCCACAGAGTATCTTCGCACAGGACACTTACGTTTTTTTCGCCGGGTGGCCACGGCATGACCCCTTGCGGACCGGGCATCAACCCGATGACCCGCCGTGCATCGCCAAGGTAGGGACGCAGCAAAGGCACAGCGAATCCGAAGCCTGCAACCATCTGGCCCTTTGCCTCGGGCCAGATCTGGGTCAATTCATTGCGGATCACCTTTTGGGCCGCCCGCCCAAGCGCACTGCGATAGTAGAATTGGCGCAGATCCAACACATCTAGATGCATTGCGGTTGCAGTTCCTTCGGCAAAGACTACGTTTGAACATAGCAACAGAAAGCCATATTGCCATGACAAACACACCGCCCGCTCTTGAATTGGTTACCGTCCCTTGTTTGTCGGATAATTACGCGTTCCTGGTTCATAACGCGCAAACGGGTGAAACGGCCCTGATTGATGCGCCCGAGGCCGCGCCGATTCAGGCCGCACTGGACGCGCGTGGGTGGGTGCTGACCGATCTTTTGCTGACCCACCATCACAATGATCATATTGATGGCGTCGCGGACCTGCGGGGGGCTGCGCGGGTGATCGGCGCTGCGGCTGATGCGCACCGACTGCCGCCGTTGGACTTGGCTGTGACCGAGGGGGATTCGATCACGGTATGTGGTGCGCTGACGCACATCTTTGACGTTTCAGGGCATACAGTTGGTCATATTGCATTTCATATGCCCGATGCTGGATATTTATTTACCGCTGACAGCTTGATGGCATTGGGTTGCGGGCGCTTGTTCGAGGGGACGCCTGCGCAGATGTGGGGCAGCATGCAAAAATTGCGGGCTTTGCCTGACGAAACCTTGGTCTGTTCGGGGCACGAATACACAGAATCGAATGCGCGCTTCGCGCTGGCCCTTGATCCTGAGAACGCCGCGCTTATCTCTCGTGTTGAAGATATCAGAGCGGCGCGTCACGCCAAATTGCCAACTGTGCCTTCGGTGCTGGGCGACGAAAAGCGGACGAACCCTTTTTTGCGCGCCGATGATCCCACCCTTAAGACGGTTTTGGACATGGAAAACATGACTGATGCCGAAGTATTTGCCGAAATCCGCGGTCGTAAAGACAGGTTCTGACGTTCGCTTGGCGCTGAAACGCCAGAAAATAATACAAATCCGCATCTTCACAGTCTTTGTGAAGTAAAAATACAAAATAGTCCTTGAAGGTTCCGCAATAAAACCAAACCTTAAGGATAAGAGGCCACGGTCAGAATGTGCCCGGCACGCGCTGACCCCCGATATGAAGGAGCACACCAAGTGCCATCATTCTCGAACACACTAGAGCAGGCCATCCACGGCGCGTTGGCCCTTGCGAACGCGCGCAAACATGAACTTGCCACGCTAGAACACCTTTTGCTTTCGTTGATCGACGAACCGGACGCCGCCCGTGTCATGCAGGCATGTTCCGTTAGCCTGGATGAACTGCGCAAAGATCTGGAAGACTTTATCGACGATGACCTGTCGACCCTGATCACGGACGTCGAAGGGTCCGAAGCGGTGCCAACAGCGGCGTTTCAACGCGTGATTCAGCGCGCAGCTATTCATGTCCAATCGTCTGGCCGGAACGAAGTTACCGGCGCAAACGTGCTTGTTGCGATCTTTGCCGAACGTGAAAGCAATGCGGCGTACTTCCTGCAAGAACAGGATATGACCCGATATGACGCCGTGAATTTTATTGCGCATGGCGTAGCAAAAGACCCTGCGTTTGGCGAAACCCGCCCAGTGAGCGGGACGCCCGATGATTCCGAACCCCATTCCGCTGAAGAAGGCGAAAAGAAGGAAAGCGCGCTTGCTAAATACTGCGTTGACCTGAACGCCAAAGCATCCAAAGGCGACGTTGATCCGCTGATCGGTCGCGCCAATGAGGTAGAGCGCTGTATTCAGGTTCTTTGCCGCCGCCGCAAAAACAACCCTCTGCTTGTTGGTGACCCCGGTGTGGGGAAAACAGCGATTGCCGAAGGTTTGGCGTTTAAGATCGTCAACCACGACGTGCCAGAGGTTCTGGCCGGTGCAACGATCTATTCGCTTGATATGGGGGCGCTTTTGGCCGGCACCCGCTATCGCGGCGATTTCGAAGAACGCCTGAAGGCTGTGATGACCGAAATGGAAAATCACAAGGACGCCGTCTTGTTCATTGATGAAATCCACACCGTGATTGGGGCCGGTGCGACGTCAGGTGGCGCAATGGACGCGTCCAACCTGCTGAAACCAGCCTTGCAGGGTGGCAAGCTGCGTTGCATGGGATCAACAACTTATAAAGAGTTCCGTCAACACTTTGAGAAGGACCGTGCGCTGTCGCGCAGGTTCCAGAAAATTGATGTCAACGAACCTTCGGTGCCAGATTCGATCAAGATTTTGCAGGGCCTCAAGCCCTATTTCGAAGAGCATCACCACATCAAATACACTGCCGAGGCGATCAAAACCGCAGTAGAGCTGTCCGCACGCTATATCAACGACCGTAAACTGCCTGATAAGGCGATTGATGTGATTGACGAGGCTGGCGCGGCGCAGCATTTGCTGGCTGAATCCAAACGGCGCAAAACCATCGGCCCCAAAGAGATCGAGGCAGTGGTCGCAAAAATCGCGCGCATTCCGCCGAAAAACGTGTCCAAGGACGATGCCGAAGTGCTGCGCGACTTGGAAAAATCGCTCAAGCGCGTGGTGTTCGGACAGGATCATGCAATCGAGGCTTTGTCGTCCGCGATCAAATTGGCGCGTGCTGGATTACGTGAACCTGAAAAGCCGATCGGGAACTATCTGTTCGCGGGGCCGACCGGTGTCGGTAAAACCGAAGTGGCCAAACAGCTGGCGGATACCTTGGGTGTTGAACTGCTACGGTTTGATATGTCCGAATATATGGAAAAACACGCGGTCTCCCGTTTGATCGGCGCACCGCCTGGCTATGTCGGGTTTGATCAGGGTGGCATGCTGACCGATGGCGTTGACCAGAATCCACATTGCGTCCTGTTGCTGGACGAAATGGAAAAGGCGCACCCGGATGTGTACAACATCCTTTTGCAAGTGATGGACCACGGGAAACTGACCGACCATAACGGCCGAACAACTGATTTCCGCAACGTGATTATCATCATGACGTCGAACGCGGGTGCGGCTGAAATGTCGAAAAACGCGATGGGCTTTGGCCGTGAAACCCGCACGGGCGAAGACACTGCAGCGATTGAACGTACGTTTACGCCTGAATTCCGCAACCGTTTGGATGCGATCATCAGCTTCGGCGCGCTGCCCAAGCCAGTGATCATGCAGGTCGTGGAAAAATTCGTTCTTCAGCTTGAGGCACAGTTGATTGACCGCAACGTGCATATCGAATTGAAAAAAGGTGCGGCCGAATGGCTTGCGGACAAAGGCTACGACGAAAAGATGGGCGCGCGACCGTTGGGCCGCGTCATTCAGGAACACATCAAAAAACCGCTGGCCGAGGAACTTTTGTTCGGCAAGCTGGTCAAAGGTGGAATCGTCAAGGTCGGCGTCAAGAAGGGTGAACTTGAACTAACCTATGAGGCGCCTGAGCAAGCCAAGATCGCGGGTGGTAAAAACAAACCGCCACTTTTGACGGCGGAGTAAGCTGATAGATTATAAACCCCCGCCGTTGTAAAAAACGGCGGGGGTTTGCGTTTTAGGGCGTAGTGGCGTTGGCACCTGTTGTCGTGGTGGCCGGTTAAATATCAGCAATCCCGGCGTATAGACGGCCATATTATTTTTTGATCACGTCGCGGCGGTCGTGACACAGCTTTGCAGCATTTAATTTAATTTAACGTTCGGTCAATTTCAGTTCGATCCGTCGATTTTGCGCACGCGCCTCGGGCGTATCGTCGGGATTGATCGGCTGAAACTCTCCAAAACCATTGGCGGCAAGACGATTGGGCGCAATCCCCAAATCCTGCGACATGAAGCGCACGACCGATAGGGCGCGCGCTTGGCTCAGTTCCCAGTTATCCGCATAGCGACCGCCACCTGACACGGGAATGTTGTCGGTGTGGCCGTCGACCCGGATCACCCAGTCGATACCCGGGGGAATTCGGTCAGCGATGCCGCGTAAGATACCCGCGATATTGGCGATTTCAGATTCGCCTTGGGCAGACAGTCGCGCACTGCCCGGTTCGAATAGAACCTCAGACGAAAAGACAAAACGGTCGCCTTCGATCCGGACACGGTCTTGCCCCTCGAGTATTTTACGCAGTTCACCAAAAAAATCAGACTTAAACTGTTCCAGGTTTTGCGTTTCTGCTTGCAGGCGCTGGGCCTCTTGCGCCAGACGCGCCGCCTCTGCCTCGAGCCGGATACGTTCTGCTTCTTCCAGTGCGGCGCGCTGACGTTCTTCGGATGCGACGCGCGCAAGGGCGGTGTTCAGCTGTGAGCCGAGCGTTTCGATCTGCACTTGGGCCTCGCGGTCGGCATCCTCGGCCAAATTCAGCAGGCTTTGCAGGTTGCCAACCTGAATGCGCATGGCCGCGATCTGTTCGTTCAGCAGCGCAACTTGGCGTTGGCTTTCGGCGGATAGCGCTTCTTCTTGTGCCAAGGCGTCGTTCGCCAGCGCAAGAAGCTGCGCCTGGCGTGCAGATTCCGACATTTGTTGGGTTTGGGTGCCTTCCAACTGCGTAAGCGCGGCGCGTGCTTCGGCCAATTGCTGCGCCAAACTGTCGTTTTCATCACGCAGACCGTTGCGGATCGCATCGAGTTCGGCCTGCGCCGCGCGCGCTGCCGCCAGCAAAGTCAGCGTTTCCTCCGCATCGCGGCGTTTCTGTTCAAGATTTAGCGTCATCGCGGTGAGTTCTGTATCCGCATTTGCCAGCCGTTCGCGAAGCGCCTCTGCTGCGGCGGCATCTGCCAGCTGTGCGGTTTCAAGCGCTGACAATTGTTCTGATTTTTCAGATGCGTCACGTTCCAAGTCTGCAACCAGCGCCTCCAAGGCTTCGCGCCGTGCGGCGGATAGGCGGGCGGCTTCTGCACCAGCGTCGATTTCACTGCGTGCCTGCGCCAGCGCAAGGTTCAGCGCGTCTTGTTGTGACATCAGATCAGCCTGTGTCGCCTCCAGACCGGCAATATTTGCCAGCGCTGTATCGCGTTCGGCTAGCAGGCCCGCGACTTGGGCCTCGAATGCGGTGATATCGTTGCGGGCGCGCGCCAGTGCCTGATCCTGCGCCTCGCGATCTGCAATCAGGCTGGCGATCCGGTTGGCCTGTTGGGTTGCAGTGGCGTTCGCAGCGGCCAAATTTGCCGTCAGCGTTGCGTTGCGTCCCTGTTCCATACCCAATGTGCTGGCAAGTGCCGCCACTTCTTCGGTGAGCACATTGAGTTCATTTTCCTGCCCTGTGATCGTTTCGCGCAGCACAAATTGGATCACCATAAAAATGGTCAGGACGAACATCAGGACAAGCAAAAGCCCTGTCATCGCATCGACAAAACCCGGCCAGATGGCATTGTGAAAGCGATTGGATGATCGACGACCCAGGGCCATGGATCAGCCTCTTGTTCTGATGGCAGTGGTAAGCGCGGCGAGGTCACCGCGCAGGTCTGTCATGCTTTCTTGGCGGCCGGCAGCCATTTCTTCCAATATCCGCAACAGTTGTACGTCAATCGACCGCAGACGCATCCGGCTTTCGGCGTCGATGCCCTCCATGCCACTGTCATCAAGTTTCTTGATAAGTTTATCTTGTCCCTCGGCGACCCGTGTCAGGATGTCGTTTGCATTGCTTGATCTTGTCGTATGGGCCAACTGTTCGACGGCAGCCGCAAGGCTTGCAAACCGGCTGTCGGTCTTTTCTCTGTCGGCGTCATTCTGACCCATCATCATTTGGATGGTGTCCATTAATTCGCCAAGTTGTTCGACAAACGCGTTCATCGCCCCAAAATCTGCGGTGCCGCCATCTTCGCCATCTGCACCGAGGCGGGTGATGGTGGATAACCATTCTTCAAGTTCGCGGTAGAAGCGGTTTTGACCATGTCCCGCAAAAAGTTCGAGCAGGCCCACGATCAGCGATCCGGCAAGTCCCAAGAGTGAGCTGGAAAATGCGGTACCCATTCCGCCTAGCTGGCTTTCCAGACCCGCTTGAAGCCGCGAAAATATGTCTGCGCCGTTTTCGCCTTCGCCGGGGTTCAGCGATCGGATCGTCTCAACCAGCGCTGGCACGGTCGTGGCCAGACCATAAAACGTGCCCAATAGCCCCAGAAAGATCAGGACGTTGCCAAGATACCGCGTGATTTCACGGTCTTCATCGATCCTTTGCGCAACCGAATCTAAAATCGACCGCCCAGAGGTGGAAGACACTTGGGTTCGTGCGCCGCGCGAACGCAGAAGCGTCGCAAGTGGCGCGAGCAGCGAGGGCGCTTTGGTAAAGTTATGGCCGCCGGTATCGCGTGCGAAATGTTCAATCCAGCGCACCGATTTCATCAGAAGATAGACTTGGTTGATGCATGATAGCACACCCAACCCAAACACAGCTAAAATCACCCCGTTTAGGTAGGGATTCGACCGATAGATCGCGACAATCTGATTGAGCCCAATATAAAATCCGGCGCCAACCAACCCCAGCACGATCAACATGAAAATGATCTGCCGGATGGGCTGTGAAAATTGCGGTTGCGCTTTGGCTTCCCGTTTGTCTGACACAGAAGGGAGTCCTTATTCCTGAATATACAAATTGACTCATAGCACTAGCGATAGAATGCGGCGCATATAAAATAATAACGCGACGAATTTATGTTGCTGTCAAGGCACGCACGCGGTCCACCAACCACGCCATATCGTTGTCCCTGATCCCAAGCTCGACCAGATGTGCCGCTGTGTTGAACAGGTAGTCGGTGTTCGGTCCGCGCCCGCCGACTGCAGTCGAAATCATGACCGCCTGTTGTTCAAGTTCATACTGGCAATACTGTGCGTGCGCGGGGTCAATGACATAGGTCAGTGCGCGGATCGTTTCGCCGGTCTCGGTGATCAGGTCAACATGTTCTTCGACGTAGGCCGATGAGATCAGTTCGCGTTCGCGCAGGTCGGTCAGGACCTTGTCTTCGTCGTCGGGGGCGACCTGAAACGCCATACCGGTGCAGCGCCCGCCGGGGACCGCGTCCAGCGCCAAAACAAGACCGGGGTGATCCGTTGAACCGCGGTGATGGATCGACAGCATACAAAAACTGCGATGATAATCGTGCAAGCAGGCTTTGACAGCGGTCACAGGTTCAAAACCCGGATTCCACAGCAACGATCCATACCCAAACACCCACATCGCCATCTTGCTTTTCCCTTGCTTTGCCCTGTTAAACACCCGTTTGCGCAGGCATAAAAGGGACTATTTGGTGGTGTCGCCAAAGATCGCCGCGCCGTGCTGCTGCAAATAGATATTCAACCACGGCGTATAGGCATTTGGTTGATCGGCCACCTCTTTTTGCAGCCTGCGTATATCAATCCAACGGGTCGCCATGACCTCGGCTGGGTTCGGTTTTATGGATAAGTTCAGGCTTGCTTGGCTCACGAATATCGCGACAACTTCGTGCTCGATCAAACCGCCACCCACATCCGCCCGGTATTCGATGTCGCCGCGATAGGCGAGATGCAGATCTGTGATGCCCAATTCCTCGTCCAGCCGTCGCGCTGCACAATCGGCATCGGCCTCGTCCCATAGCGGATGGGTACAGCAGGTATTCGCCCACTGACCCGGGGTGTGGTATTTCGTCAGTGATCGTTGCTGGATCAAAATTTGATCGTCGTGCATGACGAATACGCTGACCGCTTTGTGTTTTAAGCCAAGTCGATGCACTTGCATCTTTTCTACCGGGGTAAGGGTGCCATCCACCCATGCGGGGATCATTTGTGATTCCATTGCACGTACCTTTTGCTGATCCGGCCGCGATATATCCCGTTTTCATTCTGTTTACACCCCGAACATGTCCAAAGACCCCAGCGGGTTAGACCCGCGCGACCGCCACTTGTATTCTCGGCGGGGCTGACGCAAGTTTCAGGTCAAAGCGCTTTGAGAGGGAAAGATATGACAATTCGGGCAGTCGTTTGGGGCGAAAATGTTCATGAAAATACCAACAAAGTTGTTGCCGATCTGTATCCTGACGGGATGCACGGAGCGATTGCAAAAGCCTTGAATGGCGATGGCGTTATGGCCACTACGGCCACTTTGCAAGAACCAGAACATGGTTTGTCTGAAAGCCGTCTGGCTGAAACAGATGTGTTGTTGTGGTGGGGCCATGCGGCGCATGGCGACGTATCTGACACCGTCGTCGAACGTGTCGCAGATCATGTGAATGCGGGCATGGGCCTTATCTTGTTGCACTCTGCCCATTTTGCGAAAATCTTTAAACGCCTGATGGGCACGCCATGCAATTTGACGTGGCGCGAGGCGGGCGAACGTGAACGGCTTTGGGTCACTTCGCGCAATCACCCGATTGCGGCAGGGCTGCCTGACCATTTTGAACTGGAAAACGAAGAAATGTACGGCGAACCCTTCGGCGTGCCCGAGCCGCTTGAGACCGTATTTATCAGCTGGTTCCAAGGTGGCGAAGTGTTCCGGTCTGGACTGACCTATAAACGTGGGGCGGGGAACGTTTTTTACTTTCGGCCGGGGCATGAAACATACCCCACCTACCACGATCCAAACGTGCAACGCGTGTTGCAGAATGCCGTCCGCTGGGCCTATAACCCTGCGCCGCGCGTGATTGGCGTGAATGACGCGCCCAACGTACCAGTTGAACAGGCACTAGAGCCGATCCAACAACGTGGCGCGCGTCTGCACCATGACGGTGAGGAGGGGTTTAAATGATCCGTGTTTTGATCGTTGGCACTGGCGGCATGGCCCACGCCCACGCCGAGGCCTATGCCGCGATGGATGGGGTTGAGGTGGTTGCGGGTGTCGATCCAAACGCTGAAAACTTGCATGCGTTCAATGCCAAACACGGTATCCAGCATGCATTTTCACAGGTGCAAGACGCGCTTGATTGGGGTGAATTTGATGCGGTGTCGAACGTAACGCCTGATGCGGTGCATCACCGCACGACGATGCCGTTTTTGTCTGCGGGAAAACATGTTTTGTGTGAAAAGCCGCTCGCGGCCAATCATGCGGATGCCGTTGAAATGGCCGAGGCTGCGCAGGCGGCGGGTGTGATCAATATGGTCAACCTCACTTACCGCAATGTGCCAGCGTTAATGCAGGCCGCCCAGTTGGTTGCGGCTGGCAAGATCGGCGAAGTGCGGCATTTCGAGGCGTCGTATCTTCAAAGCTGGTTGACGCAGCCTGCCTGGGGGGATTGGCAGACTGAAGCCCAATGGCTGTGGCGTTTGTCATCTGAACATGGGTCGATGGGCGTTTTAGGCGATGTGGGTGTTCATATTTTAGACTATGCGACGTTTGCCGCGGGGTCAGATGCCGCACGGGTATCTTGTCGACTAAAGACGTTTCACAAGGCTGAGGGTGACCAGATCGGAATATATCATTTGGATGCAAACGACAGCATGACGATGCAGGTCGCGCTGGAAAATGGTGCAATCGGTGTTATTCACGCCAGTCGATTTGCCAGCGGCCATTTGAATGACCTGTGTTTGCGTCTTTTTGGGACCCGTGGCGGGCTTGAGGTGCGGTATGAAAACGCAACCAGTACCCTGCGCACATGTTTGGCTGATGACATGGCCGATGGAATCTGGACAGATATTCCGCCTGTGACAATCCCGACAAATTACGCACGCTTTATAGAAGCGATACGCGAAAAGAAGCCGGTTCATCCCGACTTCGCGCGCGGTGCCGCCCTGCAGCGGGTTTTGGACCTCGCTGTGACCTCGAGCATAGAAAATGCAACCGATCAAGTCATTTGATGGGGCACCGTACGGTACCTGTTTTGACTTTTTTCTGATTTCGTTTCACCTCTGCTGCGGGGCAACATGTTTTCGTGGAGCCTGCGGCATTTCGCAAACAATCCAGTAAGGTTTTCGCGCTAGGGTAGTATCGGACATCTGCGTGAATGTTGCTAAATTTGTTTGGAGTGCGAATTGGAGGATATGAAATGAACGAGGTTCTTGTTCCGATTTCGGTCGGCGATTTGATAGATCGGATGGCCGTTCTTGACCTACAGACGACAAGCGCTGTGGACACAGTACATCAGGCGTCTTTGCGCAGTAAAAAGGCATTACTTGATCGATTAGCGGAACGTGTTTTGCCAAAAGACCCGACGTTTTGCGCGCTGCGACAGGACCTTCATGCTGTGCGTGTTGACCTTCGAACGATAGAGCAGGACTTGCGCGCTTGTGAGGAAAGGGCCGATTTTGGAACCGCTTTTGTTGCTTTGGCGCAGGCATTTTTTGTGTCGCAAGATGTCCTTGATCGGATCAAATCCGAGATCAACGACCGTGTCGTTCATTTTGAAATGTCACGAAACGCAACGCAGACTTTTTCACAGCTACGTGATTATTAAAACTAGCTAAATTTATTAGAATTGCAGCATTAATCCGCTATTCATTTCCGATGACCTATTCCGAACCTCGGGTGAAAACGAGGTGGTGATATGCGTGCAAAACCAAATGCGCCGATTATTATAAAACGGAAAAAGGTGATTTCAGGTGGCGGCCATCACGGCGGCGCCTGGAAGGTTGCATATGCGGACTTTGTAACCGCAATGATGGCTTTTTTCATGCTGATGTGGTTGCTGAACGCGACCACTGAACAGCAGCGCAAGGGGATCGCCGACTATTTTGCACCGACGATTCCGCTAAGCCGGATTTCGGGTGGTGGTTCTGGCGCGTTTGGCGGCAGCGATGTTTTTACCGAAGACACCCTTGCGCAAAGCGGGACAGGTATTAGCCAGCCCACGATCGGTCAAAATCCGGTTCGGGTCGAAGACGCGACCGAAGGCGAAGCTGCCGCCGTTGCCGCGCAGGTCGCAGCGCTGCGCGATATCGAAGCAGTTTTGATGGGAAGCGGCGGCGAAAGTATGCTGTCTGATCAAGCGCTGCGCCATATCGTCACCCGCCTCACTGATGAAGGGTTGGTGATCGAGATATTTGATCTTCCCAACGTCGAATTGTTCGACAAAGACAGTACGAACCCACATCCTGTCACGGCGGAAATTGCAGGGATTCTTGCACGATTGTTTCAATCTGTCAGTAATGATGTCGTCATCAAGGGCCATCTGAGCGCCAAGTCTGTCGTAAGGATCGATAATCCGATCTGGGAGCTGTCAACAGGCAGAGCTGCGCAAATGCGCCTGATGCTCGAATCGGCGGGGCTTGCGCCACGTCGCATTGCCCGTTTGACAGGGGCTGGTGATCGCGTGCCAGCGGTTGCCGACGCAACCGCGCCACGTAACAACAGGATCGAAGTGGTCTTGTTGCGATCGGATATTTAGCAAAAAATGGTTTGAATTTTATCTGTTAGGAGTGCGTTAAGGCGCGGTGTTTAGGGAGAGGAGTAAGAATGAAATTCGCCGCAGAAAGGCTCAGCAATGACCATTTCCTCTTCTCTCAACGCAAGCGTCGCTGGCCTGGCGGCCAACGCATCGCGATTGGCAACGATATCTGACAACATCTCGAACTCGTCGACTTATGGTTATAAACGTGCCGTCACAGACTTTCACGCGATGGTTATCGAAAGCGGCAATGGAACTTATTCAGCTGGCGGCGTTCGGATCACAACGGCGCGCCTGATTGATGAGCGCGGCGCACTTGTTTCGACCAGCAACCCCACCGATCTTGCTGTGCGGGGGCGCGGGATGCTTCCTGTGACGTCCGAAACGTCAGTTGCGGTCGGTAATGGTGACAACCCTTTGTTTCTTACAACAACCGGGTCATTTAGACCTGATGCAGACGGGTACCTGCGCACCCCGGGAGGATTGGTTCTACTGGGTGTTCCAGCGTCCGCAGATGGCACAATCCCGAACTATCCACGCGATTCAATTGATGGTCTTGTCCCCGTACAGATCAACGCGAACCAGTTCGCTGGCGAGGCAACCACCCGCGTCAATCTATCTGTCAATCTACCTGCCACTTCGACGCGGGAAGATTCGACAGGTGATCTGGAAAGCTTAACAGTCGAATACTTTGACAACTTGGGGGCGTCGTCGAACCTCAGCTTTACTTTCACGCCAACGGTACCAGCTACTGGCGCTTCAAATGAGTGGACCATGGAAATCCGTGACAGCGAAAGCGATGTCGATGCAAATGGCATTCCTGACGTGGTGGGCGAATACACCCTGACCTTCGACGCGTCACGTGGGGGCGGCGGGACTTTGGCGAGCGTGACAAACACCGGCGCGGCCATTGGCGGGGCATATGACCCGTTGACTGGCGCGCTGACCATTGCGGTTGACGGTGGCCCGATGGATATAAACATCGGCGAGCTGGGGAGTTCGATTGGCCTAACGCAACTTTCGGATGCATTTGCCCCTGTTTCGATTTCGAAAAACGGAACACCTGTTGGTAGCCTGACGTCGGTCGAGGTCGACAAAAACGGATATGTTCGCGCGAGCTTCGATATCGGAATCAATCGCGTTCTTTATCAAATTCCACTCGTTGATGTGGCCAATGTGAACGGTCTCGAAACGCTCGATCAGCAAAGCTACAGGGTCACACCAGACAGCGGCACATTTTTCTTGTGGGATGCGGGGGATGGCCCGACTGGCGATATCGTCAGCTATGCCCGTGAAGAATCCGCTACTGATGTCGCTGGTGAACTCACAAATTTGATCCAAACCCAACGCGCCTATTCGTCTAACGCAAAAGTCATCCAGACTGTGGACGAAATGCTGCAGGAAACCACGAACATCAAACGTTAAGCCCGCACAGGAGCAATGACAGATGAGCCTATCCAGCGCACTAAACAATGCCATAAGCGGCCTGACGTCCACCTCGCGTATGGCGGAAGTTGTTTCATCGAACCTGTCTAACGTAATGACTGATGGTTATGGGCGCCGGTCGGTCGAACTGTCATCGGTGCAAATGGGAAACGTTGGCGGCGGTGTGCGTGTTTCCAGCGTGAACCGATTTGTTCACGCGGGACTGTTGGCTGACCGCCGGTTGACTGACGCCGCCCTGACGGGACAGCAAGAGACAGTGAACGCCCTGACGCGGCTTGAACAAACTTTAGGTGGCGCCGAAGATGCTGGCAGCATTGGTGCGCGGCTTGCCGCACTTGAAGGCGCGTTGATCAGTGCAAGCAGTGATCCCGCATCGGAAACACGTTTAGCTGCCGTTGTCAGCCGCTTCACCGACCTTACGCAAACACTCAATAGCAATACCCGCAGTACGCAAGCGTTACGGCAAGAGGCGGATGGCGCCATAATGAACGACATAAATACGCTTAATGCGGCATTGTCTCAGGTTGAGGCGCTAAATACAGATATTCTAAGGTTGAAGAGTAAAGGTATTGACACGTCAAGTTTGCTTGATACTCGCCAAAAGGTTGTCGATCAGATAGCCGAAATTGTGCCTGTGCGACAAATTGACCGACCCAATGACACAATCGGACTGCTCACAAAAAATGGTACGACCCTACTGGATGGACGCGCGGTACAATTTGGTTTTGATCGTACGCCGACAATTACTGCAGATATGACTTTTGCTTCTGGTGCGCTTGGCGGGATAACGGTCAATGGGGTTCCGCTTGATCCGGCAAAAGGGGCAGGTCGACTGGATGGTGGGTCGCTTGGCGCGGCTTTTGCCATGCGAGACGTGACCTTAGTTGAAGTGCAAAACGGGCTGGACGAAATCGCGGTTGATCTGATCGCTCGCTACCAAGATCCGATGACTGATGCGACGTTGGCACCCGGTGATTTGGGGCTGCTCACTGATGAGGGTGGGTTGCTTGACCTAGCGGATGTTCCCGGCGTTGCCGGGCGGATCGCGTTGAATGCCGCCGTTGACCCGAACAAGGGGGGTGAACTTCGGCTTTTGCGAGATGGGCTTAATTCTGGTGTCGCTGGCCCCACAGGTTACGCGACACAGCTGAATAGATTGCTCGAAGCGTTGGCAGTGCCGCGCGCAGACTTGCCGGGTGTTGCCACGCATTCAGCAAGCGGGCGTGTTTCCAGCTTTACAGCGATGGTGGGCGGGACACGCCTGGCTGCCGAAGAAAAGCTAAGCTTTACAGCGGCACGCTGGGACACGCTTCATGAAGCAGAGCTATCTAACGGCGTTGATACCGACATCGAGCTGCAAACTTTGATGCGCATCGAACAAGCCTACGCAGCAAATGCAAAAGTAATCGAATCTGCAGATTTTATGATGCAGCGCCTCATGGAGATATAGATGCCAGTTAATTCAGTAGGGGATATGGCCCAGCATTTTATGTCCATGCGCAATGGTAGCGGGATCAAATCCGACCTTGCGAGATTGTCTGAAAGTATGTCGTCTGGACGTGTGTCCGATATTACGCGGCATCTTGGCGGTGAAACAGCACGACTGTCCGGCATTAACCACAGTTTGACCCAGATCAGCAGCTACGCGCAGGCGGGGCGAGAGACAGAACAGACGCTTGCCACGATGCAGACTGTTCTCAACCAAGTTGGTGCTTTGCGGGAAACGACGGTAGGGCAGCTTCTTCTCGTGAGTAACAATAGCTCGGAGGATCAGGTTAACGAAGCTGCGCGTGCGTCAAGTTCTACCTTCGGAACAATGGTGAACCTGCTGAACACCCGCGTCGGGGATCGGGCGATTTTTGGTGGGGCCGAGGTAGCAATGACAACGCTTGCCAAAGCAGATACCATGGTTGCCGATATCCAAGCTGCCATTGGCGGTGCAACCAGCCAAGCAGCGATTTCTGCGATTGTTTCTGACTGGTTTGACAGCCCAACTGGGGGGTTCTCGACCATGGGTTATGCGGGGGATACCGGACCTGAATTACAAAAACGTGTGTCTGCAAACACGTCGCTTGTGCTTGATGCGCGGGCGGATGATCCCGCGATAAGGACGGTTCTGAAATTTGCAGCTATGGCGGCCATCGTTGACGAAATGCCCAGTTTGCCGCCGGCTACAAGGACGGGATTGTTGCAGGAAGCCGGGGCAGGATTTTTGGGTTCGGCAAGTGCCCTTGTTGCGGTGCAAGCACGTATTGGTTTTGGCGAAGCAACCGTTTCACAAGAGATGGCTGAAATGAGCGCCCAGGGAGCGGCCCTCGAAATAGCGAAAAATAATCTCATTTCAGCGGATCCCTTTGATACAGCATCGCGCCTTCAAAGCGTCCAGATTCAGCTTGAAACCCATTATGCAGTGACGGCGCGCCTCTCCCAACTTAGTTTGTTGAGGTACATGTCATGAATGCCCTTCGCATTATTTTATGCTGCGTAACTGTCTTGGTTTCGTCTGGCGTACAGGCAACGCCGATCCGCATTAAAGACCTGGTTGAATTCGACGGGGTTCGATCAAATGACCTTGTCGGCTATGGGCTCGTTGTCGGGTTGAACGGCACTGGAGACGGGTTGCGAAACTCACCCTTCACAGAGGAAATTCTTAGCAACATCCTTGAGCGTCTCGGTGTCAATGTAACCGGCGAACAATTCCGCCCGAAAAATGTTGCGGCGGTTTTGGTTACTGCAAGCTTGCCGCCATTTGCGCGGGCTGGTAGCCCGTTGGACGTGACCGTTTCGGCAATCGGTGATGCAGACAGCCTGTTGGGCGGCACGTTAATTATGACGCCACTTAATGCCGCAGATGGCGACATTTATGCGGTCGCGCAGGGAACGATTATCGCTGGTGGGGTATCTGCAACCGGCGATGGCGCGACGGTCATCCAAGGTGTTCCTACAGCAGGCGCGATCCCGTCTGGCGCCACAATTGAGCGCGAGGTAGCATTTGATTTTGAAGGCTTGACGTCGCTACGGCTCGCTCTTCGGACTCCGGATTTTACCACGGCAGGCCGTATTGAGGTGGCGATCAATCAGAACTTTCGGCGAGGTGTCGCAAAGATGCTGGATGCCGGAACCGTCGAGCTAAATATCACAGCGACCCAAATGGCATCACCGGCGCACGCATTGGGGCGGATTGAGAATATCCTTGTCGAGCCAGAACAAAGGGCGCGTGTGGTTGTTGATCAGCGGTCGGGGACGATCGTCATGGGTGAGAATGTGCGCATTAGTCGGGTTGCCGTCAGCCAAGGAAACCTAACCTTACGTATTCAAGAGGCACCACTTGTGTCGCAACCAAACCCATTCGCTCCGGGTGAAACCGTTGTAGTGCCGCGAACTGACGTAGCTATCGTTGACGAAGCCGGCGTTGGATTAGCTGAAGTGCAAGAAGGCACATCCTTGAGTGAGGTCGTAGCGGGCCTAAATGCGCTGGGCGTCGCGCCGCGCGACATGATTGATATATTGAAAAGCATTAAGGCCAGCGGTGCACTTCACGCAGAATTCATCGTTCGTTGAATTGGACCTGTCGCGCGTTCGTGCCGCCCCAAGTGCTCGTTTAGGCCACTTTCCGTTCGAAAGCGACCGTACTTTTCCAGCCCGATGCTGAGTGGCGGCGACGTGGATTGTAGAAGCCATTGATGTATTCGAAGATGGCCATCTCAGCCTGCTTGCGGGTTTTCCATGTGCCTCGCCAGATTAGCTCTGCTTTGATCGTTTTGAAGAACGTCTCGACACCCGCATTATCACAGCAATTTCCCTTGTCGCTCATGGATGCCTTAAAGCCATGTTGGCGAAGTATTTTCTGAAAGTCGTGCGAACAATATTGCGACCCGCGATCAGTGTGATGAACACAGCCCTTTGGCGTCGCTCGGAACGCTATGGCCATGCTCAATGCCCGGATCGCCAGATCACGTTTCATCCTGTTACTCACGGCCCAGCCGATTACACGACGCGAGTGTAAGTCCAGGATCACGGCCAGATACAGCCAACCTTCACGCTTCCAGATGTAGGTAATGTCACCAGCCCACTTCTGGTTTGGTTAATCTGCTGAGAAGTTACGATCAAGCAAGTTCGGGGCGACGTTAAACGTGTGGTCGCTATCTGTCCTGACTTTTTTGCGTGTTCTTACGACCGATATGCCGTTTTTACGCATCAGACGGCCTACGCGGCGATGCCCAACGTTCAAGCCAATCTCCCTCAATTCCTCCGTCATCCGTGGTCGACCGTAAATGCCAAGGCTGAGACGGGACTGTTCTTTGATGTGCGCCAAGGTGACCAAATCAGATCGCTGCCTGCTGCTGGCAGTGCGACTGCGGAATGCACGCAAACCGCGCATGCTGATATTTATAACATAACACATCCGGCTGATGGCAAATACGGATTGGTGCTTTTCGATGAACTTAAACCTCATGGCTTTTGGTGCGCGAAGAATACCGTGGCCTTCATCGGGATAACGCCACATAGGGATCCTTCGTGATCCTCTTCAGTTTAAGATATCCCTATCCCCCTTGAGAATGCGGTTCTCGCGGCGCAGCCGATCATTATCTTGGATGAGCCTCAGATCCTCTTTCGACACTACTTCCGAGTCTCGATGCACAGTGATCCATTTGTTCAGCGTCGACACACCGACGCCCAGATCGTCAGCCACCTGTCTGCGCGTCAGCCCACTGGTCAACGCGATGCGCACAGCGTCCTTGCGGAATTCGTCCGTCCGTTTCAGTCCCATAGTCAGTCACCTTCGACGCAGTAAGTGCTATCAAAGGAGCGGCATCAAACCGTGATACGTCCAATGTTCTACAACCCGACGCGCAAGCACACAAACAACGGGATGCTGTCACCGGTTGACTATGACGAAAGAGAGTTGAAACCGAACAAAGCAGACGTCTAGGAAACTAGGGGCACCTCAGTCCACAGCTTCCCCCCTCAGCGCCACTATCTTCGAATCTTCTCTGCGCCTTCGTTCCGAGCAGAAGGAAGACAAGCGGACCTTGGGTCTCTGGCCAGTTTCCGCAGAAGCTAATAGTGTACAGAACGCCAAAGTGCCAAGTGGACATCGATGTAGCCCGGCGTGGTGTGGGTCCTATCCAAGAACCACCACACGCACATTTGGCGGAATAATCCCATCGAATGCACGGCAGTGATGAGAGGCCTCCAGCGCATCGGCGACGGGAGCGCCTTGGCGACCCGGCCATATCATAGCGTAGTCGTCGATCTGGAGCGCTTCTGGGATAGCATCAAAATCGGGTTCTGGACTTTCCGCAAAGGCAGTTGGTTCTAGGTTGAGCAGTCAGTCTTCCATATACTCTCTCAGCTGTGCTCTTAGTGGTGCCATGAGCATTTTTCCCTGAGACAATAATTTTGTTCAAACCGTTCGGTTTTAATGAATGGAAACAAGTTGGGTCGTCACTGACGCCAATTGATGGGCGATGGACTTTCAAAGTTCTCCGTTTGGCTTGGAGAAACCGCAATACGCCTAAGATGTCTGGTAACTTTGCTCGAACTCGCAAATTATGTGATTAGACAGATTTACATCAAAGTCATTGAAAAATAATTTAGTCTCTTTTGCCCAGATCTGGCGACGCGCAATTTTATGCGCGCCGCAGAATTTTATCCGTTTCCCTACATTCGATTAGAAATCCAGATTTTCGACGTTCAACGCGTTGGTTTGGATAAACTCGCGCCGCGGTTCTACGACATCGCCCATCAGTTTGGTGAACAGATCATCGGCCTCGGCCAGATCTTCGACTTTGACTTGCAGTAGCGTGCGCGCGTCCGGATCAAGCGTGGTTTCCCACAGCTGGTCGGGGTTCATTTCGCCCAGACCCTTGTATCGCTGCAGCGACAGCCCCTTTTCGCCCTCTTCCAATATCGCCTTAAGCAGGTCAAGCGGCCCGTGAATCAATTGGTTGCGGTCTTTGCGCACCAGTGTGGCAGGCAGGTCATAGACGTCTTGCAGGCTTTGCGTGAATGTCCCGGCGCGGCGCGCCTCGCCAGAGCGGAGCATGCCGCCATCCAAAGTACGCACTTCTTCGACGCCACGAAGAATACGGGCCAGCTTCATGCCCTTGTCTTGGGTGATCCGGCCTTGCCAGCCACGCTCCCATTCAAGTGCGATCAGATCCAGCCGCCGTGCGACAGCATCGGCAACACCCTGCAGGTTGGCATCAATTGCGCCGGGCGTGAACGCCCCGGCAATGGCCGCCTGTTCCAGAATGTGACGCGGATAATGTGTTGGGAACGCGTCCAAAACCCGCTTGAGCTGTCGGGCTTCTTCAATCACGCGGCGCAGGTCGGCGCCGGCGATTTCCTCGCCGTTGCCTTGGCGCAGCATTGCGCCTTCAACGCCCTGTTCGATCAGGTATTCGTCCATCGCAGCCTGGTCTTTCAGGTAAACCTCTGACTTGCCGCGCGCGACCTTATAAAGCGGTGGCTGCGCGATATACAGATACCCGCCTTCGATCAACTGCGGCATTTGCCGGAAGAAGAAGGTGAGCAGCAGTGTGCGGATGTGCGCGCCGTCAACGTCCGCATCGGTCATAATGATGACTTTGTGATAACGTAATTTTTCGATGTTGAATTCGTCGCGCCCGATGCCGGTGCCCAAGGTCATGACCAATGTGCCAATTTCCTGAGAATTCAACATCCGGTCGAAACGCGCGCGCTCGACGTTCAAAATCTTACCCTTCAGTGGCAAAATCGCCTGCGTGCCACGGTCACGGCCCGTTTGGGCGGAGCCGCCGGCAGAGTCCCCTTCCACGAGGAACACTTCGGTTTTTGCGGGGTCTTTTTCAGAGCAGTCTTTGAGCTTTGACGCGTTAAAGTTGACGTCCATCGCGGATTTGCGCCGGATCTCGCGCGCCTTGCGGGCAGCTTCGCGTGCGGCGGCGGCTTCGACGATTTTAGATATGATCGACTTGGCGATGGCAGGGTTTTCTTCGAACCATTCGTTCAGCTTTTCACCCATCAAGTTTTCGACGGCAGGCCGCACTTCGGAGCTTACCAATTTGTCTTTGGTTTGGCTCGAGAATTTTGGGTCGGGGACTTTTACCGACAGCACACAAGTCAGACCTTCGCGAGCGTCATCGCCTGTCAGGGATACTTTTTCTTTTTTCGTGATGCCGGTGTCGGTGGCATATTTTGTGATTGCACGGGTCAGCGCACCGCGGAAACCAGCCAAGTGGGTGCCGCCATCGCGTTGTGGAATGTTGTTGGTAAACGGCAGCACCATTTCGTTGTAGCTATCGTTCCACCACATCGCGACTTCGACAATAATGTCGTCGCGCTCGCCGACAACATAGATCGGTTCTGCCATCAGCGGTGTCTTGGACCGGTCAAGATATTTCACGAATTCCTTGACGCCACCTTCGTAAAACAGCTCCGAGCGCAACGGTTCGGCAGGGCGCATATCCTCGAGGATGATCCGGACACCAGAGTTGAGGAACGCCAATTCGCGCAGGCGTTTTTCAAGAGTGTGAAAGTCGAATTCACGGTTACTGAAAGTGTCTGTCGATGCGAGGAAGGTGACTTCGGTTCCTTTACGGCCATTGGCGTCGCCGATCACCCGCAGGCTTTCGACGGTAAATCCGCCTTCAAAGCGGGCGTAATGTTCTTTGCCTTCGCGCCAGATACGCAGTTCTAGATAGTCCGATAGCGCGTTCACAACTGACACACCAACGCCGTGCAAGCCGCCGGACACTTTATAAGAGTTGCTATCGAATTTACCGCCGGCGTGCAGCTGGGTCATGATGACCTCGGCTGCGGAAACGCCTTCACCTTCGTGGATACCGACAGGGATGCCGCGCCCGTTATCACCGACTGTGACAGAGCTATCGGCGTTAATTCTGACGTAGACATGGTCAGCGTGACCGGCCAAGGCTTCGTCAATCCCGTTATCAACCACCTCGTATACCATATGGTGCAGGCCAGAGCCGTCATCCGTGTCACCGATGTACATACCGGGACGCTTTCGAACCGCTTCTAACCCCTTGAGAACCTTGATTGAATCGGCGCCGTATTCTTCTGGCTTCTTATCGTCGTCTGACATGCAGTTTTTCCCGTGTCTCTATGCGCAAAATATATGCTATCAGCGCCGGATTGTCACGCGAATGACACCATATTTTGTGGTTTTACGCCAGCAACAAAGGTTTCCCATTAGGCAGCTTGCCGGGCAAGTTGCTTCACTTTGTCCGTCCAAGTCTGCACCTTGTGATCGGTGGCGTCCGTGGCACCTGAAAAATAGGAATATCGCGTTGGCTTGATCCCGACAAAACCAAAGATTTGTTTGCTGGTTTGGTGCAGCACGGCACGTTTGTAGACCAGACTTTCAAACCAATATGGCGTGTCTGATGTCATGATGATCCGCGCGGTTTTACCGGTCAATTTGGGTCTAGGCATTCCCAGCCAAGTTGTGTCCTTGGTATCGAATGTACGGCCCGGAATGAGCGCGCGATCAAACAGCCCCTTCAGCTTGGCGGGCAATCCGCCCCACCACATCGGGGTCGTCAGAACAAGGTGTTCGGCCCATTCGAGGTCAGACAGGAATGTCTCCAGCTGTGGCTCTAACGGTTTGAACTTTGAATATGTACCTTGACCGAAGTCAGGATCAAACCTCATTTCAGATATGTGATGTGCCTTGACCGTTGCGCCAGCCGCCGTCGCTGCGGTGGCGTATTTTTCTGCAAAGTGGCGCGACAAAGAGGAGGCGCCGGGGTGACCGTTTAAAACAATAATGCGTTTCTGTGTCATCTTGGTTCCATTAAATTGACTATGGTCACTTTTAAATCATAAAATTGACCGTGGTCAATTACTGAAATTTGACCACGGTCAAAAATATGTTAAATTGCAACGATGAACGCCCGCGCCCCACAAAAACGCCGCCTTGAAACGCGCCAACGTCTGATCGACGCGGCAAGCGCGATTGTGTCCGATGGCGGATTTGCCGCTTTGCGTGTCGAAGATGTCGTGGCCCGGGCAGAAGTCGCCAAAGGCACCTTCTTTTCCCATTTCGAGGACAAAGACCGCCTAATGGCCCTGCTTATTGGCGAGGAGATGACACGCATACTGTCACAGGTCGCAGCAGGCCCCGCACCATCGTCGATACCCGCATTTGCTGATACGCTTGCGCCACTTTTTGACTATATGGCGCAGGATCGTGTTGTATTTGACTTAGTCGTCCGGTTTTCAGGCGCGATGGCGATTGAAACAACAGAGCTTATTTCGCTTAATTTTCTACATCAAGTTGAGCAAGTTGCGGAATGGATCAAGCCATTGCAAGGGAAGGTGATCCGCGACGATGTTGAAGCGCTGCTTCTTGCCGAAGGTGTTCAGGCATTTGCTATTCAATCTATGGCGTTCAACTTTTGTGCGCTGCACAATACTGGCACGATGCGCGAACGACTAACACGTTACTTACAGGCATGGATGGCCCCGGTCATGTCAGACCAATAACCACACCAACACAGATCAACAGCCAACCCGCGACCAGATTCATCCGGCGCACCGAAGAGGGCGATTTTAGAAATCCCCGCGCGCGATCGACAAAACCAGCAAGGATCAGGTTTCCCGTCAACGGTACGACGAAACTCAGCGTGCAAATGGCGGCGATGTCCAGCCGCGTCATCTGCGTCAGGTCGAAGAAACCCGGCAAAATCCCCATGTAAAATAGCGCTGCTTTGGGGTTGCCGATGATCACCGCCAGCCCCGCGATAAATCCGGCCCACATGCCTGGACGCGTCAGCCGATTGTTGCTGCCCAGCTGTCTATCGGCATTGCGGATCAGCAGCACGCCCATCAGGATGAACACGCCGACAGCGACCCAGCGCAGCACGTCCATAAAACCCGCAAATTCCGACACCAGCCAACTGACACCCAGCACAGCAACCAGCGGCCACAGGATATCGCCAATCGCAACGCCCATGGCCAATGGCCAAGCCGCCTGAAATCCGCCCGACATAGAGCGCGCCAACAATGCAACCCACACCGGCCCCGGCGTCATAAACAAGATGAGCAGGGCGCCCGCATAAAGCAGCAGGTCATACAAGGTTACGGTCATCTAAAACATATGTCCCATCAGGTCGACTTCGGTCTGGTCATCCCACACGATATCGCCGGTCTTCGCGACCATGAAACCGGGATCAGAAACCGTTTTAACAGCAAGCGAGGTTCCACGTTCAAGGTCAAAGTGGCGTAACCTGTTGTGCGCGGTTTGAAATCCATAGCGACTGTAATGCGCGGGGTCGCCAAACAGCAATGCAAAGGACGCGTCGCTTTTGGTGGCAATCGTAAGCGCGTGCGTAATCAGCGCCCGCGCCACCCCTTGCCCGCGAAATGAAGGGTCTGTCGCAACCTCGGCCAAGCCCAGAACGGGGATCAAAATATCGTTCATCTGGATCACACGGTAGGTCAGCGCGACATGCCCTGCCAGCCGCCCGTCGACCCGCGCAATCAGCCGCAAGTGGTGCCGCTGGCGAAAATAGGACCGCCCGCCAAAATCAGTCTCGAACGCGGTCGCCAGCAGCGCCGCAATTTCAGCATCAACAGCAGCACCGAGGTCAAGTTCGGCAATGGCTAGAATGTCCATGATCAACTTACGGGCAGTGTCAGGCTGCCATCTGCATTAAGCTGCCAGAACGGGTTATGTGCGACCTCCCAGACATGGCCATCCGGGTCGGCATAATACCCAGAGTAACCGCCCCAGAATACTTTTTCAGGGGCTTTCAGCACGGTTGCCCCTGCGGTGATGGCTGCCGCAAAGGCGGTGTCGACCTCGTTTTCGGTGGCAAAGTTCTGCGCAAGCGTCATCGCACCGGTTCCCAAAACCGCGTCTGGTCGTCCCTGATCATGGGTCAATGGTCCTAGGCCAAACAGGGCCAAAACCAAGCCGTTGATTTGATAAAAGACAACGCCGTCGGTTTGCGAGGTTGGCTGCCAGCCCATCGCGCCATAAAACGCCTTTGATTTTTCCAGATCAGTCACGCCAAGTGTGATCAGGGTCACGCGTTGTGGGGTCATGGGCTGTCCCTTTGGGTTACGGTTGATTGTCCAGCGGCATCCGTTACTTCGGCATATTGGGCGCGGTTGCCCAGTTCCGTAAACAATTCCGGTCCTGTGCCTGTCATAAACGCCTGCGCGCCAAGGCCGCAGATTTCATCATAAAGCGCGGCGCGGCGACTGGCGTCAAGATGGGCGGCAACCTCGTCCAGCAATAAGATCGGCGGCGCACCAAAATCGCGGGCAAGCGCACGGGCGTTGGCAAGGATCAGGCTAATCAGCAGCGCTTTTTGTTCGCCGGTCGAACAATCTTTGGCATCGACACCTTTGACCGCAAACACCGCCTGCAAATCGGCACGGTGTGGGCCAACCAATGTGCGCCCCGCTGCCATATCGCGGCTGCGATTTTGCGCGAGCGCTGATTGCAGATCTTCAGGCATCGCATCGGGTCCGGTCAGCGTAAGGTTGGCGGTGGGAAACGATGTGGTTGCGGCGTCCTGGGCGGCCGCCAATTCAGCAATGGCGCGTTTACGGTTGCGATGAATTTGCGCGCCTGCTTCGGCCATCTGGCTTTCCAGCGCGGTGTACCAATGCGGATCGCGCACCATGTCTTTGAGCAGACGGTTCCGTTCACGCATCGCCTTTTCGTATGTCAGTACGGCTTCGGCATGTGATGGCTCAAAGCTGAGAGTCGTTCGGTCCAGAAACCGCCTGCGCCCTTCGGCGCCTTCGATCCACAACCGATCCATCGATGGAACGAGCCAAAGCACACGCGCGACACGTCCTAGGGTGACTTGCGGGGCAGCTTTGCCATCAATACGCAGCTGGCGCGGGCTGCCAGCCTCGGCCCAAGTTTCCAATTCGTGGGTCTGGTTCAGGGACCGTAGGGCGGCAGTGACCTTCCATCCCAACGCTTCGGGGCGGCGGGTCAGGTCTTCGGCGGCGGCGCGCCGCATCCCGCGACCGGGCGAAAGAAGTGAAACAGCTTCGATTAGGTTGGTTTTGCCGGCGCCATTCGGACCATAAATTGCGAGCGGCCGGCCATCCAGATCCACCACCGCCCGCTTATGCGAGCGGAAGTGCGAGAGCGCCAATTGGGTCAAAGCAAGGCCTGTCATATCGCGCGATGCCTGCCGTTTGGGGCGTAAGAAAATGTCGAAGTATTTTGCCCCGTCACACGCGCATCGGCATAACAACATAAACTGCGGTCGTGTCGTTGCCTTCGCGCATCAGGGTCGGGTCACCAGATGTATTGAACAAGAAAACCGCATTTTCGCGGTCCACCTGGCTGGCGATTTCCAGCAGGTATTTCGCGTTAAATCCGATTTCCAACCGTTCGTCGCCATAAGCGACAGCCAGTTCTTCTTCGGCGGCACCGCTGTCAGGCGAATTGACCGACAGAATTAAGCGATCTTCGTCCAGCGATAGTTTCACAGCGCGTGACCGTTCGGATGATACGGTTGCTACCCGGTCCACCGCCTTTGCAAATTCTTTTGCGTCCACTTCCATCCGGCGTGTGTTTCCCTGCGGGATAACGCGGGTGTAGTCGGGGAACGTGCCGTCGATCACTTTTGAAATCAGAGTGATATCCGGGGTCGCAAAGCGGATTTTTGTCTCGGACACGGAAACGGCGATTTTCATATCGTCGTCATCCAACAGTTTGCGCAATTCGCCCACGGTTTTGCGCGGCACAATCACACCGGCCATATCAGCCGCACCTTCGGGAAGCTCTGCATCAATCCGCGCCAAGCGATGCCCATCGGTTGCAACAGCGCGCAGGACCTTACCGCCATCGCTGTCGGCGACGTGCAGGTAAACACCGTTCAGGTAATACCGGGTTTCTTCGGTGGAGATCGCGAATTTTGATTTATCGAACAGGCGCCGCAGCACAGGCGCTGGCGCCGAGAAGTTCGCGGCGTATTCGGATGTGGCCATCACGGGGAAATCTTCTTTTGGCAGCGTGGCCAGCGAAAAATTGGAGCGCCCCGCCTCGATGGTTAACCGACCGGATGCACCGTCTTCGGTCAGGGACACCAATGCGCCGTCGGGAAGTTTGCGGACAATTTCGTTCAACGTCACCGCTGATACTGTCGTCGCGCCGGCGCGTTCGACCTTGGCCGGGGCGCGGTCCACCACTTCGATATCAAGATCGGTTGCGCGGAACTGCACAGAGTCCCCTTCGGCCTCGATCAGCACGTTGGCAAGGATCGGGATTGTATTGCGCCGCTCTACGACGGATTGCGCCTGTGCGACCGCCTTGAGAAGTGCGCTGCGTTCGATGCTAAATTTCATGTCCCAATGCTCCGCATATTTGGTGGCAAAAGCCGCCGGGACGCAGAATTTACTGCATTTTTCCGGCGGCTCAAGCGTTTTGTTGGACTGTTGACGATGGGGGCAGGTTCGTCAAGCACATGCCTTAGGCTTCGAGCGCCCGGCGCAACAGTTCCAGGTCGTCTGCGATCTGGCTATCCGTAACCTTTAGCTCTTCGATCCGGCGTACGCCGTGCATGACCGTGGTGTGGTCGCGCCCGCCAAACCGGCGCCCGATTTCGGGCAACGACCGGCTTGTCATTGTTTTGGCCAGATACATCGCCACCTGACGGGGCCGCGCATAGTTGCGCACCCGCTTTGGCCCGATCATGTCGGACAGGCGGATGTTATAATGATCGGACACCTTGCGTTGGATTTCTTCCACCGTGACCTTGCGGTCAGAGGCCTTGAGCACGTCTGAAAGACAGTCTTGGGTCAACTCTAGGGTGATTTCACGGCCCACAAGGGACGCAAAAGCGAAAAGACGTGTTAACGCACCCTCAAGCACACGGACGTTGGTGGAAATACGGTGGGCCAAAAATTCCAGCACACCGGGCGTAATGGCAAGGCCGGGATATTGGGTGGCGTATACTTCGACCTTTGATTGCAAAATGCCCAAACGCAGCTCGTAATCTGTTGGGTGCAAGTCCACGACCAAACCGCATTGAAGGCGCGATTTAATCCGCTCTTCCAGATCTTTGATTTCACCCGGTGCACGATCTGCCGAAATGATGATCTGCTTCTTGCCATCAACGAGCGCGTTGAAGGTGTGAAAGAATTCTTCTTGGGTGCTGTCTTTGCCGCCGATGAACTGCACATCGTCCACCATCAGCACGTCAACCGAACGGAACAGCTGTTTGAAATCCATCATTTTACGCTCGCGCAGCGCTGTGATGAAACGGTACATGAATTGTTCCGCCGACAGATAAAGTACGTTCAATTCGGGCGAGCGTTGCTTTAGTTCATTGGCGATGGCGTGCATCAGGTGGGTTTTACCCAGACCAACGCCGCCATACAAAAACAGCGGATTAAAGGTTACAGGGCCACCTTCGGCGACACGGCGCGCTGCAGCATGGGCAAGTTCGTTGGGTTTCCCAACGACAAAACTGTCAAATGTGAACCGCGTATCAATCGGAGACCCTGAGATTTCGTCGGCCATCACCGTTCTAGGCGCGACAACAGGCTTGGGCGCGGCCGCAGCGGTACGTGCCTGTGAAGGTACGGTAAATTCGAGCCGTTGCACGGATTCGCCAAGCTGGTTCAGATGGTAGATGATCTGATCGCCAAAGTTTTGGGACACATAGTTGCCAATGAAATTGGTCGGCACTTGGAATGTCGCAACACCCGCCGTCAATTTCGAAAACTCGAGCGGTTCAATCCAGTTGGAGAAGTTGTTCACGCCAAGCGCGCTCTTCAGCCGTGTCAGAACCGTTGCCCAAATATCGTTCGTCATCTTTTAATCTTGCCCCCAAGCACATGGCGTCATCACGCAGGGTGAAGCCCCTGAATCACGCGTCACTCGTTCCCAAGATAAAAGAATTCTGTACCTAAGTTTGTCCCCACTTAGGCCGAATGCAGTTTATCAATTTCAAAGGCCTGGGCACCCGTGCGTCGCATGTTGCCATACGCGTCGGGATGCCTGAGCGGCAGAAAAGAAGACATGAACAACATAGTCACCAAAGAGCAGCCTTCGGCAACCGTGCAGACACAGACCAAGCGGGTTTCCAACACGTAGAAACGATCGCTAGTTTTGCATGAAGTTCAGCACATTTTACCGATTGATGCGCACCCCTACCTGGGTTCGCACCGCGCTAAAAACTGCAAAACTCTTCATGTCCCCCCGGAACGATGTGAATCGCTTGGCTAAGGTACCAATGTCCTTGGGGCGGCATCAACATAACATCGCACTTGACTCGGAGATTGCGGAAAAAGAATCTGCGGCCCTGTTGAAATGCCACAAAACATAGGCAAACGAACAACACCCAAACAAAAAAAGACGCACCCTTTCGGATGCATCTTTTCAAAAAGTTTCGCCGCAAAATTGCGCGCGGCGCAGAATCGGTGGAAGTTAGCCGATTGCCTTAACACGTGAAGACAGGCGCGAAATTTTGCGCGCTGCTGTGTTCTTGTGAACAACACCCTTGGTGACGCCGCGCATTAGTTCTGGCTGTGCTGCCTTTAGTGCGGCGGCTGCTGCAGTTTGGTCGCCGGATGCAATTGCTTCTTCAACGAGACGCAAGAATGTACGAATCCGCGAACGACGCATTTTGTTAACTGCGTAACGTGCGTCAGATTGACGGGCGCGTTTTTTAGCTTGTGGTGTATTTGCCATGATGTCTTTCCCTTCGTCGGGTCAAATTAAAATTCGATAGCGCAATAAGCCCCGACCGGGTTCTAGAACCGGTGATTCTGGCCAAAGCGGGCCTCACGCGCATGTAAGGTGGGCTGATAGGGCAGTTCCACGCAGAAAGAAACCCCAAAAAGTGGGTTTATCGGTCGCGGAACTGCGGTTCGCGCTTTTCGATGAAGGCGGTCATACCCTCTGATTGATCCTCTGTGGCGAACAGTGACTGGAACAAACGCCGCTCAAAGTTCAACCCTTCGGCTAAGGTGGTTTCAAAGGCGCGGTTCACCGCTTCTTTGGCGGCCATGGTTGCGACGCGCGACTTCTTTGCAATCTTTTCAGCCGTGGTGCGGGCCTCGGCCAAAAGTTTATCTGCGGGCACAATACGGCTGACCAGTCCGCTACGTTCTGCTTCGTTTGCATCCATGAATCGCCCGGTCAAATGCATCTCCATCGCCTTTGCCTTGCCGACGTAACGGGTCAGGCGTTGCGTGCCGCCAATACCCGCGATGACCCCAAGATTAATTTCAGGCTGACCAAACTTTGCCGTGTCGGCCGCGATGATAAAATCACACATCATTGCCAGCTCACAGCCACCGCCCAGCGCCCAACCTGCCACCGCAGCAATGATCGGCTTGCGCGTGCGGTTAAAGCGGTCGCATTCGTTTTCAAAGAAGCGGCTCGTGTACATATCAACAAAGGATTTGTCGGCCATTTCTGCGATGTCTGCGCCCGCGGCAAATGCCTTTTCAGAACCAGTGATCACGATACAGCGCACTTTGTCATTGGCATCCGCCGCCTCGAGCGCTGTGCAAAGCTCGCCCAACAAGGCGCTGTTCAACGCATTCAATGCAGATGGACGGTTTAACGTGATAATCGCTACATGGTCACTAATGTCGACAATGATATTTTCGTAAGCCATGACGCGATCCTTATCCCAATGAATGCCTTAGTGCTTAACAAAGGTGGCACGTGGCGCAAGTTATCTTTGACATTCCGGACAAAAGAATGACGACCGCCCGGACTGTACGACCCGTTCAACCACCCCGTGACACCCTGCCGTGACGCATGGGTTTCCGGCACGGTCGTAAACCTTGAATACATGTTGAAAATAACCCAATGCGCCGTCCGATTGCCGATAGTCGCGCAGTGAAGAACCGCCAGCGGCAATGGCTTCGGTAAGGACGTCGCGAATGATCGGTACAAGTGAGTCCACCTCTTTGACACTCAGCTTGCCGGCCTTGCGGCGCGGGTCCACGCCTGCGCGAAATAGCACTTCGCAGACATAGATATTCCCGAGGCCAGAGACGATTCCCTGATCGAGCAGCGCTGATTTGATAGGTGTATTCCGCCCCTCTAGGCGCGCCTTAAGATAGGTGTCGCCAAATCCGTTGCCCAACGGTTCTGGTCCCAGGTCGCGGATCAGCCAGTGGTCGTCTTGTGTCGCGGTATCCAACAGATCCATTGCGCCAAACCGGCGTGCATCGTTGAATGTGATGCGTGCGCCTGTGTCCATATGCAGGACAACATGGTCATGTTTTGCAGGCGCCGGGTGCGCATGGTGAAATTCGCCGACCTTCTGCCCGGACACCAACATGCGCCCCGACATGCCCAAATGAATCAGCAAGGTTTCCGCGCTATCGAGATCGACCAAGATATATTTCGACCGCCTGCGCAGCCTCAGGACACGCTTGCCTGTCAGCCGCGCCGCCATGTTTTCGGGAAAGGGCCAGCGCAAATTGGGGCGATTGATATCGGCCTGCGCAATAACATGCCCCTCCATTGCGGGGGCAATACCTGCTTTGACGGTTTCAACTTCGGGAAGTTCGGGCATCAGAACCTTTGATTCAGCGCAATATTTTGGCGCGCAGTCGTGAGAAATTCACGGATACCCGTCATATATTTCATGACTTCGACCGATTTACCACTCTGCACACCTATTACATAGGAATAGTGGCCGTTGTCCTGCAATGACACCACGTCCTTCCAAAGAATTTCGCGCCTGCGAAACAACCAATCACTGTCGATCAAGACGTCACGATCGTAGCGCATATTGTAGGTTGTGGTGTAGATAAGGCTGTATAAGACGATAACAGTGATCGCCATCTTCACGTAGATATTGTCGGGGATGTATCCGGAGTCGCTGATCCACGTATATTGCATCAACACACCGCTGATCCCGACACTCACCAGTCGCAGCCCAACCGTCCGCCTAAGCGTTGCTTCGTTTAGTGTCATCTGCGGTGCCGCTTGCGCCCCAATTCCAGCCACAAAGCTGATATCGCGCGGCAAATTGGCCGCATCCGTTTTCGCCAACGGTGTGAGGTCAATAACCGTACCATCGCTGTCGCGTTGATTTCTTTGGCCATAAAGCCATTTCATGATGAGGTGCGTTAAGAGAAATTGGCCAACAACAATCGACACAACAACTGCGAAACCGAGCACGACAAAAAATAATTCCACAATCTAACCCCTAGCCCGTGGCACATTGACAGTTTGTCTATCACGCGAACTGCGTATAACCCATGGGCAACACCATTCGGGACTATTCGGGCGAAAGAATGACATGACTGACACACAACAGACCACAACCCACTTCGGGTTCGAGACCGTCCCCGAAAGCGAAAAAGCAGGGCGCGTGCAGGGTGTATTTTCATCGGTTGCCAGCAAATACGACATCATGAACGATGTGATGTCGGTGGGCATTCACCGTATCTGGAAAGATGCGATGATGGATTGGCTTGCACCACGCCCCGGTCAACGACTGCTGGATGTGGCGGGTGGAACTGGCGATATTTCGTTCCGATTCCTGAAGCGGGCCGGGCATGGACATTCAACCGTTCTGGATATTACCGAATCCATGCTGGTTGAAGGCCGCAAACGCGCCGAGGCGGAACGGATGTCTGACAGTTTGAACTGGGTGGTGGGCGATGCCATGGCCCTGCCGTTCGAATCCAATACATTTGACGTATACACAATCAGCTTTGGCATTCGGAACGTGACCCGCCCCCAAGAGGCGCTGAACGAAGCCTTCCGGGTGCTAAAGCCAGGTGGTCGTTTGATGGTCCTAGAGTTTAGCCAATTGCCGAACCCGATGATGCAGGCCGCTTACGATGCTTATTCGTTCAACGTGATCCCGCGGATGGGGCAGTTGATCGCGGGGGATCGCGACAGTTACCAGTATCTGGTCGAGTCGATTCGTAATTTCCCGGATCAAGACACCTTCCTTGATATGGTGCGCCAAGCAGGTTTCGGGAACGCGAAATATCGCAACCTCTCAATGGGTATCGCCGCTCTGCATTCGGGTTGGAAACTGTAAATGCGTGGCCCCCATAACATCATCCGGTTGATCCGTACGGGTGCGACCCTTGAACGGACCGGCGCGATGAACGTCGTCTTGGATGCGTTTGACGCGGGTCCGCTGTTGCGCGTGACGTTTCGTGTTCTGGTTTGGCCCTTTCGATGGCTGGGGTATAAGGGTGACGTTAATATGCCACCCGCGCCGCGCGCGCTCACGGCATTGGGACCTGCGTATATCAAATTCGGCCAAGTGCTTTCGACGCGCCCTGATGTTGTGGGCGATGAATTGGCCATTCAACTGCGTGTACTTCAGGACAAATTGCCGCCGTTTTCGATGGAAGAGGCAGAGGCCGCGATTCAATATGAATTGGGTGCACCAGTCGCGCAGCTGTTTTCTTCGTTTTCAGAACCAGTTGCTGCGGCGTCCCTGGCGCAGGTACACAAGGCCCATCTTGCCGACACCGGAGAGGCGGTCGCCGTCAAAATCCTTCGCCCCGGCATCGAACGCGCGTTTCGCAAGGATATTGACGCGTTCTATTTCGCGGCGCGTATGATTGAACTGTTGTCACCCGCGTCGCGTCGCCTGCGGCCAATGGATGTGATCACCCACTTTGAAGGTGTGGTCACGGGCGAGCTTGACCTGCGGTTAGAAAGCTCGGCGGCTGCAGAGTTTGGCGCAAATACCGCGACCGACGCCGGGTTCCAGGTGCCACAGATCCGCTGGCATCTATCAAGTCGCCGCGTGATGACGCTGGACTGGGTCGAAGGAATTAGCATCGGCGAGAATGCCGCGCTTGATATTGCAGGACACGACCGGCGTGCACTTGCAACACGTGTGCTTCAGCTGTTTTTAAATCACGCGCTGCGTGACGGGTTTTTTCACGGGGATATGCATCAGGGAAACCTGAAAGTGGCCGCAGATGGCGACATTGTTGCCTACGACTTTGGGATCATGGGGCGGATCGATGAATACACGCGTCGCGTCTATGCGGAAATTCTGTTTGGTTTTATCCGCAAGGACTATCAGCGCGTCGCTGAAGTACACTTTGAGGCTGGATATGTCCCCGCCGACCGTGATGTGGACGAATTCGCCCGCGCCCTGCGCGCGGTGGGCGAACCCATCTTTGGGATGGACGCCAGCCGTATTTCGATGGCGCGTCTGCTTAGTTATTTGTTTGAGGTAACCGAGCGTTTCGGCATGGAAACACGCACTGAACTGATCCTTCTGCAACGTACGATGGTGGTCGTCGAAGGCGTGGCGCGGTCACTTGATCCACATATGAACATCTGGCAAGTCGCCAAGCCCGTTGTCGAAAGCTATATCAAACAAAGCATTGGACCAAAGGCGTTGATGCGCGATCTGGCCAAGACGGCAATGGTTCTGTCCCGCTTTGGACCGCAACTTCCTCATTTGGCCGAGGCGGCGTTAATCAGGCAGAACAACCCTGTGCCCCCGTCGAAACCGTTGTCACCGCTTGCGCCCGTGGTTTGGATGGCACTGGGCGGCATTTTGGTGGGTGCCGGCGTTTGGCTTTCAGCCCTGATCTAAAGCGATGGATCGCGAAGCGCGCTGACTTGGGTTGCGGCCACGGCAATACCCCCCTCAAGGATCAGGATTGTTTCACCGCCTTCGGCGCGCACTTCGGTCACTGTGCTATAAACCTCGACGGCATCTTGTGTGATCACCTCGCCGTTTGCACTGCTGATCAGTTCAAACGAATAGAGACCGCTAGGGTACGGAAACCCGCCGGCGGCAACCCCAGCCCATTCAATGGGGTCAGCGCTAATGGGTACATCAAATCGCTGAACCTCAACCCCTTGTTCATTGCGCACCACCACCTCAGCACTATCCGCTAACAATGCTGGGTTGGGGGCCAGTGTAATCGGCTGACCGTCGAAATACCCCGATGTCGCCGCACGCGCTTCTTTCCCGACCCAAGCAGCCATATCCGCCAGCCCGCCCGATGTCAGCTGCGCCGAGAGCGCCCGCAGCAGATCATTAGTGAGCACGGCTTGCTCTACCCCCGAAAACGTCGCCAACTGCGTGGCATAGTCCGTCGAATCGACTGGGTTTAACGGGTCTTGGTTTTGCATTTGAACCGTTAGCATTCGCAAAAACATCTCAAAATCAGACGTTATTCCCTGAGAGGCGGCCGGTTCAGGCGCCGCAACGGTCGGCGTCGTGGTTGTAACTTGGTTGACGTCCATCGTGTTTCCTAAACTCTAATATCCATGCCCGATTTTGTGGCGGGTGTCTGTTCCACGCCTTGCAATTCCGAAATGTCGCCTGCATTGACTGGTTCACCAAAACTGGCTTTGTCACGCGACGAATCCTGGTGTTCCGACGCACTGTCACGTCCAAAGGCAAAATTGATGTCATTGTAACCTAGATCGCGGAACTCCTGAGTGAGCGTTTCTATATTGCGGCGCAACAGGTCGCTTGTTTCTGGTCGTTCTGCGATGATTGTCATCGTGATGGATGCGTCAACGGCTGACATGGTCATCCGCACCCGCCCCAACTCTTGCGGATTAAGAGAAATTTCGGTTGGCTGTCCGGGGCGATCAGCGACGGCAACAGCCATCTGTTGCGCAACGTGTCGCACCGTTCCTGTGCCGCTGGCGGGAACAGCAGCAACAGGTGTGTGACTTGATATCGTGGCAGGTCGATCACTTAGGGTGAACAGCCTCTGTAGTTCCGGGTCGTCACGACCAACATCTGCGACGTCTTGCTGAACCACACGATGCTGGGTGACGCTGGTGCTGACATGTGCCGCTTCGGTCTTTGGTGATGTCAAAGCTCGTTCGACGTCCATTTCCGGCTGTTTTGGTGGGGTATCGCCATGTATTTTCCGAACGGGTTCGTCGGGTCTGACTACGTTAGATAGCCCGACAGAATTTGGAACCTGCGCAACGGTTTTTTCAACGGGGGCCACCACATTTACGTCTGACGCCTGTACCTGTCTATCACCCGAAACGACATCCGGCGGCATACTATTTGGGATTGCTTCCGGCACTTTCGCTGCTGACGATCCGGGCGGCCCTTGCGGCACCTGCCGTTCAAATATCAGCTGTGCCCATGTTGGACCACGTGGCACACGTGGTACATCATTTGCCTTGGGAGCAGTATGTTCCGCGACAGCATCAGAAGCAGCATCGATTTGACGAAACGTGTCAGGCGTATCTGTCTGTGCAATCTCTGGGTATTCAATGGATTTCGCAGTCAAATTGACATCGGAGTCAGTGTTAGGTTGCACGTTCTGTCCCGTGACTGCCAAAAAATTTGTCACTTCGGCGGGCATATCCATCAATACATCAACCGATAGAGTGAAATCCGGATCGTCTTCAACTTCCTCCACATCCATCTCAGCAAGGAGGCTTGCGAAATCGGTGCTCGTATCCGTCGATAACGCAAGCCCACCACCCTGCGAGGGTGGCGATTTTGGTGGAGCCGTATCTGTTAACAGTATCGGTATCATCGGTTCTCCGAACGAATCTTCGTGGGCCTTACTTTTCGCAGACAAAACTTACTGATTCTTTACGGCTCGATGACAAAAGGAGAATTGACCAGAAACGGAGAACATGATGACCGCGATACCGGTGCTACCCCCGCCGCGCTCTGCGCCAAAACTGCCGGAGTATATGCAGAACGATGCAAAACTGCGCGACGCTGCCCAAAAGCTGGAAGCGACTTTTTTGGCGGAAATGTTAAAGGCGGCGGGTGTTGGTGCACCGCGCGAGACTTTTGGTGGCGGCTCAGGCGAAGAGCATTTTGCGTCGTTCCTTCGCGAGGCTCAGGCAAATGAAATGGTGAAATCTGGCGGAATCGGTCTGGCCGAAGCCCTTTTTGAGGCCATGAAGGGCAAGATGAATGCCTAGGCCAACTTACCAGCAACTTACAGATGCATTGGTTCAGGAGAAAAAAGCGCTCAAACGAGGTGTATTTGAAGACCTTGATGCGATTTCTGCTACAAAAGTGCTGCTTTTTGAACGTTTGGCGCAGGAAAACCCTACAGCCTCGGAAATGATTGCTATTCGCGAAAAATTGGCTGAAAACCAGTCGTTACTAGTTGCGGCAATTGCTGGCGTTCAGGCCGCGCGCGACCGCATTTCCGCGCTGCAGCACGTGCGCGATGGTCTGAATGTTTACGACCAATCCGGTAAAATGGCGCTGGTGCCAACGCGCAATTCTGATTTTGAGAAGAAGGCGTAACTTGATTCAAATCCGAAACTCTTTGGTATGAGCGATTAAGGGTTTCTTTAGGCCGAAAATGTTTATCTCTGTCTATCGCTAGAATGGCTGTCTGCTTCTCACCGTGTTGCAGCGATCGTCGTCAGAATGACGTTTCAAATGGGTGCAGTTGCACCGTTTCGTGAATCAATCTGGCGCAAAGCGCCCCTAAACTTAGGACCAAAAAACATGTCCAGCATTCTTACCAACAATAGTGCGATGGTCGCACTGCAAACCCTAAAATCAATCAACGGAAACCTGGCCAAAACACAGACCATGATTTCGACTGGTAAAGAAATCGGGTCAGCAAAAGACAACTCTGCGATTTGGGCGATCTCAAAAGTGATGGAATCAGACGTCGCCGGGTTTAAAGCCATCTCTGACAGCCTTTCACTCGGGGAATCAACGGTTGCGGTCGCATCGGCAGGCGCCGAGCAAATCGTCGAAACGCTCAAAGAAATGAAACAACTGGCAGTTTCTGCCCAGTCAGAAAACGTCGATTTCGCTAAAATTCAAGCGGATATGGACGAAAAAGCCGCACAGGTGGCGTCGATCATCTCTGCGTCTCAGTTCAATGGCGCCAACTTGCTTGCGACCGATGTTGACGGAAACGGCGGTACAGGTCTGAACGTATTGTCGTCGCTTGATCGCGTCGGGAATGCTGCGCCAACGCCAACGCTTATCACAGTAGACAGCGTTAACTTTGAAGCAAATATCGATTTGGCTACGAACCTGACCGGAATCACGGATACGGCGACGGCTGCAACGGCCCTGGGAGAGTTGGAAACCTTTCTAACAACTGCGATCGACGGCGCCGCCGCACTTGGTGCATCGGAAAAGCGGATCAACGACCAAAACAACTTTGTTGGGAAACTATCAGACGCGCTAAAGTCTGGTATCGGTACGCTGGTGGATGCCGACATGGAAGAAACATCTGCGCGCCTACAGGCATTGCAAGTTCAGCAGCAGCTGGGTGTGCAGTCCCTGTCGATTGCGAACCAGGCGCCACAGACAATTCTGTCGCTCTTCAGATAAGTTAAATATGCGGCGGCGCCTTTCTGGCGCCGCCTTCTGGGATGCCGCGGAAAACCCGCAGCTCGTTCAAATTCGTGCCGGAAGGAACCCACGTGAACGTCATCGAACAAGCTCGGCAGGCTTATGCCCCGACCCAAACGTCCATCAGAACAGAGCGCTCTGTCGAGGCCCAACTTTTCAGCCAAGTTACAGCGCGACTGCGCAAGGCGACAACGTCAATTCCGTTGAATTTCCCTCTTCTCGTCGCAGCGCTACACGACAACCGGCGTATGTGGGTTACGCTCGCGGCTGGTGTCGCAGACGAGGACAACGCTTTGCCGCGCGCATTGCGGGCCCAATTGTTCTACCTTGCAGAGTTCACAGAACACCACAGTCGCCGCGTTTTGCGCAAAGAAGCTGATGCGACTGCATTGATTGATATTAACACCGCTGTCTTACGCGGCCTAAACCGTCAGGAGGCAGCGTAATGTCAGGACTTGTTCTTAAACTTAACCCGAAAGAACGTGTGCTTGTGAATGGGGCCGTTATCGAAAACGGTGACAGACGAAGTCGACTTTCAATCCTGACGCCGAACGCAAACATTCTGCGCCTGCGCGATGCAATACGCCCGGGGGAAGTGAATACACCGGTTCGCAGGGTCTGCTATATTGCTCAGTTGGTCCTATCCGGGGATGTGGCAGAAAATGATGCGCGCATGCAAATGTTGCGTGGGATCGAGCAACTTAGCCAAGTGCTACGTGATGACGACAGCCGTCAACATCTTGATTGTGCAACTCAACATGTAACTGACAACGACTTTTATAGGGCGCTGAAAGCTTTGCGAAACTTACTTCCCCGCGAATCCCGACTTTTGGCTGGGCACCCGTCATGAGCTTTCAACCCATCGTGCCGTTGACAGGTTATGGTGGTTGGCGGTTTCTGGACCGCACCATGGAAAAACAGCAAGAAACCTTTGCTGTCAGTCAACCTGTTGCACGCGCAACCGACTATTTTCGTGAAAATATCGGCAACATCAAAACAGCCGAAGATCTGGTCAACGATAAACGTATGCTTGCTGTTGCGCTTGGTGCATTTGGGCTGGATGAGGATGTTAACAATACTTTCTTTATCCGGAAAATTTTGGAAGACGGTACAGTTGATGATGACGCGCTTGCCAACCGGCTGGCCGACAATCGCTATGCGGATTTTAGCAATGCGTTTGGATTTGCCGAAAATGGGGGGGCAGCTACGGGGGCGCAGGGGTTCGCCGAAAACATCATCAGTCGCTACGAAACGCGTCAATTCGAACGCGCGGTCGGAGCACAAGACAATGATTTGCGTCTGGCGATGAGCGTGCAGGGCGGGATTGCGGATATTCTGGACCGTAATAGCAGCAGTAATGCGCAGTGGTTCTCGGTTATGGGTAACGCGCCCATGCGTAACGTTTTTCAGACTGCGCTTGGGCTTCCATCCAGTATGTCGAGTATCGATGTTGACCAGCAGCTTGATATTTTTAAAGAACGGTCTCAATCCGTGCTCGGCACAAGCGACTTGACCGAATTATCCACCCCAGAGCAACAGGAAAAGTTAATTCGGCTATTCTTAATCCGCTCAGAGGCAGCCAATCTTTCGATGACGACGGGAAGCTCAACTGCACTAACCCTTTTGCAGTCTGTGCGCCCAATGTTTTAATAACCTATGCCTTTCGCCCAGCGAGGTCTTCTGACTGCATCCGAGACCCCACAGTTATCATCGCCTGCCGTAGCTTGGAAAAGTGGGCGAGTGTACCACGCTGGTCTATAATCGTTAGAAAGCTGTCTAGTGCTGGCGCACAAGCTATAGCCGCGTCAATCGCAGGATCCGACCCTGTAGTATACAATCCCGATTGGACCATTAGCTCGGCACGTTGATAGGTCCCTAAATGGGATCGTGCCTGCTGAATAAGTGTGTTTTCTTGTGCGCTCGCCGCCACGGGAAGGGATCGGGACACAGATCGCGATACATTAATCGCAGGGAAACGCCCACGTTCAGCGATGTCGCGATCAAGTACAACGTGCCCATCCAATACGCCGCGCAACATATCGGCGACAGGTTCATCCATGTCCGAACCGGCCACTAGCACCGAAAAAACTGCCGTAATGTCACCTGCGTCCTCCACTCCTGGACCAGCACGTTCGCAAAGCGCTGCTATTGCAGGCCCGGTCGAGGCCGGAAACCCGCGCAAGTTCGCATGTTCACCGCTTGCGACAGCCACCTCACGGTGAGCCTCGCAAAACCGTGTTACAGAATCGATCATCAAAAATACTTGAAGCCCCAAGTCGCGAAAATGTTCGGCGACCGCCGTTGCAGCCCAGGCGCACCTTCGCCGCACCTGAGGCGCACGTTCCGATGTTGCCGCGACGACAATTGCGTTTTTCATACCTTCCTGACCAAGCACCTCTTCGACAAAGTGACGGACTTCGCGACCACGTTCGCCAACCAGGGCGATAACGATAACATCGGCTGTAACGCCCCGCGCAAGGTTCGCCAAGAGTGTCGATTTCCCGACACCAGATCCTGCAAACAACCCGATGCGTTGCCCGCGCACGATGGGTAAAAGTGTATTAAAAACGGCGATGCCCGTCTCGATGCGCGCACCCATCGCTCGGCGTGCGTGCGGCGCTGGCGGTGCCGCCCGAAGGCGACGCGGCACGTGACCGGGTAGTAAAGGCCGTCCATCAATCGGCAACCCATCCGGGTCAATCACCCGCCCGATCCAGCTTTTATCAGGGGCGAAAACAGGCGGGCGATCAAAAATCACACGGTCGCCCAAACAAACCCCGTCCGCAGCACCGTCGAGCAAAATATTGACGTAGTCACGCTCTAATCGCACGACTTCGCCATCAACCGTACGGCCGTCACAGAGCAACTGGGTGCGATCCCCGACCTTCGCCGAATCACCGACGCCGCTAACCTGCACTGTGCCGCCAGACACCCCAGATACGCGCCCAACACGGTGTATCGCGTGCAGATCCCCCAGCGCAGTCGTCATTTGTTTGAGCATATTTTTGATCCTCTGTTGTCTCTGAACGGTAACCACGAACCTCTTCTTAAGGAATCAGCCTTAATGCTTCGTTGAAACCAAACCGAGGGAGAATCCCCGATGAACAAATCTTTGGATATATTCCAAACGGCCAGTGCGATGGCCAAACACGCCGGTGCGCGGCAGGCTATGGTCGCCCGCAACATCGCAAATGCGGATACGCCGGCCTATCGCGCCCATGACATTGCAGCGTTTCGTGAAACCTACAAAGCACACGCCGCCGAACAGCCGTTGCGAATGACGCGCCCCGGCCACCTTGCGTCGTCAGAAGGCGCATTTGCCGCGCAGATCATCGAGACGGGCGGCGAGCCTGCACCCAACGGCAATACGGTTTCTCTGGAAGAAGAGCTGATGAACTCTGTCCAGATCAGTCGCGACCACAGCACCGCATTGGCGATTTACCAACATGCCATGACTGTAATGCGTACCAGTCTTGGTAAACCATAGGGGTAAATGATGACAGACTTTAGCGAAGCCATGGCCGTTGCAACCAGCGGAATGCGCGCACAGGCAAACCGCCTGCGGTATGTTTCTGAAAACATCGCGAACACCGATACGCCGGGATACCACCGTAAAACAGTGGGATTTCAAGAGATTATTGACGCAGGCCAAACAACCGGTGCGGTCGAGACCAGCCGCGTGAAGCTTGACCAAACGGCGTTGCCCCGGATCTACGACCCTGCGAACCCGCTGGCCGATGCGACGGGGTACTATGACGGGTCCAACGTGAACCTTCTTATCGAAATCGCTGACGCCCGCGAAGCCCAACGCAGCTATGAAGCCAACCTAAAAATGTTTGATCAAGTGCGGCAGATGTCTTCTGCGCTCATGGATCTGCTCCGCAAATAAGGAATATACCGATGGATATTAGTGCACTTGTCGCCCAAAATTATGCCGCCAGTAAAACTGCGACTGCCCCGGATGCGGGGTCCGGCGGCGGCGCGGTTTTGGGCGCGGCCCAGGATTTTATGGCAACGCTGAAGGCAAGCGAAAACACCGCCATGCAAGCGATGACCGGCAACGCGGACCCGCATGCATTGGTAACCGCTTTGGCGCAAACGGAATTGGCCGTCCAAACAGCCGTCACTGTGCGTGACCGCGTGGTCGAAGCCTATCAAGAAATATTGCGGATGCCGGTCTGATGACCGAAGCCCTGTTTTATGACACGCTGCGGCAGGGATTATGGACAGCTTTTGTCATTTCGATCCCGATCCTTACCGTGGCTTTGGCCACAGGTTTGGTCGTGGGTCTCTTTCAGGCACTGACGTCGATTCAGGAAATGACCCTGACCTTTGTGCCAAAATTGGCAGCCATCATTGGCACATTCTGGATCACGATGAACTTTATGTCTGAAACGCTGGTGAGCCTGTTCAAAGGCACGCTTATTCCCATCATCGCCGGAGGATAACTATGGATAACGCTTCTTATACCGCCCTAACCCGACAGTCTGGGCTGATGCGCGAAATGCAGGTGATCGCCAATAACATCGCCAACGCATCGACCACGGGATTTCGCGCCGAAGGGGTGATGTTTTCCGAACATGTAAAAGCGTTAGGGCCGGATTCACCTTCATTGTCGATGGCGACGGCCGAAGTGCGTGAAACCGTGATGACCCAAGGCAGCCTGACGCAGACGGGCGGGGCATTTGATTTGGCGATCGAAGGCGATGGGTTCTTTTTGATCGAGACCCCAAATGGGCAACGATTGACCCGTGCAGGGTCTTTCGGACCCAACGAAAACGGCGACCTTGTAACCCCCGAAGGCTATCCCGTTCTGGACGCTGGCGGCGCGCCGGTCTTTGTACCCCAAGGCGTCGGGCGTATCGGTATTGGTGCCGATGGAACGATCAGTGCGGGAGGACAGCCCATTGGCCAAATTGGTCTTTTCATACCGACTGATCCAAACCAGATGATCCGTGAAAGCGGGGTCATGTTCGACGCCCAAGGTGGTTTCGAACCAGCACCCGATGGGCGCACATTGCAAGGTTTCCTTGAGGAATCCAACGTTAATCCGATCCTGCAAATCAGCCGCATGATCGAAGTCCAGCGCGCCTATGAAATGGGTCAAAGTTTTCTGGACAAGGAACACGAACGCATCCGCAGCGTCATTCAGACGGTTCGGCAATAAAGGAGAACACCCATGCGCGCCTTAGAGATTGCTGCCGCTGGAATGGCAGCCCAACAAACCCGAGTCGAGGTGATTTCCAACAACCTCGCGAACATGAGCACGACGGGCTACAACGCCCGCCGCGCCGAATTTGCGGATTTGCATTACCAGCAAGTCGCCCGTCCCGGGACGATCAACGCATCAGACGGAACGGTTCTGCCAACTGGCATCCAGCTTGGTCTGGGCGTCCGTGCAAGCGCCGTTTCCATGATGCTGTCGCAAGGGTCGCTTGCGGCCACCGGCGGCGATCTGGATGTCGCGATCGAGGGTGACGGTTATCTTGAAATTACGCTGCCGTCGGGCGTGTCGGCCTATACACGTGACGGGGGGCTAAAGCTGACCGGAGATGGGCAAATCGTTACCTCGGATGGATTTCCGGTGGTGCCCGACATCACTATTCCCAGCGATACCCGGTCCTTGTCGATCAATGCCGACGGCGAGATATACGGATATTTCAACGATCAGGTGCAACCGCAGCTATTAGGGCAATTCTCGCTCGCGGGCTTTACCAACCCCAAAGGGCTAGAGGCTATCGGGTCAAACCTGTTCATTGAAACGCCTGCTTCTGGGCCTTCGCTTGTCGCCACGCCGGGCGAAGATGGCCTTGGCGTTTTGCGGCAGGGGTATCTTGAAAGCAGTTCGGTTGACCCCGTCCGCGAGGTCACGGATCTTATTTCTGCCCAACGCGGATATGAACTGAACTCCAAAGTCATTACCGCCGCAGATCAAATGCTTAGCTCAATGGTGCAGGTCCGATGATCCGTACCCTCGTCGTTTTTTGCACATTCGCTTGGCCTGCAATGGCCGACACTGTGGTTGCAGCACGCACAATTCCAGCCAACAGCACGATCCGCCCGGAGGATCTTTTGGTCAACAATCTTTCAATTCTAGGAGGCGTCGAGGATCCCAACGACCTGATCGGCATGGAAGCAAGGGTCGCTCTTTATGCAGGCCGACCCATCCGGTCTGGCGACGTTGGATTCCCTGCTGTCGTCGAACGAAATCAAATCATCCCTCTGCACTATCAACAACATGGGATTGCAATCACAACCGAAGGTCGCGCGCTTGGTCGTGCCGGCCCCGGCGACGTTATCAGAGTTATGAATGTCAGCTCTCGTAGCACGGTCTCTGCGCAAATTGGCGTAGATGGTGCCGGTTACGTCGCACGTTAAGGAATGAAAATGCGTAACACGCTCTTACTTCTGCTGGCCGTTGGTGGCTGTGCAACAGCGCCAGTCGGGCGACCGCCAGATTTCACGCCACAGGAACGTACCGTCGAGCGAGAAGCGATGTTCAACCCCAACTACCCGGACCCGATCATTGCGACGACGCTGGGGCCATCATCGCAGGCGTCTCTTTGGACGGGTGACCGCGGGTCGCTGTTGGGGGATCGGCGCGCCATGCAACGCGGCGACATCATGACGGTTGTGATCGAAATCAACGACCGGGCCGAGATTTCGAATTCATCAGACAGGTCCAGGTCCGCGTCGCAGCAGGCGGGTATCCCCCAGCTTGCGGGCATTCCACAGCTGCTGGATCGGCGTCTACCTGATGGTGCGAGTTCCGCAGCCCTTGTTGATCTAAGCTCGAACAGCAATTCGTCTGGCGACGGAACTGTCCGCCGAAACGAAAAATTGACCCTGCGGGTGGCCGTAACCATAACCGATGTGCTTCCCAACGGGGTTCTGTCCATCGTCGGCCAACAAGAGGTGCGCGTAAACTATGAATTACGCGAACTAATCGTGACCGGATATGTGCGCCCCGAAGATATCACCCGCCAGAACGAGATTACTTACGATAAAATCGCATCCGCTCGCATTTCATACGGCGGACGCGGACAGATCACCGACATGCAGCAGCCGCGCTATGGACAGCAACTACTCGAGGGCGTGCTTCCCTTCTGACCCGTCATCAAAGGACATATCGTGAAAAAATTATTGCTCCCTATCTTTCTACTTTTGGCGGGAATCGGTGGCGGCATCGGCGCTGGTCTGGTTTTGAAACCAGAACAGGACGAGGTCATATTGGCAGATGGCGCGCCCTGCGGCGACGCAGCGTTGGATAGCCAGAGTGCGGAGGCACATGCACCGGTTGCCGCGATCACCGAGGAACGCGAATACTCTAAATTGAACAATCAATTTGTTATTCCCGTTGTCAAAGACGGCGTTGTCGCAGCATTGGTCGTGATGGCCATCAGCCTAGAGGTGTTACCCGATAGCGGCTCTGCTGTTCTGGCGAACGAGCCCAAGCTGCGCGACGGTTTTTTGCAGGTTATGTTTGATCATGCAAACTTGGGTGGTTTTTCGGGAAACTTCACCGAAGGCACAAACATGCAGGCGCTGCGCAATGAATTGCGACGCGTCGCGCAGCAGATTTCGGGCGATAATGTAACAGACGTCCTGATCACCGACATGGTCCGTCAAGATTCATAATTCTTACGGCGTTGCTTTGCAAACATTGCTTCCGCTGTAAGTTTTGCATTTAGGTCTTGCACAGCTTGGTCCCGCCCAAACGCATTGCTCAACTTGGCGCGGCACCCTTCCTGAAGTGCCCGCACTTGGGAAAGCTCTGCGTTGATGACCGTACGGCGCTGATCCACCCACTGATGCCAGCGCACGTCAGCGCCTGCGACAATGGCGGCAGCCCCATCACGCATCGCATCAGCTTGTGTTTCTTTCTGCTGGATGAGCTGCGCAAGATTGGACCGCAGGCGATCCTCGCGCAGGCGCAATTGTGCCATTTCAGCTTGCGCCGCCCGAAACCTGATCGCACTTAACTGCGTAAGCTGCGCCGCCTGTGACTGCCGGTCCATTTAGCGGCGCACCTTTTGACGCATCGCTTCCGCGAAGCGAATTGCTGCCGCTACGGCCTGATAATGTTCAGGTGCAACCTCTTGACCGATGTCGACGCCCGCATGAAGCGCACGCGCTGTTGGCGGGTCCGCGTGAACCGGAACGGCATTCTCAAATGCAAGCTCACGGATTTTCGCCGCAATTTCATCAACACCTTTGGCCACGCATGTTGGCGCGCCGCCGGCCACGCGGTCCCATTTCAACGCAACAGCGTAATGTGTGGGGTTTACGATGACGACATCGGCGGTTGGTACATCCGCAAGCATTTGGTTCATCGCAATTTGCTGCCCTTTCATCCGCCGATGTTGCTTCATCGTTGGATCGCCTTCGGCCTGCTTGAATTCGTCCATCATCTCCTTGCGGCTCATACGATTTTTGCGCAAATGCTCCGCCTTTTGCCACAGGTAATCGCCCCCGCCCAAGATGATTGCCACAAGCAGAACAAGCGCCATAAGCCGTAACAAAATATCACCCAGCAGGGCGACAACCAGCGCCGGTGGCAGGTACAGGCTCCCCACGATCCGATCCATCTGAACCCGTAGGAAAAAACCCATGACCACCGCATAAATGATCAGTTTCGACATGCTTTTGAAAAATTCAAACAGGCCTTGCCGCCCGAATTTGTTCTTAGCCCCTGCGAGCGGCGATATTCGGTTCAATTTGGGTAAAATTTTTGTTGGGGTGACGAGAAAGGCGCGCTGAACGCTAATCGAAAGCGCTGCGAATAATGCAGGAAGCACAAACCAAGGCGCGATGCTGATTGCAGTTTCAAAAAATATGCCGCCCAAAACGGGTTGGGTCGCACCCGAAAACACCAATGTGCTTAGACTATCCACTTGTGCCAAGAGATTGCTAAGCACCGTGCCCAGTCTCATCAATGCGTCCGCCCCGATTGTCAGTGCAACAATCAGGAATCCACCGTAAGCCGCGGCGGTGGTCAGATCAGCAGATTTTGCGATTTCACCTTTTTTGCGCGCATCATCCAGTTTTTGCTGGCTTGGTTCGAATTGTTTGTCGCTGTCTTCGCCATCGTCGCTCATCGGATTAGCCCGAATGGTGCTGTCATAAATTCGCGAAACGCCGCCAACCAGAGCCCTAAAATAATCGGCGCGGTGATCAACAAAAGTAAAAGCCCACCTGCCGTGATGGCAGGAGCCCCGACAAACGACACCATCAGCTGCGGCATCGCCCTGTTAATCACGCCGATCACAACATTGTAGACAAGGGACGCGATCAAGAATGGTGCCGCGAGGGTAAAGCCCAGACCAAAAGTGCGTGTCACTTCGCCCAAACCCAGCGAAATTACCATATCCGCCTGCAAAGCCACACCGATGGGAACCATTTTGTAGCTTTCAATGATATAGGTCGCGACGTGAACGTGAAGCCCCGACAGTGCAGCAAGAGCCGTACCACCGACGACCAAAATATGACCAATTGCAGGTTGCGGGTCGACGCCCGCAGACCCACCAAAGATTTGCGAAAGTGACGTTGACTGCGCAGCAATCGATCCTGCGATTTGCAGTGCGAGTATGAAAAATCTTAGGAAAAGCCCAAAGAATAGGCCGCTCAGCACCTCTGGACCAAGGATGGTAACTGCAGTTACGAGCCCGGTCGGCATCGGTCCAATGGTCGACGCAATGACAGGTGCGACAATCAGGGTAAACATCACCGCCAACGCAAGTTTAACACGTACCGGAACAGCCTGGTCACCAAAGGCGGGCATGACCGCCATGAGCGCACTTATCCGCATAAACACAACAAATCCCGACCATAGCGTCGCCTGCGATAGATGAAGCAAAGGTAACAGGTCATCGATCAAAGCGGCACCAGACCAACCAATGCAGGGCGGGCGTCGATACCGATCTCCTCGAATGATAGAACCGGATTCATGATCCCCTTGGCCGCCATCACCGTGCGTAGAAACCGCCGACGGCGCATTGACGTCACAACGGCCGCATATGTACCGGCCTCAGCGGCCTGCCCAAGCTTTTCGGCAATTCCATCCGCCAATTTGTTAAAATTTTCGGGCGGCAGCGCCACATCGCCGTTGCTCCGTTCGCTGCGGATTTCATAGGTGTTGAACGTGTCTTCCCATTCTGGCGCAAGTTGTACCAGCGGGATCGTCCCGTCTGGGCGGCGCATTTCCGCGACCAGCTGAAACCCTAGCCTTTGGCGCACATATTCTGTGATGCCGTCTGCGGTTTTATACAGATGCCGACCCTCGGCGATGGCTTCGATAATCAGGGGTAGGTTGCGAATTGATACCCGCTCTTCCAGCAACAACCGCAAGACTGATTGAAGCAGTTCGAACGGCACTTTGTCGGGAATGAGTTCGTCGAGCATTTTGCGGTTTGCAGCGGCCCGGCTTGGGTCGCTAAGATTCACCATTTCATCCAGACGTCGCCGCAATGCCTTGAATGTCAAAAGACGGGGAAAATTTCGTTTCACGATTTCAAGAAGATGCGTCGCCAACACCTCTGTCGGTTGGACAGTCGTTAGCCCGGCCAGCGCCGCGACCTCTTGATTTTTGGGGTCGATCCATTTTGCGGGGGCGCCGTAAACCGGTTCTTTCACCACATCGCCCGGCAGGTCGCTGGCATCAGCGTCATTCATCAACGCAAGGATCTGATCGGAACGCAACGTATCGCGCACCTGTTCGACCCCTTGCACATGAACAACATAGGTTCCAGGCCGCAGCGCAGCGTTGTCGGTCAATCGGATTTCAGGCAGTAGAACGCCATATGCCGTTGCAACGTGATTACGCATGTTTGCGATCCGCGCGTCCAACCCGGTCCCCGGATCCAGCACCATGTCCACAAGGTCGGGTGCGAATTCAACATGGATGTCATCCAAATCGAGCATATCACCCATCGAAGTCTGCTGCGGAGTAGATTTTTCTTTTTTTGTCGTCGCAGCCTTAGTCAGCGCTGCTTTTTTGGTTCCGTTGGCTACAGCGAATGCGCAGCCACCCAACGTTATTGCCCCAATCATAAACGGCAGAAACGGCAACCCCGGCACTAAGGCGAACAAAGCCATCAGAATTGCAACCGTTGCCAGCGCTGCCGGATGCCGCCCAAGCTGTGACACCAGCGCGATGTCCGTGGCCCCGGTAGCCCCGCCGCGTGCCAAAAGCAGTGCAGAAGCGATTGAAATTACCACCGCGGGAATTTGCGACACCAACCCATCGCCGACAGTTAACACCGCATACGTTTCGAAAGCTTGCGAAATCGGCATGTCGTGCATAACGACACCGATGATCAATCCCATGATCAGGTTCAGGGCGGTAATCAAAAGCCCGGCAACGGCATCTCCTTTGACAAACTTTGATGCGCCATCCAAAGAGCCGAAAAATGTCGTCTCGGCCTGCTCGCGTTCGCGGCGTTCTTTGGCCTCTTGATGGTCGATTGCACCTGCTGACATGTCCGCATCAATCGCCAGCTGTTTGCCCGGCATGGCGTCCAACGCGAAGCGCGCGCCGACTTCGGCCATGCGCGTTGCACCCTTGTTGATCACCACAAAATTCACAATCAAAAGCACGCAGAACACCACCAGCCCAAGAAGAACATTTCCCCCCATAACAAACGTGGCAAAGCCTTCGATAACATCGCCGGCTGCATCTGTCCCGGTGTGACCCTGACCAATAATCAACTTTGTTGACGACACATTCAGCGACAAACGCAACATCAGCGATGCAAGCAAAACTGTCGGAAAGGCAGAGAAATCCAGTGGTCGCTCGATAAACAGCGTCACTGTAAACATCAAAATTGCCAGCGCGAACGAGGCGGCCAGCCCCATATCCAGCACCCAGGCTGGCATTGGCAAAATCATCATAACAATCACGGCCATGAGCGCCAGCGCGAGTAGGATGGTCGGCTGAAATATATCGCGCAATTGCAGTCCGGTCATTCGGTGACCCGCGCACTTACCGGAACCAATGAACCCAAGCTTTTAACCGCCCCCCCCTGTTGCAGGAGGGGAAAGGTATTTGCCCGGAAATCTGTCTCAGAGTTCTGCAAAGCCGCCGCGTACAACGGATCAAACTGGCGGCGGTACCGCGCCGCGTGAACCGCTGTGCGCGAGTGGTATGCGCCCGCAGCCGCGGACCAATCGCCTGTTTCGGCGTATAGCCCAGCAAGAAATTTCGCGGCATAGTCCGCGCCCGCACGCGGATCCAACATTTGATCTAAAGATGCGAAATGCTGACCGTGCCATCGATAGTTGAGTTGAAAGCAACCCAGATCAAAACTGTTCTTACCGTCGGCAATAGCGAGTTGTGCTTGCGCCAATGTTTGGGCGCGTGTGGCTAACCAATATCCTTGGCCCTCAACATTCAGTGTCCAGGGCCATGGCTCTACATAGCCACCACTGTTCCGCCCAGTTTCCGTTTGTGCGATCGCGATTAGCACCTCAGCAGGCACGTTGTGTGCATGCGCCGCGGCTTGAGCCGCGCGAACACATATATCTGATACCGAAGCAGCAACAGGCGTTGTGATAACACTGAGCAAGCAAATCAAAATGACTTGTGACTGGTGTAGTGGCGTTCTGCCATTCATTTCGGACCATCAGCGTTAGGAGTTCTAAGACAACTTGTCCGAAAATAGTTGATAATTGGTAACTTACGAATGGCGCTTAGAAACTCTCCGGGGCGATAAACTGGTCGAGCACGCGATTTAGTTCTTCCCGCGTTTGCGTGGAGGCATCTAACAATGCTCTGCCTTGTGCTAGCGGCGCATCTGTCAGTGAAATCGGTGCTTGCACCGCCTGCAATTCGCCAAATGCCGGTTTGTCTGCCGCAGTGTCAACGATTGATGCTCCGCGTTCCACGCGTGCAATATCCGCACGTAGCAGTAGGCGGTCGACCGCGTCAGGTCCATTCGCGGGAACTTTCAACAAAGCCCCAGCTTCTTCAGGGAAGCCCAGTGCGAGCACGCGCCGTGCGAGTGCATTTTGCATACCTGCGGAAACGTCGGGCAAATCTTCCGACAGGACATGTTCTAGGAACAGCGTGTCATCAGCCAGCCCGAGTATGGTGTCCACAATTGCAGCATCAAATACAGTAACTTGCGCATCACTAAGCGATTTCCCCTCTGCCGCAATCAGCGCGCGTGCAGCAGCGATATCGTCTTTAGCCAAAAGTGCCCTGATTTGCGCGCCGGCAAGGTCACCGGCAACAGGCATATTTGCGTTTTCAAATCTTAATGCGTCCGCCAGCAAAAAATCTTCTGGATTCAAGGGCTGATCATTTTCTGTGGCCTGATCAAAAAATCGAATGAATGCTTCAGGTGTGACGCGCGCATTGTCTCGTGCAAGCTCTGTGATCGCGCCTTTGGCACGATCATCCTCGCCGATTGCGTGGTTCAACGTCGCCTCTGACAAAATTACGTCGACGCTGATAGTTTCGCCACCTCGTGCGGCTTCCAATGCCTGCCTCGCGCCATCTTGGTCACCAACCGCCACAAGACGGTCCGACAAGCGAGGACCGAGGTATCGCTGAAGTCGCGGTGGCAGCATCTTAAAGGTATTTAAAACTGCTGATCGATCCATTTGCGCATCTAGCGCCCCGTCACGTGTGGCTAGCATCGCCCAAAATGCGACATTTGATTGGCAACTCACTTGCGCAGTAAATAGGTCTGATTCTACGTTTTCCCCATCCACAATGCGCGCCATTTGTGCGAGATACAGGCGTTCTTGAGAGTGTGTACCGTCAAGTTCAAGGGTGCGTATTGCCTCTCGGCCAAAGCCAAATGCCATGTAAATCCGCGCCAATCGCAAAATTGCGTTCTCGTCATAGCGGTCGGCGACAGTTGTAATCGCATTGCGAGCCTCGGTTAATTGATCTGAGAAGGGTCTATCGTCAGACCAATCAGCAACAGCGAAGAAGCTGTCGGGCAAGCAACTTTGACCCGTTTGAGTTTTCGCATCCTGCACAGTGTCTGGAATCGCACGCGGATCAGTGCTCGTGCGCGCAAGCAGACCAGGCATGGGGCTCGGGTTATCCGTAAAGTATTGCTGCGAATTTAAATCCAATAATTGTGCCTGCTCTTTGTTGGGTAGATCAGCGGCAAGCACGCCCTGAGTTAACCCCCTTGCGAGACTTTGCGTGATCGCCTGTTCTAGCGATGCCAAGTCTTCTTCAGGTACGCCCGGAACCGCGGGCTCTGTATCGTCAACTGATCCGGTTCCAATCGGTAATTGCGGCGTTTCAAACGGAGGGATTTCGTCGCTCGCATGCATAATGACAGGTAGGATTGCATTTGGCGGCAACGCGTATTGGTTTGTTGGCAGGTTTTTTTGATTCAGAGATTCAGTGCCGGTGATCGGACGCTCAAATGGCGAATCTACTGATGGGCTACCATCCAGAATATCCACCACAAGAATATCGGGCCGAAACAGGAACGCATCAACACGACACCTGCAAGTGACACCAAGCCGCAGTGCGCCTTCTCCGTCTTGCGTGACGTTCATAATTCGGTCGCGGGGGATCAAATCAAAAAACCGGCTAAGATCAAATCCGTTATTCGTCGAAAGCTGGACGACATAGGCGTCAACATCGCGCCGCACCTCCCACTGTGTAGTGCGATCTATTGTCAGAACAACGCGAGTAAAATTAGCGTGCTCACCGGTTTGCACGCGCACTGGCAGTGCAAAACTGACCACAGGTAACAAAATGAAGAGAAACGCCAAAAACCGTATCATGCGGCGTCCTGTTTTGTGGCTTTCAATGCATCCTCCATCTCGGAAAAGCTAGGGCGATATGTACCCGGCATATTCTGGCGCCCGACCTCAATGCAGATGTTGGGCGCGTGCGCATAAAGGTTCGCTATCAGCACCTCGCGGATGAGCTGGTGAAAGTGCGCGTCTTCTTCGATCACAGCTTTTACCTTGGAGGAAAAGGGTCCGACCAAGCCATACGCTAGAAATACACCCAGAAAAGTACCCACCAAGGCACCGCCGATCAGTTTTCCCAAAATCTCGGGGGGCTGATCAATCGATCCCATCGTCTTAATCACACCTAAAACAGCGGCAACAATGCCAAGCGCCGGCAGGCCGTCCGCGACGGTTTGTAGCGCATGGGTCGAATGCATTTTGTGATGGAGTGTTGCTTCGATCCGCTTCTCTAAAACTTCCTCGACCTGATGCGGGTCGTCATAATTCATAGATGCCGAACGCAGGGTGTCGCAAATGAGCGCAACTGCCTCGCCCTCACCAAGGATCTTGGGGTATTTCCCGAAAATTGTTGATGTTTCAGGTGCCTCGATATGGCTTTCAAGTGCAACTGGATTCGTGCGGGCAACGCGGATCAATTCGAAAAGCAAACACAGAACGTCTTTGTAATCTTGGGCCTTCCATTTCGGGCCTTTGAAAACCTTTCCGATATCCTTGATCGTGTGCTTAATTGCTGCCCCATCATTGCTGATTGTGAATGCACCGATCGCAGATCCGCAGATCATGATCATCTCGAAAGGGAGCGTTTTCAAGATGATCGCCATCTTGCCGCCCGCCAACAAGTAACCACCGAATACCGCGATAAAGACAATCGCAATGCCGATAAAACCTACCATGCAGGAGTGTCCTTCAATAATAAAAACCAAATTTGGTGATGATTCTTTTTAACGCTAATATGTTAAAGATATCTCAGCGCTATTGCGTTGGTGTGGTCGCGTTACGCCCTGCGAGAACGACACTAAATGAATATGCAGTTTCCGGGGCAAGCTCTGTCATAATGAGCGCGGCAGCATCCGGCCGCATCAATCCCAAAAAACCCGCAGCAAACTGTGGCGACATCTCAGCAAACAGTGCGGCGGCCTCTTTGGGTTTCATGTTCTCATACACCGTTGTCAGCCGAGCCAGATCCATTTCGGCAGCACCATCAGCCAGCGCAATTGTCGCGCGCAACGCCTCTTCTGCAGCGACAAGCGCTTGTAGTTTGTTGTCGATTTGCTGTTCTGCGGCGTGCAGTGCGTCCATTCGTTCGCGCACCTGCGCTTCACGCTGTTCTAAACGTGCTTCGCGACCCTGTAACGCTTCAAGTAGGCCACCTGTGGTTGGTGTATCACGCGTTTCTTCAGGCATAGCTTCTTCCGGGGTGCCTGTACCATTTGCCAAAGCGGGCCCCACATACCCCCCGACACGCACCATTGCAGACGCTAACAGCAGCCCACCAATAACATACAGTGTCCCACGCCCCTGACGGCGCCGATTAAGCCGCATCAATGTGCTTCCTCCGAACCGGGACGGCGTACAAAAAATGGATTTTCTGCACGTTTTGGCGGGGTCGGCTCGGGAATGTCATGCAAAGATGCAACCAACAGTTCCAAACGATGCGCTGCCGCTTCAGCACGAGCGCTAACACTGTCGAGCTTGTCGACCGAAAATTTTGCGGTGTTTTGCGCTTGTTTCAAAGTTTTTGTTAGGTCGTCAACTTGTGCCGAAAGAACGGCAACGGCGCCACCGACGCCTTTTTCCAGATTGGTAAAGTTGCGCAAACGGCGCGACAGTACGTGACAATAAAGCCCAGCACCCAAGGCCCCCGCCACCAGTAAAACGTCTGCAATCATTGTCATTTCATCATCCTTAGCTCAGCACAAATTCCATAATTAGCAGATCTTTTATCCGGCCATCTCCAACCACAACCTGCACCCTGCGCAGCATCTGACCGCGTAGTCGTGCAAGGGCTGCAGGGTCTTCAAGTTCTGCAATCTCAACCGCGCGCAGGTATCCGTTAAGCACGTCAACGATGCGCGGCTTTACGGCCTCCACCTCGGCGGCATACTCGGGGGCTACCTCGAGCTGCGCAGAAAATCGCAGATGGTCGCGCCCACCCGAACGGGGTAGCGATATGACCAAAGGATCAAGAGCCACAAACACCACAGGAATCGCATTGGGCACGTGTGACACGTCTTCGGCTATCACCGCATCCTCTGTGTGATTTGCCCCCCCAATGATCCCTGATTGCACCGCAAAAAAACCTCCTCCTCCTCCAATCACCGCAAGCAAAGCCCCTACCAACAAGGGTATTTTGGATGCTTTGCGCGTTGGTTCTTGTTGGTCGTCGGCCTCGGCTGCCATCGCAATGTCCTTTTTTCATTTTTGTAAAACATCTCATAAACCAAGAAGCCCTAACCGATTGTTAAGGCTCCTGGGTCAAACAGTGTTCATCCGGCAGAATGCCAACGTGATGGAGAACCAGATTGCAAAGCCTCAGCACAGTGTGGTCAGCGCTTAACGCACCGCGCCGCCTATTTGTCCTTTTTGCGACGGTCGCGGTCTTCGCTGCGGTCCTCATGCTTGCCAAAGGAGCAGGGACCAAGGACATGGCGCTTCTTTTCGGCGGCCTTGAAGGCCGCGCTGCGGGGGATGTGGTGACCGCGCTTGACCAGCGCGGAGTTCAATACGAGGTGCGTGGAAATGCAATTTATGTGCCCACATTGATGCGTGACCCTCTTAGGATGAGCCTCGCCGGGGAGGGGCTGCCATCCTTGGGTAGTCAGGGATACGAATTACTGGATTCGCTGTCCGGCTTCAGCACAACATCGCAGATGTTTGATGCCGCTTATTGGCGGGCAAAAGAAGGTGAATTGGCGCGCACAATACTGGCGAACCCCAATATTCGTGCGGCGCGCGTTCATATTTCGACCCCGGCAGCACGCTCTTTTCGGCGCGATCAAATACCAACGGCGGCGGTCACAGTCACCACCACCGGCGGGTCACTATCCGGACCACACATAAAGGCGCTGCAATACTTGGTCGGGGCGGCAGTGCCGGGGCTTTCACCAGAATCAGTAGCGATCATCGACGACAACGGTGGGCTATTGTCAGACACCGATGGAAACGCAATTATTCCGAGTGGCAATGAGCGCGCCGCAGAGCTGCGTGACAGGGCCGAACGGATGCTCGCGGCGCGTGTCGGCGTAGGAAACGCCATCGTTGAAGTCACACTCGATACGGTCACCGAGACAGAAACCATCACAGAACGCATCGTCGACCCCGACAGCCGCATCGCGATAAGCACCGACGTGACCGAAAGCACGGCGACATCAACCGATAATCGTAATGGAGACGTTACGGTTGCGTCGAACCTTCCCAGTGGTGATGCCGCCGGTACTGGTGGCGCATCAAACAATGAAAACAGCGAAAGCCGTACATTAACCAACTATGAGGTATCCGAGACGCAGCGCCAGCTGTTGCGGGCACCGGGCGCAATACGGCGCCTAACCGTTGCCGTTTTGGTAAATGATGTGACCACATTTTCGAGCGACGGAACCGCCACTATTACCCCACGCAGCCCCGAAGAACTCGCATCATTGGAAGCGCTTGTCAGCTCGGCCATCGGATTGGACACGTCCCGCGGGGACATTCTTACGCTGCGCTCGCTCCCTTTTGAACCATTTGCGCCCATCGGGACGGAAATCAGCTCCCCCGAGCAACGCATTGCGCTCGACACTATGCAGCTCATTCAGGTCGGCGTTCTGGCAATTGTCGCGCTGATACTGGGTTTATTTGTCGTCAGGCCGATTCTCTCGCCTGTGGCTCTGCTACCCGCCCCAACGGCGGACGCAGATGCTGACGACTTTGCAGATATGGGCCCACCAATGGCCATGGCGATCAGTGATGATACGATGGGGGACTTTATGAGCGGCGACATGGACATGATGGGGCTATCATCTGATGATCCAGTTACGCGCATGCGGCAGTTAATTTCTGAGCGCGAAACCGAAACAATTCAAATCCTGCAAAACTGGATCGAAGACCCCGCAACCGAGGCGCGGGCATGATGGGACAGCATCTTTCGCTTGAATCGTTTGAAACAGTCTTGGCCGAAGAAACTGGTCCAAGCACAGATTATAACGCAGGTTACCAAGACGGATTTGCCGCTGCGCAAGCCGAAGTTCAGGCAGACTTCACGGCGTGCCAGAACGCGTTGGTACAGGCTATCGGTGACATGCAGTTTACCTATGCCGAGGCACATAGCGAAATACTGAGGGGGCTCGTCCCACTGTTCACTGCACTAGTGACGAAAATTGTACCGCAGTGCGTGTCAGAGAGTTTCTTACCCCAACTTGTCGATCTGTTAACGTCACAGGCTCGCGACGAAATTGCAGGGATCCCAACGCTTTCGGTTCACCCTGACAGGTCTGATTCCCTACGGTCAATCCTCGTGGATGTGATGCCGGATGTGCGCATTATCAGTGACCCCACACTGACCCCGAACGCTGCGCTCATCAGTTTTTGCGAACGCGAGACCCGGATTGATGCGGACCAGCTTTTGGTGCGGGTCACAACCATTCTCAACAACATTACTGACACCCCGAACAGGACCAATCAACATGGATGATACCAACACTGAATTTCGCAGCGCAGAGGACCACCCATTGCGCCGCATCCCAATCGAAATCTCTGTGTCGGTTGGAAAGGCCCGGCCATTAGTCCGTGACCTTTTAGCACTGGGTGAAAATGCTGTTCTCCCGCTTGATCGCCGGATCGAAGACCCTGTTGAACTTTATATTGGGGACCGCCTCATTGCACGCGGCGAACTGCAAGAACTCGAAGGCGGCGAGCCCGGTCAGTTAGCGGTGCGCCTGACAGAAGTTGCCACCGACAGCGACGACCTTAGCTAAATGTGGAAATGGATCTTTGTGAGCATGGTAGCAATGGCCGCCTATGCAGGCCCTGCCATGGCACAAGATGTTGCAATTTCGTTTGGCGACGATGGGTCGCTCGCAACGCGCTCTGTCCAATTGCTAATAATGATGACGGTGCTAAGCCTCGTGCCGGGCATCGCCATTATGGTCACGTGTTTTCCGTTCATTGTCACCGTTTTCGCAATCTTACGTCAAGCGATTGGTCTGCAGCAGTCGCCACCCAATATGCTGATTATCAGCCTTGCGCTATTCTTGACCTATTTCGTGATGGAGCCGGTATTCATTGAATCCTGGAATGCCGGGATCAACCCGTTGATGAGTGGCACGATGGAACTTGAGGAAGCCTTTGAAAAAGCTATCGGGCCATTGCGGGGCTTTATGTTGGCACGTATCGATCCCGAAACATTTGCGACACTGGCCGATTTACGCCCCGACGTGGGCAGCCAGACCGCTGCCGTCGATGCGCCGCTTTCTGTGGTCATTCCGTCATTTTTGCTCAGCGAAATGGAACGCGCATTTCAGGTCGGCTTTTTGATTTTCATGCCGTTCTTAATCATAGATCTGGTCGTGGCCGCGGTGTTGATGTCGATGGGGATGATGATGGTGCCACCGGCTATCGTGTCATTGCCATTCAAGCTCGCGTTTTTTGTGGTCGCCGATGGTTGGGGGCTAATCGCGGCAAGCCTTGTCCAAAGTTACACGTAAGGGCAGTCTCTTAAAAATGCCTTGATCGTTGGACGGGGGCCTCGCAGCCTTTTGTGGTCGTGCCCTATCGAAGAATGCGTTTTCGGGGCACCATATTTCGACGCCTTAAAATGATGCTGCCCCATCAAACGACCCACACCACGGTGACACATGTTCTGGCCGATCGTCTTCAGTTCCGTAGTTATTTTTGGGGGCGAGGCACAAATTTTCTTTCGACAAGTCGCCCATATCTCGGTGCGTTGTGACCGTCTTGCTTAGCGCCTGAAAATATCGCTAGGCATGACGCATGCCGACGCGCAAATTTACGCGCGCCCAGGATAGGTGGCACCTACAGCGCGAGCTCTGCTAGCATTTCTTGTGGGGTAATATCAGCTTTGTCGGCGCGCCGCTTCACTTCTCCACGCGTCATGACCACGAAACGATCGGCCAACCCGTAAGCAAAGTCGAAATTTTGTTCGACCAATACGATGGCCATATTACCCTGTTCGCGCAGATGGCTGATTGTGCGACCAATTTGTTGGATCACGTTTGGCTGAATTCCTTCGGTGGGTTCATCAAGCAAAAGCACCTTGGGGCGCGTGATCAACGCGCGCGCAATCGCAAGCTGTTGCTGCTGACCGCCCGACAAATCACCGCCGCGCCGCGCCTTCATATCCAACAGCACCGGGAAGAGTTGGAAAATTTCGTCCGGGATGCTGCGATCACTTTTGGGCAGGCAGGCAAAAGCAGTTTCAAGGTTTTCTTGTACTGACATCAGTGGAAAAATCTCGCGTCCCTGCGGAACATAAGCGATGCCCGCACGAGCTGCGGAAAAAGCAGACGGATGACTGAGCTGCTGACCGTCAACGGACAAACTCCCCGCTGAATAAGGGTGACGCCCGGATATCGCCTTAAGAAGGCTGGTCTTGCCGACGCCGTTGGTGCCCATGACTGCGGTCACTTCGCCTACCGGTGCGACGAGGCTGATGCCGTTCAGGATTTGGCTTTGACCGTAATGTAGCGTCATATCTTTTACGTTTAGCATTTTTACCGCCCCAGATAAACATCGATGACGTTTTGATCGGCGGTGACATGGTCCAGCGACCCTTCCGCCAAAACAGACCCTTCGTGCAGCACGGTGACTTTGCAATCAAGGCGACGCACAAATTCCATATCGTGTTCAACAACAACGACAGCGCGGGTTTTCGCCGCACGTTTCAGCAAATCGGTGGTCAACTCGCGTTCGGCGGTGGTCATCCCGGCAGCGGGTTCATCGACAAGCAGCAAGCGCGGGTCTTGCGCCAGCAACATGCCAATTTCCAACCACTGCTTTTGCCCATGGCTCAATTCGCCAGCACGGCGGGGCAGGCTGTCTGACAGGCCAATTTCAGCGGCGATTTCTTCGATGCGTATGGCCCCTTCGCGGGTCTTTTTATAAAACAGCACAGAAAACGGCCCACGCGGATTACGCAGCGCCATGGCCAGGTTTTCGCGCACTGTCTGTTCTTCAAAAACGGTCGGTTTTTGAAACTTGCGCCCGATGCCTTCCATTGCGATTTCGCTTTCGGACATTCCTAACAGGGAAATATTGCGGTCGCCCCAGGTGACACGCCCTTCGTCCGGTTTGGTCTTGCCGGTAATGATGTCCATGAATGTGGTCTTACCGGCCCCATTGGGGCCGATGACGGCGCGCAGTTCAGGTTCGCCAATCTGGATCGACAGGTTATTGATCGCACGAAATCCGTCAAAGCTGACAGAGACGCCAGAAACTTCAAGAAGGGTGCTCATGACGGCTTCCTCACCAGATAATCAAATAGGCCGCCGATCCCTTTGGGCGCATAAAGCGTGACGGCGACAAAAGACAGGCCGAGCAACACAAGCCACCAGTCGGTCCACTGGACAGTGTAAAAACCGAGATGAATCGCTGGCGCGCCGCCGCCGGTGAACCAACTCGACAATAACGAGACAAAGGCGGCGCCAATCACCGCACCATAGAGCCGCCCGCGCCCACCGATCGCGACCCATACCGCCAGATAGATCGATGCGATTGGTGCAATTTCAGCCGGATTGATAATGCCTGCCTGCGGATAATACAGCGCGCCCGCAATTCCCGCGACGATGGCGGTGATGGTGAAAACAAAGAGCTTGTAGCTTTCGACGTGATATCCAAGAAAACGCACGCGGCTTTCGTTGTCGCGGATCGCCTTGATCACACTCCCCATTTTTCCCGACGTGATCCATGCAAACAAAACATAGCCCAGTGCAACAGCAAGGGCCGAGGCATAAAAGAACGCGAGCGAAATCGTTGACTGCGATGTGCTTTCAAAGCCGGGGATATTTTGCAGGCCGGATAGCCCGTTATTGCCGCGCAAGCCGCTGTCATTTTGGAACAGGTACAGCGCCAGCGCCAAGGTCATCGCCTGTGTCAGGATCGATAGATAGACACCGGTTACCCGACTGCGAAAGGCCAGCCACCCAAAGACCAAAGCCAACAGTCCCGGCACCAGAACCACCATCAAAAGCTGGAGCGGCAGGCTGTGTGCAAACCCCCAAATCATCGGAAATTCCGAACTGCCAACGACGCCGAAAATCTGGTTGCCGATTGCGTCACTGATTTCCTGTGGGGTGGCGGGTATGGTTTGCGTCGAAAGACTGTCAAGCACGATCCCCTCGGTACGCGCGTACATCAACCACATGCCGACGGAATAGCCGCCAATCCCGAAAAACGCGAAATGCCCGAGGCTGAGGATGCCGCAATATCCCCAAACGACATCCATCGCGACCGCGATCAGGCAAAGGCATAAAGTCTTGCCAAGCGTTTTCACAAACGATGTGGACATGACGCCAAGCCCCGCATCGGACAGGATCGTAACACCGATGGTGAATATGCTGAGCGCAAGCAGAAACCACAAAGTTTGCGGATGGCGCATGATGAAGCTGTTCATAGGTCGTGTCCTTTGAGAAGATGCATTTGCGCCGCGCATTGCGCACCGCCACGCTGAAGGGGCTTTGCCGCTCCAGACCACCCCGGGGTATTTTGACGCGAAAGTCGCATCAATTTAATCCGCCGCCGCCCGGCCTTTTAAGGCGACGATGCCTTTGGGCCGGAACTGAATGAACAGGATGATGAACAAGATCATATAGGTTTGGGCCGCCAGCGTATTTGACGGGTTAAACCATTCGATGCCCTTTTGCAGGAAACCAATAAGGGATGCCCCTGCGAGTGTCCCCCAGACGTTGCCCACGCCACCAACGACAACTGTCATAAAGCTTTGGACAATATAATCGGCACCCATTTCGGACGTCACTTTGGCGTACAGTCCAATCGCAACGCCTGCGATGCCTGCTATGCCCGAACCCAGCCCGAATGTTAGCATATTGATGCGATCAGGGTTAATGCCCATGGAGGCGGCCATACCAGGGTTCTGTGTCACCGCACGCACCTCTAGGCCCAGCCGGGTGCGTTTGAGGACGAACAGGATCAGGCACAGGAAAATGATCGCCAATACGAAGATCGCGATGCGAATGTAACTGATTTGGACGACATCGTTAAATACGAGCGCCCCATCGAGCCACGCGGGTGAAGTCAGCGGGCGTGCTTGCGTCCCAAAGATGTTCTTGGCCAACTGCTGTAGCGCGATTGAAATCCCGAAAGTGGCCAGCAGCGTTTCCAATGGGCGATGGTAAAGGTGTCGGATCACCAGCCGCTCCATGGCGACACCTGCTGCGAAGGTGACTGCAAACGCCAGTGGTAGCGCGACAATAATCGATGCGGTGTAGTTGGGTACGAAAAGCTGCACGACATAGCCTGTATAGGCACCAATCATGATGAATTCGCCGTGGGCCATGTTGATCACACCCATTACGCCAAAAGTAATCGCAAGGCCAATCGCGGCCAGAAAATAGATCGATGCCAGCGAAAGCGCATCGAGTGTCAGGTCAGCAGCCTGCCCAACGAAAACGCGCGTACCGGCCGCGGTTTGCGCCTTTTGTGCGGCAGCTGTGATTGCGGGGTCTTCTTCATCGTAGACTTCGAAAAACACGAAACCAGCAAGGGCCGCATCCCGGTCTTGTTCGGTGACAAGAGGCGGTACGCTACCCGCCGCAGCCAACTGCGCATAGGCACGCGCGCGGTTGGCGGTGCTATCCAGCTGTGCCACAGGAACATCGCCCACGCGGCCGTCAACGATGTTTTCGGCAAGGGCGGTTTTGATCACGTCATCGGGCGTACGCGGCGGCGCAAGGTCTTGGGCAATCAGCAGGTCATAAGCGGCGTCCAACGACATATCCGCGCCCGGTGTCAGGACGCGGGCGATGTTTGCGTCGGTGGGTAATTCGGGGGCCAATGTGGCCTTCGTAGCCAAAATTTGGCTCAGCACGGCGCGGGCTTCGACGCTGACATCTGTCGACAGGCTTTCAATTGCGGTGATCCGCTCTGCTGGGTCGTCGGCGAAACTTGCGGATAGAAAGTTGGCCAGTTGTGCTTTGCGTGCCTTCAGTGTCGCATCGGTTTCCCCGGCGATCGAGCCAAGCAGGGGCGCAAGCTGCGCGGCCTCGGGGCGGCGCGCGATCGACGCGACGGCACTGCTGCGTCGGGATAGATCGGGGTCCATCAACTGGAATTGCACCAGGGCAGTGCCGATCACGCCGCGCACACCGCCATTGGGCTTAATTTGAGAATAGCCATCTTTAGGCACCGTGGTTTCCGCGCCGGTGTCGATATCGGTCAGGGTCAGGTTCGCACCATCTTCGCGGGCGATAAAAAACAGACCTTCGGGGCTTTGCCAAACCGACTTGTCCTGCCAATGCTCAAGAAAGGTGCCGACCTGCGGTAAATCAGACGCGGCAAGATCATCAATCAACACGCCAACAGTGCGGCGCCCGGGCGATGCAACCTCGTCGGCGTGGGATCGCAGCAGGTCTTGCAATGTTTGGGCCTGCGCCATGGGAACAAACCCGATCAGCAGAGCGAGCAGAATTAAGACGCGATACATGGGGGATTCCGGTATGCAGATATGAAATAGGCGCGGGATTATCCCGCGCCTATCGTTGATCTTAGTAGTTGGATGTCAGTTGTACGCAGGTTTTTGTTTCCGTGTTGTACATGCCGCAACCAAGGGTCTGCCAATCGGATTCTAGCACAGCGGATTCAGGCAGGTAGTCTGTCCATGCATCGCCGGGAACTTCGGTTGTCTGGCTGATGATGTCAAATTGACCGTCTGCTTGGATTTCGCCGATCAAGACAGGTTTGGTCAGATGGTGGTTTGGCAGCATAACCGCTGTGCCACCTGTCAAATTTGTGAATTCCTGACCATACATCGCTGCACGTACCGCATCGACATCAGTTGTTCCGGCAGCTTCGACGGCATTCACCCACATGTTGAAGCCGATGTAATGGGCTTCCATCGGGTCGTTGGTGACGCGATCAGCACCAGCAAAGGCTTTCCACTGCTCAATAAATGCCGCGTTTTCAGGCGTGTCCGCAGACATGAAGTAGTTCCAAGCAGCCAAGTGACCAACAAGGTTAGATGTGTCCAAACCAGACAGTTCTTCTTCGCCGACCGAGAAGGCGACAACAGGAATGTCGTCAGCCGATACGCCAGCGGCGGCCAGTTCTTTGTAGAAACCGATGTTGGCATCGCCGTTGATGGTCGAAATCACGCCGACTTTTTTGCCGTCTTCGCCCAATGCAACAACGTCGCCAACGATTGTGGCCCAGTCAGAGTGACCAAAAGGCGTGTAGTTGACAAAAATGTCTTCGGCCGCGATGCCGTGGTCCACCAGATAGGCTTCGAGGATGTTGTTTGTGGTCCGTGGGTAGACATAGTCGGTGCCCAACAGCGCGAACTTTTCGACGCCCAACTCTTCGAGGAAGTAGTCAACAGCGGGGATTGCCTGCTGGTTTGGTGCCGCGCCAGTGTAGAATACGTTACGCGACGATTCTTCGCCCTCATACTGTACTGGATAGAACAGAAGGCCGTTCAATTCTTCGATCACAGGCAATACGGATTTGCGCGACACGGACGTCCAGTTCCCAAAGATGACGTCAACGTCAGAAACGGTGAGCAACTCGCGCGCTTTTTCCGCGAACAATGGCCAATCGGATGCAGGGTCGACAACCACTGGTTCGATCTGGCAGCCCAGCAAACCGCCCGCCGCGTTCTGCTGTTCGATCAGCATCAACATGACGTCTTTCAATGTGGTCTCGGAAATCGCCATGGAGCCGGACAAAGAGTGCAGAACACCAACTTTGATCGGCTCCGCACAGTCCTGTGCTGCACCCATGCTCGTGCTTGCCAGCAATGCGGCAAATGCAGTGGCGCCAAGAGTATTCTTATATGTCATCGAAACTATGTCCCCGTTTCGTTGTCATGGTGCCCTAGGCATGGCAAACGCCATAATGTAATACAGGCCCACAACAGTGTTGTTGTAGTCGCGTGGTGGGGAATTTCTGCCAGGAAGACCCACTGCGCGGCGATGAATGTCATAATTGACGATCACCTGACTATGCTGTGCGCAGACAAGAGTCCGTGGTGCTGATGGGTTTTCAAGGGTTCCGTCGACAGCATGTTGAAATGCGCGCCGGATTCGATGGTATTTGTCTAAAAAACAGGCAAAACATCAACGTGTCGGTTGCGGTAGCGAACTGGTCGTTTTTTGGGTGCATTGTTTGGGGCAACTTTGGGGAGCGAACGTTACTCTTTGGCTCGCGTTGTTCGCATTTTTACCCCGTGATCGCGTTCCAGCCGGCTAAAATAGATGACATGCTCTTCGGTTGATAGCTGAACAAGCCAACATCATTTCCATCAAAAGCGACGGCCGCTGTGGTGCCTTCGCCCATTGGGTCGTTCAGGCAAACCAGCCGCGCGCCCTCTTGCTTCGGGTACAGGTTGCGCTGTCGTTTGCGAAAGTCGGCAACTTGTGTGGCCCACATCGCATCAAGAGTGGCGACATCGCCGACTGTTTTCGCGACAGCTCCGTTAGAGATATAGATATACGCAGTCATAGACGCGGCGTTGGCGGTTAAAAAACGCTCCAACCTCGCGGCGGGCTTCTCATCCAGGTCAATCTTCCATAGTTTCGCGAGACCTTCGGCGGGCAATCCCGCGTCGGAACCGGACCCCAGCGGGCGTGCTGGCAAGCTGCGGACCATGACACGACTGGCAGAGGCACAGAGCAACATCATCAAATCGCCTGCAGCCTGCAGCGTTTCGGGTTCATCGCGCGACAGCACTTTGCCAATAACGGACGCCGCTTCGGGAACATTGCCAGAAACGTCAATAAAGCCGCGCAGCCGCCGCCCGGCGACGATCATGCTGACAGTCACATCATCAATACTGAACACCAAGGTGCGTTCAAGAACCGTGGAGTCAATTTCAGTCAGCACCGATGCTAACGGGGTCGGCGCGCCACCTTGCGATATGACGCGTGCCCCGGAAACGTAGGTTTCGTTGCGGTCAAGCAGGGCGGCCAGTTTGCTGGCAATAAGGGTGGAGTCACTCACAGAAGCAGCCTCGGTTCATGTGTACGGTCATGGTCATGCGCCTGCGCTTAGTTTTTCGAGGAACGGGCGGGCGTCCGCGATAAACGCGTCAACATCGATCTGGGTCGAGCACACGCAGCATAGAACATCTGTCGGTTCCGTATCGGCCCGCAAGAAAATGCGGAGTTGGCCCGGGCTTGCGACAACCGCAGAGCTGCAAGGCACGACACCTAGAAACTGGCGTGATTTTGTTCCCAGCGTCAGTGCGGCCTCGGCGCAAAGATTGTCCAATCCTTCGCGTGCCAGCGAAGTTGATGAGTTCGTGACGAGGATCATCTGCGTCGACAGGTCGGCAAAGGCGATCGTGTCGCATGCTGCAAATTTTTCCTGCAGTGCATCAAGTTCGTCCACGACCATTAGTGTTCGTCCGCTATTGTGTGTTTCAGTTCTTCAGTGGGGATATGATAAAACACGGGTCAGTGAAAGCCTAGCCGTGCATTACAGTCCGAGCTGGGTGTCATTCAGATTTATGCGGAATGTTCGTCCCATTTGGTTGTTCGGCGGTCGGGCGTCTACGGCTTGGGCTATCGGCATCCAATGGACGCTTCACACGGCGCGGGAGGACTTGCGCGGCGACAGGATCAGGGATCGCAGTGCCGTCTGGCACGTTGTAAAGCGGCAGATCCGTCCGCGCGGCAAGCTTGGCCAGTTTCTCGATCGCACCAATCAGATGCTCTACGAACGGTCCCGCGCCACTGGCATCCCAGCGGTCATAATCATCGCCAGCTTCCAAAGCTTGCAGCAGCGAAATTGGGAAGGTGGCCGCAAACATCCCGTTCGTTTCGCGCCGGACGCGTTTGAACACCCGCAGACGGTCTTTTTCATTGGTGAGCTTATCGAAGCGCGTGATCAACAAAATCGAATTGGCACGCACCGCGTCAGGCATCGTGTCCCACACAGCAGCCTCTGACTGGCGCCACGCTTGGGTTGCATGGGTCAACCAGATCACGGCGTCCACCTCTGGCAGCATGCGCTCCCAAACTTCAGATGACATATTTGGGTCCGAAATCCCCGGAAAGTCGATCAAATCACAGACATCAAGAATGTCACAATCTATCGAAAGGCGGATATAGCGGGTTTCTTCGACCGGAATATCCTCTAGCCGTGCAAGCGAAACAGGTTCTGTCGATCCGTCGATATCCACGCGGTAGGGTGCGCCGGTACCGTGTGTCATCCATACCGGGGACAGTCGCGTCGCCGTCACCTTTTCAGGAAGGGGGCGGGCGCCCATCAGCAAATTTGACAATGTACTTTTACCTGCCGAAAATTCCCCCATCAACGCAATGCGCGGTTTGCGTCCGGCACCGGAAGCGGGCGCCGTCATGCTATACGCCCTTCTGCAGGCGCGGCACCGCTAAGCTCTTCGAAGATATAATCGAACAGTTCTTCGCGCTCTTGTTGGGCCGTGATGCCAAAGATGTCTTGCAAGTCTTCTTTGCTCAGGTTCGACTTTTCGCTGATGTCAGTCAGGAACCCCCGCTGTTCAGCAAGAAAATCGCGCAGCTCGCGCTCGGCCAGAAGCCGGATTTCGTCCGCTTGCCGCACTTTGAGTTCGTCAACAATTGGCGCGGTTTCAGCTTCAATCAGATCATAGAAACCACTCGCAAATGCCCGATAGCCCTTGCGGCGTTTCCACCAACCCTTCCACCACGATGTCTGTAGATCCAACGCGATGGTTTGACCCAGTTGCACAGGCGCAGGGATTTCTGGTGCGGCAGGGGGCGTGACCGAAAAGTTTTCGACAGCAACGCCAAAAGCACTGCGGTAAGTTTCAGACAGATCATCCGAGGCGGCAGCAAATACCTGCTCGCAGGTTGACGTAACATTTCGGCGCATCACCTGATAACTGGTGCGTAAAAGCATGCGCAGCCCATCTGGACTGTACTGCCATACTTCTTCTTCGCCGTGCGATTCCAGGTGTTGCAACAACGATTCAAGCGCCCGTTCAAGGAACCGCTTATGGGATTGGTCGACGCGGGATCCAAACTGTTGAAACACGATATCCATGCGGTCACTCAGAAATTTGAGATTGTCCGCTTCAAGTTTGTCCAAGTGGGCAACAAGTTGATCGTAAGGCATTACGCTGACGCTATCGCTATCAAGACGCATGGATACCATCGCGTTTGACGCGCGGACGCCGCCAACAAGGTTCAGCGCGCGCTTGCGTGACGCAGACAGGATTTCGGCGCCTGGCCCTTCGGAAATCCGTTCGGATAACGCGCGATACAGTTGTGGTACACCCGACAGGTGCCACACCAATTCGTTGGTCGCCATGCCGGCAGTTTCGGCGTCCAGCGATGCTTCGGCCCAGTTGAACATGGCCTCGGCGCTTTCGGCCACGATATTGTCCATATTTTCGCCCAAGGCGATATTCGCCCAATAGGCGCTACCAAAAATCAATTCTGGGTTTTCAGGGCCATTGTTATCTGCAAGTGTCTGCAAAATGCTGGCGCGGATTTCTGGGACTTGTTCGGCGGGGTTTGCCAATTCGTCGATACGGTTCACAAAAATCACAACTTCGCGCGATTTTACGTTCGCGATCAGTCTGATAAGCCCCATATCCATCGAACTAAGCGCCTGATGGGCCGACAGAACAACCACACAAATCCGGCTGTCACGAAGCGCATTGATGGTGATTTGTTCACGCATCATGAAGGTATCGTTCACGCCCGGCGTGTCGCGCAAGCACAGCGGCATCGGAATTGCCTTGGCTTCCAAGTAAAGATCAGCCGATTTGGTGATATCGGCAAAGCGACCCTGTTGGTCCTCTTCGTCCAGATCTTCAAAATCATCGCCCATACAGACGTAGCGCTGTACAAGGTCGTCATTCAGTTCAGCATAATTATGCTTTTGACCCAGAAGAAGCTCAAACTTGCGACCGAGCCGCTGCTTCGTTTTGTCGCGCATTTCGGCGATTTGTTCGCGAACCTTTTCAAGCTCTTCGTCTGCGCCGGCGCGGCTGGATAATTCACCGATTCGGCCACCATTTTCGATCAAATGGTCCCACTCGCCTTGGCTGAAAAATTGAAATGAGGCGGTAGGTGCGTCTTTGCTTAGCGGGGCGTTCAAGTGAAGAGAGGTCACCACCGACGTCCACGGGTTCACGTCGGCGGGCAACAAATCCGGGCGACCAACCATTGCGTTTACCAATGAAGTTTTGCCGGACTTGATCTGTCCAATCATCGTGACGCTGGGTTCAAATGCGCGTAACTGCTTGATCAAACGCGATGATTTCTTTTCCGCATCAGAACCACCCAGTCTGACAACGTCAGCTAGTGTTGCTTCGAGATCAACCACCTCGTCATGAAACTCTTCAAGCTTTTCCAGGCCAAGTCGCATGAATGGGTGGTGTGCTGCTGGAACTTTATAACCGTCCCCTTTTGTCAGCTCTTCCATCTTCATTCTTGTCCGTCCTCAATAGTCGTGTTGGCTACCACCTTTATCAGTAGATAGTCTCTTCGCCAAATCACGAGACTACCACTTGTTTATTGCTATAATGGAAACAGCGCCACACTGCTTAAATAAGGCAATGTTTGCCCGACTTTTACAAGTGTTGTGATAACTTACGCAGCGAGATCAGCCTGTAGCTCGTGCTTGATTTGCAACAACAGGCTCAATGCCTCGATTGCTGCGCTGTCGTTTTTTTCCATCTGCATCAACTGCACCAGATCAGCTGCGTCCAGCACGGTGGTGCGGACACGATGTAACGCAACATCCGCGCCATCACCATTTTCGTCTAAATAAGCGCTTAACCATTGCACATTCTCAACAGCCAAGGCGATGATTTGCGCAGGTATTCCGGGGCCGTCACCATTTGCGATTTCCGCGATCGCAACCGTCTGCTCAGCGATGTAGTCAAGCGCGTTTCTGTATGCGCTTCGTGTCGCAGGTTGCAGCGTCACGACGTTCGCAGCGGGGTTGCCAGATGCCGTATGTCCGGTTCGCGTCGTGGTATCGGTCGCCGGAGTTGTTTCCTTATTGGAAACATGTATTTCCTCAACAATGGACAGCTTTGCAGCCTGATGCGCCTTATCATCCGCCGGCCACTGAACTTTATCATCTTGATTTTGCTCAGAAATTTTCTTTCCAGCGAGGATTTCCTCGTTCTGAATAAGCAAAATATCGGCCATATCCACTGCCGATTGGCGCCCCTGATCAAACTGCTTCAGAACCGCCGAAATGAGCGCAAGTCCGCCGCTTTGGCGCATCACATCCTTGTCAACCGTACCATCCGGCTTTCGCGCGCCGAGCGCGTCCACTGTTGCGATCGGCAGAACGTGATTAAATTCGTCGCCAGCAGCCCTGCGAACGGCCGTCATTGCAATGTCCAGCTTCCCCGCCGCAGCAATCTGGTCTGCGTGCGTCAACATCAAGAATGCATGATCTTTGATCATGTCCGGCATCTGCGCCCAAATATTTTGTTCCATGGGCACGTAGCCCCGCGTGCACCACATTGCGACATCACAACGCTTCGCAGCCCATTGGCTCGCGTTCAGAAGAGCCTCTGGTGTTTTTGCACCGGCTACCTCGAAGACGGAAATCTTCTTGAGCGCGGGCAAAGGCAGGCGAATTTCTATAAACGTCGGCTTGAGGCCGACAACTTTGAGCATGTCGACCGAGCTAAGTGCCGTCTGACTTCCAAAATCATCAAGTGTCGTTTTTGTACCGTCATCAAGTGTACAGATCACTTGCGTGCTGTCACCATAGGTCAACTGCACTGTGGGCAGCGCGATGCCTTCAGGGATCACATGGCTGCCGACCAACAGGTTTAGCAGCTTTGATTTCCCGGCCCCGGACATACCCAGTAAACCAATACGCATCGGCTGGTCTAAACGACCAGATAGCTGGACAGCGCGTTTATGCGTCGCAGCAGAAAGCAGGCCGCTTGCGACAGCCTGCTTTAATTGATCATGAACGCGTATTGCCAATGCTTGATTCGACATTAATTGCCTCCAGCGGCTATCTTAGCCTGAGGCGTAGCCTCATCAACCTCCGTTCCGCTGGAATCTTTACCATTTGTGTCAAATTTCGCGACAGGCTTCACCTCTTTGATCCGGGGTGGGACGTCTTTTGCCCCGACACGCCCCACATCGTTGGGGTCAACAACACGCGTGATGGTTGCCGCATGTGTTTCGACATGACCAATCGGTTTCGCGCGGATCGCACGGATCACCGGCTTGTCGTGATTCAGTTTAATAACTGAAAATGACACATTGTCTTGATCGGGGTCGGCAAGCGCTTCGATCGCTTCCAAAAGATAACCTGCGATCTCGGCGCTCTTACGTCGGCGATAGCGGTGCAGGATTTTTTGAATATGTGGTTCGTCCAGATACTGAAGTCCGTCGCTAGAGACCACCACAATATCGCCAACCTGCAATTCAAAAGGCGTTTTCGGGCAATCGGATTTAGCCACCCGGTCACCCAATATAACCGAGGTCAGGCAATTGCGGTCAGGGTGGTTTTTACCCGCTTCAGCATCAAGCAGACCGGATTTCACCATAAAGTCGATCTGAGGTGCCATAGAGTGGTCCTCGTTCAACTGTTGCAGCTTGCCATTGCGGAAATGATAGAGCGGGGAATCCCCGATCGACATCCAAAACATCCGGTTTTCCACCAGAACAAGCGAAACGAGGGTTGCTCCCATGCCGCGTGTCTCTGGGTGCTCTTCTACATGCTCCCGTACAACTGTATTGGCGCTTACTGCCGCCGCAGTCAGGTATTGCGGGATCTCGTTTTCAAATTCTGAGAAATTGGCGCTTTGAAATTTTAGCTCGCTAAATACTTCTGTTACTACAATTTTACTAGCAACGTCACCAGCGGCATGGCCGCCCATGCCGTCAGCCAAAACAACAACCCCCGTATCCGCCCCGAAAGGGAAGTCGGTGACAATTGCGTCTTCTTGATAGTCTCTACCGCCTTGGCAAATCGCAGACGCGACGTCAAAACGTGGTTCAGGCGATCGCCACATCTTCGTCCTCCCCGGTCTCTCCGCTGGTCCAGCTGAACGATTGATCGCACAGGGCCACAAAACGAAGAACAGTTTCACCGATACGAATGACGTCGCCCGTTTTCAGCACTTCGTTGCTGATCAGTGGCTTGTCGTTCAAACGCACAATATTCGATTTACCACCGTGACCTAGCAAAAACTCTTTGGTTTCAGGGTCATACACGATGGCCGCATGACCAGTCCGCGAGATGGAGTTGTCGCCAAAATCCAGTTGAATGGCTTGATCTTCGCCGCGGCCGATTTGGGACATGCCGGCCATCAGCGAAAATGCTTCACCGCGACCGGGGCCATCGGCAACAACGATCCAACCAACGGGGAACTTTGCACGCTGCGTGACGGGCGCTTTTGGCGAGTCGGTAAACAGATCAACAACATCACCGTCAGATTTTTCAAACCCAATCAGGCGCGTTTTTGTGCGGCGTGCCCGTGCAGGCGATCTGGCTGCCGACGCTGCTGCAGCGGCTGGCGACACATCGGGGATCGCGGTTGGCAGCTCTGTCGATGCCGCGCTCTCCTCGACATCCCAGATGTTGGCCGCAGTGGATATTGCTGCCTCAGCCTGTGGTGTCGGTCCTTTTACCTTGGTGTTAACGTTTGAAAGAATGTCACTGACCGCGGCTTCTGACACTTGATTAGTATCGAGCGCACCGATGGTGTCATGGTAGGATTTTTCCAGTTGATCGACGCCAGCCGGACGGCGGGTCGTCTGGTTATCCCGCTTTTTACCAATGAGATTACGAAGGAATTTCATCTTGTCTACCTTTCTATTTGCGTCACAAAGCGGCTTCGAGTTGCCGCATCATGGATTAGTTTTGGGCGGCTGAGTAAATCAGCGATGCAACCCACATGCTACCGTCGCGCTGGACCGCGAACATGAACTGTTCGACGTTATTATCCAGTTCCCGGTTGAAAATATTCAACAAGGAATCGCGTTCTGTGACGCTTTCCGCTGTTGGAATGTATGATACCACAACATCGCCAACTTGTAGACCACCGGCAAGGTTGGAAGGCATCTCGGTTACCGCCGTGCGCCATTTGTCGCCTGCGAAAGTCGATGCAAACTTGACGCCGCTGTCGAGCGCAATTTCTTGAACGACTGGCAGTCCCCAATTGTATTGCGCCGCTTCACCGGTCTCTGGATCAAGCGTATCAAAGACGGCAGCGACCGTTGGTGTTGCTTCAGAAATGTCCGTTGTTTCGCGCAAAGCATCAGAAATGTCTGCAATCGACGTCACAGGCGCACCATTCACAGCTGTAATTTGCAGGCCCGGCTTAACCCAGATCGGCGAAATCAAACCAACTTCGGTAATCACATTCGATGTTGGATCACTCGCTGAAAACGGCAGCTCTACACGCCAGATCGCGTCGACCGTGCTTTGCGTCAGCTCGTTACCCGGAACAACTGCATCGATGTCGACAGCAAGGCCTGTACCAATTTCTTCGACGGTGTCAGGCGTTGCAGGCAGCGCCACGTCGGCGGTCTGTGTATCCGCAACGGGACGGTTTCCTGTTTGGTCAGGGAACTCGGCATTCGCTGCGGGCTCCGTTGTCGTCAGGCGTGGCGTTTCCGCAGGTTCTGGCAACGGTTCAGGCGCCGCGGCAACCGCGATGTTTTCTGGACGTGCCGTTGGCCGTAGTGCCGGTGTGTCGACAATAACAGGCCCTTCAACAATAACCGGCGCCGTTGCAGGCGCGGGTTCAGCTGTTGGTTCAGCAACGTCTGCTGGTGCTGTCGGTGTTTGTGTCACTTCCTGCACGGGTTCTTGCGCGACCTCAACGGGCGGTGCCACAGGGGCGTCTTCACCACCGGACATCATCATTACGCCGACGCCACCAAGAATTGCGATCACCGCAGCCGAGCCCAAAAGAAGCGGCATTTTGGACTTTGTCGCGGCCTCGGTCTTTTCGGGTTTGGCGCCCTTTGGCGCGGCGGATGTCACGTTCAGAGGCGTCACATTGCCTTTTTTGCCGTCCATCATATCCAGCCAATCGGTGGCAGATTGCAGGCGGTCTTTTGGCAAAACTGCCAGCGCCTTGTCGATGGCGTCTAGGAATTCGTTATCATACTCGGGGAACCGTCCGGCCAATTTTTCGTATGGATCTGGATCGCCCGATGCGATTGCCGCAAGACGTGCCTGACTGTTGGGCGGCACCTCTTTGTTGATCAGGTGATAAAACGATGCGCCAAGCGCATACAGGTCACTGCTGGGGCTTTGTTCGGATCCCGCAATATAGAATTCTTGTGGCGAATACCCGTCTTTGACAACGCGCAGCGCCGACAGAACGCGGCTTTGTTTTGTTGCTTCTTCGCGGGCAGCACCAAAGTCGATCAACACAGGGTGAAGGTCTTGGTTGATCAGGATATTGTCTGGCGAAATATCGCGGTGCAAAATGCCTTGGTCGTGGATGAAACCGACCGCACCAAGCACCTCTTTCAAGATCACTTTGATTTGCGGTGGTGTAAGCGTGTGGTTTGGATCCTCAATGGTATCCAGCAGGTCGCGCCCCTCGACGAAATCAAGAGCCATGTATGCAGTGTCGTTATCTTCGAAAACCTGATGCACACCAACGATGTTCGGGTGGTTCAGTTTTGCGAGGCTGCGCGCTTCTTGCACAAACAGGCGTACAATTGATTTCAGTTCATTTTGATGTGCACGCGACCGCGCCTGCACAATATAACGGCTACGCCGGCAAAACGCGCCGGGGAAACACTCTTTAATAACGATCTTGCGGTCCAAGCTATCCTTGGCAAGATACGTGATCCCAAACCCACCTGCATTCAGGAAGCTTTCAATCGTGTATTGGCCATGCATCAGCTTCGTGCCCGGCTTAAGCTCGTCTACGAAGCTGTCTTTATCGTCCGCGTGTTCGTTCACTTGCGCCTTCGCCATCCTACATCCAGCTCTTAAACTTCATCGACTATACGGAAATACCGCAAGCCTTACTCGTCTAGTCTCATTCAAATTAGGCCAAAAAGTGACGCTAACTTGTCGTTTCATGGTCTGCAATCAGGATGAAATCCAGTCATTATTCCAATCTTTCGAAACAATGAACGGCGGATTTCCGCCTAAATATGTCTGTTTATAGTTATAAATGATGCTTTTCCGCTAAAAATATGCCGATTGCTAGACCTTCGGAACAGTTTTAACCTTTTCGTAACGATCGTGGTGGAATTTCCAGCAATGTGATGCCGTTAAGTGTCACTTTTGTCACGAAATTTCATAAGCCACGTTTGACAGAGCGTGATTCTCCCTTCTTGCATACCGCGAAACCCGCCCGATATCTGGTTCTGACGGCGCTTGTTGCGCTTCCTTGAAAGGTGCAGCATTACGAAAAAGCTAAAAGGCAGGGCAATGGCAAAAATATTCATCAATGGGTTTGGGCGAATCGGGCGCACTTTGCTGCGTGCTTGGGCAGATGGTGGATGGCCGGGCATTGAAATCGTGGGAATTAACGATATCGCCGCCCCAGAGTTGTGCGCGCACCTGTTTGCCTATGACAGCGTATTTGGCCCCTATCGCGGCCAAGCGGACATCGTCGACGGGACATTGATGTTGGATGGCCGTGCGATTCCCTTTTACACGACGCCGGATATACGGGCTGTCGACTTAAGTGATGTTGATCTTTTGCTGGAATGCACCGGTAAGGCCGACAGTCGCGAAATTGCAGAACGCGGATTGCAGGCCGGTGCGCGGCGCATCTTGATTTCGGGGCCGTCGTCCGGGGCAGATTTAACTGTGGTTCTGGGTGCAAATGATCACCGTCTGTCAGACCAGAAAATTGTATCAAATGCGTCCTGTACGACCAACGCTTTGGCACCGTTGGTAAAGCTGCTGGACGACACATGGGGTCTGCAAACAGGGTGGATGACAACGATCCACTGTTACACAGGCAGTCAACCGACGATCGATGCGCCGCGCGGGGACATGTTGCGCAGCAGGGCTGCCGGTCTTTCGATGGTCCCCACCACAACTTCGGCGCAGCGTCTGCTGAACGAAGTATTGCCTGATATTGCTGGCCGCATCGAAGCCGCCGCTGTGCGTGTGCCTGTCGCCTCTGTCTCGGCAGTGGATTTGACGGTGACGTTGGATCGCAAAGTGTCGATTGGCGATGTGCATTCCCTCATGCGCGCGCAAACCGGGGTCATTGGTTGGACTGAAAAACCGCTGGTGTCGTCAGACCTGCGTGCGCGTCCCGAAAGCCTGATTGTATCCTTGCCCGAAACGCGGGTTACATTGGGCGGGCTTGTGCGGGTTTTTGGTTGGTATGACAATGAATGGGGTTTTTCGTGTCGGATGCTGGATGTGGCCCGGATCATGACAGCCTGACAGGTGAAGAACAAAACATGGACGGCTCTTTAACTTTGATGTTGCACGCCCTACGTTGTGCGCACCCAACATAGGTGCCTTTATGACCTCCATCGTTTCCGTACAAAATTTGCGCAAGGCCTACGCCACCGGGTTCGAAGCACTGAAAGGTGTGAACCTCGAAATTGAAGAAGGCGAAATCCTTGCATTGCTTGGCCCGAATGGTGCCGGCAAAACCACATTAATTTCCACAATTTGTGGCATTACAGTTCCTACCGGTGGCACTGTGACTGTCGGCGGCTACGACACAATCACAGATTTTCGCGCGACACGCAGTCTGATCGGGCTGGTGCCGCAGGAAATTCACCTCGAACCATTCGAGACAGTGTTTAACACCGTCAGTTTTTCGCGCGGGCTGTTTGGCAAATCGCGCGATGACGCCTACGTCGATAAGATCCTGAACCAACTGTCGCTGGGTGATAAACGCAATAGCCGTGTCATGACATTGTCGGGCGGGATGAAACGCCGGGTGTTGATCGCCAAGGCGTTGGCCCATGAGCCGCGCATCTTGTTCCTGGATGAACCGACCGCTGGGGTTGACGTCGAGCTGCGCAAAGACATGTGGTCCGTTGTTGCCGACCTAAAAGCGTCGGGCGTGACGATCATCTTAACAACACACTATATCGAAGAAGCCGAAGCGATTGCGGACCGTGTTGGCGTGATCAATGGCGGTCAAATTTTGTTGGTGCAAGACAAGGCCGAAATGATGGCGCAAATGGGTAAAAAGCAGCTGCGCATCACGCTGGCCGATCCGGTGACATCGGTGCCTGATGCGTTGGCTGCCTATCGGTTGGATGTTTCCAATGAAGGGGACGTGCTGACCTATACATATGACACCAAAGGCGAACGCACAGGCATTACCAAATTGCTGAATGACGTCGCCGCTGCAGGCTTAGTCCTAAGTGACCTGCAAACCCAGCAAAGTAGCCTCGAAGACATCTTTGTTGGCCTCGTGAAGGAAAGCGCATGAACGTCCACGCCGTCAAAACGATCTACCGGGCCGAGATGAAGCGGTTTTTCCGCACAATCGCGCAAAGCATTATTTCGCCCGTTCTGTCCACATCCCTGTACTTCATCGTTTTTGGGGCTGCGATTGGCAGCCGCATCGACGAAGTCGAAGGCGTGCCATATGGCGCGTTTATTGTGCCCGGGCTCATCATGTTGTCAGTGATGACGCAGGCCACAACCAATGCCAGTTTTGGGATCTATTTTCCCAAATTTACCGGCACTATTTTCGAACTTCTTTCGGCGCCTGTCAGTTTTCTTGAAATCGTCGCGGGCTATGTTGGCGCTGCCGCAAGCAAGGCCATGTTTATCGGCGTTATCATCCTGATTACGGCGTTCTTTTTCGTGGACCTTCAAATTGCACACCCCATCGCAATGATCGCATTCCTGACGCTGACCTGTATCAGCTTTGCATTGCTTGGCTTTATCATCGGGATTTGGGCTGGCAACTTTGAACAGTTGCAACTGATCCCGCTGTTGGTGATCACGCCTTTGGTTTTTCTGGGCGGTTCATTCTATTCGGTGTCGATGCTGCCCGGCATTTGGCAGACCATCGCGATGTTCAATCCGGTGGTTTACCTGATCTCAGGGTTCCGCTGGGCGTTCTTTGGGGTGGCTGATGTGGATATTGGTGTATCCTTGGCTGCGATCACGCTGTTTACGGTTGTCTGCCTTGGCATCATCGGTTGGATTTTCCGGACCGGCTGGCGCATTCGGCAATGACCTGCTGTGGGGAAATGATATGAAACGCTATATTCCGTTCCTCAAACCTGATCCGTTTGTTGCCGTCGTCCGTCTACAGGGCGCAATCACCAACAGCGGGCGCGGGCTTGATCACCCGTCTCTGGCACCGGTGCTTGAAAAGGCGTTTCGCAAAGGCAAACCCGCCGCAGTTGCGCTGGAAATCAACTGCCCAGGCGGTTCCCCTGTGCAATCTTCGTTGATCGCGGCGCGCATCCGGCGGTTGGCGGATGAAAAGAAAGTACCTGTTTTTGCCTTTGTCGAAGATGTGGCGGCATCGGGGGGCTATTGGTTGGCATGTGCCGCGGATGAAATTTTCATTGATGACTGTTCGCTGACGGGGTCGATTGGTGTGATCAGTGCCGGTTTTGGTGCCCATGAGGCAATTGCCAACTATGGGATCGAACGCCGGGTGCACACGGCGGGTAAATCGAAATCCATGATGGACCCGTTCAAACCCGAAAACCCCGCCGACCTGAAAAAGCTCAAGGGGTGGCTTGATGACTTGCATGCCACCTTTATCGCCTATGTCAAATCGCGGCGCGGTCCTAAACTGTCAGACAATCCCGACCTGTTCACAGGCGATGTCTTCATCGGCCAAAAGGGGGTCGATGCGGGGCTGGTCGACGGGATCGGGCATTTGGTGCCAGTGATGAAACAGCGGTTTGGCGACAAGACCCAGTTCCGCCGCTATGGCCAAAGGAAATCCATCCTGTCACGGTTTGGCGCGCAAATTGTCGGTGACGCGGTTGCCGGCATCGAAGAGCGTGCGGCATATGCAAGGTTTGGCCTGTGATCATCAGAGGCGTCTTTCTGTTTCTGGCATTTATTGTCGTGCTCGGAATTTTCGGGAAATTCCGGTTTCCGTGGCAGCAACGGTTGCAGGATGCCAAATGCCCGAAATGCCAACGTTACCGCATCGGCAAAGGGCCGTGCGCGTGTGAAAAGGGACGACCATGAAGGCATTGGTAACAGGTGCGGGCGCGCGGCTGGGTCAGGCGATGGCGCTCTACTTGGCGCGGCGCGGATATGACGTTGCCGTGCATTATGCAGGGTCACGGGCAGGGGCCGACGACACGGTTGCGCAAATCCGGGCGATGGGTCGCACGGCCGTTGCACTACAAGCTGACTTGTTGGACGAAGCGGCGGCGCAAGCGTTGGTTGGGCGCGCGGTCGATGGTTTGGGGGGCGCATTGACCTGTCTGGTCAATAATGCCTCGATTTTTGAATATGACAACCTGACCTCGGCAACCCGCGATAGTTGGGACCGGCATCTGGGGTCAAATCTGCGCGCACCTTTTGTTTTGACGCAGCAATTCGCAGCGCAGGCGCCGCAGGCCGAACCAGACGCGCAGGCGGAACCAATTGCGCAGGCATTGATCGTTAACATGCTGGATCAGCGGGTGCATAAACTGACGCCCGAATTCATGACCTATACCATCGCTAAAATGGGCCTGTGGGCGATGACACAAACGACGGCGCAGGCGCTTGCGCCCAACGTCCGTGTCAACGGCATCGGTCCGGGGCCCACTTTGCAGGGGCATCGCCAAACCGAAAGCCATTTTCAGGCCCAACGTGGCGCCACAATTCTGGGTCGCGGTGCAAACCCGTCCGACATCACTGCGGCGCTTGGATACTTTCTGGATGCGCCAGCGGTGACGGGGCAAATGATTGCTGTGGATGGGGGGCAGCACCTTGCGTGGCAGACGCCGGACGTGCTTGGGGTCGAGTAGGTCGTTATAGTTGTACACGCGCCCCGCACGCCATTCACAGAAGTGTCATAATTAACCAAATTTCAGGGCGTTAAGGAGATGGTAATAAAAATATTAATATATTTCAGTGGCTTGAATAATTGCCTGTTTTTTAATCAAACAGACGAACCCCGCTAAAAGCCTAGAGAATTTTCCCTTCTCACAGAAAACTCCACTGACTTATCCACAGAAACGGTGGATACCTTTTCTCTTGTCCCGACCGCGCTACCATTGCAGCCCAAATAGAATCAGCTTTTCGCATGACAGACCAACCCGCGACGACATCTCTGACTGGATACGACCTGATCCACAGCTATCTGCGGCTGTTGGATTCGTCTCCGGGTGTGTACCGGATGCTGGATGCGGAAAGCCGGGTTTTGTATGTGGGCAAGGCGCGCAATTTGCGTAACCGTGTAAGTAGCTATGCACGCCCCGGCAATCATTCCCCCCGGATTGCGCGTATGATCACGGAAACAGCGTCGATGATGTTTCTGACCACCCAAACCGAAACCGAAGCCTTGCTGCTTGAACAAAACCTGATCAAGCAGCTCAAGCCGCGCTACAATGTCTTGCTGCGTGACGACAAGTCGTTTCCGAACATTCTGGTGACAGGGTCACACGCCTATGCCCAGATCAAAAAACACCGCGGCGCCAAGCGCGAAAAAGGCAGCTATTTTGGCCCCTTTGCCAGCGCGGGTGCCGTCAACCGGACGCTGCACCAATTGCAGCGAGTGTTTATGTTGCGGACCTGTACGGACATCGAATTTGAAAACCGCAGCCGCCCGTGTCTTCAGTATCAGATCAAACGTTGCACGGCGCCCTGTTGCGGAAAAATTTCGCATGAAGACTATGCCGAGATGGTACATGAGGCAGAACAATTCTTGCGCGGGCGTACCAAGCGTATTCAGGAAACCTTGGCGTCACAAATGCGGGCTGCTTCTGATGATCTTGAATTTGAACGGGCGGCCGCGTTGCGCGACCGGATTCAGGCGCTGACGCAGGTGCAAGCAACCCAAGGCGTGAACCCCCAAGGCACGCCCGAGGCGGATGTGATCGCGCTGCATACCGATGGTGGTCAGGCCTGCGTGCAGGTGTTTTTTATCCGCGCCAATCAAAACTGGGGCAACCACGATTTTTATCCCCGCATCGCGGGCGACGAAGACCTGTCAGAGGTGATGGAAGCCTTTGTTGGCCAATTCTACACCAACCGTGAACCCCCCAAACTTGTGATCCTGTCGCATGGGTTGGATAACGAAGAACTGATGATAGACGCGCTGATTCAAAAGGCCGGTCGCAAGGTCGATGTCTTGGTGCCCCAACGCGGGGAGCGGGCGGATTTAGTGCGTGATGCCCTGCGCAACGCACGCGAAAGTCTGGCGCGCAAGATGTCGGAAACGGCCACGCAGGCCCGTCTGCTGCAAGGGCTGACCGACGCGTTTGATCTGCCCAAGGTGCCACAGCGGATCGAAGTTTACGACAACTCGCACATTCAAGGGGCGCATGCGGTGGGCGCGATGATCGTCGCCGGCCCCGACGGATTCGAAAAAAACCAATACCGCAAATTCGATATTCGTGGTGACCACCTGACGCCGGGCGACGATTTCGGGATGATGAAAGAAGTGATGACCCGCCGTTTTCAACGCCTTTTGAAAGAAGATCCCGATCGCACGTCTGGTGCGTGGCCAGACCTGCTGTTGATCGACGGGGGCGCGGGGCAGGTCAGTTCGGTGCGGGCGATTATGGATGAACTTGGCGTCAGTGACATCCCGATGATCGGGGTCGCAAAGGGCGAAGACCGGGACGCAGGCAAAGAGGAATTTTACCGCACGGGAAAACCCGTCAAGGCGCTGCGCCACAACGATCCTGTCCTCTATTTCATTCAGCGGATGCGCGACGAGGTGCACCGCTTTGCCATTGGTACCCACCGTGCGAAACGCAGCAAGGCGATCGGGGCAACCCCGCTTGATGATGTTCCAGGCGTCGGCGCCACCCGCAAACGGGCGCTGTTGGCACACTTTGGATCAGCCAAAGCTGTGGCGCGCGCCAACTTGATGGACCTGAAGGCTGTGGTTGGCGTATCGGACAATATGGCGCAAACGATCTACGATTTCTTTCATGAAAACGGATGACACACGCATTTTATATGCCCTAATCGTGGATAGGTCATTTTCGGAAAAGACGGATATGGTCAGCACGTTGCAATCGCGGTAGGTAAAACTATGACACTCAATTTACCAAACTTCCTGACGATCCTGCGACTGGCCGCTGCGCCCGGTGTGGTGATCATGTTCTTGTACTTCAATCGGCCTTGGGCCGACTGGTTTGCGCTTGTTTTGTTTGTGCTGGCGGCGCTGACAGATTTCCTTGACGGGTATTTGGCGCGTGCTTGGAAACAAGAAAGCAAGCTAGGTACGATGCTTGACCCGATTGCTGACAAGGCCATGGTCATCATCGCGCTGCTGGTGATCACCGGATTTTCAGGCATGAACCCGTGGATTCTTCTTCCCGCCACGCTCATTATGTTCCGCGAGGTTTTTGTATCGGGCCTGCGCGAATTTTTGGGCGATACCGCGGGCACCCTAAAGGTGACAAAGCTGGCAAAGTGGAAAACCACGGCGCAAATGGTCGGCATCGCGTTGTTGTTCGCAGCCGGTGCTTTCAAACACTATCTCGCGATCGACGCTTTGGCGATGACGCAAGACGCAGTTGAGGCTGCGCTAAACGGAACCACCCCCGATGTGAACGGCCTGCTTTGGAAGCATCAAGGCGAACTGATCTGCTGGTGGTCAGGCGTTGTCGTATTGTGGGTTGCCGCCGTTCTTACGGTTGTCACCGGCTGGGACTATTTTTCAAAGGCGCGACCGTATCTGAAGGATGGACAATGAATATCGTCTATTTTGCTTGGGTGCGTGAACGGATCGGCATCCCCCAAGAACAGGTCCAATCGGATGCAGCGACTGTGGCTGACCTTGTCGCTGAACTAAGCGCAAAGGAAGAACGCTATGCGGCGGCCTTTGCCGACCTGACCGCGCTGCGCGTCGCGCTTGATCAAGAACTTGCTGAATTTGACGCCCCCCTTGCCGGCGTTTCCGAGGTCGCGTTTTTCCCGCCGATGACGGGGGGCTAAATGACCGTCCGTGTGCAAACAGCGGCGTTCGACGCGGGCGCAGAGCTGAACGACTTTGCCAAAGGTCGGACTGATGTCGGTGCGGTTGTCAGCTTTACGGGGGTTGTGCGTGATACAAATGGCGATCTTCAGCATATGATGATCGAACACTATCCGGGCATGACGGAACATGCGATTGCGAACATTGCAGCCCAAGCCGTTACGCGATGGGATCTGATGGATGTTCTGGTGATTCACCGGTATGGCACGCTCAGTCCCGGCGCACCTATCATGATGGTGGCCACAGCGGCCGGACATCGTGCAGCGGCATTTGCTGCTGCGGATTTCCTGATGGATTACCTGAAATCACGCGCACCTTTTTGGAAAAAAGAGGTGACAGCAACCAGCGCGGAATGGGTCGCGGCCAAAGCCACGGATGAAGACGCGCTAAATCGCTGGTAGCGGTGCGCGTTAATCAGATTTTAGCTGCATTGGTTGATGGTGGGCGCGTATTCATGGGCCTGACAAATGCAAAACACATCTCGCACCCGCACAGAAATTGATGATCACGCGCTTGCGGATCCGTTCCAGTATGCAATGGCAAGCAGGGATTCAGACGTGATGAATTTGGTACGTGCCGCACTGGATGCGGGGCGGGTAAGGCTAGCGTTTCAACCGATTTACACCGCTGACGCGACCCCGCGTATTGCATTCTACGAAGGATTGATTCGATTGATGGATGATGCGGGGCGCATTATTCCCGCCGCGCATTTTATGTCGCTTGTCGAAGAAACCGTCATGGGGCGTCAAATTGACTGTGTAACGCTTGATCTTGCGCTCAAAACACTGGTCCAACGGCCAAATTTGCGGTTGTCCGTAAACCTATCGGCACGCTCCATCGGCGATGGTGAATGGCGGCGTATTCTGGACCGGGGGATGTTGCACCGGTCCAACCCCGGGGACCGTTTGATTTTTGAAATCAGCGAAACATCGGCAATGATGCTGCATGAAAATGTCATTCGCTTTATGACTGAAATACAACCAAAGGGCGTGTCGTTTGCGTTGGACGGTTTTGGAGCAGGCTTAACCGCGTTTCGCCATTTAAAAGATTTCTTTTTTGATCTCGTCAAAATCGACAAAAGTTTTGTCAGGGGGATCGCGTCTGATCCTGACAACCAAGTGCTGACAGAGGCATTGCTTACGGTCGCGCATCAGTTTGAAATGTTTGCAATTGCGGACGGAGTCGAAACCAAGGAAGAGGCCGGGTTTCTGCGCGCCTTGGGTGTCGATTGCCTGCAAGGCTACTACTTTGGTGTACCAAAGTTTGACATTTAACCGCATTTTTAGGCCGCAAGTTATCTTGCGCCTGACATGGGTAAGTGGCACCGTTACCTCAAGTTAGCAAACCTGAGGGGATTTTCCATGACCAACGTCGTTATCGCATCTGCCGCCCGTACTGCTGTTGGCAGCTTTGGCGGTGCTTTCGCCACCACGCCCGCACATGATTTAGGCGCCGCGGTGCTCGCAGAAGTTGTTGCGCGCGCCGGTATCGACAAATCAGAGGTCAGCGAGACGATTTTGGGGCAAGTTCTGACGGCCGCCCAAGGGCAAAACCCGGCGCGTCAGGCGCACATCAACGCAGGACTTCCCATCGAATCCGCTGCTTGGAGTATTAACCAAGTATGTGGCTCTGGTCTGCGTGCGGTTGCGCTCGGCGCACAACATATTCAGCTGGGCGATGCAGATATCGTCGCTGCGGGTGGTCAAGAAAACATGACAATGAGCCCGCATGCGGCGCTGCTGCGCCCGGGTCAAAAGATGGGCGACATGCAGTTCATCGACACGATGATCCGCGATGGTCTGTGGGATGCGTTTAATAACTACCACATGGGTCAGACTGCCGAAAATGTCGCGAGCAAGTGGGGGATTACCCGCGAGGATCAGGACATTTTTGCGGTCGCATCCCAGAACAAAGCGGAAGCCGCGCAAAAGGCTGGAAAATTTGCGGACGAGATCGTCGCGTTTATGGTGAAAACCCGCAAAGGAGAGGTGGCCGTTGATCAAGACGAATACATCCGCCACGGCGCAACGATGGAAGCCATGCAAAAACTGCGCCCTGCGTTCGCAAAAGATGGGTCTGTGACTGCCGCTAACGCATCAGGCCTGAACGACGGTGCGGCCGCAACTTTGCTGATGTCCGCTGCCAACGCCGAAAGGCGTGGGATCGAACCGCTTGCGCGGATCGCTTCGTATGCGACAGCCGGACTTGACCCATCGATCATGGGCGTGGGACCGGTTATGGCGTCGCGCAAGGCGCTTGAGAAAGCGGGATGGAGCGTGTCAGACCTTGATTTGGTCGAGGCGAACGAAGCGTTTGCCGCGCAGGCCTGCGCCGTGAACAAGGAAATGGGTTGGGACCCTGCGATTGTGAACGTGAATGGTGGTGCGATCGCAATTGGTCACCCGATTGGTGCCTCTGGATGTCGCGTTTTGAATACCCTCCTGTTTGAAATGAAACGCCGCGGGGCGAAAAAAGGTCTTGCGACTTTGTGCATAGGTGGCGGTATGGGTGTTGCAATGTGCGTCGAGCGCGCGTAACTATATTTCGCAACGTGAACTTATTTTGCAATAACATTGCTTAACCAAATTCTCTGGGAGGAGAGACATATGACACGAGTAGCCCTCGTTACTGGCGGCTCGCGCGGAATCGGCGCAGCAATTTCAACGGCTCTTAAGGACGCTGGCTATACTGTCGCGGCGACTTATGCCGGGAACGACGAAAAAGCCGCAGCATTTACGGCGGAAACCGGGATCAAAACCTATAAATGGGATGTCGGGAATTATGACGCTTGCGCAGCTGGCATCGCCCAGATCGAAGCCGATCTAGGTCCGGTCGAAATTTTGGTCAACAATGCTGGCATCACCCGCGACGCCCCATTCCACAAAATGACACCACAGCAGTGGAACGAGGTTATTTCGACCAACCTGTCAGGTGTGTTCAACATGACCCACCCCGTTTGGCCCGGTATGCGCGAACGCAAATTCGGGCGGATCATCACAATCAGTTCGATCAATGGTCAAAAGGGTCAATTCGCCCAAGCAAACTATGCGGCGGCCAAGGCTGGCGACATCGGCTTTACCAAGTCGCTGGCGCAAGAAGGCGCGCGCGCTGGCATTACCGTCAACGTGGTTGCGCCGGGTTACATTAATACCGAAATGATGAGCACGATTCCCGAAAAAGTCATGAACGAAGTGATTTTACCGCAAATTCCCGTTGGCCGCTTAGGCGAAGCATCGGAAATTGCACGGGCTGTTGTTTTCTTGGCGTCGGATGATGCGGGCTTTATCACCGGGTCGACCCTGACGGCGAACGGCGGTCAGTACATGGTCTGATCGACCACGAAGACAATAAAAAGGGGCCACGTCCGATCGGTGTGGCCCCTTTTTATGTGTGGTATGGCCGCATCTTTGCGTGAGACGTCACAGACATCAGTCACCCGGGGACGCGTGCCCAACTATGGCAGCTAAATCCCACGCTTCGGCAGATACTGCCTTAGGTGTCATCAGTGTGTGCTGAGTTTCGCGATCTCTTCCTTCAGCGCGAGCTTTTGCTTTTTCATCCGCGCAATTTCAAGATCGTCGGTTGCAGGACTGCGCTGCATCATTTCGACGTTATCAGAGAGGTATTGGTGTTTTTTCTTCAGTTCCTGCAGGTGTGAACTCAAGCTCATGGTCGTCCTCCTCTGGGGTTTTGAATAATTCAATTGCAACACATTTGTGACGCAAAGTCACGCTGCAAGATTACAAGACAGCGTGAAGTCAGGCTGCTTGAAAATTATTGCCAAATGATTAAGCCCAATCGGGCAATGCGGCGCCGTGGCGCAGTACTGCGCGCACCTGTGTTGTGTAGGTTTCCTGATCGTCAACATGCGCCGTACCGTCGTGCATGACCAGCGTCGGGGTCATGCGAAATGCGGCGCGGCCCTCTTGGCGGGCTTGCAGCAAAAATAATTCAGGTGCACGGTTTTCACGACCTGCAATCGGGCGCAGAATCAATGCGCCCAACCGCCCCTGCACTGCGGCAATCACTTCGGGTAGCCGCTCCATACGCTGGATAATTGTCAAATACCCCCGCGGACCCACCCGCCGCGCACCGATATCCAGCCAATCGGCCAGCGGTGTATCACCCCCCAACGCAACATCGCGACCCGCGTTTGATGCCGCGACACTGGCCGTGCGGTCGAAATAGGGTGGGTTCATGATCACATGATTGAATCTCTGCTGGCGCAACGCGGCAGGCAGGTTGCGCAAATCAGCGGTCAGCACCTCGAACGGGGCATTGTTTTCCAATGCGTTCCGGCGTGCAAGATCTGCGTAATCAGGTTGCAGTTCGACACCCGTGATCGCAAGGCCCGGAACGCGTGCCGACAAACACAGCGAGGCCACGCCAACCCCACAGCCCAACTCCAACACTGTTTGGCCCGGCTTTGCGGCAATACTCGCGGCAAGCAAAACAGGATCGACGCCCGCGCGGTAGCCTTTGCGCGGTTGCCACACACGCAGCTTGCCACCCAGAAAGTCATCTTGTGTCAGATCGTTATTCACGGCCTAAATCAATCTGCGCGTCGCGCATTATTGCTTCGGCGATGAACATATCACGGTCCAGCACCATCAGCCGCCGTGGCATTATGCCTATGCTGCCTTCAAGCACGCTCATATTTACGTCGAAGGTGAAGCAGTCTATACCCTCGCTGTCCAGCAGGGCGGTTGCAAAAGCAATGACAGTCGGGTCGTTGGTGCGCAAAAGCTCTTTCATACCTATGACCTAAGACGGGGCGTTGCCTTTGTCTATCACATGACGGAACCGCCGATGAGCCTTGATCAAGCTGCCACCAAACCACACGAACAATTGGCTGCTGCCCTGGCAGACGACATGACCGCAGTAAACGATATGATCCGCGCGCGGATGGCATCCGAACACGCACCCCGCATCCCCGAAGTGACCGCGCATTTGGTCGAGGCAGGCGGCAAACGTCTGCGCCCGATGCTAACGCTCGCGGCGGCGCGCATGTGTGGCTATGACGGTCCCTACCACATCCACCTTGCGGCGACCGTTGAATTTATTCACACGGCGACCCTGCTGCATGATGATGTGGTTGACGAAAGCAGCCAGCGTCGGGGACGTCCGACCGCGAACCTGCTTTGGGACAATACCTCCAGCGTGTTAGTGGGTGATTACCTGTTTGCCCGGTCTTTTCAGTTGATGGTCGAAACCGGCTCTTTGCGGGTTCTTGATATTTTGGCCAATGCGTCGGCAACCATCGCCGAAGGCGAGGTGCTGCAATTGACCGCTGCCAGCGATCTGGCCACGACCGAGGACATCTATATTCAGGTGGTCCGCGGTAAAACGGCGGCACTTTTCTCGGCTGCGATGGAAGTCGGCGGCGAAATCGCGGGCCAGGACGCCGCGACCAAACAGGCGCTATATGATTATGGTGATGCCTTGGGCGTGGCGTTTCAGATTGTGGATGACTTGTTGGATTACGGCGGAACCAAAGCCACAGGGAAAAACGTCGGCGATGATTTCCGCGAACGAAAACTGACTTTGCCCGTGATCCGTGCCATTGCGGCTGCTGACGCCACCGAGCGTGATTTTTGGGTCAGGACGATCCAAAAAGGCAAACAGCAAGACGGTGATCTGGATCACGCGATCAGCCTTTTGGCAAAACATGGCACGATGGAAGCGACCCGTTTGGACGCAATCGCATGGGCGCAAAAAGCGAAATCAGCGCTGGGCGTGATCCCTGATCATCCGCTGAAGACGATGTTGGTTGATCTGGCCGATTACGTCGTCGCGCGGATTACCTAATCAAAACTGACGGTGCTGGGTTAAAGGTACCTGCCGCGATGGGCGGCAGGTACCGCAATTGTGCTAGTCGGCAACGACGATGTTTTCGGCCACAGCGGCCTGCGCGGCAGCGACCAGCGCGGCACCGTCATAACCTTTGTCGTTCATCTCGGTGATCCATTGTGCGGTAACGCGATCACCCAATGCCATGATGCTGGCGGTTTCGTCCTCGGACAATGTCGCGATGTCGTTGCCGTCGGCGGCCATGAGGTCACGACCCACTATATCGCCCGTGTCATGGGCGCGGCCTGCCCACATGCTCGCCATCATGCCGGAATTGGCGTCGATGATCGCACGCAGGTCGTCGGGCATGCCGTTATACACGTCTTTGTTCATCGCCCATATGAAGTACAGGTTATAGAGCGACCGATCCCCGGCGACATCCGTATGGCTGTCTGTCAGTTCGTCAAGCTTTAGCGACGGCGCTATTTCCCATGCGATCACGCCGCCATCCACAACACCTTTGGACAGCGCCTCCGGGAATTGTGGCACGGGCATACCGATGGGGGTTGACCCCAATTCGGTAAGAAGCATCGTCGCGGGGCGTGAAGGACCGCGCAGCTTTAGGCCATCAAAATCCCCGACCGTCGCAATCGCGTCACCGCGTTTGTGAATGATACCGGGGCCGTGCATGTGGGCCGCAATCACATGGACGTCGTCAAAATCATCCATCAGGAAGTCTTGCGTATAGGTCCACGCCGCAGCGCTTGCTTCCTCTGCGGACTTGGTTGTCATAAACGGCAGCTCAAGCGCTTCGACTTCGGGAAAGCGGTTCGGCTGATAGGATGGGATCACCCATCCGCCATCAATCGCGCCATCACGAATAAGGTCATATTGATTTGGCGCCGCGCCGCCCAATTGCATAAACGGGTAGATTTCGACCTTGATGCGGCCTTCTGACTGTTCTTCAATCGCATCCGCCCAAGGCTGCATGAAATGGGTCGGGTTGGCGCTGGCGGGCGAAACAAAATGCTGGAACCGGAGCGTCACATCCTGGGCAAAGCTGGCCGAGGCGGTCATGGTGAATGCAACCGCAAATGCGGCATGTTTGTTCAGGTGCATGGTGTGCATCCTTTCATCAATAATGTGGGGAAGGGTGCCACCGCTAGCGACACCACTTACATAAAGATGGGCGTCACTAGTTGCAAGTCGTTCGCAAAGAAAGTTTAGCTTTCTTGTGTCGGATGGAACCGGCCGGATGGTGACAGCGTGAAAATCTGACAGCCGGTTGCGGTGATCCCGATCGAATGTTCAAATTGCGCTGAAAGGGATCTATCACGGGTCACAGCCGTCCAGTCATCATTCAGGACTTCGACATAAGGCCGCTTGAGGTTGATCATCGGCTCAATGGTAAAAAACATCCCCTCTTCCAGAACAGCGCCGGTGCCGGGGCGACCAAAGTGCACGACATTTGGCGGTGCGTGAAACACGCGCCCCAATCCGTGACCACAAAAATCGCGCACAACCGACATGCCCTGTGCCTCTGCAAAGGTTTGGATCGCATGACCGATGTCACCAAATGTGTTGCCCGGCTTTGCCGCAGCTATCCCTTCCATCAGTGCGTCATGTGTTACCTGGATCAGGCGCGACGCGATGGGTTTAGGTTTGCCTGCGACATACATCCGGCTGCTGTCCCCGAACCAGCCATCGACAATGACGGTCACATCGATATTCAGGATATCGCCATCTTTCAGGCTGTCATCGGGGCGCCGCTTTTCAAGGTCTTTCGACACGGTCTCGCCCGCGGCCATCGGAATTGGCGCGCCGGGGATGCCGTGACATACGACGTGGTTTACCGAAATGCAGCTTGCGTGTTGATAACCTTTGTACCCAATCGTCGCGGAAATCGCGCCAGCATCGGTGACCATCTGGCTGATCAATCGATCAAGCTCGCCCGTGGTTTGACCAACGGTCACATACGGCGCGATGTCATCCAAAATTTGCGCGGCCAACGCGCCTGCCGTGGCCATCCGCGCAAAATCTTCGGTTGCGTAAATGCGAATTCCGTCTTTCGTGATGCGGCCTTTGTTTGTGTCCACGGTCGTTTTCCTTCTTATGTCCAGCGCGACATAGGCGATTTTCAGCAAAAGCGCTAGGGGACCTGTGGGATCGCATGCCCAAGCGTGATCGCCCGCGGCGTGATATCACAACATTGGGCAAGGCATACGACGCCCGCAGCACGCGCATCCGCGAATGCCTTTGCATAGGTCGGGTCAATGTCGTTCGCCAAAGTCATTGCTGTACAATCGGTGCGCTGCACCAGAAAAAACATGACGGCATGGTGCCCCGCACGGGCCATCTGTGCCAGTTCATGCAGATGCTTTGTGCCACGGGCCGTCACGCTGTCAGGAAATTCGGCCAAACCATTTGTGCGGCACAGGGTCACGCTTTTGACCTCGACATAAATGTCCTTGCCTGCCCCACTGAGCAAAAAGTCGATGCGACTATTTTCACCGTATTTCACCTCTGGGCGGACGGCGACATATGGGGGCAGTCCGTGGACCTGATGCGCGCTCAGCGCCGCTTTCAGCGCTTTGTTCGGCACAGATGTATCGATCCCGGTGAAATGCCCGTTTTCGTGATCGACCAACCGCCAGCCGTATTTCAGTTTTTTCTTTGGGTCGCTATTGGGCTCAAGCCACACTTTGGTACCCGGCGTGGACAACCCCATCATCGAACCCGGGTTCGGACAATGAACGGTTACTGTGGTTTCATCTGGCAATGTGACATCGGCCAGAAACCGTTTGTAGCGGCGGATCAGACGGGCAGGGATAAGAGGCGTGGCAAATTCCATAGGGCGGCTTATAACCATTTGCGCAAGACAGGAGAACCACCCATGTTTAACCCAACCGCTGCGATGCTTGTGATCGGGGACGAAATCCTTTCGGGGCGCACGCGCGATGCGAATATGCACTATCTGGCCGGACAGCTGACCGAAGCCGGGATTGATCTGCGCGAAGTGCGGGTCGTCAGCGACGACCGCCCCGCAATTATTGCCGCAGTTCAGGCGCTGGCCGAGGCGTATGACCATGTGTTCACCAGCGGCGGCATCGGGCCGACCCACGATGACATTACCGCAGACTGCATTGCGGCGGCGTTTGACACGCCTATCGACGTGCGCGACGACGCGCGCGCGCTGTTGCAGAACCATTACGACCGGTCCGGCAAAGAACTGAACGCGGCGCGCCTGCGCATGGCACGGATTCCCGATGGTGCGACGCTGATCGATAACCCCGTCAGTGTGGCGCCAGGTTTCAGTTTGGGAAATGTGCATGTGATGGCCGGTGTGCCATCGGTGTTTCAGGCAATGGTCGCAAGCGTCCTGCCGAAAATGACCGGCGGTGCACCTTTGCAGTCGCGCACACTGCCCTTGCTGCAAGGCGAAGGCGATGTCGCGGCCCCCTTAACGGCATTTGCGCAAGCATACGCCGACCTTTCTGTTGGGTCTTATCCGTTTCAAAAGGATGGGATACACGGCACCAATCTGGTGCTGCGCGGCCAAGACACGACCCGTCTTGATGTTGCATTCGCAGCATTAAAAAAGGTTTTCGGCGTATGAATTTGCCTGACGCACAAAAACTTTACGCGGTAATCGACGGAACATGGCCCGCTGCGGTCAAACAGGCGATGGGTCCGTGGACCGTGCGCCTAGACGACAGCAACAGCAGCAGGGTCAATGCAGCAACAGCGGAACTTGCCTTTGAAGACCGTGACATTGTGACCGCCGAAGCCGCGATGATCGATGGCGGCCAGCGCCCTATTTTCATGCTGCGTCATGGCGAAGACAGGCTTGACGCGGTGTTGGCCGCGCGTGGCTACACCATCAAAGACCCGGTCAATATGTATGCCGCCGACATTGCAAAAATTGCGGCGGGTGGCCCGTCTGCGGACCGCACGTCCGAAGTTTGGCCGCCACAGGCGGAACAGGTCGCAATCTGGGCGGCGGGTGGCGTGGGTCTTGGGCGGATAGCGATTATGGACCGGGCGCGTGACCCCAAGACAACCATTTTAGGGCGCATTGACGGTGTTGCCGCTGGCACAGCGTATGTCGCGATTGCCGCAAATTGCGCCATGATCCACGCCCTTGAGGTTGCAAAAAGCCACCGTCGTATGGGGCTCGCGCGGGACTTAACGCAGGCGGCGGCGGTTTGGGCGCAGGCGCAAGGTGCCACCTATATGACGTTGGTCACAACGCAGGAAAATAGCGGTGCAAATGCGCTCTATAATTCCCTCGGAATGACCCTTGTGGGACAATACCACTATCGGATTCTGTCGGAGTGATACGTTGACCCCACGCACCCAAGCCCAGCAAGTCCTGCAGCTTTGTTTTGCAGTTATTTTTATGGTGGTGGTTGCTGGCGCGGCGCGGGCGCAGACACTCAGTTTTCCAAGCAATGCAAACCTTCAAATCGAACATATCAGCCCGCTTGATAGCTATGCTGTGCCAACGGGCATTTGGGCAAATGATATTTTGCCGGCAGACGTCGTCGAGGGGCAAGTCATCCAGCAGGCATGGCGCATCAATGCGCAGGCGCTGACCACCCTGCAAATGCTGCGTCCGCTGCGCGACCAATTGCGGAATGACCGCTACCAAATTTTGTTTGAATGCCAAACCGAGGCCTGTGGCGGGTTTGATTTTCGGTTCGGTACGGCAACGCTGCCGCCACCCGAAATGCAGATCAATCTGGGCGATTTTCGGTTTCTATCAGCCAAGCGGTTCGGCGCTGATGGCCCCGAATATCTTACCTTGTTTATCAGTCGAACGGCGCGTGCGGGGTTCGTGCAGGTGACGCATGTGGCTCCGGCAAATACCGATGCTGCGCAGGTGTCGATGGGCCAAGGGCCTGCCTTGCGCGCGCCCGGCACATCGGATGCAACAACCCTCGCTGGCCGACTTGATGATGTCGGGCGCGCGGTTTTGTCGGACCTGATGTTCGATACCGGATCGGCGCAATTGGATGATGGCGATTTCGCGTCGCTTCAGGCATTGGCAGACTACCTTGCCGCGGCGCCGGATTTGCAGGTCGCGTTGGTCGGCCATACCGATGCCGAAGGTAGCTTGGACGCGAATATCGCGCTGTCAAAACGCCGGGCGGGATCTGTGCGCGAGCGCCTGATTGCGCAATACGGGGTTAACCGGTCTCAGGTCGCCGCCGAAGGCATGGGTTATCTGGCGCCGATTGCCAACAACCAGACTGACGCAGGCCGAGAGGAAAACCGGCGTGTCGAGGTCATTATCACGTCGGTTCAACCTTGATCCTCTAGGCACTGCAGGCCAAATCTGTCCAAACCTCAAGCCGCGCGCGCCCGTTGTGCTTTGCATGATATAGCGCCTCGTCTGCATGTGCGATCAGCGCATCAAGCGACGTATCGGGACAATGCAACGCAGCGCCCACAGAAAGTGTCACCCAGAACGTCTGCGGTTGATCTGTGCTGATCTGAAAGCTGATTGGCTTTGTCAGCCGTTCGCCAATAACCTTGGCTTGGGCCAGTGTTGTGTCGCTCAGAAATATTGCGAACTCTTCGCCCCCGATGCGCCCCACAACGTCATTCTGGCGCACGCTTCCCTCAAGCGTGAAGGCAATGGCTTTCAGGCAGTTGTCACCAGCCTGATGACCATATGTATCGTTGATCACCTTGAAATTGTCGGCATCTAGCAGCAGAAAAACACCCGTTTTACCTTCGCCTAGACGCCGACGCGTGGATTCAAGGAATGTACGTCTGTTATTGATACCCGTCAGCCCATCTTTGCGCGACAGCACCCATAGCTTCCGTTGCAAACGCAGTTGATACATGATGATGGTCAAAACCATTACCGCGAACGGGCCACCAACAAAAACCGCGTGCGCGAAATATAGGGACGCTGGCAGGATGTCGGTAATACCATACAGTTTTGCGAACCCGTAGTTTGCGAGCGCAACCAGAGACACCGAAAGCAGGAACGCGGTCGCCACACCGAGCATGCCGCGCAGTTCTAGCCGGTGCATCAACTTGTCCATGGCGCCTGTCCTGTTCATGAGTACAGAACAGTAGGGGGCAATGTGTGACTAAATCTTTAACTGTTTCTTACTTCGCACCGTTTACCAGGCGTTCGGGCCCTTATCCGCGAAGGCATGCGCCAAAAAGTCGATGAACGCGCGCACCTTAGGTTGTGTGAACCGGCCCGGTGGATAGACTGCGTAAATGCCTTGGGTTTCGACCGGAAGCTCGGGGATCGCTTCTTCGACCAATCCGTTACGCATTGCATCTGCGTACAGAAAATTCGGCAAATACGCGATGCCAAGACCCCCAATACATGCATTCAACAACGACTGCCCATCGTTCACGGTCAACCAACCTGCGGTGCGCACTTGCCGTTTTTCACCAGACGGTGCTGTCAACTTCCAGACTGCCGAATTTGACTGATTGGAATAGTGCAGCAACTTGTGGTTGTTCAGGTCATCGATCTTTTCGGGGCGGCCGTATTGTTCAAAATATGCAGGGCTTGCGATCATCCGTCGGTTCGTTTCAGTCAATTTGCGCGCCTGCAGTGTGCTGTCTTCCAGTTCACCGATTCGCACCGCCATATCGAACCCTTCTGATATCAGCTCGACGTAGCGATTGTTCAGCACCATGTTCACAGTGATATCAGGGAATTCGCTTAAGAAGGTCCCCAAAACCGGCGACAAATGATTAACCCCGAAATCTGTCGCAACGCTGATCCGCAACAGCCCCGATGGTGCTGATTGCATCGACGTGACCAACGCGTCTGCTTCACCGGCATCATTTAGCACCCGCCGCGCGCGATCATAATAGGCAAGGCCGATTTCGGTCGGGCTAACACGCCGGGTCGTGCGGTTCAGCAGGCGGGCACCTAACCGTGCCTCAAGAGCGGACACATGTTTCGACACCGCCGATTTCGAGATGCCCATTTTTTTGGCTGCGTCCGTGAAACCGCCTTGGTCAACAACTGTGGCAAAGGCTTCCATTTCGGTCAGACGATCCATACGCGCTTCCTAAAGTCAAATAATCTCAGGTGTTATAGCGTTTGAAATCAGGCGGGAATGGGACGAATGCCTGACAAATCTGCGGTATCACCGCTAATTTGTCATAAGCATGGTGTGAATTGGTGCGTAAAACGTCACAATTGGTGTAAAATTATAACGTCGCTGCCAATCGTGTGCCTTGATTGATCGCGCGTTTGGCATCCAGTTCCGCCGCGACATCTGCCCCGCCGATCACGTGGACCGTCCGGCCCATATCGATCAGCTCATCAGCAAGGCCGCGTTCAGGAACCTGCCCGGCACAAAGCACAATTGTATCTACGGCAATCAACCGCGGATTTTCGCGCGCTTCACCTGTCGTCACATGCAGCCCTTGCGCATCGATTTTTTCATAGTTCACGCCGCCCACCATCTGTACGTGCTTCATTTGCAGGCCAGCGCGGTGAATCCAACCGGTTGTTTTGCCCAACCGTTTGCCAAGCTTTTCCGACTTGCGCTGTAGCAGCGTGACCTGCCGGACCGGCGCGTCTGGCTGTGCCCCATCGGGGTGCAACCCACCACGATTTACCGCCGGGTCGCTCACGCCCCATTCATGCAGCCATTCTGCGAGGTTTTCGGTCGGACTGTCTGCGGTCACCAGATACTCGGCGACGTCAAACCCGATCCCGCCGGCACCAATCACCGCAACACGGTCGCCCACAGGGGCTTTGCCGCGCAATACATCAATATAGGACAGCACATTGGGTCCATCTTGTCCCGGTATATGCGGGTCGCGCGGGGCAACGCCGGTGGCGATGATGATGTCGTCAAACCCGTTTAGCATCTGGGGGGTGGCGGTTGTGCCAAGGTTCAGCGTGATGCCAGACGCCGCGACCATGGCGTCATAATAATCGACCAAACCCCAGAATTCTTCTTTGCCGGGGACTTGTTTAGCCATATTCAACTGGCCGCCTAACACATCGGATTTATCGAAAATCGTGACGTGATGCCCACGCGCGTCTGCCGTCAATGCAGCGGACAGCCCGGCGGGTCCGGCACCCACGACGGCAATTTTTTTGGGTGTCGCGGTGGGCGCGATGGTTAATTCGGTTTCGTGACAGGCGCGCGGGTTCACCAGACATGATGTCAACTTGCCGCTAAATGTGTGGTCAAGGCATGCTTGGTTGCACGCAATACACGGCGCAATCATCGCGGCCCGACCCGCCGCGGCCTTGGCCACGAAATCGGGATCGGCCAAAAAGGGGCGCGCCATGCTGACTATATCGGCACAGCCATCCGCAAGCACGTTTTCAGCCACATCCGGCATGTTGATCCGGTTTGATGTGATGATCGGAATCGAAACTTCGCCCATCAGCTTTTTTGTGACCCATGTAAAAGCACGGCGAGGCACCGATGTTGCGATCGTCGGAATTCGGGCCTCGTGCCAGCCGATACCTGTGTTTAAAATTGTGGCGCCTGCGGCCTCGACCGCTTTGGCCAGTTGCACGACCTCTTCCCAAGTGGATCCATTGGGCACCAGATCAATCATGGACAGGCGGTAGATCACAATGAAATGGGGTCCAACGGCCGCACGGACCCGGCGCACGACTTCGACGGGCAGGCGCATGCGGTTCTCATAGGATCCGCCCCATCCATCGTCACGCTTATTGGTATGCGTAACGAGGAATTGATTTAGGAAATATCCTTCTGATCCCATCACCTCGACGCCGTCATAGCCTGCCTCTTGGGCGCGGATGGCGGCGGTCACCATATCGGCGATTTGCTTTTCGATACCATCCGCATCAAGCTCTTGTGGTGGAAAAGGTGAAATCGGGGATTTGATGGCAGAGGGGGCCACGCATTTGGGGCTATAGGCATAACGGCCCGCATGCAGGATTTGCATCGCGATCTTGCCACCCGCGTCGTGTACGCGGTCCGTGACGATGCGGTGGTTGTCGATATCTGCGGGTGTATAAAGCCCTGCCGCCCCGGGAAAAACGCCGCCTTCAGGGTTGGGCGCAATGCCGCCTGTGACCATCAACGCAACCCCGCCGCGGGCGCGTGCCGCATAAAATTCGGCGACGCGGTTCCAGTCTTTGGTTTCCTCAAGCCCGGTGTGCATCGACCCCATCAGCACGCGGTTTTTCAGCGTCGTAAACCCCAGATCAAGCGGTGCCAAAAGATGTGGATAATCGGTCATTGCGTGCCTCCCATTTTGGCAAATCATGGCGCAAGTTGACGCGCACGTCACTGTCTACGTGGCGTCAGGTCGCTGTGGCATATGGAAATATCATGGGTGAATGTCGCGCGGATTGCACATATGAAACCAGAGTAGCCTAAATAATTACAACAGGAGGCAGACATGGACATCACTTTGCTAAAAACCTTTCTCGAGGTGGCGGCGACAGGGTCATTTGTGTCGGCGTCTGATCGGCTTTATGTCACGCAATCGGCCGTGTCTTTGCGTATTCAGCGCCTCGAAGACACCTTGGGCAAGCAAATGTTTACGCGGTCCAAGGCGGGGGCGGAGCTTACCAATGCCGGCCGAGAATTTGAACGCTACGCCCAATCGATGATCCGCGTGTGGGAAGAAGCGCGTCAACAGGTTGCCATCCCCGCCGGATTTACACGCAGCCTGACCATAGGCGCACAATATTCCCTGTGGCCGCGGTTAGGGTTTCGCCTGATTGACGGCTTGCGCGCCGAAATGCCTGACCTGAACATTCGCGCCGAACTGGGCATGCCCGACCGGCTCACCCGTTTTCTGATGGAAGGCATCATGCAGGTGGGGCTGTTTTATATGCCGCAACTGCGTCCGGGGCTGGTCGCAGAGCATGTTCTGGAGGAGGAGCTGGTGTTGGTTGCGTCTTGGCCGGACCCGACGATGGACCTCAAGGGGAAGTATGTCTTTGTCGACTGGGGGCCAGAATTTGTGACCGCGCACGCGCTGGCCTTGCCCGACCTGACCAACCCGGGCCTCACGTTTTCATTGGGCGCAATGGTTGCCGAATTTGTCGTGAACCGCGACGGGGCCGCGTATTTGCCTGCGCGCTACGTCAAAAAATACCTTGATTCCGGCCAACTGCATCTGGTCCCCGATGCACCACGCTTTCCCTACCCCGTTTGGGCTGTATGGCGCGAAGACCTGGACCCCGAAATTCGCCAGACTGCCGACAGCATCCTGCACCGGGTCGCCCATGGCGCAGAAGCGGACGGTGATGCTGTCCTCGCGCGGTTGCGTGACATCAGCGGAGACCATGATGTTGACGTTTTGGGAACAGATCACGACATTAAATAACAAAATATCGTTTTAAGCATGATTATTTTGAATTTCTCTTATTGATAAGACGTCTTTAGGCAATCCCTAGCAGAGATGCTCCCGTTCTGGAAATAGGGCGGGTCACCTTTTTGGGAGAGGATAGACCCATGACCAACAACACATTTATCATTGCTGTGATCAGCGCCTTTGTCGCAACAGCCGGTGCCGCGCAAACCACAGCATTCTCGAACGCCGATGCCTCTGTCGATTCAGTTGAAGATCTGGAAGAGGCTATCGAAGAGGATCGTGATCGCGATATCGGTCGTTTTGGCAACGAAGGCCGTGAATTGGGCGCATATGGTTCGGTTGCGCTGCGCGGAACGTCTGTCAAAGACGACGATGGCACCACGACCGACATCGGGCTTGGCCTGCGCTACGGCACCTATGATGGCGTGAACGGTATCGACGTGACTGCAACGCTTGCTTACGGCGAAACCGATGGTGTCAAAACCGAAGACACGCTGCTGGCCGGGATCGACTATCGTCGTGATCTGACATCGACCGTTTTTGCCTATGGCAAAATCGAAGCAGGCTTTGACAACATGGCCGATACCGCTGGCGACTTTACACAAGACGTCTTTGTCGGCGCCGGTCTTGGTTACCGTATCTATAACAGTGCAGACATGCAGTGGTCGGTTCAAGCGGGGCCCGGATACCGTGTGGCAAAGCGCGTTGATATGGCCAACGTATCCGAAGCAGCAGCATCGGTGTCTTCGAACATCTTCAAAGGTCTGACCGATACAACTTATATCACGAACGATACCGACGTGATCTATTCGGAAACAGCAACAACGCTGGTCAACGAATTGGCGCTGAACGTAGCGATGACAGACACGCTGTCGCTGCGGACTGGCTACACAACATCGTACAACAGCGAAACAGACGCTGACCTGTCCGAAGGTGTGAACACATTGGGTGTGTCGGTAATCTACAACTTCAACTGATCGCGTGATCAGTGTCCCAAGCCTCTGGTGACGGATCATTGAAGACCACAGACGGCAGTGAAAACTGCCGTCTGTTTATGTTTGGGTATCGTGAAATTGTTTGCGGAACGCTTGTTTAAGCAGGTCTAATTCGCTGCGCAACAAATCAACTTCGGCACGGATATCTTCGGCCAAGGCTTCGCCGGAAAGCAGCGCAAAGCTAGACAGTGTATGGCCTTTTTCATCGCTGATTACAAAAGTCTGAATCCCGTCGCTAATCAATGCAACGGGGATCTGAAACGTCACATACCATCGGCTGTTTGGCGCATCCCGAACAAGCTGAATACCGTCTAGCTGCTGCCCTTCGTGTGTGACAACCAGTGTGGGCATGGCGTCGTCAGCGCCCGTCAAAATACCCTGCCAGATGCCGCCGATCAGTTGGGTTTTTGTCAACGTGTAAGAAGTCATCGCAGTCCCTTTTTGGCGCTATATCGCGGCACGTGGATAGCGACAGATGTGAAGGTCGCGAATAACAATGTTGTTCATCGCAGGGTTTTCAAACATCAGGTCGATCCACATCTTCTCGGTGCGTTTTTCGTTCAATTGCGTATATGCCAGATCAAAGGCAATGGATATCTCGCCGTTTTCGTGCGGCAGCGTCAACATGACCTGTTCTGTATTTGGACCATGCTTCACGTTAAGGCGTGCATAGATGGTGATTGGGGCTTCGCGAGAGATCAGCGCCGACAATTGCACGATGTGACGTTTTTGCAGGCCGACACAGGCCGCATCCGGCAAATCAAGCGCCAAAGACAGAAAACTGCCATCAAAATGATAGGTTTCAACGGTTAACCCGTAAGGCGCAAGGTCATCTTCGCGCCTGTTGCGTTGCTGTGTGATCGCGATTTCCGACCGGGTGCAATCGTGAAAGACAACAATCTCGTCGCCGATTTTTGCCTTATTCAGCGCCGGAGCCAGACCGCGTTTTGTCAGGCCTGCACGCCACGCCATCGGCCGCCATGCCCAATCGGTGCCGGCTGGGCGCGGAAATGTGGTTGATCCGATGCGCGGGATCGCCAGTCGGCTGTCAGCGATGGTGATCAGTTCTTGCAACGGGATTGACAGTTGGCGCGCCTGTTGGCGCCTTGCGCGTAAGGACGCAAGTTCGGCATCCGGCGATAACCGTGATACACGTTTCCAATGACGCAACATGAAGCGGTGCAGCAATTTTCCAAAGCTATCGTTCAGGGTCATCGCGCGCGTATGCCTTTTTGGGGTGCGTCATGCCCACAACGTATCACAAGAAAAGTTAATTGTCGGGTGCTTGGTTTGCGGGGGTTGTGGTTGCGGGCTTTATGCCGTCAGCGAACATGCCCAGCAGCCAATCAGCCATATTGGTATCCAGAGGCGCCGCGGCCAACCCCCGCAGCGCAATCGTCACAAGGCGGCCGTTTACGTCCTTAAACGTGCGCCATTCCTGGTCTTGTTGCCCGGCCATCGGCGGTGTTTCACTGTCTTTAAAGTGAACGGATACGCGCCCCGAAACTGCACGAGCACTGATCACATCAATGCTGCCAGCACGGCCATCGCTGCTAAGTAACGCCGCACCCGCATCCGAATTAAAAAAGTCGCGCATCTGGGTTTCATTGCCCGCGACACTTGCCGTGCCTTGCGCGCCAACCTGAATGGTCGCAATGCCGATCGCCAAGGGAACCGCCTCTGCTTCGCCCAAGGTGACGCAGGGGGCGACAACAGCAAACCCGTCACGCGCGCGACTTGCCGCGATATCCACACAATACCCGGCGGGCATCTGTGCGAAGACATCGCCGTCCACAAGCACAACAGTTTTTTGCGGCGTAACCGGGGTGCAGGCGGCGATTGCGAGCACCCCGGTCAAACCGGCAAGTCGATGAAACATCGGCCTACAGATCCATGTAGATATGTTTTTCGGCCTTGGCGCCCGGATGGGTTACGGCGCCCAGACGTGTCGATCCGACCAGCTGCGCATATTTCCAAAGTGCACCCGACGCATAGATCGTGTCCTTTGGACCTTTCCAGTCGGCTTTGCGCGCGGCCAGAACGTCATCGGTCAAATCAACAGACAATTCACCTGTAATGGCGTTAATCGTGATCACATCACCATCTTTCAGCAGTGCAATCGGACCGCCGTGCGCTGCTTCTGGGCCAACGTGGCCAACACAGAAACCACGGGTTGCACCCGAGAAACGTCCGTCTGTGATGAGGGCGACTTTTTTACCCATGCCTTGGCCCGACAGGGCAGCGGTTGTGGACAACATTTCACGCATGCCCGGACCACCAGCGGGGCCTTCGTTGCGGATGACCAATACTTCGCCTTCTTCGTATTTACGGGCTTTGACCGCCTCAAATGCATCTTCTTCGCATTCAAACACGCGGGCCGGACCGGTAAAGGTTTGTTCTTGGGTGTTCATTCCCGCAACCTTCACAATCGCACCTTCGGGGGCAAGGTTGCCCTTCAGGCCGACAACGCCGCCGGTTTTGGTCAGCGGGTTTTCGACCGAATAGATGACCTTATTGTCAGCTTCGCCGCGGATCATGTCCAGTTCTTCGCCCATGGTCCGGCCGGATGCGGTCATGCAGTCTTCGTGGATGAGGCCGGCTTTGCGCAATTCCTTCAGCACGACAGGGACGCCGCCCGCCTCGTAAAGGTCTTTGGCAACATATTGGCCGCCCGGTTTCAGGTCGACGAAATAAGGCGTGTCATGGAAAATGTCACAGACGTCGAACAGGTCAAAGTCGATGCCGGCCTCATGCGCAATGGCAGGCAGGTGCAGGCCAGCATTGGTCGATCCACCGGTACAGGCGACGATACGGGCGGCGTTTTCCAGCGATTTGCGTGTGACGATGTCACGGGCGCGAATGTTCTTGGCGATCAGGTTCATCACGGCCTGACCAGAGGCTTCGCCATATTGGTCGCGGCTTTCATAGGGGGCAGGGGCGCCCGACGAATTCATCAACGCAAGGCCGATCGCTTCCGAGACACAGGCCATGGTGTTGGCGGTGAACTGGCCGCCACAGGCACCCGCAGATGGGCAGGCGACGCGCTCTAGGATTTCCAGTTCTGCGTCGGACATATTCCCGGCTTGGTGCTGGCCTACTGCTTCAAAGACGTCTTGAACAGTGACGTCTTTGCCGTTCAACCGGCCCGGCAGGATCGACCCACCGTAAATAAATACAGACGGCGTGTTCAGGCGCACCATCGCCATCATCATACCCGGCAGCGATTTGTCACAGCCCGCAAGTCCCACAATCGCGTCATAGCAGTGACCGCGCATGGTCAATTCAACGGTGTCGGCAATGGCTTCACGCGACGCAAGCGATGACCGCATGCCTTCGTGGCCCATCGCGATGCCATCGGTGACGGTGATGGTCGTAAATTCGCGGGGGGTGCCAAATGCGGCTTTGACGCCCATCTTCACAGCCTGCGCCTGACGGTTCAGCGAAATATTGCAAGGCGCGGCTTCGTTCCAGCAGGTGGCAACACCAACAAACGGCTGCGCAATATCGTCTTCGTCCAGACCCATCGCATAGAAATACGACCGGTGCGGCGCACGGCTTGGGCCTTCGGTCACGTGGCGGCTAGGTAGGTTGGTTTTGTCGGCTTTGCCTTTAAGCATTGGCTTATCTCCCGGGAACTGTTGGGGCAGGTCTAAAAGTTGGGCGGGGGTGACGCAAGATAGAACTGCGCTTGCAGGCGCGGCAATGCGCGGCCTAATGTCCGCTATGTCTGATCCCTATGCCGCGCACTCCAAATATATCCGTCCTGCAGGCCGCGCACCCGCGCTATGGCGGGTCATCGTGCTCGTCGCCGGATTCGAGCTGATCTTTGCGCTGTCGCCCGATATTTTCACGTCTTTTCTGATCAGCCAAGACACAGTGGACGCCTATTTTTCAGGGGTTTCGGCATTTGGCACACTTGCGCAGTTCTTTACGTTTGGGATCAGCGCATTTGGCTTGGTCGTACTGCTGAGGCTGCTGCACGGTCGGGGATTTTGGTCGCTGATCGGTCCGGCGGTGCCTGCGTGGGATAATTTAAGGCGCGTTGCGAGCATCGTTGCGTTGGTGCTGCTCGTACAAGAACTGTTGCCACCTTGGTACAACCTTGGCGAAGTCCAAGAGGTACGCGCGCTATCCCGCTGGCTCTTGCTGATTCCCGTGACCTTGCTTGCGCTGTTCGTTCAGGTCGGGACCGAAGAAATGTTGTTCCGAGGATACCTGCAGCAGCAGTTGGCATGGGTTTCGGACAAACGCTGGATCTGGATGGGTGTGCCGTCCGTCATGTTTGGTGTGCTGCATTATTGGAATGGAAACGGCCCCGCCGAAGGGCTGCTTTGGGCGGTGTGGGCCACGCTTTTGGGCTTGGCTTGTGCCGATCTGACAGCGCGCAGCGGTAATTTGGGTGCGGCCATCGGGCTGCATTTGGCCAGCAATGCGTTCGCTTTGCTTCTGTACGGCATGACCGATTGGCCGGGAAGCGGCGTAGCGCTGTTTTTATTCCCCTATGTCGACCCCGCAAGCCAGGACTACGGGCTGCATACCCTGCTCGCACCCGAAACAATGGTCTATGCTTGCGCGCATTTCCTGTCGGTCCTTGTGATGTGGCTCGCAGCAAGAATCGCGATCAGGCGATAGCGGTTTTATTGATCTGACGGCCCGCAGTGGAACACTTCGCGCACCGTGATATCCCCTGTAATTGGCCCAACGGTAAGTTGCTCTATCCATACGTTGTACACAATCGTACAAGGGCGCATCATGTGGTGATCCTTTACGTTACCGTAAGACCCTATGTCGATTGTATATTGCCCTGGGCTATCTCCATCTGCGTTATACTGTTCGATATAGGCTTGAAGTTGTGCGTGCGATTGGATCCCATATTTCGCACCCCACCCGTCCCTATAATGCGCGGTGAGGCGGCCATTTAAATCCCGGAATTCCCAACTCACCCGGTCAGCTTCTTGCTCCCAAGCGTCCTCTTCTGCTGCCAGTCTTGCTTCCCTTGCAAGATCATCTGCAGCCTGCGCGTCTTGTTGGGTGTCATAATCTTCTCGGCCGGTCTCTGATGATTTCCACTTTCCCTTGTTGGGTCCCCACGGAACAAGGTTAGGCGTGACAACGCGCTGGATTGGCGCCCCGGAATAAGCGGCTGCATCAAGCTGTAATTGATGAAGGCCAAGAACGCCGGGGCTTTGCGCGGCCGCTTCGCGCATTTGCATCAGGTCAGGGGCATGTTGTCTTGATGTGGCTATCGCCTTTGGTCGCGGCGCAGAGACAGGCAAAGCCTGATGTGTCACGTTTGCTTGCGCTTTCATATGCGTTCAAAATCCCAATAGGTCACCGTAAAATTCTATTCCGATGGTAGACAAGCGGTATAATAATGCAATTATTCATTGCATTCACTTGATGGACGGTGCCGAACGCACCAGCCTGCCGTCGTGCAGGTGAACACCGCTGATTGCATTTCGTCACGCCGCGTCATATCTCAGGGGGAACAACGCAGAAGGCCCGCTTATGAACTGGATCACCAACTACGTCCGCCCAACGATCAACTCGCTGTTTTCCCGCCGTGAGGTGCCAGAAAACCTGTGGACCAAATGTCCAGAGTGCGGAACCATGCTGTTTCACCGCGAACTTGCGGATAATCTGAACGTCTGCACCAACTGCGACCACCACATGGCGATCAGCGCCCGCGAACGGTTGGCGTCGCTGTTCGACGGCGGTGTGTTTATCGAGGTGGCGGTACCAGAACCGGTCACTGACCCGCTGCATTTCCGCGATCAAAAGAAATATACCGACCGCATCAAAGAGGCCCGTAAGAAGACTGGCGAAAAAGACGCGATGCTTGTCGCCGAGGGTGATATGGGTCGCACGCCCGTTGTCGTCGCTGTGCAAGATTTCTCTTTTATGGGTGGATCAATGTCGATGTATGTCGGCAACGCCATTGTTGCGGCGGCTGAACGTGCCATCGCGCTGGGCCGTCCGTTGATCTTGTTCTCGGCCGCTGGCGGCGCGCGCATGCAAGAGGGTATTCTAGGCCTGATGCAAATGCCGCGCACCACCATTGCGGTACAGATGCTGAAAGAGGCAGGGTTGCCTTACATCGTCGTCCTGACCCATCCCACCACTGGGGGCGTCACTGCGTCCTACGCCATGCTGGGCGATGTGCAGATTGCGGAACCGAACGCCTTGATCGGCTTTGCCGGTGCGCGCGTGATTGAACAGACCATCGGTGAAAAGCTGCCCGAAGGGTTCCAGCGCGCAGAATATCTGTTGGACCACGGGATGCTTGACCGCGTGACCAAGCGTACGCATCTGAAGGATGAATTGGTGACGATCATTCGGATGCTGATGCGGCTTGACCCACCTGTGATGGGCGACTTGCCCGCGCCCGAAATCAAATCCGAAGCGACATCAGAAATCGCATTGGCGGACGCGAAAAAGTGACGACCCGCTCTGATGTGATCCTTGAACGGATGATGACCTTGCACCCCAAGGTCATTGACCTGACGCTAGACCGCATGTGGGGCCTGCTCGACAAACTTGGTAACCCCCAAGACAAACTGCCCCCCGTAATCCATGTCGCCGGAACCAATGGCAAAGGGTCAACCCAAGCCATGATCCGCGCCGGCCTAGAGGCGGGCGGATCACTGGTGCACGCTTATACCTCGCCACATCTGGCGCGTTTTCATGAACGGATCAGGGTCGCGGGTGATCTGATCACCGAAGACGCGCTGACAGATGCGCTTGATCGGTGCGCCGCCGCCAATGGCAGCGACCCGATGACCTATTTCGAAATTACCACGGCGGCGGGTTTGCTGGCTTTTGCTGAAACACATGCCGACTACGCCTTGCTTGAGGTGGGGCTGGGGGGACGGCTGGACGCGACCAATGTGGTCCATAAACCTGCGGTTACGGTCATCACGCCGGTCGATTTGGACCACCAACAATATCTGGGCGATACGTTGGCGTTGATTGCGGCTGAAAAGGCCGGGATCATCAAACGCGGGGTGCCTTGTGTGGTGGGGCCGCAACATGACGACAGCATGGACGTGATCGAAGCAATCGCCGCACGCCTTGGCGCGCCGCTGCACGCATACGGACAACACTGGCATGTTAGCCGCGAACGCGATCGGCTGGTTTTTCAGGACGACCACGGATTGCTGGATCTGCCTTTGCCCGTGCTGCCCGGTCCGCATCAGATCATGAATGCCGGGGCCGCGATTGCGACACTGCGCCTGCTGGGCAAGGATGAAACCGCCTGCGAGGCGGCCGTGACCCGCGCCTATTGGCCCGCGCGGATGGAACATCTGACCAAGGGCGCGTTGGTCGATCTGGCGTACCCGGCAGAGCTTTGGCTTGATGGCGGGCATAACCCTGCCGCGGGGCGTGCGCTTGCCGCGACTTTGGTTGCGCAATCACCACGTCCGACGCATTTGATCTGTGGGATGCTGAACACCAAAGATATCGCCGGATATTTGGCGCCCTTGGCCGCGATTGCCCAAAGCCTGACCGCCGTTTCGATCCCCGGAGAGATGAACACGATCCCTGCCGCACAAACCGCGCAAGTTGCGGCCGACGTCGGGTTGACCGCATCAACAGGCGACAGCATCCAAGACGCGATTGCGGCGATCAAAGAAAAATCACCAAACGCGCGAATATTAATCTGTGGTTCGCTGTATTTAGCGGGGCATGTTCTGCGCGAGAATGGCGCATGATACGCGCGGTCGCCATCAGCCTGTCACTGGTCGCGACACAGGCGCAGGCGGCGGATTTCTATTTCTGCTGGGCGGGCGCGAACGGCTATACGATGACCGGGCAAATGGTGCTGCCAGATGACGTCTTGGGGCAGTCGATTGTCACCCAAGAAGCCGTGACAGGTTTCAAAATAGCGGGCTATCGCGACGGACAGCTTTTAGGCAAATGGGACATGGCAAGCCGGACAGCGAACACCAGTTGGATGCTCTCTTACGATCCGCAGCGTCGTGTCTTTCTGACGCCCGGCGAATTGGGTCTTGGTGTGACGCAGGCATGGAACGCAGGCGGCGACGCCGATGACTGCGGTAACCCCGGCTTTGGGTTCAACTTGGGAAATTTTGCCCAAGACTTTTGCCTGAACGGGGTCTGGGTCGAAGAAAGCGGGATGCCACCCGATACACCCTTTTTGGTCAGCCCTGTTCCCGTTGACCCCTATTGCCGCGTTTATGCTCCGGTCAGTTAACGCCGATCCGCGAATCACACACTTGACGGCGAATCACTTCGTCGCTTAGTGTCTGTCCCAACGCAACGCGCCGGCCTGAACAGGCGCGACAGAGCAGCCTTGGCAGGGCGAGAAGACGGGCTTTCGGGCCTGTCTTCTTGTTTTCGGGGTGTGACCTGCGAAACAGCCCCGAATATGCAGCGTTCCGCCACATCACGAGGACGTGTTTGCATGATTTGATCTGTGTCATTAGGCTAAAGCGGAATAGATTAAAGGGTCTGATGTTCTTGATGAAATTCTCCTTATCCGCCTTCGCGCTTTCGGTTGTGGTGTCTTTCGGGACTGCCGTCGTCGCAGATCCGAACGCCGGTGCATATCTGGCCGGACGTCAAGCAATGCGCGACAACGACTTCGCGCAGGCGTCGCGCTATGTCACCAGCGCCCTCATGGAAGACCCCAGCAACGGTTATCTTCTTGATCGTGCGATGACGGCATATTTGGCGCTGGGACAAAACGATCAGGCAATCGTCATTGCACAGGGCATCGTTGATCAGGGCAACAACAGTCAGGTGGCCAACCTCGTCCTGCAAATGGACGCCGCACGTCGCGCTGACTGGGACGCCGTTTTTTATGCCCTCGAACAGGGGCATGGTATCAGTCCGGTCATCGACGGGATCGCCCAAGGGTGGGCGCATTTGGGTCAAGGCGACATGGGCAAAGCCGGCGACAGCTTTGACCACGTCATCGAGGCCGAAGGCATGGAAATCTACGGCGCAACGCACAAAGCCTATGCATTGGCTTCGGTCGGTGATTTCGAAGGGGCCGACGCATTGTTTGCACGCCCAATGCCCGGTGGGATGCGGTATAACTGGCAAAGCGCAATTGCACACGCCCAAGTCCTGAGCCAGCTGGGCCGTAACCCAGATGCGATTGCAATTCTTGATGGCGTGTTTGGTCAACAGATGGATCCCCGCGTCGCGGCGCTGCGGGATCAATTGGTCGCGGGCGACGCTGTCGCGTATAATGCGGTGACAACGCCCGCACAGGGTCTTGCGGAAATCTATTTCACCACCGCCAGCGCTGTACAATCCGAGGCCCCGGACGCCTATACGTTAATGTTTGCCCGCGCCGCAAATGCGCTTTGGCCAGCGAATACGACGATCGCGATCATGAACGCAGCTTTGCTTGAGAATCTGCATCAATATGACTTGGCCAACACCGTCTACAGCAGCGTCCCACGCGAGGATCCAGCCTATCATGCTGCAGAACTGGGCCGTGCAGATGTGCTACGTGCTGGTGGTCGCGTTGATGCGGCGATTGAAGTTCTTGATGCGCTGGCGCGCGGATTCCCGAACCTTCCCCAAGTTTTCGCAAACCAAGGTGATACCTTGCGACAGGCGACCAGATACGCCGACGCGGTTGCGTCCTATTCGCGTGCCTTAGAGCTGTATCCAGACGACAACCCGACAAAGTGGTTCATCTATTACACGCGCGGGATTTGTCTGGATCGTACGGGTGACTGGACCGCCGCAGAGTCCGATTTTCGCATGGCCCTCGCGCTGCGTCCAAATCATCCGCAGGTCTTGAACTACCTTGGATATTCGCTGGTCGAACGCGGCGAAAAGCTGGACGAGGCATTGGCCATGCTTGAAACCGCTGCGTCGGCGCAGCCGGAAAACGGGGCGATCATCGACAGTCTTGGCTGGGTTTTGTTCCGCATGGCGCGCTATGATGAGGCGGTCGGCCTCCTTGAAACAGCGGCTTCACTTGAACCCGTTGATTCTGTCGTCAATGACCACTTGGGGGATGTGTACTGGGCCGTTGGCCGCGAAATCGAAGCCCGGTTTCAGTGGCAACGCGCGCTGTCATTTGATCCAACCGAAACAGAGGCCGCCCGCATCCGCGACAAGATGGACCGCGGTCTAGACCTTGTTTTGCTCGACGAAGGCTTGGCACCCGTCAGGATCGCCCGTGGCGACAATTAAGGCGATTGCGCCGGCCAAGGTAAACCTGACCTTGCATGTAACCGGACAGACCGCAGATGGGTATCATCTGCTGGACAGTCTGGTCGTGTTTGCGGGGGTCGCGGACCACATTTCGGCAAGCATCGCACCTGAAATGCGGATGACGGTCACCGGTCCGTTTGCATTTGGCGTGCCAACTGATGGCCGCAACCTGATGATGCGCGCGGCCGAAGCTTTGCGAAGTGCCCGCGGCGTAACCGTGGGCGCGGCGCTGACGCTGGAAAAACAACTGCCCCATGCGGCGGGCATCGGTAGCGGATCATCCGACGCCGCCGCCACATTGGCAATGCTGGCAGAGCTGTGGAAGGTTGCGCCGTTGGATGCCAGCCATCCTGCCGTTTTGGCGCTGGGCGCGGATGTGCCGGTGTGTTTGCGCGCGCCCACGCCAACACGCATGTCGGGTATCGGCGAAACACTGTCTGCCCTGCCGATCCTGCCGTCGTGCGGTATTGTGCTGGTCCGGCCACCCGTTGACGTGCCCACTGGCGCGGTTTTCCAGGGGTTAGCCGATAAAAACGGGGCGGCCATGACACCGCTGCCAATCGGCAGCGACTTTGATGGATTTGCGCAGTGGCTGTCGGCGCAACGCAATGATCTGCAAGCGCCCGCCGAAAAAATTGCCCCCGTGATCAGCCAAGTCATTGCGAAACTCCGGTCATTGCCGGGGGTTCGTGTCGCCGGCATGTCGGGGTCGGGCGCCACCTGTTTCGGCCTTGTCAAAGATATGGCGACAGCGCGCCATGTGGCCCGGATCGTTCAGGTGTCAAATATGGATTGGTGGGTCACCCCCGCCGAAGTCCTCGGCACGGGGCAGCATTACTAAAGCCCGATGGCTTTGGCGATTTGCGCCATTGATGTGACTGGTTCTGCCCCGGTATCGCCAATGCGCGCCGGGTCACCATCTGCGACATACCCAAAACACCGTACACCCGCGGCTTTCGCTGCCAAAAATCCAGCGGGCATATCGTCGATCATGATCGTGTCTGCGGGGGAAACACCCGCATCCGCCATGATCTTTTGCAGCATATCGGGTTTTGGTTTTGGGCCATGGTCGTGCCCGGAATAAATGCGTCCCGCAAACAGATCAAGCAATCCGCTTGGCGCAAGGCTGATGTCCATCTTCGGTAGCGGGCCGTTGGACGCAATCGCGCGTGGGATGCCCGCAGCGTCGATCGCTTTGATTAAATCCAACACGCCGTCAATCACAGGCACACCTTTGCGCAGTCCCGCAAAGATTTCGGCATAAATATCGTCCACCCAGCTCTCTTGCAGTGTCGCGCCGCGACGGGTCGCTTCGATGCCGACACCTTCGATTGTGCCACCCGCAAATAGCACATGAATGTCATGCGCGCTGATCGGCAACCCATGCTGGGTCAGGTTGGCGGATAGGATCGCGTCGGTCATCGGCTCTGTGTCCACAAGCACGCCATCGCAGTCAAAAATCACAAGTTTCGGGGTCATACATTGGCCTTTATAAGCGTAATCCACGTGTCGCCATAACGGCGTTGGTCAAGGGTGGCAAAGCCGGGCGGCGCAATTTGTGCGCTGTTTTCCTCCCAGACGATCAATGCGCCCGGTGCGATCCATCCCGCTTTTTTCGCGGCCGCAATCGCCTTAGCGCCCAGCCCCATGCCATAGGGCGGGTCAAGAAACACCAGCCCGCAAGGGGTGCCACCGGAAAGCAGACTTGCGTCGCTACTGATCACAGTGGTGTCGGCCAGTCGGCGTAATTTGGCAATATTTGCGCGGATCAGCTTTTGCGCCACGCGTCCATTATCAACAAAGGTCACATGGGCCGCGCCGCGCGAAAGCGCCTCAAGCCCCAGCGCGCCGGTCCCAGCAAACAGGTCCAGCACCGCAACGCCAGTGATCGGGTCGCCAAACCGGCCACCTTGCAACACGTTGAACAGGCTTTCGCGCACCCGGTCGCTGGTCGGCCGCAAATGTGCGTTCGCATCGCCTGCGCCCACGTCCGCCAAGACGGTCCCACGATGTGTGCCGCCGATAATCCTCACGCTTTCAGTAGCGCCTTCATATCGGTCGCGGGGTCGGTAATCAGGGCCGGATCGGGGCTGCGCCCTGCTTCGATCAGGCGTTTGCCGATCATATAATTGCGCGGGTCGTTCATCGCATCCACCGCCAGCAACTGATCACCGTTGTAATACCAATGCGACTGCACACCGGGGGCATCGCCCATGCGGACATACACATCCGTGTAACCGGCATTCAGCCCCGCGATCTGTAACTTGCAATCATATTGATCCGACCAAAACCACGGCTTTGGCAGATAGGCCTGATCGCGCCCCATGATGTTCAGCGCGACTGCTTCGGCTTGGTCAATGGCGTTGCCAACGCTTTCCAGCCGGATTTGTCGCCCGCCAAACAAACAGGTGGCACAATCGCCCGCTGCCCAGATGTGCGGGTCCGATGTGCGGCCATGGCTGTCGGTGACAATCCCGTTGTCCACGGTCAAGCCGGCGCTATCGGCCAAAATGGTTGCGGGGGTAATCCCGACACCGACCACAGCAAAATCAATGTTTAAAGTGGTGCCATCTGTCAGGAGCGCGCCGGTGACATGATCGTCACCCAACAGGCAATCCAACCCCACACCTTCGCGGATATCCACGCCATGGCTGCGGTGCAGGGCGCGGAAATAGTCGGATGTCTGCGGGGCCGCCACACGTTGCAAAATGCGGTCGGCCATTTCGACCAACGTCACCTTCAGCCCACGTTTGGCCGCAACAGCCGCCGCCTCAAGACCGATATACCCGCCGCCAATGATCAACACATGCTTGCCCGCCACAAGAGCAGGCGACATCGCATCAGCATCCGACAAATCGCGCATCCCATAAACGCCATCCAGCATACCGCCGACTTTTGCGGGCAGCGTGCGCGGATGTGCGCCGACCGTCAGGGCAAGATCGTCGTAAGAAACGACCCCGTCTCCGGCTAAAGTTATGGTTTTATCCGCGGGATTGATGGCAACCACACGGGTGCCCAACCGCAGATCAATCGCCTGATCCACATAGAAGGCCGCAGGGCGCAAATACAGACGCTCTTCGGCCATTTCCCCAAGCAAATAAGCCTTTGACAAGGGCGGGCGCTGATAGGGCGGCACCTTTTCCGCGCCAATCAGAGTAATTTTACCGGCAAAGCCTTCGGTGCGCAGTTTCGCGACCAGCGCGGCACCGGCCTGACCTGCGCCAACAACAACGACATGTGACATATGCGGGGGTTCCTGTGACTGGCTCTTGTTACAAAGAACTCTATATGTGATTTCAGAGATATTACCAACATGAAGAGGGGCTATAAAAATGACAATCAAGACAGGTGATAAACTTCCGGACGCGACACTTTTGCAGATGGGCGATGATGGGCCGCAGCCGGTGGCGATCGCGGAAAAGCTTGCGAACCGCAAAGTGGTGATCTTTGGGTTGCCGGGTGCATATACCGGCACATGCTCTACTGCGCACGTGCCCAGCTTTATGATCACTTACGATGATTTCATTGCCAAAGGTGTGGACGAAATCATCTGCATTTCGGTCAACGATCCGTTTGTGATGAAGGCATGGGGCGAAGCCACCAAAGCCACAGACGTTGGCATCACCATGCTGGCCGACGCCGAAAGCACGTTTACCACCGCGATCGGTATGAACTTTAGCGCACCGCCCGTGGGTTTCGTGAACCGGTCCAAGCGGTATTCGATGCTGGTTGAAAACGGGGTCGTGACGATCCTGAACGCCGAAGAAAACCCCGGCACCTGCGAAATCTCCGCTGGTGAAACATTGCTGGAAGCAATGGCATAAAATCGAAGAAGGGCGGCCAACGGGTCGCCCTTTTTCTACGCGTGTTACCCGCCTGCGCAATTGTGCTTTAGCCAAGGCAAAGCGATACCTTTTGATCGGCACAGGCTGCAATCCGGTGTGCATAAGCGTGACGGTAGGTTTCGGATTCAAAAAGTGAAACCAGCGCATTCACATTTGGATATGACCCGATCGCCACCAAATCCCAGTCCTCTGCGGGGCCAATGAATGAATTGCCGAACGGCGCGACCATCAGGAATTTTCCGCCGACGTCAGAAAGGCTTGGCATGCTGATTGCCGCATATCGTTGAAAGGCTTCGTTGCCAGATATGTCATCCGCACCGTCCGCAAAGTCCGTGGGATAAACGGCTGTGTCTCGCATCTTGAAAAAGTTAACCAAAGTGACGGGCTGATCCGCGGGGATTTGCGCGAGCGCTGTCCATGTGGTTTCACTTGGCAGTCCGTGCGCGTGGTGACCCCACTGCGCAAGAATGGTCTCTATGCGATCGGTCAGGTTCGTTTGTGTCGTCGTCATATGTGTATTTTCCATGTGTTGCCCCGCCGATATTGCCGGTTGCACGGTAGCTAATAGAAAAGTACATTTTCACAAGTAGGCATAGTTTTCTGATATAGTATGCATTTCTGTACTAATGGAGTTTTGGCACATAATGACTGACATTGCGCAACCCATTCCCGCCACGCCTGCGGGGCTGTGCCAGCTGCCGTGCCCGATGCCCGATGTCGTCTCGCTCATCGGTGGAAAATGGAAGCTTATCATCCTGCAGATACTGGTCTTTGATGGCACCCAGCGATTTGGTGAACTGAAAAGACGTTTGGATGGTGTGAGCCAAACCATGTTGACCAGCCAACTCAGAGCGCTTGAGCAAGACCAATTGGTGTTTCGCAAGATCTATGCCGAGGTCCCGCCGCGTGTTGAATACAGCGCCACACCGCTTGCAAAAGACATGGAGGACGTCTTTTTCGCAATGCGCGATTGGTGGAAAAGAAACCAAAACGCGGCAGACTGACGGCACGAACCGGGCGCACGTGGCAACCCCCTATCAACCGCAACAACCTATTCTGTTGACGGCTTCATCAGTGATCTCGGGCGCGAAGCAGAGATTGGTCCAATCGGATTTCGCAGTTTAATATCCGCCGACTTACGGTGGATTCTTGATGTCTGATATAGCCTGCGCGCCGTCAAGCGCCACAATGCCGCCGCATCGCAGACCGGATATGTTTTATTAAATTAAGCGGTTAGCGCATGATCCGCGCCGCAGCTGTGGTGGGATGCAAAAAGGGCGATCAAACGACCGCCCTTTCCAGTTTACTCTTGTGCTTGCACGATCGTGCGCGTCGGGAACGGGATGTCGATGCCACCATTATCCAGCGCCTCTTTGACTTTGCGTTTCATATCGGCCTGATACTGGAAATAGTCGCCGCTATCGCACCAGAACCGCACCAGAAAATCGACCGAACTGCTGTTAAGGTTGTTGACCTGAATGAATGGCTCTGGCTCGGTTTTGGACCGTGGGTCGGCTGCGATTGTGTCGCGGATGATGGTTTCGGCGTCTTTCAAATTCGCGCCGTATCCCACGCCAAACTCCCACTCGGCGCGCCGTGTTGGATAGGTGGAATAGTTGATAATCGTGTTTCCCCAGACCTCTGAATTGGGAATGATGATCTGCAGGTTGCCTGTCGACGCAAGCTCTGTGTAGTTCAGTGTAATGTCTTTGACGGTGCCCATCTGGCCATTTACCTCGACAAAATCAGTGATTTTGATGGGCCGGAAGAAAACAATCATCACACCTGCCGCCACGTTGGACAACGTCCCCTGCAAGGCCAGACCAATCGCCAGACCCGCCGCACCGATGACGGCAATGACCGACGTCGTCTGCACACCAAAGGTATTCAGCACAAACAAAACGGCAAAGCCGATGATCACGTAGCGAGCGACATTGCCCAAAAAGTTGAACAGGGTAACGTCCAGATGTTTGTGTTTTTCACCCAGATGGATCAGACGTGCACGCGCCCAACCTGCGATGATAAAACCGACGACAATAATCAGCAGGGCCGCAACGACACTGCCAAAGATCGACGCAATAAATTCGAGTGTTAAAAGATCGGCCAGCGTTTTGCCGTCCCAAATGGGTGTGGTTAAAAAGTCATTCAATGGTTAAGCTCCTGCCAGCGCGTCCATTTTCGCGCCTAGTTTTGCGTCCAGGGCCGAAAGGCCGCCCGCGTCATGTGTGGTCAATGTGATATCCACTGTTTTGTAGACATTTGACCATTCGGGGTGGTGGTTCCACTTTTCAGCCCAAAGGGCCACCCGCGTCATAAACCCGAAAGCATCAATAAAGTTCCCAAAAACAAAAGTTTTCTTAATTGCGTCCCGTCCATCAACGATAGACCACCCATTTGCAAGCAATGGGGCGATCTGGGCCGCACGTTCGTCTTGCGTTAATTTTTCTGTCATTGCTGTTCCTCGAGGTCGGATTTGCGGAAAGGACCGTAACTGGTCAACACCTCGATTTCATGATCAACTGCGTCCCGTTCTGCATCAAGATAGCGCGCAACGGCCTCGCGGAAACCGGGGTCACCAATCCAATGCAGGGAATGGGTGGCGACGGGCAGGTATCCGCGCGCAAGCTTGTGTTCACCCTGTGCCCCAGCTTCGACGCGGGTCAGACCGCGCGCAATCGCAAAATCAATCGCCTGATAGTAACACAGTTCAAAGTGCAGGCAGGCGTGGTGTTCTGTGCAGCCCCAATACCGCCCATATAGTGAATTGCGCCCGATGAAGTTCAGCGCACCGGCGACCGCGCGCCCGTCGCGCATGGCCAATACAAGCAGCATATCATCACGCAGGCTGTCCTGCGCACAGTCGAAAAATTGCCGGGTAAGATAGGGCGTGCCCCATTTCCGGTTTCCGGTATCCTGATAGAATTGCCAAAATGCATCCCAATGGGCAGGTTGGATCTGATCGCCCGTCAATTGGATAATCTCGCCGCCGAACGCCTGCGCGGTCGCGCGTTCCCTGCGGATATTCTTGCGCTTGCGGCTGGACAACGTCGCAAGAAATGCGCCGAAGTCGGCATACCCGTCGTTCATCCAGTGGAACTGTTGCCCGATGCGGGGCAGCAGGCCCATTTCGGCACCTGCAATTGCCTCTGCTTCGGTGCAAAATGTCGCGTGGATTGATGACAGGTCATTGTCGGCGGCAATTTGCACCGCCCCTTGGATCAGCGCGGACATGCCCAGTGCCTCAAATCCTGGGCGGGTCAGAAACCTGCGTCCAGTGGCCGGGGTAAAAGGCACCGCAATTTGCAATTTGGGGTAATAACGACCCCCTGCATTTTCATAGGCTTGCGCCCAATTGTGATCAAAGATGTATTCACCCTGACTGTGCCCCTTTGCATAAAGTGGTGCGACCGCAATGATCTGCCCGTCCTGTTGCGCCGTCAAATACCGGGGCTGCCATCCGGTACCGTCCCCCACCGATTTGCTATCTTCCAGCGCGCGCAAAAACCGGTAGGTGGTGAACGGATCGTGCGGGCGACCTGCGCTGGCTTCGGGGCAGGCGCAGGCATCCCAGTCCGATTCCGAAATATCGGACAGGTTGCGGTGCGCTGCAATTTCTATGGGGCTGTCTGTCATACCATCAGACTTGGGCGGCTGACCGGTTTCGTCAAGCGCGGTAACCTTCAAAAGTCACATTCTGTGCGACTTTGCGCGCCGCCGCCTCTGCTTCGGGCGAACGAATCGTCCAACATAGAATTTGCGCGCCCTGTGCCTTTAATTCGGCGATCCGTGGGCTGTTCAGATCACTTGCTTCGTGGCTGATGAAACAGGCGCCGGTGCGGTCGTAATCAGGGATCAAACGCAGCAGATCGCGCGTGGCAGGGGGGAGCTCTGGCCAATGCACGGGCTCATAGCGGGATGTCGTGATCCCGCGTGGGATGCCGGGCGCAAGTTCTGACATCCGCAGTACGCTGTGCGGGTTGAACGACATGACGGCCACGTCGCCCGCATACCCTGTCAGCGCCTTGGCTGTCGCAGTTTCCAGCTGGCCGATGTTGGGGCCCATTTGGCCATCTTGATCCTTGATCTCGATCAGCAGGGGGACTTGGCCTGCGACCAGATCCAATACCGCCTCAAGCGACGGGATCATACCGGGATCGTCGTTTAATGGCGTCGCCGCAAGTTCGGCGCGGTTGCGCGCGCGGACCGGGCCTGTTTTTGTGGTCAAGCGGTCCAGTATGTCGTCATGAAAAACCACGGCATGGCCATCACTGGTCAGCTGCACATCGACCTCGATGCCATAGCCCGCGTCAATCGCAGCTTGGATTGACGCAAGGCTGTTTTCCACGCGCCCCGCTTTGCGATCATGGAACGCGCGGTGCGCAAGCGGGATTGTCAAAAAAGCGGCGGGCAGGGTCATTTGATTTGAAAGATTGCTTCAATTTCGACAGCAACACCCAAGGGCAGGCTCGCGGCGCTGACGGCGGCGCGGGCGTGGCGCCCTTTGTCACCCAGTGCGGCGACAAAGAAATCAGAGGCGCCGTTGATCACCTTTGGCTGGTCGGTAAAGTCAGGGGTCGAATTCACAAAGCCCGTCAATTTAACCACCCGGACGAGGCGATCCATATCGCCGTCGCAGGCGACCTTCACTTGCGTCAACAAAGAAATCGCACAAAGCTTCGCGGCTTCGGCGCCTTGTTCCAGTGTAAAGTCACGCCCGACAATGCCTTTGACCGGACCATTTGCATCTTGGGAAATCTGCCCCGACACATAGACCATGTCACCCACTGTCACAAATGGCAGGTAATTGCCCGCCGCCTTCGGTGCAGCACCGACGTCGGGCAGGGTCACGCCCAATTCGGCCAGTTTGGTTTCAATCGCGCTCATTGGTTTCTCCTCGTGTATTTGCCCGGACGCTAGCGGCCAAATGCACGGCGTGCAATCACGACTCGCGGAACGCCTTTGCAAAATAGTCAGCCAGCGGTTTGAGCAGGTAATCCATCGGGCTGCGGTCCGCCGTGCGCGCAAGCGCTTCGACGGGCATACCGGGGATCAGGATCATGCCTGCGGGCAGGCGGTCAATTTCGCCGGGGTTCAACTGCACCTCGGCCCGATAAAAAGATTGCCCCGAGTTTTCGTTTTGAAACGCATCCGCAGAAATCAGCGTCACCTTCCCAAACAGTTCTGGCGTGCGCCGGCGGTCAAAGGCGGAGAACCGCAGCGTAACCTCTTGGCCCACGTTAATCTGATCGACATCTTGCACGTTGACCTTCGTGGCGATGACAAGCGGGCGATCCTGCGGGACCAGATAAAGAACCGGATCAGCTGCGCGGATCACCGATTGGGGTGCAAACACCTGCATGCCGTAGATCACGCCTGACACGGGCGCGCGAATATCAAGACGGTCCAACTGACGGGTGAGCGTGCGACGCCTTTCGGCCAGTTCAAGCTGATTGAACTGCAAGTCGCGCAGCTGTGAAATCGCGTCTTCGCGGCGGGTAGATGCAAGCCCGAGCACCTGAATTTCGATTTCTGTCATGCGTTCGGCGGCTTGGGCGGCCTTTGCGGTCAGGTCGCCCATTGTGCCCAGCAGGCTTGCCTGTTCGCGCTGTAACGCCAGCACACGGCTGGCTTGCGCAAGGCCACGGTCCAGCAACGTTTGCTGGTCGGCTAATTCGCGGCCGATCAATTCGCTTTGGGTTGTCAGTGCCGTTTGTTGCGCGGTGATCCCGTCGATCTGGCTTGCGATCTGGGCGCGTTGTTGGGTCAACTGCTCTACCGCGCTTTTGTTCGATGTCAGCCGGGCTTCGAATAACCGGTTTTGACCTGCAATCAATTCCGCGACTTCGGGATTATTGGCCGTGGCAATCAATGGATCGTAGGGCAGGACGGTCAGATCGTCACGCTCTGCTTCAAGCCGGGCGCGGCGGGCCAGAATTTCGAACAGCTGGCCTTCGACAACTGCCAATTCTGACTGCAGCACTGTTGCATCGAGCCGGATCAACAAATCGCCCGCGGCAACTGTGTCACCTTCGTCTACCAAAATCTCAGCGACAACGCCGCCGTCCGGATGTTGGACAATCTGCCGGTTGCGGTCGACTTCGATCTGGCCTGTCGTGATGATGGCGCCTGTAATCTGCGCCATCACGGCCCACGTGCCAAATCCGCCGACCAGAATAACCAGCCCGACCATGCCAACCCAAACGTGGCGCGACGCCGACCATCGGTCATCGGGCGGTGATGATAGAATGCTTTTGGCGAAAACTGTTAGCCGCTGCCAAATCGCCTTGCTTTGCTTGCTCATGCGACGCCACCCCCGGTTCCTTGGCCACGCTGGATATCCGCGTGATTTTTCACCAAATCGGCCATTACCGCATCCTTTGGACCAAAGGCACGGCGTGCACCATTGTCGATCACCAGTAACAGGTCGCATTCTTGAATGGCGGCCGGGCGATGGGCCATGATGAACACCACCTTACCTTCCGCTTTCAAGGCTTTGATGGCTTGGTTCAGCGCAACAGATCCATCGTTATCAAGGTTCGAATTGGGTTCGTCCAACACCAGCACGACCGGATCACCATACAGTGCGCGCGCGAGCCCAATGCGCTGAATTTGTCCACCCGACAGCCGCCCCTCGGTTGCTGAAACGCGGGTATCGTATCCGTCAGGCAGTCGCAGGATCATGTCATGCGCGGCGGCTTTCTTGGCGGCGGCGACCACCTCTGCCGCGTCCGGTTGCATGATCATACGGGCAATGTTGTCAGTGATGGTACCGTCAAACAATTGCACACGCTGTGGCAAATAGCCGATATATGTTCCCAAAGTATCGGGGTCATATTGATCAAGCGCGGCGCCATCCAGCCTGACCTTGCCAGCCACGGGTTGCCAGACACCGGTAAGCACGCGGGCAAGTGTCGATTTGCCGGCGCCCGATGTACCAATGACGCCTACCGCCTGACCGGGCGACACTTCGAAACTGATGCCGCGCAGGGCAGGCAGGTTTTCGCCAGGGGGCGCGACTGTCACTTGTTCTACCCTTAGGTATGCGCGTGGCTTTGGCAATCGCGTGCGGTTTGCCTGTGGGGGGATTGCATCCAGCAGGACGCCCAGCTTGTGCCAGCCCTCGCGCCCGCGCTGAAACAGCGCCCATTGGCCGACGATCATTTCAATCGGCGCCAGACCGCGACCCAGCAGTATGGACCCTGCAATCATCGCGCCCGGCGACAGTTCGTTTTGCAGCGTCAGATAAGCCCCGAGGCCCAGCATCGCCGACTGCAAGAAAAGCCGAAATGTCTTGGTGATCGCCGTAAAAGTCCCCGATGCGTCCGACGCAGAAATCGCCGCATCAAGCGATTGTCCGCGTGCCATTTGCCAGCGATCAAAGGTGGCGCCGCGCATGCCCAACGACTGCACCATCTCGCTTTCGCTGCGAATTTGCGCGCCTAGCTGATCTGCCGCGAATTTGCTTGCTGTGGCGGATTGCAGGGGTTTGCGGCTGATCATCTGGTTCGCAACGGCCACCCCGATTAGAATCGCAGCACCAACAACCGCCAAAAGCCCCATCATGGGATGAAAAATGAAGATACCAAGAAAGAAAATCGGTGCAAAAGGTAGGTCAAACAGGGCCATCAATGCCGGTGACGTGATTAGTCTTTGTATAGCTTCAAGGTCCTGAAGCCCGGTCGCGGCCTCGCGCGGTGCGCGCGACAATGTGGTGGCCTGCATCACGGCGGAAAACACAGGGCGATCAAGCCGAGATTGAAAACGTGCACCAATCCGTCCCATGATCCTGCCACGCACGAAATCTAAAATGCCCATCATCCCGTACAAAAACGCGACCAAAACTGACAAGGCGACCAATGTCTCGTAAGATCGCGACCCTAACACCCGGTCATAAACATTGAGCATGTATATCGACCCGGTCAGCATCAGCATGTTCACAAAAAAGCTGAAAATGGCCACAGTCCAATATAAGCCACGGCTTTCGATGCGGGCCTTGCGCAGCTGGGATCGACCAGTCGAGTTTGTCGGCATGGGGGGTAAATTATCCTTGCGTCATAGTGTTGCCGCGAAACTATAGAAAACCAGAATAAAGTTAATGGTCTATCTGCGGCATATGAAAAATGAGCGGAAAAGATCATAAATAGTTGATCGAATTCAGTCTTTACTGCGGGAATGGCGGGCATGAAACACATATTGCGACACCTCAGCGTGACATGCGCGCTGGTTCCTACCCTTGTCAGCGCGGGCCCCTTCGATGGCGTTTATAAACAAACCGCAAATGCCGAATGTTCACTCGTGGGCATCGACGGCGGATCAGTAAAGGTCGAGGACAGCATTTTTTATGGTGTCGAGATGCAATGCCGGATGATCAATCCCATTGACATCAGGGATATGAACGCGACCATTTTTAATATGGAATGCTCTGGGTCGGGACAGACCTGGTCAGAGCGCGCAATCATGATGGCCGACGCCGAAACGCCGGGCGTTTATATGATCTGGAACGGCTACGCCTTCCGCTATCAACGCTGCGACGTCGAGAGCGACTGACACATCAGCCGCTCTCTTTGAAACGTCGGTCGTAAGGCCGCTGTCAGTTTCCGGCGCTGTCGATGATCAACTCCAGAAGGTTCAGAATGTCCTGATCAAGCACTTCGCCGCCTTGGCTTTCCAGGACGCCCGTTGGTGCGGCCTGTTGTGGGATCAGCATAGGCAGCGGCGTTGGCGTTTTCCCCGCCAAAACACGGGTCATGGTTTCGCGCCAGATTGTGGCAGGTAAACCACCGCCGGTCACGCCGCTTAGGGGGCGGTTGTCGTCGTAACCCATCCAAACGCCTGTCACGTAATCCCCGGTAAAGGCGATGAACCACGCGTCGCGCGCACCTTGGGTCGTCCCCGACTTGCCCGCGATCTGCCAGCCGTCGATTCTGGCGCGCTGCCCGGTGCCTTCTTCGATCACCTTGGTCATCATCCATGTGAGTTGGCGTGCGGCATCTTCACGAATGATGCGTTCGCCGATACCGGCGCCATGGGAATCCATCAGCGATTCATTGTCGCCGCGAATACGCAAATCAACCAGACCGTAAGGGGTCACTTGTGACCCGCCGTTCAGAATGCCCGCATAGGCCCCTGTCATGTCCAACAGGTTGCTTTCCGATACACCTAACGCCAGCGCCGGACCTTCGGCCAGATCGCCGTTCAGCCCGAAACCGTTGGCGACATTGCGTACCAGTTCGCGGCCGACGTCTTCGGACAGCAAAATCGCCGGAATATTGCGGCTTTCTGCCAAGGCCTGTGTGAGGGGGATGGGGCCTTTGAATTCATGGTCATAGTTGTCGGGACACCAATCATCTGCGCCACGGCGTTTCCAGCAGGTGCGCGCATCGTTGATCATCGTGTAGGGCGAGATGCCCAGATCAAGTGCTGCCGCATAAATAAACGGCTTGAACGACGATCCGGTTTGCCGGTTGGCTTGGGTAGCGCGGTTAAATGCGCCAGTATCGCCGATATTGCGGCCGCCGACCATCGCGCGCACGGCGCCGTCAGCAGACATCACCACGATGGCTGCTTGCGCTTCGGACCCTTCGCGGACTTCATTTTGGAATACGGAAATCATCGCCTCTTCGGCAGCTTGCTGGATGCTTTGGTCCAGCGTGGTCTGGATGATGACGTCCTCGGTTGTATTGCGGGTAAAAGATTCCGGTCCGCTGCGCATGATCCAGTCGGCAAAGAATGTTGCCGCATTGGCACGGGCCGTGGCCGATAGAGTCGCAGGTTGGGCGCGGGCATCAGCGGCTTGTGCGGCGGTCAGGTATCCCTGATCTTCCATCAGCCCGACAACGACCGCGGCCCGGTTTTGCGACCGCGCGAGGTTGCTTGTCGGGGCGAGCGTTGACGGTGCGGTCAACAGCCCGGCCAGCATGGCAGATTGGGCCGGGTTTAATTCTGAGGCGTGAACACCAAAATAGCGTTGCGCCGCAGCTTCGACCCCGCGGGCGCCTGCACCCATATACGCGCGGTTCAAATAGATGGTAAGGATCTCATCCTTGGTATAGGCGATTTCCATGCCCATCGCGAACAGCGCTTCACGCGCCTTGCGCACAAGCGAACCTTGGCGGCAGTCGTTCTCGTATTCGGATTCGGATGCCCATTTTTCCGGGTTGAACGGGACGCCCAGACATAACAATTTGGCTGTCTGCTGGGTAATCGTTGATCCGCCATGACCTGACAAAGGCCCGCGGCCTTCGTTCATGTTAATTCTGATCGCCGATGCGATACCGCGTGGGGATATACCAAAGTGACGGTAAAACCGTTTGTCTTCGGTGGCGACGACCGCATGCACGATATACGGAGATGCATTGGCAACGGTGACTGCACCGCCAAATTGGTCCCCACGCCATGCAAACACGTCGCCATGGAAATCGGTCATAGTGACCGATCCACGCGTCCTGCCGTCAATCAGTTCTGACGCTGGCGGCAGTTGCGAGGCAAAGTAGAACGCGAAACCGGCAACAACCAGCGCAGCGACCGCACCGATACGCCAGCTAAACGCCCAGACAATCCGGATGGCCCAGATAAATGGGAACAAGATCCACCCGATCAGTCCACGCGGCTGACGCGCCTTTGGCGCGGCCTTTCGGCGGGCGACAGGTTTCTTCTTCGGCGCTGGCTTTTTGGGCGCTGCGCTTGCATTATAGCGTTTTTCAGCCACCAAAGGTGTGCGCTTTTTTCCGTTATCAGTCATGCTCTGCTCGACTTGTTTTTTGTCTCTTTCGCCCAGCATAGCGGGCCGGACGGCAAATGTAGAGCGCGATGAGTCGCTCTGGGTTGGTTTTTATATTGATTAAAAATTAGGCTATTGTGCTTTTTTGTGCAAAAAATGTGCAAATACAGTCGATCGGTGGGTGGTGACCCCCGCAGATATCCTTGCTTGATGGTGCTGGAGACGTCTCTTGTGTCCATGCAAGCCAACGCTGCCAAAGGCGTTTGCACATGAACTTGCAAGGGGAAGAACGTGAAACTCATCATTGCAACAATCAAACCGTTCAAGCTTGAAGAGGTGCGCGAAGCGCTCACCTCTGTCGGCGTTCGCGGGATGATGGTGTCGGAAATCAAAGGCTTCGGGTCTCAGTCCGGCCATACTGAAATCTACCGTGGCGCAGAATACGCCGTGAATTTTGTGCCAAAGGTCAAGCTTGAGGTCGTTGTGCCTGATGCGCTGGCTGATCAGGTGGTGTCCACCATCGCCTCCACCGCCAAAACCGAAAAAATCGGCGACGGCAAGATTTTCGTTCTCGACGTGGAAAGCGCCCTGCGGGTGCGCACCGGCGAGACCAATGATGACGCGCTTTGATCGCGAATTAAGGGACAGGATTATGAAACTTACAAAATCACTCCTTGTCGGTTCGGGCCTCGCGCTCTTGCCGACTTTGGCTATGGCGCAGGATGCGCCTGCGCCGACGTTCGACGAAATCGGCCCCTACATCATGACAACGCTGTTGTTCTTGATCGGTGGCTTTTTGGTCATGTGGATGGCAGCGGGCTTTGCGATGCTCGAAGCCGGTTTGGTTCGTTCCAAGAACGTGACGACACAGCTGACCAAAAACGTGGCACTGTTTGCGATTGCGGGCATCATGTACTGGTTTGTCGGCTACGGTCTGATGTACCCCGGCGACGATTGGACAATCGTGGGCTATGTGGGCAAGTTCTTTGCGATCACATCGCTGGAGCCCGTTGGCCTGTCTGCCGCTGACGCTGCATTGGATTATGCATCGACCGCATCCGACTTTTTCTTTCAGTTGATGTTCTGTGCGACCACTGCGTCGATCGTTTCGGGCACTTTGGCTGAACGCATCAAGCTGTGGCCGTTCCTGATTTTCACTGTGATCCTGACCGGTTTCCTCTACCCGATCGAGGCATCGTGGCAGTGGGGCGGCGGCTGGTTGTTTGAAATGGGCTTCTATGACTTTGCTGGCTCGACACTTGTGCACGCGGCTGGTGGTTTTGCGGCCCTTGCAGGTGCGCTCATCCTTGGTCCACGGATCGGCAAATACAAAGATGGCCGTGTTATCCCAATGCCGGGGTCTAACCTTGCACTTGCAACACTGGGTACATTCATCCTGTGGTTGGGTTGGTTCGGCTTTAACGGTGGTTCGCAACTGGCGGCTGGTACCGTTGGCGACATCACAGACGTAGGTCGTATCTTTGCAAACACCAACATGGCGGCGTCTGCCGGTGCGGTTGCTGCGCTGATCCTGACACAGGTTCTGTACAAAAAGGTCGACCTGACGATGGTGCTAAACGGTGCGCTGGCTGGTCTGGTGTCGATCACAGCCGGTCCACTTGACCCATCTTTGTTCGGCGCGCTTTGGATTGGTGCTGTCGGCGGTGTGATTGCGGTTCTGGTTGTGCCGGTTCTGGACAGCCTGAAAATCGATGACGTTGTCGGTGCGATCCCTGTCCACTTGGTTGCGGGCTTCTGGGGCACAATGGCGGTACCGTTCTACAGCGCTGACACCAGCTTTGTGACACAGTTCGTCGGTTTCGCATCCATCGGTATCTTCATGTTCGTCGCCAGCGCTATCGTCTGGATGATCCTTAAGGGAACGATGGGCATCCGCGTCAGCGAAGAAGCCGAGATCATGGGGCTTGATGTGTCTGAAATGGGCATGGAAGCATACCCCGAGTTTTCGAAAGGCTGATACCCTTCCTGTCAGTTTTTCATCACTTACCCGGGCGTTCGCGCCCGGGTTTTTTTATGAGGCGCGGTGGATCAACAGACACCCGACAATCTGACGCAATATTTTCCTGTATTCCGGCAAAACACGCAAAAATATCGTGTTATTTTATGTTTCCGCGACAGCATTCACGATGAACTACCAAGGCATACGCGCAATTCTACCGGAGATGATTTTTCTCAAATCCGGAGTGATGCAATGATCCAGACCCCTTATCTTTTGTTCCTTGGCGATGCCCCTGATCAGCTTGCCGCGAAGGTGGCGCAGGGCATCAAAGACTGGCGTCCTGAAAACGCTGTTGGTCAATACCGGATGCCCGGCTGTGGTGCGGATGTGGGTCTGACCGAGATGACGTTGGCAGAGGCGAAAGCCGCAGGTGCCAAGACCCTTGTGGTGGGCGTTGCCAACCGCGGCGGCGTTATTTCGGCTGCCTGGAAAGAGGTTCTGATACAGGCGTTGCAAATGGGTTTTGATATCGCATCTGGCCTGCACAACCTGTTGCGCGAAGAAAATGATTTGATGGCCGCCGCCCGCGTGAGCGGACAGACCGTGTTTGATGTGCGGATTCCATCGGTGGCGTATCCGATTGCCAACGGCAAGAAACGCACTGGCAAGCGCTGCTTGGCGGTCGGCACCGATTGTTCGGTGGGCAAAATGTACACTGGCCTTGCGATGGATGCCGAAATGCAAAAGCGCGGGCTGAAGTCGACATTCCGCCCCACTGGTCAAACCGGGATTTTGATCACCGGCGGGGGTGTGCCGCTGGATGCGGTTATTGCAGATTTCATGGCGGGTGCCGTTGAATATCTGACCCCGGATAACGACAGCGACCATTGGGATCATATCGAAGGGCAGGGCAGCCTGTTCCACGTGTCATATTCCGGCGTCACTATGGCGCTGATCCATGGTGGTCAACCTGATGCACTTGTTTTGGCCCATGAACCGACCCGCACCCACATGCGCGGCCTGCCGGAGTACACGTTGCCCAGCCTCGAATCGCTGCGCGATACCGCGCTGCCGCTGGCGCGGATCGCTAACCCAGCGTGTCAGGTGATTGGCATTTCAATCAACACTCAGCATATGTCCGAAGCCGACGCGATGGCCTATATGGCGCAAGTCGAGGATCGCATGGGGCTTCCGACGGTTGATACGTTCCGTCAGGGGGCAGGGCGGCTGGTGGACGCTTTGGCTGGTCTATAAAGCAAAATTCCTGCAATATTTCGCGAAAATAAAAGGGTAGAGCATGCAGATTGAAGTGACCTCTGATGTGTTTCGGCTGGCGCAAGTGTTTACGATCAGCCGTGGGTCGCGCACACAGGCAGAGGTGTTGACGGTCACTCTCGACGGCTTGGGGCGCGGCGAATGTGTGCCCTACGCGCGCTATGGCGAAACGCTGCAGAGCGTGACCGCGCAAATTCAGGGATTACCTTCCGACCTGACCCGTGCCTCACTGCAAGACGCGTTGCCAGCGGGTGCCGCACGCAATGCCGTGGATTGCGCGATGTGGGATTTGGCGGCCAAGCGCGCGGGATGCCGCGTGTGGGATTTGTTGGGCCTGCCCGCGCCCACCGCGCAGATCACGGCATACACCCTGTCGTTGGGGACGCCGGATGCAATGGCACAGCAGGCCACCAAAAACGCGCACCGCCCGCTGTTGAAAATCAAACTGGGTACACCCGACGACATGGCCCGGCTTGAGGCAGTCCGTCGGGGCGCGCCGCAATCGCAGATTATCGTGGATGCCAACGAAGGCTGGAGCGCGGAAATCTATGCCGATCTGGCCCCGCACCTGATCCGCCTTGGCGTCAAGATGGTGGAGCAGCCTCTTCCCGCAGGTGCGGATGATATGCTTGCCGAAATCGCCCGGCCACTGCCGGTATGTGCCGACGAAAGCTGCCACGACCGTTCTAGTCTGGCGGCGCTCAGCGGCAAATATGATATGGTGAATATCAAGCTCGATAAAACCGGAGGTCTGACCGAAGCGCTGATGCTAAAGGATGCGGCGATCAGCGCAGGCTTTGACGTGATGGTCGGCTGCATGGTTGGATCGTCACTGGCGATGGCGCCTGCTACCATTTTGGCGCAGGGTGTTGCGTTTACGGACCTTGACGGCCCGCTGTTATTGGCCGAAGACCGTGCGCAACCACTGCAATTCGATGAAAATGGCGTGCATCCACCTGCCGCCGCATTATGGGGATGACCATGCGCACAGTTTACGTCAACGGCGAATACCTACCTGAAAACGAAGCCAAGGTTTCGATCTTTGATCGCGGCTTTCTGATGGCGGACGGCGTTTACGAGGTGACGTCGGTGTTGGACGGTAAGCTGATTGATTTTGCAGGGCATGCAAAACGGTTGGAGAGATCGCTCAACGAACTCGAAATGCCGCACCCCGAAGCATTGCCTGATCTGCTCGATATCCATCGCGAACTGGTCCGGTTGAACGATATTACCGACGGCATGATTTATCTGCAGATCACCCGTGGTGCGCCCGATGACCGCGATTTTGCCTTTCCAGATCCAGCGACGACCAAGCCGACTGTGGTGCTGTTTACCCAAAACAAACCCGGCCTAGCTGAAAGTCCGGTTGCGAAAAAAGGGATCAAGGTAATTTCGATCGCGGACGAACGCTGGGGCCGTCGTGACATTAAAACTGTGCAGTTGCTGTACCCTTCTATGGGCAAAATGATGGCCAAAGCTGCCGGCGTTGATGATGCATGGATGGTCGAAGACGGCGCCGTCACCGAAGGGACGTCGAACAACGCCTATATCGTCAAAGGCAACACGATCATCACACGCAATCTGGGCCACGAAATTTTGCACGGTATCACCCGCGCTGCGGTGTTGCGGTTTGCCCGCGAGGCACAGATGCAAGTCGAAGAGCGCAGCTTTACGATCGCCGAAGCCCAAGACGCCGACGAGGCGTTCATCACATCCGCCAGCACCTTTGTGATGCCCGTCGTCGAGATCGACGGAAGTGCGATTGGCACAGGCGCGCCGGGCCCGATCGCAGCCCGTTTGCGGGAAATCTATCTGGACGAAAGCCGCAAGGCCGGCATCTGACCCAAGTTTTCGCAACGTCATGCGACCCGCGCCGCGCCCTTGCAAAACAGGGCGCGGCGTTTGCTTTTGATGGCCCGAGCGTGATCGCGCGGAACCGGCGTGCATCTGATGTGTTGGGAAGACAACTGGTGATGCCTAGATCACTAGAACCACAATACATAAAATGGAGACAGCGACATGAATATTCTAATGGTCCTAACCTCGCACGAAGACCTTGGTGATACCGGTGAAAAGACGGGTTTTTGGCTCGAAGAATTCGCGGCACCCTATTACGTGCTCAAGGACGCGGGCGCGACGATCACGCTGGCTTCACCCAAAGGCGGGCAGCCGCCGCTTGACCCGAAAAGCGATAGCGAAGACGCCCAGACCGATGCAACCCGCCGGTTCAAAGGTGATGCGGATGCAAACAAGGCGCTGGCAAACACCGAGCTGCTATCGGGGATTGATTTCGCCGACTACGATGGCGTCTTTTACCCCGGTGGCCACGGGCCGCTTTGGGATTTGGCCAATGACGCAGATAGCAAACGCCTGATCGAAGGCTTTGCTGCCAGCGATAAACCTGTTGCCGCGGTCTGTCATGCGCCCGGCGTTTTCAAAGACGTCATGGGTGCTGATGGCACAAAATTGGTGAAGGGTAAGACCGTTACAGGATTTACCAACACCGAAGAAGAGGCAGTGCAATTGACCGATATCGTTCCGTTTTTGGTGGAGGATATGCTGAAGGCAAATGGCGGGAATTATGAAAAAGGGGCGGATTGGGCCAGCTTTGTTGTCGTTGATGGCAAGCTGATCACCGGTCAAAACCCTGCTTCATCCGAAGAAGCGGCGAAAAAGCTGCTCGTGATGCTACAGTAATCATTTGGGCGGGGGCGCTATGCCCCCGCTTTCGTGGGGTAAGGAGCGCGCGCTTTCCAATCATTTGCACCATGACGTGCATTTTGAAATTTACGAATGAGAATGAATTTCAAGTGCATAAAAGGTATGCAATTCTGGGTTTGGTTACCAAGTATATAATCATCTAGGAGATGACGATTGATAGTATTCAAATCCATTCCTCTTTCATTTTCGATCTTCATCAGATTCGTAGCGGTGATGCCCCTTCTGCTGATGGCGATGATTGCGTATTTTGCGGTCGTTGCTGTTATGGCCTACGTCCTTGGGTATGTGTCGTTCCTTCTGCCTGCGTTGCTATGGCTCGGGGCAGGTCTTGCCATTGTAGTCGTACCAACACTGATCGGTTGCCGCATCGGGCTGGGAACCAAAGGTGTGGTGCCGCGCAATACCGATGGTCAGTTGCTCTGGCCTGCACTGGGGTATGGCCTTCTGATCGCCGTTTTCGGATCAGCAGTCAGTTATCTGGCAGGGTATTTGTTGCGAACCTTGGGTCCGGCCCCGATTCACTGGATGGCGATTGTCCCGTATATCGTCGCCATATTTCAGGCGGCTTTGCTGGTTCCGCTTGCCTCGGCGTCCGTTGGTCGCGATCCGGGGCGGCGTGATCACACCCCTCTCTCACATTTCGGTGCGGGCTTGATCCCCTTGATATTTCTTGCTGTGTTCGGGGCTATTGTGATCGCATTTACCCCAGCTGTGGCCGCACAGATCGCTTCGGCGCTGGGTATGGGGGATCTGGTGGGTGGCGGCGCGGCGAGCATACGCCGTGCGCTGCGGTTGCTTGATCCCTCTCAGCTGCGGGTATCAGCGATCGCGATGCTTGTTCTGGCATTGGTGGGGCAGCTTTGGCTTTTGTGTTTGCAATGTGCCGGTGCCACGCTTGTCTATATGGATTTGGCAGCGCGCGGTTCAACGGGGCCAACAGCGGACCCCGTACCTGAAGTTGACTTTCGCGCGCTGCGGCGAAGCCGGATGTCAAATCGCCGCTAGGACTGCCGCCACCTGAACGCGTAGACGGGCCACCCTTTGAGGTGGCCCAAATATTTAGCTGTGTGATTGCTTAAAGGCTTCTTTCGCCTCGGCGCTGGCTTCGGTCTGGTGCTTGGCTTTCCACTCTGCGAAGGGCATTCCATAGAATGCTTCACGGCCTTGCTCTTTATCCATCTCGATGCCGCGTTCGTTCGCAGCTTCTTGATACCACCGCGAAAGGCAGTTCCGGCAGAATCCGGCAAGGTTCATCATGTCGATATTTTGCGCGTCTGGCCTGTCTTCCAACAAGTGCTGGCGCAGGCGGCGGAATGCGGCGGCTTCGATTTCGATACGGGTTTGGTCATCCATCGGTTTCTTCCTTATAGATCTGTCTGGGCAAGTGCTTTGGTCAATATAGGGGCAAGACGCTGCGCCCAAAGGGCCTGACCCGCATCATCGGAAATAAGATCGTTGCGCACTTCGATCAGTACATTCGGGCGCCCGTGTTTTAGCGCGTGACGGTCCACAGCGTCGCCAGGCAAATGCCCGGAGTAGGGTTCATTATCGCCAACGCACCAGCCTTGCGCACGGCACCCATCAATAAAGGGCCGTGCAAGCCGGTCGTCGTCTGCGTAAAGCACGCCAATCTCCCATGGCCGCGGGGGGCGTCCGCGCAACTGGGGGGTAAAGCTATGCACTGCGCAGATGACTGTATCAGCACGCCGTGCCGCGATTTCAGTATATGCGGCGTGATACGGGCGATGTAATCGCGCAAGCCGCTTTTCCTTTTCATCTGCGTCAGCATGTCGGTTCGCCGGGATAATCGTCCCGTCATAAAGGCGCATCAAAAGGGTCGGGTCATCTTCGCCACGGTTTGGGTCAATAACGAGCCGTGAAAAACGTGACAAGATCGCCGGACTGTTCAGCGCCGCGGCCAGATATCGTGTGACCCCTGCTGCGCCAACGTCATATGCAATATGGCGCGCCATATCTTCGGCAGGCAGCCCCAAGTCACCACCGTTGATCCAATCCGGGACATGGTTGGTGGCGTGATCGCACGTGATTAACCAGCGCCCAAGCCTGTCTTCGCCCAGCGTTTCAAAAGCAAACTGTGTCATCTTTAATGTCATTCCTTCGTCATTGCATTTAGGCTAGTTGTGAAGGGAATGGAATTGCGTATAAGGGATCGAAGCGGGATGTTACCGCTAACAGTCGTTGATCTACGAAGGAATAATCATGAGACGCCACCGCAACGTTAAGATCGTCGCCACACTCGGCCCCGCCTCCAATGACTATGAGATGATCCGCGCGCTGCACGAAGCCGGCGCTGATGTATTCCGCCTGAACATGTCACACGGTGATCATGCTGAAATTCGGGTCCGTCACGAAATTATCCGTCAGGTCGAAAAGGACCTGAACAGCCCGATTTCAATTCTGGCCGACCTTCAGGGGCCAAAACTGCGTGTGGGTGTTTTTGCCAACGGTTCCGAAGAACTGATCCCCGGCGCGGCGTTCCGTCTGGACCTTGACGATGCCGAAGGCGACGTGAACCGTGTGAAACTGCCACATAAAGAAATCTTTGATGCGCTTGAGCCGGGCGCGCACCTGCTTGTCAACGATGGCAAAATCAAACTGCGGGTCAACGACTGCGGCGCGACTTTTGCAAATTGCGAAGTAATTGTTGGCGGCACGATTTCGAACCGCAAGGGCGTGAACGTTCCTGACGTGACACTGCCACTGGCTGCCTTGTCCGAAAAAGACCGCAAAGATCTGGAATTCGTGTGCGAACTGGGCGTTGATTGGCTGGCTCTGTCATTTGTGCAGCGCGCTGCCGACGTCGAAGAAGCCCGCGCCCTGTGTAAAGGCCGCGCTGCGATTTTGTCGAAGATTGAAAAACCAAACGCGGTGAAATCCTTCGACGAGATTTTGAAGGTCAGCGACGGAATCATGGTCGCGCGCGGCGATCTGGGGGTCGAACTGCCCGTGCAGAACGTTCCGCCAATCCAAAAACAGCTAATCCGCAAGTGTCGCGCCGCCGCTAAGCCAGTGATTGTGGCGACACAGATGCTTGAATCGATGATCGATTCGCCGATGCCGACCCGCGCCGAAGTATCCGACGTCGCAACCGCGATCTACGAAGGTGCAGACGCGATCATGCTGTCCGCTGAATCTGCGGCCGGGTCTTATCCGATCGAAGCAGTGACAACGATGAACAACGTCGCGCTAGAGGTCGAAGCCGACCCAACCTACACTGAAATCATCGAGGCCTCGCGGCGCGCCGACGGCAAAACGGTCGCTGACGGCATCGTATCAGCGGCCCGTGAAATCGCCGAAACGACTGACGTAAAAGCGATCTGTTGCTTCTCGCAGTCTGGTCGCACGGCCCTGTTGGTTTCACGTGAACGGCCACGTGTGCCGATCATCGCGCTGACCAACAACACCCTGACCGCGCGTCGTCTGTGCCTGTCTTGGGGCACAAACTGTGTGGTAACCGGTAAGGTCGATACGTTCATGGATGCTGTGATCGCTGCCGTGCGCGCAGCAAAGGATCAGGAGCTGGCCACCAAGGACGATATGGTTGTGATTACCGCGGGTGTACCGTTCAATACGCCGGGGTCGACCAATATTTTGCGTGTCGCGCCCTGCGATGAAAGTTTGATTTTCCCGTCAAAGGCGGAATAGTCTGACGAAAAGGCAAAACGGGAACGCGAAAGATGGACTTTGACCTGATATTTGTTATGGGCGTGCTGTGCTGCGCCTTTGCAATTCCGGCTGCAGTCAGCGCGTTCTCGGATCGCCGTTTGCCGCGGGTGGGCGTCATGTTCTTATTGGTTGGTGGTGTCAGCATCGCCTATGCGATGCAAGAAAACCCCGGTGTTTACAATGTTGGGACCATCGACGAGGTTTTTGTCGATGTGATTGGGCGCTACGTGCTCTAAACGCCTTGCCTATTGCCGCGATGCGTCCTATACGGCGCATCTCAAACCGCGCGTCCGGCCAAGATGGCATGCCGAGTCGCGTTTTCTACCGACCCAAAGAGGAGACGGAAATGCCGAAGATGAAGACAAAATCGAGCTGCAAAAAGCGGTTCAAAGTGACGGCCACTGGCCGCATTCTGGCTGGTCAGGCTGGCAAACGCCACGGCATGATCAAACGCTCGAACAAATTCCTCCGCAACGCTCGTGGCACAACCACACTTTGCAAAGCTGACGAAGGTATCATCAAACCGATGATGCCTTACGCACGTTAATTAGAGGGATTTGAGATATGCGCGTTAAAGGCGGAACAGTTACCCATCGTCGTCACAAAAAAGTTCTCGACGCTGCCAAAGGTTATTACGATCGCCGGTCCAAGACCTTCAAGGTCGCCAAACAGGCCGTCGACAAAGCCAACCAATATGCCACACGTGACCGGCACAATCGCAAGCGCAACTTCCGCGCTTTGTGGATTCAGCGGATCAACGCAGGTGTACGTTCGGTTGACGAAACACTGAACTACTCCAAGTTCATCAATGGTCTGATGCTGGCCGGGATCGAAGTCGACCGCAAGGTTTTGGCTGATCTGGCTGTCAACGAACCAGATGCATTTGCGACAATCGTCGGCAAGGCAAAGGATGCGTTGGCTGCCTAAGCCAAGCGTTCAAAGAATTTGAAAGGGCCGTCCGTCATGGGCGGCCTTTTTTCATTGGGGCAACCTGTGCGCGATGCTTGCAACCGTGGCCCCATTTCGCTAGCACCGCGATGACAGATACAAGAGGCGCGCCATGGACGATTTGAAATCCAAATACCTGACCCTGATTGCCGATGCCGCCGACGAGGCCGCAATCGAAGACCTGCGCGTGCAGGCCGTGGGCAAAAAAGGCGAGATCAGCTTGCAAATGCGCGAGCTGGGGAAAATGACGCCCGAAGAACGCCAAACCGCGGGTCCGGCGCTGAATGCCCTCAAGGACGAGATCAACAGCGCGCTTGCTGCGAAAAAGGCAGGGCTTGCCGATGCGGCTCTGGACGCGCGCCTGCGTACCGAATGGCTGGACGTGACCCTGCCATCGCGCGACCGCCGTGTCGGGTCGATCCATCCGATTTCCCAAGTCACCGAAGAAGTCACCGCCATTTTCGCGGACATGGGTTTCTCCGTGGCTGAGGGACCGCAGATCGAATCCGACTGGTATAACTTTGACGCGCTCAACATCCCGGGGCACCACCCGGCGCGCGCCGAAATGGACACCTTCTATACGCACCGCGCGCCCGGCGACGATCGCCCGCCGCATGTGCTGCGCACCCACACCAGCCCTGTGCAGATCCGCAGCATGGAGGCAAACGGCGCCCCCATCCGTATTATCTGCCCCGGCCGTGTCTACCGTGCCGATTATGACCAGACCCACACGCCGATGTTCAATCAGGTCGAAGGGCTGGCCATCGACAAAGACATCTCTATGGCCAACCTGAAATGGGTGCTCGAGGAATTTTTCAGCGCCTATTTCGGCGCCAAAGTCCGCACCCGTTTCCGCGCGTCCCACTTCCCCTTCACCGAACCCTCTGCCGAGGTGGACATTCAATGTTCATGGGTTGATGGCCAGTTGAAAGTCGGCGAAGGCGATGGCTGGCTAGAGGTTCTGGGGTCCGGCATGGTCCACCCCAAGGTGCTGCAAGCCGCCAAAATCGATCCTGACCTATGGCAAGGCTTTGCCTTTGGCGTCGGCATCGACCGGATTGCGATGTTGAAATACGGCATCCCCGACCTGCGCGCGTTCTTCGAGAGCGACCTGCGCTGGCTGCGTCACTATGGATTCAGCGCGTTGCAAGTGCCGACGCTGCATGGTGGGCTGTAGCGGGTGGAAAAGGTCACTCATGACAATATTATTGCAGGCTTCATAAAGAAGGTGGGTGCAATAGATTGGTTGATGGCGGCAGTTGTAACAATACTGGGGGGCGTCCTTCTGCTTTGTGTACCAATAAGCGCTCAGGGATACGCTTTGGCAGGAACAGTTGCTATCATGATAGCGTTCGTTGCTTATCCTTGGCAAAAGGAATTGGATCGGGCAGCAGATAGGCACGAAAAAAGGTTGGATAGGCAAACTGATTTTTTAAGTGAACAGCGGGTTGGCCTCCAAGGGTTTATTTTAGAGTGGAGCGCTATCAAACAAGATATGCTTGAGTTACGGTTGCAAACCAAAAGCATCGAGGATTTTGAACGCTTTTCTGATAGGTTTTCTAAAATAGACGCGAAGTGCGAGGATAATCAATTTAGATACATTTTGAATTGCCCGTCTAGTGACGCCGAACTTGCGACGGAGATGACAAAAGCACTCCGTAAAGTTTGGGGTGAAGTTACTAAAAATGTAAGTGAGTTGTCGAAATCAGAGAATCCAGATTCCGTCACTGAGCAAGATGTTGAGCTGATTTTTAAGGACGCTATAGTTGCTTGGGAAGACAAATATTATGAACTATTATCTCGATTGGTAAACCATTATCGTAGCTCTCAACCATTTCTAGATAACTCACTACAGGTAGAAATTAAGAGCCGACGCTTAGAGGAAGAAATTTAGTTTTACGCGGCCGTGTAGCGCCGGGACCTCCACGATTGGGATGGCCATTCGTATCCCGAGGCTCCGCCCGTTCGCCTCTGAAACTGTCCACTGGAAAGTTTCTAAATCGCGGCTTACCCCGTAGCCCGCACTCCGCCCTATCTTACGAATGGAAACCACATGAGCAATGACGTCGAAGACCTGCAAGATACCTATCCCGGCGCGGGCACGTTTCGCTTTGGCGATGGGCCAGAGATGTGCCAGCACCTGATCGCGCTTGTCCGCAAGGGAAAGAAACGCGCGACCTGTGCCGCGCTGGCCGATTTCGAAGATGATCCTGACGCCATGCCCGTGGTCGGCCGCTGCGATATCGCCGCCAATTGGGACGGCACCCCGGCGTTGGTCATCCGCACCACCGGCCTTGAAGAAATCCGGTTCTGTGATGTGACCGAAGAAATGGCACGCGCCGAAGGCGAGGGCGAGACCCTGCTTGATTGGCGCAAAGCCCACAAAGCCTATTTCAAACGCAATGGCGATTATGACCCGGAAATGATGCTGCTGTTCGAATATTTCGAAGTGGTCGAAGATCTGGCCGGGCGCGAACTGTGACGCGGGTGGGGTAAACCCCACCCAACGGTCTTTCCCCCCGCGCCGTAATCGGCTAAGGCCATTGCAATCATTTATACGCTGGATGTCCCGATGAAATTCACTCTCTCTTGGCTTAAACACCACCTCGACACAGATGCATCCGTGGACGAAATCACAGAGGCATTGACCGACCTCGGGCTAGAGGTCGAAGGCGTCGAAGACCCTGCGAAAATGCTGGCCGGTTTTGCGCTTGGTTATGTGAAAACGGCGGAAAAACATCCTGATGCCGATAAGCTGAACATCTGTCAGGTCGAAACCAAGGACGGGCTGACCCAGATCATCTGCGGCGCGCCGAATGCGCGCGCAGGCATCACCGTTGTTGTGGCGTCGCCGGGCAGTTATGTTCCGGGTCTTGATATCACCATTGGCGTCGGCAAAATCCGTGGCGTCGAAAGCTATGGCATGATGTGTTCCGAACGCGAATTGGAGTTGTCCGAGGAACACGACGGGATCATCGAACTGCCATCTGGCGACGTCGGGCAGACATTTGCGGATTGGCTGGCGGATCATGATCCGGCCAAGGTCGACCCGGTGATCGAAATCGCGATTACGCCGAACCGCCCCGATGCTTTGGGTGTGCGCGGCATTGCCCGCGATCTGGCCGCACGTGGGTTGGGCAAGCTCAAGCCGCTGACCGTCGATCCGGTTCATGCGTCCTTTACGGCTGACCTCAATGTGTCGATTGCAGATGATACACTGGATGGCTGCCCTGTTTTCTATGGTCGTTTGATTAAGGGTGTCAAAAACGGCCCCAGCCCGGCATGGCTGCAACAGCAGTTGCGCGCGATTGGTCTGCGCCCGATCAGCTTTTTGGTCGATGTCACAAACTGGTTCACCTACGATCTGAACCGCCCCCTGCATGTTTTTGATGCAGATAAGGTTGCGGGCGACCTGCGGGTTCACCGCGCGGCAGGCGGCGAAGAAATCGTAGCACTTGATGACAAAACCTACACGCTGCAAGCTGGCCAGATGGTCATTTCTGATGACGCCGGCCCCGAAAGCATTGCGGGTGTGATGGGCGGGGCTGCCACAGGTTGTTCCGAAGACACGGTCAACGTCTTTGTCGAAAGCGCCTATTGGGACCCGGTGCAGATCGCCTATACGGGCCGCGCTCTTAAAATCAATTCCGACGCCCGCTATCGGTTTGAACGCGGCATTGATCCGCAATTCACGCGCGAAGGTCTGGAGCATGCGGTGCGGATGATCGTGGATCATGCTGGCGGCGAAGCGTCAGAGCTGGTGTCGGCAGGGGCTGTGCCCGATACGGCGCGTGCCTATAAACTGGATGCCAAACGGGTAATCAGTCTGGTCGGCATGGATATCCCCGAAAGCACCCAGCGCCAAACGCTGACCGCGCTTGGGTTCAAGCTGGATGGCAATATGGCGGCGGTCCCTTCTTGGCGCCCTGACGTGCAAGGAGAGGCGGATCTGGTCGAAGAGGTGGCACGCATCGCGTCGCTGACCAAACTGCAGGGCAAGCCGATGCCGCGTATGACCACGGGCGTTCCCGCACCGATCCTAACCGATGCGCAGCTGCGTCAGCGTTCCGCCCGGCGGACGGCTGCAATGCTGGGATACAACGAATGCGTGACCTACAGCTTTGTCGATCGCGAGGCGGCGACATTGTTCGGTGGCGGTGATGATGCCACGATGTTGGAAAATCCGATCAGCTCGGAAATGTCGCACATGCGGCCGGATTTGTTGCCGGGTCTGTTGCGCGCTGCCGCACGTAATCAGGCGCGTGGATTCATGGATATGGCCTTGTTTGAGGTGGGTGCGGCTTTTCACGGTGGCGAGCCGGGCGAACAACACACAATGATCTGCGGGGTTTTGATCGGCCGCACGGGTCCGAAAGATGTGCATGGCACATCCCGTCCTGTCGATGTCTATGACGCCAAAGCTGATGTCGAGGCCGTTCTTGCCGCGATCGGCGCCCCTGCAAAGGTGCAGATCCTGCGCGGCGCGGCGGATTGGTGGCACCCCGGGCGTCACGGCAAGATTTGTCTGGGTCCGAAAAAGGTATTGGCCGTTTTCGGGGAACTGCACCCAAAGGTGCTGCGGACGATGGATATCAAAGGTGCCGCTGTCGGCTTTACCATCTGGCTTGATGAAATTCCGACGCCCAAGAACAAGTCCGCGACCCGTCCAGCGCTTGTTGCGACAGATCTGCAGGCTGTGGAACGCGACTTTGCCTTTGTTGTGGATGCTGACGTCGAGGCGCTGACGCTGGTGAACGCCGCTGCGGGGGCCGACAAGGCGTTGATTGCAGATGTGCGTGTTTTTGATGAATTTATCGGCGGGGCGCTGGGCGAAGGCAAGAAATCCTTGGCGGTAACAGTGCGCTTGCAGCCGACGGACAAGACGCTCAAGGACACAGACATCGAAGCGGTAAGCGCACGTATCGTTGAAAAGGTCACCAACGCCACAGGCGGCACCTTGCGGGGCTAGTCACAAAAAACAGGGGCCGTTGCGACGGGGAAAACCACGTTAAAAAAAACCGTTCGCAGCGCCACATTTTGGGTTTATGATGCGTCCACACGCGTAGCTGGCGCAGGATCAGCGCGTTCAAAAGGAAGTGGGACCACAATGCTAAACGAATTCAAAGACTTTATCGCCAAAGGCAACGTCATGGACATGGCCGTTGGTATCATCATCGGTGCGGCGTTCACGGCGATTGTAACATCGCTGGTGGGTGACCTGATCAATCCGATTATTGCGCTGTTCACCGGCGGGATCGATTTCTCGGGTTGGTTCTATGTATTGGGTGACGGTGAATACGCCTCTGTTGCGGCTGCCCAAGAAGCTGGCGCGTCGGTCTTCGCGATCGGGAATTTCCTGATGGCAGTGATCAACTTCACGATCATCGCATTTGTTGTCTTCATGCTGGTCAAAATGGTTAACCGCGTCAAAGCGGCTGCTGAAAAGCCACAAGACGTCGCGCCAGAAGTCGCATCAGGCCCGTCAGAGCTCGATATCTTGATCGAAATCCGCGATTCGCTGGCGAAAAGAGCCTAATCACATCCTACATCCGAAAGGGCCCACCGGTGTGTGGGCCCTTTTTCTTTTGCGGCAGCTATAGCTTCAGCGCCAACGACGGCGAAAGAACGTCGATCCCTAATGCTTTCCCGACGGCGACGTAGGTCAGTTTGCCTGCATGGACGTTTAATCCCTTTAGCAGGTGGGCATCGTCCTCGCAGGCCTGTTTCCAGCCTTTGTTTGCAAGCGCGATCATGAATGGCATCGTGGCATTGCCTAATGCGATGGTCGATGTTCGGGCGACAGCGCCGGGCATATTCGCAACGCAATAATGCATGATTCCATCAACGTCATAGATCGGGTCCTGATGCGTCGTCGCGTGCGACGTTTCAAAACACCCACCTTGGTCAATCGCCACATCCACCAGTGCCGCGCCTGGTTTGAGTTCAGCCAGTTGCGCCCGGCTTAGCAGCTTAGGGGCGGCTGCGCCGGGGACTAATACCGCACCAATGATCAGATCAGCCTGTCGTGCGAGGTCGATGGTATTACCTGCGCTGGCATAGCTGGTTTTGAACTGACCACCGAAAACATCATCCAGATAGCGTAACCGCGCCAATGACCGATCAAGAACGGTAACATCCGCGCCCATGCCCGCCGCCACCTTGGCCGCTTGGGTGCCAACCACGCCGCCACCGATCACAACAACATTTGCGGGACCAACGCCGGGCACACCACCCAGCAGCACACCGCGTCCGCCATTGGCCTTTTGCAAGGTCCACGCGCCAACTTGCGGTGCAAGACGTCCTGCAACTTCGGACATCGGCGCAAGCAGCGGAAGACCGCCGCGGTCGTCTGTCACCGTCTCATAGGCGATGCATGTCGCACCGGACGTCATCAGGTCTTGGGTTTGTTCTCGGTCGGCAGCGAGGTGCAGATAAGTGAACAATATCTGACCTTCGCGTAGCATCTGCCGTTCAATTGCCTGTGGTTCTTTCACTTTTACAATCATATCGGCTTTTGCGAAAATTTCGGCTGCGGTGCCGACGATCGTGGCGCCTGCTGCATGATAATCTTCGTCTGAAAAACCAGCGCCGACCCCCGCGCCGGTTTCAATCATCACGCTATGGCCGTTTCTGACCGCCTCATGGGCGGCGTTGGGCGTGATCCCTACGCGAAACTCTTGTGGCTTGATCTCTTTTGGGCAACCGATGTGCATTGCAGGTCTCCTCCGCTTGTTGTCGCTTCAGCGTCTACCTGATGGCACGCAATGTCTTGGGCAATTACCTTGGCTGTTTGCGGTAACTGCGGTAAGTTTGTGTGCAAAGAGGCGGTGTATTCAAAGGAACGTGCGTTAAATGGAGTTAGACAGTATCGATCGTCGAATCTTGCAGGTTTTGCAAAAGACCGGGCGCATGTCGAACGCTGACCTGTCCGAGGTGGCGAACCTGTCGCCATCGGCCTGCCACCGACGGGTGCAGCGACTGGAAAAGGAAGGTTTTATTCGTGACTATGTCGCGCTTTTGAACGCCCGCAAAGTCGGGCTTCCGACAACGGTCTTCGTGGAAATCACGCTCAGCGCCCAAGCGGATGAGGTGTTGGATGCGTTCGAGCGCGCTGTGGCCTTGGTGCCGGATGTTTTGGAATGCCACCTCATGGCGGGGTCGGCGGATTACCTGCTTAAGGTTGTCGCCAACGACACCGAAGACTTTGCCCGCATACACCGCCGCTATCTGGCGCGTTTGCCGGGGGTCGCGCAGATGCAATCTTCATTTGCACTGCGCACCGTGCGGAATACAACCGCTTTGCCGGTTTAGGCGGCGCAGGTCGCCATCGTTGATGCGGTCGCACGACGGTCTGGCGCGCGCAGCCTTTCAATACGGCGATCTTGGCTGTGGCTTGCGGGTGCAGCACGCCGAAATTTCACCTGTTTCGCTTTCCCTTGGATGCGCGAGGGTGTAACAGGCGTCAGTCGCAAAACAGGAGCCATATTCATGGGCTATAAGATCGTCGTTGTCGGCGCTACGGGTAACGTGGGCCGCGAAATGTTGAATATTCTCGCCGAACGGGAATTCCCAGTGGACGAGATCGTCGCGCTTGCCAGCCGCAAGTCGATGGGCAGCGAAGTCAGCTTTGGCGAACGGACCCTGAAGACCAAAGACCTCGACACGTTTGACTTTGCCGGTTGGGATATGGCGCTGTTCGCTGTTGGCTCTGATGCGACAAAGATTTACGCCCCCAAGGCCGCGGCGGCAGGGTGTGTGGTCATCGATAACTCGTCGCTGTACCGTTACGACCCTGATGTGCCGCTGATCGTGCCCGAAGTAAACGCACACGCGATTCATGGGTATTCCAAGAAAAACATCATCGCCAACCCAAACTGTTCGACCGCCCAAATGGTTGTCGCGCTGAAACCGCTGCATGACCGCGCGACGATCAAACGGGTTGTCGTCAGCACCTATCAGTCGGTGTCGGGCGCAGGCAAAGAAGGCATGGACGAGCTGTGGGATCAGACAAAGTCGATCTACAACCCGACCGACAGCAAGCCGCCCCGCAAGTTTACGAAACAAATCGCCTTTAACGTGATTCCGCACATCGACGTCTTCATGGAAGACGGCACGACCAAGGAAGAATGGAAGATGGTCGCGGAAACCAAAAAGATCATGGACCCCAAGATCAAAGTGACCGCAACATGCGTCCGCGTGCCGGTCTTTGTTGGTCACTCCGAAGCGATCAACATCGAATTCGAAGACCACCTGGACGAGGCCGAAGCCCGCGACATCCTGCGCGAAGCACCCGGCGTCATGGTGATCGACAAACGCGAAGACGGCGGTTACGTCACCCCGATCGAATGTGTCGGTGATTTCGCGACCTTCATCAGCCGCATCCGCCAGGACAGCACCATCGATAACGGGATTAACCTGTGGTGTGTCGCTGACAACCTGCGCAAAGGGGCCGCGCTGAACGCGGTGCAAATCGCCGAACTGCTGGGCCGCGAATGCCTGAAAAAAGGCTGAGCCTGCACACATAAAAAAGGGGGCGCAGCAATGCGCCCTTTTTCTATCGCGCCACTGATTTGCTGCGCCATAAGATGATCATGCCCGACAGCACGATCAATGCACCACCCAGCAAAATCCACGGGCTGAGCGTTTCTCCAAACAAGATCACCCCGCACAACACCCCAAATGGCAGTCGTGAATACCGGAATGGCGCAACGGCCGATATTTCCCCTGTCCGCATGGCAATCATCAGGCCAGTGTAGGCCGGAACACTGACAAGGATCGCACCCAGCAGGTACAGCCCCGCCGCCGGGCTTGGCAGCACAAAGGCAGCCCGCTCGTAAAGCGCATAGATGATCCCGGCAACCACGATCGCCAGAAATCCGTAAAACCCCAAAACGCTAATCCCCAGTGACCGCGGCGCGGCGCGGCTGGCCAGATCGCGCCCGGCAAAACCGAACATCCCCAAAACCGCCAGCATCGACATTGCCGAAAAACTCTCGGTGCCTGGTTGGATGATGATCAACACGCCCGTCAATCCAAGGACAATCGCAAACCATCTGCGCCAACCAACCGTTTCCCCAAAAAACAGCGCGGCCCCGGCGACCACCACAATCGGGGTGGCCTGCAAGATCACGGTCGCCGCCGACAGCGGGGTCAGCGCCACCGCCAGTGCGTAAAACAAACGGCCTGCAACCTCGAAGCCTGCACGTATCCGCATCGGTTTCGACAGGACCGCTGGGCTGAATAAAACGGCCCCGCTGGCGCGTGCGGCGACGGCGCACACGCATGTGCCGCCCAACCCGAACAGGATCAGCAGCTGTCCAACAGGCAGCGTTTCCGCCGCCGCCTTGACGAAAACGTCCTCGATCGCAAAGCAGGCCATTGCGGCCACCATCCAAAGGCTGCCCACCACATTGGCACGGTTAGTGCGCGTCATATTGTTTTGCATCGCGGGGCCTTTTTAAACCGATGCGGCCTGTGTGGGCGGCTTTGCGCGCAGGGTCAATTGCGCGTGCTTGCCGCGCTTTGAAATTATTTTAACAACCCGCCAAGGATCAACACATCACCCGCGTCATACGCTATACAACCACAAGCGACATTTGCAGGAGATTCCCATGTTTCGCCTTTTACTGACCACGAGCCTGATCGCGCTTTCCGCGCCCGCTTTTGCCGATACCTTTACCGCAGAGGCCCGCGTGGACACGGTAACGCTTTACCCCGGTCTAGCCAAAGTCAGCCGTCTGCTGACAATCAATGTGCCCGCTGGCCAACACGAAGTTATCGTGCCCGGACTGCCGCAGGGGCTGGCCAGCGCAGGCCTACGCCTTGCCGCGACAGATGGCGCCCAAATTGGCGCGGTCAATTTGGCTTATGATCGTTTGCCTGTCACGCCGGATTTGACGTCGCCCGAAATTCAAGCCGCAAAAGACGCTGTCGAACAGATGGAAGACGCGCTGCGCCAGCGTGACGCTGCCATCGCACAAATTCGCCTGCGTGTGCAGGCCGCCGAAGGACAAATAGCATTTCTGCAAAGCATGTCGCAGGCGAGCGCTGGTGACAGTCTGACTGCCAGCACGATCACCGATATTCAGGCGTTGGCGCAGATGGTGGGGGCCGAAACACTGGCGCTGCGTCAGGCGGCATTTACTGCCGAGCAAGAGGCCCAAGCCGCCGAGCGCGCCCGCGAGGACGATGTTGAGGCGTTGCGCGATGCGCAACGTGCCCTTGATGCGCTGATGGCCCCTGAACAGGACGGATCGGTGCTGACGTTTACGCTTGATGTCGCGACGGCCGGCGAAGTCACTATCGACGTCAACACCATGGAAGGGTACGCCAACTGGACGCCCGTCTATGATGTGCGCCTGACAACAGGTGATGCACCCAGCGTTGATATTGACCGATCGGTCGTGGTTAGCCAGCAAACAGGTCAGGACTGGGTGGACGTAAAGCTGGTGCTGTCCACCGCGCGCCCCGGCGAACAGGTATCCCCTAGCGATGTTTGGGCCTACCCGCGCCGAATCGTATCCGAAGAAGAGCTGGAGCGCCGCAAGACCCTGTATGACGCGCCTGCCGCCGCGCCGTCCCCGATGGTCATAATGGAAGACGCCGAACTGTCGCGCGCTGGTGCGCAAAGCGTACAGGCAACCACAGACTTTAGCGGTGCCGCAGTGACCTATACCTATCCCGGTCGCGTCACAATCCGCAACGGGGTCGATGATCTGCGGATGCCACTGGATACGCTTTCGTTTGACGCGGATGTCTGGGCCGAAGCCGCGCCAAGCCGTGACGCGATTGCCTACCGCGTCGCAAAATTCACCAATACCAGCCCCGAGGTGCTGCTACCCGGTGAGGCGATGATTTTTGCAGATGGCACAATGGTCGGCTTTGGGTCATTGCCGCTGCTCGCCGCGGGTGTCGAGACCGACATGGGCTTTGGTCCGCTTGACGGGATCGTGCTGACACGCACCACACCAAACCGGACCGAAGGCGACCGTGGTGTGTTCTCTAGCAGCAACCAGTTAACCGAACAGGCAGTGATGACTGTTGAAAACCTGACCGGGCAAGATTGGGATGTATTGTTGCGGGACGCGGTGCCTTATTCCGAACAGGACGACCTTAAGGTCGACATCACGGCGACACCCTCTGTCACCCGCTCAGCCCCCGAAAACCAACGCGGTATTCTAGAGTGGGACCTGTCAGTGCCCGCAGGCGAAAAGCAAGAGGTCACATTGAACTATACGCTGACTTGGCCGTCTGGATACGTGCTGGAGTAAACCCCGCACAAGGTTTTCCATTCCCAGACCGTAGCGAAAAAAAAGGGCCCCAACCGGGGCCCTTTACGTTACATATTGGGATAGTTCGGTCCATCGCCACCTTGTGGCACCGTCCATGTGATGTTCTGGCTCGGGTCTTTGATGTCGCAAGTTTTGCAGTGGACGCAGTTCTGGAAGTTGATGACAAACCGGGTGTCTTTGCCTTCCTCTTGTACAAATTCATACACACCTGCCGGGCAGTACCGTGCGGATGGGCCTGCATATTTCGGCAGGTTGATGTTTACCGGCACAGACGGGTCTTTGAGATGCAAATGCGCGGGCTGGCTTTCCTCGTGGTTGGTAAAGCTGAACGACACGTTGGTCAGGCGGTCAAACGATAGTGTGCCATCTGGTTTGGGATAGGTGATTGGTTTGTGCTTGCTGGCTTCTTCGGTGGCTTCGGCATCGGACTTGCCGTGCTTTAACGTCCCGAGCAGGGAGAACCCGAATGTGTTGGTCCACATGTCCATGCCGCCAACAGCGAGCGATGCGAGCAGACCGTGCTTGGACCACAAGGGTTTGACGTTACGCACCTTTTTCAAATCAGCGCCAATTTCGCCTTCGCGCACAGCGGCTTCGTAATCGCCGAGTTCGTCACTGGAACGGCCTGATTGCAATGCTGCAAAAGCTGCCTCTGCTGCGGCGATGCCAGACAGCATGGCGTTATGGTTGCCCTTGATGCGCGGTACGTTGACCATGCCGGCGGAACATCCCAGCAGCGCACCACCCGGGAACGTAAGCTTTGGCATCGACTGATAACCGCCTTCGGTAATAGCACGGGCACCATAGGCGACCCGTTTGCCGCCCTTTAGCAGATCCGCGACCATAGGGTGATGTTTGAACCGCTGAAATTCCATGTATGGAAACAGATGTGGGTTCTTGTAATTTAAGTGAACGACAAAGCCGACATACACTTGATTGTTTTCAAGATGGTAGATGAAGGAACCGCCACCGGCATTGCCACCCAAAGGCCAGCCCATCGTATGCGTCACAGTGCCTTCTTTGTGCTTGGCAGGGTCGATTTCCCAGATTTCCTTCATGCCCAGCCCGTATTTCTGGACATCGTGGCTCGCGCCCAGTGCGAATTTGTCGATCACCTGCTTGGACAGTGATCCGCGCACACCTTCGGACAAGAATACGTATTTGCCGTGCAGTTCCATGCCCGGTTCATATGACGGACCTTGGCTGCCATCGGCGTTTTTACCAAATTCACCCGCAACGACGCCTTTGACCGCGCCATCTGCGCCATAGACCAGTTCAGAACAGGACATGCCGGGAAAAATCTCGACGCCTAGGTTTTCGGCCTGTTCGGCCATCCAGCGGCACACATTGCCCATCGAAACGATGTAGTTGCCGTGATTGTTCATCAGCGGCGGCATTGCAAAATTCGGGACGCGGATCTGACCGGCTTCGCCCAACATATAGAAATTGTCTTTTTTGACAGGCACGTTCAGGGGCGCGCCTTTTTCTTTCCAATCCGGGATCAGTTTGTTCAAGCCGATCGGGTCAAGAACAGCGCCCGATAGAATATGTGCGCCCACTTCGGACCCTTTTTCCAGCACGACGACGTTCAAATCGGCATCAAGCTGCTTCAGGCGGATCGCTGCCGACAGGCCGGCAGGTCCGGCGCCCACAATTACAACGTCATATTCCATCGTTTCGCGTTCAATATCGGCCATTGGCACATCCTTTTTTCGGGTGGGGCCTCGCCCCCTTTTAATCGGTTGCAGCAAGGGTTACCTGAAGGGGGATTATGGGGCAATCAAGACACAACGTCAAAATCCGGTGCTGTGACATGTAAGCGCGGCAAGGTCTTGACTTTGATCACCCTGCATAGGCTATGAACGTTCGATTGACACCAATACCCGAAGAGGGAAGTACGATGGACAAAATCCCACTCACACGCGCTGGCTTTATCAAGCTGGATGCGGAACTGAAGCACCTGAAGTCGGTTGAACGGCCTGCGATTATCCGCGCCATCTCTGACGCGCGCGAACACGGTGATCTGTCTGAAAATGCGGAATATCACTCTGCCAAAGAAAAGCAGTCCTTTATCGAAGGCCGGGTGAAAGAGTTGGAAGGCGTAATTTCGCTTGCGGATGTAATTGACGTTGCCAAACTGTCCGGGACCGTGAAATTTGGGGCGAGTGTAAAACTGGTCGACGAAGACACAGACGAAGAAAAAACCTATCAGGTTGTTGGCGAATACGAGGCTGACATCGAAGCGGGCAAACTGAACATGAAGTCCCCTTTGGCGCGCGCGCTGATTGGCAAAGACGAAGGCGACAGCATCGAAGTGCGCACACCGGGTGGCGTCCGCAGCTATGAAATTCTGTCGATCACCTACAAATAGAAAGCCTGCACCAAATGTCGCAGTCGTTGCATAAGCGGTCCGAACAAAAAACCACTGGCGTGGAACGCAGCGCGTTCATCATGGCGGGCGGTTGGGTTGCGCTGTCGGCACTCTTTTTTCTGATTTTGCCGCCACATATAATGACCGACGCGGGCTTTGACAGTCTGCGGTTCGTGATGCTTTTGGTGTCAGTTCTGCTGCCGGCCGCGATGATTTTGCTGGTCGCCGCTCTTGCGCAGGCGCAGCGCGACATGCGCAACGAATCATTTCGGATGCAAGCATCGTTGGATGCTTTGCGTCAAACCCGTCCAGCGCAACCCGCGCCCCAGCGCCCGGAGCCGGCCGAACCTGCGCCCGTTGCCGAACCTGCGCGCGATATTCCACCGCCAGTTTCAGCGGCGGCTGGCGCTCCTGCACTTCCCAAGGCGCTGGGACAATTCGAATTGATCCGTGCGCTGAATTTTCCTGATAACGAAGATGACACCGAAGGTTTTGCGGCGTTGCGGCTGGCCCTGCGCGATCCTGAAATGCGGCAATTGGTTCAGGCAAGCCAAGATGTACTGACCCTGCTGTCGCAGGATGGCATTTACATGGACGATTTACATGTGGACCCCGCATCCCCGGACCTGTGGCGCCAATTTGCAAACGGCAGCCGTGGTGCCCGCGTCGAAGCCTTGGGTGGTGTCACTGACCCTGTGGCGTTAGGCGGCATCGGCAAGCGGATGCGCGATGACACCATTTTCCACGACTCTGCGCTGCATTTCCTGCGCCGGTTTGACAAGCTGATTGCAGCCTTTGCGCCACATGCACAGGACGACGCGTTGCTGGCGCTGGCGGAAACACGCACGGCGCGCGCGTTCATGCTTTTGGCGCGGGCGGCTGGAACCTTCGATTGATGCGACCTGCCGATGGGTGACATTGGCGACTGACTGCGCTAGCCCTTTTGCAAATGAAAGGGATGCCCATGAAAACTATTTCCGAAAATCGCTGCTATGGCGGCACCCAAGGCGTGTATTCCCACGCGTCTGATGCATGCAAATGTGATATGACTTTTGCAGTGTTTCTACCCGAAGAAGCCGCCCACGGACCGGTTCCTGTGTTGTGGTTTCTGTCTGGGCTGACATGTACCCACGAAAATGCCATGACCAAAGCAGGCGCGCAGGCTTGGGCTGCGCAGCAAGGGATCGCGCTGATCTTTCCTGATACGTCACCGCGTGGCGATGATGTTGCTGACGATGACGCCTATGACCTTGGAAAAGGGGCGGGGTTCTATGTCGACGCATCCGAGGAACCTTGGAGCAAGCATTACAAGATGTGGACCTATATCGCGCAGGAGCTACCGGCGCTGGTTGGTAAGACCTTTGCGATCGATATGGACCGTCAGTCGATTTGCGGTCATTCGATGGGTGGGCATGGCGCGCTGACATTTGCGATGGCACTGCCCGGCCGGTTCCGGTCCGTTTCTGCATTTGCGCCGATCTGCAACCCGTTGAACAGTGATTGGGGCCGCAAACAATTTACCGCCTATTGGGGTGCGGACGAATCCAAATGGGGGCTGCATGACGCAACGGTTCTTATGCAAACCAAAGGTTTCGACGGGCCTATTTTGATCGACACCGGAACCGATGATCAGTTTGGTAACCTGCTTGGCACCGACGCGTTTGCGCAGGCCATGACCGCCAAGCGACAAGAAGGCACGATCCGGCTGCAAAAGGGATACGACCATTCCTATTTCTTCATCTCGACCTTCATGGAAGATCACATCAATTTCCATGCGCAGGCGCTATACGCATGATCTATGTTGATGCCGACGCGTGCCCGGTCAAAGCCGAGGTCGAACGGGTCGGGACGCGGCACAAGCTCAAGATGTTCATTGTATCCAACGGTGGCATCCGTCCCTCGCAAAACCCGCTGGTCGAAACCGTTGTGGTCCCCGATGGCCCGGACGTGGCGGATATGTGGATTGCGGACCGCGCGACCAAGGGCGACGTCGTCATAACCGGCGATATCCCGTTGGCCGCACGCTGCATTGAAGGTGGCGCGCTGGTGCTGAAACACAATGGTGAACCCTTAACGACGGCCAACATCGGTAATGTGCTGGCCACGCGCGATTTGATGGCCGACATGCGCGCCGCGGATCCATTTCGGCAAGGCGGCGGAAAACCTTTTGGCAAGGCCGACCGCGCCCGATTTCTTGATGCGCTTGAACGAATGGTGCGGCAAGCGGCGCAACTGGGCGTTTACAGACCCTAGCCGGCTGATAAGGTATGACACAGCAAAACAAAGGACGCAAAATGGCGCGCATCGAGGCGGTAATTTTTGACATCGGAAATGTCCTGATTGAATGGCAGCCAGAGCGATTTTACGACAGGGTGATCGGCGCTGAGCGGCGCAAGGCCATGTTTGCCGAAATTGACCTGCACGGCATCAACGATCTTGTCGATCGCGGGCACAATTTTCGCGACACGATTTACGCAGCCGCTGACGCGAACGCGGACTGGGCGGCAGAGGTGCGTATGTGGCATGACAACTGGGCCGACATGGCGACACCGACCATCGACCATTCGGTCCGCCTGTTGCGCGCCTTGCGTGCGGCGCGGGTGCCGGTGTTTGCGCTGTCTAATTTCGGCATTCAAACATTCGAGATTGCGGAACCTGTCTATCCATTCCTGACCGAATTCGACCGGCGCTATATTTCTGGTCACATGGGCGAGGTCAAACCCGGCGATCGCATCTATGAAATGGTTGAACAGGACTGCGGCCTTGCTCCGGAAACATTACTATTTGCTGATGACCGCGTCGATAACATTGCGACCGCGGCCAAGCGGGGGTGGCAGACGCATCTGTTTGAACACCCGCAAGGCTGGGCCGACAGGCTGGTGTCCGAGGGGCTGTTGACACAGGACGCAGCACGATGACCGCAATGATCCCCTTTGCCGCATGTGATGGGCTGCTGGATTGGCTGGACCTGACGGATGCAATGGCCGCGGGGCACGACCTGTCAAAGGCGGATGTGGCGGATGTGTTTCTATACGCAGGCGACAACACGCTGCTGAACCGGTCTGCGTGGATCGCGGGCATGGGGTTGGCGGTGAAATGTGCGACCATCTTTCCGGGGAACCGCGCGTTGGGGAAACCCGCAGTTGGGGGCGCGGTCAATCTGTTCTCGGGGGACGATGGATCGCTTGAGGCGATTGTCGATTTTCACCTTGTGACGAAATGGAAAACCGCGGGCGACAGCCTGCTTGCGGCGCGGCGTCTGGCGCGCCCGGATAGCAAGGAAATCCTGATCGTCGGCGCAGGAACCGTGGCGCAAAATTTGCGTGCGGCCTACGGCGCGGCCTTTCCTGATGCGCAATTTACGGTTTGGAACCGGTCGCCAGAGGGCGCGAAGGCGTTACAAGCGATCTATCCCGATGTGCGTATTGCGCAACATCTTGCCGAGGCTGTGCAGCGCGCTGATATCGTGACATCAGCAACGATGTCCACGGAGCCTTTGATCAAAGGCGAATGGCTGCGGCCCGGTCAACATATTGATCTGATAGGGGCTTATCGCCCTGATATGCGCGAAGTCGATGATATGGCATTGCAACGGTCGCGGATATTTGTGGATAGCTTCGAAACCACGATCGGCCACATCGGAGAGCTTAAAATCCCGCTGATGTCAGGGGCCATTGCCCAAAGTGATATCGTGGCTGACTATTATACGTTAGACAAATTTGTGCGCACCCGCCCTGAAGAAATTACCCTGTTTAAAAACGGCGGCGGGGCGCATCTTGATTTGATGACAAGCCGCTACATTCTGGCGGTATGGCAAAAGCGGGTTCGTTCCCCAGCCTAAATGCGAGGCAGTTGATATGTGGCTTTTTTTAAGTGTAACGATCGTTCTTATTGTGGCTGCATTGCCGATTTTGCTTGAACTGCTGCGCAAGCCCGTCGGCGCAAATGATCGCGCCCAGACAAGCGGTGAACTGGTAAAGCTAAGCCAAGGCCACACCCATTATCGCTGGGTTGGCCCGGTGCGTGGCCCTGTCGCGGTCTTTATCCACGGGCTGTCGACGCCCGCACAGGGGTTCGAAGCGTTCGCCAAAGGGTTGGGCGATATGGGCTACCGCGTTCTGATCTATGATCTTTACGGGCGCGGGCTTTCTGACAGCGTGGCAGGTCGGCAAGACCGCACATATTTTCTGCGACAGTTGACCGATCTGCTTGCTGCGCTGCGGCTCACGGAAGATATCACCTTTGTGGGGTATTCGATGGGGGGCGCGATTGCGACTGCTTTTGCTGCTGAAAATCCCCATTACGTAAAGCGGGTCATTCTGGTCGCACCGGCCGGCGTCGTGATGACCGAAAGCAAGTTTTCGCAGTTTTGCCGCAAGAACGTCGTGATCGGCGACTGGGTGCATGGTGTTTTTGCCGCCCGGCGTATGCGCAAGTCTATTCCGCGACATGTCGATGATCCTGCGCTGAATGCCGTGTATGACCTGCAACGCCAACAGTTGCGGCAACGCGGGTTCGTGCCTGCGCTTTTGTCTAGCCGCCGTGGTATGCTGTCCGAGATCCAAGAACACGACCACCGCAAGCTCGGGCGCCTTGATGTGCCAACAGTCGCTATCTGGGCGGAGAACGATGTGCCGATCCCGATCCAGGGCTTGGGTGTCTTGGCGCAGTGGCGCCGTGACATTCGCCAGGAAATGGTGGCAGACGCGGGCCATGACGCGCCTTATACCCATTGCACGCAGGTTTTGGCCGCAGTGGTCCGCGCAATGAAACCCTAGGCGGGGATCGGCACAGGGCGGTTTTCCTTGATCGGCAGGTGAACCACCGCGCTGAATGCGCCAATCGCGACCCCGACCCACCAGACATAGGAATAGGTGCCAAACGCATCGTACATGCGGCCACCCAACCAAACGCCCATAAACGACCCAAGTTGATGCGAAAAAAATACAACGCCGTAAAGCGTACCCATATACCGCAACCCATACAGATGCGCGACCAAGCCAGACGTGAGCGGCACAGTCGCCAACCACAGGCTTCCCATGCCGACTGAAAACAGCAGTACCGTGGTGGGCGTTATTGGCATCATAATGAATGCCGCCGAAATGATCGTCCGCCCGGCATAGATACCAGCCAGCAGATATTTTTTCGAATATCGGTTGCCCGCCCAGCCAGCGATCAGTGTGCCGCCGATATTGGCCAAACCGATCAGCGAAATTGCGACGGCGCCTAGGGCGCTGGTCGTGGTAATCCCCATGCCTGCCAGCATCCCGTCAGGTGAAATTGCGCCGCACATTTCAGTGACAAGGGCCGGAAAATGCGCGGTGATGAACGCCAATTGATAGCCGCACGAAAAGAACCCTAAAAAGATCAGCGCATAAGACGGGTCTTTGAACGTGCGCAGCAGGACGGTGCCCATCGATTCTTCGATTTCTGCACGGCTTGCACGGGACGGGCTGCGCATCATAGGCAGTACCAGCAGCGTGCTTAGGATCAGGCCAGCAAAGGTGACAAAAGTCATCTGCCACGTCATAAAACCTAGCAGGTAAACCGCCAGCGGCGCCCCGAACACTTGGCCTGCGGAACCGGCGGCGGTTGCAATTGCCATCGCCATTGATCGGTTTTTGTCTGATGCCGCGCGCCCGACGACCGCAAGGATGACCCCGAACCCGGTGCCTGCGATCCCAAACCCGACAAGGATTTCATACATCTGATGCGCCGCAGGTGTCGTTGCGCCAGATGACAGCAGCAACCCGCCAGCGTAAAACAGCGCCCCCATTACGATTGCTTTGCGGTCGCCGATCTTTTCCGCAATCGCACCAAAGATCGGCTGACCAAACCCCCATGCAAGGTTCTGGATCGCAATCGCAAGGCTGAATTCGGCGCGCGCCCACCCGAATTCGCTGGCGATGGGAATTTGAAAGACCCCGAACGATGCCCGGATGGCGAACCCGGTCATGATAATAATACAGCCGGCAATCAAAACCGGCGTGATCAGGGGCGATTTTTGTTCCATTGTCGCAGTTCGCGTCTTCTGAACCCGTTTGTCAATTCGACAAATGTATGGATACACTTTCCATCGCGCAGCCGCCGCGCTATCCACCGGACATGACAGTACAAGACGCTTATCAAGCCGCGATTGATGCGGATAAATTGACATCTGACGCGGCACAACTGGCCGTGCTGCCCGAACTTGAACGGGTACGTATTGCGTTGGCAAACCCGGTAAAACGCGGATTGTTTCGCAAGGCGCCGCCACCAGCACCGGGGCTGTATATGTGGGGCGGGGTAGGGCGCGGAAAGTCCATGTTGATGGATCTGCTGTACGATCAAATTGATGCCCCCAAACGCCGCAGCCACTTTCACGCCTTTATGCAATGGGTGCATGCGGAAATGACGGCTGCGCGCAAGCGCGGGGTTGATGACGCGATTGCACCCGTGGCCGCAAAGCTGGCGGATGAGGTCCGGTTTTTAGCGTTTGATGAAATGCAGATAACCGACATCACCGACGCCATGATCGTCGGACGGCTGTTCGAGGCGTTGTTTGCGGCGGGCGTCGTGATTGTGACAACGTCGAACCGTCCGCCGGACGACCTGTATAAAAACGGTCTGAACCGCCAGTTATTCACACCTTTTATCGCGCTGATCAAAGACCGGATGGTGGTTCATGAATTGGCAAGCGAGACAGACTATCGTCAGGACCGTCTGGCCGGAAAGCAAACCTATTTCACCCCGAATAACGCCGCGGCCCGCACCGCGATTGCTGAAATTTGGGATCACCTTAGCAACGGGCAGGCGGAACCGCTGGTGCTGCATGTGAACAGCCGCGAGGTCACGCTGCCACACTATCATAACGGCACCGCGCGCGCGAAATTTTATGACCTGTGCGGGCGTCCCTTGGGGGCTGCGGATTACCTTGCGCTGGCCGACGCGGTGCGGGTGCTGATCGTTGAAGACATTCCCGCGCTGTCACGCAGCAACTTTAACGAAGCCAAGCGTTTTGTCACCTTAATCGATGCCCTCTACGAGGCAAAAGTGCAATTGATCTGCTCGGCTGCGGCCTCTCCTGAAATGCTGTATCTGGAAGGCGAGGGGACATTCGAATTTGAACGCACCGCCAGCCGCCTGCGCGAAATGCAATCAGCGGATTGGACTGCCTAAAACCGTTCGGCCCGCAGCACCTGCGCATCGGTTATGCTGACGACGCCAATATGTTTTTCCACGACAGCAAAAGCAGCGTCCAGCAATCCATCCAAACGTTCGGGGCGGATCAGGCATACGACAGCAACCATGCCGGCCTTGCCGACTTGGCCGTCGCGGGACCATTTGCCGGACCGGCCCGACCCACCAAGAACAGGTAGGATGGTGAAACCCGTGACGCCTGCGTCGGTCAATGCCGAGGTGAGCCGCCGTTCAAGCGGGGCTTCGATGACAATTTCAACGCGTTTGGCGATATGGGTTTGCATCTCAGGCTCCGATCATCATTTGGGCGGTGGCAAGGTACAGCGGAATTCCCAGCGTCAGGTTAAACGGGAATGTCACACCCAACGATAGCGTGAGATAGACGGACGGGTTGGCTTCGGGCAGGGCAACACGCATTGCAGCTGGCACAGCGATATAGCTCGCCGAGGCCGCCAGTATCATCAGCAATACGACGCCGCCCAGCGACAGCCCGATTGCGGCCCCCAGACCAAGGCCGATTGCGGCGCCAACCAGCGGCATCGCGATGGCAAAGAAAATCGCGCCGCGCCCCAAAACGCCGCGTGATTGCCGCAGCCCGCGTCCCGCGATCAGCCCCATATCCAGCAGGAACAGGCACAGCACACCTTTGAACGGAGACACAATAAACGCACTGATTTCCGCAAGCCCTTTTTCGCCGGTAATAGCCCCGATAAAGAACGCCCCGACCAAAAGCACGATTGATCCGTTCAACAGGATTTCGCGCATCAATCCCGGTTCCATCCGGCCATTTCCACCGCTGCGCGCCACGAGCCAAAGCACGGAAAGAATCGCCGGAGCTTCCATGACCGCTGCAACGGCGACCATATACCCTTCGGCATCAATCATGCGCCCTTCCAAGACGGATGTGCCTGCAACAAAGGTCACAATGCTGATCGATCCGTAATGTGCGGCGACAGCTGCGGCATCAACCACCGACAGGCCGGTTAAAAATCGCAAAAAAGCATACGCAATGATCGGCAAGGCGAACGACAAGACCAATCCGGCGCACAATGACAAAATGAGCGTGATGTCGATGCCGTGCGCGCTGACCGCGACGCCACCTTTGAAACCGATTGCGAAAAGCAGATAAATCGACATGCCCTTCGCCACAGCTTCGGGGATGGTCAGATCGGAACGGGCAAGCGCCGCGATAAGGCCCAATGCAAATGATAGAATGATGGGCGATATCAGGTTCGCGCCAGCCAGTGACAAAATCTCTGTCATATTGGTGGATTAGACCGCAACAAATGTGTCGGTGGATGGGTCAAACCCTTCCAGCGTGCCTTCGCCGATGTCGTTCCAAAGACCGTGTATCGATAGTTTGTCGTCTTCGACGGCCTGTTTGACAAAGGGGAATGTCATCAGGTTTTCCAGCGATACCAGCACGGACGCTTTTTCCAGCGCGCGCTTGCGGGTCTCGTCGTCACCTTCCGGAAGGCTGTCAAATCCCGGGCGCAGAATATCCATCCACCTGCCAATGAAGCTGGATGATTTCTCTAGGTCCGGCGCATTGCCAGAACACATGTCGTAACATCCTTCGACGCCGCCGCAGCTGGAATGGCCCAATACAACCAGATGCGCGACCTTTAGATTATTGACGGCATATTCGACGGCTGCTGATGTCCCGTGGTATTCGCCATCCGGGTTATAGGGCGGGACCAAATTGGCAATATTGCGGTGAATGAAAAATTCGCCCTGATCGGCCCCGAAAATCGACGTCACATGGACGCGACTGTCACAGCACGAAATGATCATCGCGCGCGGGCGCTGGCCTTCGTCGGCAAGGCGGCGATACCATCCTTTGTTTTCAGCATAGGTTGTGGCCTTCCAGCCGTGATACCGTGTGACCATATAAGATGGCAAAGGGCGGGCAAATTTCATAGCAAGCTCCCATTAGATTTGTTTGAATCTATTTCTTATTTTCACGAAATTCGAGCGTTTTTTCATGTTTGTGTGAACCTTCCGGGAACCATAGTTGCGGTAGATGTTGGTCATGGAAAATAACATCACCTTTTTGACGTCGCCCGGGCAGACATTTCACGTCATTCCGCTGCGATGCACCGACACGCTTCATTTTGATCCGGCGCCGCTGGTCCGTCTATTCGCAACCAAACCCCAGTCCGAAGCCGAGGCGATTGTGTGCCGCGTCTTGCAAGAATTGGCAGCGCGTCTTGATGGTGTGCAGCAGGGACTTACCAAAGCAGACCATGCGGTTATGCTTCGGTCCGCGCGTAAAATTTTGATCATTGCCGAACAGCTTGGCGTGACCGAGGTTGCGGTGTCTGTGGGTCATGTCATCAATTGCTTGCGGCAATGTGATCAGGTGGCGCTCCATGCCACGGTTTCGCGACTGGAACGTGCATTTGACGTGGCGGTAGGCGAGGTGTGGAATTTCCGGTCTGCCTGATTCTGCCACTTGCGGCTGGGTGCGTGAAGGTTAGTCTGACAGAAACAAAAACCTGACAGGACAAACCCCAATGATACTCGACTTTGCTGCGCAAACCGAATCTGCAATCCCGCTTTCGGTGGTCGAGGTTGAAGGGTTAGACACTGCTTTGGATGCGCTTTCCCCGCGGGACAGGGCATGGGCCGTCGCGCAAGGATTCGAAGCAAAGCTTGGTCAGGTTGTCACTTTCCCTGACGATAATGGTGCAATAGCACGCGGGCTTGTGGGGTACGGTACCGCTGCTAATCGCGCGCGCGGCCGGTTCCATATGGGGGCTATCGCGACAAAGCTACCGTCGGGCGTTTACAAAATCGCAGATGGGCTTTCGGGTGAGGCATTGGAAGAAGCGGCCCTTGCGTGGCTGTTAGCCGGGTACAAGTTCGACCGCTACCATACGGCCACCGCTGCAACGGCACGCCTGGTTGCACCCGCTGGCATTGACGCCACCCGTATCGCCCTGATCGCGCAGGCAGAGGCAATGACGCGCGACCTGATCAACACACCTGCGTCTGACATGGGTCCGCAAGACCTAGAGGATGCGACACGGACGTTGGCCAATACATATGCCGCCAAACTGTCCGTGACGACAGGTGACGCGCTGCTGTCGGCGGGCTTTCCGTTGATCCACACCGTTGGGCGGGCATCGTCGCGTGCGCCACGTCTGCTTGACTTGCGGTGGGGCACTGCGGGGCCACAGCTGACGCTGGTCGGCAAGGGCGTGTGTTTTGATACTGGTGGTCTGAACATCAAACCCGGGTCATCCATGGGGCTGATGAAAAAGGATATGGGAGGCGCGGCAACTGTGCTGGGTCTTGCGCAAATGATCATGGGTCTTGGGCTGCCCTTGCAGCTTCGGGTGTTAATTCCGGCGGTTGAAAACAGCATCGATGGCGATGCGTTCCGGCCGCAGGATATTTTAATGTCGCGCAAGGGGCTGACCGTTGAAATCAACAACACCGATGCCGAAGGGCGATTGGTTTTGGCTGATGCTTTGACCTTGTCAGACGAGGATACACCGGATCTGGTGATCTCGATGGCGACATTAACGGGGGCCGCGCGCACAGCAGTTGGCCCTGATCTGTCGCCGTTTTATACTGATAGCGACGCACATGCGGCGGCGTTGGCCGATGCAGCACGCGCCATTGCCGACCCGGTGTGGCGGATGCCATTTCATGAACCCTACGAGGCGATGATCGAACCGGGCATTGCCGATTTGGACAATGCGCCCAGCGGCGGCATGGCGGGCAGCATCACGGCCGCATTGTTCCTGCGCCGCTTTGTGCAAAGCCCATACATCCATTTCGACATTTACGGCTGGCAACCGACTGCCGCGCCATCGCGCCCCAAAGGGGGCGTTGGTATGGGCGCCCGCGCTATTTTGGCAGCGCTGCCAAAACTGTTGAACCTGTAATGGACCGGCGTGTAACGCCCGCAAACGGGCGGGTGGCCGCAATGGCCCTGGCCGGTAAAGTTGCGGCAGACAGCTATGTCATGGGATGGCCGATGGCGGTAACCCGCCCCGTTGTCGATTTGCGACGTGCCCCTGATGGTGCGCGCGAACGGCAGCTGTTGCTGGGCGCCGAGGTGACAGTTTTCGAAGACGTCGATGGCTGGTCCTTTGTTCAGGCGGCGAATGGCTATGTGGGGTATGTGTTGTCCGCACATCTGGGACAGCCCATGCAGGTGACGCACTTTGTGGGGACGATGGCGACGCACGCATATACGTCGGATAACTTTCGGTCAGAACCCCTGCACCACCTGCCGTTTGGAATACGATTGCAGGTTGTCGATGAACGCCGCGATTTTATGGAAACGACGATCGGCTTCGTTCCGAAAAAGCACATGCGCCCGCTAGATCGCCCGTTCACCGATCCCACGACAGTGGCCCAGATCCATTTTGGCGTCCCTTATCTGTGGGGTGGGAATTCGACGCGGGGACATGATTGTTCCGGTCTGATTTCGGCGAGCCTGACAGCCTGCAACATTCCCTGTCCTGGTGACGCGGACCTGCAATGCAACGTGATCGGCAGCGATGTGCAGGGGGATTTGCAGCGGGGAGATATCATATTTTGGGATGGTCATGTTGGCATGATGGTTGACGCGGAAACCTTGCTGCACGCCAGCGCCACGCCGATGGCCACGGTTTATGAACCCCTTGCCCGGGTGATCGCGCGGGTCGAGGTCCAAGGCAACGGTCCACCCGTTGCCCGCCGCCGGCTTTAGTGCAGCGTTTGATGGCGGGGTGTGACCGCCTGAACAGTCGCAGGAAACCGCGATAACATGACCTTCAGCGCAAGGCCGAGGTCTGCTGCCAGCGCCGTGATCAGCGGGGCCATATCTGGGCGCACGATCAAAGTTGCTATAAACATGGCATCTTCGCGGTCGCCTTCCGTAGCGGTGGCAACAAAATTGGCAAAACAGGCCTCGTCTGCACCCAGACAGCTGCATCCAACTGCATGCCGCAACAGTGGCCTGCGCCGGTGTTCGGTGCAAATCGCGAAAAGCTGTTCAAAGGTTTTGAGTGTGGTGCGACCGTGTGTCGGGCCCAGCCCTGTGGCCAAATCGTTCCAAACCGACATTTGGCCTTCGGCCCCGTCGCACCACATGCGAAAGTACAGCACGATGCAGGCATCAAGCCGGGGCAGGTCTGCCAAATTACCCACAGCTGTGCCGCCTGAAAATGGGATGTGCGCGTTCATTTTGTCAGGATCAATTTGCCTGCACGGGTGATCCGTAGCGTATAAGTCTGGTCACGCAATACAATATGGGCTTGATCGCCATCTTGCGTCAGCACAGTCGCATCGTAGGTTGGCAGTGTGGATTGTGCAGCTGATTGCGGGCGGGGGACACTGTGGAATGACATTATGGGCGCTCCTTGCGCGTGTGATCTATGATAAAGCGCAGATGACCGTCATATTTTGCAGGCAACGGCATCGCCTTCGTCCTTTCATCTTCATGATCGGGCTGGCTCTGACGTAGAGGTGGCTGGATTTAAGATTTGATACCGGAAAACAAAGGGTGGAGTCAATCCGACTTTTTTAGTCAGGTATAATTTTAGTCGACAGACCGGATAAGCTTGCGCTCCAAGACATACAAAACCTGCTTAAGGTCATGACCCCGCTTTAGAATTCGCCCGTCCATTCCGATCACTGCATATTGCCCCTGCTGCAGGCGCAGTTTTGGCCGCTTTTCGATCCGGTATATTGGAAACTCTGCCGTCCTGCGGAACACCGAAAACACTGCAATCTCTTTCAGGCACGATATCCCATAGTCACGCCATTCACCCGCTGCGACCATGCGGCCATAGAGCCCAAGGATCACAGCAAGCTCTGTGCGGTGAAATGCGATTTGCGGTGTGGATTGGAACGGATCGGGTGCGTGAATGGTCATAAGCCAGCGTCACGCCAAACGACCGGAAAATCAAGCATTCTTGCGACTGGTCACGCTTCCGCCTCAAAATGACCACCCAAAGGCCGCAGCTCTTACCAAATGGCGACACAACTGGTTGCCAAGGTAACGCATAGCGAAGAGCTACCCCGGTGTTGCGGCATATAGCCCCCACCTAGTACGTGATGCCGGGGACTATCGCTGTTTTCCGAAAAATTCAGCCGCAGGTAATGGACACGATTTTTTCGTCGGCGTTGATGTGAAAATTGATCCGTTCGGGCCGCATATCCATCGTCACCATGGTGTCAGGCCGAATCAAACGGACCATTCCCAAGATCAAAACACGTTCGAGTGCGGTTGTGTCCTGGCCAATGACCATACTGTATTTATGCGCCTGGCAGGTATCCTCCTGCGCAGAAGGCAGGCTGGGTGGCGGCGGGGCGGCTTGCGTGCAGGCGCAAAGCAGAACAAGAGAAACGAGTTTTTTCATTTCACTATCTTGCACAAAACATGCGGCTTTCTGCAAGGGGTGCCAAACGTTTGGTTGCAGTTTCAGCCAAATTCGCAGATCGTCTGCGCAACGCATTTGGAGGCTTTAAAATGAGAACACGTGCAGCAGTCGCGGTGGCCGCAGGTCAGCCGTTGCAGGTTATGGAAGTGAACCTTGAGGGACCGCGCGCAGGCGAAGTCTTGGTCGAGATTAAGGCGACCGGCCTGTGTCATACAGACGAATTCACCCGGTCGGGTGACGACCCAGAAGGCATTTTTCCCGCGATTTTGGGCCACGAAGGCGCAGGCGTCGTCATCGAGGTCGGCGAGGGGGTCACATCACTGCAAGTTGGTGACCACGTCATCCCGCTTTACACACCTGAATGTCGCGAATGCGAATACTGTCTGAACCCAAAAACCAACCTGTGTCAAAAAATCCGCAGTACCCAAGGGGCGGGATTGTTGCCTGACGGGTCGACCCGGTTTTCGATGCTGGATGGCACGCCCATTCACCATTACATGGGCTGTTCGACCTTTGCGAACCACACGGTTGTGCCTGAAATCGCGCTGGCAAAAGTGCGCAAAGACGCGCCCTTTGACAAAATTTGCTATATCGGCTGCGGTGTCACCACGGGTATCGGCGCTGTGATCAACACTGCCAAAGTCGAAATCGGCAGTCGCGCGATTGTCTTCGGCTTGGGTGGTATCGGGCTGAACGTCCTGCAAGGGCTGCGTTTGGCGGGTGCCACGCAGATTGTTGGTGTCGATATGAACGACGGCAAAGAAGAAATGGGTCGCTATTTTGGCATGACCGATTTCGTGAACCCGTCGAAAGTCCAAGGCGATCTGGTCGCGCATCTGGTAGAACTGACCGGCGGCGGTGCAGACTATACATTTGATGCAACGGGGAATGTGGGCGTTATGCGGACCGCACTTGAAGCGGCGCACAAGGGTTGGGGCGAAAGCATCATCATCGGTGTTGCCCCTGCCGGGGCCGAAATCAGCACCCGGCCATTCCAGCTGGTGACGGGCCGCAGTTGGCGTGGCACGGCCTTTGGCGGTGCGCGTGGCCGAACCGATGTGCCCAAAATTGTTGATTGGTACATGGACGGCAAGATCGAGATCGACCCGATGATCACGCACAAGCTCAAGCTTGAAGATATCAACCACGGGTTCGAATTGATGCACGAAGGCAAATCCATTCGCGCCGTCATCGAATTTTAATGCATGTGGGCCCGGTCTGTCCGGGCCTGCACCCTCACGGGAAAGGCAGCCATTATGGCCAAAGAACGCAAACTGCTCGCAGTGTTGATCGACGCCGATAATATTCCCGCGAAATATGCCGCGGCAATCTTACGCGAAATCACCACGTATGGCGAACCCGCTTTGCGGCGGGTGTATGGTGACTGGTCCAGTCCCGCGCTGGGCAATTGGAAAAAAGAGGTTGTCGAACTTGGTCTTGTTGCCAACCAAGAGACAGCCAATACCAAGGGTAAGAATGCCAGCGACATCGGTCTGGTGATCGACGCGATGGATATTTTGCACACCGGTCGATTTGACGGCTTTGTGCTGGTGAGTTCTGACAGTGACTTTACGGCGCTCGCGAACCGGTTGCGCGAAAACGGGGTCGAGGTGATCGGCGTCGGCGAAGGCAAAGCCCCTGTCAGCCTGCGCAATGTCTGCAACCGGTTTATTCTGATCGAAAACCTGATCGAGCCTGAAAAAGACGCAGGTCCGGTTGTGAAAGAAGACAAAGAAACCAAGCCGGTCAGTACGTCACGTCAGGGTCCGGCAAATGTTGTGCCGCTTGTGATCAAGGCGATGGACAGCATTGATGTCGAAGGCGAATGGTTTCCGCTTGGACAATTGGGGCAGTATATCACCCGCGCAAATCCCGACTTTGATAGCCGCACATACGGCAGCGCCAAGCTGAGTGACCTGCTGTTAAAAACAGGCCGGTTCGAGATGCGCAAAGGCCAAGGGAATCAACCCGAAGTGCGGCGTTTGGATTAGGTGGCGCCATAACGCGCCATGAACATATCGACTGCGCCCTTGGCGACCCGTTCCTTTTCGGCGGCGGTGAAATGACTACTGACGCAGAAAATCATCCGTGGAAACAGATCGGCGCGGCAGAGTTCGTGGAATTGATCCGCAGCCAGCGCAAGATCGTCGATCTGTAGTTCCCCTTTGGCAATGGCCTTACCGAAATAGGCCATCAATTGTTGGCGTATCATCATCGGGCCGGTTTCGTAAAATTCGCGCCCCAATTCTGGAAAACGGCCGCTTTCCCCGACACAGACCCGAAAAATCCGCATCCCAAAGTCCGAAGTGACAAATTCTGCGATTTCACGGGCGACGTGATACAGTACCTCGGCAACGGGGGCGGACATATCGATCGTGTCGATCGCCTTGTCCGCCTGTTTGCAGCATTCATTTTTGGCAACTTGCATGAACAGCATACGTTTGTCCGGGAAGTAGCTGTACAGCGTCGCCTTTGATACGCCAGCCGCACGCGCAATGTCGTCAACAGACGCCCCGTCGAACCCGTCGCTTAAGAATATCTCTTTTGCGCCGTCGAGCACTTGGTCGAATTTACGCCCTTTTTTGGTGTCGCTTGCGCCGTCTGGCATGAAATTAGCCTCCCGATTGGACGTGTATCATAAACTGAACAGTTTATTTCGGGCAAGCGGAATGCATCGCAGTGACCTGGGGTGCCGATTTCACTCTGCGGGGGTCGAGCAATCGTAACCAAAGACAGATTTCAAATGTGAACAGTCCTGATCCACAACGGGTTCGGGAGCAGGGTCAGGGTAGGTGAGCGTCGGCATGTAAACTTCGAACGATTGCGCCAACAAAGGTGTGGTGGCGGTTATCAAGGCAGCTGTCGTGATTGCAAAAGCGGCGCGGTACATTTTCTTATCCTTCATGCGATGTTGATTGATATAAACTAAACGGTTTAGTTTTTAAGTGCAAGGATAACTGAACCGATCTGTTCACTTATTGGTGCTTGCTTAAAATACAGGGCGCGATATCTTAGAATTATTCTAAAATGAGGGATGCCATGATTCCGGGATTTGCCAGTCGACGCCGATTTAAAGACCTGTCAGAGCAGGAAATTCTGGCGCTTGCGGTTTCATCAGAAGAAGACGACGCACAGATTTATCGCAATTACGCCGAAACATTGCGCACAGATTTTGCGGCGTCTGCCGCAGTATTTGACGCAATGGCCGCCGAAGAAGATGAACACCGTCGCCGCCTGATCGACCTGCACCAGCACAGATTTGGCAATGTGATTCCGCTGATTCGACGCGAGCACGTGTCGGGGTTTTATGCGCGTCGACCGGTTTGGCTGGTCGAAAACCTTGGTTTAGAGCGCATCCGCGATGAAGCCGCGCAAATGGAACGCGATGCCGAACGGTTTTACCGCCTTGCGGCGAGCCAGACGACCGATGCTGCCACGCGCAAGTTGTTGGGCGATCTTGCGGCAGCAGAGGCGGGCCATGCCGACAAAGCAGACGCGCTTGCGCAAACACATTTGGATGATGAGACAAAATCATCCGAGGAATCCGCAGCACACCGGCAATTTATCCTGACGTGGGTGCAACCCGGTTTGGCGGGGCTGATGGATGGCTCCGTGTCGACGCTTGCTCCGATCTTTGCGGTCGCTTTTGCAACGCAAAATACCTGGACCACTTTTCTTGTCGGGCTTGCGGCGTCCGTGGGTGCAGGCATTTCGATGGGCTTCACCGAGGCCGCATCGGATGACGGTCAGATATCGGGGCGCGGATCACCGTTAAAGCGCGGGATCGCCGCTGGCGTTATGACGACCGTTGGTGGGCTTGGTCATGCGCTGCCCTATTTGATCACAGATTTCTGGACCGCCACGATCATCGCATTTGTCGTCGTGTTTCTAGAGTTGTGGACCATCGCATGGATCCAAAACCGCTATATGCAAACGCCGTTCTGGCGGGCCGCGTTTCAGGTTGTGTTGGGGGGCGCGTTGGTGTTTGCCGCTGGTGCGCTGATCGGGTCAGGCTAAACGTCGCGCACCATTGTTGTTGCCGCACTGAACCCAAAGATGTGGCGCAACAGTCCCAGTTTATGGGTGTCCAGTTCTTTAAAACCCTCTTGCAGGTAAAGGGCGCGGGCGCGTGGGTTTGTGTCAACGACGTCAAGCCGGACTTGGCGATAGCCGCGCCGCTTGGCTTCGGCCGAGACCGCGTCAAGCAATGCCGTGCCGACCCCCTGCCCACGGGCCTCGCGCGCGACAAACAACCCGTCCATCACAAAGCGTTCGTTTTCGACGTCGCGTTCCAGTGCGCCCATCAACCCCACGCGGATAAACGCACCCACCCAGCCATAGACCTTGCGCAGGTCGGTAAACGTACCGCCAACCAAGGCACCATGCACCGTTTTGAACCCCGCAACGCCGACCAATCTTCCATGTTCGTCATGGGCGCAGATACCGTGGTCATTGCGCATCACACGATTGATATACACCAGCGCCCTGTATTTTGGCCCCATCGTAAAACCAAGTTTTTTGCCGAATGCCTCCCAGTATAGGGCTGCGGCTTCGCCACGGTTGATGTCTGGAATACCGACGGTGATTTTCATAACGCGAAGCTACCGAAAGGGATGTATCGAACCAGATCGCCCGGCGCGATATCTTGCGCTGCGTCGTCCAGTTCAACAAGCCCGGTGGCCCAGCTTAGGCCTGATACCCGCCCCGAACCTTCAGACGCAAAAATCGCGACCGCGCCATCGATAACCCGCGCGCGCAAGTATTCGCGTCGTCCCGGTTTCTTGGATTTGCGAAAGGCGGCGGGCACAAGATAATGCTGCGGGGTTTCCCATGTGCCGCCGCTCATCACCTGTAGCGCGGGCCGTGCAAAAACCAGCGCGCAAACCATCGCCGCGACCGGGTTGCCCGGCAGGCCAAAAACCGGCGTCCCGTCCCAAACCCCCAGCGCCAATGGCCGTCCCGGTTTCATCGCAATACGCCAAAGCGCAAGCGACCCCGTGCCTTGCAACAGGGCTGCCATATGGTCTTCGTCGCCCGCCGACGCCCCGCCAGAGGTCAGGATCACATCGCAGCGGGTCGCGGCATCACCCAGTATTTTGCGCAGCTTTGGTCGGTCATCGGGCGCGCGGCCAAGGTCGATCACCGTGTGCCCCCACGCGGCCGCTATGGCACATAGCATGGGGCGGTTGGCGTCGAAAATTTGCCCATCGCCTGCGACTGTGCCAGGATCACGCAGTTCATCACCCGTCGATAAAACGCCGACCCGCAGCTGTCGGCGGACAGATACCTGCCCAACACCCGCCGCGGCCATCACGCCTAAATCAGCTGGCGTCAGTTTACGTCCCCGTTCGAGGATCACGTCGCCCGTTCGCATGTCTTCGCCGGCTTTGCGTGCATTCGCCCCGCGCTTGAGCGGACCGTGAAATGCGACTGCGCTGGTCGTGACGGCTACGTCTTCTTGCAACACAACGGTATCGACCCCGTCGGGTAGGTTCGCGCCGGTCAGGATACGAATGGCATGGCCCGATGGCACCGGATGCGGGTAGGGTTGCCCAGCGGCGGACCGGCCTGCAACCAAGGGCATCTTTTGCACCCCCTCTGGGGCGGGCCCCGCAAAACCGTAGCCATCGACCGCGGCATTGGGCGCGGGCGGGTGCGATCGCGCTGCGGTCACGTCAGTCGCGAGAAAACGGCCGGCGGCGGCGCCAATCGGCAATGTTTCTGTGCCAGTCACAGCGCGCAACTGTGTCCGAAGGTGATCCAGCGCCACATCAACAGGCGTCCAATGCGCGCCCTGTGGCATCGCAAAACAATCGTTACGCAACGGCGGCGGTGTGGGGTCAAGCGCCCTGCGCAAGGTGTCTGCGTGGCCCGCACCCAGTACCCAACCCTCGGAATGCGGCGCGACGTCCATGATCGCCTCCATCTCCGTCGCAGGCAGGGCCGAAAATGCGCGCGCATATAGCGCGACTTGCGCCGCGTCTTTGATCGGTTCGGATGACGCGGACACCAAATCAGGCAGCAGCGAAAAATAGGTTTCGGCCAAGACGATCGGCGCCTTGGCAGGCTCGAACGGCCAGACACACAGGTCTGTGCCAAACGTCCGGCGTAAGCGTGACAGCGTTGGCAGCCCCATGATGACCTGACCGCCAACCGCACCAGCCCCGGCCAATTGCCACGGCGAAAAGCTGCCCGTGATCGCAAGGTCTGCGGCGCGTTTTTCGGGCAGGCCGTGGCCCTGTCGATCAGTCCCTTTGCGCGGCAGATGCGCAATGTCGCGTTGCAACCCGTTAAACCAAAACGGACCAACACCCGGGAATTGGGTGTTGATCTGGGCCGCGAGGTCAAACCGATTATTTGACGCCGCACTGTCCGTGACACGGGCCGCAAACCAATCCCACAATGCCAGCGTGTCCTCTGATCCGATCAATTGCGTCGCAAACCCTGTTGGGTAAGCAAAGCACAGGTCAAAGGCGACCAACACACGGTAACCTTGCGTGCGCATGTCGGTCAGTGTCTGTGTTAACCAGTCTTCGGCCAGTTGCCGGTTGCGCAAATATACCGGGTCGCCGGCGATGCCGTCGGCACCAACGCAACCCCAGATCGCGTCCTTTTTGGGCTGGGCGCCGCGGTCGTTACCGCCGGACCAATCCACCATAAGGACACGGTCAAACTTCACAGCCCGACCTCTTGGAGAATGAAATTTGCAATCGCTTTTGTATCATTCAAGTCGAACACCGGGCGGTCGATTTGCACCGGTGTATCCGTGGCCACAGCGCGCACGGTCGCGTCAGTCGGCGCGATGAGCGGGTTGTTGGGCTCCGCGCGAAAGGCTTCGACCTTTGGATGCGCATCACGTTTATAACCTTCAACCAGAACCAGATCGACGGGGTTCAACCGGGCCAGCAAATCCGCCAGCGGCGGTTCATCTGCGCCGCGCAATTCGGTCATCAGCGCCCAGCGCGCCCGAGAGGCCAACAGAACCTGATGCGCGCCCGCTTGGCGGTGTCGAAAGCTGTCTTTGCCCGCGTGATCCACGTCAAAGCTGTGATGGGCATGTTTGATGGTCGACACGCTGAAACCGCGCCCGGTGATCTCTGTCACCAGCCGTTCCATAAGGCCCGTTTTACCGGCATTCTTATAGCCGACAACACCGTAAATTTTCATAGCATCGCCTGCGCTGTCGCCAGATCATCCGGCGTGTTGACGTTGAAAAAGGCGGCGTCATCGGGAAACGCTGCCGTGGTGCCGCCGTGTTTATCTGTCCAAAGGACAACCTTGCGCAACCCATCCGTCAACGCTGCGCGCAGGTCGTCACGCAAGGCAACGGGCCAAAGCCCAAAGGTCGGGTGGCGTCCGCCGGGTGTCGCGGCCAATGCAATGTGCGTGCCCGCAGTTTCGGCGGCCAGAATCAAGCGTGGCACCAGATCACAGGGAAAAAACGGCGTATCGGCGGCGGCGGTCACGATATGGCTTGCGCCTTGGCGCGCGGCCCAGTCCAAGCCTGCCAAGACCCCCGAAAGCGGGCCGGCGAAACCGCTTATGCTGTCAGCAATCACCGGCAGGCCCAACGACCGAAGCCGCGCGGGATCGCCGTTGGCATTGATTGCAAGTCCCGCCACCTGCGGTTCAAATCGTTCCATCACATGCGATAGAATTGTACCCGTGCCGAGCGGCAACAATCCCTTGTCGCCGCCGCCCATGCGGGTTGCCTGCCCGCCGGCAAGGATCACGCCATAAGGTTGGATCATGGGTGCACCTCGCCTGCGGCGCGGCGCATCCGCCGGATGTATTTTAGGCAAGATGATAGGAGGATCATGCGCTTCCCTTTCGGCCGCTTTTTCGCGGCTCATCGGCAATCTGGGATGGGTCGGCGTCGCGGATCAAACGGTCTTCGCCAGCGAGGCAAACAAACCGCTGGCCCTTCATCCGCCCGATTAACGTGAGCCCGACCTGGTTCGCGATCTCGACGCCCCACGCGGTGAAACCCGACCGCGAGGCCAATACAGGAATACCCATCATCGCGGTTTTGATCACCATTTCTGATGTGAGCCGCCCGGTGGTATAAAGCGTCTTATCCGCCGCATCGACCCCTTCGGACAGCATCCAGCCTGCGATTTTATCGACCGCGTTGTGACGGCCCACGTCCTCCATATAGACCAGAGGCCGCGCGCCCTGACACAAAACGGTGCCGTGAATGGCGCCTGCGTCCAGATACAGTGAGGGTGTTCTGTTGATCGTCGCGGCCAATGTGTACAGGTCGGATGTCTTGATCGGGGTTGCGGGGAGGGTCACGCCTTCGAGGCCCTCCATCATATCGCCAAACACGGTGCCGACTGCGCAGCCACTGGTGCGGGTCTTTTTCTTGAGCTTGTCTTCGTAGGTGGTTTGACCATCCGTCCGGACCACGACGACCGACAGCTCTTCGTCATAATCAACGCCTTTGATCACTTCGCCGTCGCGCAACATGCCCTGATTACGCAAGAAACCAAGTGCCAGATAGGCGGGATAATCCCCGATGGTCATTGCCGTCACGATTTCTTGTGAATTCAGGTAAATCGTTAATGGACGTTCTTCGACCACGTTCAAATCAATGACTTGGCCGTTTTGATCGGTACCAGTGACCGCGCGTGTCAGCCCCGTGGCCTGCGGGTTCGGCGCGATCAGATAGTCCGCGATGTTATCAAGCTGTGCCAATTGTCATTCCCACTGTGCCGGTCTAATCCTGTTGCAACATGCCAAAGCTAGGGGAAACCGATGCCGACTTCCACCGCGAAAAAGCCAGCGAAATCCGCTTATTGGGCGGGTGTGCGCGACGGTCTGCCATTTATCTTGATGGCGGCACCTTTTGCGCTGCTGTTTGGGGTCGTCGCAACCGATGCGGGCCTGAGCGTCGGGCAGGCGATGGGGTTTTCTGTTCTGGTGATCGCGGGCGCATCGCAGTTTGCAGCGGTGCAGATGATCACGGAAAACGCGGGCATCGCGTTTGTGTTGCTTGCCGCCTTGGCCGTGAACTTGCGGATGGCGATGTATTCCGCCTCGCTTGTTCCGTATCTGGGTACGGCACCATTGTGGCAGCGGGCGCTGGTGTCTTATCTTAACTTTGACCAGACCTATATTACCTCCGTGTCCCGCTACGAGGCCCGCCCAGAGATGTCGGTGCCCGACCGCATTTCTTACTTTTTTGGGGTCGCAACGCCGATTACACCTCTTTGGATCGCGATGACTTTGGTCGGAATATTGGCGGGGGCCGCAATTCCCGATGCATGGGCATTGGACTTTATCATGCCGATCATGTTTCTTGCGATGGTCGCGCCGATGATGAAGTCACTGGCGCATATCGCGGCGGCAGCGGTATCGATCATTGTGGCGCTGGCGCTGATCAGCTTGCCGTCGGGAACCGGGCTTTTGATCGCTGCTGCTGCGGCGATGTTGACCGGGGCGATCGTTGAAACTTGGATGGAGCGGCGTGCACAATGACTTATAGCAGTGCTGAAATATGGTTCATCATCGCCATTTTGGGGGCGGGGACGTTCCTGATCAGGTTTTCATTTCTGGGATTGATTGGCAACCGCGAGATGCCAGCGTTTGTGCTGCGCCTGCTACGGTTTACGCCTGTGGCGGTATTGCCGGGAATGGTGGCGCCGCTGGTTTTGTGGCCCGCGGCGACCGGCGGTCAGCCTGATCCGGTGCGGTTGCTTGCCGCAGTTGCGACCGTTGCGGTTGGGTTCTGGACGCGCAATGTGCTTTGGGCGATTTTCGCGGGGGTTGTCACGCTTTATGGCGGGATGGGGATTACTGCTCTGTTGTAAGCGCCGCATTGATACGGGCCGCCGCAAACGATTTGTCGTCTTCGTCGTTTTCGTGATATTCGCGCGTTTCCGTTCCGGGCAATGCTGCAAAATCTTCGGCGATTTTGTTCGGATCCCATGTTTGCCGCACGTCAGAAAACCCGGGCAACTGCCGCAACAGCCGCGATGTCGACCGGGCGCAATGCGCCTGTGGTTCGGGACCGTTCGCAAGCGCCAGTTGCAGCGCGCGGTTCGCCACATCCGGGGCGACTTGCACCGTTTGCCCCAATACATAATAGGTCACGCGGGCATGATAACTTATGTAAAACGCCTCAAGCTGCGGGGATACGCCAAACAGCACATCGTTGCGTTCCGGCATCCGGTCTTGGACAAACGTGCCAGCCGGGTCAAACATAACACGCTGATTGGCATTGATCAAAAGCGCAGAGTGCGCCCCGTTGCCGGAACCGTTGTTTTTCATGGTGTAAAGCGTCAGATAGCTTGCGCTTGGGTCGCGGTAGATTGCACGCGAAACAACGTCATCAGGCGCCCAAACCTGTTCTGCCGCACAGGCAGATAGGGCCAATGGCAGCCCGATCGTAAACTGACGACGGTTCATCCGGTGCTTAACCGTTAACCAAAGCCATGAAAATCAGGATAACGATGCATAGAATGGCCCCTTTGGTAACCATGCTGATGAAACCGTTAAAGGTTTTTTCTTGAACAGTGATGTCCATTTCGCCGGGTTTAAAGTCAGACATGTCAGATTCCTTTTGCACAGTTTTGCCACCCAATAGCCGATAATTCAGACGCTGTCACCCGGTCAGGTGGTCACATCCGTGTCGCGATCCAGCGCCGCAGCCAGTTGAAACCCGATCCGGTTGGGTTCCGGTTGATCCACCTGTTTTGGACTGGCGATCAAGGTGACATTCATCTGTGTCACGTGCTGGATCAACTGGGTTTTAACCCCGGCTTCGTTGGTGCCGTAGTAGGTCACAATATCGGGGTCATAGTACCCTAACCCTTCAATCCGGATCACGCCCGAATGCCCGCCGGCAAGACCCACACCCACCTCATGATTGTTATCCAGCTGTTTTTCAAAGTTCTGGATATACATGATGATCCGCTCATAGGCCCATTGCGCCGGGCTTTTTTTCGCGATTGATTCGGCAAGGGCCTTTGGCATTTTGCTTTTGGACGGGCAGGGGACGTCGGGGTCGGTATGCACCTCGTTCATTTTCGGCAAGATATCGTTTTCAAGCAATTCGGCAGAGGTATCGATTGTCATCGTTGTCGTCATAAGGGCACCGCTGTTGTCTCTTTAATCTCTTCCATAACGAAACTTGCCGAAATATCCGAGACAGAAATCCGTGAAGTCAGACGTTTGTAAAACCGGTCATATGCCGGGACATCGGCAACACGCACGCGCAACACGTAATCCAGATCCCCCGTCATCCGGTAGGCGCCCACGACTTCGGGTAGGGCGCGCAATGTTGCCTGAAACTGTGCCATCCATGCGGCATCGTGGATATTCGTCCGGATAAGCACCATCGCCGTCAGCGGCACGCCAACTTTGGCGGCGTCGACCAAGGCAACGCGCCCTTTGATCACGCCTGACTGCTCAAGCACCTTGACGCGCCGCCAGCAGGCATTGCGCGACAGGTTCACCTGCGCGCTGATGTCGTCGATGGATTGGGCTGCGTCAAATTGCAAAAGCCTGAGTATGCTGCGGTCTATTTCATCTAAATTATGCGTCATGATTGGGAAAATATCTCAATAATACATCAGAACGCAAACGATTTTGGGACCAAAATGCACTTCGTCCGCGCTAAAGTATCGTAACACAACCTGTTAAAGGCTTCCCATGTCAGACGCGTCCGAAAACCCATCCCGCTCCAGCTTTCTGTCGACAGTGTTTTTGGACCATCCCACAAAGGTCAACGAAACCTATTTCCAACATATGCGGTTCGCCTTCGGGTTTAGTTTTTGGCTCGGGGTTGCCGCATGTGCGGCGTTGATCCACGCAGTTATTCCGGTCATGTGTGAAACAACGGCAAGCCGTATTCTGAAACGGCTGCACGCCCGGATCACGGCCCGCCACTGAATGTGCCGTATTGCTGCGTATACCGGCCCCGCGATTCCGCTTGAAAACATCATTGTGCGGCCGAAACATTCGCTTCTGACGCAAAGCCAGCACGCGACCGAGGCCAAGCTGGCCGTGAATGGTGACGGCTTTGGGATCAGTTGGTATGGCGAAGACCACGCGCCGGGCCTTTACCGCGATGTGTTGCCTGCTTGGGCTGACGGCAATCTGACCAACCTATGCCGGATGGTGCGGTCGCACCGGTTTATTGCGCATATCCGCGCGTCCACCGTTGGGGAAACCAGCCGTGCCAACTGTCATCCGTTCACCTATAAAAACTGGTCATTTTGTCATAACGGCCAGATCCCGCACTTTGCACGGATCAAACGGCAGATGACGGCGGCGCTGCCGGATCATCTGTTCGACCAGCGGCGCGGGACAACCGACAGCGAGATGATCTTTTTGACGCTGCTCGCGCATGGTTTGGAAATTGACCCGATGGCGGCCATTCGGGCGACGCTTGCTGATATCGGGCCCACCAACGAAAGCGGTGCCGTCAAACTGACCTGTGTGTTCTCTGATGGTCAGGCGCTTTATGCGCTGCGGTACGCGTCAAGCGAAGACGCGCCCACGCTGTATGTGTCCGGTGTATTGGACAATGGCGGGCGGGCGGTTGCATCCGAACCGCTGTGTGGTGTGGCCGATCGCTGGACCGCGCTGCCGTGTGATACGCTGTGTACTGTGACCGCCGATGGGTTGACCACCCGCGCAATCGACGTGCGGGCCGCCGCGTAGGGCGGATTTTGCCCGCTTTACTTGGCTTGAAACGCCCAAACACCGTCTTCGCGTTGCCATCGGTTCACCTTGCCGGTCTGGTGCAAGTGGTTGACGTGGGCGACCGCCTCGACCAGCGCCAAACCGTATTCGGCGGGGCCAATACTGCGTTTGAACAGCACGGGAAAACAGTCCGCTGCACTGCGGGGCGTATCCAGAAAATCGGTCAACCGCGCCAACGCCCCATGATGATTGTCGATCATCTGCTTTAATCGCAGTGGCAGTCCGGTAAACGGCAACTTATGCCCGCCAAGAACCAATTGATCGTCGCGGGCATGCGGTATGAAGGTCGCGCAAGATGTTAACCAATCGCCAACCGGGTCAGCCTCTGGTTCGGTGGCATAGACCCCTAGGTTGGCGCTGATCGACGGCAATAGTTGATCACCACCGATCACCAGATTGTCGTCGCGGCTCCAGAAGGTTGCATGCTCTGGGGCGTGGCCATCGCCCATGCGAATATCCCAGACGCGGCCCCCCATGGTCATGTTGCCGCCGTCTTTCAAGCGATTGTACCCCAGCGGCATCGGGGCGACACAGTCAACAAAGTTGAACGGACGATCAACCGCGCGGCGGGCGTATTCGGCGCCATCCATGCCCGCACGCCGGTAAAACGCCAAGGTTTCTGCGGTTGCTTTCGTTTGTTCATCCAGCGTCAGCATCCGGGCCATCAAAAATCCGGTGCGGGGCATATACAGCGCCGCCCCGTTTTCCACAAACCAACCCGCCAGACCAACATGATCGGGGTGATGGTGCGTGACGACGACCCGCCCCACCGGTTTGCCCGCCAAAGGTCCGTCAAGCAGCCGCCGCCAGATCGCGCGGGTGCGTTTGCTGTCTAAACCGGTATCGATCAACGTCCAGCTATCGCCGTCATCCAGCGCGTAGATATTCACATGATCAAGCGCCATCGGCATCGGCAGGCGCATCCATAAAACGCCAGCCGCAACTTCGATCGCGGCACCTTCGGATGGAGGGGTTTCAAAGGGGTAATTTATGCCGCCTTGACCCTGTGCCATCACGCAACCAAATCGTCGATGCTGATCGCCAGCAGATCGTCGGCGCCTTCACGCACGTGGCGAAGCAGGCTCGCATGTTCAGGGAGCATACGTTTGATATAAAAGGCAGCCAGTCGATAACGGCGGGCATCGCCCGCAACGGCGGACGCCAGATGCACATGCCCCCCAAGCACCCGCGCAAACGCACGCAGATAAGGCACCGCACCTGCAAAACGGTGGTTCAGATCGGTCTGCGCTACCAACCATTCGGTTGTTTCGCGCAGGGTTTCCGCGGCGTCCCAAACGGCCTCGGCCAGATCAGGATGTGTTCCCTTTGCGGCCTCGGCACCCTGTTCGATTTCTTCCAGCAAACGAAACGCAGCATCGCCGCCATCCATCAGTTTGCGCGCGACAAGGTCCATCGCCTGAATACCATTGGTTCCTTCGTAGATCGCGGTCACGCGGACATCACGCGAAAACTGTGCGGCACCGGTTTCTTCGATAAAGCCCATGCCGCCATGAACCTGTACGCCTGTGCTTGACACCTCGATGCCGACATCGGTTCCGAATGCTTTGGTGATCGGGGTCAGCAGGGCCGCACGCGCCTTCCATGTGGCATCGTCGGTTGCGGTCGCCATATCGATCGCAACAGCGTTCAGCAGGGCAATTGCACGGGCGGCATAGGTATCGGCCTTCATGGTTGCGAGCATCCGGCGCACATCGGCGTGTTCAACGATCGCACCAGTGCCGTCGGCTTTGCCTTGTTTGCGGTCTTGGGCATAGGTCAGCGCGTGTTGATAGGCGGCTTCGGCAATACCGATCCCTTGCACGCCGACACCTAGACGGGCGTTGTTCATCATTGTGAACATCGCCGCCATGCCGCCATGCGCCGGCCCAACCAGCCACCCAGTTGCGCCAGAATATTCCATCACCGCGGTCGGTGACCCATGCAGACCCAACTTATGCTCTAGGCTGACGACGCGCAGGTTGTTGCGTTCGCCAAGGGTGCCATCGGCATTGGGAATAAATTTGGGCACCATAAACAGGCTGATGCCCTTGGTGCCCGGAACCCCGTCGGGAAGCCGGGCGAGCACAAGATGACAGACGTTTTCGGTGAAATCATTATCACCCCATGTGATGTAAATTTTCTGCCCGCTGATCGCATACGACCCGTCACCGTTCGGTTCCGCCTTGCTGCGCAGCGCCCCCACATCCGATCCGGCTTGCGGTTCGGTCAGGTTCATCGTGCCGCACCATTCGCCAGAAATCAGCTTTGGGATATATACGTCTTTGATCGCGTCAGATGCGTGGTGTTCCAATGCCTCGATCTGGCCCTGCGACATCAGCGGGTTCAGCTGCAGCGACAGGCACGCACTGGACATCATGTCGTTCACAGCCGTGGTCAGGGTCATCGGCAGGCCCATGCCGCCCACGTCCGCTGACGCCGACATGCCGATCCATCCGCCGTCGGCAATCGCGCGATACCCGCCTGCGAACCCGGGCGATGTCCGCACGACACCATTTTCCAGCTTGGCAGGGTGCAGATCCCCTGAACGGTTCAATGGCGCGATCACGTCCTTGCACATCTTGGCCGCCTCGGTCAGGATCGCATCCACCATATCGGGTGTGCTTTCGGCAAAGCGGTCGGTCTGTGCGACGGCACCAAAACCGACAACATGATCCATCAAAAAGCGAAAATCGTTGACTGGCGCACGGTATGCCATTGGGTATCCTCCCGTTTTTGCGGCTTCTTGGCAAATGTGCGTGCCAAGGCTATGCATCTCAAATTCAGGTTCAACCTACCGCAGCGAGCCGACCCATCAACCGAAACGCCACGTCATGACCAAAGCTCCATTGCTAAAACTTAAACCAGACGCTGTTGGCTATGCACAGGCGGCCGATATTCTGGCCGCTGGTGGCTTGGTTTCGTTCGGAACCGAGACTGTTTACGGGCTGGGCGCGGATGCGCGAAACGATGCAGCGGTCGCCGGTATTTACGCGGCCAAGGGACGACCCAGTTTTAATCCGCTGATTGTGCATGTGCCCGACCGCGCCACGGCGGAAATCTATTGCGACTTTAATGATGACGCACGGGCATTGGCGGCGGCGTTCTGGCCGGGTGCATTGACGCTGGTGCTGCCTTTGCGCGCAGGGGCTGGCGTTTCAAAACTGGTGACGGCGGGGCTTGATACGCTTGCGGTCCGCGTGCCCGACCACCCCGTGGCCCAAGGTCTGCTCCGTCGCTTTGGCGGCCCCGTTGCCGCGCCATCGGCGAACCCGTCTGGCCGGATCAGCCCGACCACAGCGGCGCATGTGATCGCAGGTCTCGACGGTAAAATCGGCGCTGTCATTGATGGTGGCGCATGCGGTGTTGGCGTGGAATCGACGATTGTTAGCTGTGTTGGGCAACCTGCAATTCTGCGCGCAGGGGGTATTCCCGCCGAGGCGCTTGCAGCCTGCCTTGGGAAACCACTTTTGACGCCTGATGACCCTGACACACCGCAATCGCCGGGGCAGCTGGCGTCACATTACGCACCCCTTGGACACGTAAGGCTGAACGCCACCAGCGTCACCGATGATGAGGTATTGCTAGGGTTTGGGGACGTCAACGCGACGCTGAACCTTTCACCGACAGGTGACCTGACCGAAGCGGCCGCGCGGTTGTTTGACTGCCTGCATCAGCTGGATGCCATGGGGGCGACCCGCATTGCGGTGTCGCCAATTCCAGATCATGGGCTGGGTCGCGCGATCAATGACCGGCTAAAGCGGGCGGCCGCACCCCGCGGTTAAGAGCCGTTGTTTTGCCGCTCGATATATCCACGCAGTTCTTCGGCTTCTCGGCGGGCTTCGCGTAAACCGTCCATTGCGGCGCGCAGTTCAGCTTCGGTTTGGGAAAGCTGATTGGTCATTTCAGCTTCGCGTTGCTGCAAATACGTAATCGCCTGATCGCGGGTTTCTTCTGCCTCGTGCAGGGCCTGCGCCATCTTATCCAGCTCGCCAATTTCTGCTTTGGTCACGCGTGTAAATCGGTTGACCAACCAGCTGGCAAACCAGCCTAGCGAAAATGCCACAAACAAGATGATCGCGGTGGCGATGATAAATTCGGTTCTGTTCAAGGTCTGGCCTTTTCGTTATTCGGTTGCCGCTTCGTCCGCGGGTGCGTCTGTTGCTTCCTCGGGCGGGGTTTCGTCTGTGGCGGGGTCTTCTTCCGCTGCGGTGTCATCCAGTGGCGTTTCTTCGGCGACTTCTTCCAGCGTGGTGACTTCTTCCGGGATCGGTTCGGGCACGATCAAGCTGAATTCGATCCGGCGATTTGCCTCGCGCCCTTCTTCGGTGTCATTGTCGGCAATGGGGTTTTCTTCGCCAAAACCCACCGATTCGAACGTCGAAACCGGGACGCGGCGCGACCGCAATGCGGTCAAAACCGCATCCGCGCGCCGTTGAGACAGTTGCTGGTTCATTTCTTCGCGGCCTTGGCTATCGGTAAATCCGGACACGCGAATGCGCAGGTCGCCACATTTTTTCAAAATATCGGCGATGTCATCGACCAGCGGCACAGCCGCCAGCGAAATGTCTGCCGAACTTGGGTCAAATGTGATCTTGCGATCAGCGGTTACCGATTTGATTTGGGCGATACACTCTTCTGGTGTGGGCAGGCTGGCGATCGGGTCAAGTTGTTTAACGTAGGTCACGTCGATATCAAAATCGGCGGCATCGCCCAGCTTTTCGATCAGCAGTCGCGAAATATCCGCGCTCGCGACTTCGTTGCCGGTATTCCCACGAATCTCCAGCGTGTCGGGTGACACGGTGACGGCACCGTTTGAAAGTTCGCTCAAGGCCTCGATCCCGGCCAGCACACGGATCGACCACCCGGCGGGCAGATCATCGACCACGCGTGTGCCCATCGTGACGTTCCCTTGACCAAATTTCGCGAGCGCAAAATTCTGCGCCACAGTGTTCGTCAATTCATCAGGGACGCGACCGCGCAGCTGCACCAGCCCCTCTGGGCTGCGGGTTGCGGTAAATTGTGGCGTGCCTTGGGGGTTGACCTCGGGCGCGACAGGCAATTCAGCCGCCAACGCAAAGGCATCGGGCAACGCGTTTTGCAGCGTCCCCACAACCTGATCAAAGGTGCCTGCGCCCGTGCCCATTGGCGCGACAAGGGTGACATCGGTATCAGCAATGGTCACGGTCCCGCCACCCAATTCCGAGACAGCTTGAATGCTGAGCGCGACAGCGTCGGCCCAGCGCCGCGAAGGCGCCCCAAGCGCGAGCGTGCAGTTCGGCAAGCCCGCGAACCCGGCAGCATTCGCCGCCGCGGCAATTTTATTCACGGCTTCGCTTGTATCGGCGGCACAGGCATCAAAATAGGCACCGTCTTCGTCGATACTGAACCGCGTCGTAAATGGTGCAATCACAGGTCTGGGCGCGCTGATGTCGATCGACAGTGCGACACCGGTTGGCGGACGGCGCGACAGCGATGTCTCGAGGCGGAACTTTTCTTCGGGGCTATCAGAAATGGCGTTCACGACGACACGGTCGGCATGCACCGAAATTTTTGACCGTGGCAACATTTCCAAGGCGCGCAGCGCATAGTTCAGGGCGGGGCGCCATGTTTCTGGTGTTGGGTAATCAGCCACATCCAACAGGTCAGTGACCGGTTTGCCATCGGCAATATCTTGGATCTGTACTGCCAACGCGTCACGATCTGTTGATGCAGGAATCAGCCCGATCAACGACACGCCCGTGTCATTGCGCAAAATTTCGATCGCAAATTCGGGCGGCGCGATTTTTTCCGAATCAGTCACGGACATGTTGTCGATCACCCGACTGGCGTCGACCATGGCCCCCGATGCCGAAATGGCGCGGAACCGCATCGCCTCTGTTGGGGCCTGACCTTCAAGGATGACTTGCAGGCCATCCCCAAGCACCGATGCCCAAGAATGCCCTTGCTCTGCAAGGGTTTCCTGTACCGCCTCAACCGAACGCTCTTCGACAACGTTGACGGTCGCGCGGGCGGCAACAAAGGACATCAAACCCGCGAGGGCAAAAACGGCCAGACGAATGAAGATTGCTGAAAGGCGCATGCGGTTCCGCTTTGTTATTTCTGGACCTGCATAGGGCTAGCGGGGCAGGTGATCAATCATAGCATCAGTGCCACGGCGAAAAATGGCAGAACGATCAGCCCGGCGTTTCTGTTTGATCTGAAAAGCGCAAGCAGTCGGTCATTGTCGTCGGGATCAAAACGCGCAAGTTGCCACGTCAGATGCCATCCCAGCGCCCAAGGACCACCAATCGCCACAACCAGCGACAGGATCGACCGGTTCAAACAGGCCAGCACAACGGCGCCGCCAAGGATCAGCACAGTCACCGTCAAAAACAAACGCAACCACTTGCTGCTGTTGTCGCCAAACAGGCGTGCGGTGGATTTCACCCCGATCAACGCATCGTCTTCGGTGTCTTGATGCGCGTAGATCGTGTCATAGAACAGCGTCCACGCGATCCCCGCAAAGTAGAGGATAACAGGCACGGGCCCCAAACTGCCCGTGTGGGCCGCCCACGCCAGCAACGCGCCCCAATTGAAAGCAAGGCCAAGAAACACCTGCGGCCACCACGTGAACCGTTTGGCAAAAGGATAAATCGCCACAGGAAGCAGGGCCAGAACACCTAGCAAAATGGCGGCCCAGTTAAACGTCAGCAGAATCGCAAAAGCGATCAGCGCTTGGGCTACCATCCATATCACAGCGCCACGCACGGTGACTTGGCCAGATGGGATCGGGCGTGACCGCGTGCGGGCAACCTTTCCGTCAATGTCCCGGTCCGTGATGTCGTTCCACGTACAGCCCGCGCCCCGCATCAGAAACGCACCGATCCCGCAGGCGATCGCGGTCCAAAGATCATGGATGCTGGCGCTATTTGTTGCCAACATCGCCAACCCAAGCCCCCAAAGACACGGCACATACAGCAGCCACGTCCCAATCGGGCGATCCGCACGGCTAAGCCGCAGATAGGGGCGCGCAAAAGGCGGGGCGATTGTATCAACCCAATTGTTTTTCACAGCATCAGAAACGATGCCTGTGGGCTCTGGTATTGGCGCGTTCTCGGTCATATGGTCCGCCTATGGCATCCAAGGTTCGACTTTATGTAGATCACCCACTGGGTGAAGGGCAAACAGTTCCGCTGACGCGTGAACAGGCGCATTACCTTTTCGGGGTGATGCGGCTGGACGAGGGCGCAGTGGTGTCGTTGATCAACAGCCGTGACGGCGAATGGGACGCGCAAATCGCGCAGGCCGGAAAAAAGGGTGGCATTTTGCAGTGCCAGACCCAAACCCGCCCGCTACAGGCACCGCCCGACCTGTGGCTGATCTTTGCGCCGATCCGCAAGGAACGCACGGCCTTTATCGTTGAAAAGGCCGTCGAGATGGGGGCCGCGCGCATTCTGCCGGTGCAGACCGCCTATACACAATCGGCGAACCGCATCCGGCAGGACAAGCTGCAAGCACATGCTGTCGAGGCCGCCGAACAATGCGGTGGAACGTTTGTGCCGCCCGTGGATGATCTGGTGAAACTGGATCGGCTGCTGGCCGATTGGCCCACAGATCGCCGGTTGATGTTCTGCGATGAACTGCTGATCGGTGATCCGGTCGGCCTGCCCGATATGCCCGGCCCGTGGGCGATTCTGATCGGCCCCGAAGGCGGGTTTTCTGCCACTGAACGTGAAAAGCTGCGCGCGCTGCCCATCGCCCATCCCGTCAGCCTCGGCCCCCGCATCCTGCGCGCCGACACCGCCGCAGTTGCCGCATTGACCGTATGGCAACAGGCGCTGGGGGATTGGGGGTGATCCGTGCGACCACCGATGACCGCGCCGCGATCGAAGATTTTCTGACCGACCATATCGCGACGGCGATGTTTCCGCTGTCGAACCTGCGCCGCTACGGCATGAACGGTGGGCATCGTCATGCGGTGTCGTTTTGGTTGCGGTGGCGGGCAGGGCGGATCACCGATGTTTTGACGGTGACCGACGAAGGGTTTTTGTTTCCGCAATGCCCGACTTCGCCTTGGGGGGATATCAAAACGGTTTTGGCAGGGCATGCCTATCGGGGCATCTTGGGCGCGGCGGATCAGGTCAGCGCCTTACGGGATGCTTTTGGTTGGGACTCGCTCGCCGGGATTGATGCAGTCGAACCGCTGTATCAACTGGCATTAGATGCGTTGAAATTGCCCGATTGCACAGGGTTCGATCTGATCCCGCTGTCTGACGCGCCGCGCAAAACCGTCGTCGATTGGCGGGCAGCATACCTGGCCGAGGTGCTGCCGATGCCCGGCGAAAACCCGGCAGAGATCGCCGCGCGCGACATCGCAAGCTACCTAGAGGCCGACAGTCACCGCGTCTTGCTGCGGAATGGCAAGCATGTCGCGATGACAGGGTTCAATGCCCGTTTGCCGCAGGCGGTCCAAATCGGTGGGGTGTATACGCCGCCCGAATTGCGCGGGCAGGGGCTTGCAAGGCGGGCCGTCGGGCTCCACCTACAACAGGCGCAGCGGTTGGGCGTGATCAAATCCATCCTGTTCGCGGCGAGCGACACAGCAGCCCGCGCATATGAGGCGATTGGTTTTGTGAAAACCGGTGCCTTTGCAATGCTGATTTACGAGGACCCACAGGTGATCCATGTCTGATTTTCTACGCCCCGAAGCCCGCGCATTTCTGTGGCGCTGGCGTGATACGTTGGTGGGGCTGGCGCTCATTGCGCTGGGTTTGTGGTGGGGCTTGCGGTTTTTCGGGGCATTGAAATGGCTCGGGTATGTGGTGATTTTGCTGGGTGTCACGATCGCCGTTGCGGGCGTGCAGCGCGCGCGGTTCCGGCAGGCGGGGCTTGGCCCCGGTGTCGTGCAAATCAATGAACGTCGGCTGTCATATTTCGGGCCACTTGACGGTGGTGTGATGGATGTGAGCGATTTGATGCGGCTTGAACTTGATCCGACGGCGCATCCTGACGCCAACTGGATACTGACCGGCGTCGGCGGGCAAAGATTGTGTATTCCGGTGAATGCGGCGGGTGCCGAAGATTTGTTCGACGTGTTTGCAGCGTTACCGGGTATTAAAACCGAACAAATTCTGGCCGTGCTTTCGCGCACACCTGATGCGCGGGTTGTTGTCTGGGGCCGGATGCGTCCGGTCTTGCATTGACAGCCGCCTTGAGGCAGGTCACCGATATAAATTCAAAAACGCAGCAATAACGGAGCGCGCGCCATGTCCATTCCTCAGTCCGGTGGTGGCCCCATTGAACATCACGACCAACTGGCCGAGATGCTGTCCAAAGGCTGCAAGCCCAAAGATGCATGGCGTATTGGCACAGAGCATGAAAAATTCGGATATTGTCAGGACACCCTGAAACCACTGCCCTATGATGGCGAACGCTCGATCAAGGCGGTTCTTGAGGGTCTCGAAGGCCGCTTTGGCTGGACCCGCGTCGAGGAAGAAGGCAACATTATCGGCCTGACCAAAGACGGCGCCAACGTCAGCCTGGAACCGGGTGGTGCGTTGGAACTGTCTGGCGCCCCGCTTGAGACGATCCACCAGACCTGCGACGAGGTGAACACACACTTGGCCGAGGTGAAATCTGTTTCAGACGAGATCGGCGTGAAATTCATCGGCCTTGGCGCTGCGCCCGAATGGACGCATGACGAAATGCCGCTGATGCCCAAAGGCCGTTACAAGCTGATGGATGCCTACATGGAAAAAGTTGGCACCATGGGCACTGCGATGATGCGTCGGACCTGCACCGTGCAGGTGAACCTAGATTTCGGGTCCGAGGCCGACATGGTGCAAAAGATGCGCGTTGCGGTCGCATTACAGCCGGTTGCCGCCGCGCTTTTTGCGAATTCCCCCTTCTTTGAAGGCAAATTAAACGGCCATAAATCATGGCGTTCGCGGATTTGGCGCGATCTGGATGCGTCCCGCACCGGTATGATCCCGTTTATCTTTGAGGACGGATTCGGGTTCGAAGCATGGGTGCAATGGGTTCTGGATGTGCCGATGTACTTTGTCTATCGCGATGGGAAATACATCGATGCGCTGGGCATGTCGTTCCGCGATTTCCTAAAGGGCGAATTGCCAGCGCTGCCCGGTGAAAAGCCGCTTTTGTCGGATTGGGCAGACCACCTGACCACCGTTTTTCCCGAAGCCCGGATGAAGAATTACATCGAAATGCGCGGGGCAGATGGTGGCCCGTGGCGGCGGCTTTGTGCGCTGCCTGCGCTGTGGACCGGGTTGATGTATGACCAGACGGCATTGGATGCGGCATGGGATCTTTGCAAACACTGGACCGCAGACCAGCGCGAGGCACTGCGTGTGGCGGCATCCGTTGACGGGCTGCAAGCACAGGTGGATGGGATCAACATGCATGATCTCGCGCGCGAAGTGGTGGCGATTTCTGATGCAGGGCTTCAGGCGCGCGCCCGCCCGGGTGCCGGTGGTTTGGTCCCCGATGAAACCCATTTCCTGAATGCGCTGAAAGAAAGTATCGAAACCGGCAAGACGCTCGCGGACGAACAGATCGACCATTTCAACGGGGATTGGAACGGTGATCTGAAACGGATTTACAGCGAATACAGCTATTGATCAAAGGCGGCCTAATCGCGCCGTCGGGCGCGACTAGGCCGCCTTTGATTTTGCCCCGATTTTGGTCTCTGTTCCGGCGCGCAGGCGATTGATGTTGTCCCAGTGCCGCGCGTACATCATCAAACACAGCGTGGCTGCCAGAAAGAACATATGGCCGTATCCGGTGAAACCCATCACGATGGGTGTCCAGCCTGCCGCGACCAGCGCCGCAAGCGATGAATAGCGGCTGATGACCGCAACAATCAGCCAGATTCCGCAGGCCGCAAGACCCATTGGCCACGCGAGCGCAAGCATAATCCCCAGATAGGTCGCGACGCCTTTGCCGCCCCGGAAGCCCAGCCAAACCGGAAAGCAATGTCCGATAAACGCCGCAAGCGCGCCGATCTGCGCTGCGTCCTCGGCTGCAAATGCCCGCGCGAGCAGGACCACGACCGCGCCTTTGGCGGCGTCGAACAGCAGTGTCAGCGCGGCGGCTTTTTTGTTGCCCGTACGCAGCACGTTTGTCGCGCCAATATTGCCGGACCCGATGTCACGCAGATTGCCAAGGTTCATGGCCCGCGCCATGATCATGCCGCCCGACACGGACCCGAACAGATATCCAACCGCGGCCCATAGGGCCAAGACGCCAAAGCTGCTTTCAATAATGGGCATTACGCCGCCTCCCAAACGCGGTGGCCGTCCACCCATGTTCCCAGCACTTTGCCCTGCATGCGTGCGCCGTCAAAGGGGGTATTTTTCGATTTCGACAACAGTGTTGCACGGTCCAGCTGAAACGGCGCATCGGGATCAAACAGGATCAGGTCGGCGGGCGCGTCCGCGATCAACCGCCCCGCCGACAGTCCCAGCAGGCGGGCCGGGTTCAGCGCGAGTGCCCGAAACAGCCGCGGCAGGTCGATCATATCTGCGTGATACAGGCGCAAAGCCGCGGGCAGCAGTGTTTCAAGGCCGACGGCCCCGCTCGCGGCTTCTTCAAATGGCAAGCGTTTGCTTTCTTCGTCTTGCGGCGTGTGCATCGAACAAATGATGTCGATCAGCCCATCCGCCACGGCTTGCACCATGGCGATCCGGTCGTCTTCGCTGCGCAGGGGCGGCGTGAATTTAAAAAACGTACGGTAGTCGGCAACATCCAATTCGTTCAGCGTCAGGTGATGCACGCTGACCCCCGCCGTAATGTGCAGCCCGTTGCGTTTGGCGCGTTCCAGCGCGGGCAGGGCGCGGGCGGTAGTGATCTGGCTGGCGTGATAGCGCGCGCCGGTCATTTCCAGCAGGCTGATGTCGCGGTCAAGCGCCATGCGCTCGGCCATCGATGACACCCCCGGCAATCCACGCAGCGATGCGAATTTTCCCGACGTGACCGCCGCCCCCTGCGACAACCCCGGATCTTGGGTGTGGGCGATGACCAATGCATCAAGGCTGCGGGCATAGGTCATCGCGCGGCTGAATACTTTGGTGTCGGTGACGACCCGGTCGCAATCCGTAAAGGCAACCGCGCCACCGTCTTGCAAAAACCCGATCTCGGTCATTTCGCGGCCCATCCGGCCTTTGGTCAGCGCCGCCATCGGCAGCACATGCACCGGCGCGTCGGCTTGGGCGCGGCGTTCCACGAACTCTAATGTTTCGGGCGTATCGATCGCGGGCGTCGTATCCGGGCGCGTTACGATGGTGGTGACACCCCCTGCCGCCGCCGCACGGCCCGCGGAGCGAAATGATTCCTTGTGCCGCTCGCCCGGTTCCGAGACTTTGACCCCGACATCAATAATCCCCGGCGCAAGACACATCCCGTGGCAGTCGATCACCTGTGCGCCTGTCACGTCTGGCGTTTCGTCGAAAACACCGACAATTTTGCCATCCCTGACCAACAGCGCCCCCAGACTGTCTGTCAACGCGACCGGATCAATCAACCGGGCATTCGTGAAAAGCGTCTGTGTCATGGGTGCTGGTCCTGTTTCATATCGTATTTTGACGGGCGTATCGGCAATGTCATCCGGCGATCCAAATCATCAACCCGACAATCAAGAACAACACCAAAAGCGCGCCCGTGGCGACCATCCCGCTCATGCGGGCGTCGGACTTTGGGGCTTTGGCGGGGGTTGGTTCTAAAATACCTGCGGCGCTGGCGTTTGGCAGGTCTTCGGGCGGGGCCATACGCAATGTCGGGCTATATGTCGTCACATGACGCAGGCCGGGTGCCAGTGTCAGCGTCACATCCTGTCCGGTCGTTGCCCGCGACAGCAGTAGAATCGCGGTCCCCGTGATCGCGTCAACGGCGACCTTATCCACCGCATCGGGCGACATATCATAGCCCGTCTTGATGTAGTCGCTTAGCCGCATATCACCCAGATCGTCGATTTTCACAACATCCACAAAGATCACATCAACGGATGCACCCAAAAGTCCGGCGATCCCGTCAGGGGTTTTTTCAGTGACCTCGGGCGGCAACGGCAGATCGGTGGCAAAAACGCGGATTTGTCCGAAATCATTGGCAGGAATGGTCAGGTTCATTGTTTGGCTCGCTGGATTTTTCGGGTCATACCATCACCTGTTCCTTGCGGCTGGCGCGCAGGTTTTGCGCCAGCAGGTCCATTGCCGCCATGCGCACGGCGACGCCCATTTCGACCTGTTCCTGAATGACGGACCGGTTGATGTCGTCTGCAATATTCCCGTCGATTTCGACGCCGCGGTTCATGGGGCCGGGGTGCATCACAATCGCGTCGGGTTTGGCGTGTTGTAGTTTGGCGGCATCCAGCCCGTAGCGGTGGAAATATTCGCGTTCTGACGGGATAAATCCGCCGTCCATGCGCTCTTTTTGTAGCCGAAGCATCATGACGACGTCGACGTCTTTCAAACCGGCTTCCATGTCCTCGAACACTTCGCAGCCAAATTCGTTCATGCCGGTTGGCATCAAAGTCGGCGGCGCGATGAGCCGGATCCGGTTTTCCATTTTGCCCAGCAGCATGATGTTGGACCGGGCCACGCGGCTATGGGCGATATCGCCACAGATCGCGATGGACAGCCGGTGCAAACGTCCTTTGGCGCGGCGGATGGTCAGCGCATCCAGCAGGGCTTGGGTTGGATGCTCGTGACGTCCATCACCGGCGTTCAATACCGCGCAATTCACCTTTTGCGCCAGCAAATCAACAGCACCGGAATTGGGGTGCCGCACCACCAGCAGATCAGGGCGCATCGCGTTCAGCGTCAGCGCGGTATCGATCAAGGTCTCGCCCTTTTTGATCGACGACGCCTGCATCCCCATATTCATCACAGTTGCGCCCAGCCGTTTGCCCGCCAGTTCAAAGCTCGCCTGTGTGCGTGTCGAATTTTCAAAGAACATGTTGATCTGGGTCAGCCCGGCCAACACATCGCGGTGCGCGACCCCACGGCGGTTATGATCGGCATAGCTGTCCGCCAGATCCAGTAGCGTTGTGATTTCGGTCGGGTGCAGATGTTCGATCCCCAAAAGATGTCTTGCGCGGAATGTCATGTTCGGCCCCTTATCACGGTTTGCACCGCTTATAGGCGGGCCGCGTTGGCGCATCAATGGTTTGCGGGGCCATGCGGGTGCGAAGCGGCGTAGGTGAATTGAAAGGCGTCATGCCGTTGGTGTTGTGTGAATCGTTCCATTCACCGGATAACGGGCCGGGTGTTGTAAAACAGGCCATCGCTTTGCGTCATATGGCGCTATTTGCAATCGGTTTGCGTATTTCGTGCGTTTTCTTCGATCACTAAATAATTACTGGACGCCCACTTGCATAGCGCAAGAAGAGGTTCAACCAGAGTGTGGCCCAATTCTGTCAGGCTATATTCGACCCAAGGTGGGTTTTTTTCCGCGAAGACCCGACGCGTCACCAAGCCGTCACGTTCCAGACCGCGCAGCGTAACAGTCAGCATACGCTGAGAAATGCTTTCGACCTCTCGGCGGATCTGATTATAGCGCTTCGGCTCTTCCGACAGGATGAGGATTACTAAAACGGTCCACTTGTCGCCAACCCGTGACAGGATGGGCGAGATCCGCTCGCAGTCCCCGGGTACAGACATGTTCCCTAGTTTCAAGAATGTGCCTCCTTGTGCAGTTTTGCGCGTCCGATAGGTATGTAACACACTAATAGTTCGTTTAAAGGAAAACACAATGTGTGAGCTATGTACAATGGGTTTGCCGCACCGGCAGCCCCGCACGACACGTCGGAATTTCATGCGCACGGCAATGGCCAGTGCCGCTGCTGCGGCCTTTTTACCGGGTTTCATGTCACAGCCTGCCGCAGCACAGGCTGTTCCGGCCGGTGTTGGCGCCGCCGGTCGCCGCACCCTCATCAAGGGCGGCCATATCCTGAGCCTTGATCCGGCGATCGGCGACTTTACCGGTGACGTGCTGATTGAAGGCACGAAAATCCTAGAGGTTGCGCCGTCCATCGACGCAGGTGACGCAGCCCAGATTGATGCCGCAGGCCGGGTTGTCATGCCCGGTTTCGTTGACACCCACCACCACCAGTTTGAAACTGCGCTGCGGTCATATTTGCCGAACGGCATCATGTTTCCCGATCCAACCCGCCCCGGAGAACCGAATTACCTTGATGATATTCTAGGGAAGTTCTCGAAAATTTATCGTCCGGAGGATATCTATATTGCGCAGTTGTTTGGCGGTCTGAGCCAGCTTGATGCGGGTGTGACCACAGTGCTCGACGTTTCGCAGATCCACCATTCGCCTGCGCATTCCGATGCCGTGATCGAAGGGATGCAGGCCGTCGGGCGGCGCGGTGTTTTCGGTTATTTTGAAGGCTACGGCCCTGATCTTGCCTATCCGCAAGACGCACGTCGCATTCGTGACGAATACTTTGGCACTGACGACCAACTGCTTAGCATGTTGATGGGCGGCGAGGTCTACCTGCCGAACGTCGATCCGTTGCAACTGTGGAATCTGGCAAAAGAGTTGGACCTGATGGTTGGTCTGCACGTTGTCGGCTCTTTGGGGATGCAGGAAACGATGGATCGTCTGATCCCGCATTACACGGATAAACACCTGTTCATCCACATGACCGGAATGTCCGATCAGGCGTGGGACCGTGCAAAAGAAGTCGGGGCGCATGTTTCACTGTCGGTCCCGATCGAGATGCAAATGCGTCACGGTATGCCGCCGATCCAGAAAGCGATCGATATGGGGATGGATCCATCCCTGTCGGTTGATGTGGAATGTACGATGACGGCAGACTTTTTCACCCAGATGCGCGGCGCGATCACGCTGCAGCGGGCACTGGCGAACGAGATTGCATTGGAGCAGGGCCCGACCGAAGCACCGGCATTGCTTGATGCGCACGAGGTCATCAAATACGCGACCATCAACGGCGCCAAAGGCCTGAAGCTGGACCACAAAGTCGGATCGCTGACACCCGGCAAGGAAGCCGACATCATCCTTCTGGATGCGAATGCGCTGAACGTGGCCCCTTTGAACAACGCGGCCGGTGCCGTGGTGACGCTGATGGACCGTTCCAACGTGGAATCGGTCCTGGTGGCGGGGCAAATCAAAAAGTGGAAAGGCGCGTTGATCGGGCAGGACATCCCAGCGTTGCGCGACAAGATCATCGCGTCGCGGGATTATCTGTTCCAGACAGCCGAAGTCGATATTCCACTGTTCGATTAAACAAAACCGCTGCCGCCCTTGGGGCGGCAGCACCTTTGGTTTGAAACCGGGTTGAATACGCTAACCCATCGCAAAATTTCATCTGTTTTGGCGCGGCCGATCCATCGGTCAAAAGCCAATTGATCCCTGTCACCGTCAAAATCCGGCTGGCACAGTATCAATTACTGTTCGTCGTGCGCGCAGATTTTGCACAAGCCTCTGCACATCCGCTGCATTCACGCGTAGTCTGTGCCACATGGATTCGGGCAACACATATTGGGATGACCGCGCGCTGCTGGAATGGCAGGTTGAACTGGGGGCAACGGATGCCATTCAGGACACACCTGTCGACCGCTATGCGCTGGAACCCGCAGCGCCTGTGGTCAAACCTGCGCTACCGTCTGGCCCGCCTGCTATTCCGGCCAAGGTCGAGGTGGACGCGGTCGGTATTGCGCGGATGGCAGCGCAAAACGCGGCTGATTTACCCAGTCTGGCTGCGGCGATGCAGGCGTTTGAACAGTGCGAAATCAAACGCGGCGCGCGCTCATTCGTGTTTTCGGACGGTGATCCAGGCGCCCGCGTTATGATTATCGGCGAGGCACCGGGTAGCGAAGAGGACCGCGCAGGCAAACCCTTTGTCGGGAGGGCCGGGCAATTGCTGGACAAGATGCTGGGTGCGATCAATCTGGGCCGCGTGCAGGACGATCCCGCGCGGTCGGTGTATATCACCAATGTGCTTCCATGGCGGCCCCCGTCAAACCGCGCACCAGAGCCTGCGGAAATTGCGATGATGTTGCCGTTTTTGGAACGTCATATCGCCTTGGCTGATCCTGATGTGCTGATCCTGATGGGCAACACATCCTGTGAGGCTTTGCTGGGGCGCACCGGGATCAGCCAGTTGCGCGGAACATGGACCGAAGTTTTGGGCAAACCTTGCCTGCCAATGTTCCACCCGGCATATTTGTTGCGCAATACCGCCGCCAAGCGCGAGGCTTGGGCGGATCTTTTGGACCTCAATGCAAGGTTAAAACCATGAGCCGGATTGACGAGACCCTTGAATTCATGCCTGTGCGGATCGCCGTGTTGACGGTCAGCGACACCCGGCAATTGGCCGATGACAAATCGGGGCAGACGTTGGTCGACCGGATCACGGCGGCGGGGCATATTCTGGCGGACCGCAAGATCGTCGCGGATGAACGGGCGCTGATCACGGATCAACTGCGGGCGTGGTGTGCCGATGACGGGATTGATGTGGTCATTTCGACTGGCGGCACCGGGTTGACCGGGCGCGATGTGACCGTCGAAGCCCACCGTGATGTTTACGAGAAAGAGATCGACGCCTTTGGGACAGTGTTCACCATCGTCAGTATGCAAAAGATCGGCACCAGCGCTGTGCAAAGCCGGGCAACGGCGGGCGTGGCGCAGGGAACATATCTGTTCGCGCTGCCGGGCAGTCCGGGTGCCTGCAAGGATGCCTGGGATGAAATTTTATGCAAACAGCTCGATTTTCGGCACAGGCCCTGTAACTTTGTCGAGATAATGCCGCGATTGGAAGAACATCTGCGCCGGAAATAGTGGCCTTGTCCGTTCAACGATACAGATACAGCGCTGGGCCGATTGATCAACGGCATTGAACAAGGATGAATAGATGCGGTTTTTGCGGCGAAGCCTGACGGGCATATTTCTATTGGCTGTCACATTGGTGCTGTTGGCGTTGGCAGGCAACCTTGTACGCAACGCCGTCGTTGCCAAAATGAACCAAGAACCCCGCAGCTTTCCGCAGCGCGAACGCATACTTTCGGTGAACGTCGCCGTGCTGACGCCGCAAACGATCATCCCTGAACTGACCGCGTATGGCGAATTGCGCAGCCAGCGCACGCTTGATCTGCGCAGCGCAACAGGCGGCACGGTTCTGGAGGTGAGTGATACGTTGGTTGACGGTGGCGCCGTGACCAAGGGTCAACTGTTGCTGAAAATCGATCCTGCCGTGGCCGAAGCCGCGCTCAGTCGCGTCCGCGCCGATTTGCAAGACGCAGAGGCCGAACTGCGCGACGCCGAACGCGCCTTGGTGCTGGCCGAAGATAACCTAACAGCCGCCCGCGCACAGGCAGCCTTGCGCGATCAGGCCTTGGCGCGTGCCAAAGATCTGGAACAGCGCGGTGTCGGCACCGCCGCCGCCGTTGAAACCGCCGAACTGGCGTCATCTTCGGCACAGGCATCGGTGTTGTCGCAACGCCAATCAGCCGCCGCTGCACAGGCGCGGATCGATCAGGCCACAACCAGCCTTGCGCGCCAGCAGATCAACGTGGCCGAGGCAGAGCGCGATCTGGCCGACACCGAAGTTTACGCGGCCTTCGATGGGACTTTGTCGGATGTGACGGTCAGCATCGGAGGGCGGGTCACGGCCAATGAATTATTTGCGCAATTGATCGACACTACCCAGCTCGAGGTCGCGTTTCGGGTTTCAACATCGCAATATGCCCGGTTGTTGGATGATCAGGGCAATTTGGTCAAAGGGCCGGTGACGGTCAGCTTGGATGTGTCAGGGCTTGATCTGCATGCCACGGGGGAAATCACCCGCGAAAGCGCATCTGTGGCCAGCGGCCAAACCGGGCGCTTGCTGTTTGCGCGCCTTGATACGGCCGTGGGGTTCCGGCCGGGTGATTTTGTGACCGTCCGCATTGATGAACCGGCTTTGGAAAACGTGGCACGGGTGCCTGCAACGGCGGTCGCAGCCGATGAAACAGTGCTTTTGATCGGTGAAGACGACCGGTTGGAGCTGGGACATGTGCGTTTACTGCGCCGTCAAGGCGACGATGTAATCGTCAGTTTCGGTGACCTGACCGGACGCGCAATTGTGGCAGAACGTTCGCCGTTATTGGGCGTAGGGATCAAGGTTAGCCGGGTCGCGCCAGTCGGTGAAACCGCCGCGGTCCCTGTAGCACCTGCAATGATCGCGCTTGATCCAGACCGGCGCGCGCGGCTGATCGCCTTTGTTACCGAAGGCCCGATGTCTGACGATGTCAAAGCGCGCATTCTCAGCCAGCTTGAACAAGACGAAGTGGCCACGGAAACAGTCGAAAGACTGGAAAGCCGGATGGGCAGCTGATGGGAACCGGCGGCGAACAACTGACCAATCGTGCCAGCGGCATATTGGGCTATTTCACGCGGCACAGGACTGCGGCCAACCTGCTTTTGGTGCTGATGCTTGCCGCAGGGTTTCTGGCACTGCCGCAAATGCGTGCGCAATATTTCCCTGATGTCATCGTCGACGATTTGACGGTATCGGTCAGCTGGTCTGGGGCAGGGGCCGGAGACGTTGATGCGGCCATCGTCCAAGTTCTTGAACCGGCCCTATTGGTCGTCGAAGGCGTGGCATCATCCACTGCAACGTCGGTTGAAGGCCGCGCATCGATCCGGCTGGAGTTTGAACCCGGATACGACATCGAACGCGCGATCGAAGATGTGCAGATCGCCGTTGATAGCACGAACAACTTGCCCGACGACGCCGAAGACCCCAGCGTGCGGCGGGGCGGTTGGTCTGACACCGTCACGGATGTTGTGATCTCCGGTCCCGTCGGCGTCGACCAACTAGGGCGCTTTGCCGATGATATGGCAACGCGGCTTTTTGCCAAAGGTGTGACGCAGGTCACGATCCAAGGGGTTGCCGCACCATCGACCATCGTCGAGGTTCCGTCACTGTCCCTGATTGAACACGATATCGGCCTGTCCGATATTGCCGCCCGGATCGCAGAGGAATCCACTGCATCCCCGGCGGGTGAAGTCGGCGGAACCGCCCGTGTCCGTACAGGTGTTGATAAACGCACAGCCGAAGACATCGGCAACATCGTTTTGCGGTCGAACGACGATGGGTCGCAACTGACCATCGGTGATGTGGCCACCATTCGCGTCGAAGGCACCGACCGCGAACGCGCGTATTTTGTAGATGAAAACGGCGCTGTTAAGCTTAGGGTGGCGCGGTCGGCGCTGGGCGATGCCATCGACATGCAAGCCAGCGTGCAAGCCGTTGCGGATGAATTGGTGGCGTCTTTGCCTGCGGGCGTGCAAATTCAACTGACCAATGGGCGGGCCGAACTGATCACCGCGCGGCTTGAGATTTTGCTGGAAAACGGCCTGACCGGTCTGCTGCTTGTGCTGGTCTTGCTGTTCTTGTTCTTGAATGCGCGCACAGCCCTGTGGGTGGCAGCCGGTATTCCCGTGGCGATGCTGGCGGCGATTGCGTTGATGCATGTGGCCGGGATCACGTTCAACATGATCTCTATTTTTGCGCTGATCATCACGCTGGGGATTGTGGTTGATGACGCGATTGTCGTGGGCGAACACGCCGATTACCGCGTTCGACATCTGGGCGAAGACCCTGTAACCGCCGCCGAAAGCGCCGCCAAACGGATGTTTAGCCCGGTGTTGTCGGCGACATTGACCACCGTCATCGCCTTTTATGGGCTGGTGTTGATCGGGGGCCGCTTTGGCAGCCTGATCGGGGATATCCCGTTCACGGTGATCGTGGTGTTGATGGCCAGCCTTGTGGAATGTTTCCTGATCCTGCCGAACCATCTGTCCCACAGTATCGGGCACTCGGCCAAACACCACTGGTACGACATGCCATCGCGTTTTGTGAACCGCGGGTTTGAATGGGTCAGGCAAACGCTGTTCCGGCCCTTCATGCAGTTTGTGGTTTGGGCGCGCTATCCGGTCTTTGCTTTCGCGTTGCTTTTGCTGGCGTCGCAAGTGGCGTTGTTTATTCGCGGTGACGTCACATGGCGGTTCTTTAACGCGCCAGAACAAAGCCAGGTCACAGGCAACTTTGCGATGCTGCCCGGTGCGACACGCGACGATACGGTGGCGATGATGCGCGAAATGCAGCGTGCTGCGGATGCACTAGGCGCAAAATACGAGGCCGAATACGGCAACAACCCTTTGAAGTTTGTGGTGGCTGAAATTGGTGGCAACGCGGGCCGCGCGATTGCCGGATCCGACACCAAAGACGCCGATCAACTGGGCGCGATTACCATTGAATTGATCGACCGTGACAGCCGCCCCTACAGCAGCGCAGCCTTTGTCAGCGCCCTGCAGGACAGCATCGTGCAGCACCCGATGGCCGAAACCGTCAGCTTTCGCAGTTGGGGCAGCGGGCCGGGGGGCGACAGCCTGTCGGTGCAGATGTTCGGGGCCGACAGCGACACCCTCAAAGCGGCGGCAGAGGCGTTGAAAGCCGAACTTGGGCAATTCCCCGAAGTGTCCGCTGTCGAAGATTCGCTGTCTTACGACAAAGAAGAAATGATCCTTGAACTGACCCCGCAAGGGGAACGGCTTGGGCTGACTATCGGCGGTCTTGGAAACATTCTGCGCACACGGCTTGGTGGGATCGAAGCCGCGACATATCCCGACGGCACCCGATCCGCCACGGTGCAAGTGGAGCTTCCCGACGACGAGGTTGCGGCTGATTTTCTGGAGCGTACCCAAATCAGAACGGCTGACGGCATTTATGTCCCGCTGGCCGATGTTGTCACCGTGCAGACACGCACTGGATTTTCAACCGTGCGCCGCGAAAACGGTGTGCAATTGCTGGCCGTCACCGGCGATCTGGACGGCGACGATGCAACCCGTGCCGCTGAAATCCAGACCTTGATCAATGACGATATCCTTCCCCGCATCGAAAGCCTGTACGGCATCAACACCCAACTGTCGGGCCAAAGCGAACAGGAGCGGGCATTTTTGGATGACGCCCGCACCGGGCTGATTCTGTCCCTGCTTGGAATTTATCTGGTGTTGTCGTGGATCTTTAGCAGTTGGACCCGGCCTTTGGTGGTGATGTCGATCATTCCTTTTGCGCTGGTCGGGACGATCTTTGGGCATAACCTATGGGGCATCCCCATGAGCATGTTCACTGTGGTCGGTCTGATCGGGATGGTGGGGATCATCATCAACGACAGCATCGTTCTGGTCACCACCATCGATGAATACGCCGCGGAACGGGGGTTGATACCTGCGATTGTTGACGGGACCGTGGATCGGTTGCGCCCGGTGATGCTGACAACCCTGACCACCGTGCTTGGCCTTGCCCCGCTTCTTTATGAAGGATCAACCCAAGCCGAATTTCTAAAACCGACAGTGATCACCTTGGTCTATGGTCTGGCGTTCGGGTTTGTTCTGGTGCTGATGGTCGTCCCCGCTGTGATGGCGATGCAAGCTGATTTCCACCGTCAAATGCAGGCCGCTAAACGGGCGCTGCGTGGACGGCGTCTGGCGATGCTATTGCCAGCGGCCACTGCGGGCGTCGTGGCGCTGCTGCTATTCGGGGCGCTGATCTTGCCGCTGATCATCACCGGCGCACCATGGAGCGTTGCCGCTGCCACGCTGCCCAGCCTTGCCGCCGGTGGATTCGGGGCGGCGTTTGGGGTCTTCGTCATCCTGCTCGTCTTGGCACTAACCGCAGTTTACATCATCGCGAGCATCGGGATGCGGCGCGGGCGGATATAACCTGCACGGATTGGCGACCACATTACAAGCTCCGCAACCCGGCCTGACCTGCGCGAATGATGCGCAGGTCTTGTGCCTGTCAGTGTGTTATTTGGGGTGTCATTGTCCTGTCGCGCAGCGCGATCCGACACAGTCAAGGCAAGCCTGAAAAGAACGGCGATTTTAAACCAAAACACAACAAGACGAAATGGCGGATACCAGACATGCCGCGCCGCGGAATTAACCCGCTGTGCAGCCGCGCAGATCGACGGCATGATTTCCGCTTAGAACGGTGATCCGCACCTTGGACCGGTCGAGCGCAAACGCGGCGCCGCTGACGTGGACCATGTCGGCGGTGGCGCGCAACTGGCTGCCATTGCGCGTTGTTTGTGCCTCGGATACCCAAATTTGCGCATCGCCTGATTCGATCACGACCACCTCTGACTGACCGCTCTGCGCGATATCAAAGGCGGCGGTCAGGCGCAGACCATCGCGGATCGGTTCGATTGCGCAAGTGACTTTGCCGACGCCCGCGTCCGCTTGGGTCAGGGGCTGGTTGATCAGGGCGGCGGTGATCGCGCTGTTCATGTCACCACCGGGTGGCAGGAGCCTGTCAAATGTTAACGTGACCGGAACACATATCTCTTCGCAGACGCCGATCTCGAGCTGGCCCATAATGCGCATCGGTTGATCGGGGGCATCGCTCAGGATCGTGATCGGAAACACCACGCTGTCATGATAGCCGATTGTGCGCATGCCGTTGGTTTCAAAAACTTCGGGCACAGGCCAATGCGGCGAAACCCCGGTGATGTTTTCTGACCCTGCAAATGAAAATGCGGGCGGAATGCCTGCGTCACCCGGCGCGCGCCAATAGGTTTTCCACCCGGGCGCAAGCGAAATGCGCAGGCCCGCCATATGATCGCCATCGGATGTGCGCCATCCGGGCAGGACTTCGATTTGCGCAACCGGTCCTGACGGCGTGGCGACTGCGGGACTTGAAAACGCCATCAAGGCAAGTGTGATCAGGATCAGATTATACATCCCACTTTCATTATGCATCTTTAACGTAATGGGAAGTCACGTTCGGGCGATCGTTTGTAATCTTGGCACTTGCACAACACCGCCGGGCAGCACATTTTACAAAGTATGAAAGAAAATGTGTCCCTCGTTGGTAAAATGCTGATTGCCATGCCCGGCATGGATGATCCGCGGTTTGCGCATGCGGTGATTTATATGTGCGCACATTCCACCGATGGTGGGATGGGGCTTATCATCAACAAACCACAGCCGGATGTGCAGTTCTCGGACCTGCTTGATCAGTTGGGTGTTAAAAAAGCCGAAGGCGTGCGGGACATCCGTGTGCATTTTGGTGGACCCGTGGATCGTGCGCGCGGCTTTGTGCTGCACACAGGCGACTATGCCGCACACGCCGGGACGTTGCAGGTCGACGATACCCTGTCGATGAGCGCGACAATGGACGTCATCGAAGATATCGCCCAAGGTGTCGGTCCCGAAAATTCAATGTTGGCGTTGGGTTACACGGGCTGGGGCCCCGGCCAGCTTGAGGCAGAGATCGCCCATAACGGGTGGCTGACCTGTGACCCCAATCGTGACATTATCTTTGGCCGCGCGAACGAACATAAGTGGACAGCGGCACTGCGGCAGATGGGGATTGACCCGGTCCGACTGTCGTCATCGGCGGGGCGGGCCTGATTAGGGCGTGATTAATGCCTGCATGATCGCAACTGCGCTGTCGCTCGACCAATCTGCGTCACCTTGCATCCGCGCAATTTCATGACCGGCGGGGTCCAGAATGACTGTCACGGGCAGCCCTAAAACCCCCATGCTTCGTGCCAGTGCCTGCTGGGGGTCGGTGTGTTTTGGCAGGTTATCCACGCCGATCTCTTCAAAGAATCGGTCCATGGCGGGGGCCGGGTTCCGCCCGGTTGCAACGGTCACGACCTGAAAATCCGGGCCACCAAGCTGCGTTTGCAATGCAGACAGGTGCGGCATTTCACTGCGGCAGGGCGCACACCACGTCGCCCAAAAGTTCAGCACAACATATTGGCCCTCAAAATCGGCCAGCGTCATCATACGACCGTCCTCACCGACAAAGGCCACGTCAGTTGTTTGCATCGGGGCGTCATGGAACACCAGCTTACGCATGTCACCGTCGCGCAAGTCCGCAATTGCGGCGGTGTCGGCGCTGGCAGTGTTTGCAACAACAGCTAGGGCCGTATAAAGCAGGGCTGATAGTAACTTCCGCATAGGCTTTTTCCTCATGACCAAGACCGCAAACACGATGTGGGGCGGGCGTTTTGCCGCCGGACCAGACGCGATTATGGAGGCGATTAACGCTTCAATCGGGTATGATCGCCGGCTTGCGCCGCAAGACATCGCAGGTTCACGTGCCCATGCGGCAATGCTCGCCGCCACAGGCATCATTACCGATAACGATGCCGAAGCCATTCGTGAAGGCCTTCTCACGGTGTTGTCAGAGATTGAAACCGACGTGTTTCCATTTTCAACCGCGCTTGAAGACATCCACATGAACGTCGAGGCCCGGTTAAAAGATTTGATCGGCGAACCAGCGGGCCGGTTGCACACGGCCCGGTCCCGCAACGATCAGGTTGCGGTCGATTTTCGCCTTTGGGTCCGTGACCAATGTGACCAAGCCGACGACGCGTTAGCTGCGCTGCAAAAGGCGCTGCTGGGTCAGGCCGAAGCGGGCGCGGATTGGGTTATGCCCGGTTTTACCCATTTGCAGGTCGCGCAGCCCGTCACATGGGGCCACCATATGCTGGCCTATGTGGAAATGTTTGGCCGGGATCGCTCGCGTTTCGCTGATGCACGCAAACGCATGAATACGTCTCCTTTGGGTGCTGCGGCGCTGGCGGGAACATCGTTCCCGATTGACCGAGACATGACGGCCAAAGCGCTTGGTTTTGACCGTCCGATGTCGAATTCGCTGGATGCCGTCGCTGACCGCGATTTCGCGTTAGAGTATTTGGCAACAGCCAGTATTTGCGCCATGCATCTGTCACGTCTGGCCGAAGAATTGGTCATTTGGTCATCCGCCCAGTTCCGGTTTGTGAAAATGTCCGACAAATGGTCCACCGGATCGTCGATCATGCCACAAAAACGCAACCCCGACGCGGCAGAACTGATCCGCGCCAAGATTGGCCGGATTTTTGGCGCCAATGTTGCCCTGATGACGGTGATGAAGGGCTTGCCGCTGACCTATTCCAAGGACATGCAAGAAGACAAGGAGCAGACGTTTGATGCGGCCGATAGCCTGATGCTGGCTTTGGCGGCCATGGCGGGGATGGTCACCGATATGACCGCAAACCGCGCCAGCCTGAAATCGGCGGCTTCCAGCGGATTTTCGACTGCCACCGATCTGGCGGATTGGCTGGTGCGCGAGCTTGGGCTACCGTTCCGGGATGCGCACCATGTGACCGGGTCGCTTGTCGCGATGGCCGAAGGCAAAGAATGTGATTTGCCGGATCTGACGCTTGGCGACATGCAATCTGTTCATGCCGAAATCCGCGCTGACGTGTTTGATGTGCTTGGTGTTGAAAATTCCGTCGCCTCGCGGATGAGCTATGGCGGCACAGCCCCGGCGCAGGTCCGCGCGCAGGTCGCGCATTGGAAAGAGGTGTTAAAATGAAACGGATTGCGTTGATTTTGACAGTGGCCGGCCTGACAGGCTGTGGTGCGGATGGTGCGCCCCTGCGCCCCTACGCAAATGTCGGGCTGAACGTCGGAACCGGTGGCGTCAGCACCAGCACCAACCTTGGGGCCAGCAATGGCGCGGTCAGCTTGGGGGCCAGTTTCTGATGCGGCAACTTTATCTTGGATTGGCGATATGGGGTGCTGTGCACCCAATGTATTTCTTCATCACGTGGTTTGATGCCGAAGGTTTTGATCTGCCAAAAATGATCGACGCTTGGCACGCAAACGCGGCCAGTTCCGGACTGGTTTGGGATCTGACAATCGCGGCGATCGCGCTGACCGTCTGGATTTTATCCGAAGCCGTAAAAGCAAAAAACTGGCTTAGTATGATCGCAATTCCCGCCACATTTTGCATCGGCGTCAGCTGCGGGCTGCCGCTCTATCTCTATTTGCGGAACCGAGTGATTTATACGCCCGATCGTCGTGGCGTGCGCGGTCTGTAACGACAATCAAGGGTTGGTCTTTTCCGGTGATCTGCTATGTCCGAACATGATTTTGGACAAGGACGACTGGGTTGGACCACTTTCTGTATCGTGACGGCGCGCTGTACGCCGAAGATGTGCCCGTAGCTGACATTGCAGCGGCGGTAGGCACCCCATTTTATGTCTACTCGACAGCCACGCTCAAACGTCACTTTACGTTGTTTGATGACGCGCTGGCCTGGGGCGATCACCTTGTGTGTTTTGCGATGAAATCGCTTTCCAATCAGGCAGTGCTTCGGGTGCTGGCCGATCTGGGTGCGGGCATGGACGTCGTGTCTGTCGGGGAATATTTGCGCGCAAAGGCCGCAGGCGTGCCCGGCGACCGCATCGTGTTTTCCGGCGTTGGTAAAACCGCTGACGAAATGCGGGTCGCGCTTACGGGCGGTATCCGTCAATTCAACGTCGAAAGCGAACCTGAAATGGTGGTGCTGGACCGCGTCGCGCAGTCGCTGGGGGTCGTCGCGCCAATTACGGTGCGGGTGAACCCCGATGTTGACGCAAAAACCCACGCGAAAATCGCCACCGGTAAATCCGAAAACAAATTCGGCATTCCGATTTCGCGCGCCCGCGAAGTTTATGCGATGGCTGCCAATATGCCGGGCCTGAAGGTGATCGGGATTGACGTGCATATCGGGTCGCAACTGACCGAACTTGCCCCATTCGAGGCGGCCTATAACAAGGTTGCCGAACTGACCGAACAGCTCCGCGCAGACGGTCATGACATCACGCGTCTGGATTTGGGCGGCGGGCTTGGCATTCCTTATACCCGCACCAACGAAGCCCCGCCGCTGCCCACCGATTATGGCGCGCTGATTCAACGCACCGTCGGGCATTTGGGCTGTGAAATTGAAATTGAGCCGGGCCGCTTGATTTCCGGCAACGCCGGCATCTTGGTGTCCAAAGTGATCTATGTGAAATCCGGCGAAGACCGCGACTTCCTGATCATCGATGGCGCCATGAACGACCTGATACGCCCCGCGATGTACGATGCTTGGCATGATATCGTGCCGGTCGTTGAATCCACACCGGGGGCTGAACCCGCGAAATACGACATCGTCGGCCCGATCTGCGAAAGCGGGGATACCTTTGCCAAGGCGCGTGAAATGCCTGCGGTTGGTCCCGATGATCTGATCGCGTTCCGGTCGGCCGGGGCTTACGGGGCTGTGATGGCCTCTGAATATAACTCGCGGCCTCTGATTCCCGAGGTTCTGGTTCACGGGGATCAATTTGCAGTTATTCGCGGTCGTCCTACCTATGAAGACATGATTGCCCGCGATAAGCTGCCAGAATGGCTCGCATCGTCGCACCAATAGGAGAGGCCCGCTGAAGAACCCACCAGACCAATTGCGCCATCTGCGGCGGCCTGTGGCGCTGACCCTTACGGGCATGATCGCTGAACAGGCCGTGCGTGCGTTTTGGCCGCTGTGGACGGTTCTTTTGTTGATCTTGGCCCCGTTGATGATGGGCTGGCATGAAAACCTTCCCCTCGAGGCGGCTTGGGCGGGGGTTATTGTCGCGGCAGTTGCTGTTTTTGCGACCCTGTTTTGGGGGCTGCGCTGGTTCCGCATCCCGTCGCGTGCGGATGCGGTCGCCCGCGTCGATGCGTCAATACCCGGGCGCCCCATTGCGGCAATTGCTGACAGTCAGGCGATTGGTGCAAGTGACCCTGCCTCTGCTGCGGTGTGGCAGGCCCATATGGCGCGCATGGCCGAACGGACCAAAACCGCGCAAGCTGTGGCACCAAACTTGCGTATTTCGGACCGCGACCCCTTTGGGCTGCGGTTTATCGCGCTTCTCTTTTTTGTCATGGCCTTGCTCTTCGGGTCGTTGTTGCGGATTACAACCGCGACCGACGCGATCACAGGGGACGAGCCAACATTGGCGACAGGCGCCGTTTGGGAAGGCTGGATCGAACCACCCACCTACACTGGAAAACCGGCGATTTACCTGAACGACGTGCCGGCAGGTCAATTGACTGTTCCCGTTGGCAGCCGCGTGACCCTGCGCCTCTACGGCGAAGTGGGCGCGCTGACCGTCGATGAAACGATCTCGGGGCGGATCGACAACATTGGCGCCGCATCTGATGCGCAACAGCAGTTCGACGTCACACAAGATGGCGCGCTGTCGATTGTGGGTGAAAATGGCATGGGTTGGACGATCTCTGCAATTCCCGACACCCCGCCCGAGGTCGATCTGACAGGACCAATCGAGGCGGACGCCATGGGCGAACTTTCTCAGCCGTTTGAGGGGGTTGATGATTATGGGATCGAATCCGGCACAGCGACCATCACGCTTGATCTCGCGGCAGTGACCCGACAACATGGTTTGCAGATCGACCCCGATCCCATCGATCCGCTGGTGCTGGACCTGCCGATGCCTTTTTCGGGCGACCGGACCGATTTCGAAGATTTCCTGATTGAAAATCTGAGCGAACATCCTTTGGCAAACCTGCCTGTCACCCTGCAATTGCAGGTCACAGACGCCGCAGGCCAAATTGGCACAACCCCGGCTGAACCGCTGATTCTGCCCGGACGCCGTTTCTTTCAACCCTTCGCCAAGGCAGTGATCGAACAGCGCCGCGATCTGCTGTGGTCCAAGGCAAACGTGCGCCGCGTGGATCAGGTGTTACGGGCGGTCTCAAACCACCCCGAGGGTTTGTTTTCGAACGAAAGCAATTATTTGCGTTTGCGCACGATCATCCGTCAGCTGGACCGGATGGCCGAATTTGGCATGAACGACGACGGTCAAGCCGAGATCAGCCAAGCGCTGTGGGATCTTGCGATTCAGTTGGAAGACGGGCGCTTGGCGGACGCGCGCGCACGACTTGAACGCGCGCAGGAACGGTTGGCCGAGGCGATGCGCAACGGCGCCTCTGACGAAGAAATCGCCGAACTGATGCAGGAACTGCGCGAGGCGACAAACGATTACATGCGGATGCTGGCCGAGGAAGCAGAGCCAAGCGATGGCACCGATCAGGCTGACAACAGTGAGAATACCACCGAAATGTCGATGAGCGAAATTCAGGCGCTGATGGACCGCATCCAAGAGCTGATGGAAGAAGGCCGGATGGCTGAAGCGCAAGAATTGATGGACCAGCTGAACCAGATGATGGAAAACATGCGCGTCACACAAGGCGAAGGCGGCGATGGTCCGCAAACGCCCGGCCAGCAATCGATGCAGGACTTGGCGGAAACGCTGCGGGACCAGCAGGATTTGTCCGACGACGCGTTCCGTGAACTGCAAGATCAGTTTAACCCCGACCAACAGCAGCCCGGGCAACAGCCGGGTCAGCCACAGCCCGGACAGGGGCAGCAACCCGGTCAGGAACCTGGGTCCGACGGCGCGCCAAACGGCCAAGACGGGCGGCAGCCCGGCGGCACGATGGATGACGATATCGACGGCGAAGGTCCGGGTGGCAGTTTATCGGAACGTCAGCAAGCGCTGCGCGACGAATTACAGCGCCTGCGGAACGGTCTCCCGAGCCTTGAAGGCGAGGCAGGTGATATTGCGCGGCAGTCGCTTGAACGGGCCGAAGGCGCGATGGACGGCGCGGAACAGGCGCTGCGCGAAGGTGATCTGGCCGAAGCGATTGATCGTCAAGCCGAAGCCATGGATGCGCTGCGCAACGGGATGCGCGAATTGGGGCAGGCGCTGGCCGAAAACGACACCGCTGAACCCGGCCAAGGCACCGAGCAGGGCGAAGCGAATGCGCGTCCGGTTCCGGGATCGCGTGACCCACTGGGGCGCGAAATGGGAAATATGGGGCGTCTGGGGACAGATCAGGAATTGCTGAACGGCGAAGACATTCAGCGCCGCGCCGAAGAACTGCTGGATGAAATCCGGCGGCGGTCGTCGCAGCAAGAACGCCCAGAAGTCGAACGCGATTATCTGCGCCGGCTTCTGGATCAGTTTTAAATCATTCTGTCGGGGTGACTGGTGCGGCGGGCGGTACTGTTTCGACCCGTGGTGCATCGCCCGCAGGCGCGTCTGGTGCGGTGAATCCCTGCATGATGTCGCGGGCCTTTTGGAACTGCGCGTTCAGCCACAAGCGGGCTTCGTTGACCGTTTCAACATAGGTCGCGACTGCTGATTCCGTTTGCGGAAACTGGGCCACAATTCTGTCTGCGAAAATGTAAGGTAGGACCAATATCGCCATCACCAGCAGCACGACGGAAAACCCCCGCCGAAACCCGCGTCTTTGGACGGCTTCTTGCTGTTCGGTCTGTGTCAAATATTGTTCGTTGTCAGTTTGCGCGCGCGCGCGCAGCTTTTCATTGATTTCGTCGATGCTGGGAACCGTGCGCAGCGTGTGTTCTGCGACTGCACCTGTCGCGGCAGCGGCGACCGTGGCGCGCGACGATGCATTTTCCGTGCTGGCCATCATTGAAATCCGGCGGCGCGTTTCACTTTCGTCAGGCATTATCGGTTTTTGCGCTGGCGCGGCCTGTCCTGCGCTGACCGCGTTTTCACGTGCGGCCTCTTGGCGCAGGATATTTGCGATCGACGAATCCAACGGTTTGCGCTCTGAAGCGGCAGGTTGGGATTTGTGCATCGCAATGCCGGATTTTTGCGCGGGTTTTTCAACTTTTTCAGTTTGGAACCAGGTATGAGAGCAGCTTGAACACTGCACGTCGCGCCCACCTTCAGGAATAGCGTCGCTGGCAATATCGTATTGCGCATTACAGTTTGGGCAAACTAGCCGCATGTTCATATCCTTAGGCCCCACACAAAAATGTTAAAACAAATTAATCGCCTGCAATCTAACAAGCATAACGGCAAACGCAAAGGTTTTGCGTTGGCCATCGCGTCACTGTCATTGTATCCGCGCGCTGATTTATGCAAAACCTGTCCGTGACGCAAAGGAAAACCCGTGATCGAATTTGATAACGTGTCATATGACTATGGTGGTAGTCCACTTTTTTCACAGCTATCTCTTACACTTGCACCCGGTTCGTTCCATTTTCTAACGGGACCATCGGGCGCGGGCAAGACCACATTGCTGCGGCTCTGCTACGGTGACTTGCAGGCCAAGACCGGCAAAGTGCGCCTGTTTGGGCAGGATGCAGGGACGCTGGACCGTGATGGTGTGGCGATGTCTCGCCGACGGATCGGAGTTGTGCATCAGGAATGCCAGTTTCTGGATCACCTCAGCGTGGCTGAAAATATTGCCTTGCCGCTGACGGTCGCCGGCCGTTCCGCCGAGGCAGATGGAAATTTGCAAGAACTACTATCTTGGGTCGGGTTGGGTCCGCAGGCAGGGCGATTGCCGCCGCAACTCTCTGGCGGGGAAAGACAGCGCGCGGCCCTTGCACGTGCGGTCATCATGTCGCCTGACGTCATTATTGCAGATGAACCAACAGGCAACGTCGATTGGGAAATGTCGCAACGCCTGCTGGCGCTGTTGGTGGAATTGAACAGGATGGGAAAAACCGTGCTGATTGCAACGCATGACCTGACGATGATCCGGTCACTGAAATCGGATGTGGATGCACGGGTATTGCGGTTAAAGGACGGGCAGATCACAGCGGCGGGGGCGGCGCTATGAAGGGGCTTTTGGATCTGATCGTGGGTGATCCGCAGGCGGACCGCGTGGTGCCACCCACCGGGATCACGGCGCGTTTGACAGTATTTGTAGCGGGCGTCATGGCGTTTTTGGCGCTGATCGCCTTGGCGATCTCGCTCACCACCGGACGTGTTGCCGACCGCTGGGCGGACGAGCTGGCACAGGCCGCCACATTACGCTTGCCTGCCGATCCAGATCAGGCCAGCGGGATCCTGATCAAGGCGCTAGAGGTGCTTGAAACCACCCCCGGTGTTGCAAGCGCACGCGCCTTGTCATCAGAAGAACAACAAGCTCTGCTCGCGCCATGGTTCGGCACTGATCTGCCGCTTGATACGCTGTCGATCCCGCAATTGATCGAAGTGATCGCGGCCGAAGACCCCTATGATCCTGCGGGGCTTCAGGCCCGTCTGACGGCAGAAATTCCGGGGGCAGTGCTGGATGATCATGGCAGTTGGCGCGCGCCGTTGCTGGCCGCGGCCAGTCGCGTGCGGCTGATTGGCGGGGCTGTGATCCTACTGATCGCGGCCAGCGTTGCCGCGATGATCACGCTGGCCGCTCATGCGTCCCTGTCCGCGAATGCGCAGGTGATCCGGGTTCTGCGCCAAATCGGTGCGCGTGACGTCTATATCGCCCGCGCTTTCGTGCGGCGCTATACGCTGCGCACGGGGCTTGGCGCGATTGTTGGCGTTGTGTCGGCGTTGATTGTGTTGCAACTTCTGCCGGACGATGGTGGCTTTATCGCCGAGGTCGGATTTGCGGGCGCGGGTTGGATTTGGCCGGTCATTGTTCCGCTGCTGGCCGCCGTTGTGGCGTTTTTCGCGACCCGCGCTGCGGCGTTTGCAAGGCTAAGGGAACAGACATGAAGTATGCGATCCAATGGGTGCGATCCCTGATCTTTAATCTCCAGATGTATGTCGCCATGTTGGTCGTCGGGGTGCTTTATCTGCCTGCGGCCATCCTGTCGCGCGACGGAGCGCTGGCCGCCTGTCACGCCTATTGCGCCTACATTCAATGGTCCGCACGGTGGATGATCGGGCTTAAGGTCGAAATCCGCGGCACCCCCCCCACCGACGAGGTGATGGTAGCCGCCAAACACCAGTCGTTTCTGGATGTGCTGTCGGTGTTCCATTCGATCCCCCGTGGTAAATTCATCATGAAGGCAATCTTGAAATATGCGCCGATTATCGGCTGGTTCGGTTTGCGGATCGGGTGCATTCCCGTCAATCGCGGCAAACGCGGCATGGCGATCAAACGGATGCTGGCAGACGTTAACGCCGGGCGCGCCCTGCCGGGACAGTTGATCATCTATCCCCAAGGCACGCGGATCGCACCGGGTGTCAAAGCCAAATACAAAATTGGCACGGGCGCGCTTTATCGTGAACTGAATCAGCCTGTTGTGCCTGTGGCGACCAACGTCGGGGTATTTTGGCCAAAACGTGGCGTTTACCGCAAACCCGGCACTGCCGTGTTCGAGTTTTTACCGCGCATCGCGCCGGGTCTTGAAATCTCGGAATTTATGCAAACACTCGAAGCACAGATCGAAGACGCATGTGATCGCCTCAACGCAGAGGCGGGGTTTCATGGCTAACCACACCATCACCGATGTTGCCGCACTCGAGGCGCTTTACGGGACCCCCGGCGAAGCATCCATCATCAAGGTCGCTGATCATTTGACCCCGCTTTATCAGCAATGGGTCATGGCGTCACGGTTCTGCGTGGTGTCGACGGTGGGTGCTGACGGAACGGATGGAAGCCCGCGCGGCGATGACGGTCCGGTGGTGCAGGCATTGGATGCCCGCACCCTGCTGCTGCCCGATTGGCGCGGCAATAACCGGATGGACACCTTGCGCAATATTGTCACTGATGGACGCGTCAGCCTGATGTTCTTTGTGCCCGGGTCGAACAACGTGATCCGCGTCAACGGGCGCGGTATTGTGTCGTTAGACCCTGCGCTGATCAGGCGTTTTGACCAAAACGGCAAACACCCCCGCAGCGTTGCCGTCATCACCATCGCCGAAGTGTACAGTCAGTGTGCGCGTGCTTTGATGCGGGCCGGGCTTTGGGGGGCGGACGACGAAAGCGCAGGGTGCCGACTGTGGGTGAAATGCTAGCCGAACAAAAGGCAGGTTTCGACGGGGCTGAGTATGACGCGAGCTGGGGCTCGCGCGCTAAAGAGACGATGTGGTAGGCGACGCAGGGCGTAGCACAACGTTGCTGTTGCGCCCCAGCCCATAGCGCAGGCACAGACCAATCACGCCAAGGCTGATCACCAGCCAAATCAGTCCCCACAAAATGGTCGCGCCGCCTATTTCTTCGGCCAGCATCCGGGCGTCAGACCGCAGGTGAGACCGTAAAATTGTGTCACTGACAATGTCATACGGCACGTAAAACATACTGCTTAGGCCGATCACCCGCAGGGCCAAATCGTTGACTGTATGCCCGAAATAACGTGCGGTTATCAGCATGGCGCCCCCAGTCCCAATCGCAAACGACAGTGCAAAAGCGGACCGGATATACAGCAGGGATACCACCAACATGATCACGCCAAAGCCCGCCATGATCACCCGGTCGGCATTGGTGCGCAGGGCCGTGACCAGCAACGCCACCCCGATCACCAGCGACCCCAGATAGCCCGCTGTGAGAGTGATGAATCGGCTGCCGCCTTGGCTGATGACCATCCCGCCTTGGGCCGGGCTAATCGTCAGGTCGATCACCTTACCACCTGTCAAAACCGTGGCGATCGCATGGGACATTTCGTGCAAAAACACGATCAGAATTTTCAGCGGTGTGACCACAGGCGTTGGCCACAGGGCAAAGACAATGGCGGTCAGGCCGACCAACTGCCAATGCCCCCTAAAGAACGCCAGCATGGCCCCTAGGCCGCGAGGCCCTTGGACCCGAGCTTTAGGTATTTGCTACGACGGTCAGCGCGCAGTTTGGCGGGTGTTTTACCGTCCATTTCAGCCAGCAATGTTTGCAGCTTGGCCCCCACAGCCTTGATTGCAGCATCCGCATTGCGGTGCGCGCCACCTTTGGGTTCGGGGATGATCACATCACAGACGCCCAGTTCGTTCAAATCTTTGGCGGTCAGGCGTAATGCTTCGGCTGCTTCACGCATCTTTGCGCCGTCTTTCCACAGGATCGACGCACAGCCTTCGGGGCTGATGACGGAATAGATCGAATGCTCTAACATCACAACACGGTTGGCGGTGGCAAATGCGACCGCGCCACCGGATCCCCCTTCGCCAATCACGACGCTGATCAACGGCACACCCAGTTCAAGGCATTTCTCGGTCGAGCGGGCGATCGCTTCGGATTGGCCACGTTCTTCGGCGCCTTTACCGGGGTAAGCACCGGGAGTGTCGACCAACGTGATCACGGGAATCCCGAACCGGTCGGCAAGGGTCATCAGACGGATCGCTTTGCGGTAGCCTTCTGGACGGGCCATGCCGAAATTGCGTTCAATGCGGGATTTGGTGTCGTTGCCCTTTTCATGGCCGATCACCATGACAGGTTTACCGTTCAATCGCGCGATTCCGCCCATGATCGCGTGGTCATCGGCGAAATTCCGATCACCGGCCAGCGGCGTGTATTCGGTAAAAAGAGCCTCGATATAATCTTTGCAATGGGGGCGCTCCGGGTGGCGCGCGACCATGCATTTGCGCCAAGGCGACAGGTCAGCGTACAGGGACACCAATAGGTCGGCGGCCTTTTTATCAAGGGCTTTCGCCTCTTTTTCAATATCCATCTCGGGGTTATCACGGGCCATTGCGCGCAGCTCTTCGGCTTTGCCTTCAATCTCGGCCAGGGGTTTTTCGAAATCAAGATATTGGGTCATGAGCGATGCGCACCTTGTAACTAGCTAGGTGATATATGGCGTAACGTCACCGCGATGGCAACGGGACGCGCAAATTGTTGGCGCTGGCTGGTGCCACATTGTATGAGGTCGCGAGCAATTTGCTCTTGCTTTACCAACAAGGAACTCTCGCGATGCGAAAGATTAGTATGATGAGCGCCATTTTTGTATTTGCCGCTGGCGCTGCCGTTGCCCAAGACGTCAATTATGGCGACGATTCCAGCCAGTGGGCCAACAACAACGAGTGCGACGACCGCCGCTTTATCGGGGCAACCATGACCGCGATTCTGAATAACGAAGACGTGGGCCGCGATGCCACCGATTGTCAGGCGGGCGTTGAAAGCGGCGCGTTGCGCGTGTGGTCATTGGCGGCATCCCTGAAGGCGACCGCCTGCGAAGCCATCGACTTTGGCGATGACTCTGGTGAATTCGCCAACGACGACGAATGCGACGATGCGCGTTTTGAAGGCATCGGTATGGCGTCAAGTGTCGGACAAGAGCACACCGGCAGCGATGCGTCCGATTGCAGCCGCTTCTGCGACGCGGGTATCGTCAGCTTGCGGGACTATTAATCAGGCCCCGGCAATCATCTCGGATTGACGCACAATCACTTCGGCTTGCTTGATCGACGCAATATCGACCAAGCGGCCTTTGTAGACGGTGGCCCCTTCGCCACGGGCTTTGGCGTCTTCCATTGCCGCCAAAATTTCGCGTGCTTCTGCTACAGCGGCGTCAGACGGTGTGAACACCTCGTTGGCGAGTGCGATTTGTTTCGGGTGGATTGCCCATTTGCCTACCATCCCCAATGTGGCCGACCGACGCGCCTGCGCACGGTAGCCTTCATCATCCGAAAAATCACCAAACGGGCCATCAACGGGCAGCACACCGTGCGTGCGGCATGCAGCGACAATCGCGGTTTGCGCCCAGTGCCACGGGTCAGAATAATGCCGGGTGTCGCCGTGCAGCATGTAGTAATTGTCCTGCGTGCCGCCGATCCCGGTGGTTTGCATCCCCATCGATGCCGCAAAATCCGCAGCCCCCAGCGACATCGCTGCCATCCGCGGGGAACTTGCTGCGATTTCTTCGACATGGGCGATGCCTGCCGCAGATTCGATAATCACCTCAAAGCTGATCGGCTTGGTCCGGCCCTTGGCGCGCTCAATCGCCGTCACCAGCGCGTCAACTGCATAAACATCGGCGGCGCAGCCGACCTTTGGGATCATGATTTGATCCAGCCGATCGCCTGCCTGTTCCAACAAATCCACCACGTCCCGATACCAATAGGGCGTATCCAGACCGTTGATACGCACTGACAGGTATTTGGTGTTCCAGTCGACCGTATTGATCGCCGCGATGACATTTGCGCGCGCCGTGTCTTTGTCCGACGGTGAAACGCTGTCTTCCAGATCAAGGTTGATCACGTCTGCCGCGCTTGCCGCCATTTTCGCAAACAATTTGGTGTTGGACCCGGGGCCAAACAATTGGCAGCGGTTTGGACGGGCAGGCGGCGTTGGTTGCAGGCGAAAGGACATGCGGTTTTCCTAGCGTATCAAAGTTCCAAAACGGTTGTTCATTTTGGTATAATGTTGCGCTGCAAATCGCAAGTCAAAAAGAGTGCGCCCGCAGCAAGTTATGCTGCGGGCGCAAAAAAACGTTCCCGTATGTGGCGGATTAAATGCCTGCGTCGATGATGGCTTTGGCCAAAATCGGGACTGTCTGCGCATTCAGCCCGGCGATGTTCATCCGGCTGTCCCCGACCATATAGATCCCATGCTCTGCACGCAGCTTTTCGACCTTTTCTGGCGTGGTGCCAAGGCGACTGAACATGCCCCGGTGATCCGCCAAAAAGTTGAACCTGTCGCTGTTCGTCAGCCGCTTCAGCTCGTCCGCCAACTGTTGACGCAGGGCCAGCATCCCGTTGCGGGTTTCTTCCAATTCGGCTTCCCAATCTGCACGCAGGTCAGGGTCGTTCAGAATTGTCGTGACAATCCGTGCGCCATGATCGGGTGGAAAGGAATAGTTCTGGCGGTTCAAGAACGCCAGTGTCTGCTGCGCCAGCTTTTGCTGGTCCGCGTCTTTGGCAATGGCCATCAGCAGGCCAGTGCGTTCGCGGTAGATCCCAAAGTTCTTGGAACAGCTTGCGGCGATCAACACATTTTCAAAGCTGCTGGCGATTTGACGGGTGATCAACGCATCCGCGTCCAACCCATCGCCAAAGCCCTGATAGGCGATATCGACCAACGGCACCGCGCCTTTTTCCTGCATCTTGGCGATGACCTGCGCCATTTGCGCATATGTCAGGTTTGCGCCGGTCGGGTTGTGGCAGCACCCGTGCAGCAGAACCACATCACCAGCGGAAAGCCCGTCCAGATCGGCAAGCAATCCGTCAAAATCCACACCGCGGGTGTCCTCGTCGAAATAGCGGTATTCCGCCATCTTCATCCCAAGGTATTTGATGATCGACGGGTGGTTGGGCCATGTCGGATTGGACAGCCAGACGGTGGCGTTAGGGGATGCCATTTTGATCAGCTCAAGCGCCTGACGAATGGCACCTGTACCGCCGGGCGTGGCAACAGCGGCCACACGTGCGGCAGGGACGCTGTCAGCCAGCACCAGTTCGCGCATCGCCGCGCCAAAGGCAGGATCACCCGCAAGGCCGGTGTAGGATTTGCTGGTTTGCTCTGCCAAAATCCGGCGCTCTGCCTCTTTCACGGCACGCATGACGGGGGTGTTGCCGCTGGCATCTTTGTAAACACCGACGCCCAGATCAACCTTATCTGTGCGCGGGTCTTCTTTGAACTGCGCCATCAAGGCGAGGATTTTATCGGCAGGCAGGGACGTGAGGGTTTCCAGCATTATGCGGCTCCGGTAGCGATGGGAAGGTCGGCGTACATGCCCCATTCGGACCATGAGCCATCGTATAGCGAATGGTCGGTTTTGCCGATCCGTTCAAAGGCGAGAGACAGGATCGCGGCTGTCACCCCCGACCCGCAAGTGGTGATTACGGGCTTTTGTAAATCAACGCCCGCATCGATAAATATCGTGCGCAGTGCGTTGGGGGCTTTCATGGTGCCGTCCGTGTTCAGCAGGTCCTGATAGAACACATTACGCGCACCGGGGATGTGGCCGGCACGCAGACCTTCGCGTGGTTCAGGCACTTCGCCTTTGAAACGCGCAGGCGACCGGGCATCAACAATGGTGTGATCGCGCAACTTGGCGGCACGGGCGACTTCGGTGACATCTTTGACCAATGCATTACGGGGTTTGACCGTCATGTGGCGGTCGCGGATGGTGGGCATGGTTTTGGTGGTCTTGTGACCGTCTGCCAACCATTTCGGTAACCCGCCGTCCAACACCGCAATATTGGTTTGGCCCATCAGTCGAAACAGCCACCACACGCGCGCGGCAGAAAACAGCCCGGTGCCATCATAGACCACCACTTGATGGCCATCACCGACGCCCATCGCACGCATGCGGGACATAAATTTTTCCACTGGGGGCGCCATATGTGGCAGTTCAGAGCGCAAATCGCTAATTTCGTCGATGTCAAAGAAACGTGCGCCCGGAATGTGGCCTTTGGTATATTCCGCCAGCGCGTCGCGCCCGCTGTCGGGCATATACCAAGAGGCATCAAATATTCTTAGGTCCGGATCTTTGATGTGCGCAGCAAGCCAGTCGGTGCTGACAAGCGTTTTGGGATCATCGGATGCAGTCGTCGTCATCGCGGTCACCTTTGTTTGAAATCGCCGCAGGGGTAGCCTGCGCAGCCGATCATGACAAGTGGGTGCCGCGAATGCAAAGACCATCTGGGCGCATTTTGATGCGAAATCAAACGCCCGGCCGAAAGAGTGTTGCTGCGCCCCGGCGTGCGGGACGCACCAACACGCAAGCTTAGCTTGCCATCTTGTTTTTGATCATGCCGGCAATGGCAGTCAGGATTGCACCGCCGCCAGCGCCGCCAGCGATCTGTGTGACCATACCCATGATGTCGGTGCCACCAGCGGCCATCGCAGCACCGCTGCCCAGCATCGCAATCAACTGGCCGCCACCTGCGCCACCAATAAGGCCAGCGATGGTGTTGCCCAATGTACCCAGCGACAAGTCCTTCATCGCAGCACCAGCGGCGTTACCACCAACAGCACCAGAGATAAGCTGAATGATAAGTTGTTCCATTTTTCGTCCCTTCCTACAGATCTTAATTTTTGCCCGCGCCGGCGTGATCTAAAGCCGCGCGTGAAGGAAACGTTAACGATGATTGGTGTTGTGGCAAGAACTACCTTGCGGTGTAGGCCGAATTATTCGCCGTGTTTCAATAACCGTTGCTTTTGGCGACCCCAATCACGCTTGGCATCTGACGCGCGTTTGTCGTGATTTTTCTTACCTTTGGCGACGCCGATTTTCAGCTTCACCAAACCACGGTCGTTAAAATACATGACCAGCGGAACAAGCGTCATTCCCTCGCGCTTTGTCGCGCTCCAGAGGCGGGACAGCTCTTTGCGGCTGACCAGCAACTTGCGCTTGCGACGGGGTTCGTGCCCGAACATGGCGCGTTCATAAGGGGCGATATAGGCGTTGGTCAGCCACAATTCGCCTTCATCAACAGACGCATAGCTGTCCGCGATGTTGGATTGGCCCGTGCGCAGCGACTTCACCTCGGACCCGTTCAGCATGATCCCGACCTCAAGGTCGGATTCAATCGCATAGTCGTAGCGGGCACGCCGGTTTTCAGCGATGACTTTATAGTTTTTGTTTTCTTGTTTCTTTGCCATGGTCGCGATGAGATAGGGCAGAACGACCGTCGGGACAAGAGACCGCAGCAGGACAAGGAAACGATACATGCTTATTCAGCTTGCACTTGGCACTGGCCTTTTGCTTTTGTCGATCCTGATCGCCGGCCTTAGCTTTTGGGCGATGGAGGAAATCATCATGCGTTTGCATCCATGGCTCGCCCGGGAACCGCACCGACCAAAGCTGATGCTGGTTCTGTGCCTGTCCGCGATCTGGATACTTGCACAAATGACGCTGGGGGTCTGGCTTTGGGCGTTGACGTTGCTTGGCCTTGGGGTGTTCACCGACCTTGAACCAGCCGTCTATTTCTCGCTTGTCGCTTTCACTACGCTTGGGTTCGGGGACATTTTGCTGCCGATGGAGTGGCGATTGCTAGGGGGCATGGCTGCCGCGAACGGATTGCTGAATATCGGGCTGGTCACCGCGCTGCTGGTCGAGGCATTGCGCCAAGTCCGCTTGCAGCAATTGGCCAATCGCAGGCGCGCCCAATGACCACCCCAATCCTGACCAACCGCGCCGCCCGCCACATCTTTCTGGACCGGCACGGGTTGGCGACACGGCCTTCGGGGCCGGGTAAAGGCGCTGATTTGGCGGGATTGATCAGCGACCTTGGGTTTGTGCAGCTTGACAGTGTGAATACCTTTGCCCGCGCCCATGACCTGATCTTGTGGTCGCGCAGGCAGCAGTACCGCCCCGATGCGCTGCAAAACCTGCTGCACCGCGACCGTGCCGTGTTTGAACACTGGACCCATGACGCTGCCGTTATCCCGATGGCGCAGTTCCCACATTGGCACTTGCGGTTCGCACGTGATGCCGCACGGCTTGAGGGCCGTTGGAAAGACAGTCGCCGTGACGACTTTATGTCGAAAATCGATGACGTGCTGCGCCACATTTCTGACAACGGGCCCTGCACATCTGGCGATGTTGGTACCGACGAAAGCCGCGGATCGGGCGGCTGGTGGGACTGGCACCCATCGAAAACCGCGCTTGAATATCTGTGGCGGTCGGGCCAATTATCTGTGATGCGCCGCGACGGGTTCACCAAGGTTTATGACCTGACCGACCGTGTGATCCCCGCCGACCTGCGCGCCCATCGCCCCGATCCGCAACAGACAGTTGACTGGTGCTGTCGCAATGCGCTCGACCGGTTGGGGTTCGCGACCAGCGGCGAACTCGCCGCGTTTTGGGCAACAGTGACCCCCGCAGAGGCACGGATATGGTGCGCAGATGCGCTTGCCCAAGGGCGGATCATCGCGGTGGACGTCACGAGCGTTGATGGAACCCTGCGCCGGTCCTTTGCTTGGCCTGATGTGATGGACACAATCATCACGCCCAGCCCACGCCTGCGCATTCTGTCACCGTTCGACCCGGCCCTGCGCGACCGCAAACGGGCAGAACGGCTGTTCGGCTTTCACTACCGGATCGAGATCTTTGTGCCCGCACCGCAGCGGCAGTATGGATACTACGTTTTTCCGGTGATGGAAGGCGACCAAATGATCGGCCGCATGGATATGAAACGGGACGGAACCACGCTCAATGTTATTGCGTTCTGGCCCGAAGCGGGCGTGCGGATGGGCGCTGCACGGCTAAACGCATTGCAATCCGAGCTACAGCGCGCCGCCCGATTTGGGCGATGCGAAGACGTTGTGTACAATCGTGATTGGCTGCGCGAACAGTCACTAAATATGAATTGAACGTCGTTCAATATTGTGTTAGCCCGTGGAAATACAAACGCGGAGACATCAATGTATTACGTCGCTGAAACAGGAAAACTGGTTGCCGACGGGGTGATTAACCCCGCGCAGGCGGCCGAAATCAAACATCGTGCGCGTGGGGCAATGATTGCCCTTTGCGTGAATACGCTGCTGATCGCGGGGATCCTCGCCGCGACGCTTGGTCTGGTGTTTTACCTTGCCAGCGCGCTTAGCGTCGCACTGTGCGGCGGTTTGTTCCTTGGGGTTGGGCTGCTGATCTTACGCTTCGGCACGCCGGTCTACCGGATGTTCGGCAACGCAAGCGCGCTGATCGGGGCGGGAATGCTGATCAGCGGGTCTGGCATTGAATTGATGGACAAGCACCCGGACCTGGCAGGTGCGGTGATGTTTGCAATGGGGGGCATCATTGCGGGTCTGTGCGCATGGCGTTTCACCGTGGCGTTGGCGCACTTGCGCTTTTCTTATGGGGCGGTGCTGTTGATGGGCGCTGCCATGCATTTGTGCGGCGCATATGTGTTTGCGGATGATTACAGTCAGACCTATGCGCACTGGGTCTCGCCGGTTGTTAACTTCTACGCATTTGCAATTGTCGCGGCCTGCGGGATGCTTTTGGATGTCCGACTGGTGACGGCACTTGCCATTGCTCCGTTCGCGCAAATGCTGGACGCTGGCACCGGATATTTCCATGCCGCATATGTGTTTTATTCGCCTGAATCCGCGCTCACTATTCTGCAAATGTCGGTCCTGATTGGCGTGTCCTTGTGGGCGGCGAACCGGTGGACGGGCCGGATCGCACGCAATGCCGGTATCTTGGCGGTGATGGCGTTTATCGTCGCGAGCCTCGCATTCCTTGTGGGCAGCCTGTGGGGCGATGTCGTTGGTGAAACGCTTTGGGGGCCAGGGCGCTATGTCTACAATGATGACTATGACAAATGGCAGCGCGCGCATGAAGCGTTTGTCGCAAACGCATTTGTCATTAGCGAACATGTCTTTAGCATCGTTTGGGCGGTGATCCTGATTGGATTGATCGTGTGGGCCGCCATGACGAATCGCCGTGGGCTGTTTAATGCGGGCATGACCTTTGCAGGGATCCATGCCTACACCCAGATGTTCGAAAGCTTTTACGACCAACCATTGGCATATGTGATCGCTGGCTTGGCGGCAATTCCGTTGGCCTTCGGTCTGTGGCGACTGAACCACATCTGGTTCGAATCCGCTGAATAACAACGTGAAACCGGGGGTGGGTTCGAACCCACCCCATGCGGTGGCCCCGTACACGAACACGCCGCGCGCGGGCCATCGATCCCCAAAGGTTTAGTTCAGCAGACCTGCATGCACCATCGCCGCCCGCATTTTTGCTTTGGTGGCGTCGGTCAGTGGCGTCAGCGGCGACCGTACGTCTTCGCTGCATAGTCCCAGCAACGACATGCCATATTTCGCACCCGCCACACCCGGCTCTGTAAAGATCGCCTCGTGCAGTGGCATCAGGCGGTCCAGTTGTGTCAGCGCCGTGGCGTAGTCGCCTGCCAACGTACTGGCCTGAAATTCCGCGCAAAGTTTCGGCGCGACGTTCGCCGTCACCGAAATACAGCCAACCCCGCCGTGAGCGTTAAAGCCAAGCGCGGTTGCGTCTTCGCCAGACAGTTGCACAAAGCCTGTGCCGCAGGTCATCCGCTGCTTGGGGACGCGCGACAGATCACCGGTCGCATCTTTGACGCCGATAATCATGTCCAGTTTCGCAAGTTCACCCATGGTCGCGGGGGTCATATCAACCACCGATCGGCCAGGAATGTTGTAGATCACAATCGGCAGGCCACAGTTCGCGGCAGCCGTGAAGTGGGCAATTAACCCTGCTTGGGTTGGCTTGTTGTAATAAGGTGTCACCACCAGCGCCGCTGCCGCACCCGCTGCCTTGGCAGCCTGCACCAAACGGACGGTTTCAATGGTGTTGTTGGACCCCGCACCAGCGATGACCGGAATGCGTCCTGCCGCCTCTTTAACCACGATTTCAACGACTTGGTCGTGTTCTTCGTGGGTCAGTGTCGGGCTTTCGCCAGTTGTGCCCACGGGTACCAACCCATGCGAACCTTGGGCGATGTGCCAGTTCACCAGCTTTTTCAGCGCATCAATGTCCACTGTGCCGTTGTTAAACGGCGTGACGAGTGCAGGGAGAGACCCTTTGAACATGACGCGCTTCCTTTGTGTGTATGGGCTGAATCGCCCGGGTAAAATCGCGCGGACCCTAACGGGGTTTCTGCCGATTGCCAAGTTTGTGAGTTGTTATTGCGCCGCCTCACGTTAGTTTATTTTCAAAACAGGCAGCGCGGTGACTTTTATGCAAAAAACGACCATTTTGATGGCCTTCACATGCTGGGCGGGGGCGGTCTCTGGGCAAGAGGCTGATCCTGCAGCTGTGACCGCTGTCAGCACCGCCAGCATCGATTGGGAGGCTGCGGCTGATCTGGCTGCGCAGTCGGACCCTTTGACTGCGGACGTGATCATGTGGTTGCGGTTGCGCGCGGGCGACGCCGCGTTTGCGGACTACCAAGCCTTTGTCGCGGCGAAACCTGATTGGCCGGGGGTGTCGCGCCTGCGCTCGACCGCTGAACCGCTGATCCCCAAAGGGCACCCTGCATCAGAGGTGATCGCGTGGTTTGCCAATGACGCGCCGCAAACGGGCGAGGGGGCAACCCGTCTGGCCGAGGCGCTGATGACGACCGGCCAGATTGACCAGGCCCATGCCGTGCTACGCCGTGCTTGGCTTGATTTGGGGCTGACAGACGACGGGCAGGCTGCGTTGATGGCAGGGTTCGCGGATGTGCTTGCCCCGTTCCATTGGGCGCGTACCGATGCGATGCTATGGCGATCGCGCCGCAGCGATGCCACCCGCATGTTACCTTTGTTAGACACTGATCAGCGTGCAGTTGCCGCGGCGCGCATCGGCTATATCGCGGGCACCCGCAACATGTTGCCGCTGTACACTGCCGTGCGTGCTGGCCTGCGCGAAGACCCCGGGTTCGCATATGACCGCTATAACTGGTACGCGCAGCGTGGCGACTGGACCGATGCGGTGGCCATGCTGCGGGACCGGTCCACCAGTGCTTCGGCGTTGGGGGAACCGTTTCGCTGGGCGGGCTGGCGGCGTGAACTGGCGCGTTGGGAAATGCGCGAAGGCCGCGCCGATCAGGCTTATATCATCGCATCGCGCCACTATCTGGCTGCAACAGAAGGCGAGGCGTATGCCGATCTGGAATGGCTGTCGGGCTATATCGCGCTAACCTATTTGGGTGATCCGCCACGCGCGCTGGACCATTTTCAAAAAGCCGCAGATGCGGTCGGCACCCCGATATCGCTGAGCCGGATGTATTATTGGCTGGGCCGTACCTATGCCGTGATGAATGATTCCGCGCAGGCAGCACTGGCTTATGGTGCCGCGGCAGCACATCAGACCAGCTTTTATGGGCTGCTTGCCGCTGAAAAACTCGGGCGTCCCTTGGACCCTGTTTTGGCAGGCGAAGATGTCGCGTGGCAAGGCGCGGCGGTCTTTGACCAAGACCTGACCCGCGCCGCATTTCTTCTGTTGGCCGCTGGCGAACGCGGCGCGGCCGTGACGTTTTTTGCGCAGCTCGGTCAAACTCTTGATCCAGCAGAGCTTGGGCAAATCGGCGCCTACCTGAACGAGATTGACGAACAGTATTACATGCTTTTGTTGGGCAAGACCGCCGCGACGCGTGGCATCGTGATCCCTGCGATCTACTATCCCATCCATGATCTGGCGCAGATGGATTTGCCCGTCGACGCCAGCCTTTCGTTGTCGATCGCGCGCCGCGAAAGCGAATTCAACACGACAATCGGCAGCCCTGTTGGGGCGTTGGGCCTGATGCAGGTGATGCCCGGCACCGCCGAAGAGGTCGCGACCAATTTGGGCATGCCCTATTCCAAAGCACAGTTGACGAACGACTGGCAGTATAACGCGACGTTAGGCGCGGCGTATCTTGCGGGCTTGCAAGAAACCTTTGGCCCGACCCCTGTGATGATCGCGGCAGGATATAACGCAGGCCCCGGACGACCACGAACATGGATGGAAGAACGCGGCGACCCGCGCTTGCGCGAAATGGATGTGATAGACTGGATCGAACACATCCCGTTTCGGGAAACCCGCAATTATGTGATGCGCGTCACCGAAAGCATTCCGGTCTACGAGGCGCGATTGACCAAAGCCACTGGCCCTCTTGATTTCACCGCGCTGCTGATCGGCGAAAAACCTTTGTTGCGCCCCCGCACCCGTCCCGTCGCACAAACTGTTGAAGACACTGATCCCGCGCAGTCTGTCGAAGATGGTTAGGTGTGTGCGATCGTTTTGGCCCGCGCCCGCCATAGCGTAAACAGCCCCGCGCAAATGACGATCCCTGCGCCAACCGCCACATTGGGGCGCAGCGTTTCGCCCAACAGGAATATGCCGATGGCGCTGGCAAAAACCAGTTGCAGATAGGCAAAGGGCTGCACGGTGCTGGCTTCGGCGACTTCGTAAGTTTTGATCAAAAGCCAGTGACCTGCGGCGCCCGTGACGCAAAGCGTGGACATCCAGACCCAATCACCCGCTGTCATCGGTTCCCATGACCAAGCGCCCGCAACGGTCATCACCACGGCGCCCGCAACGCCTGTCCAAAAGAACGATGTGGCTGCGGTGTCTTTGCGCGATACATGGCGTGTCAGCAGTCCGTATAGCGCAAACATCAGGGCCGCAATCAGCGGGATGACGGCAGCGGGTGCAAAGACCGCATAACCCGGTTCCAGGATGATCATTACCCCCACGAAGCCGATGCCAATCGCGGCCCAGCGGCGCCAGCCGACTTTTTCGCCCAAAACAGGGCCGGACAGGGCGGCGATCAAAAGCGGGTAACACGCAAAGACCGCGTGACTTTCAACCAGCCCAAGCGCCACAAAACCTGTGACCATGACGCAGATTTCCAGCGACAACAGCACACCACGGGTGATCTGCAAAATGGGCTGTTTGGTGGCAGCAGCAGCGCGGATCGACCCGGTTTGCCGTGTGGCGACGGTGATCACAAAGGCCGCAAAGAACCAGTAGCGGATCATGACGATCATCAGCACGTTGTAGTTGCCTGCCAAATGGCGCGAGATTCCATCTTGGATCGCAAAGATAAAAGTCGTGGCGATCATCAACATGATCCCCAGACGGGCGTTATTTTGCATTGTTTTTCCTTGCGCGGGTCATGTGACGTTTGCGGCCGTAACCGGGTATCCGGTCAACGGTGAACCCCGCAGCAGTCAGGCTTTGGCGGACATGACCGGCGGCGCTATAGGTCGCGGCGGTGCCATCCGAATGCGTGTGATGCCCGACGGCAATCATCAACGCGGGTTCCCACAATTCAGGATTTTTCGCGGGCGAGAAGCCATCCAAAAACCATGTATCCGCCATCCTTTCCCAATTGGGCACGGCTTGGCGGGCATCCCCGATGATGACTTCCAGAATGGGACCATCAGGTAGGTGCGTCGGTCCGTCACCGGGTGACCAGTGTTCCAGTAGAATTGCGCTGTAGGCCGCGATTTCGAGGAAATGTGCCAATGCTGCCCGCATATCGTCTTTGGCCATCGGATAGGCTTCGAACGACGTAAACCGCAAGGTGCCGGGTCGCCCGCATTGATCCCACAACGCCCATGTCACAAGCAGGTTCAGACCTGTTCCAAACCCCAGTTCCGCGATCTGGAAATCATCGCCAAAGCGCGCGGGCAAATCGTTGCCAGCCAAAAACACATGTCGCGTTTCATCCAGACCGTTATCCAGCGAATAATACGGATCGTCAAATTGGGTCGAGATCGGCACGCGCCCGTCGCGCCAGTCGAGTTTTGCTGTCTGGTCTGTCATGAAGCCATGCCTTAGGTGTTGCCCCATCTTTGGGCGGAAGGGCACGGAATGGCAACGGCTGATGTGACGGTAATGGGTGCGGGCATCTTTGGTCTGTCGGTCGCCTATGCCTGTGCGCAGCGCGGGGCCAAAGTGCAGGTGATTGATCCCAATGGTGTCGCATCCGGGTCAAGCGGTGGCGTTGTCGGCGCATTGGCGCCCCATGTCCCCGAAAACTGGAACGAAAAAAAGGCATTCCAATTCGAAAGCCTGATGATGGCCGCTGATTTTTGGGCTCGGGTCGAACAAATCACCGGCGCTGACGTGGGTTATAGCCGGTCAGGGCGTCTGCAACCTTTGCTGGATGAAAGGGCGGTCGCACTGGCACAGGCACGTGCAGTGACCGCGGGTGATCTGTGGCAAGGCAAAGCCACCTGGGCGGTGGTCCCGGCAGGTGATGCGTCATGGATGCCGGCATCGCCCACGGGGTTGGTGGTGCATGACACCCTGTCGGCCCTTATTCATCCGCGCCGCGCGACGCGAGCGCTTGCCAAAGCGGTGACCGCGTTAGGCGGCGCGGTCGTGCGCGCGGGGTCCGCCCAAGGCATGGTCGTTTGGGCAACCGGCTGGCACGGCGTCACTGAATTGGGCGGCGGAGGCGTCAAAGGGCAAGCAGCTGTGCTGGCCCATAATGCCGTCGGAAAACCGCAGCTTTTTGCGGACGCACTGCACATTATCCCGCATTATGACGGGACCGTCGCTATCGGCTCCACCTCGGAGCGTGATTTTAGTGACCCCGCGGCGACTGACACACAACTGGATGACGTTCTGGAACGGGCGTTTGCCGCATTTCCTGTCTTGGCAAATGCCCCGGTTCTAGAGCGCTGGGCGGGGGTGCGCCCCCGCAGCCGCAGTCGTGCGCCGATTTTGGGGGCGCATCCATTGCGGCGCGGTGAATTTGTGGCCAATGGCGGTTTCAAAATCGGCTTTGGTATGGCGCCAAAAGTAGGTGTCGTTATGGCCGACCTTCTGTTGGATGGGCGCGACACGATCCCAGACGGGTTTCGGTCGACCTGAACCCTATTTGCGCAGCCGGTTCTTTGATTTGCGATACAGTTGGCGGTTCAGTTCAACGAATTGCTGAATCAACCCTGTCATGACCCCGGCTTTCTGTCCCTTCAGATAGATAAATCCACACAGTGCGGCAAACATCGCGCCCATGGCATCGACAATCAGGTCGCCCATAGTGTCAGGCAGGCCCGACTTTTGCATGTTAAGCCCAAAGGACTTGTCCATGAGAAATTCGAAAATCTCCCACGTTGCCCCGACAGTCATCGCAACGCAAAATGTAATGAAGGCAATAAAGATGGGTGGGGCGGCATAGCGGTCACCCTCGAACAGCATAAAGACGAATAGAAATCCCATCAGTCCGAAACCAACGGCGGAGCCGCCGTGCAAAAAGATATCCCACCACCAGAATTTGTTATAAAAATCAAATGCTTCACCCAGAAAGACGGTCGCAAATGTAAACAGGGTTGTCGCCAGCAAGAATGGCAACGGAAGGGTCAAGTGGAACCGCGATGCCAATATGACGGGGGTCAACGCGAGCGCAAGTGTGCTAAGGGACACGAAAACCAATGACCAACGTCCCGTGATCAACGCGCTGAGCGCGGCCAGTAACAACAGCCCCCATAGTACCAGCATTACACGGCTTTGGCCGTAAACCTGATTCAAATGCATGTGGTGCCCTTTCCATTTTGTGACGGCGGCCCCATTTTAATAGCATGAAACCATCAAATAAGAGCCTTCGGGTCGCCAGTTATAATATCCGAAAAGCAAAGGGCCTTGACCGACGTCGTGACCCGATGCGTATTTTACAAGTTCTTAACGGACTTGATGCCGATGTGGTTGCATTGCAAGAGGCAGATATGCGTCTTGGGGCGCGGCCTTCGGCGCTTGCGCGCAACTTGATCGAGTCCGAAACAGATTTCGAAATCGTGCCCGTTGCGCGCAATGCGGTCAGCATTGGCTGGCACGGAAACGCGATTTTGGTCCGTAAAGGCATGGAAATCGGCGCGGTCAACCATATTGATCTGCCGGGGTTAGAGCCGCGCGGCGCGGTCCGTGTCGAACTGCCCGCATTCACATTTGTGGCGGCGCATCTGGGGCTGATGCGGCGAAATCGCGTGCACCAATTGCATGCCATTGCCAAAGCCGTGGACGGGACGGAACGTGTGGTTGTTGCTGGGGACTTCAATGAATGGTCGCCGCATAAGGGGCTTGAAAGCCTAAGCCATTTTACCGTGCATTCCCCCGGACACAGCTTTCACGCCGCGCGACCCATTGCGGCGCTGGACCGCATCGCCCACTCTGCAGCGATCACGCTGCACGATGCTGGCGTCGTGCAAGACGGGCCCGCGCGCCATGCCTCTGATCACTTGCCAATCTGGGCGGATTTGCTTTGATATAGGCTGGCAACTAATCAAGCCGAAGGTGGGACACCGCGTACGCGAAAAGTGCGGCACAGCACACTGCCGCCAAAAGGAACGGCGCACGCAGCGCAATTTCCCTGCCGGCACTGTCCTCGATCAGCCAGACAACAAACCCGCCTGCCAGCGCACCAAGCGGCATCGAACCCCAGCCGAAAAAGCGGTAAATGCTGTTCACGCGGCCCAGCAGGGCAGGTGGTATCCGCCGCTGGCGCCATGATACGGTAATGACGTTCCATACCATCGCAGCGGCGATCACGGCGAATAGGGCTGTCGCCATGGGAAAAACACTGCTGCTCAGACCGACGGTGGCATAGCCAATCGCCCAGATTCCAACCGACAGAAACAGACAACGGTGCATGCCAAGCTTTGCGATCAAATAGGGCGCGGACAAGCTGCCAACAATCGCGCCAAGGGCCTGAACAGATAGGGCATAGCCGTAGGCGACCGCACTCAGGTCCAATACATCCTGTGCAAATAGAATTTGAACAGTGATCGTGGCCGTCGCCAGAAAGTTTGCGACCCCCAGCACAATGGCAAGCCGCAAAAGCATCGGGTCAGATCGCATGTAACTGACACCTTCGGTTAGCGCGCTGAAAAACCGTGCGCGGGACGGTTGATGGGGCTGCGCCGTGATCAACCAGATCAAACCTGCCGCAAGAACAAGCGCCGCGACGTCAAGCCCAAAGGGCAGACCGATGCCAATCGCGATCAATACACCGGCAAGCGGCGGCCCTATGAACTGGCCCGTCAGTTGCTCGGCGCTCCACATCTGGGCATTCGCTGCCTCAAGGTCGCTTTGGGCAACGATAGACGGCAGGATTGTCTGTGCGGCATTATCCCTTAACACTTCGGCAGAACCCAGGACGAAGGCCAGCCCGGTCAAGACCCAGATCGTCCCAGCCGCAGGTTCGCTAAGCGCCAGCAGCAGAATGGCAAACACCGTTGCCGCGCGGATTAGATCAGCGCGCACAATCAACATGCGCCGGTCGGTCCGGTCGACGATAACACCTGCGGGTATCGAAAAGAACAGCCACGGAAGGCGCCCCGCCGCCGCGACCGATGCAATGGCCAGCGGTTCGCGGGTGATAAGAGATGCGAGCCACGGCAGCGCAAGCGCAACCATCCCATCACCGAGGTTGGTCATCGACCCCGCCGTCAGCAAAAGGCGGTAATTCCGGTTCCGCATTAAAAGAGACGAGGTCATTGTGACGTTCCTGCGATCTGCACGAACAACAGTGCGATTGCCCCTGTCGTGCAGTCAACGCCAAACGCCCGATGTACCCGTATTTTCAAGGCGGGTCATGCCATCGTTTAGCGCATGTTCCAAAGTGTGGTTGCCGCGATAATGATGATACAAACAACGCTCACAAACCAGATAGCTGTCCGAATATAGGGAACGTTCAAAAGGTATATGACCGCGAAGGCCAGCCGGGCCGCAAGGTAGATCGTTGCCGCAAGCAGCGCGACCTTCGGTAGAGGCCCGATCATCGTTGCAGCCACAAAGACTGGTAAAAAAGCGATCATGCTTTCGGAATTGTTCACGATTGTGCGCTCAAAGCGGCGATCCAGATCTGTGAGGTTCGCAGTAGTCGTTCGTCGCCCCGTCCCCCCAAAGGACACCATGCGCAAAAGCAATATAAAGCCCATGCATCAGCAGTAGGGTCAGTTGTAGTAATCCGGCGATCACTAAAATTATTGACGGGTTCATGCGCGCTCCTTGCGTGTTTGATTTTTCATACCAACAGCATGAAAGTGCTGATATGGATAAATTCACCCATACTAGGTGCGATTATGGACAAACTTTCCCGGCTCGACTGGTCTGACTTACGGGTACTCTTGCTCATTCAAGACTACGGCGGTGCATCAAATGCGGGCGCTGCACTGGGCCTGAGCCATCAAACCGTCTCGCGTCGCTTGAGTAGGCTGGAGGATGTGCTTGGGTTGCGGCTTGTCAATCGTGAAAGGCACCCGTGGATTTTGACCAAGAAAGGCAAGTCGGTTTGCGCATACGCCGCGCGTATGAACGCCGTCTCGCGGGATGTGGCGCGATACGTACAAAGCGAACAACGCGATATGGTTACGCGGGTTTCAATTGCGAGCAACGCGTGGGGATTTGACCTGCTGGTTTTGCCTGTTTTACGGGACTTGCGGCACAGCTTTCCTGATTTGGGCTTTGATCTGATTGCGGGCGATGATCCACTGGATGTGCAAAGCGGCAATGCTGATTTGGCTTTGCGGGTCGTCGACATGCCGCCGCTTGATTTGCTGGGACGTAAAGTTGGCCAGCTTGCCATGGGCGTTTATGGCAGGGCTCATTTGATTGACCATCTCGATGCTGATCGCACGCAAAATATCCCAATCGTCCGGCTGCACGGCCAATCGCAACATGGTGAAATATGGCCTGTGAAAGACGAGATGTTCCAGCGCACGATCACAGTCAACGACTTTGCAACACTTGTGAACGTTGTCCGGCATGGCATGGGGGTCGCCGTGCTCCCGCACGATTTCTCTGGACGCAACACGGTCCGTTTGGCTGTTGCGCAATAAGGATAGCCGTGGGTCAGCCGTTATCGGGCGCATCGAAGATGAAATTTTGCAATTTGGCCAACGGCTGCTTGCGGCGTCGTAAAGTCAGGATGCCAACGCTATCGTTTTAGCGGCATGTGCCGATTGACGTCTTTATATAGCAAATATCGAAACGGCTCTGGCCCGCCTGCGTAACAGGCTTGGGGGCAGAACGCCCGCAGCCACATGAAATCGCCTGCTTCGACCTCGACCCAGTCTTGGTTCAGGCGGTAAACGGCTTTGCCCTGCAACACATAAAGACCGTGTTCCATCACATGGGTTTCAGCAAACGGGATCACGCCGCCCGGTTCCAATGTCACGATGTTGACATGCATATCGTGCCGCATGTCTGTCGGGTCAACAAAACGGGTGGTGGCCCATTTGCCATCGGTGTCTGGCATCGCAACTTTGGTTGCTTGTGCCTCGTGCGTGACAAAAGGTTCCGGCGCGGCGATCCCATCCACCGCCTGATAAATCTTGCGCACCCAATGGAATTTTGCGGCGGTTTTAGTGGTGTTGGACAGCGACCAATCGCATCCCGCGGGCAAGTAGGCATAGCCGCCCGTGGTCAGTTCGTGCGTTTCGCCGGCGATCCGCAAGGTGAACCCGCCGTCCACAACGAATAGCACCCCTTGGGCTGTCGCGTCTGGCTCGGGGCGGATGCTTCCGCCGCCGGGGGCGACTTCCATGATATATTGGCTAAAGGTTTCCGCGAAACCGGACATGGGGCGCGCAATGACCCAAGCCCGCGTTTTGTCCCAAAATGGCAGGTAGCTGGTGACGATATCTGTCATCGTCCCTTTGGGAATGACGGCATAGGCCTCGGTGAACATGGCGCGATCTGTTAGCAGCTGTGTCTGTGGGGGCAGGCCACCCTTGGGACTATAATATGGCGATTGCGTCATGGATTGCTTCCTTTTTTCGTCCATCTAATGCGGTTCGGACCGCAAATGATAGATGTGCAGGCAGAATAGGATAATTCGGAAATCTTTGAAGGTCGCTAGAGCGGTTTCAGCGTCAGGCCAGCCGTTTCGAGATGGCGGCGCACGCCCCGCGCCATTGACACGGCTTGCGGCGTGTCGCCGTGCAGGCAAATGGTGTCGATCCGGCAAGGAATATGTTTGCCACTTTGGGCGATGATTGCGCCCGCGGTCACCATCTCGAGGATACGCGGCGCGGCAATGTCCGCGTCGTGCAGCACAGCGCCGGGCAAACTTCGGTCCACCAAGGTGCCGTCGTCATTATAGGCCCTGTCGGCGAAAATTTCGCCAGCCCACGCACAGCCCAAGTCGCGCACAACCTGTTCCATTGCCGTGGCGGCCAGCACCATGATCGTAATATCGGGATCGACTGCCAGCACAGCCTGATAGCAGGCGCGGGCCAAATCGGCGTCGATGCTCGCCATATTCGACAGCGCACCGTGCAATTTTAGGTGCCGCACGCTGCCACCCGCGCGCCGTGCCATCGCCTGTGCCGCGCCCAGTTGATAAGCCACGGCATTGGCGATTTCATCATGCGCCAGTGGTAATTGCCGCCGACCGAACCCTTTCAGGTCTGCAAAGCCGGGGTGCGCGCCAATACCGACACCTTTCGCAACCGCAAGCCCCATCGTGCGTGCCATGATGTCAGGATCGCCCGCATGAAATCCGCAGGCAATATTGGCTGACGTCACGACATCCAACAGCGCCGCGTCGTCGCCCATGGCCCAAGGGCCAAAACCTTCGCCCATGTCTGCGTTCAGGTCTACCGTGCGTGTCATCTGCGCCCTTATCCGTCGTTTCCGGCGGTTACACCGCTGATAAGTTGATAGCTAAGCAGGTCCGCGATGTCATGCGGGTCGCGCACGACAGGCGTGCAAGATTGCACCAGCGCGCGCAGCACCGCTGTGTCACTGATCGCGGTTGCGTCGGCTTCGGCGACTGTCAGCCACTGAAATTGCAGTTTTGCGCCCACTGCGGCCTGCGCCAGTTTTGGCAAATCTGCGGGGATCACTGTTGCGATCCGCGGGTAGCCTCCCATCGTTTGACATTCGCTTAATAGAACATAGGGAATGCCGTCGCCGGTCATCTGTACATCGCCGGACACAATCGCATCGGATGGAATGTTATGTCCGTCGGTCATCGTAAAACCACTGCCATCTTGATCCAACCGCACCCCTTGACGATTGGCGCGTGGACTGCGGGTGAACGATGTCTCTTGAAACCTGACAAGGGTCGCGGCATCAAAAAAATCGGTTTGGGGGCCGGGCATGACGCGGATGACACCACCACAAAATCGATCGTCCCGTGGCAGGCACATCGGCCCGGTAAGCGGGCGGGGATCGTGTCCGATCGGCAGGGTATCACCTTGCCGCAAGGCGCGGCCAATTCCGGCGGTCAGATGGGTTGATCTGCTCCCCATGACCGGTGGTTGCGTGATCCCCCCTGCAAATGACAGATAGCCATAACTGCCTTGGGTGGTGCCACCGATGGTCAACTTTTCCCCCGGTCGTAGCTGGGCGCTGATATTGGGCTTTACCGGATTTCTGGCAATCTGCGCTTGCATCTGCGCGCCCGTCAGGACGATCCGCGTCAAGGTATCGGTGGTAAAGGTTCCGCCAAAACCGAACATCTCAAGCGCGGCGGCCGGGCGGGTTCCCAAAATGGCAGCGGCCTCTAGCAGCGCCAAACGATCGGTCGCGCCGCCCGTCGAAAGACCCTGCGCGGCAAAGCCGGGTCTGCCCATATCTTGCAGGCTGACCCCGGGTCCGGCGCTGTGTACTGTCAGGGTCGGCATCAGCGCAGCACCTCGCAGATCGCGCCACCATTGGTGTCGGTGCGGTTTTTCAGGCCGTCCAACACGTCATCTGCGATCTGCGAAAACGTCACCAGATCGCCCGGCGCGAAGGCAAAGGGTTCAGGCGCATCGGGTTGGTAAACGCGGAATGCGGTCTGCCCGATGTGGCGCCAACCTGTTGGGGCGTCGGCCGCAAAGATGATCAGCTGCCGTACAGCCACGACCAGCGCGCCGCGGGGCATTTGCGGTGTTAGCGTGGGTTGGCGCGGCATATCCCAATGACCGGGCAACATGCCCAAATAGGGTTGACCGGGGGCAAACCCAATGGCGATCACGCGCAACTTGGCGGTCAGGATGTCCGCGACTGCCTGATCCGGGGTGATGCCTGCCAACTGCGCGGCTTCGGCCAGTTGTGGGGTATGGTCGGGGCCAAAGGCCACGGGAATACGCCACTGGCGGCGCGGAGACATGACAGCGCCCGTGTTGCGCGACAGCAGTTGTTGCAGGTCTTTCGTGACACGTTCGCGGGTGGTCTGATCGGGGTCAAAGGTCACATGCACCGATACCAGCGCCGGGATCACGTCGGTCACGCCGGGCAGGGCGGCGGCGCTGACCTGGTCACGAAACGCAAGCGCATGCGCGTTGGCTTCATCCGACAGGTCGCGTGCAAAACGCACCAATAGACCGCTGATACCCAGCGGGCAGATTTCAGGCGAGGTCAGCGGCAAGGTATCACCGGTCCACCCGCCGCAAGCCAACCGGTAAAGCCGTCTTTCAGGTGCGCCGCGGGAAATCCCATGTCCTGCAGTGTCGCAACCGTCAGGGCCGACCGCCAACCCGAAGCACAATGAAACACGAACTGTTTGTCCTGCCCGAAGATGTCTTTGAAGTAGGGGCTGTCTGGGTCGACCCAGAATTCCACCATGCCGCGGGGGCAATGAAAGCTGCCGGGGATTGCGCCGCTTCGCTCGCGTTCGCGTATATCGCGCAGATCCACAAACACAACTTTGGGGTCGTCTAGCATGGCGATCGCATGCGGCGTTGATATTTCAATGATCTTTTCGCGGGCCTTTGCGACCATATCCGCCGCTGTCATACTAAGCTGTGGCATAGCGCCCGTCCTTAATCAGTTGCGCACCGATGTTTCGCACGCCTTGCAGCCGGATGTCCAGATCGGCACGGGTTGTGCGTTGGTTGGCAATGTTCACATGCAAAGCGGGCGCGCCACCTTAAGCGCGATCAGTGTCGCTAATGATGTTCCTGATACAACCAATCCGCTGGCTCGCGCGGGGGATTCAAGGATGGCTCTAAACCACGCAACCCCCAGCTTTTCCAGATGGATCGCGTCATGATCCCGGCCGCCCAGATAGGCGTGCGTCAGACGCGGCCATCGGCGGCTGTTTCCATGTTGGCGATTGCCTCATCAATCTTGGCCGTTCTTTCGTGGGATAATATCGGGTGTCGCGGACGGCCCCGGTTGCAGGACAGGGACCAGCAGGCGTGTCAATATGGCGTCTTATGCGCGACCATCCCACAAGTCTGATGATAGTTTGCTGGGCATTAGTGCATAATGGTTGCACAAAGTCTCGCTTTTGCCTGTGTTTTCTGCTTTGCGGCACTAGCAACCAAACGCGTGCGCCCCTAATTAATGCCCAACAAAGGCGCGACAATTTGATCCCGCTCACTTTATTTTGAATTTAGAGGAAGCCCAGATGTCCCAAGATAGCGCCCCGGATTTGACCGGAAAATTGACTTTTGAAAGCGACAAGGGTGCGGGGCTTTCAAAGTGGGTTTCGATCATTTTGATGTTGGCGATGGTTGGCTGGATGACAAGCGGCTATTTCGCACCTGCCGAAGAAACAGACGTTGCCGAAGAAAATGTGGTGAAGCTTGTCACTGTTGCGGTGTTGCCGTCTGCTGCGATGGATGTGCAATTGACCTTGGCTGCCGAAGGGCAGTCTGTCCCAGACCGTGCAACCGATATCCGTGCAAAGGCGGGCGGGCAGGTTACCCAAGTCATGGTTGAACGCGGCGATTTGGTTGCTGCGGGTCAGGAAATCGGACGCGTTGATTCCGAAACGATCGCGGCGCAGCTTTTGCAGGCGCAGACGCAGCAAGAACAAGCCAGCCGCGATTATGAAAACGCTGTTGCATTGCAGGCGCGTGGAATTGCCACCGAAGACCGCGTATCGCAGGCGCGCGCGGCGCAAGCGGCTGCAGAAGCGGCCGTTACGGCGGCGCAAGAGCAGTTGGAAAATACGATCATCACGGCCCCGTTTTCGGGCCGTTTGAATGATCTGACACTGGATGAAGGTGAATTTGTCACCAGCGGTGATACCGTCGCAGAAGTGGTCGATAACGACCCTTTGACAGTCGTGGTGCAGGTGCCACAACAGGTGCTGTCGCGGCTCAGCAAAGGGGACGCAGCGACCGTCGCGTTCATCACCGGTGAAAACCGGGATGGTGTGATTGGGTTTATCGGCAGCAACGCGGACTCCCAAACGCGGACTTTCCGGGTCGAAGTGATCGTCGATAACCCCGAGAGCGAGATGCCGGCAGGTTTAAGCGCACGGATCGAAATTCCAACAGGGCAGGCGCGCGGCCACTTCGTTTCGCCGGCTATTCTTTCGCTGGGGGTGAATGGCGATCTTGGGGTCAAATTTGTAGGTGAAGGCAATATAGTGGGGTTCAGTCCGGTCGAAATCGTGCGTGCCCAGCCCGATGGAATTTGGGTGACGGGTCTGCCTGAACAAGTGGACATTATCACTGTCGGTCAGGGTTTCGTGAATGCCGGCGACGAGGTCAACCCACAAGCGCCCGTGGCGGAGCAAACAGCGGATGCATCCAAATGAATGCTATAATTAACGCCGCGTTTCAGCGCAGCAAAGTCGTGCAGCTGATATTGGTTTTCCTGTTGGCTGTTGGCGCCTACTCCTATTCGGCTATCCCCAAGGAAAGTAACCCGGAAATTCCGATTCCGATTGTTTACGTCTCGACCGGTCTTGACGGAATTTCACCGGAAGATGCCGAGGACGTGCTTGTTGGGCCGATGGAGGTCGAATTTGCGTCTTTGACGGGTCTTAAGTCGATGACCAGCAACGCGAGCGAAGGACATGCAAGTGTCCAGCTTGAATTTGAGCCGGGGTTTGATTCAGCCGAAGCACTGGATAAAGTCCGTGAGGCATCCGACAAGGCTGAAAACGAGCTGCCGCAAGACGCGAACATCACGATCACCGAAATCAACACCGCGCTTTTTCCGATTTTGACTGTCATCCTGTCAGGCCCCGTCCCCGAACGGACCCTGAATACGATCGCCGAAGATCTGAAAGACGATATTGAGGCGCTAGGCGGTGTTCTTGAGGTGGATGTCGGAGGCAAGCGGACGGAGCTGCTTGAGGTTCTGATCGACCCGACGGTATTCGAGACATATAATATTTCGTTTGATGAACTGATCGGGTCAATTACCCGCAATAACCAGTTGATTGCAGCGGGTGCGATCGAAAGCGAAGCCGGGCGTTTGGTTCTAAAGGTGCCGGGTCTGATCGAAAATATCGAAGACGTGATGGATCTTCCTATTCTTGTGCGCGGGCAGACGGTGGTGACATTCGCTGATGTCGCGACCATTCGGCGTACATTTGTGGACCCATCCGGGTTTGCCCGCATCGACGGGCAGCCGGCACTGGCACTTGAGATCAAGAAACGGTCTGGCGCAAATATCATCGAAACGGTTGATGCTGTCCGCGATGTTGTGACCGCAGCAAGCGGGGCGTGGCCGGAAAGCGTTCAAATCCGCTATACCTTAGACGAAAGCGAAACCGTCATTTCCATGTTGTCCGACCTGGAAGCAAACGTCATCGCAGCGATTTTCCTTGTGATGGTCGTTGTTGTATTCGCTTTGGGTGTGCGGTCGTCTCTGCTCGTCGGGTTGGCTATTCCGGGGGCGTTCCTTACCGGGGTCGCGGCGCTATATATGATGGGCTACACGATGAATATCATCGTCCTGTTCGCGCTTATTCTGGTCGTTGGGATGCTGGTGGATGGTGCGATTGTGACCGTGGAACTGGCAGATCGGTATCTGCACGAAGGTCAGAGCCCAAAAGAAGCCTATGCAGAGGCCGCCAAACGCATGGCTTGGCCAATCATCGCATCGACGCTAACCACACTTTGTGTGTTTTTCCCCCTGCTGTTCTGGGGCGATATCGTCGGTCAGTTCATGAAGTTTTTGCCGATCACGGTCATCGCGACCCTTATCGCATCATTGTTTATGGCACTGATTTTTATTCCGGTTGTCGGCGGTCTTATTGGTCGCCGGCCGAGCCAATCGGCCAAAGCAAAAGCACAGCTATATGCCGCTGAAATGGGTGATCCACGCAATATGACCGGGTTCATGGGCGGGTACATTCGTGTTCTGGAATGGTCGATCTTGCGCCCATGGATCACGCTTAGCTTTGCGATGGTCGCGCTGGTTGGGTCTTTCGTGGCATACGGTCATTTTGGAAACGGGCTTACGTTTTTTCCGTCGGTTGAACCCGATTATGCCCAGGTCGAAGTCCGCGCCAAAGACAATTTTTCTGTCTATGAACAGGACGAGCTTGTTCGCCAAGTTGAAGGGCGTCTTGAAACGTACGACGAAATCGCCAGCATCTATGCGCGGTCGGGAAGCACCAATAGCGGTGGCGATGTCATTGGTTCAATCCAGCTAGAGCTGGGCGATTGGGATACCCGCCGCCCGGTTGCTTTGATCGCCGAGGATATCCGCGCCGATATGGCCACAATTCCGGGTATTGATGTGCAGGTGCAAACAGATTCTGGTGGGCCGGGCGGGGGCAAGCCGATCAATTTGGAAGTGCGCGGGAAAAACCCAGAAGATCAGGAAGCAGCGGTGCAGCTGTTGCTTGATGAAATGGAAAAGATCGGTGGCTTTATTGACGTTGTTGACAGCAGGCCAAGCCCGGGCGTTGAATGGCAAATTAGCGTAAACCGATCCGAAGCCGCCCGTTCCGGCGCTGACATCGCGTTGCTGGGGCAAGCGGTGCAATTGTTAACGCGGGGCATTACTGTCGCCGATTATCGCCCGGACGATACCGATACAGAGGTGGACATTGTTGTTCGCTTTCCGGCCGTCGACCGTACCCTTGCAGAGTTGGAATCATTACGGGTGCCGACGTCATCGGGCCTTGTACCAATTTCCAATTTTGTGTCGTTCATTCCGGCGCCGCGCAGCGGCGTGATTACCCGCATTGACCAAGAGCGTGTCGTCACCATTTCGGCGGACGTGGCGCCCGGAAAGCTGGCGAATGATTTGACCGTTGCGTTGCAAACGTCACTGGATGATTTGGGCCTGCCACCCAGTATCGACGTAAAGTTCGGAGGCGAAGCAGAGGATCAGGCATCGTCCATGATCTTCTTGGTCGGCGCGTTCATTTCGGCGATTGGGTTGATGTTCCTGATCCTGTTGACCCAATTCAACAGTTTTTGGCAGTCGTTTGTTGTGATGTCGGCGATCATCTTTTCGATCGCGGGGGTTTTGCTGGGCCTGATGGTGACGGGCCGCCCATTTGGTGTCGTTATGGGCGGGATCGGCGTGATTGCGTTGGCGGGGATCGTTGTGAATAACAACATCGTCCTGATCGATGCCTTCAACGAATTTAAACAACAGGGGTTGTCGTCGCTCGAGGCGGCACTGCGGTCGGGGGCACAGCGTCTGCGCCCGGTGGTGTTAACGTCGGTGACGACCGCGCTGGGACTCATGCCAATGGTCATCGGGTTGAACATCAATTTCTTCACCCGTGAAATCGTCTATGGCGCGCCGTCCAGCCAGTGGTGGACCGAACTGTCCAGCGCAATCGCGGGTGGGTTGGTGTTTGCGACGGTGCTGACCTTGCTTGTCACCCCTGCGATGTTGATGTTGGGCGAACGCCGCGCGAAACGGTTTATTGGCAGCGCGGCCCCGATGCCTGCGGAATAACCCTGACGCAAAGAACAAAAAAGAGCGCGGCCAGCGATGGCCGCGCTCTTTTGTTTTGTTTTACAGGTGGTTACTTCAGATCAAAGCGATCCAGCTCCATCACTTTGGTCCAAGCCGCGACAAAGTCTTTCGCGAACTTTGTCTTGGCATCGTCCTGCGCGTATACTTCGGCAATCGCTCTGAGTTGCGAATTTGACCCAAAGACCAGGTCAGCGCGTGTCCCGTGACCGATGGTTTCACCCGTTTTACGATCAACACCAACGAACAGGTTGGAATCGCCGGCAACAGGCGCCCACTCTGCCTTCATGTCCAGCAAGTTCACAAAGAAGTCGTTGGTCAGCGCGTCCACTTTGTCAGTGAATACACCATGTTTACGCGCACCCACATTTGCCCCCAGAACACGCAAACCACCGACCAGTACCGTCATTTCCGGTGCTGACAAGGTCAAAAGCTGCGCGCGATCCACCAGCAGTTTCTCTGCGGGTACGGTGTAGTCGGTTTTCAGGTAGTTGCGGAAACCATCTGCACTGGGTTCCAGCACGCCATAGCTTTCGACGTCGGTTTGGTCTTGGGTTGCGTCGGTGCGGCCGGGCGTGAATGGGACACTTAGGGTGACGCCCGCATTTGCGGCAGCCTGTTCGACAGCGGCAGACCCGCCTAGAACGATCAGATCGGCGATTGAAACTTTCTTGTTTCCGGACGCCGCGTTGAACGTGCTTTGGATGCCCTCCAGAACCGCGATCACCTTGGCCAGTTTAGCCGGTTCGTTGACTTCCCAGTCTTTGGCAGGTGTCAAACGGATGCGCGCACCATTGGCGCCGCCACGGTTATCAGAACCACGGAACGTCGAAGCCGAGGCCCACGCCGTTGACACCAGTTCGGAGATAGACAGACCAGATCGCAACAGATCTGATTTCAGTTTGGCAATATCGGACGCGTCAATCAGGTCATGATCAACAGCGGGGATCGGATCTTGCCATAGCAAATCTTCTTGTGGGACTTCGGCACCCAGATACAGCGATTTCGGGCCCATGTCGCGGTGGGTCAGTTTGAACCAGGCGCGTGCAAAGGCATCGGCAAAGACCTCTGGGTTTTCCAGATAGTGCTGCGAAATACGCGCGTAATCAGGGTCAAGCTTCATCGCCATGTCTGCGGTTGTCATCATGGGTGCATGACGGCGTGTCGGGTCATGCGCATCTGGCACAGCGTCTGACAATGCGCCATTTGCAGGCTTCCATTGATGCGCGCCAGCGGGGCTTTTGGTCAGTTCCCAGTCGTTATTCAACAACGTTTCCAAGTAGGACATGTCCCACGTGATCGGTGTCGGGCTCCACGCACCTTCGATGCCGCTTGTCGTCGTATGCACACCGCGCCCCGACTCAAACGCGTTTTTCCAACCAAACCCCATGGCTTCCATCGGCGCGCCTTCGGGCTCGGTGCCGACAAGGCTTGCGTCGCCTGCGCCATGCGATTTGCCAAACGTGTGGCCACCCGCGGTAAGCGCTACGGTTTCTTCGTCATTCATCGCCATCCGCGCGAAAGTATCACGAATATCTCTGGCCGAGGCCAAAGGATCCGGGTTTCCGTCTGGACCTTCGGGGTTCACATATATCAGGCCCATTTGCACAGCGGCCAGCGGGTTTTCCAATTCGCGGTCACCGGAATAGCGTGTGCCTTCTTTATCAGATGTCGCCAGCCATTCGGCTTCGGAACCCCAATAAATGTCTTCTTCTGGTTCAAAGATGTCTTCGCGGCCGCCAGCAAAACCAAAGGTGTCAAAGCCCATTGATTCAAGCGCGACGTTTCCGGTCAGGATCATCAGATCGGCCCAAGAAATCTGGTTGCCGTACTTTTGTTTGATCGGCCACAGCAGACGGCGCGCTTTATCGAGGTTGCCGTTGTCCGGCCAGCTATTCAGCGGCGCAAAGCGCTGCGAACCCGAACGTGATCCGCCGCGACCGTCTGCGGTCCGGTATGTGCCCGCGCTGTGCCACGCCATACGGATAAAAAATGGGCCATAATGACCATAATCGGCAGGCCACCAGTCTTGGCTGTCGGTCATCAACGACACCAGATCTGCTTTCAACGCGGCAAGATCGAGGTTTTTGAATGCTTCGGCATAGTTGAAATCGGCGCCAAGTGGGTCAGACGCAGGCGTATTTTGATGCAGGATGCGCAGGTTCAGCTGGTCTGGCCACCAGTCGCGGTTAGACCTTCCAGCAAATGTTGTGTGCGCAGCGTTACCGTGCACTACGGGGCATTTTCCAGCGTTATTTCCGTCCATGTCTGTCTCCGAATTTGATGCACTTTTCGTCGTGCGTTATTTTTTCGCGGTAGAGCGATGTGTCACGCCACCGGTCGCCCGTGCGATACCATGAATTTAGAATTAGTATAAGTTGCGTTTTCTAATCATTGCGATAAATTTAAGTTATGAAGAATCTCACACTCAAGCAGCTGCGTTATTTCGAGGCCTTGGCCCGCCATGGTCACTTTGGGCATGCGGCGGATGCATGCGCGATATCGCAGCCTGCCTTGTCCGTGCAAATTAAGGCGCTTGAAGAAAGCCTTGGCACCGTTTTGTTTGAACGCGGCCCGCGGATGGTGCGCCTGACGTCCTTCGGTGAAAGCTTTGCAGGGCGCGTTCGTCAAATTCTTCAATCGATTGATGAATTGGGCGAGATGGCCCGTGCAGCAGATGGTGGTCTGATTGGGCGGCTGCGCATCGGCGTGATTCCCACGATCGCGCCCTATCTTTTGCCAGGTTTGATTGCGCGACTGGATCGGACGTATCCCGACATTGATGTCCATATTCGCGAAACGGTAACGCCGCGCCTGATTGACGAGTTGGCGGATGGACGTATCGACACTGCAATTGTCGCACTGCCGGTTTCAGAGCCATGGTTGACCGAACTTGCGTTGTTCAGCGAAGACATGGTTTTGGTGCGCCATCAATCCCAAAGCGGGCAGCCGGTCCCCAGCCCGGATGCGTTGCGAGAAATGCGGCTTTTGCTGCTTGAGGAAGGGCATTGTTTCCGGGACCAGGCGCTGTCGTTTTGCAACATGCAAACGGCTGTACCGCGCGAAGGTCTGGACGGTAGTTCGCTGTCGACGCTGGTTCAGATGGTGGGTGCAGGAATTGGCGTAACGCTGATCCCCGAAATGGCAATTCCGGTCGAGGTGCGTGCGGCACCTGTTTGTATCAGTCGCTTTCAAGGGACACAGCCTTCGCGCACCTTGGGTATGATCTGGCGCAAAACAAATCCGCTGGCGGCACAATTCGCGATGATCGCCGAGATTGTGCAGCAGGTACATCGCCTGCAGGCGTGACGGTATTTACGAAAAAATGAGACTTTAAAAATAACGTAGGGCCGGATAGGGTGCTCGGATTATTTTTAGGAATTTAATTTTGTCGGATAACGCTCATTCTGGAGGCGCGCAGCGCCCCTATACCGCGATTCGTGACTTTATAGCGTGGAGCTTGGTTGGGCTTCTACCTTGGTTGCTTTACATGCAACTGCGGACGGTACTGCCCTTATCTCAGACAGAGTTTTTATGCTTTTCTTTGGCGGCAATCGTCATGTGGATATTCCGGCTGACGCCGGATTTTGTGCCGGGACTTGCGCTGCTTCTTATCGTTGTTTTGTTGGATATCGTTCCTCAAGAAATTGCCTTCAGCGGGTTTTACTCTCAGGTTTTCTTTCTTGTCTTCGGGATATTTATTTTAGCAGCGTTACTGGCTGAAACGTCTTGGTTGAATAAGCTCGAGGCGCTGCTGGTGCGAAAAGATGCCTCGTTTCCGACACGTCTTTTTGCTGTCGTCGCGTCCGGCGTTTTACTGACCTTGGTGGTGCCATCGCCGTTGGGCCGGGCCAGTATGGTTCAACCGTTGGTGCACCGGTTCTTTCGCACTGATCGTGCGCGCAACAATAGCTTTCTTGCATTGGCGCATATTCATGGCACCACGCTGCTGTCGACAATCATCCTGACGGGGAACCCGTTAAATTTCGTTCTTATCGGAATGCTTGACGAACAAACGCGCGGACGATTCCAGTGGCTTGGATGGTTGCGTGCGACCAGCGTGGCCGGTTTGGTTCTGGCGATAGGGTTTATCGCTGTGCTGTTCTTTTTTTCCATCAAAACCCGTTCTGACAAAAAAGACGGGCGTCCTGACATCCCGTTGACCGTACAATCGGACCCGGTCCGGGATTGGGCCACGCTGGGACTGTACGCGATCTTGTTCATCGCAATTTTATCTCGATCCATCCACCAAATCCCCCTCGAATGGCTGGTTTTGTCCTTGGCCTTGGCGGTGTTCTTTTTTTCCGGACTGTCCCTCGCAACGTTGCGACATAGGTTCGACTGGCCGACGCTCATCTTTGTCGCGACAGTCGTTGCTTGGGGTCCGATGATGGATCATCTTGGGCTAAGCACGCTTTTGGCGAACCAGTTACCAATGCTGATCCCGATCTTTGAAAAAAGTCTTTATCTGGGCATCACGATTCTGATGGCGGGGGTTTTTGTGGTCAGGCTTGCAGTGCCTGGCGCACCGGCGTTCATCATTTTAGCCAGTGCGCTGTTACCGTTTGCACAAACCATTGGTCTGTCGCCTTGGGTGTTGGGCTTTGTCATTCTTACCGTGTCTGAAGGGTTTATCTGGCCCTATCAACACGGTGTCTTTTCTCAAAATATTACGATGCTTGATGCGGATCGTGTATCCTACCGCGCGTCGAGCCTGATTGTTTTCAATGTTATTTTTTATCTGCTGCGCTGCGGCGCAATCTTTCTGAGCATTCCGTTCTGGAAGGCACTGAACCTGATTTAGAGGGTCTGATGAGACAATTCTTTTCTGTTGCCAAATACGTTGTGATCGCAGCACTTCTTGCGGTGGTTGTTCGCCTTGTTCTTACCCAGAATAGCGAGCAGGTGAAAATGCTGGTTGTCCATTCGTATAATAACGACCTTGCTTGGGTGAATGACGTTGATGGCGGAATACGCAGCGCTGTCGCTGCTGCCGGGCGGGGTGATTTTCCGCGGCTGAATCTGCGCACCCACTACATGAACCTGCGCAATCATCCTGACTGTAATTTCTACAAGAATGCTGCTGCAGATGTGCGTTTTACGATTGATGATTGGCGGCCAGAGGTTGTGATTTTGGTGGATGATCTTGCGCAGGCGCTTGTCGGGTTTGATCAGCTTGATTTAGAGGCCGGCGTCGATCGCTACAAAATGGCGCAAGATTTAAATGCCTGGATTTCGGGTAGCCGCTGTGAAACCCCATCGGTTGATTTTTTCGGTCTTGATAAACCCGCACAGGCGCCATTGCCGCAAGTGGTTTTTGCGGGGGTGAATGGCGGGGTTGGGCTGTACGGCTATGATCATGCAAGCAATGTGTCTGGCATCTTTGAACGCAAAAATTATCCAGCGCTGATTGAAACGCTCGTCTCCTTGCGGGACGCGTATGGTGGCGATGTCGCTGGTATCATGATGCTGAATGATGCGTCGCCGACCGGACAGACCGAAAATGAAAATTATCTTGCGCAAGATTGGGCGCCCTTCGCGGCGGCCACCCCGGTCGGGGCCGCGACGCTAGCGCAATGGGAGGCCGCAGTTCACGATGCCAACGATCGAAATTTGATGTTGTTGATCGCCAACTATCAAAACGTGGTTGATGCGAGTGGGCAAACGGTCCCAGCGGATGCCCTGATCGCGTGGACGGAATTGACCGCGAAACTGCCGGTGCTTGGCGTGAATACACGCTTTGTCGCGGACGGTGGTATGATGACTGTGGCAATCGCGGGGTCTGAACAGGGCGAAGTGGCGATGAACCTCGCGCTGTCGGCCATCAGCGGCGCTGTAGAGCGCCCGCAGCGTGATGCAAAGCAGTTTTTGATTGGCATGAACCAAAGCTTGGTGCGTAAGCGCGACCTAGCTTTACCTGCAATTTATCAGGCGTTCAGTCGCGAAATTGGCACTTTTGTCGATGTTATCGAGCAGCTTTATGTGGTTCAGGATGGTGAGGGTAAATGACCATGCATGACCCACATCCGCTGTTTAGGCCCAAGGCGCTGCTTTTCGATTTTGATGGTGTCCTGATCAACAGTCTTCCTGTGATGCAACTGGCGTTTTCGGCAGCTTTGGATGATGTGTACCGCGATCAGCAACTGCCGCATGCGGCGCTTTTTGCCGAGTACAAAAAATACCTTGGCATGGGATTTCCCGAGATTATGCGCAGGCTGGATCTATCACCAGACATGTTCGATCCGTTTCGGCGGCACAGCAGGATTCTGGCACCCTATGTGCGGCTATACGCCGGCGCGGTGGATATCCTGACGTGGGCGCGTGAAAACGGGTTGTTGATGGGGATTGCCACAGGAAAAGATCTTGAACGGACGTTGGAACTACTGACGCAGTTGAACATAATAGACTACTTTTGTGCGGTTTACGCCAGCGATAGCGTCAGCGCGCCAAAACCTGATCCGGAAATGGCGTTGCGGTTTGCGGCAGATACGGGACTGACCGTCAGCGATATTATTCTGATCGGTGACGCTGCGGCGGACATTCAGTGTGGTCAGGCCGCAGGCTGTCGTACGGCGGCAGCGGCGTGGGGATATACTGACCGCGTGACCTTGCGCGCGCTGGCACCAACCTACCTATTTGAAACACCCGACGATGCGCGTGTGCAACTGAGCGGGATGATCGCCGTAGAGGAGTACCCGCGTTGACCAGGTTTATCGCCAACTTCGCCGTGGTGATGTGGCTTTGCCTCGTCGCGAGCACGTCAATGGCGCAGGCTTACTGCCCCGCAGTGTCATTTGACAGGACCAATTTGCCGATCACGGTGGGCACGAAATTCTCTCCTCCGTTTGTCATGGGGTCAAAGGACGCCCCCGAAGGCCTGATCATCGACTTGTGGGGGATGATTGCCGCATGTCTTGACCTTACCCCTGCTGATTTTCGCTACGTCGAGTATGGCACCAATGCCGAACTTGTGCTGGCTGCGGCTGTGGGAAATGTCGATCTTGCGATGTCGGATTTGCCGATCACAGTTGCGCATGAGAAAATCGTGGATTTTTCGTTTGCGTACTTTGAAGACGCGCTAGGCACACTGGTGCCTGATCGCAGTCGCGGGGCCAATTTTGCGGTACTTTTGACGCGCATATTCCATTCGAATATTCTGCTGATCGTTGCCGGCCTGTTCGGTTTTATGGTCTTCGTAGGGCTCATCTATTGGTGGATGGAACGGCGCAGTGGGAATGAATTTTTCACCCAAGGTCCGTTTTCCGGCCTGTACCGATCCATGATCTGGGCCGCGCTTTTGGTGTTTCAGGGGCAGGGGAATCCCTTTGAACTTCGGTCCCGCTTTGGCCAGTTGTTTGTTCTGCTTTTGATGTTCGTCGGTGTGACGATCATTTCGAGTTTCACCGCGATCATTACCTCTAGCTTGACCCTGCAAGCGCTCGAGCCAGAGGTAAACACCGTGGAAGATCTGGAAAATCGCTCTGTGGCAGTGATCAGCCAAAGCCATGGTTCGGAATGGGCCGTTCGTGCGGGCCTGAATGTTCAGCCAATGCAAGCATTTTCGCAGGTGCAGCGTAATTTCGACGAAGACCAGATCGACGTTTTTATGCATGATGAGGCGGTCCTGCAGTATCTTGTAAACGGGCGGACGTTGACGGGGGTTAAAATGGCCCCGCTCAGGGTTGCGCCGACCCGGTATGCGATCGCATTTTCGCCGCAAAGCCCGCTGCGCGAGCCGGTCAATTTGACGCTTTTAAGCATTTTGGAAGATCCTGTTTGGCGCGATATCCAGCAGGCGTATTTTGGTTCGCGCTGACTTGGAGGACGCGCGGGTAGGGTATAGGCTGCCCGCGTAACAATGACGGACCCAACGATGTACAAGGCAAACCCGCTGAACCCGATGCTGTCGGCAGATCTTGACCTGTTCACCCTTTGCCACAGTGATACGGCTGCGGAACTGGGGATTTATAACTTACCGCATGATCCGGCGATTATCAGCAGGTTGACGCGGCTTTGTCAGCAGGTTTTGCAGCCGGCAATCACGCACTTCGATTTGCCGCTGTTTGTGACCAGCGGCTATCGCTGTCCACGTTTGAACACGCAGATCGGCGGTCTGCCCAATTCGCAGCATCTGACAGGAGAGGCCGCGGACATCATGATGGGCGGAATTGGCAACGATGTGTTGGCCCGCTGGATCATCGACAATACGCAGTTTGATGAAGTCATTTTGGAAAAATTCGATCCACGATGTGGTGAATATGGCTGGGTGCATGTGTCGTGCTGCGAAAGCGGAAACCGGAAAAAAGTGTCGACCTTCGATGGCGACACCTTTCATGATGGCTTTCACTATTTTGATCTGTCCTAACGCGGTAGCAGGTGCGCGCCCTGCGGCACCGGATCATCAAAGGTTTTCAGGCTATCGTGGATAGCCTCTTCGACAAGGTGCTGGATCAGCTCTGAAAACAGCAACGGAGGATCTGCTGCTTCCCATAGAAAAAACCCGTATGATCCGGGAATCGGGTTGATCTCGTTGAACCAAAGTTCGCCGGTTTTATCATCGACCATAAAGTCGATCCGTGGGGCACCGCGCAGGCCAAGAACCGAAAACGCGGCTGATGCATATTCATGAATACGCGACTTCAAACCGACCGGGATGTCAGGGTTGATGTCGCGTGTCAGTGACAACATACCTTGCGATGGCACAGGAGAGTTGCCAAGCTTGCCACCCTTTTTAGGTGGGCCGCCGTCACCGGATGCCAGATACTTTTCCTTGAAATCCAATAAATCGGCGGAAGATTTGGGGCGTTCAATCGCAGAGTGGCAAATCTGCCCGTCACGATAGGTAAGCGCGATATTGTATTCGACAAGATTTTGCACCTTCGGTTCAACGAGCGCAAACCCATCCTGGCGCAGCACAGCCTGGCTGAGCGCAATAAGTGTATCATGGTCCGTCGCGATCCCGACCCCGATGCTTGACCCAAGGTTGGCGGGCTTCACAATCGCAGGATAGCCGATTTCCTGCGCGACCTTCGCGGAAAACGCTTTGGGGTTTTGCAGGGTGGCATGGTTCGCGACCACATGGTTCAAAACATTCACGCCGACCGTTTTCACAATCGCCTTGGTCGCGTCTTTGCGCATCGCAATGGCTGAATTGGTGGCGTTAAAGCCGGTGACAGGAATGCCAAGCAATTCCATCATGCCTTGGATGCGCCCGTCTTCGCCGTATGGCCCGTGAAACACCGGCAGGACGCAATCAATGTTTTGCATGCTGCTGCCATCACGCGTCTGAATGCAGGGCCCATTGTCGCCCCATGCAAAGATGACTTCTTTTAAGCCACTGGGGCTGGGCCGAAATGCGGATAGATCGCGCAGGCGCGGACCTTGCATAAACCGCCCCTGAAAATCCAAATAAACCGGGATGATGTTCAGTTTGCGTGCGTCAGCGGCATCCATCAGCTGTTGGGCGCTCACGACGCTCACATCGTGCTCTTGGGTGGGGCCGCCAAAGACAACTGCAATATTTAGCTTGGTCACGGTGTGCTGTCCTAGAATATTATTTGCCTCAGTGATAGTTATAGGGTCAAGAGCAGGCAAGCACCACAGTAGGTGGTGCCCAGAGATAAAAAGGGTACGCGGATGAAACCAATCGCAAGTGTCGAACTGGGGCAGCCAGATGCGCCTGTTATTGTGTTTGCCCATGGTTGGGGCCGGACCCGCGCGGATTTCCTTCCTGTTGCCGAATTAATTGCAGGGCAGGCCCGCTGCATCATGTTTGATCTACCGGGTTTTGGCGACACGGCGCGCCCTGATACGGCATGGGACACCAATGATTATGCCGATTATATGCGGCAGGTGTTGCTTGATAAAATCGGCGACACGCCCTGCATCTGGGTCGGCCACAGTTTCGGGGGGCGCGTTGGGCTAAGGCTGGCTGCGCAACCGCAAAGCCCTATCTCGGATCTGGTCATTGTTGCGGGGGCAGGGGTCAAACGTCCGCGCCCAATCTGGCAGCAGCTGCGCAGCAGATGGCGCAGTGCGCAATTCAAACGCAAAAAAGCCCGAACCACAGATGACTATCAGGTCATCGCATTGGAAAAAATCTATGGCAGTGCAGATTATGTCCATAGCCGCGAGATTGGGATGCGCGACATCTTTATCCAGACCGTAAAAGAGGATCAGACAAATGATGTCGGTCGCATCATTGCGCCGACCTATTTGATCTACGGTGCCAAAGATACCGAGACCCCACCCGCCGAGGGACGCATCCTGCATGACCGGATTCCGAACTCTGTATATATAGAGTGTCCCGAATTCGATCACCTGTCGGTTCTGACCCGTGGTCGGCATCAGATCGCGAACGTTCTCAAAGATATCCTGACCGAGGCCCGCACATGATCATTCTCGCCAAGCTGATCTTTTTTGCAGCCTTCGGGTATTTGCTACAAACCCGGCTGCGCACCTTGCTCGCCTATTTCCAGCAAGAGGAATATGATGGCGGGCGTTATGTTGGCGCGCTGCGATCCGTGCGTCTTTATGACGTGCGTGCCAGTGGCGCGATCCTGATTGCTGTTGTCATCATGTTGTTGACCGGGCCAAGCGTGATTATCACGCTTCTTCTCGCTGGCGCACTCGCAGCGATTGCCTGGCATGAAAAGACCTATCGGTTCAAAAAACCATTGGCGATGACCGAACGCGCCCGGCGGATCTATGTGCTGGCGATTTGCTTCATGGTGTTGCCCGTTGTGGCCTCTGCGTATTGGGTGGTTTTCGCCGTTGTCGCCCTGCAACTTGCGCCCTTTGCCTTGATCGCCGCAAATCAGGTGTTGGTTCCGTTCCAGCAACGCATCAATGACAAGTATATAGTAGAGGCGCGCGAAAAGCTGGCGCGCATGGATCCAACCCGGATCGGGATCACTGGCAGCTTTGGGAAAACCACGGTTAAACACATCCTTGCCGAAATCCTCGAAGGATCAGCGCCAGTCTTTTACAGCCGCGGCAGTATTAATACCGTGTTGGGCCTGACCCGCCACATTCGCCAGCGCCTGCAATGGTCACACCACTATTTCATCGCCGAGATGGGCGCCTATGGTGAAGGGTCTATCAAGCGGTTGTGTGATTTTGCGCAGCCGACCCTTGGGATTGTCACGGCTGTGGGCGATGCGCACACCGAACGTTTCGGGAGCGTGGACGCGATCGCGCGGGCAAAGTCTGAACTGGTGCAATATGTTTGCGCCAAAGGTGGCACTGCTGTGATTAATGCGGATGTCTTGCGCCACGCACCTTTTGCAGCCCTAAAAGAACAGTATGGCGATCAGGTCGTGACGGTCGGTACGGCGGATGCTGATGTTACCGTGTCTGCACTGCCTGCGATCGGTGGTGGATGGACGATGACATTACACTGGCAAAATGGCCTGATTGCGGATGTGACATTCGATCTGCCGTTGTTGGGCGAACATAACGTGCTGAACGCGGCGCTTGCTGTCGTGTTGACGCTGCATGTGGATCCGTCGTTCGCAGCAGATGTGCCGTATTTCACAAAAACCGTTTCGCAAATTCCGCACCGCCTGCAAAAAGTCGACAGTCCCGGTGCCCACCTGATTCTTGATGATGCGTATAACGCCAATGAACTTGGCTTTCAGGCGGCGGTGGCAACAATGCATGATCTGGCAAAGGAACGCGGCGGGCGGGCTATTCTTGTGACACCAGGTATTGCCGAGCTGGGGATGGAACATGATGCGGTGCATGCGCGCCTTGCTAAAATCTGTAACGATCTGTGTGACGTTATATATGTCGTAAACCCTGGCCGTATTCGCAGCTTTGCCGATGGGCTAGATAAGTCCACGTTAAACGTGATCGAAGTCAGCTCCTTCTTCGAGGCACGCGCCCTGATTGACCGCGACGTGCAAACTTCCGACGTGGTACTTTATGAAAATGATCTACCAGACCTATTAGAAGAGCAGCGATTCCTCTGAAGTCGCGGATCTGACAGCGCAGAATCAAAAAACCCGGCCGGTAGGCCGGGTTTTTTGATTCTAGGAGCGGATGTTTGGGCTGAATCATCTCTGCTCACGACTCGGAATGCTGAATATGGCGCGATTCACCGGCGATTCCGCGAGTCAGTTTCCTGACACACGGATGTGCCTTGTGGATAGTTTTGTTGATAACTCAAAATGTGGTGTTTTGAGTTTGTGATGTGCCTAATAAAGTTGCGTGTTGTTGCGTGATTTGGGTAATGAATATGTGTAAGTATGGCGAATTGTTGGAAAATTTGGGTTTGTCATAAAAAATGCATGTTTCCTGAAAAAAGGGGTTGCGGGTCTCGGCGACTAACCTTAGAACCCCCCTTACCGGACGAGCAGAGACGCTCCAACGGGGCGCCGGACGGGCCAGACGGAAGCGGAAACGCGGAGAGACGGACCGGGGCGGAGAAGAAAATTTTGAGGTACTGAGGCGGGGCGCGCCACTAAGTTAGGGCGCATCTGGTCACTTTTGTCTCTACGCTGTTTGAAATTGATATATCTGAAGAGATATGTGGGCGGTTTGGTTCAGTTCGATGGATCAGACGTCTGTATATCAACGCTCTTAGGACTTCGGTTCGATGATAGAGTGTCAGCTTCACTGTTTGGCGGCTTCTGGTAACTTTGGTTACTGAAGCACAACAAACAGAGAAAACGCCATTTGGTTTCAGTAAGGCCAAGTGGTGATGTGCAGAGGTTCGAACGTCAAGGATAGCATCGCAAGATGCTTTCAACTTGAGAGTTTGATCCTGGCTCAGAACGAACGCTGGCGGCAGGCCTAACACATGCAAGTCGAGCGAGACCTTCGGGTCTAGCGGCGGACGGGTTAGTAACGCGTGGGAATATACCCTTCACTATGGAATAGCCTCGGGAAACTGGGAGTAATACCATATACGCCCTTCGGGGGAAAGATTTATCGGTGAAGGATTAGCCCGCGTCTGATTAGATAGTTGGTGGGGTAATGGCCTACCAAGTCTACGATCAGTAGCTGGTTTGAGAGGATGATCAGCAACACTGGGACTGAGACACGGCCCAGACTCCTACGGGAGGCAGCAGTGGGGAATCTTAGACAATGGGCGCAAGCCTGATCTAGCCATGCCGCGTGAGTGACGAAGGCCTTAGGGTCGTAAAGCTCTTTCGCCAGAGATGATAATGACAGTATCTGGTAAAGAAACCCCGGCTAACTCCGTGCCAGCAGCCGCGGTAATACGGAGGGGGTTAGCGTTGTTCGGAATTACTGGGCGTAAAGCGCGCGTAGGCGGATTAGAAAGTAGGGGGTGAAATCCCAGGGCTCAACCCTGGAACTGCCTCCTAAACTACTAGTCTAGAGTTCGAGAGAGGTGAGTGGAATTCCAAGTGTAGAGGTGAAATTCGTAGATATTTGGAGGAACACCAGTGGCGAAGGCGACTCACTGGCTCGATACTGACGCTGAGGTGCGAAAGTGTGGGGAGCAAACAGGATTAGATACCCTGGTAGTCCACACCGTAAACGATGAATGCCAGTCGTCAGGGGGCTTGCCCTTTGGTGACACACCTAACGGATTAAGCATTCCGCCTGGGGAGTACGGTCGCAAGATTAAAACTCAAAGGAATTGACGGGGGCCCGCACAAGCGGTGGAGCATGTGGTTTAATTCGAAGCAACGCGCAGAACCTTACCAACCCTTGACATCCTTGGACCGCCAGAGAGATCTGGTTTTCTCGTAAGAGACCAAGTGACAGGTGCTGCATGGCTGTCGTCAGCTCGTGTCGTGAGATGTTCGGTTAAGTCCGGCAACGAGCGCAACCCACATCCTTAGTTGCCAGCAGTTCGGCTGGGCACTCTAGGGAAACTGCCCGTGATAAGCGGGAGGAAGGTGTGGATGACGTCAAGTCCTCATGGCCCTTACGGGTTGGGCTACACACGTGCTACAATGGCATCTACAGTGAGTTAATCTCCAAAAGATGTCTCAGTTCGGATTGGGGTCTGCAACTCGACCCCATGAAGTCGGAATCGCTAGTAATCGCGTAACAGCATGACGCGGTGAATACGTTCCCGGGCCTTGTACACACCGCCCGTCACACCATGGGAGTTGGTTCTACCCGACGACGCTGCGCTAACCCTTCGGGGAGGCAGGCGGCCACGGTAGGATCAGCGACTGGGGTGAAGTCGTAACAAGGTAGCCGTAGGGGAACCTGCGGCTGGATCACCTCCTTTCTAAGGATGTTTCTAGTCAAGACTGTTCGCAGTCTTCGTGAAACACTTAGCAGTCGGCAAACAAAGCCGGCAAATCAGGCACTTCCTCCTATTCCTTGGAAGTGACCTAGAGCCAGGCCGTCCTCATATCTCTTCAGTTTTGTTCCACTATGAGTGGGACGCACCTTTTGGGGCGTTAGCTCAGCTGGGAGAGCACCTGCTTTGCAAGCAGGGGGTCATCGGTTCGATCCCGATACGCTCCACCATTGAAGTCGCTGACTTCAACCTAGTTGGGTCGGTAGCTCAGGTGGTTAGAGCGCACGCCTGATAAGCGTGAGGTCGGAGGTTCAAGTCCTCCTCGACCCACCAACATACGATTTGACCGTTAAGTGCTGTTAGCATTTAGCCGTCCAATCGGACGATTGATCCCACGGGATCGATATTTTACATCGTAAAGAGAGAAACAACATCAGAATAGATGATGTACCCGCGTAAGGGTACATTGGCTGACGTGAGGGGCCGCATGGCCTTTATGACCGTCACGCAAGTCTATTTTGTTTCAAGTCAAGTACACTAACCGGAATAGCAGTAATGCTATTCGAACAGTGTCAGTTGCGAACCAGCGGCTGACATTGCAATGTATGCATTTTGATTTAGTCCTCCTTGATTTTTTACAAGAGGGGGAGGACACAGAAAAAGCCTTGCTTTTTCTGGATCAAATCAAGCGCGAAAAGGGCGTTTGGTGGATGCCTTGGCAGTAAGAGGCGATGAAAGACGTGATACTCTGCGATAAGCCATGGGGAGCTGAGAATAAGCTTTGATCCATGGATTTCTGAATGGGGCAACCCACCTGATACTTTGTTGTTATTATACATTCCTTCGGGAGTGTGTGGCTAACAATAGGGTCAACCAGGTATTTGTAGACTGAATACATAGGTTTACAAAAGCAAACCCGGGGAACTGAAACATCTAAGTACCCGGAGGAAAGGAAATCAATAGATACTCCCCTAGTAGCGGCGAGCGAACGGGGACCAGCCGAGCCTTGAGTGTGATTAGAATGGTCTGGAATGGCCAACCATAGTGGGTGACAGTCCCGTATAAGAAGCATGATAGGACGTATTAAGTAGGGCGGAACACGTGAAATTCTGTCTGAACATCGGAGGACCACCTTCGAAGGCTAAGTACTCCTTACTGACCGATAGCGAACCAGTACCGTGAGGGAAAGGTGAAAAGCACCCCGACGAGGGGAGTGAAACAGTACCTGAAACCGAACGCCTACAATCAGTTGGAGGGCCCTTGAGGCCTGACAGCGTACCTTTTGTATAATGGGTCATCGACTTGGTCTCACAAGCAAGCTTAAGCCGTTAGGTGTAGGCGCAGCGAAAGCGAGTCTTAATAGGGCGATTGAGTTTGTGGGATCAGACCCGAAACCGAGTGATCTAGGCATGTCCAGGATGAAGGTAAGGTAACACTTACTGGAGGTCCGAACCCACACCTGTTGAAAAAGGTCGGGATGAGGTGTGCCTAGGGGTGAAAGGCCAATCAAACTCGGAGATAGCTGGTTCTCTGCGAAATCTATTTAGGTAGAGCGTCGGACGAATACCCTCGGGGGTAGAGCACTGAATGGGTAATGGGGGCCCACAGCCTTACTGATCCTAATCAAACTCCGAATACCGAGGAGTAATATCCGGCAGACACACAGCGGGTGCTAACGTCCGTTGTGAAGAGGGAAACAACCCTGACCTACGACTAAGGCCCCTAATTCATGGCTAAGTGGGAAAGCAAGTGGGACGACCAAAACAACCAGGAGGTTGGCTTAGAAGCAGCCATCCTTTAAAGATAGCGTAACAGCTCACTGGTCTAAATAAGTTGTCCTGCGGCGAAGATGTAACGGGGCTCAAGCCATGAGCCGAAGTCTAGGATGCAATTTATTGCATGGTAGCAGAGCGTAGTGTGACATAATTCCATGTCTCCTTACCTTCTTCGGAAGGATTGGAGACGCGGAGTTTTCTGTGAAGCCCCCCTGTGAGGGATGGGGTGGAGAGATCACTAGTGAGAATGATGACATGAGTAGCGACAAAGGGAGTGAGAGACTCCCTCGCCGAAAGTCCAAGGGTTCCTGCTTAAAGCTAATCTGAGCAGGGTAAGCCGACCCCTAAGGCGAGGCCGAAAGGCGTAGTCGATGGGAACCAGGTTAATATTCCTGGGCCGTGGAGTGGTGACGGATCTCGAAGGTAGTTCATCCTTATCGGATTGAATGGGCTGCTTAGAGGTTCCTGGAAATAGCCCTCCTATAAGATCGTACCCTAAACCGACACAGGTGGACTGGTAGAGAATACCAAGGCGCTTGAGAGAACCACATTTAAGGAACTCGGCAAAATACCTCCGTAAGTTCGCGAGAAGGAGGCCCGTTCAGAACGCAAGTTTTGGGCGGGGGCACAAACCAGGGGGTGGCGACTGTTTACTAAAAACACAGGGCTCTGCGAAGTCGTAAGACGACGTATAGGGTCTGACGCCTGCCCGGTGCCTGAAGGTTAAAAGGAGGAGTGCAAGCTCCGAATTGAAGCCCAGGTAAACGGCGGCCGTAACTATAACGGTCCTAAGGTAGCGAAATTCCTTGTCGGGTAAGTTCCGACCTGCACGAATGGCGTAACGACTTCCCCGCTGTCTCAAATGTGGACTCAGCGAAATTGAATTACCGGTCAAGATGCCGGTTACCCGCGGTTAGACGGAAAGACCCCATGCACCTTTACTATAGCTTCGCATTGGCATCAGGCACAATATGTGCAGGATAGGTGGTAGGCTTTGAAGCAGGGACGCTAGTCCTTGTGGAGCCTCCCTTGAGATACCACCCTTATTCTGCTTGATGTCTAACCGCGGCCCGTTATCCGGGTCCGGGACCCTGCGTGGTGGGTAGTTTGACTGGGGCGGTCGCCTCCCAAATTGTAACGGAGGCGCGCGAAGGTTGGCTCAGAGCGGTCGGAAATCGCTCGTTGAGTGCAATGGCAGAAGCCAGCCTGACTGCGAGACTGACAAGTCGAGCAGAGTCGAAAGACGGCCATAGTGATCCGGTGGTCCCGAGTGGAAGGGCCATCGCTCAACGGATAAAAGGTACGCTGGGGATAACAGGCTGATGGTGCCCAAGAGTCCATATCGACGGCACCGTTTGGCACCTCGATGTCGGCTCATCTCATCCTGGGGCTGGAGCAGGTCCCAAGGGTACGGCTGTTCGCCGTTTAAAGAGGTACGTGAGCTGGGTTTAGAACGTCGTGAGACAGTTCGGTCCCTATCTTCCGTGGGTGTAGGATACTTGAGAAGAGTTGCCCCTAGTACGAGAGGACCGGGGTGAACGATCCACTGGTGGACCTGTTGTCGTGCCAACGGCAGTGCAGGGTAGCTATGATCGGACAGGATAACCGCTGAAGGCATCTAAGCGGGAAGCCCCCTTCAAAACAAGGTATCCCTGAGGACCGAGGTAGACCACCTCGTCGATAGGCCAGAGATGTAAGCGCTGTAAGGCGTTCAGTTGACTGGTACTAATGGTCCGATAGGCTTGATTTGATCCAGTAATAGTAAGACTGGAATCAAAGATACATACACACACAATATACTATCAGTATACATAATCATGAAACATTGCCCTAAACAGGGTACTGATGTTGGGAGGCTTCAAAAACCTCCTGAGTTTCTTTTTTGGTTTGGTGGTCATAGCGCGAGCAAAACACCCGATCCCATCCCGAACTCGGCAGTTAAGTGCCGCTGCGCTGATGGTACTGCGGCTTAAGTCGTGGGAGAGTAAGTCACTGCCAAACCTAATAAGAAACTCAATTCTCTCTTCGATGTAAAAAAATACCAATACCATTGGCGCGGGATGGAGCAGCCCGGTAGCTCGTCAGGCTCATAACCTGAAGGTCGTAGGTTCAAATCCTACTCCCGCAACCAAAATTACACCGCAAAATCAAATGCTTAAAACCCGACCTAATCAGTCGGGTTTTTGCGTTTGCAAACTACATCAACGCCACATCAACACCGGACCAGAAAAACCGCATCAGCACGCATAAGCATGCAGCGACATGCAACCGCGTGCAAAGAAGCGCGACTCACTGTCACTCAAAGCCAGTAACCGGCTGGTACCGGTGATAGCTTTGCATCTACCGATGTGTTTGTTTACGCTGTCACTATGGCGGTGCTGATGGGGCCATTCGCAGCAACGCGCGCAGCCTGTAACGGAGCAGGGGCCAACTGTTTGTTCGAAAGGGTCCTCTGATGGGATTTGTCTTTTACGATCTTGAGACCACCGGAATATCGCCCGCCTTTGACCAGCCGCTGCAATTTGCGGCGATCCGGACAGATGACAGTTTTGCCGAGATTGAGCGCATTAACCTTCGCTGCCGTATCGCGCCGCACATCATACCGTCCCCGCAGGCGATGATGGTCACCGGTGTTACGCCTGAGCAGCTGGTTGACCCTGCGCTGCCGTCGTTGTTCGAATTTACCCAGACGATCATGGAGCTGATCGAACGTTGGGCGCCCGCGACATGGGTGGGCTTCAACTCAATCCGGTTCGATGAAGAGGTTCTGCGCCATGCCTTCTACCAAAACTTGCAGCCGAACATTTACGCCACGCAGTTCAATGGCAATAGTCGGCTCGACATCCTGACCGCCGTCTATGCTGTTTGGTGCCGCAATCCGGGTCTAATGCAATGGCCAACCGACGACACTGGCCGCACCACCTTCAAGCTGGATCGTCTGGCCCCAGCCAATGGCTTCAACACACACAATGCCCATGATGCCCTCGGTGATGTCGAAGCTACCATCCACATCGCCCGCATCATCGCCGACGGCGATCCTGAACTCTGGTCAGCCATTCTGCACAACCGTGACAAGCAGAATGTGATGGCGACGCTGAAAACCTTTCGCCCAGTGGAACTTGTGCTGCGCTTCGGCGGTGGCCCTCCCCGCTCTTATGTCGGATGCTTCTGTGGCACGGCCGCTGGAAACCCGACGCAGGCTGCCTTCTTCGACCTAGATGCGGGCGATCCGGAGGCCCTGATGCAGGCCGATGACGCAGCGCTGTTCCAAGCCGTCCACGGCACTCCCCAAATCATCCGCGGTATTGCCACAAACAAGGTGCCATCTCTCTTCCCGATTATCAGTCCAGATCCTGACCACCTGCATAAGGCAGCCTTGATCTCCGCAAATCCCGCTTTCCGCGCCCGGGTCGGGCAGGCCATGACCGCGCGCTATCTCGAGGTTCCAGATGCGCCGCCGCCACAGATCGAGAAGCAGATATATGGCGGCTTCTATGCAAAGGCTGATCGTGATCTGCTTGCCGAATTCCAGCGGGCAGAATGGCCCCGGCGGCAGGAAATCATTGGTCAGCTAACCGATGATCGTCTGCGCCAGCTCGGCCGCAGGCTCATCGCCTTCCACGCGCCCGAGCTCATGACAGCTGATGAGGCCAAGCAGTATAAGGCGTTCCTGCGAGAGCGTCGGAATGCCCCGGAGGCACCTGATACCGAGTGGATGACGATTGCCTCAGCGACGTGCGCCATCGCAGAGTTACGGACGCAGCCGGGAGCGGATCAGCAAGTGCTTAATGATATAGCCGTGCTAATTAAGCAGATCACGCAGCGCGATACTGAACTCGATTGATTTTCTTGGGACGACGAAACCAGGCGTGTATTTTAGGAGTCGTAAGTGACATTTATTTCTTTGGTGCCGACGATCGAGTGTCTCGCTGACGAGACTGTGCTTATTCAGGCATGGAAGAAGACATCTAGCTACATTCGCTACCACAACTGGTTTTCAGATACCCTTGAGCTTGACCGTACAGCTATCAATCTAAGGGAGTTCATTGCCAATATTTCGACCGAGATCAAATCTGATAGCCAACTCCTTTCTGACCCGATCCGAATGGTTCCGGCGCCAAAAAGTCAACAATGGCGAATCGAAAGTGGTGGCCAATGGAAACCGGTCAACGGTAACGGCGACACTGCGAAGATCCGCCCGCTCGCTCATGTGAGCCTGCGCGACCAAGTGATTGCGACAGCTATGATGATGTGTCTGGGCGATCGTGTCGAGACGCGCCAAGGTGACCCCGCCATGACACTTGACAGTGCTGAACTGCATACAGTCGTCTCGTATGGCAATCGGTTGTTTAGCGATTTCAAGAACGGTAAAGCGCACCAGCGGTGGGGTTCAGGTACACTCTATCGGGGGTTTTACGAGGATTATCAGACATTCTTAGCCAGGCCAGAAGACGTAGCTGAGCGGATTCACAAGGGCCATCCAAGGACGCTGATCGTGCAGTCTGATCTTCGCCAATTCTATGATCGTGTCACAGCCGATCTCTTGCACAAAGCGATGGTAAACCTTCGGGATGATTCTGGTGAGGCCGCGTTTTTCGAGCGTGTAACAGGCTTCTTGAAGTGGAAATGGTCAGATAGTGACCTTAAAGAGGTTGATATATACGCCAAGCAATCCGGCATTCCGGATTTCAGCAGAATTGTACTACCACAAGGGCTTGTTGCGGCTGGCTTCTTCGCCAACGTCGCCCTTGCGACATTTGACAAAAACCTTAGAGACCAGATCGGCCGAGAAATCCTGCCAAACATTAAGTTGCACGACGTCGCCCGCTACGTTGATGATCTCCGGTTTGTGCTGTCTGCCCCATTGGACGTGGACATCGAAGCGGTAAAGACCGATATCTTCAAATGGATCAAAGGCAGTCTGGATCACTCTGCGCCTGGCCTTAGTCCGGCAGAAGAGAAGACACAGGTCACGGCTTTCCGGGCGGACGAAAGACCCCTAGTACAGCAGAGCAAGCGCATGGCGCGGATCCAGACAGCAATTTCAGGAGGTTTTGACCCCGTTGCTGGCGGAGAAATCCTCGATTCCGTACTTGCTCTTGTCAGGGCCCAGGAGCGGTTGGCGAAGGCCGAAGCGGTCAACGAGCACGACCCGTTCCGACCTGTTCCTGATGTGCGCGATTCAACCGTTGACCGCTTCGTTGCTGGTCGGTTTCGTTCAACTTATCGCTCTCTTCGCCCTCAGCTTTGGCAAACCCACGAGGATAGTCAGGCTGAGGGTGACGGCGAAGAATATAGCCAATTTCGAGGGGTTCGCACCCGAAACGAGCTCGACGATGAAATGCGAGCCTTTGCACTGGAACTGATCTCGAAATGGGTCAGCGATCCTTCCAATGTCCGTTTGCTGCGGATCGCCCTCGACCTTTGGCCCGATGCTGACGTCCTGACGAGAGTTCTTAATCTATTGCGACGGTTTACCCAAAAAGGGGGGCCCCGGAATGCACCGCGGCGGATCGCATGGTACTGCTTGTCCGAAATCCTTCGCGCCGGTGCCGTGGAAACCGGCTTTGTCGAGGATGATGAACAGCTTCCGTCTGCAGTCAAAGTCGACGAATATAGACGGGTGCTCCGAGAAGAAGCCCTAAGAATAGTTTTCACCACGGAAACGCGCCTTCCATGGTATCTCAAACAGCAAGCTTATCTGCTACTCGCAACAGATCCACCAGATATTCAGGCGCTGCCATCTCACGGAAGTGGCGATCTTTCATCCTATACCCGGCTGCTGCGCTTTCTGAAGGGCGATGCGCAAAAATGGCTGTCTGATGAATTCGCCACCTATGCCGTTCTTGCTCGGCGCTCATATTTGGACGCACAACGAGCAGCGGCGCTAGTAGGGCCGCAGTTGACGCCATCTCGAATAAATCGAATTGCGTCGCTCGATCCGAATTTTGCTGCTGAGCTTGTGGCTGCGACGGGTGGGGTATCATCGCTGACCCCGCGAGCTAAGGCGGATCTCGGTCTCTCAGATCATTCCGATGCCAAGAGCAACACGCTGGCCAAGATCGTACTCTCACCTGAGACGGGAAATAAACTGCGCAACGAGCGCGCCTTGCTGAGCTTCGCTTCCAAGTTCCTGCTGACAATTGACGGCGTTGCGGAGGCAGCACCTATTTCCCCATCCGAGGTAACTCTGGGTCTGGATGCGGAGATGAACGAGGTTGGATCGCTTCAGCTCCACCGTCGCAACTTGGCTGGCGATTCACTTTATGACCCGCCGAACTGGGTTCCTGCTGATGATCACTGGCGATTTCAGCTTGGTTTTCTTCTGCGCTTCATCCTGACCGCCCAGCCGGATTTCACAAGGCCAGCTCGGAGCCCACATTGGAAAGAGGAGAAGCAGATCTACAGGTCGCCTGGCGGCCATTGGCATGAGCGGATACATGGTTTCTTTAATGGCTATTCAGCGTTCGGTGATGATTGGCTGCCCATTTCTGACTGGGTGGAGAGGTTGCTCTTCGGCCTCTTGTGGTGGCCGGGCTGTGCCGGAAAACGGGAGGATACTCCAGTTGCGGGCACCATGAGAGAAGCTCAGGAAGCCATTGACGCGCGTCTGAAGTACATGCGGGAGATGCAAGGAACTAGCGTTGCCCTGATGCCCCTTAAAGTACCTGGTGCTTTTAAGAGGGAGGGCAAGCCCCTGCGGGCGTGCGTTGTCCAGATGGCATTTCCCTCGGTGGACGACTTTCATGAAAACGATCTTACTATGTCAGATGCAAATCTTCGAATACGTCATCGCCGCCATCTTTCTGCGGCCTTGGCTGCGGTCAAAAGCTCATTGGCCCTCCGCGAAACGCACAAGGGCATGGACCACAGACTCGACTGGCTTATTTTGCCCGAGCTTGCGGTCCATCCCGACGATGTGCGGACGCACCTTGTTCCCTTCGCACGAGCGCATAAGACGATCATCCTCGCAGGGCTTACTTATGACGAGCTTTTTGCCGGTCAGCCGCTGGTGAACTCTGCGCTCTGGATACTGCCTACCCACCATCCCACGCGCGGTGCACAGATCCTGATTAGGCGACAGGGCAAAAAACACTTGGCGCCGAGCGAGAAAAGCTTTGAGACCAATGGATTGGTTCAGTCGTTCCGCCCTTGTCAGTGGCTGATTGGATATGATTGGTCCATAGATCCAGACAGCGATCCGCTTTGGCTGACTGCCGCCATTTGCTTTGACGCAACCGACCTTCATTTGGCGGCCGACCTGAAGGATAGGTCTGACATTTTTGCTATTCCAGCCCTAAATAAGGACGTGAAAACGTTCGACAATATGGCTCTGGCTTTACACTACCACATGCACCAAATGGTCGTGGTAGCGAATAACGGCAACTATGGTGGAAGCAACGCTTATGCACCCTATGCTAAGGATTACAGGCGGCAGATATTCCACATGCATGGACAGCCACAGGCTTCGATCGCATTTTTTGAGCTGGAAAACATCGCCGTGTTCAAAAACCGCAAAACGAGTGGGATAGTTTTCAAGCCACCACCAGCAGGTTAGTCGAAACCCCTGCCAATGGCAGGTTGCCATGCGCTTCAAGCATATTTAACCTGCAAAGTCTTATCTTCCCCTCTTGTCGGCGACAGACCAAACCATCGACCCAATGGTCAGCAGCGCCCCAATCATCGGTTCGACATCGGATGCCTCGACATAGCCCTTCGCGACCAGCGCGGTGCCCGCGACTGTCAGAACTTGGCGGATCAGTGCAAGGATTGCAGGTTTCAACATCATTTTCTCCTGTTCAGATTTCATTGGTGGTTGCGAGGAATTTGCCGGGCTTCATGGTCGGCAGGCGCTGCAGGCGGGGTGGGTAAGTTGCGGGCCAGCGGGCGCCGAGAAGGCGGGACTTGGCGATCCTTGCGATGGTGACGGCGTCGGACTGGTTGCCGCTGAGGGCATAGAAATGCGTATCGTCCTGTCCCATCGCGAAACCCACATGGCCGCCTGATCCGCGTTCGAACACCAGAACCGCGCCAGTGATCGGCTGCACCTCTCGCCCAAACAGCAGCCAGTTGCGCGCCCAGTAGGGATTAGTGCCCAGCGCGCCGAGTAGCGGTTCGTCGGGCAGACCCATGCGGATGCAGGTTTCAACGAAATCTCCGCACCACGGGTTCTTGGACGGGTCGCCCAGCGACCGTCCGTCGCGTTTCAGCCAATCCATCAACCACGACCTGTCGCGCGCCTCATGGCGACCGAGTGCGGATTTCGCCTCGGTGATCCAAGGGAGGGGCCCTGGCGGCGCGACAGATGCAGCGCGGCCGTTCGCGGCCAGCAGTGCTTTCATCGCGCGGGCAGTGCGCAGGCCCCAGAGGCCATCGATGGCGCCCGGGGAATGACCGAGCTCTTCCAGCCCGTTCTGGATCAGGCGGATGGGTTCGCGGGCATCGGTGGGCATGGGGAGGCTCCTTTCGCCCGCCGCCGGGCATAAAAAATCCCGCCTTGTGGGCGGGTGGGGTTGGATCGGTATGGTTGAGGCGTAGTCAGTCGGTGCGGCCGCGCTGGAAGGCTTCGAACATCAGATCGCGCATGGCTCGGATATCGGTTTCGATGCGTTCCAGCCGGTCGGCGTCGTCGTCGCGATCTTCGGCGCGCTGACGATCGACGCGGTCCCGTTCCTGGCTGAGTTCGCGATCAAGGCGGGCCAGCATCGCGTCGTTGGTGAAAGCCTTGCGCGTTACCGAAGCCAGAAGTGCGATGGTGCCCCCTATCAATGCTGTGATGGCGGCCGTGATTCCGTTGTCGCGCAGGGCCTCGGCGACCTCCTGCAGGAAGCTGGTTTTCTCAGTCATGGGTGGTCTCCTAGAAGTCAGTTTCGACGTAAACGCCGGAGCAGTCGTAAGCGACGGCCGCTGCAGTGGTACCGGTGTTCATGAAGTTGCGAGGGCTCAGGAGTTGGGTCGCCGCAGGCATGTCGGTGGTGATGGTGAACTCGACAGCAGCGCCACTGACCTCCTCGACGACGCGGACGCCTATGTCCGATCCGTTCGGCGCGGCGGCGATATAGAGCGACAAGACGTTGGTGGTGCTGGACACCGGAAAGCTGGCTCCCAGATCGGTCAGGGTCGGCGCGCCGCTGCCGTCATTGTGCACCAGCTGCCAATTGGTGTGCGTGCCGCGTTGGAAACCGATGCCGATGCAACTCACCGCGGCGGCCAGTGTCAGTGTGGTGGCCAGCGCGGCAGTCGAGCCATAAAGTCCAAAGAACCCCATGCCGGTTGCCTGCAGCGTCGTCATCGACAGCCGGTTGACGTAACTCCAGCCACCAAGCCCGTCGGCATTGCCCCGCCAGCAGACCCATCCGGCAGAGCGTTCTTCCGCCACGGCATCCGCTGTCGCGGCACTCGTCACGCGCCAACGACGCATGCTCGTCGAGAGGTTGGTGGTCGCCAATGTCGGTGTGGCGACGGTGCCAACGGCGGTGCGCGGCATGCCGTTGGTGTTGACGGTGGTGCTGGTGGAAGGGGCCGAAGTGGCGATCCGGTTTACCCCGAAATGCGGCTGCAATGGAAAGAAGCGGCCCGAGGGCCGCTGCACATCCAGCCACCCCGCCCCGGCGCGATCCCGGGCATAGACCGCCAGTTTGCCAGCCGGTGGCGGGTCAGGTGCTACGGGCAGACTGGGCATGTGCAGCGGTTCCGGTAGTTCGACCCGGCCAGAATTGCGGTCGATCTTGATCGCTTCGTGAAACGCTCCGCCGTCCGGACTGACCTTGAAGCTGAAATCGTCACTGCCCAGCAACCCGATCAGCGCCCGCGCAGAGAAGCCGGTCTTAAAGGCGAAGGCGGCATCATTAGCCGGGGCATTCTTGTTGACCGTCGCCTCGATCCCAGCGCCTGCGTTATTGAACAACATGGCGGGCGCGTTGATCGACAGGCGATTGTAGCTGTCAGCCACAGCACCACCGAGGCCCAGCAGTTGCGCAGTCAGGTTGGCTTGCGGCATGCCGACCTGTGTCACGGCATTTGCGAAGGTGACCGTGGGTGTGTTGAAAACTGTTGTGCCGCCAGCGCCTGCCGTGGTCGAGCCGATGTTGACCACTGTCGTGGATCCGGATGCGCCGCCAGTTCCAAGGTTCAGCGTCTTAGTGACGCCGGTGCTCGTCGCTCCGGTGCCGATCCCATATGTCGCTGTCGTTGTCGCTGTGCCGATCGTGGCCGCTGCCGCCGAAACGGTGACGGTTCCCGAAGCCGTCAGTGTGCCCGAAAAGGTCTTGTTGCCAGTGAACGTTTGGGTGCCCGCGAGGATTGCCAGTTCCGACGATGTATTGGGCAGCGTGAACGTCCGGGTGGTTCCGGTGTTGATCCCCGACAGCGAGAATAGCGCCTTCTTGGTTGGATCGGCATCATTCACCAGGCTGAACACTGCATCTGACACATCCGTTGGTTCGCCGACGAAATCCCAGGTGGTACCGTTCCAGACGGCAAAGGCTTGTTCTGCGGCGATCCAGGCCAGCCAGCCCGGGCGCGGCACCAGTCGCATCCACACGCCATCGACCCAGAAGGCCACGTTCAGATCCCAGCCCGCCCAAAGGCCGGTGGCACCTGAGGCCACGATATGGCGGTCGCCATCAGCCGGACTGGCAGGCGGCGTGGTGCGCGTGCGCTCCAGCACAGAAAGTTGGACCAAGGCATCGAGCAGGCGCACCGCCTCGTTATGGGTGACATGCTTCTGGGCCTGCGATGCCAGGATGTAAGGCAGGAGGAGATGGGTCGTGATGTTGGACATGGGTGCGCTTTCAGAATGTGAGAGTGACGGATTTTGCCGCGCCCCGGCCGATCAGGGTGGAGAGCTGGTAGATCCTAATTGCGAGGAATTGGCCGGGGCCGAGTGGTGCGCCCCAATCAGTGATCTGCTGCGCGGCGGTGTAGAGGGCGCTGGTCGTTGAGGTGCTCAGCCTGCGCTTGACCGTGCCGCCATCGCAGATTTCGACCTCATAGGCCTCGCTGTCTTCCGCCAGAGGGACATCTCCCGCGCCCCAGGTATCGGCTGCCAGCGACCGCGACCGACGAGTCCAGCGGATGGTCAGATCGCCCGGGCTGCGGGCTGTCCGCCACGGCTGTTCGACATGGCTCACTGAAAACGGCCGCAGCCCAGCGCCCTCGGGGGTGAACGTCGTTGCTACATAGGTCTCGTCACTGATAGGGCGCGACGCAGGTCCAATGCGCCAGTTCCATGGCAGACCGAGATCGGCTTGGGAAATCGGCAGGGTGGCGAGGGCCGTATCCAGCACCACCAACCGCGCGCCTGTGGCAACGACGCTGGCAACTGCGTATTCAGTTCCGCGCTGACCGCGCAACAGCCGGGTCAAACGATAGCGACCCGGCGCGATCAGTTCGGCCGCGCCAGCCTGGATGATTTCCCACTGCCCAGCGCCGGTCTCAACGGCCAGAGCATTGGCTCCACCCAACAGCGTGATGTCCGTGACGCTCTCAAGGGTGCCGGAAAACAGATCAACCACCAGTGCATTGCCGAGATCAAAGCGCGACACTGGCCCCGCATAGAAATCCGCCACCAACACCCCGATGCGCGCCCGCGTGCCGAAGGTGGTCAGCAGGGAAAAACCATCCGTCGCGGCGCTGCGGTAAACCGCGATTTCTCCCGGCCATGGTTTGGCGTGGGCAGCAACGAAGGGCCGATGCGCCGATTGCTCCTCGCGCAGTTGCGGCAGATCCAACAGGACGACGTCGGGCGCACCGAATACAGTGGGCGTCGACAGCGAGGCAGGACGCGGTTCGCCGGGCGGCAGATCGTAAACCGCCCGGTCCTGGCGCACGGCGTCGATGCTGCGCAGGTCCGAGTCTGCAATGGATACCAGTCGCATCTCGGTCAGGCGGCCATCATGATCGAGCAGGATCACGTCGCAGGGATCCAGCGCCAAACGCGACGGCGGCAAACGGAACACAGCACTTTCCCGACCGACCCACGCCTCCATCAGCGCGCGGCGACAGCGGCGTCCGGCCTCTTCGGGTGGCACTGCGATCGGGAACGCCTCTGAGGCGATGCGCGTGGTGTCGACGGTGATGCGGCGCGCTTCGACCTGCGCTGCGTCATAATCTTCGTCGGCGCGGGCGACCTGCCACTTCAAGGCCTGCGGCAGTTCTGTTTCCTGCGCCCGGGTGAGTTCCATGACGTCGCCTTGCGCGAACGATGGTGCCACCATGCTGTCTGGGGTGACCGTGACGCTGGCAATCCGGCCCCGCATCAGGAACTTGATGCGGCCCTCACTCTCGACGGCATCAAAGCCAAAATGACGGGCCAACGTGGAAATCGACGCGCGTGGGGCTTCCAAGGCCGAGATCACATAACCTTCCACCGCACCCCAGAGGCCAGAGACGTCGATTTGGTTCTCGGGCATGCCAGCGCGCAGGCAGAGGTGCCGCACGAGTGCGGCCAAGGAAACGGCCCCCAGCCGCCCGGTCAGCCAGTGCCCCAGCCGCCAATTCGGCCCGTCGGTCCAGACATCGGTGAGTTCGGGAAAGAACGGATAGGGCCGCGCATCCCAGGTCCAGGCGGCGCACTCGGGCACATGGACCATGCGGTTGCCATATACCGAGGACACCGGGTTGTTCGCCGCAGCACCCCAGAACAGATAGGTCGTCTCGAGATAGGCCCGCTGGATCGCATCATCCCGCCAACCGCGCGAAAAGTGGGGCGTGAAGCTTTCCGAGGATTTTGGATCGAAGAAGACGTTCGGCTGATTGGTGCCGCGATCAATCGCCGCGCAGCCCAATTCCGTGAACCAGATCGGTTTGGATTGCGGCACCCATGCGGTTGGAACTCCGCTTTCCAGTCCACTGGGTCGATTGAAATGCGGCTCGGACCACCACTTCCGCAGATCCTTGTAGCGGAAGACCCAAGGTTTCCCGGCGCTGCCGTCGGTAATTGGCGTCCGGACCTGCGCGGCGCGATCAGCCGGGCTGGCATAGAACCAGTCAAACCCCTCGCCACCGGTGATGTTCGATTGCAGATAGGCGCGGTCATAGATCGCCGGGGCCAGTGCAGCGTCAGCATGATCAAAGCCATCGCGCCAATCCGACAGCGGCATGTAGTTATCGATGCCGATGAAATCGATGTTGCTGTCTGACCAGAGCGGGTCGAGGTGGAAGTAGACATCGCCGCTGCCATCCGCAGGGTGGTGCCCGAAGTATTCCGACCAGTCGGACGCATAGCCGATCTTGGTCCCAGCGCCGAGGATTGTGCGCACATCAGCGGCGAGCGATTTAAAGGCGGTGACCGCGGGATATGCGCTGGCCCCCGAGCGGATCGTGGTCAGGCCCGGCATTTCCGATCCAATCAGAAAGGCATCTACGCCCCCGGCGGCTTTGCACAGATGCGCATAATGCAGGATCATCCGGCGCAGCCCCCATTCCCCGGCCGAGCCGGTCCAGCTGACAGTGGTACCTGACACGCTGAAGTTCGCGGGCGTGGCTGTGCCGAACAGCGCCGACACTTGTGTTGCGGCCGTGGCGGTCTTGTCTGCCGATCCGACAAAACCTGCAGCGGGCGAACAGGTGATGCGCCCACGCCAGGGGAAAGTCGGCTGGCCGATACTGGCGGCATTGTCGCTATAGGGGTTCGGTTTGGTATTGCCGGAGGGCACATCCATGAGGATGAACGGATAGAAGGTGACGCGCAGGCCCCGCGCTTTCATCTCTTTGATCGCTTGCACCACCGCAAAGTCAGCTGGCGTGCCACCATAGACCGGACGGTCTTCGGCGTCGCGGCTCACCAAAAAGGCATCCGCGCGGCTGACACCATTCACGGCCCATGCCGAGGGCGTCGTGGTTTTGGCCGCAACCTCCACACCGGGACGCACCTTGCAGTTACCCGCGCGCAGATCGTCACCAAACCATGCCACCACCAAGCTGACACTTTCCACAGCGGGGGCCATCGCTTGCAGCCGGTCGAGAGCCACGATGATGTCGGCGGTATCAGCGATCGCGTTCAGGTTTTCCGCAGTGGTCGCGCCGCCAGCGCCAGAGGATTTCTTGACCGGGGCCGTCGCATAGCTGAACTCGCCCGACGCCGGAATCAGGGTCACTGCCTTCACCACCCCTTCCGCGGTGTCGGGATCTGCTAGCGGGCGGAATACCTCGAAGCTGATCTGGGGCAAGCGGTTACCGAAAGCGCTGAGGTCCAGTTCTTCAAAGACCACATAGGCTGTGCCGCGATAGGCCGGTGTATTGGCCGCGCCCATCTTGGCTGCAATGAACGGGTCAGCAGTTTGCGCCTCATCCCCCGGATACCAGCGCCAGGTAACGCCGGTCATGTCCATCGCCTTGCCGTCGGCCCAGACGCGACCGATGCCGGTGATCTCCCCTTCGCAGAGCGCTATCGCGAAGCTGGCATAGTACAAATACTCGGTCCTCTTGACCTTGCCGCCACCGCCACCCTTGCCACCACCTTGGGTCGTGGTCTTGGTTTCCTCGCGGAAGTCGGTGGCCCAGATCACATTGCCGCCGATGCGCATCCGGCCAAAGAGGCGCGGGATCACCGCCCCTTCGGTCGATGAGGTCATGCGCAAGCTGTCCAGCCGCGCACCCTCGATGCGTTGTGCCGGGGCCAGTGAGGAGACGATCCAACTGTCGACCACCGATCCGATGCTTGATCCGATGAAGCCACCGATAGCCGCAGCCGAAAAGCCAAGGATGGACCCGCCAATGCTGCCGCCAATCGCGGAGCCGACGGCCCCGAGAACCAAAGTTGCCATGTGTGAAGTCTCAGCTTTGAGGGAACAGAAAGGCGAAGGCGATGCGCCGCCGCCAGGCCGGGGTCAGGTGTTCTTCAATGACGCCCAGCCGCTCGTAGGAGTGGATGAAGTGGTCGGGTCCGGTCAGGATCCCGACATGCTTGGCAATGGTACGCGTCGGAGCAGTGCTCCGACCCATACGGAACAGGACCAGCGCGCCGGGACCGGCCTCGTCGGGCGCGATTTCTGGCATCATCGCCCGGGCACCCTCGGCCAACACTTCACGAGGCCCGGTCTCGCCCCAATCCCGGCTGTAGGGCGAGATCGGAAACGGCTCATTGCCCACCACTTCACGCCAGGCGCCGCGTGCGAGGCCGAGGCAATCACATCCGACACCCCGTAAGCTGGCTTGATCGTGGTAGGGTGTGCCGAGCCAGCTGCGGGCGGTGGCGATGACGAAGGCGGGATCGGCGGTGGCTCTCGTGCATCGCATGACGATGCACTGCCGCCCGTCGTTTCCGTTGGAGTCGACGTTGATCACAGCACGTTCCCCTCATGGCCGCCGTCTTGGCTGGCATAACGCAGCACCGCATCCTGGCCGGGGATGTTGGGAAAGCCCCGGAAGTTCGCGACATTGACAAACTTCGTACTGCAGGTGGCGATCCGCTTGTCGCAGCCCGCATGAACAATGAAACCGTCGCCTTCCGCGATGGCGCGCACCGGCGCTTCCAGCAGAGTCAGGGCCGCAATGGTATCGGCCACGCCATGAGACAGCACCTCGGTGATCCGCCCCGCATTGGCCCCGCTGGTCCAAGTCAGGGTGCCGGAGGTAAACCAGCCCGCATCAAACTCGGATAGACCCGAGGCCATAAACGCCCGGTCACGCAACAGGTCTGTGACCATACCTGTGCCGCGATATGAGGCGCTTTCCAGATCGATCCCACAGCGCGCATCGCCCAGCGCCGCATCGCAGCCCGCCTGAAACGTCCGCCCCACCGTCTGGCCCAGCACATGCGCCAGCGACCGGACCTCGGCGACAAAAGCCATGCGGCCGCGCCGGATTTGCCCTACCGCCCCGCGCCGCAAGAGAACCCGCTGGCCGGGATCGGCCCAATTCACTCGCCAGAGTTCCACCGCCGCATTGTCCCAGCGCCCGTCGAGAATGTCAGTCTCAGTGATCCGGTCCGACGTCAGCACGCCGGTGGCATCCTGTGCATCGACGGCCAGATCAGACCCGGCGCGGATTTCCGAGGCGGCGAAGCCGCTTTCTGGCTCAAAGGTGGTGCCATCAAATGCCAGCGTGCGATCATGATCGGTAAAGCCCAGCGCCACACCATCTGCCCGCGCAATCCGCCAGCACCAGGACAGGGTGGTGGTGCCATCGTCGAGATGGGCTTGCAGTGCGGGCGAGAGGGATTTCATCTGCGGATCTCCAGGAGGGGGATGGAGGTGATCGACCCCAGCCGCTCAAAGTCGAGGGTCACGTCGAGCGTGTCGGTGTCAAAGCGCACCGGCACGTCGAATTCGAAGCCAGCGCTGATCGCGACACCCGCGCCCGGGGAGGTGGTGAAAGTGACGCTTCCGGTGGCGGTGTCTGCGCTCCAGCCCGACATCTGCTCGACGCCGTTCAGGGCGAGGCGAACGCTGCCCGCGACAGGCTTTGCGATGGCCCGGGTCCAGCTTTGCGCGCCGGAAGTGTAGCGTTTCAGCAGTGCGAAGGTCGTGACGGCTCCGTTGCCGGTTCCGATCGGCTGGTCGGTGGGAGCGACTGCTTGCGACGGCAAGCTGGACTTGTAGTCGGCCCAATCCTTGTAGCGAAACCCGTGCAGGCGACCGTTGCGGGCCTCGAAGAAGGCAACCACTGCTGCCAAGTCGTCAGCACGGCGGATGCCGTAGGCCACATCATAGCGGCGGCGCGAGTTGGCCCAGCTGGCGTTGCGCTCTTCATCGCCGCTCGCCAGTTCGACCACCTGCGTGCGGCGTTCTGGCCCGCCGCGCGCGCCGCGGCTGATGTTGTCGGGAAATCGAACCTCATGGAACGCCATCACATGCCCCTCCGCCCGAGAGAAACGGCGCGGGCGATATCAGCTGCGACCTGCGTGCGGGATTGCCGGAAGCTGTCTGCGTCGCGGGCGTTGATCGTCACCGAGATATTCGGGGCAGCACTTTGCCCTTGGCCATAGCCAGCGGCTTCGCGGCGCGACAACACTCGTTCGCCGCGCTGCAGAATTGCGGGCACCTCGTCCGGCTTCAGCCCGGCCCAGCCGCCGGAATGCATGCGTGGGGCACCGGCGAACGCCATCGCTGGCACCATGCGGCCCGGGCCTGATGATCCGACCGTGCCGCCGGCATGCAGGATGTCGGCGAACAAACCGCCAGCACCGCCCAGCGCGCCGGAGAGTGCATTGGCGATTGGCCCGAGGATGAGCCGCCGCGCGGCCAGCTTGGCCAGATCGGCGATCATCGACGTGACGAGGTCGCGGAAATCCAGTTTGCCGGATTTGACGAAGGTAGCCACAGCATTCTCGGCACTTTGGAACGCGCCAACCAGTGTCTGGCCGATGTCGGCGCCAATATCGCGGGCCTTGGTGGCATAGTCGGCAAGTGCGGCCGTCACCGCGGCCCAGCCTGTTGCCGCTTGTTCGGCACCGGCAGCAGCGACCGCACCAGCGTTGCGGGCAGCACCGCCTGCGCCGTTTGCCGCAGTGGTCGTGTCATGCAGCCCGGCCGCCAGCGCATCAGCAGAACTGGCAGCATCGGCCAGTGCGGCTTCCGTCTCTGATCCGGTCCCAGTTACCGCGTCACGCAAGGCCTGCCAACTGGCGAGCGGCCGACCTGCTGCATCTGCGAGCATGCCCGCTGCCTCGCGATAGCCGTCGGCGCGGCCGCGCGCATCCTCGGCCATCGTGCCAAGGCCAAGGTCTGGCGGTTCGAGATAGGTGCGGGAGAGTGCCGCTGAGAAGGCATCTGCGGCGGCAGTTCCGGCGGTCGTGGTAGCGCCTTCGAACGGGTTTCCAATCCGCCGGAGGTCAAGTGGATCAAGCGTGCCAATCCGGACGCCGCCTTCACCCACCGCCCATTCCGGCAACAGCGCCAGTGCTGCGTTCAGGCCAGTGATGAAGGTGTTGATGCGGGTGACCAAGCCGTTCAGCATCGCCTCGACGCCGGAGATTAGTCCGTTCGCGGCCTGGAAGGCAAAGTCGCCGATGGCACCGGGGAGACTGCCCCAGATCGCCACTGCCGCATCATAGGCTCCTTGGAAGATCGCTACCGTTCGATCGCCGAAACTGGTGACACCCGCGATGCTACCCTCAAGCGCAGAAAACGCTGCGGCCTTCAGAGCCTCCCATCCGGCTGCCATATTGGCGAACGCGGCATCGAGCGACAGCCCCATCCGGGACCAGACCTCCTTCGCGAGATCACCCAGCAGCCCAAACGCCTCGCCCACACTTCTGACTTTGGAGATAAGCTGCGAGAACTGATAGACCAGCTCGCCTGCGCCGACGATCAGCGCTCCAATCCCGGTGCGGATCAGCGCCCCGCGCAGGAAGACCAGTGCTGTGGCGAGGCCACGGACAGAAAGTGCCGCCGCTGCCAGCCCCGCCACCCATCGCCCGGCCATGACGGCGGCGAAGGTCGCGGCATAGGTGGCGAGGCGACCAAGGTTGCCGATCAGCGCGTCGATCGCCGTCCGCAGAATCCCGCCATCGGAGGCGAGCACCACGAAAGCCTTTGCCAAAGCCTCAAGAGAAGGTGCCACGGCAACCGCGATCCGGTTGCGCAGGCCTTCAAAGACCAGCGAAAGGGTGCCAAGGGCGACTTGCGTGCGCCGCAGGGCTTCGATGGCGTCGGTGTCCAGAACCGCGCCAAGGTCAGCCGCCTGGTCGCCCAGCCGCGCCATCTCGGCCCCACCGTTGCGCAGGAGTGGCAGCAGGCGGGTGGCATCAGATGCCATGGCTTCGAGATAAAACGTCATCTCTTGCTGGCTGAGCCCGGCGCGTTGCAGCGTGTCGACGTAAAGCTGCAGCGCCTCGGGCCCCGACAGCCGCGCGAACTGGTCGGCGGTGACGCCCACGCGCGGGGCCACGCTCTCGAAGAAATCCGCCATGGGCCCACCGCCGGTCTGCAAGAAATCCCCGACCCGGTCGTTCACGTCCTTCAGGATGTCGGCGAGCTTCTCCTGTTCGATCCCCACCGTGCGGGCGCCCGCCGACCAACGCTGCAAGGCTTCCGGCGTCGCATTGGCGACTTGCGCGAACTGACGGATTTGCGCGGCACTCTCGGCGGTGGAGCGGACGATCAGGCCGAGCGAAGCCGTGGCCGCAGCGGCGGCGGCAGACATGGCGATCCCGGCCCGGCGCGCAAAACCGGCAAGCCGGGTGTTGGCCAGTTCCATCTCGCGGCTGAGGCGGCCAAACCCCTTTGCCCCAGCCTCTCCGACACCTTCCAGCTCGGCGCGCACCTGGCGGCCGCCCTCCGCCACAAGGCGGACACTAACCCGTTTCTCAGCCATCGCGGCCACCTTCCATCTGTTCGTTCAGTTTGCGCACCATCACCGCCTCGATCTCGGGCAGAAGTTCAGCGGCTATCAGGGTGTTCACGCCCAGCGCACGGGCGAGCGACAGCGCAGCACCCATGTCCCAGCCAAGCACCGCGCCGGGAATCACACGCATCTGGCCACCGAGGCGACCAACCAGATCCCAGACCTGCCAGCCGACTTGCGTTTGGGGCCGGTTCAGTCTTGCGGGGCAGTCCGGGCAGCGCGCTTCACAGGCGGCGCAGTAGCGATCGCCCCCGCCGAAGGACCAGTCGGCGAGGGCGCGGAGACGTTTTTTTCGGCGTCCAGCAGGAGACCGCGCGCGACGTATTGGGTCTGGAACGCCTCGAAGATGGGCCAGATTTCCAGAAGGGCGTCGATGCCTTCGGGGCTGACGGGCACGATATTGCCTGCATCATCTCCCACACCCTCCCAATCCAGCACGGCGCGCCGCGCCACGGATTTGGCCATAGCCAGCGCCATTTCCTCTTGGCTCGCACCTTCTGGGAGTGTTTCCACAGCTAGATCGGCGCGGGCAGAGACCATCAGCGCGGTAGTCAGCGGGCCGACCAGTAGGCGCAGGCCAGGGGCGAGGTCAAGCCATTCGGGCGTGGCGGTCAGGTTCAGTCGGATCATGATCAGTATCCTGTGAGTGTGTTGATGAGGACGGCGGTGCACATGCGGGCCGGGCTGGTGGCTTTCGCGGCCTGCCAGTCGAAGCTGGCCTGCACACCCTGCGGCCCGGCAATTTCGATGCGGGGGCGCGGTAGATAGACGGCATGGGCCGTGAAGGTGAAACTCGCATTCGCCCCGAGGCTATAGTTGAACTCCAACTCGCAGGGCGTCCCATCAATGGCTTGCGTGACCAGCGTTGCGTCGGAAAACCGTACCTCGATCCGGCCGGTCAGCGCGGCCATGGTCGGGTCAGCTCCGTCGATCCGCCCGTCGCCCCGGATGGTCTCAATCCGGTCGAGGTTGTTGGAATAGGTGATCTCGGCGGAGACCACGTTGCCCAGCGCGGTGCCGTTGCGTTTTACTGTGCCGTTGAAGTGACCGAAACGCTGCAGCCCCAACGTGGTCGGTGTGCCTGCTGCGGTTGCCGCGGCGATGGTTTCGCCCTGCGCGATCAGTTTGGCCGAGGCGGTCAGCAGCCCCGACCGCTGCATCTGCCAGGACAGCTGATCCAGCACGCAGCCTGAATACATCGCGAAACGCGGGACTTCTGGCATTGCCGTCTCGATCGACATGCTGGGCAGGGTCCAGTTGCCCGATTGGAAGGTATGGGTCTTGGGCGTCGTGCCGCTGGTCGTGGGTTGGCCAAACGCCGCCTTCAGCCAATAGCCGAAGGCTTCGACATCAATGGGGATCACCACTTCGCCGTCGGCTGTGACCGCATCCTTGATAGGGGCCAAAGGATCGCGGCCATAGCCCAGCAGTTCGGATTCCAGCAGGGGTTGTTCCGACCCAAGCGTTGCCCGGGCGAAGGGCATCAGGCGGAACCCACTGACCGGCGGGGTGCCGTAAACCGTCTCATACGCAAGCGCCATCTGCGCCCGCGCGCCTTGCGCACGTGCCATGGGGGTCTCCTCGATGTTGGGGGTGTCAGGCCAAGGGGCCGGTGGTGGTGTAGTGCAACACGACGGTGATCACCGCCGATTTCAGCGCCGCTGCGCCCTCGATGGGCAGGTCGACCGAGGCCGGGGCTTCAGGTTCGACCCAGTCGCAAAGTCCGCCGAGAGTGCGGTCGGCTTCCAGCGCCGTGCCGATGGCGGCGATCAGGGTGTCGAAGGCGCTGGCCCTGCCATTCGGGGCCTGGACGACGACCTCCAGCTCGGCCCGGTGCTGGTAGTGGTAGCGCAGGGGCGACAGCGTCACCTCGGGCTCGCCCGGCTGGCCGTCGCGCAGGATGATCAAGCCGATTGCTGGGATCCGTTCGGGCAGGACCCCATCGCGCAAAACAAGTGCGGCAAGCGGCTGCAGCCGCGCGTGCAGCGCGGCGAGGACGGCTTCGCGGGTGGTAGGCATCAAAAACTCCTAGTTGCTGCTGATCCACGATCGCTGTGAATAAGACCAAAAGATCACCGGATGCAGGCATGGGATTGTGTGCCGAGTGGTGCTTTTTGCCGTTGCTGGCGTGTGCCGAGCAAGTTTCCACTCTTTATCGAGATGGCCATCCCTGGAGACCATCGTTAGGTTGATGGTGGGTGAAGCTCTGCGAGGGTCATAGTAATGGGAAGTGTGAAAGAATATTACCACGAAGAGCTAATGAGAAACGCTCAACGATGGGTGTCAGAGATCTCATTTATTTGCCCAGCTTGTGGACACCAAGTGCGCTTAGAGGTCGACGTGCCTGAGCCAAACTACGCCGGTGAAAAATCAAGTGAGATGGTATCCGAAGGTGAAGTCGATTTTTCTTGTAGTAACTGCGGCCAGTTTTTTGAGGGCGATGTTTGGGCAGGTCCAGCCCACTGCGACATCACGCTAAGGGAGTATCCGGAAACTGTAGTTTCGTGTGATCCGCCCGGATATGATCGGCCCCCAGAAGACTGGGATGACGATTGGGAAATTCCCGATGATCCAGTAGTCGTTTTTAAGGCCAACATCGCGGAACTGAGCGAACTTATTGAAAACCAGGCGCAAGACAATGGTTCGAGCCTCATCAATCGCATGATTTTCGCGCAGGTCCTGACCTTTCTGGAAGCGTATTTTTGCGACACGCTCATTCAGGGTCTGCGCCAAAGGCCTGATCTACTTGCAGATTTTGCAGGTCGTGATGGCTCAATCGCACAAACGGCATTCAGTGCCTCAGCGATATTGCGGGATCCTGATTACGTCAAGAAGACTGTGGAGCACAACCTAAAGTCGAGGCTCTATCACCAGTTTGGTAGTGGCAAGGTCGACAGCAAAGGCAAGTCCAAAGTTGAGGGAGTACCGCTCTGGTACGCAATGGCGTTTGGCTTCTCCCTTACGGGGACTGACGGCGATATGCAGGCACTTCGAGATTACGCCGCGTTGCGTCACGACTGCGTTCACCGAAACGGCAAAACCAAAGATGACAAAGTCCTAAATATGTTCAACAAGGCCTATCTGCGGGACGCCTTGGCTCTGGCGGAACGTGTCGTTGATCACATTGACGCATCTCTAAAGTCTCTGTCACCCCCAAAACCGGAGCCATTCTGACAACGGCGCATGCACGATTCAGACTAATTCCGGCAGGGACCTCAAGCTGGTGGATGGCATCATCTGAGTTCAATCCACTCCGCCACGATCCGCCCCGGCACGCCATCGATGGCCCGCTCTGCATCCTGCGCGAGATCCAGCCGCTTTCGCAACTTAACCTGCGGCACCAGCAGGAAGATCGGCACGGTTGCCGCGCCGCGCCCGGTTTTTGACTTCGACGCCACGGCCCGGCCTTTCGAATTTAGCCGCCCCTCGGCCACCAGCAAGCTCGGCCCGCGACGGCGGTAGATGAACCGCAGGCGCAACCCGGTGCGGCGTTCCCATTCGCCGGGGGTGATCCGGCCGCCTTTCGTGCTTTTCCCGGCGGCAGGGGTGGGGATGGCCAACCAGAACCCATCCTTGGACCGGATCAGCGGCCCGGTGTCATGCGCACCGATGATCACTGGAGCGTTCGACCAGACCAGCGCGGCCGCGTTCAGGCTGTCGCCGGATTTCGGGAAGCTGGCGATGCGGATGGAGTTGCCGAGCCGCATTCCGAGGCCCGCGCCGGTGATCTGGCCGCGCCAGGCGGATTTCAGGGAAGTGCCCGCTTCGCGCATGGCGGCTGAGACAGCTTTTTCGCCAGCTGCGATTTCCGCCTGCATCAGCGCGGCGATGTCGGGGCGTATGTCGATCCTCAGCCTCATGACGGTCGCAGGTCCAGCGACCAGATCAGCCGCTCGCGATCCCGCATCGGCTCGCCCTGGATGGTGAAGCTATCAGCGCCGATTACGATCAGATCGCCGGGGCGGGGATCGGAGAGGTCGGATATGCGCACGTCCACGACACCCGTGTCGCTGACAAAACGCCCAGCGCCGAATTCGGTGATCCGATCCGGGGCGCGGCGGATGACGCGGATTGGGCGTTCCTCCGAAGTGGTGGCGGAAATCCAGAGCGCGACCACCGCCATGGACGGGTTGGCGTAGATCCGGTCCATGGCGGCAGCAAAGATGGTCATGATGATTGCCCCGCCGGTCAGTTCGAGGTGTGCAGGCGGATCGCGATGCGCGGCCGCTTGTTGACGGGCAGGATCGAGGCCTCGGTCATCAGGTCGATCCAGCGGCCTTTCTCATCAAGGTGCTGGCGGGCGTAGAGTGGCAGGCCAAGAGTGTTTGCCGCCTCCAGCAGGTTCGCAGGCCCGCCATAGGTGGTGAAGGTGTCCATTGTGCCCAGCGGGAAGGCGATCCCCTCACTTGCGGGGACCAGCCGTTCGGTCGCTTTGGTCGAGAGGGTGACGGTGCCCGAATATTCCTCGAACACAATCCCTGCGAAGGGGAAGTTGCGTCGCATATCCTCGCGCAGCGGCTGGGCACCAGTGGCCGCATAGAACTTGTAGGCCTCCTCGGTCTTCGGATGTGCGATCAGCTTGTCGAAGAATTCCCGGCTGACGAGGGCATGGACGTCCGTCATGCTTTCGCCGAGGAGGTTGTCTTCCATCGACCGCAACACCTCGCGCACCTTGCCCTGAACGTTGGTGCCTGCCGTGCCCAGCAGGAAATCCACCGAGATTTGTGCCAGGCTGAATTCGGTGAAGTAGTTGTAGAGCGTAGTGCCCGCGCCATCCTTCACGATGCCGCGCAGGGCATTCATCTCCATGTATTCGCGGGTCTGGGCATGCTTACGCCGCATCAGCTGCAGCTTGCGGTTCATCACCTCGACCAGCGGGTCGGCACCATCAAAGACGCCCAGCGCGGGCTGGCCCTGAATGTCACCCGGCAGGATCACATCGTCATGCGGGATCCATGGCAGGGCGAAGGACCGCATCGAGCGGCCCTCGCGGGTGCCGACGGTGGCAGGGCCGCCCAAAGGCACCGAGGGCAGCAAGTTCAGCACGCCTTCGTATTGCTCGATGATCACCGACCGCTGGGTGACGCCCTCGAAGCGGAAGAGGCCGATCTGGCCGAGGCGAGTGTAGAGGTTGGGCAGGATGTTGATGGCCTGCGTCATCTCGGCCAGCGAATAGCCGCCAGCGTCAAAGGGATTGCGAACGAGGGTCATGGGGTGCTCCGGATATGAAGGCGGGAAACGGCTTAGACGCCGTCGCGGGCGATGATGCCCACGGCGGCCAACTGGGTGATCTTGGCGTTGATCTTGGTGGTGTCGTTGACGGTCGCCTCGTAGGCGAGCCCTGCGCGCGATACGATGGCGGGCCCGCGCGTGACGACGATTCCGACGGCATCCGCCAGCGTGGTGTTCACCGGATAAAGCAGGACGGCGACGGCGGTCTGAGATCCGTCCGCGCCGGTCGCAGGCGAGAGGGTGTATTTGCCGCTTGCCGTGATGCGGCCAAGGACGGCCCCTGCGGGATAGGAAGTGCCGATCAGCAGCGTGATCACCTCACGGGTGTAGTTCGGGTTGACCTCATATTTGAGGACATCGCCCATGCTGGGCGGTTCCGTCAGGACGGGCATTGGTAAGTCTCCATTTTGTGGGGGTGGCGGAATTGGCGCGGGATCAGCGTTTGGCTTCAGTCGCTGCCTTCTTGGCGGCGGCGATAATCGGGCTGTCTTTGGCGGCAGCGGCGGCCGGGGCAGTGGCGATGATGCTAGCGGCATCGCTGCGGGCGGCCAGATCGGCCAGCACGCGGGCGCGCAGAGCCTCGGGTTTCAGCCCGCGCGTTACAGCGTCGGCGGCATCGATGCTCACACCTAGCCGGGCGGCCTGCGCACAGACCTGCGCCACCTCGGCGGCCTCGGCGCGAACGGCGTCTGCGGTCATGGTGGCTGCGTCGGGTGTAGGTGCTGCACCCACAGCTGCGGCGGGCGGCTCAGCTACAATTTGAGCGGCTGCAGCTGGGCCCGTTGCGGCGGGAGAGGCAGCAACCGATGCCGGGTTCGGGGTGTCAGTGGGTGTGGTGGTCATCGTTGGACCCTTTCTGCTGGGTGAGGTGATGCCTCGGGGTGCGGCGGCGAAGTTGCGGAAGGCTGTGACAGGATCTGCCAGTTCGTCGGCCAGACCCGCCGCGATGGCATCGGCGCCGCGAAAGACCGCGGCTTCAGTCGCCAGCGCTGCCGTATGAACCAGACGATCCCCGCGACCGGCGGCGACGGTTTCCGCGAAGAGGAAGCGCACGACTTCAAGCTCGTGCTGCATCTGGTCGTGTACGGGTTCGGACAGGGGCTGGTAGGGATTGGCGTCGATCTTGTGCGCGCCCGCGTGGATCAGCGTGACCGCGATACCCTTCTGGTCGAGCGCCCCGCTCATGTCGGTGTGCAGCGCCACCACCCCGATGCTGCCGGCAGCACCGGTGCGCGGCAGGATGATCCGGTCAGCCTGGGAAGCCAGGACGTAGCCTGCGGACAGCGCGTGTTCAGCAATGAAGGCATGCACCGGCTTTTGCGCTCGGGCAGCCCGGATGCGGTCCGCCAAGTCAAAAGCGCCAGCGACCTCGCCGCCGAAGCTGTCGATGTCCAACGCAATGCCCCGCACGGCAGAGTCAGCCAATGCCGCCTGTAGCTGGGCGGCGATGCCCTCATAGGACGTCAGGCCGGATGATTGGCCGATCCAAGCGCCACGGTGCACAAGTGTGCCCGCGATTTCGATCACGGCAATGCCATCGATCAGCGCGTAGGGTTGGCTGCCATTCCGCTGGTGGCGCTGGGCGAGATCATTGCCAAACAGAGAATTGCGGGCCGGAACGGCCGTTCTGGCTTGGTCGATCTGCTCGACATCAAACCCCTGGAAGGTGATGTCTTGCCCGGTGATCCGCGGCCCCAGCCCTGACAGGAAGGCCAGCGCTTTGGCCGGATCCACCATCAGCGGCGTGTTGAAGGCGCGCTGGGCGATCTGGGCGTGGTGCATCATACGCCCTCCTTGGCGTCGGGTTTTTCATCAGCGCTGTCATCAGCCTCGTCGTCTTTGGCGCTGTTATGTTGGTCGTCGCCATTGCCCTTGGCCGCACCCGGCCCCTGCGCCGGGGATCCTGGACGTCGGAAGTCGAGGCCCAGTGCCAATTCGCGTTTGCGCTCGGCAGCGATTTCGCGGTCGACCTGTTCGGCGTCATAGCCACGCTCCGCCAACGCTTGCGTGCGGGATTTCAGACCCGCTTCGATCTGCAGGATCTCTGCCGAGGCGTCCTTCATCGGATCGATCCAGTCCCACTTGGTCGGCAGCCAGGCGCAAGCCTGATATTGCCGCCGCTGGCTGTCGTAGCCGGGCAGGTCCAATGCGCCTGACAACACCGCCACATCCATCCAGCGCACCCAAACGGCGCGGCAGAGTTGGAACACCAACACGCCATGCTGCCAGGCCGAGATGCGGCGGCGGAATTCGATCAGCGAGATGCGGGTGTTGGAGAAATTGCCCTTGGCGGTGTCGCCGGTCAGGTAGCCGTAGGGGATGCCCAGCGCCGCTGCGATCTGCAGCAGAGTGCGATACTGAAATGGCTCATAGGTGCCGCCGGAGTCAGGGGTCGCCGGTGTGGAAACATCTTCGCCGGGATCGAGCCGTACCACCTGGCCGGGCTCAACTTCCAGATCCTCCTCGGTTGGTTCCAGCGGGGCTTCCGGCGCGGGCGAGGTGATGAACATCGCGAACATTGCCGCGATCTTCTTCCGCTCCAGCTCGGCGTCGTCGTAAAGGTCCAGCGTAAACAGCTTGACGATGGCAGCTGCGAAGCGCGACACGCCGCGCAATTGGCCCGCTTCGACTGGGTCAAGGACGTGGATGACGTCGCCAGCCGGGACACGGACGGTTTCGCCCGCGAGGCCGGGGTCGGTCAGATCGCCCGGATGGCGGCGCAGGAAGTGGTAAGCGACGCGGCGACCGATGCCATCGAACTCGATGCCCTGCCGGATCAGACCGGCACCGGGCAGGGTGCGGTTCATGTCGAGGGGCAGCATCTCTGCGGGGAGCATCTGCAATTGCAGTGGCACGGTCATATCATCCTCGGCGCGCCGGGGCCGGATGCGGATGAATACCTCGCCCGACAGGAACACCTCGCGCGCCGCGCGGCGCTGCAGCCCGTAGAAGTCGGTCAGACCCTCGGCGTCGGCATCATCGGTCCAGGCGAGCCACAGCGCCTGCAACTCTTCCTTCTTGGAAGCATCGGCAATGGTCGACGAAGGCTTGATCCCGTCACCAACAACATTGCTGGCGAAGCTCTCCACGGCATTGGCAGCATAGCCGTTGTTTCTGACCAGCCAGCGGGCGCGGGCGGTGATCGTGTCACCCGAGGCGGCGATCAGCGTATTCACATGCGCGCGGCTGGCGCGGAACCCACGCAGGCGGCGATGAGCCTGCGCTGCATCGAAGCCACCGATGATCGACCCGATGCGCTGGCGGAAGGCCTCGAACGCCATGGATCAGAGGCCTTTCGAGGCGACAGTGCCCCAGCGCCGACGACGCGGTGTGCCAGAGGTAGCCGTGGCAATCCGACGCTCCAGATCGGCAATGGCATTCGCCAGTTCCGCGTCCGAGCCATAGGCGATGGTCTTGCCGTCATAGCTGACCGAGCGGACGCCTGCGTAGCGTGCCTCCTGTAGCGCTGCCAGCAAGGCGCGCATCCGTTCCAGATCCATCTCAGTCCCTCATGAGGTTCGGTGTGTAAGCCCGGCGTTTGCGCCGTGGCGTAGTTGGTGTTCCGGCCTTGGGCGCAGCGGGTGCTGTCTGTTGGGTCGGTGCCGCCAGCTGAGGTGCTGGGCGCGTTTCCACCCCGGCCTGTTCTTCAAGCCGCCGCCATGTCGCCTCGTCCCAGCGATCCGCCCCAAGGACCCAAGCAGCCGCGCGGGCATAAACCCGGCAGTCCAGTGCCTCGTTGCGCTCGCGCATCTTTTGCCATTCAGGGTGGGCATAGCCGCGCTTGTTGCGCACTGTGACCAACTGTTCCGCCACCAGCTGCTTCAGCCATTCAGTGTCGATCCAGTCAGGCAGATGCACCGTGCCGGGCGCGTCACAGACGCCCTGCGCGCGATCTTCATCCGAGGGCCGTTCCAGACGCAGAAAGCGGTAAGTTTCGGTCTTGAACGTCGCAGTGGCCACGGACCACAGCCGCGCGCCGCGGCGCAGACGTTTTCCTCCAATGGTGGCGTCGACAAAGGTCGGGCCTGACACCGGCGTCGCCCGGTTGAAGCCTTCGAGGCCCTTGATCGGCGAGACCTGATCGAAGCCTTGCCTGCGTGCCCATGCGTAGACTGCTGGGGCCTCGTATCCAGTGTCGATGGCCAGCTTGCCGATCACCATCACCGCGCCATTGGTGCAAGCCCATGTTCGACCCAAGAGGGCGGTCAGCTTGTCCCAGCAGGCCGGATCGTCCGGGCCACCGGTAATGACGATGTGATCGACCAGCCAAGACTCCAAACCACGGCCCCAAGCCCAGACATCGATCTCGATTCGGTCTTTCTGCACATCGACGCCAGCGGTCAGGAACAACCCGCCCATGGGGATCTGCGCGCCTGAGTAAGCCTCGCGCCGTTCTGCCAGCCGCTGCCATTCCGGTGCATCTCCACTTTCGACCCATGTCTCGCCCAGCAGGGTGTTGCGGGCCGCGCGCAGCATTTCCTCTGAGCCCTGCGCCGCCAGCCAGTCGCGCGCGATCTGCTGCCAGCTTTTCCAGCCGAGCGGCGAATAGAGCGCTGAGAGGTGGAAGCCGATCGAATGCGGATCGGCCGATACAGCCGTCGCCCGCCATTCGCCCCGCTCCAGCATCTGCGTCTTGTGATGCTCGGCGATGGGCTTTTCGCAGCCTTCGCAATGATAGGCCGCCGTGTCTGGACGTCCCTTGTCCCAGCGAAGCCGCTCAAACTGCAGCCATTGCATTGCCGCGCAGTGCGGACAGGGCACGAAGTAGCGCCGCTGGTCTGATGCCTCGAACTCACGCTCTATGCGGCTGATGCCCCGGATCGTCGGTGTCGAGACCATGAACACCTTGCGCCGATGCGAAAAGGTCGTGGTCCGCGCCTCGGCCAGCGTGACGGGATCGCCTTCCTCGTCCGCCGAGGCGGGATAGGCATCGACCTCGTCGAGGAAGATGTAGCGCGCGGGCATGGACCGCAGGCCGGTGGCGGAGTTCGCGCCAGTCAACACTAGAATGCCGCCGGGAAACTCCTTCGACAACATCGAGTTGCCAGCGTCGTGTGACCGAGCAGGATTGACTCGTTCGCGCAAGGCCGGGGACTCAGAAATCAAAGGATCCAGCCTCCCACGCGAGGTGCGCTTGGCCATTTCGACCGTCGGCAGCACCGCAAGCATTGGACCCGGTGCATGCTGGATGACAAAGCCAATCCAGTTGTTGCCCGCCTCGGTCGCGCCGACCTGCGCTGCTTTCATGAAGCTGACGCGCTGCGCCGGGTGGCGGGGTGACAGCGCATCCATGATTTCGCGCAGGTACGGTGTGCGCGCGGTGCGGTATTGTCCGGGTTCGGCCGAGGCCCGCGACGACAGTTTGCGGTGCTGATCTGCCCATTCCGACACCGTGAGGTCCGGATCAGGCCGCATCCCGCGACGCCAGGCCCGCAGGATATCCTCTGCCCCGTCAAACTCAAGGTCGAGGTCTGCGGTCAGATCGTTGGTGGCCGTGTCGTCACTATCCGAGGCTGACCCTGAGATCAGCAAGGGCTTCGAGTTGCGCTCTGACATGGGTTTCCAGCACCCTCTGCAGGATCGCGGCCTCGATGATCACCGGTTTGCCGGATTGCTTTTCCACATCCGTGGCCACTTCGGCCGCCATCAGAGCCGCGACGCGGGATGGCCATGTGACCCACGTGTCGCGCTCTTGCCTCGCCAGCCGGAAAACAAGTGTTTCCGCGCGGGCGCGGTCAACCAACGTGCCCTTCTTCTTCTGGATCGCCAGCTGGCGTTCTTGCGCCTGGTAGACCGTCAGCGCGGTGCGTGCCTTCAGATAGGACGAGCTGTCCGCCGGGCCGCTGAATGCGGTATCGCCGCCAGTGCTGCGCCGCTGCTGGTCCGGATCGGTCATCTCGCCGCGACGCAGATCAGACGCCGCCGCATTGATCGACCCATCACCGTAAACCACCAACCGTCCGGTTTTGCGGGCCTTCTGGATCGCCCCGCGCGAAAGACCGGAATGGGCGGAATAGGCGCGCTCTGACATACCTTCCATGGCGATTGTGTTAGCCTCAAGTGATTGTAAATAAACGAACTAAATCGCCTAATTCAGTTGATTACACTCCCGCGTAGAGCGAATCTGGGTCGAGGAAAACGATGCAACTCAGCCACGGAGCTCACCTCATGACCGCCAAGACCGCCGCCCCTGCCAAAGGCCCAAGTGAAGCCCTGCTGCTAGAGATCGCAGCCAAACATTTCCACAGCATTCAGACGATGGAGACCCAGAACAGTGATCGCCTCGACTTCCACGACGTAGCGGTCTGGGCGATCCGCGCCGCCTTGACTGAGGCTTATGCCGCAGGTCTCGCCGCCGCGACCCAGCACTGAAGGAGGAAAGGAACATGAATATGGCCACCACTACTATCCGCATCGACATCGACACGCTGCCCGACCATCTCGACCGCAGCCGCCTCAGCTTGGTGGCAGAGGTCATAGAGGCCGCTCTGCGCGAGGGCGGGATCAAGGCCGACTGCTCAGACCTCTTCTCGCACATCAAGATCGACCTGCCTACCGCGCAACTGGCCGCAACCTGCGCAATTCTGACCGAGCTGCAGCTGATCTGAGTATCCGGAGATAGATCATAAAGCTCTGATATAGATCAGAATTACCTACACTAAGGTCGGCGTCAGAGCGATTGTGATGACACGAAAACGAAGCAACTCACCTCCGGAGACCCCGCTATGACCACCCGCCGCGCCACCGCCTCGAACGACAAAGCCCTCGAAGCCTTCATAACCGCCAAGTTCCAGATCGACGCGATGCTGGAGCGGCTGAAGACCCTGAGCGACGATCATTTTGAAGCGCATCCCGACGAGATCAACTGGGGCGATGTCGGCACCCTGACCCACTACGCGGGACTGCTGCGCCAGATCACCGACAGTGCCTTTGGCGAGGGCGAACACTCCAAGTGACAGGGCTCAGCCCCGCACCAACCCCGCGATAGCGGGGCTTGGCCGCGTAGAAGGGCGGCATACTGCGCGCCCGCACACCGGAGCCCGCGATGACAAAACTGACCGAAACCCAATCCACGATCCTCATCGCCGGTGCCCAGCGCCCTGACAACGTCGCCCTGCCGCTGCCCAAAGGGCTGGCCGGTGCAGCGGCCAAGATGGTCATTGGCAAGATGATCGAACGCGGCTGGCTGCAGGAAGTCGACGCCAACCTGCGCCGGGGCGAGCCGCTCTGGCGCGAAACCGGCGACGGCCACGGAACCACGTTGGTGGTCACCGGCGCGGGGCTTCTCGCCATCGGGATTGAGCCGGTCGTGGTGAAGACTATGGCGGTCATTAGCAAACGCGCCGCCGAGATGCCGGTTCCGAAAGTGCCAACGCCGCGAACTGGGACCAAGCAGGCTATCCTTGTCGCCATGCTCAGCGCGCCGGATGGTGCGACGATCAAGGAGATTATGGCCGCAACGGGCTGGCAGGCTCACACTGTCCGCGGAGCCATCTCGGGCGCACTGAAGAAGAAACTGGGTATGCCAATCACATCGACGAAGGTCGAGGTCAGGGGGACAGTGTACCGGACTTCGCACCAAACGTAATGTGCTAGCAGTAGTCGTCCATGCAGTCGTCGTAGCTTTCGCCCGTCAGTTCGCAGAAGGTTTTTAGAGCGCCCTGCAGGCTGAAGTACTGGTGTTCGCTGCGGTGGTAGAAAAACTCTCCACGAACCCCGACATGAGCGACGGCCCAGTCCTTGATGGCATTCTCACTCGGATCATGAGTGAGAACGACGAGGCCGTCCTCAGCTTTGGCATGCTGCACGACCAAGCTTTGATAAATGTGGTTTCGCGCGAAGACGCGGCCGAACTTGAGGTTTGCTGAATATTGCTCCAGCGCATCGTCAGTGACCGTTTCAGGGCACAGAGGAAACTCAGTCGGAACCTTCCACTTGACCTGCACCACCGACGGTGTGAGCGACTCGAATTCTTCAGGCGGTGGCTCGTAACTTGCGCGTTCTCTCGTGCCATACAGCCATTCGCCCAAGGCGCCACCACTGGGAACTGATCCACTTTTTGCCCAAGCCTCGAGTCGGGCCTTTGCGGTTGTCGCTTCGTCCTTCGATAGGGTTCTCATCCATGAAATGTCGGGGAACGTTTTGTCACTTTGGATCCGGCTTGGATCCGCAAAGAAGGCATCGATTGAGCCATAGACCAGTTCGATGCGCCGAGCGGATATCTCGTTGAGCAGTACGTTCTCCAAGCGGGTGACCCAGCGCAGGTTTTCCGGTCGATTGTTTGCCCGATTGGTGTCGATATGATCAACGACATGCCGATCTGACGGTGGCTCACCATGAAACGCTACGCACACAATCCGGTGGACCGGCACGCCACTCAAATACATGTAGCCGGTCGACAATCCTTGCCTTCCAAAGGTCCACTGGTCATCAAGCGGCCTGGACTTCTGCCGTTTCTGTGGCAGGCGATGCGCAGATCCATTGTCGCGAACCTTATATCGCTCACCCCGGTATTCGACATCCATTTCGCGTTCAAAGACGTCGATCAGCTGTTCGGCTTTGCGATTGGGAGGAAATGAACTGGACGGACTACGCATCAACTTCTCCGGTGCAATGCGGCCTTGCAGGTACTGAAGGCGGTAGACCGAGTTCCCTTTCTCCTTCTGCGCGAACACTCGCAAGTTCGAGCCAACTGGTCAATCGCGACCGGCCGTCCGCCCGTGGCCAATTCCTACCGTCACACGGCCACACCGAAATAGATCGGGTACAGCTCGCTCGCACAGCAGTGCCGCCCAGCGTGTTCGGCGGCAACGATCTGGGTGCCGGGGCCTCAGAACGGTTCATCATTCAGGTCGACGGGATCCGAGAACGCCGTCGGAACAGATTCGACCAGCGACACCGGGAAGACGGACGTTTGCGATCCAGCCAGGCAACGCGGGGCATTCATGCCGCCAGCCTCTTGGCTTTCAGGTCGGAGAAGGTCTCACCAGTATCAGCCAGAACGGCATTGGCACCGGTGAACTGCTGCCAGCGCTCGATGGCCACATCAACATAGGCCGGGTTCAACTCGATCCCGAAGCACACCCGCCCGATGGTTTCGGCCGCGATCAACGTGGTTCCGGAGCCCATGAAGGGTTCAAACACGGCCTGCCCGGGGCTGGAATTATTCAAGATCGGGCGGCGCATGCATTCCACCGGCTTCTGGGTGCCGTGCACCGTCGCGGCATCCTGATCCTTGCCCGAGATATGCCACAGCGTGGTCTGTTTCCGGTCGCCCGCCCAGTGGCCCTTGCCGGTCTTCTTGACGGCATACCAGCAAGGTTCATGCTGCCAGTGATAGTCGCCGCGGCTGAGGACGAGACGGTCCTTGGCCCAGATGATCTGCGACCGCACAGCGAAACCTGCCGCTATCAAACTCTCGGCGACGGTCGAGCTATGCAACGCGCCATGCCAGACATAGGCGACGTCACCAGGAAACAGCTCCCACGCCTCGCGCCAGTCGGCACGGTCGTCATTCAACACCTTGCCGGTGCGCTTGGTCTTGGCCGCACCCGCCTGGTTTCGCCAGGACGGGTCATATTCCACGCCATAGGGCGGATCGGTGACCATCAGCAACGGCTTCACATCGCCAAGAAGTCGACCGACCACATCGGCGGATGTGCTGTCGCCGCAGATCAGCCGGTGTGATCCGAGTTGCCAGAGATCGCCCGCAACCGACACCGGCGTGACCGGCGCTTCCGGAATATCATCTTCGCCCTCAACCGCCTCGCCTTCGACCTGATCCGGATCACGCAGCAGGGCATCCAGATCCTCGTCGGTGATCCCTAAGAGCGATAGGTCAAAATCCTCAGCCAGCAGCCCGGCGATCTCATCGCGCAGCATGGCCTCGTCCCATTCTCCCAGCTCGGTCAGCTTGTTGTCGGCGATCCGGTAAGCCCGGCGCTCGGCTTCGTCGAGGTGGCTGAGCCGGATCACAGGCACGTCCTTAAGTCCGAGCATCGCGGCGGCCAGCACCCTGCCATGCCCGGCGATCAGTTCGCCATCATCGGCCACCATGCAAGGCACGGTCCAGCCGAACTTGGCCATGCTGGCGGCAATCTTCGCCACCTGATCGGTGCCGTGGATCTTGGCATTGCGGGCATAAGGGCGCAGGCGGTCAATCGGCCACGTTTCAATCTGGCTCGGTGCAAAGACCAGGTCCATGGGGCGGCTCTCATTTGTAGCTGGGCGGGAAAGCCGATGCGCGCTGCCACGAGGGCCAGCGGCAGGATCGGGATCCGTGATGTGGAGAAAACAAAAGCGCCCGCGAGGTGTATCCTCCGGGCGCTATTCTTCGATGATCAATGGATAGGTCAAGGGGGGCAGCTTTGTCAAATGAAAAACACGCTTGGATTCAACGACTTCCAAGAGGATGACTTCCGCTGGCTGGCTTCCGGCGTGGTGGCTTCCACAAACTGGATTCCCTGGGTTCCACAAAAGAAGCCAGCCTAGCCAGACCGCGATTCCGCAAGCCATTGATAATGATTCGCTTTTTCCAAGTTCACCCGGCAGGTGGCTTCCGCCTGGATTCCCCGGTGAAAGTGCCTGTCGCTAGCGAACTGCCGCGCTGCGCCCCCCCGCATACGAAAGGGGCCGGGGAGGAACCATGCCGTGGGGGGCATGTCTATCAATTTGCCGTCAACTTTATCCCATTAGAGCGATAGACATAGTGGTTCAGCGCCTCGCGCACGGACACATAGGAACATGTGATAGGTGAAAAGGCAGAGCTGACTGCTCCGCCGTTTACATGTCGAATTTCTGCCTGACTGAGCGGGCCACCTGCCTCGAGGCAAGGAAATACGAAAAAGTTGTGAATCACAGTTGGTATCTCACCTGTCCTGTCTACTATCTCCCTCAGTGCTTTTTCGTAAAACATCTGTTTCGCGATATCTGGCCAGCCCGGAGCTGATTCAGCGCTCTTGGCAGCGTAATACTTTGCGTCAACGATCGCATAGCTCGCCTCATACTCCATTATGATATCTGTTTGCATGCCGCGGCTTCGGGCATCGGATCTCCCGCTACCCGTCAGGATGTAAACCGGTTTTGGCAATAAGCTGTTCCAGTTGCGCCGCCGGTCGTGCGGGGATCTCAACAAGGTTTCCCTTAGCACCGTCTCCCAGACCGTATGGAAGTCGCTGACACCGAATACAAAAGCACCGCTCGAGGTTGCCCTTACATCGCGCAGGTAGAACCGCAGATATTCCGCGAGAAACATTGATCTGGTCGAATACAGGGAGGGTAGCAGTGCATCAAGCTTGTTGGCCCACATTGTTCTGGGGAACTGCGGACGCGGAGTTGACAGGAGCTCTTGCGTTCTGCCGGACGTTCCCGTCATCCACCAAGCATGAGAGAGCCGGATTTCCTGTATGACGGCGGCCTGTATCTGGGCAAGCAGAGCGTCCGTACTTCGCGTCGTGCGGCTCGTCCGGATATCGGTAAACACCGGCTGGCCTTTGTGGTTTGGTAGCGCGATCTCCCGTTTGACTGTTCTGGACCATTCAGGCTTTCCGGCGTTCCTCGTCTGCTGACGGAGACGTTCGGAGAAAAGGCCATGATCCCTGAAGTCGTCAGCCAGACGTTTAATGACTGCAAGCGTGCCAGGGTTGCCTGTTTCGCCATCATCTTCAAAGTCCCGTTTGGATGTTTCTGCGCCGAACCGCGCAAGTGCACGCATTGTCAGCGATGCAGTCTCGAGATCAATGTCAGGGTCACCGGTTTTCGACTCTCGGGGCAGGAAAACAATCGTACCCTGTTCCGGATGATGAACCAGTCCGCAAAAATGAACCGTCTTCTTCTCATCTACACGGCCCATCCCCCGTTCGCGCATCGCGACAAGCACGGTTTCAGCGTGGCGGTCGAGAGCCGCCACGGGATCACGATCCGAAAGGAACACGGGAATGCTAGGGCGCATTGTCGACAGTCGCGTCCGGCCGCGTCAATCCCGGGTCAAGTGCAGCGTTCAACTTTTCCAGAAAGCTGTCCGACAGAAACCTCCGGCCCGCGCCCGCTTCAATCACCAGATCGCCATAAGTCTGCACCTCACCGGTGGTTCCGGAATGGAAAACATGCTCGCGGCCATCGTGGCGCAACAGGTCATCCCAGAGATAGAGCAGGACTTTGTCGGGGATCACCTTTCCGTCAAGCTCCTTCGGCTTGACAAACCACTGCCCGAGCAGGCGGTCTTCAGCAATTCCCAGTGTTTTGCTGCCAGTGAGATGCCCGTTCAATATCTTGATAAAGGCGCGCCACGGCAGTGTATGATGGTTTCCCATTGCATCCACATACGTAACGTCACCGGACGGCCCCTTTTCGTAGTCCAGCGGAAGATATTCCTGACGCCACCGCCTCCGGAAGGCGGTATCGATCGGGTAAACACCCTGATCGGCGCTGTTCATGGTGGCATAGATAAACAGGTTTGATGGCAGCCTTAGGGCCTTGTGAGCTACCCCCGTCATTGTGCCGAACCATTCTTCGCTTTCCGGCGAAGGGAAACTGACATCATATTCACCTTTTCCGTCGTCATCGCGGTCGAGTAGAAGAAAAAGATCGCCGAATACAGCCGCTGCAGCTGCGCGGTTCAACTCCTCAATGACAAGAAAAACCGGCTCCGCAGGGTAAAGGTAAGCCTCGGCAATAGCTTTCATAAACGGACCGGGGGCAAAACCGTACCGGACTTTTTCGCCATCCATTTGCGGCTTTAGACAGCCGAAGAAATCGCTGTTCTGCAAGTCGGGGTGAAAGACGGTTCTAAACGGTTTTTTTCCTTTTTCGCTGATTTTCCTATCAACCCTGCTGGATTTACCAGTTCCAGGTGCGCCGTAGAAGATCACGTTTTCGCCGCCTTTCAGCGCGGGAACCGAGGATTTACTTAAGGCCAAGGGTGTCGTTTCACTTACGGAACCGGCGACTTGCATCAGCTCCTCAAAGGCGTCGGATTTAGCGAGTGCAATCGACAGCTCGCCACGTCTGGTGGATGCGTTTGCCAACCAACCGCCAGCACCAACGATGGCTGAGACGGGCCAATCGCCTCGCTCCAGCGTCTTTGAAACTCCGGACCATTTGTGGTCGGCGAGAAACTTCAGAAAACGATCCTGTTCTTCGGAACTCAGGGACAACTTGTTCGCGATTGCGTTTTCGATGCTCGCGACGTCCTTTGCTGAAAGGTCGTTTTTCCAAGTCTGGGAGGGGAGTTTCTTGAACACGTCTTCTTTCACACGGCCGGAACTCCGATTTGCAAAGCCCAGTTCTTTGGCCAGCTGGTCAACCAGCTCTTCGTATTTCAGAATTCCGAGGACGTAAGGCCGCACCGCCCAACAACGAGGGAACTCTTGCGCACTGATAGTAAGAATTTTGTCGTTTCCGGTCTCGATGGACATAGCAGATCCACCGACAACGACGGCTTTGTCATTGGGTACTTCTGCTATGTAAAGTTGAAGAATCTGCTCCCAGACCTCCGGAGATGGTGCGCAAACACGGTCGATCGGGATCTGTGCAGCACGCTCTTTGCTTAACCGCTGGCAATCCTCAAGATCAGGCAGGGTCATGGACGGCAAGGAATTCGGGGAGGTGACTTCAACGTTCGCTTCGTCGTCCATTTCGTCTCCGTCCGTCAGGCTGATTGTCTCCCAATCTGTTTCCATGATTTTCAACGAGATATCGCGCAATTCATCTCGTGCAACGTCAGAATGCTGATCAAAGATCATTTTTAAACGAGGTGGCAAATCCGCTTTTTCCCACCCAACCCGGTCGCTATCCGTAAACCGGTCAAACGTGTCACGCACGTTTCTCACAGTATTCTTCGGCACACCGAACTTCGTACCAATGGCCTCAAAAGCAGCGTTTTGCGAATTGAAGCCTAACTCCGTATGAGGGTCCCCTGACTGTGCCAGAAACAAGCAGACGGTATATAAAGCGGATTTCGGGTCGGTCGGAATAACTGGCTCAGCCATTGAATGCCCTTAAAACAAGAATCATCAATAGCTTACACGTAACACCATCATTTCGCCAACCGGCGATTATCCACGAATATCCAATCGCGTCCCGTCGGGTACCAATGCCTCACTTAGCACCTTTTCCAACTGCTCTTCGGAAATGCTCAGTTTCTTTGTAACTCCACGCCCCCAGACGACAATGACTTTCCATCTTGCGTTACGCAAAGCGGCATAATTACGTATGTCCCCTGCCTGATTACTCTCGATCTTGCTGGTCCAGAACTCCGTTCGGGATTTGGGTGGTCGGAGCAGGTGGCAGTCCTCGCGTCCGAGCGAGTGGCAACCGTTCGCGAAAATTGCAGTGCGCTACTTTGGCAATAAGATGTCCGGTTTCCCAAGCAGGTTCTTGCGATGAAAGCGAACCGCTATCCGAGCCGGTGGGGCGGAACCAAACGATGGTCACCGACTTGTTGTCCCTCCCCCAACCTATGACCGCATCCAGTTCGCCGGGCAGTCCTGCACCCGTGTGGTTGCCCCCCGGTCGCCGGATACCCAAGGGGATGGCTTCGAGCATATTGTCGCAAGTGTCAGGTTTTAGCGGCTTGAAATGTCCAACGGAACAAAATGCGCAGAAAGCTGTGGATGAGCGCTCGGACAAGAGCACCGCAGGAGCGGGTATTTGCAGGGTATTTTTCGGGTATACGGCCGATATCAAGCCTAATACCCTGTATTTACCCGATTCCGAATCGGTAATCAAGTTCTGCCAGACAAAGGAATCCTAAATGCCAGAGATGACCCCACCCCAACGCGCCCGTTTCGGTGCGACTGCCGGAGCCTTTTCGGTTGTGACTAATACCGAAGCGGATCATGACCGTTCGGTCACCATTGATCGCGCTGAGAAACGCGTTCTTGAGCTCTTGTACCCGATCAACGGATTCCCGCGGGGGTCAGGCTCCGCGCGCTTCCAGTTCGAGGTACATAATCGCACAGATCCTGCTCGCACGTCTACCGAGCCGCTCTCCATCAAATTTCCAAAGATGCAGGGTAACGAGCTCAGGCTGTACATGTCCTCCGCGAACTCTTTTGACGCTCAAAGGGGTGATGTGTTTTACATTTTCGTGCGTGGCACCGACCAGTATCCCCACGTTGGCTTTATGCCTTATGCTGAATGGCAAGCAGGCGCCTCACCGTTGCCGGACTATGAAGACGATAAATACCAGGCGCTGGTATTCGCAGAAATCGGAAAGGCAGCTTCGCCAACCACTGTGCTTCGCATCCCGCGTAATCTCAAGGCGGCGGTAACTGCTATCGAAAGCGCCCATTTCCTGTGTGAGGTTGACTCCGGTCACAAGACATTTTCTTGTTCAGCTACGGGCAAGCCATATGTCGAAGCCCATCATCTGATGCCTCTTTCTGCCCAGCATTCGCTCGGAGCGGGAAAGAACTTTGACGTGCCGGAAAACATTGTAGCGCTTTGCCCGAACTGTCACCGCCGCTTTCATCATGAAGAAAAGGTCAGCCGGATCGTCCTCTTGATGCAGATCTACGAGCAACGGAAAGACGCTTGGGAGACGGCAGGCCTAGATTTCGGTCCAAGTGATCTCCTGAGAGCATACGGGTTGGTCTAACGCATAAAACGTAGCCACAGTAATCTGGAGGTGGAATTGCTCTGCAGGGAGCTACCCGCGGATATCAAACCATGTCCCAAGCGATGACAGCGCCTCGCTCAACGCCGTCTCCAACTGCGCGTCGGAAAGTCTCAGTTTCTTTGAAACCCCACACTCCCAGACGACAACGACTTTCCATCCTGCGTTTCGCAAAGCGGCATAATTACGCATGTCCCTTTCCTGATTACTCTTGATCTTGCTGGCCCAGAACTCCGTGCGGGTTTTGGGCGGGCGGAATAAGTGGCAGTCCTCGTGCCCATGCCAGTAACAACCGTTCACAAAAATTACGGTGCGCCACTTCGGCAACACGATGTCCGGCTTTCCCGGCAGGTCTTTGCGATGCAAACGGAACCGGTAACCAAGCCGGTGAAGCAGGCGGCGAACAGTGATTTCCGGCTTGGTATTCTTCCCCCGAATGCCGGACATCATGTCACTACGTTTTTCGGGGGAGACGATGTCTGTCACCTGCTATCCCGAAATGTACGGCTTCATTTCGGCAGCAATGGCCTCGATCACCGGCACAGAAACCGAGTTCCCAAACTGGCGATAATTCTGGCAGTCCGAGACTACATCTACGTTGAACTCTTCCGGAAAGCCCTGGAGTCTTGCACACTCCCGTGGCGTCAGTTTGCGGGGATTTCGACCTATGTCGCCCTGATCGATCAGGATCTCGCTTCCGTCTTTGTAGTAGCGGGCGCTGATCGTGTTGGTGTAGGGACTGTCCTTCGTGAAAATACTGTAGCCGAAGCCGTTACCCTTTTCTTTGTGTTCTGCCAGGCGCCGGGCATGTCCCGCCAGCAAACGGTCTGAAATGGTATATTTCGGATCGATCGCAGCGTTGTCTTCCAGAATGTCACCTACGCGAGGCTTGCCCTTCACGGCTGCAAGTCGATCGAGAATTTCAGAGCAGATGTTAGTTAATTCTGCCGCCTCAACCTGGTCCCGGTCGAAACCGATAATGTAAACGCGCTCGCGGTTCTGTGGGACTCCGAAGTTTGCTGCTTTCAGGACGCGATAATCGACGCGGTAGTTCAGCTTTGCACCGAGCGATTTCCGCGATTCTTCCGACATTGGCACAGATGCAGGGATTTCGGGTACGGCCCGCCCCTCAAGGATCGCAAGAATGGTCTTAAGCGTGCGGCCCTGATCGTGACCCTTAAGCTGCTTGACATTTTCCAGCAGGAAAGCTTTGGGGCGGCGATAGGCAAGGATGCGCTGGATCTCGAAGAACATTGTGCCGCGCGTATCGTTGAACCCCTGCTTTAATCCTGCCTGCGAAAACGACTGGCATGGAAAGCCCGCAAGCAAAACGTCGTGAGCTGGTATGTCGCTGGCTGCAATCTTGGTGATGTCGCCGTGGGGAACTTCGCCATAGTTCGCAGCATATGTCTTTTTGGCAAACTTGTCCCACTCTGATGTAAAGACGCAGTGACCTCCCTGTTTCTGGAAAGGATAACGAATGCCGCCAATACCAGCAAAGAGGTCAATGAACGAAAAATCAGCGCTATCGGGGGCGGCGGCATAGGGGCTGCGTAGAAGCGCTGTATCGGGAAGGTTATGAATCTGGGCCAGCTTCGCCGGCGTAGGAAAATGCTCGCCTAACTCCCAACCCCGAATCGTGCGCTCACCGGTTTCGGACATACCCAACAATTCCGCAAAACCTTTCTGGGTCAATCCCAACCCTTCGCGCTTTGCCTGCACCCACGCCCCAACGTCCAACATCTGGTCAAGCATTTTGTTCTCCTTTTTGGCCCACCAGTACCAGGGCTTTATCGCCGGGTCAACTACAGGATACGCCAAGGCTGCATCTTTGGCATCGCACCGGTCACTTCGACGTCCCGCAGCATATCTCCTGCCACTATGCCATCCCGCACCCAATGCAGCGCCCGCCACCAATCCTCATAGCCGCTGCGTGCGGACGCAATCTGCTCAGGGTGCGGCCTCCAAGTGACCGGACAGGCTAAAACTTCCACCGTTCGCAATTTGCCGCGGGTCAGCACCCGTTCAGTGCTGACCACCACCGTGGTCGCTCGCTCGCCGTGCTGATTGCGCTTGGTCTCGACCGGAACGCAGCGTGGGACGACGCCGGGCATCCAGTCGGGCGTCATCCCGGCGCGCGCCAGTTCAGCCACGCGGATCGCCATGCGGATGCCGCCGAGGCTGTCTGGCATCCCAGCGACGGTGGCGGCGATGACCTCGGCATCAGGATGGGTGTAGCTGCCCATCTTGTACTGGCCGCCGTCCACCTTGCAGCCCAGCGCCGCGCGCTGCAGCAGGACGTATTCCAAGCCGAAGCCAAAGCCTTCATCGGTCACATACTTTGGCGCGGGCAGTTCCAGTTGGGCCTTCTCGATCCGGAATGCCCATTCCAGTGCCGCTTGCACGCCCAGCGCACGTTTTGTGCGTCCGCCGCGATTGAGGATAGGTCTTTGCAAGGTCATAGCACACCCCGCATCCGAAGGCGTTCTGGGGTGACGAGCCCCCGTTCCAGCATCAATCCGCATGTCGCGGCGCTAATCATGTTCGGCGGTAAGTATTCGTCGGAGTTCACCTTGGCCGCATAGAACGCCGCGGTTTCATCGTGGCTGGGCCGTGGCTTGCTTTGGGCTTTGCTGCTGCGCTTGGCTTTCCCGGCATTAGCAGCCGCCTGCGCATCGCACCCAGCTGCGCGTTCCATGAACCGATCCAGCGCTTTGGGACCATCAGGCGGATTGGGGTGATCCCGCCGGGTTTCTGTGGCGGTCTGGAGGATCCGATCCTCGGAGAGCCCGAGGTCGTCAGTCCAGCGACGGACATGGGTTCTGACCGCCTCGCCCTGCCACCACGCGGGCAGGTTGGCATTGGCGGCGAAGCCCAGCGCCGAGAGCAACTCGGCAAAGAACCGATCAAAATCGGCCTCGCGCGCAGCCGCGTCCTCCTCCTCCTTTACTGATTTACTTAGTGGTTCTCTTACAAGGTTAGTGTCCGGATTCCGGACACGGCTTTGGCCATTTTCCGGACACGGGTCGGGGGAAAATCCGGACACGGCTTTTGGGTCACTCCCGTGTCCGAAATCCGGACATGGATCATTCGAGCCAGGCTCATCGAGACTGCATTTGCTTGTGTCATCGGTGATTTCCACAGAGCCTGTGATGCCGTGTCCGATTTCCGGACTCGGCACCACATCAGCCGGTGTGAAGCCGCGCTCGAACCCCAGGATGTAGCGAGTGGGCAGCTGACGCTTGGTCACCGGATCAATCCGGGGCACGCGGCTTAGCAAGCCGCCAGCCTCCAGCTGGCGCAGGTGATCGTTCAGGGTGGAGCGGCTGATCTCGCAATCATGCGCAAGCCGCGCCTGTGAGGGGAAGCAGCCAAAGTCCGGGTTGAACCGGTCGCAAAGATGCCAGAGCACGATCTTGGTGGTGGGCTTCAACCCGCGCTGCTTGATGGCCCAGTTGGTGGCGTCATGACTCATGGCGCGGACCTCCTTGCAGGGCGCGCAATGCGGGTTGTAAAACCGTGATCGGCCAGCGCGCCCAGCGCGTCGTTGAGACTGCGCACCAGCGCCCAGCCAAAGCCCTGTGCCAGCATTGCATCGCGGAAGGCCTCCTGTGTCGGGCGCAGCCGCCCTTTCGGGGCTTTCAGCTCGAGAAACAGCACGTGGCCATCGCATAGGACCATCAGATCGGCAAAGCCCGCATGGACGCCCATCCCGACCAGGATAGCCTGACGTTTTGCACCGCGAGGTCCGGGCTCGGTCACCTCATTGGCGCAGTGATGGATGATTGCGGTGCGGGGCAGGGTGAGGCGCAGGGCCTGCACGACAGCGCGCTGCAGATCAGCTTCGGGTGTGCCGCGGCGCATCATTCTGCGGCCCTCCCGTTCTCTTCGCGCTGGGCACGCCACACCGGCCGCCGTGCATCGATCACCACCAACAGCCGCTGGGCGTCTTCACGCTCGGCTGCAGTGTCTCCATGAGCGGCGAGGATCCTGCAGGCGAGCCAGATCAGGTGGTCGGAATGATGCGCCACATCGGCGATGACGGCGCGGGCCTCGGCGAGGCGGTCTTGGGGCCAATTGTCATCGCCCGTGACGGAATTGTAGGGCGCTGTGCTGCAAGCGGGGCCGAATGGCATGGTAGTCATTTCCGACCACCTGCCGTCTTGGCCCGTGGCATTTCCTGCGCTGCCAGCCAATCTTGCACCGCCTTGCGTCGATAGAGCACCATGCGTCCTGCGCGGACGCAGGGCGGCCCGATGCGCCGCGCCTCCCAGCGCCCGAGGGTGTCGACCGTTACACCGAGCGCTTCGGCCAGCTCCTTGCGGCTGATCCAGCCCGACAGCAGGGTCGCGCCGGTCATTTCCGGTTCAGTCTGTGATTGAATCATTTCTGCCTCCTGTTCGCCGCCCGTCGTGGGCGGACGTCGTCAGGCAGCGAGAGCAGATCGACAGGGGTGGCGGCGTGGCGCAGGGTGGCGGTCATTTGCCCATACCAATGCCACCCCTTGTGTTATTGAGGTTTCGAGATTTTCCGTCTCTGATGTCGCTCGGCCTCAGCGCCCACACGCAACGTTAGCGAATGACTCAGATTGCACTCATCCTTTGTTCTGTGCTTCATCCACAGGTAGAGTAGTTTGCAGAATCGGCAGGAGAGGGAGGCAGACATGAGTGAGATTATTTTCGATCTGCGTTTGATCTTTCACTGCCCTGCGGCCGCTGCGGATTTCCCGCGCGGTTGATCCCCATTTCCCGTTAGCAAGGCCCAAGGCCGCCTCCACAGGGGCGCGGTGTGATGGCCTGTTCCAGAACAACAAGAAAAGGAATTGAGGCATGGCTTTACCACCCCGCGTTTATTTTACCCTGCACGAAGCCGCCGCTCGCTGGGATTGCACGCTTGCAGATATTGCAGGCTGGGCATCGGTCGGGCGTTTCGACATCATGACGGCGATTGCACCGCTCATTGTCGGATCGCAGATCGTGTCCGGGTACGTTGTGGTGTCGGTCACGGATATCTTGCAGATGTTCCGGCGCTGCGGAACCGGACCAACAAAGAGCTTTCTGCGCCGTGTCAGGCCGAAGGACCAGGAGGACTGGATCATGATCGCGGACCCGTCCGACCGCATTGAGGTCACACTGGCAGACCTATTGATCATGGCCGATGACGTTCATCGTTTCGAGACGGATTGCGATCTGCTGCGGCGTCCGGCGTCACACATCGGTTCGACAGCACGCTACGATTGGGATGGGATGTATATTTCGCTCATTCGCCGCGTTCATGAACACGGCGTTCCTGAGACGCAGGCCGAATGGGTCGGGGAAGTGCAGGAATGGTTCGTCAAAAAATCCGAAAGTGGCGAGGTGCCCGATGAACGCACAATCCGCCGCAGGCTCACCCCGATCTGGAAAGCGCTGCGAGAAACGTGCTGACGAACGGTGTCGATGAGGCGCAGAAACTCATGCCAACTTCTGCGCCTCGTCCGCGTCATGCACCAATTTTGGCCGAGGCCTGAAGGCGCTGGCCACGGCATCGACGCCCGCGCGCAGCGGCGAGTCTATCAGGTGGGCATAGCGCTGCGTCGTCTGCATCTGGCTGTGGCCCAACAGCTTGCCGATCATTTCCAGCGATGCGCCGCCGCTGACCAGCAGGGACGCAAAGGTATGACGCAGATCGTGGATGCGCACATCCGGTATGCCAACCTGCTTCTGGATATTGGCCCAGAAGCGCCTGATTTCCTTTACAGGCTGCCCCGGCACATCACCCGGAAACAGCAATGGGCATCCCCGCGGAACCAGCAGCTGGCGCTGTCGCACGATCGCCGCCGCCTCATCCGAAATCGGCAAGCGGTGGACCTTGCGCTGCTTGGTCATGCTGGCGGGTTTCGACCAACTGAGATGTTCGAGGTTGAAGTGCACAAACTGCGCCTGGCGCACCTCGCCCACCCGCGCGCCAGTCAGCATGCACATCCGGATAATGTCGGCCGCGCGGCGATCCTCGGCCGCTTCCAGCGCCTCGGCCAGTTTGCGGATTTCTTCATGGGATAGGAAGCGTTCGCGCGCGTTTTCGATCCGGCGGCGGAAACTCGAGGCGGGATTGTCGTCGCGCCAACCCCAACCCACGGCATAGGTAAACATCTTGCGCAACACCTCGCCGGTTCGGTTGGCACGCACCGGAGTGGGCTTGGCCCCCTGCAGCTTCCGCGCCCGGTTGTTGGGCTTGGCTTTTGAAGGGCGGGCCCGGCCAGCAGCGACCTTGTTCAGCAGCTTTTCCACATCATAGGGCGTGATCTCTATCACCAGCTTGTTGCCCCATTCCGGCGCCACAAGTTTCGCCAGCATCGATTTTTGGTCTGAGGCGTTGGTTGGGGAAAGGTGCGGCAGGTGAACTTCGGTGTAGCGCTCGATCAGATCTTTGAACCTTGGGGCCTCTCGCCCGCTTTCCTTCTGGCCCAATGGATCGCCACCAGCGTCGATCTCACGTCGCAATTCCTTCGCCCGGTCGCGGGCGGACGTCGTCGACCATTCCGGCCAGCGCCCAATAGTCATCCGCCGCTGCCGCCCTGCATGGCGATAGTCGATGGTGAAGGCGCGATTCCCAGACCGGTATATGCAGACTGCAAAGCCCCGCACATCCGTGTCAAAAATCTGGTAATCACGCCCTGCCGCCGGATCAGCCTCGCGGACGCATTTCTCATTCAATCGCAATCGGTTGACCATGCAACTCACCCTCCAGTCGTCATCCCATGACGCGTAGATTCGCGCCACTATCAAGCGAAGCATGCCGGGAGGGGTGGCGGGGTGGCGCAAGGTGGCGGTCAAGTCGCGGAGGGCATGCCACCCTAAACGAGACGGCGGGAAATCAGACCTTCGCTGTAAGTGCTAGTTCCATCCTATTATCCGCGGCAGCGGCCATTAGAACTGTTATCTTCGCTCCAAATCGTATCCTACGACTGATCGCAAAAGTTCAAACAGCTCGACCCGGTTGGAACTGGCAGAAGCTGACTCCAGCAGCATGTCGAAGTTTACAAGAAGTGCGGAGTTACGCCTTGGATTTAAAAGGAGGCAATCCGACCAAACGTCAGTGTCGTGCTCAATTGTGCTAGCATATTTCAATATCCAATACATCAGAACCTGCCGAAAGTCGCCTGCACCGTAGTTTCGGCTTGTATGCTTCACCTCAATGAGGATTTTACCTAGCGAGAAATCCCCGGTCCCCGAAGCAATCCATCCCATTCCAGGTATTATGGGATTGGCCTCCAACTGAGTTCCGGGATGTTGCCCCTGCACACTTTGCAGCATAGTGATTAGGTTTTGTGCAGCGTGCTCTGCTACTGACTTGTCGCTCTCCGTTATCTCGCCAGGAACCTTCGCATCGAAATGCCTACTCTGACGTTTCGCCGCGATTTGGATGCAAATTTCCCATTCAGGGTTTAGCTTTCCAGCCAAAATTTGCTCGGCTCGAACAACAGCAAGCTCAAACAGCATAGCCTTCTGAAGCTGACTTTGATCGACTATTTCGTTCGATATGGGCTCTATGCCGTCAAACGAGAATGCTTTGCGATTTAGCGAAGCAACCAGTCCACCACTAAGCCGAGGAAACAGCATATCTAGGACGCCGGGGATATCCCTCGCCACAGTCCTTGGATCTCGAAACGGGAGCCTTTTAAGCGCCATTCTCTGTCCATTCTACGAAAGTCGATGCAAAGGTTGGTCCCTTTGGGGGTTCAAATCCAAGGCGCCAAACCTGCGAAAGTGATCGTCTCAATTGGTTTTTTGATTTTTCACCTTCATCACCAAAGTCTCCAGCTGCAACCCAAAGCATCCTTTGCTCGTCAGGACTTAGAGTTTCCCATTGGTTCCTCAAGCGAGTAAAGCTCGCCCGATCGCGCCAGTGTCTCCAGCAGTCGATGCAAGCTCGCCTAACTGTCGAAGAATTACTCTTGTCAAAAACACTCCTCACGTAGGCCCCTCTTGAATCGGTCCGTGTGAACCGTATCGCACGCAGGAAATGCAGGTTATTAGCCTCTGGCAATAGAAGGTGTGGGACAGAGGTTGGTAGAAAATCAAGTAGGTTGTCTATTTGCTCGAAAACGATCTCAAACTCATTATTGGCCCTTACTGAATAGACGCCTCGCATGATTTTGGACCAAGATGCGCGAAAAGAATTGAGGTTCTTTGGTTCCAGCAGCGTCGCACACAACTGAGCAGCAACATTTGGCTCTTGAAATTTCAAGGCTCGCCCAATCTGGGCAAGCACAAAACTGTCAGGCTGCGATTTCTCCTTCTCGAGATCCAACAGAAACTGGACGTCTATATCTTCAAATGATTTCTTGAGCTGCTCATATTCACCATGTGCTGCGTCAGAATAGGGGTCAAAATGCAGATCTAGCTCTCGGAGCGCCATACTCGCGTCTTCACCGTCGCCCAATTGCGCGGCAACATAGTCTATGTAGTGCTTAGCACTCAAAGTCGTTGTTTTAGTTCGGTTGAGAGACAGACCATAATCGGCAAGTGAGTGAGAAAGAACCGAAAGTGCCTTGTATGCTTCTTGTTGCGAATTACAAATCAAGGTGAAATCATCTACGAAGCGATGCCATACGATACCTGCATCTGATAGTGACCTATCGATGGGTGTCATCATCACTTCTGCAAGTATGCGCGCGCACTGGCCGCCAACTGGTAACCCAAAGGAACGTCCAGCCGCTAGCTTACTCAAAATGCGATCAATTTGCGAGGCAACCGTTGAATTAGTGTCGCCGAGATCCCTAATGACGTTCTCAAGTCGATGATGGTAAATATGCTCATAGAAACTGGAAATATCTGTTTGTACAACAACAGAACCGGCTTCGTTTAGTACCGGTTCTTTTAGAGTTTCCTCCTTATAGGTACGCCAGGACCTTGACCGATCGAAGAAGGAAGGAGCTTCACCGCCGAGCCTATAGGAATGAACCCTCGCGCTGCGATTCTTTTCGTTGGCTTCCGCAATAGCAATACCAAGGCCGTTCAAATACAAATTCCAGAAAGGTTGAATTTTTGTTGTAATCCTAAAGCCATTAGACCCTGAAGGGGCCAGTAACCTTTCCGAAGCAACGGTCAGTTCATTAACATATCCAACAGCGTTTTTCTGATTTCGTGCGTCGATACTTTGAAACAAGTCGAAACAGATAGAGGAAAGCTCGTCAGCCTTATCTCGAATAAATCCTGCATCTATATCATATGGCAGAGTGTCGTTTTCACCGCTTTGACCAATTTCCTTAGCCGCCAGCAAAAAGTGGTCTTTTGAAACCTGCATTGTTTGCCCTCTAAAATTTATTTTGGAGCCGTTTTCCTTCTTAGAAAGACATGTCCTTCCAAAAACTCTGCAAGCCCACAGCGCAGAAGTCCAGCGCCTGAGCTGGGCCTGTCGCAGATCGAAGTTATGAATAAAGCCACGGCCACTCATTTCTCAGGTTTTGTCACTCTTGTTGGCCCACGTTGCAATTAGGAACGTTGACATTGTTCCAGCAAGGTTCACAGCCAACTCAGCATGTCGGGCAGCTGGACGCACTCGCTTCGGACCAATACTGTGCGCATCACTGAGCTTGTTGCGTAGCGCGCCTAGCGCACTGACAACCGATTGGCAGCTACTCAGTATTTGCTTGAAAATTTGCTCAGTATGATCGTCTGGAGCAAGGTTCAAGATCTTTGCTGTTTTCTTATAAAGTGCCGGTAAGTCAGCAGCCTCGTCCCAACCTTCGCCAGCTTCGTGCAATATCCATTTACAGACGTCCTCTAGTAAAGTCCGCGCCAACGTGATCGAACGCTCAGGGTCAGAAGATCTACTTTCAAGCGCAGCCTGCCAACGCGGACTTACTTGGCTGGTTTCAAAATTCTTTATCGCTATCGATATTTCGTTGTCAGACGGGCTTCCATCTGGGAGATCGCGCACTTTGAAAACTGGAGACCCAGATATCATCCCCAATTTGACCAACGCATACCCATCGTGTCGTAAAAGCAGATCGATAGCTTCGGCCAGCTCGACCTGCCTTTTCACAGTTTGATATTCGGCGAAAGTGACCGCTTCGAGAAACTTGAAGAACTGGGATGTGGAGCACTCCAGTAGGCCAAGGCTTTCCATCAGCTCTTGCTGCGTCAGATCATCATTCCTGAGTGTGTGCTGCACTAAAAAAGCTTCAAGGTTGTCATATTGAATGCCGTCAACCGCTGGCATGTCTCTTATAGGCCAAACGGAGCGGATGAAATCCATATGTTCAACCTCAGTTGCCAGCGGCTGGCCATCAAAGAGCTTGATAACCCGCCGTCTTGTCAATTTTGTAATTGGACGGATTTGTAGATCCTCAACCTTTGCAAGCACTTCTCCTAATGCGTACCCGCCTTCTTCGGCATGAAACAACCGCGCAACCCTTAGAAGTTCATCGGCCGTCAGACCCGCAATCCGTTTCTGCGTATACTTGTGCTTGCTTTGGAAAGCTTCTTCCTCAGAACCCTCTGACAAACCAATCCGCTCACAAATCGCAGGGACATCATAAGCTTTGAAATTTGCTATTGCCGATGCCAACTCGGCCCGAAGATCTTTGAGAAGTATTGCGAAAGTATTGTTTTGCATTCTGTCCTGCTGGGTTGGGCAAAGCCATCGCCTCTGGCCTAGACCGACTAATTTCCAATTCTTTCGTTAAACTGCCTATAGGGTATGCGGATCAGATCGAGGTAACCAGTGATTTTGCGGTCGAATATAATTGCCGGTTTGATGGGATGAGCTGCCGAATTGCAAACTGTCGTTGTATGTATGCTCTGAGCCGTCAATGAATACAGCCCAAATAGTTCTCTCCGAAACGGTTCTTTGCTGCGGATGCGACCCGCTCATCGACACTTTCATCGACAAACAAACCCCAAGGGTAAACATCGACGTTTGCGATTTGGAAGGCGTCCTTGGGGTTCGGCTTGTTTTGGCTGAGAAATGCATAACGTATGCCTGCCCACATTTCGAAACCCAGCTCTATCTCTAAGCCATCATACACACTGTCGCCAGGAGCCTGGGCCACGATCTTCTTTTTTATGTGACCAAGTGTCTCTAGCAGCATCATGCTGCATGTGTGGGCTACAATATCGGCAAGTTGAATCCCTATAATGCTTTGGGAGTCCTGTTCAAAATGAAACTCGCAGTTGTCCAACGCCTCAACGCCTTCGACTAGAGTTGCAGCTACTTTTGTCGATCGAAACAAACCTTCATCGAAAAAGACCTGATGTTCGCGGTCATTGAGCTGGGGATGGGTCAGAGCGGTTTTCAAAAGCTTCAAAGCCGCAGGTCCCAATCGCTTATCACCGTCGACAACACACACAGCTATTTTGCAATTGATTCCGATGAAGGCTTTCAAAGCCTCCCGGAGCCTTTGGAGAGTGGCGTCATCACTCATCTTCGCAGATGACTTAAACTCGAACACGTCGGGATCAAACCCATGATTCCGAAATATCGAGCTTACTTCGTCGGTTGGGTTGGAATCACAGATGACAAAGGCCGCCAGAGAAAACCCAAAGTTATGGTGTTTACTGTCGTCCAAGTAAAAATAGGCCATGCTCAGATCCTAGCAGACCCCTGCTGTGGCGTGAAGTGATCAAGTCAGTTTAGCTCGTTTGCCTCACAAATTTCTTGGTCAAGCAATTTTCGGCAAATGTCTGCTTTGCGGGAATGTCGCGCCGCGGCGTTGATGGCAGCGACGAGCGGCAGCATTGGGCCGGTCGCGATCATGATCCATCGAAGCAGTTGAGATGCCTACCTCAACGCCACCTCAACCTGCATACGCCGTTTTGGCGCGGACGGTGACGACGAAAACAGGTCAATGTCGGGCTTTGCCGGAATGAAAAATGCGCGAAATCAAAGGCTTGACCCATAAGTAATTGAATTCCCTAAGTTATTGGAATCGCAGGAGCTTTGGCTCATAACCTGAAGGTCGTAGGTTCAAATCCTACTCCCGCAACCAAAATTACCAATAACTACAATGCTTTACGCCCCGCCTTCCGCGGAGCTTTTTGCTGTCCAAATTCCAGGTCAACAATAGGTCAACAAAACAAACCAAACTGCGTGCGAATCCAGTGACTTAGTAGCCAAACCCGCACTCAACCGCGTCAAAACGGAGCAAGCCGTGGCTTAATCAGAAAAGTGGGGTCGGAAACATACGACAACTCAGATGGTCGCTAGACGTTTGCGGCGTCTTTGGCGAACACCTCGCGACAGTCCGTGGGCCCCGGTTAAGAAAGCCGACCTCCAAGCAAACCGCAGCGAATTCACCGAGAGAGCCCATTATACAAGATGCTTCACTCTGCACCAAAGGCCGAAAAAAGGTGCGAAGCGGGCATTCGAGGATGGTTTTGTGTCTGTCCGGTGCTCGATTGGAAACGTTATAATGAATAGCCCCTAGTTTCCTAGACACCTTCTTGGTTCGCATTATGCTGTCTATTTTCAAAGTCGACGGGCGACAGCATACCGTTTCTGGCATGTTTGCGTTTCGGGTTATAGAACATTT